>VBIQ01000018.1 GCA_005880985.1 Chloroflexota bacterium
GGTGTCGCCGTGGTCACCTTCGCGCCCGCGGCACTGCTCGGCGGGGCGGTGCTCGCGGGAATGCTCCTCGGGCACTGGTACCTGATCGCGCCCGACCTCTCCTTCGCACCACTGCGGCGGGCCGTGTACCTGATCTTCAGCGCCGTCGCCCTGCAGGGCGCGAGCATCGCCGTCGCCGTCGCGCTGGCCTCGCGGCCCACCCGTATCCAGCTGATCACCGGGCACAACGGGCTGGCCTTCTGGCTGCTGGTGGTGACCACGGGGGTGGTGGCCACCGCCGCGGTCAACGGGCTGACGCTCTACTACGCTCGCATCCGCGCCAACCAGCCGGCCACCGCCATGCTCTACATCCTCATCATCACCGTGCTGATGGGGATCGTGCCCGCCCATCTGCTCGCATTCCTCACCCGCGTCGGCATGTGAACGACGAGGCCCGGCGAGCGCCGGCGGAACGCTGCTGCGCTGCCCATCAGGGCGGCCACCAAGAGAAGGGTCCCTTCCCGGCCTTACTCCGCTTCCTACTGATTTACGCGGCTTGACTGAATTCGGCGCAACACTAAACGCTCAAAAGCCAGACCCGTCCCTAACATTCTGGATCGTCGCCGCGAGCAGAGGGCGGCTGCTGAGGGAGCGTTATGAAGCGACAGTTACGTCATATCCAGGTTCGCTCGTCACGGCGGGTCGTGGGGCTGGGGATGGCGATTGCCCTCGCCGCAGCCGCGCTGCTCACCACCGGCTCTCCGCGTGCAACTCGGGTGTTTGCCATCACATCCGACCCAGCTGTGACGGCACTTAGCATCGCCCCCACAGAGGGGGTCTCCGGGTACTTTCACGTCGCCACTGTCAGCGACGGTAGCGAGGGAGCCTCAGAGTTCATCGCCGACATCGATTGGGGTGACGGTACGGCGCACACCTTGACGAGCGGCGGCTGCGACCCCTGCGTCCCCACGGCTCTCAGTCCCTGGGAGGTCTACGCCAGCCACACCTATGAGGACGAGGCGTCCCATACCATCACTGTCAGCGTCGTTGACCTCGCCGACACCGAATCGAACTCCGACACATCGCCGTCGTTCGGAGTCGCCGAGCACGACAGCCTGGCCGCGGGACCGCGGAATACCGTCAACGCCACCGAGCGAGGTTTCCTCTCGTTCGTCCCCTCCGTGGCGCTGGGAACCACGCTGGCCACATTCACCGACACCTACACCGGCGATCGGCGCGCCGATTTCTCCGTGACCGTCCACTGGGACAACGGGATCGCGTGCCCCGACACGACCGCAACCACTGCCAACTTCGGCCTCACCTTTGACGGGACTTCGGGCGGGGTCTCGCACTATTCCGTCAAGGCAAGCGTGCTGAACAACTGCGTCTACGCGCCGGAGGAGCGGCTGATCACCGGCGACACCGGTACCGGCCCGCACGTCACGGTGACTGACACCGGCAACATCTGGAAGATCCCCTTCGACGTGAAGGTGGTGGAGGGCGACACTCTGGTCCCAGTGGCAACGGTTGATCAGCCCACGGTCGCTCCCACGGTGTCAATCCCCTTCAGCGGCGACGTCGCCGTCTTCCACGACACAACACTGACCCGGTTCTTCCTGGATCCGTCTTTCGCGTCCTCGGCCAAGATCTTCTGGGGCGATGGGACGAACAGCGCGGGGGTCGTTAGTGACAGTGAATGCATCGTTTTCTGCAGCTACTGGGAGGTCGACGGCGTCCACACCTACTCCCATGCCGGACGCTACCTGGTCAGGGTCTACCTGTATGACACCGGCGGCGGCGCGATGACACACCTGATCCGCTTCATCAACGTGCACTAGAAGTCCCAGCACCGATACGGAATCTGTGGGTGGCGGCTATGCAGCCGCCACCCACAGATCCGTTCCCTCGTCACTCGGCGGCCGCCATCGCCGGCACCTCGGCAGGGCTGGGCGGCCGGTCGCTGAGCGCCAGAGCCACACCGCCGAGGATCACCGCACCTCCCGCCAGGGCGGTGCTCGGGGGCGATTGGCTGAGGATGAGCACCGCCAGGGCGACGGTGACCGGCGGCTCTCCCAGGAAGGCCACCGAGACCACCGCGGCACGAAGATGGCGCAGCGTCCAGTTGAAGATGGTGTGGCCGAGGATGGTGCAGACGACGGCGAGCCCGGCGCACGCCAGCGCGGCGCGAGCCGACGGGAGCACCGGACCACCGCCCGCCGCCGCCACCGTCAGGGCGATGGCGGCGACCACGGCGTAGACCAGTCCCGAGTAGCCGACGGCGCCGTAGCGCGGCCGCACCGTGCGTCCCACCAGCAGGTACCCGGTGAAGGTGACGGCACCGGCGAGGGCGAGGACGTCGCCGGCCAGGGCGCGGCTGCCGAGGCGGACGTCGCCGGCACAGGTCACCGCGGTTCCCGCCAGGGCGAGACCGATCCCCGCGGCCAGCCGGAACGACACCGCCTCCCCGAGCAGCCGGCGTCCCAGCACCGCCACCAGCAACGGGTGGAGCGACACCAGCAGGATCGACGAGGCCACCGAGGTGTAGCGCAGGCTCGCCGTCCAGGTGAGGAAGTGAGCCGCCAGGCACACCCCGCTGAGACCGATCAGCGCGCCGTCGCCGCGCTTGCGTGGCAGCGCCCCGCGGCGGATGTCGCGTCCCAGCCAGGGCGCCAGCAGCGCCAGGGTCATCGCCATCCGCACCCAGACGATGACGGCGGCATCGGCATTGGCAAGACGGATGAAGATCGCCGAGAAGGAGACCGCGACGGTGGCGATCAGCAACGCCGCCGGCGCCAGCCGCTCCGTGCTCACGGCGACTCCATCACCCACAGGTCGGGCAGCGAGCGCCAGCGCTCGGCGTGATCGAGCCCGTATCCCACCACGAAGTGGTCGTCGATGACGAAGCCGCAGAAGTCGATGCGCACCTGTCGCACCCGTCGCGCCGGCTTGTCGAGCAGGGTCACCAGCCGCAGCGAGCGGGGCTGATGCCTGGCGACATGCTCGTAGAGAAACGAGGTGGTGAGGCCGGTGTCGATGATGTCCTCCACGATGAGCACGTCGCGGTCGCGCAGCGAGCTGCCGACGTCCTTGACCAGCTCGACGTCACCCGTGGGTTGCTCGGCGCCGTTGTAGGAGCGCACCGCGATGGTGTCGATCTCGACCGGGACGGTCAGGGCGCGGCAGAGGTCGGCGGTGAAGATCAGCGAGCCCTTGAGCACGCAGACCAGTCGCAGCGGCCGGGCGATGTCCGGATAGGCGGCGTCCACCGCCGCGGCGAGCTCGCGGACGCGGGTGGCGATGATGGCGGCGGCGATGAGGACCCGGCCGCGCGGAGGCGCGGAGGACCTCACGGATCGCCACCGCGGCGCGTTGGTTGGGTGGTGCACTCCCTCAGGACGCTGCTCACCGTGCTCCCAGTGTGTCGCACGGGCCGGCCGCCCGGACGGTCGACCGCCCCCGCCGTCCTCCTGCGGCGGCCCCGCCGGTATGCTGCCGCGTCATGCGCGTCGCCGTGACCGGCTCGGTTGCCTACGACACCATCATGGTCTTCCCCGGCCGCTTCGCTGATCACATCCTTCCCGACAAGACCCATCTGATCAACCTCTCCTTCCTGGTCGACCGGCTGGAGCAGCGGCGCGGCGGGACCGCTGCCAACATCGCCTACACCATGGCGCTGCTGGGGGAACGGCCGCTGCTCTGCGCCGCCGTCGGCAGCGACTTCGCCGGCTATGGGCGCGACCTCGAGTCGGTGGGGGTCGACACCTCGGCGGCATTGCGGTTGGACGACATCCCCACCGCGTCCTGCTACATCACCACCGACCTCGACGACAACCAGATCACCGCGTTCTACGCGGGAGCGATGTCGCGCGCCACCGGCGTCGACCTGTTCGCGCACCGGGGCGAGGTCGACACCGTGGTGGTCGCTCCCGACGCGCCCGAGGCGATGGCGATGCATGTCGAGCAGGCGGGGGCGCTGGGCGCCCGGCTCGCCTTTGCGCCCGCGCAGCAGATCCCCTCGTTGAGCGACCAGGCATTGCGATCCGGGCTGGAGCGCGCCTGGCTGGTGGTCGGCAACGACTACGAGCTCGAGCTGGTGCGGTCGCGGACCGGGATCGGTGTCGAGGACATGCGGCGGCGGGGGGTGCTGGTGGCGCTGACCCGGGGGGCGATGGGCAGCGAGCTGCACAGCGCCGACGGGACCGTCCAGGTTCCCGCCGCCCCGGTGGTAGCGGTGGTCGATCCCACCGGCGCCGGCGACGGGTATCTCGCCGGGCTGGTGGTCGGGCTGCGGCGGGGCATGCGGCCCGAGGCGGCGGGCCGCATGGGCGCGCTTGCCGCTGCCTACGTGGTCGAGCATCACGGCCCGCAGGGACATCATTTCGATGGCACCGAGTTCGCCGAGCGCTATCGCGACGCGTTCGCCGCCGAGCTGCCCGGCGCGGGCGGCGGTGTAGAGTGAGCCGCCAGCCAGCAGACCAGACCGCCTGAGGTCAATCGAATCATGGAAGACGCCGTCATCGTCAGCGCCGCACGCACTCCCGTCGGCACCATGGGAGGGGCCTTCGTCGACATCGCCGCTCCGGCTCTCGGCGCCATCGCCGTCGAGGAGGCGATCCGCCGCGCCGGTATCGAGGCCGGTGAGGTGGAGGAGGTGCTGATGGGCAACGTTCTTCAGGCCGGACTTGGCCAGAACCCGGCACGCCAGGCCGCCCTGGGTGCGAAGCTCTCCAGCGCGATCCCGTCGATGACGGTGAACAAGGTGTGCGGCTCGGGACTGAAGACGGTGGCCCTGGCGGCGCAGGCGATCCGCGTCGGCGACGCCGAATGCCTGGTCGCCGGCGGCATGGAGAACATGTCGCGGGCGCCGTACCTGGTCGAGAACGGCCGTTACGGCTACCGCCTGGGCCACGGCCAGCTGGTCGACGACACGATCCGCGACGGGCTCTGGTGCGCCCTCGAAGACTGCCACATGGGGATCACCGCCGAGAACGTCGCCGGAGAGTACGAGGTGAGCCGCGAGGACCAGGACGCGTTCTCGGCCGCCTCCCAGCGCAAGGCCGCCGATGCCATCGCCGGGGGACGGTTCAAGGACGAGATCGTGCCGGTGCCGGTGCAGCGCAAGAAGGAGGCGGTGCTCGTCGACACCGACGAGCACGCGCGCCCCAACACCACCGTGGAGTCGCTGGCGGCGCTGCGGCCGGCCTTCTCCAAGGAGGGGTCGGTCACCGCCGGCAACGCCAGCGGCATCAACGATGGCGCCGCCGCGGTGGTGGTGATGAGCGCTTCGCGCGCCAAGGCAGAGGGCCGCACGCCGCTGGCGCGGATTCGCAGCTACGCCTCGGCCGGGGTCGAGCCGCGGGTGATGGGCATGGGGCCGGTGCCGGCGGCGCGGCGCGCGATGGAACGCGCCGGCGTCTCGGTCCGCGACATCGGCCTGTTCGAGCTCAACGAGGCGTTCGCCGCCCAGTCGGTCGCCGTCGGTCGCGAGCTCGCGGTCCCCGAGGACCGGCTCAACGTCAACGGCGGTGCCATCGCCCTCGGGCATCCGATCGGCGCCAGCGGGACGCGCATCCTCACCACCCTGCTCTACGAGATGCTGCGGCGCGACGTCGAGCTGGGGCTCGCCGGCATGTGCATCGGCGGCGGCCAGGGCATCGCCATGGTGGTGGAGCGCTTCTAACCGCGCCGGAGCCGCAGGATCTGCCCGGCGACGAACACCGGCGCGGCCACCAGCACGCCCAGGCCCGCGTAGGCGACGCCGATTCCCACCCCGGTCGTCGTTGACATCGCGGGATGGAAGGTGGCGGTGTAGACGCCCACGCTCTCGTCGATGCCGGCGGCTCGGAGGTGGACCAGGCCGCCGAGGATCACCGCGCCGACCGGCGCGATGGCGCAATGGACCAGCCGAAGACCGCCACGCGACAGCCCCACCACCAGCAGGGCGAGGACGATGGCGGCGATCCCCGAGGCGAGCAGGATGGCGGCGAGGGCGCCGTCGGGCGTGCCGAGGCCGCCCTCGCGGATCGCCGCCATCGACTCTCCGTCGAGGACGATGAACGGTTGCAGTGCCGCCGCGACCAGCAGCGCGCCGCCGCTGGCCACCGCAATCCAGCTGCACGTCCAGCCGAGGTTGCGACGGCGAGCGCGCTGGCCGGCGGCGGCGCTCATCCGCGGCTACCGCACGCCGGCGAAGAGGTCGGCCTCCGGGATGGTGGTGGGCACGCGCGACCAGGCGAGCTCGTAGTGGTCGGTGGAGAAGTGCTCGGCCATCACCTCCTCGGGCATCGCCACCAGGGGGAAGTCCATGGCGATCTGGCTGTGGTGGGCGAGCAGCGCCTGGCGCCGTCGAGCCGATCCCGCTCGCGCCTCGACCCGGGTGGTGACGACCTCGTCGGGGACGATTCCCTCCATCTCCTCCGGCGCCTGCTCTCCGAACGGTGGCGGCAGTCCCGCCGCCTCCGCCATCGCCACCGCCTTGCGGATCAGTGACAGCGGGAAGGCGGTGTAGTAGAGCTTGCTGACCCGCCAGGGCTCGCCGGCCTGGGCGAACATGCCGGGCCGCGCCGCCGCCTCGATGGCGAGCACGGTGCCGCGGTGGGCCTGGATGTGGTCGGGATGACCGTAGCCACCGTAGGCGTCATAGGTGACCACAACCTGGGGGCGGAAGGCGCGGATCCGTTCCACCAGCCGGCCGGTCACCTCTTCGAGGTCGGCGCGCCAGAAGGCGTGCGGCGCCTGGTTGGTGTCGGCGCCGGCCATGCCCGAGTCGTGGTAGCCGAGGAAGTGCAGCTCGGTCACCCCCAGAGCGGTCGCCGCGGCGCGCAGCTCGTCGCGCCGGATCTCGCCGAGCCGCGGGCGCACCTCCTCCTCGACCATGTCGGCGGCGTAGACGGTGGCCAGCTCGCCGTCGGTGCAGGTGACCAGGCAGGTGGCGACGCCCTGGTCGGCGAGCAACGCCAGGGTCGCGCCCATGGTCAGCGTCTCGTCGTCGGCGTGCGCGTGGACGGTGAGCAGTCGCAGCCCGGTCCCCATCCCGCTCACTCCGGGGAGACGGTCACCTTGCGCATCACGTCGCCGGCCTTGATCGACTCGACGACGTCCATCCCCTTCACCACCTGGCCGAACAGGTTGTACTGCTTGCCCAGCTTGTGGCGGTCGTCGACGCTGCAGATGAAGAACTGCGAGCCGTTGGTGTTGGGACCGGAGTTGGCCATGGCGACTGCCCCGGCGATGTACTCGCCCTGAACCGGCTCGTCCTCGAAGCGATATCCCGGTCCGCCTCGACCGGAGCCCTCCGGGCAGCCACCCTGGATGACGAAGTCGTCGACGACGCGATGGAAGC
This sequence comes from Chloroflexota bacterium, assembly GCA_005880985.1. Classification (GTDB taxonomy): domain Bacteria; phylum Chloroflexota; class Dormibacteria; order Aeolococcales; family Aeolococcaceae; genus CF-134. The sequence continues at coordinate 7,322 of VBIQ01000018.1, forward strand.
TGAGCCCGTCGTAGTAGCCCTCCTGGGCTAGGAAGACGAAGTTGTTGACGGTCTTAGGGGCGCGCGACGGATCGAGGGCGAGCTCGATGTCACCCTTCTCGGTGGTGATGAGAGCCCGGTAGCGCTTGCTGGGATCGATCACCTGCTCGGGGCCAGAATATTGCTTCGGCATGGTCACCTCCGCGTTTCATTGTGGCAAATGGGCGAGGACGTCTTTGTGGGCGGTGGGCGCGGTGCACCCGATGCGCTCACCCGCGGTTCTGACGCCTCTGGCGTCAGCCCGCTGCGCTCGGCTCGCTCGCTCGCCTGCGCGACGGTTCGCTCCTCGGGTGCACCACGCCCACCTTCCGACGGGTGCCGGCGCCATTGGCGGACGACGCTTCGGACCCAGCGGCTCCGCGGGCGAGGCTGCTAACGGGGCGCTGACGGGCCGGCGCGGCTGCACGGGCGGGGTGCGGCTCTGACGGGCGCCGGTGGTGCGATTGGCGCGGGGTGATGGCGGAGTCGCGCGGGTTTGTAGCGCGGGGGTAACGCGGTGCTGGCCGAATGTGACGAGGTCCCAAAGGGGTGGGATGGGCGCCGTTCGGGAGGGGCCGGCCTCCGTACGGTGCGGAGCTGTGCGCAGATTGATGTGGCTCGTCGTGCTGGTGGCGGGCTGTGTCGCCATTCCCAGCCTGGGCGACGCCAGCACCAAGGCGCCGGCTGCCCCGTCGCCGCCGGCGGCGCCGGCCGCGCCTGTCGATCCGCTGGAGCAGCAGTTGCTGCAGGCGATGCAGCAGCAGGCGCAGATCCAGGCGGCCAAGCTGGCGCTCTCCGGACAGGTGGCGGCGGCGCAGGACCAGCAGAGCAACCTGCGATCGCTGATCACCGTCAATCAGAAGGCGATCCAGGACACCCTCGCCAAGCTCGCCGACGCGGAGCGCCGGTTCCAGGACGCCACCCGGCGCGCCGCCGACGACCGTGCCCGCGCGGTGGAGGCCCGCCGGCACGAGCGTGAGGACAAGGCGCTGTTGGCGGTGTACATCCGCCAGCGGTACGTGCAGCAGCAGTCGCTGATCAGCTTCCTGCTGTCGAGCAACTCGTTCCCCGAGTTCATGGGCCGGGCCTCGGCGCTCAACCATCTCGCCGCGTCCGACAACCGCCTGGTGCGCAAGGTGCAGGAGGATGCGCTCGCGGCCGAGAAGGCGGAGCGCGCCGCCCAGGCCGACGCCGACGCGGCGCAGGCGGCGGCGGCCACGCTGGCAGTGCAGAAGGCCGGGCTCGACGACCAGGTCGCCAAGGAGCAGACGCTGGTCGACAGGCTGGGCGGCGACGTCGCCGCCGCGACCGCGGAGATCAGTCAGGCCGACAAGCAGGACGCCGCCCTGGTCCAGAGGATCGCTGCGCTGCGCATCCAGCAGCTCGACCAGACCATCGCCGAGGCCGAGCAGGCGGCATGGCAGGAGGCCGCGTTCTACCTGCAGAACCATCTGACCGGGCTGCCGCCGGGAGTCGGCGACGACCCCGAGCACCCGCCGACGGTGCGCTTCCTCTGGGCGGTCCCGGGGTCGGTGATCACCCAGCCGTTCGGCCCCTCGCCGTACGACTTCGAACCGCCCTTCGCCGGCTTCCCCCACTTCCACACCGGAATCGACATGGCGGCCCCGCTGGGCACCCCGGTGTTCGCCGTCGCCGACGGCATCGTGGCCGCGGCCTCGACGAGCACCGTCGGTTACGGCAACCACGTGATCATCGCCCACGACGGCCACACCCTGACCCTCTACGGCCACCTGCAGGTGATGCTCGTGCATGCGGGAGACACCGTGCATCAGGGTCAGCCGATCGGTCTGATGGGCTCGACCGGCAACTCCACCGGACCGCACACCCACTTCGAGCTCCGCGTCGACAACATTCCGGTCGATCCCGCCCCGTTCCTTCCGCCGCTGCCGCGGGGAGCGTCCGGGCCGCCGCCGCTCCCCAAGCAATGACGCCAGGAGTGCACCGCCGCCACATTCCTCCCCAGCTATTGCCGCTCATTGCAGCCGCCGTGTCTGCCCTAGCGCTGAGCGGCTGTGGCGGCGGGGTCGAATCGGTCCAGAACTACGCCGCCGCCGCCGCTGACGCGCGGGCCAGCACGGCGGCGACGGCGACCGCGGTGGCGACTCCCGGCGGTCCGGTCGCGCAGGGCGAGGGCTTCACATTCTCGGTCCCAGCGGGTTGGCACAACGAACCCACCGGCATCGGTGAGTCGGCCATCTCCGCACTCTTCGGCGCCGACCGGCCGGATGTCGTGGTCCTGGGCGCGGTCAGCGGTGGGCTCAGCAGTAACGTCGACGTCTATCACGTCAGCGGTGCCAACAGCCGCGACCTCGACGCGGTCGCCGCCGGCGTCAAGGCCGTCGCCGAGCAGCGACTGGGCGGCATCACCGTCGGCGCCGTCGACCGGCTCACCCTGGGTGGCGAACCCGCGGTGGCGTACACGCTCGGCTACACGAACAAGGGCCAGTCCGTCCGGGCGCGCCAGGTGCTGACCAGCCACTACCTTCAGCTGCGTGCCGTGACCCTGACCTCGGCCATGCCGAGCTTCAACCATGACCTCGTCGACTTTCAGGGGATGCTGGCCAGCTGGGTCTGGCGGTAGCGGCCGGCCGCCGAGGCGTGCCGCGGGAACGACTCGCTAGAGTCCCCCGGCGGCCATGAATGTCGTCGTCTGCATCAAACAGGTTCCCGATCCGAACTCGGTCGGCCAGCTCGACCCCTCCACCCACACGCTGCGGCGGGAGGGGGTTGAGGTGGTCCTCGATCCCGGTGACGAATACGGAATCGAGGCCGGCCTGCAGTTGGTGGAGACCCACGGCGGCGAGGTCACCGTCGTCTCGATGGCGCCGGAGAAAGGCCTCGACGCCATCCGCAAGGCGCTCGCCATGGGCGCTGCCAAGGGAGTGCTGATCACCGATCCGGCCCTGGCCGGCGCCGACGCGCTGACGACGGCGAAGGTTCTCGCCGCCGCCATCAAGCGCCAGCCCTTCGACCTGGTGATCACCGCCACCGAATCGACCGACGGTTACACCGGCACCGTGCCGCAGATGCTCGGAGCGCTCCTCGGCGTTCCCTCGGTCACCTTCGCCAAGCACCTCGACGGCGACGGTCAGAAGCTCACGGTGCAGCGGCAGACCGAGAGCGGCTACGACGTCATCGCCGCGACCCTGCCGGCGGTGCTGTCGGTGACCGCGGGTGTCAACGAGCCGCGCTATCCGTCGCTGAAGGGCATCATGGCGGCCAAGTCGAAGCCGGTGGACAAGCTGGCTCTTGGCGACCTGGGACTCGAGACGCCCAAGCCCGGGCAGACCATCACCTCGGTGCAGCCGGCCGAGGAACGCAAGGCGGGCGAGATCGTCGAGGACGACGGCGAGGGTGCCAAGCGCATCGTCGGCTTCCTCGAAGCCCAGAAGGTGATCTGACCGGTGGCGGGAACCACCTGGGTCTTCGCGGAGATCGTGGACGGCAAGCCGGTCGCGGTCACCCTGGAACTGCTGACCAAGGCGCGAAGCCTCGGTGGCACGGTGGAGGCGGTGGCCTTCTCGCCGGTGGCCGAGGCCGCGGCGGCGACGCTGGGGGAGTACGGCGCCACAACCGTGTACGCGGGCACCGATCCCGCCTACGCTGAGCTGCTGCTGGGCGGACCCGCTGCCGACGCCCTGGCCAAGCTGGCACAGGAACACTCTCCCGACCTGATTCTCATCGGGGCCACCTACACCGGCCGTGATGTCGCGGGACGGCTCGCGGCTCTGATCGACGCCCCGGTGATCGCCAATGGACTCGACGTCGCCGCCAACGGCGATATCACCGTGCAGTCGGCGATCTTCGGCGCCACCCAGGTCGTGCAGACCAAGTTCGACAGCAGTGGTCCCAAGGTGGCCCTCATCCGTGCCAAGTCATTCGCCGCCGAGCCCGGCGGCGGTGGGGCGCCAAAGCTGGTGAAGATCGATGCGCCGATCGATGAGAAGCATCGGGCGGCAAAGATGGTCGAGAGCAAGGCCGACACCGCCACCGGCCCCAAGCTCGAGGAGGCGGCGGTGGTCATCAGCGGCGGTCGGGGTCTGCAGGATCCGAAGAACTTCGACCTGCTGCACCAGGTCGCCGACCTGGTGCACGGCGCCGTCGGCGCCAGCCGCGCCGTCGTCGACGCCGGTTGGGTGCCGTACGCGATGCAGGTCGGCCAAACCGGCAAGACGGTCAAGCCGACGGTGTACATCGCCTGCGGGATCAGCGGGGCGATGCAGCACACGGTCGGGATGAAGGGGAGCAAGAACATCGTCGCCATCAACAAGGACGCCGATGCACCGATCTTCAAGCTCGCCGACCTGGGCATCGTCGGTGACACCCTGAAGATCCTTCCCCAGCTCATCGACGAGCTGAAGGCCCGCAAGGGCTGACCGGGCGGCCGCCATGCCGCCACCGCCGGGCCGGCGGTCGCCGCTGGCGCAGGCCATCGCCGCGGTCGAGGCGGTGCTCGCCGAGCATCCGGAGGTCGGCGCCCGCCGCCTGAGCGACACCCTCTGGCTCCTGGTGCTCTCCGGCGAGATCCGCCACGCGATCCCGGTGACCGTCCGGCTGGGCGAGCGGACGGCGCTGGTCACCAGCTTTCTGCTGCGCGGCCCCCACGGCGACTGCGCCGCCCTGCACCGGGTGCTGCTTCGCAAGAACGCCGCCACCACCCGGGTGCGCTTCGCCCTCGACGGCGACGACGACGTCATTCTGGTGGCCCGGCTGAGCACCGCCGCGCTGACGGCCGAGGAGCTCGAGGCCGTGCTCGGCGAGATCATGGTGGTGTCGGAGAGCAGCTTCGAGCCGCTGGTCCACCTCGGCTACCCGGGGGTGTTCCCGCCCCTGGCGCGGCGACCCTGGCCGGCCCCCCAGACGCCGGAGCGCTGAGCCGCCGGTATTCGAAACAGAGCCCTTTTGGCCTGGTTCGAATACGCAAACCCTCTCTATACTCGCCAAACAAATGGACGACAAGGTGATCGTCGACCTGCTCGGGCAGGTCGGCAAGCTCTTCACGTCCAGCCTGGAGCTGAAGGAGAACATCGATTTCATGCTCAAGGCGACCCACGATCTGGTCGCCTGCGACGCCGCCACCCTCTTCCTGGCCGACCCCTCCGACCAGAGCCTGTCGGCCATCGCCACCTATCCCTTCACCGAGAAGCTGGGCAGCGTCGCCCGCTTCGCCCGCGGCGAGGGGATCGTCGGCTGGGCGGTCAAGGCCCGGCGGGTGGTGTCGGTTCCCGACGCGACCAAGGACCAGCGCTTCAAGTCGCTGGACCTCGCCTACGCTCCCCGCTCCTGCCTGGTGATGCCCCTGGAGTCGCCCCGCCACACCGTTGGTGCGCTGACCGTCGCCCGCCGGCAGGTGCAGCCGTTCACCCAGGTCGAGCAGGCCCTGGTGCAGATCCTCGCCAACCAGGCCGCCATCAGCATCGACAACGCCAGCCTGTACGCGGCGCAGACGAACCAGCTCGCCGAGATCGCCACCCAGAAGCGCGACCTCGAGGTGGCCAACGTCCAGATCCGCGAGATCTCCCGGCTGAAGAGCGAGTTCCTCGCCAACATGAGCCATGAGCTGCGCACCCCGCTCAACGCCATCCTCGGCTTCAGCGAGATCCTCAAGGACAACCTCGCGGGCGAGCTCAGCCCGGAGCAGCGCCAGGAGTGCTTGGAGAACATCCACGCCTCCGGCAAACACCTTCTCGAGCTGGTCAACGACGTGCTCGACCTCAGCAAGATCGAGGCCGGCCGGATGGAGCTCAGCTACGAGTCCTTCCAGGTGGGCTCGGCGTTTCGCGAGGTGCACAACGTCATCCGCTCATTGAGCGAGCGTCGCAACCTGGAGCTCGGCATGGACATCGCCCCTCGGGAGCTCGAGGTGCGCGCCGACAAGAGCAAGTTCAAGCAGGTGATGTACAACCTGCTCAGCAACGCCATCAAGTTCACCGACCCGGGCGGCAAGGTCTGGGTGCGAGCGCGGAGCGTCGACAGCGAGCTGGTGGTCGAGGTTGGTGACACCGGTGTCGGTATCGCACCGGAGCACCAGGAGCTGGTCTTCACCGAGTTCTTCCAGGTCGACACCCCCACCACCCGACAGGCCCAGGGCACCGGTCTCGGCTTGGCGCTGACGCGCCGTTTGGTGCAACTGCACGGTGGCTTCATCGGCGTCGAGTCGAGCCGGGGTCACGGCTCGGTGTTCACCGTGCGGATGCCGCTCGACGGGCTCCAGGGGGGAAACGGGCGTGCCTACAACCGCATCCTGCTGGTCGAGGACAACGCCGCCAACCGCGATCTCACCACCATGGTGCTGACCGGGAACGGCTTCCAGGTCGATGTCGCCGTCGATGGCACCGAGGGACTGCAGAAGGTCAAGTCCAACGTCTACGATCTCGTCCTCATGGACGTGCGGCTGCCGGGAATGGACGGCCTCACGGTGACACGGATGATCAAGGCCGATCCCAAGACGGCCTCGGTCCCGGTGGTGGCCCTCTCCGCGCATGCCATGAAGGGTGACGAGCAGGAGGCGCTGGCGGCGGGCTGCATCGGTTACATCACCAAGCCGATCGACGTTGCGCAGTTCTTGCAGAAGATTTCCGGATACTTGGAGGCCGCCATCCAATGACCAGTGCCGGCAAGACCATCCTCATCGTCGAGGACGACCAGCCCAGTCGTGATGTCGTGCGTCTTGCCACCCAGGCCCAGAACCACACCCTGATCGAGGCCGCCACCGGCACCGAGGGACTCGAGGCCGCACGCGAGCACAACCCCGACCTGATCATCCTCGACGTCAACCTTCCCGGCATGAGCGGCCTCGACGTCTGCCGCCGCTTGCGGGCGGAGGGGTCACGCGTCCCCATCATCATGCTCACCGCCAAGGCCGACACCATCGACGTGGTGGTGGGGCTCGAGCTGGGGGCCGACGACTACGTCACCAAGCCCTTCGAGGTGCGCGAGCTGATGGCGCGCATCGGCGCCCATCTGCGCCGGAGCGAGCTCTCCGCGCAGGAGCAACCGCGCGATCGCTTCGAGTTCCCCGGCCTGGTGATCGACCTCGGGCGCCGCCAGGTCTTCCGAGACGGGCAGGAGGTCCTCCTCACCCTCACCGAGTTCAACCTGCTGGCGCTGCTCGCCTCGCGCCCGGGACAGGTGATGAGCCGCGGCGATCTGCTTCGCCGCGTCTGGGGCTACGAGGTCGAGATCGAGACCCGCACCGTCGACGCTCACGTCTACCGGCTGCGCCGCAAGATCGAGCCCGAGGCGGAGAAGCCCACCTACATCCACAGCGTCCCCGGCATCGGCTACCGCTTCGCCGGGTAGGGCCTGAAAGACGCGGCCCGCCGCCGCGTCCCTAGGAGAGGGGGCCGTCGAGCTTACCCCCCTGCTTCGAGGTACCCATGAGGCCTGGCCGGCTGTCCCGCCTGTTCGCCCTCCTCGGCGCTGTCCCGCTGCTGCTGGTCACCGCGCCGGCCCACGCCGCCGGCCTCGCCTTCACCACCCCCGTCCAGCTGACCGGCCCCGGCGGGGGCGAGCCCAGTATCGCCACCAACCGCCAGGGCGACGTCTACGTCGACGGGCCCCAGGCGATTCCCTCAGGGGTCAACGGCACCGCCGGCGTCGGCTTCTGGGTCTCGCACGACAAGGGCAGCAGCTTCGGCAAGGGGGTGTTCATCGGCTCCGTGCTGGGCGGCGGCGACTCTGACGTCGTGGTCCCGCCGGACGATGCCAACACTGTCTACATCGACGACCTCGAGGCAGCCGCCACCGCGATCTGCCTGAGCAAGGACAAGGGGGCGAGCTTCCAGTCCGCCTCGGCCCTCCCCGACCCCGGCAACTGCACCACCCTGCCCAGCGGCCAGACCGGGCCCTCCGACGATCGCCCCTGGCTGACCGCCGACAAGGGCGGGCGCGTCTACCTGACGTATCACGAGTTCGTCAGCGCCCAACCACTGATCTTCCGGACCGACAACCGCGGCCAGGACCAGTTCCTCGCGGGCCCCTGCGGGTCGATCGTCACCGACCCCGCCATCGAGGCCAACGTCCCCACCGACATCAGCGGCGGCACCCTGGTGTCGAAGCCGGTGGTCGACCAGCAGGGCAACCTCTACGTCCTCTTCACCACCACCACCCAGCAGGAGAATGCGGGCGGTCTGCCGGGCTCGATCAGTGGGACCTTCAGCCAGGCGTATCTGGCGGTGTCCACCGATCACTGCCAGAGCTTCACCGACCACACCATCTTCGACGGCCAGTCGGTGGGCATGAACTCGGTGCAGTTCGGCGACATCTTCAACGACCTGGCCATCGACGGCGCCGGCAACCTGTACACTGTCGCCGCCGGATACATCAGAAGCACACCGCCGCCCACCACGATCGCCGACGTCTTCATGTTCAGCTCCACCGATCAGGGCAAGACATGGAGCAAGCCGCTCAAGGTCAACAGCGACGTCGGTGGGCACATGCTCCCCGCCGCCGTGGGCGGACCGGCCGCGGGTCAGCTGGCCATCGGCTATTTCCGCGCCGTCAACGGGGTCACCAATCCCAACGACGCCACCGCGAAGTGGACCTACACCGCGGCGGAGACCACCAACGGCACCGCCGGCACCGGTGCCGGGTTCCAGGTCGCCGATGTCAATCCCGGTTTCGTCTACCACACCGGTGACATCTGCAACTCCGGCATCCTCTGCGGGAGCGGAGCGCCCGGCACCGGAAACGACCGGTCGCTGCTCGATTTCACCTCGGCCACGATCGACGGCAGTGGCTGCGTGCTCTTCACCTTCGCCGGCAACCCTGGGCAAACAATCGACACTCCCAACGAGAAGACCTGGAACTATGTCACCCGACAGACGTCGGGATGCTTTCCCACACCGGCGGTGACCACCACGACCTCCGCCACCGGCGCGCTGTCGGCGGCGGCGCAACCCGCCGCGAACGCACCCACCACCACCCTGCCCAACACCGCGCCGGCACGGGCCGCCGCAGGCAGTGCCGTCGGCGTCCTCGCCGGAGGCGCAATGGTGGGAGCGGTCGCGCGGCGCCGGCGGCGGCGACGCCCCCCGCCGGCTTAGCCCTCCTCGACCAGCACGGTTCCCGCCGCGCTGCGCTGGATGAGGCGCGGGTGGCCCTCGACCTCCAGCCGGAGCCGCTCATCGTCGGTCTCGCCGCCGAGCATCCGCACCCGCGTCCCGAGGCCGATCCCGAGGGAGCGGAGCATTGCCAGCAGCGGCGTGTCCTCGATGGCGATCCGGCGGACCGTCGCCGTGGTTCCGTCGGTCAGCGTCGTCAGCGGACGCAGGTTGAGCTCCGGCTCCGCGGCATCGTCCTCCATGATCGGGTGACCGTGGGGACAGGTGGCGGGGTGGCCGAGAAAGTCGGCGAGCCGCTCGGTGACCAGCGGTGAGAAGGCATGCTCCAGCCGGTGCGCCTCATCGTGGACCTCCTCCCAGCCGAAGCCGAGGACGTCGACCAGGAAGCGCTCCGCCAGCCGGTGTCGGGTGACCAGGGTGCGGGCCATCGCCAGGCCCGCCGGGGACAGGACGATGCGCCGCCCCGGTTCCAGCAGTCCCTGCTGCCGGAGGCGGCCCACCATCTCGGTGACCGATGCTGGGCTCACCGCCAGCTGCTCCGCCAGGCGGGCGCCCAGCACCGCATCTCCGCCGACCGCCAGGCGGTAGATGGTCACCAGGTAGTCCTCGATGACCGTGCTGGTGCGAAGCGCAGCGTGCCCACCGCCCATGGCTGCAGGGTAGCCCCTAGATCGAGTCGGGACGGACGACGATGAGGCGGACGTTGGCGACCGCCAGCTCACGGCCATCGCCGGCGTCGCGCATCGCCACCCTCCACGACTGGGTGCGGCGGCCGGCGTGCTGCGGCAGGGCCTCGGCAACCACCTCGGCGCCGGCCCGCGCGGTGCGCAGAAAGGTGGTGTGGTTCTCCAGCCCCACGGCGCCGCTGCCGGGGTCGTGCCGTGCCGCGGAGAGCGCAGCGCCGACGCTGGCCACGGTCTCCGCCAGGCTCGCGTAGACGCCGCCGTGAACCACCCCGTAGGGCTGCAGATGCTGCGGGCCGATCCGCAAGCGGGCGACCACCCGCTCGGGCGAGGCCTCCTCGAACTCCAGGCCCAGCGCGCCGTTGAAGCCCGTCGCCGCACTCTCCGTCAGGGCCTGCAGGGTGAGCTCGGGCCCGGGAGGCTGCTCGCTCAATAGATGAACCCGATCAGGTCGATGCTCGAGGTGGTGATGGTGCGCTGGTCGACCACTCCCCAGCCCGCGTGGTTCATCTCCGAGATGACAAAGCTGCCGTCGGGGTTGACCCTTTCCACGAAGGCCACGTGCCCCACCCAGCTGCCCCACATCACCACGATGGCGCCCGCCGCCGGCACCTGTCCGGTGGGGCGGCCGAACTCCTGCGCGTTGCGGAACCACGCCCAGGCGTCGCCGTTCCAGGGCACGTCGCGGCGGCTCCAGACGTAATAGGTGCACTGGCCGAAGGGAAAGCGGCCGCCCGAGGCGCGGTGGAACTGGCTCGAGGGAACGCCGGGCTGCCCGCCGTCGGTGGGGACCACCGCCGCCGAGGGCAGCGATCGAGGGGGGGCTGCGTGGGCGGGAACCTGCAGCCAGGTGCCGGGGGCCAGCGGCGTGTCCGCGGCGAGATGGTTGTAGTCGAGCAGCGAGCGCGGATCAATCCCGAGGCGGCGGCCGAACTGGCTGGGGCTCTCGCCGGCCTGCGCCTGCACCAGCGCACCCGGTCCGGGAGGCACCAGCAGCGGCGTGCCCGGAGCCGGTTCGAGGCCGTCCCGGATGCGGTTCGCCCAGCGCATGGCGCCGGCGTCGCCGTGGAGGGTGGCGGCGATGCGCTCGAGGGTGTCGCCGGGGGCGGCGACGACGGTCTGGGCCGGACGCTCGGCGGTCGCGGGGGCGGTGGGGAGCCGCTCGATGATCGCCCCGCTGCGGGTCGCATCACCGGCGGCCTCGCCGATCGGCATCGACACCAGGCGTGAAGCCTGGTGTGGTGCGAGCACCGCGATGGCTGCCACCGCCGCCAGGACGCAGGCGTGCCTGAGGAGACGATCTCGCACCGCGGATAGGTTTCCCTTCGGACCGGCGGCGGCCGCATCACTGGCTGCCGCCACCCGCGATCCGCCGAGGACCGCGGAAGGCTAGCAGAGGCCCGTCAGGGGTGTCAAAGCGTGTACATTCGGCGGCCCCCCATGTACTCGCGCATCTATGTGCCGCTGGACAACTCCGAGCACAGCAATGCCTGTGTGGAGGTGGCCACCAGCCTGGCGGCGGCGTGGGGAGCGACGTGCGTCGGCAGCCACGTCTATGCGGCGCGGATGCACGACTACCGCTTCAAGCAGATGGAGTACACCCTCCCCGAGGAGTACCAGGACGAGACGGAGCTGCTGCGCCAGCGGCGCATCCACGACAGCCTGATCACCACCGGGCTGCAGCTGATCAGCGACTCGTACACGGACGTGATGCGGTTCCGCTGCCTGGAGCGGGGGGTGGCGTTCGAGTCGAAGAGGATGGACGGGCGCAACTGGGAGGAGCTGGTCCGTGACATCAACGATCCCGCCAGCGGATACGAGCTGGTGGTGATCGGCGCGCTGGGGATGGGGGCGGTGAAGGAGTCGCGGTTGGGGAGCGTGGTCGACCGGGTTGTCCGTCGCGTCCGCACCGACACCATGGTGGTGCGCCGCACCGGCGACGCGGCCATGGAGGGTGACATCCTGGTCTGCGTCGATGGTTCGCCGCAGTCGTTCGGTGGGTTGCGCACCGCGCTCGCACTGGGCCGCGCGCTCGGCAAGCGGGTCGAGGCGGTCGCCGTCTACGACCCCTACCTGCATTACGCGGTGTTCAACAGCATCGTCGACGTGCTCTCCGAGAAGGCCTCCAAGGTCTTCCGCTTCAAGGAGCAGGAGGCGCTGCACGAGGAGATCATCGACACCGGCCTTGCCAAGATCTATGAGTCGCACCTCAAGGTCGCCCGCGCCGCGGCCGAGGAGGAGGGGGTCGACCTGGCCATCACCCTGCTCGACGGCAAGGCGTTCGAACAGCTGGCCCGCTTCAGCCGAGAGCGCCGGCCCTGGTTGGTGGTGACCGGCCGTATCGGGGTTCACTCCGACCAGTCGATGGACATCGGCAGCAACGCCGATCAGCTGCTCCGCCTGCTCGACTGCAACATGCTGCTCAGCAGCCGCACCCATCTGCCGCCCATCGACGTGCGCGCCGACGCGGCGGTGACCTGGACTCTCGAGGCTGAGGCGCGCATGGAACGCATCCCGGCAGCGGCCCGGGGCATCGCCCGCACCGCGGTGCTGCGCTGGTGCATCGAGCGCGGCCACAGCGTGGTCTCATCGGGTGACGTCGACAGCGCCATCGACGAGCTGATGCCGTTCCAGCGGACCATGCGGCGCATCGGCGAGGTCGCCGAGACCCTCGGTGCCGCCGAGCGCGCCATGCTCGCCGAACCGGCGGTCGCCGAGGCGCGCTCGGTGTGCCGGAGCTGCGGCTATGCGGCCCGCGCCTCCTCGCCGGTGCGGTGTCCGGTGTGCGGCGGCCCCGGCACCGGATTCGAGCCGATCGACGTGACAACCCTTCTCGCCGCCGCCGCCGCCGAGGGTGACGCGTCCGAGACCGCCTTCGACGGCCACAAGCTGGGCTGGACCCTGGAGGCGCGCACCCTGCTGCACCAGCTGCCTGCGGGGTATCTGCGCCGCCGGGTGAAGGCGATCATCGAGAAGCATGCGCGAACGCGCCGGCTGCCGGTGATCACCGGATCGGCGGTCGAGCCGTACGTGTTGCCCGAGCTGGAGGCGCTCGACGGCCGCGCCGGTCCCCATCGCGCTCCGCTCGCCGGCGAGACGCCGGCGCGGGCGCCGGCGTCGCCAGGGGACGGGGAGGGTTCGCTTCCCTGGACCCTCGAGGCGGAGAGCAGGTTGGAACGCATCCCCGAAGGCTTCCTCCGCAACCTCGCCCGCGAGCAGGTCGAGCGGATCGCGCTGGCCGTCGACGCCGCCAGTGTCACCGAGGTCCACGCCGACGCCGGCATCGCCGAGGCGCGGGCGCGGATGCGCGACGCTCTCGGGCCGGACGGCGCGTCCTCATCGGGCTGTCCGTTCAGCGGCGCAGGGGAGGAGCGGGTGGGGCCAGGAACCGACGCGCTCAACGAGGTGACCGCCGGCTTCGTCGAGGCGCTGGGCAAGAGGATGACCACCAGGCGAACCCGCGCCGGCAGCTGATGGCCCCGCTGGGCCTGAGCGTCCCAACCCCGCAGTTTCCGGTGGTGGGCAACAACATTCCCATCGCCGTCGCCTTCATGCTCCACATCGCGGTCGCCTCGTACAGCCTGGGGGCCATCGCCATCGCACCGGTGATGGAGGCGCGCGCGGTCCGCACCGGCGACCCGCTGGCGAGGCGCTACGCCAGGAGCCTGGCCAACAGCTACTACCTGGTCTTCAGCCTGGGGGCGACCCTGGCGGTGTTCGCGGTGGTCTTCCTGATCGGTCTGTACGGACGCGAGTTCGGCGACCTCGTCAACGTCTTCCTGCCGCTGGTCGGGGTGATCTTCGGCCTGTTCCTGCTGCTGACCCCGCTGCTCGTCCTCTATCGCAACAGCTTCGACAGCATGCCGCCCCGGGCGCACATCACCCTCGGCTTCGCCGTCCTGGCGCTGCAGGCGCTCTTCGTGGTGGGGATCAGCGCGCTCGACACCTACCTGATCACCCCCAACCATGCCGGCTTTGTCGACGGCGCGCGCAACGCGCCATACCTTCCGCTGGTTCTCCACCGGATCATCGCCAGTGTCTCATGGACGGCGCTGTTCCTCGCCGGTTTCGCCGCCATCCGCCTGGCGCGGGCGACCGACGAGAAGGAGCGCGTCTTCCAGTCCTGGGCGGCGCGGGTCAACATCCGCATCGGACTGCTGGCGGCCGTGCTCATGCCCATCGACGGCTTCGCCCTGGTCGAGGTGCTCAAGAACGTGCAGCCCGGCTTCTTCGGCAACCTGGTCGACGGTCAGGCCGCCTACCTCTTCGTCATCCAGCAGATCCTCTTCGCCGGAGTGCTGCTCGGCGGCAACATCGCCCTGGCGCTGGAGATGCCGCGTGGCGAGCGGCTCGACACGCTCGGCAGCGGGGCGATCGTGGTGACCGCGGCCGGGATGGTGCTCGGCATCATGCCGGCGCAGGTATTGGGCAGTGACATCTTCTGGCTGCGGTACCTCGGCATCGGCGCGGCCACGGTCGCCACGCTGGTCCACGTTGTCATCCGCACCGTGCCGGCGCGTGCGATGCCTCGTCTCGCCGCCGCCCCCGGGGCGTATGCGGCGCTTCCCTACACCGTGTCGCCGCGCTCGCGCCAGGCCCTGGTGAGCGCCGGGGTGCTGGCCCTGGTGCTGGCGCTCTTCATGGGCTACCTCAAGGAGGAGGCGCGCGGCAACTACTCCCTCTACGGTGAGCTGACCCAGCAGCAGGGCCAGGGTCCCTTCAACCCGAACCCGAGCATCTACCCATGACACTGCGCCTGCTGCTCGAAGAACGCACCGCTCAGAACTTCCAGGCCGCCTGGTACTACTCGCTGCTCGGCTTCGGCGTGGCCGTGCTGGTGCTCGCCGGCGCGGTGCTGGTGCAACTGCTGCTGCGTCCGATGTGGCGCTCCGGTGACCGTGCCCTGGCGGTCATCGTGGCGGCGGTGACCGTTACCGCCGTGATCTTTCTGGGCGCCATCCTGGTGACCGTGGCGGTGACCCTGCTGCCCAGCGCCGCGGGCCGCGGAGGCTGACCGTGCTGCGACTCACCCGGCGCCGGATGGTGCAGCTGACCGGGCTCGGGGCGGCTGCCATCGGCTTGATGCTGAGCATCCCGGCCATCGGCTTCCTGCTCAGCCCGCTGTTCCAGAAGACGCGAGAGACCTGGGTCCGGGTGGGAGCCCTGCCCGACCTGACGGTGGATCAGCCCAAGCCGATCACCCTCAAGGTGCCCAGCGGCGAGGCCTACGACACCACGCCGGTGGACCGCATCGCCTACCTGGTGCGCAAGAGCGACGGCGCCACCCTGGTGCTGACCAACACCTGCAGCCACATGCAGTGCGACGTCCACTTCGATCCCACCCTGCAGCAGTTCCTCTGTCCCTGTCACGGTGGTCTCTACGACGTCCACGGCAACAACATCGGCGGTCCGCCGCCTTCGCCGCTGCCTCAGTGGGTGCACCGCCTCGAGCCGGACCCGCAGACGGGACAGACGATCCTCTTTGTCAAAAACGCCTACGACGAGAGCATCTGATGCTCCGCTTCGCCACCCGCCCGCTGTCTCGCCGCTTCCGCTCCGGCTACCGCTGGGTGGACGAGCGCGCCGGGACCACCGACCTGGTGCACAAGGGTCTCTACGAGGCGGTTCCCGATCGTGGCGCGTGGGCGTACACCCTGGGCAGCGCCACCCTGGTCCTCATCGTGCTGCAGTTCTTCACCGGGATCTTCCTGCTGCTCACCTACGTCCCCTCCTTCGCCAGCGCCTGGGACAGTCTCCGCTTCCTGCAGACCAGCGACCGCTTCGGCAACTGGGTCCGCGGCATGCACCTGTGGAGCGCCTACGTGCTGATCCTGGTGATCGGCCTGCACATGCTGCGCACCTTCCTCTCGGCCAGCTACAAGCGACCGCGTGAGCTCAACTGGGTGTCGGGCGGCATCCTCTTCTTCCTCGTCCTGGGCCTGGCGATCACCGGCGCCATGCTGCCGATGGACAACGCCGGGTACTGGACCACGGTGGTGGTCACCAACATCCCCCACTACCTGCCGTTCATCGGAGACGCGATCCGCACCCTGTGGCGCGGCGGTGACTTCGTCGGCCCGATCACCCTGACTCGGACCTTCGCCATCCACATCTGGGTGCTGCCCTTCCTGCTGCTCGCCCTGATCGGCGCCCACCTCTACCTGCTGCGCCGGCACGGCGAGTTCGGCGCCTGGGTCAACTACTCGACCACCACCGACGATCCCGACCGGGAGATCGCGGAACGGATTCGCCGAGCGGAGCCGCCGTATCCGACGCTGCGCATCGAGCGTCAGTACGCGGCTCCCCGCAAGACCGTCGGTTTCTTCCCCAACCAGCTGTTCAAGGACACGGTGGTCAGCATCGTGCTGGTGGCCATCATCTTCGTCTTTGGCTTCATCGCCGGCGCGCCGCTCGACGCCAGGGCCGACCCCGCGACGCTGACCTACGTGCCGAGTCCGGAGTGGTTCTACCTGCCGCTCGACCAGTTGCTGGTGCTGACCCCGCAGACCTACCTGATCGCCTTCGGGGTGTTCCTGCTCGTCGGTCTGGGATCGCTCGCCCTGATCCTGCTGCCCTTCTACGACCGGAGCCCGGCGCGGCGGCCGCTGTCGCGCCCCGAGGTGCTGGTGCCGGGGCTCTTCCTGGCCTTCATGGTGGTGATCCTGGCCGTGCTCGGTGTCAACCGGCTGTACGGCCTCTGAGGATCGCAGCCGTGCTCGCAGCCTCGCTCACCGCCGTCCCCGGGAACCTGTTCGGCAACGGTCTGGCGGTGGCCCTCGTTGTGCTGCTGCACGTGCAGATCGCGACCTTCATCACCGGCGCCTCGACCCTGGCGGTGGTCAGCGAGAGCATCGCCATGGCGCGCAACGACCCGCGCCATGCTCGCCTGTCGCACGACCTGGTCAAGGCGAGTGCCTACGTCTTCACCTTCGGGTCGGCGGTCGCGATCTTCTTCATGATCTGGGTTCTGACGGCGCTGTGGGGCCTGTTCTTTGTCGACCTCCAGCGCATCACCTTCTACATGTTCGTCTTCGAGGCGGCGGCCTTCGTGGTCGAGATCGCCCTGCTGTACAGCGTCTACGCCAACTGGGGTCGCCTGGAGGCGTACCGCCGGGCCAGGCTCGGCCTGCTGGTGCTGCTCGCCGTGGTCCTCTGGTTCCAGATGTTCTTCATCAACGTGGTTGCCAGCTACATGCTCACCCCCAACGGCGGCGATGTGAATCAGCTCTCCCAGGTCCTCAACCCAACCTTCCTGCCGCTGCAGCTGCATCGCACCGTGGGCAACATCGCCTGGGCCGGCGCGGTGCTGGCCTTCTATGCGGGCCTGCGCTACCTGCTGGCGACGCGCCGGGCGCGCCGCGAGGCCGCCGTCGGCACCGTCCCGGCACGCTCGGTCGGTGCTATGTCGGCCTCCCGGTTCGCACCCGGCTCGCCGCCGCCGGCTGCGCGCGACAGCCGGCTGCCCTACTGGGATTGGCTGGGTCAGTGGGGCGTGCTCTGGGCGGTGGGCCTGAGCCTCTTCCAGATCTGGATCGGCTACAGCTACGCCAAGGAGGTGCAGCTGCACGCCTTCCCCGCGTGGTTCCGGATGATGCGCGGGGCGCTCTCCAACGTCTTCCTGGTGCAGATCTTCCTGCTGGGGATGATCTTCATCCTCGGCACCCTCTATTTCTGGCGACGGATGACGGCGTCGGGGGCGCGCGGCACGCGGACCCAGATCGTCTGCCTGGTGATCATCGTGCTCGCCACGCTGCTGGCCATCCAGCCCGCCTGGTTCGCGCTCAGCCTCCCCGACGTGCAGGCTGCCCACCTCGACCGGCCCTGGTGGGACGGCGGGCTGCTCAACCCGATCGGAGACTTCATCCCCAACAAGGTCTTCGCGCTGGTGGTGATCATGCTCTGCGGGCTGGTGGCCATCACCTCCTACCTGCGCGCCTACAGCCGGGGCGAGGTGCGCATGGGCGAGACCACCCGGCGGCTGCAGGGGGTGCTGCTCGCCCTGGGGGTGACGGTCTCGCTGATGATGGCGACGATGGGGGTGATCCGTGAGAACTCGCGGCAGCCGTTCCTGATCCACGGCGAGCTGCGGCTGCAGCACCAGCAGATCGTCACCACCCCACCGCAGGCGCCACCATGACCGAGCCTGAGCGACGGCGGGGAGCGGTGGTGGTACGCATCCGGCCCTTCGAGTCACCCGGGGCGGAGGTCGCCCGCGCGGTGCACCCGCCGTGGCCGGTCTGGATGCGCCGCCTCTACGAGCTCGAGGCGATCGGCCAGCGCACCCCGCACCCCCGCGACCAGCAGCCGGCCACCATCGGCGCGGCGTTGAGCGCGCTGGCGGAGCGGTTGCGCCACCGGCTCGGCTTGATCGCCTTCGTGGTCACCGCCATGGAGGAGCTCGGCTGGGTGGCGTCGATGGACGGCGACCAGCTGCTGATCAGCAAGGTGATCCGGCCCGAGCTCGCGGCCGAGGAGTTGGAGCGCGCCGGCGTTTACGGGCCGATGTCTAAGGTGTGTGACCTCGACGAGCACGGCATGCCCGTCCTCCACTCCCGCTGGGAGGCGAAGCGATGACCGTCGAGGCGACAAGCAGGGCAAGCCATCTGCTGATCGTCGAGGACGAGCCGATGATCGGCCGCATCCTCGAGCACAAGCTGGTCCGCGAGGGCCACCGGGTCAGCTGGGTACGCAGCCTGGCCGAGGCGGAGCACGTCCTCGCCGCCGGTGGCGTCGACCTCGCCCTGGTCGACGCCACCCTCGACGGCGACGGCCTCGAGTTCGGGGCATCAATGGCAGCAACGCAGGCGGCGCCGCGCTGGGGCTGGCTGGCGCTGGTGGAGGGCAGGGACGGCTGGGCCCCGGGACGGGCGCTCGCCGCGGGGGCGGCCGGGGTGGTGGTCAAGCCCTTCAAGCCCACCGCGGTCGCCGTCCAGGTCGACGCCGCGCTGCGGGGAGCGGCGGCGTGATCGCGACGCCGCCGAGCACGGCGCCGGCGCCCTCGCGGGTCGCGATCGGTGCTGATCAGGGGGTTCCCGCGGTCGCCGCGACCGGGATCGAGCGCCGCCATCCCGGCGGGCGCGGCGCCGGGCCGGTCGACCTGGAGGTGGCAGCGGCCGAGACCCTGGCTCTGATGGGCCCCAACGGAGCCGGCAAGACCACCCTGCTGCGCATGCTGGCCACGGTCGATCGGCCCCAGCGCGGCAGCGTCAGCTGGTGGGGTTCCGCCCGGCCGGGGAGGGCGCGTCGCCGCCTCGGCCTGGCGCTCGACAGCGCGGTCGAGGAGGCGGGCCTGAGCGGCCGCCAGTCGACCCACTTCTGGTGCCGCCAGTGGGTCGACGACCCGTCGCGGGCGCGAGCGCTGGTCGACCTCACGCTGCGCCGCTTCGGGCTCGACGCCGTCGCCGACGAGCCGGTGGGCAGCTACTCGTACGGGATGCGCCGCCGCCTCGCCCTGGCCCAGGCGCTGGTGCACCAGCCGGACCTCGCCCTGCTCGACGAGCCGACCGCCGGGCTGGATCCCACCGGGGCGCTGGCGCTGCGCGAGCTGCTGGCGGAGCGGTGCGAGCAGGGCCGGGCGACCGTCGTCGCCAGCAACGATCCCGCCTTCGTCGAGTCCGTGGCGGCCCGGGTGGCCCTGCTCGTCGACGGCCGGCTGCTCCGCTGCGCCTCCCCGGCCGAGCTCCTCGCCGGCGGCGATGCCACCCGGGTGGTGGAGGTGACCATGGCCCCGCTCGACCTCCCCGCCCTCCGCGGCGTGGCCGGGGTGATCCGGATCCGGCAGCTCGACGCCGAGCGCGCGGTTCTCGAGCTGCGGCCCGACACCCCCCTCGCCGGCATCGTCGCCGCCGCCGACGCCGTGCCGGGCCGGCTGCGCGACCTCAGCGTCCGGGATCCCGACCTGCGGGATCGCTTCGCCGCGCTGACCGCGGCCGAGCTGGCCCGGGACCCGCTCGACCGGGATGGACGGCGATGATCCGCCCGGTCGCCGCCGTCCGCTCGCGGTCGGGCCCGCGCCGGGCACGCTTCGCCGGCATGCTGCCGGGCGGGCTCTGGGGCCGCGAGTGGCTGATCGCCCTGGGCAGCCGGCGGGCGGTGGCGCTGAAGGTGGCGATGCCGCTGGTGCTGACCGTGCCTTTGGCGGCCGGCCACGCGCCCACATTCTGGGCGGGAATGCTGCTCAGCGTGCTGGTGGCGATGATCGGCGCTATCGGCACCGGCATCACCGTCGCCCGCGCCCGAGCCGCGGGCCTGCTCGCCCGGCTGGCGGTGGTGCCCCGGGCTCCGGCGCGCACGGTGGGGGAGTGGGTGGTGGCCGCGGCCGCCGTCGACGGCCTGCTGCTGGCGCCGGCCATCTCCGTGGTGCTCATCGCCGGCCAGCCCGACCCGTTCGCCGGGCTGGCGCTGGTGCTGATGGTGGTGGCCGTGCTGCTGGTCGCCAACGTGCTCGGATGCGCACTGGCGGTGCTCGCCGGCAGCGCCGGCGACGTGCTGCTCGACGTGGTGGTGGTGCTGGCGCCGCTGCTCTACCTCGGCGGACTGTTCACCGGGGTGCCCCGGGAGGGATGGCGCTGGTGGGCGGCACGGCTGGACCCGTTCAGCTACCTGCACGCCGCCTTCGTCGCCGCCCTCGGTGGCAGCCCCTCGTTCGCCGCGGTGGCGGTGCTCGCGGCCGCGGCCGCCACCTCGGCGGCGGCCCTGCTGGCGCTGGCGATGCTCGGCAGAGCGGTGCTCGAGCGAGCCTGACGTGGGCGCGCGGATCGCATGGGTGATCGCCGTGACCATCGCGGTCGTGCTCGACGGCTGCGGCGGCGCGGCCGGCACGCGGTTGCCGGTTTCGCTCCTCGGTCTGCCCACCGCGCCGGCTCCGCCTCAGCTGGGGGCCACCACCCTGGCCACCAGTCCCGACGGCGGCATCTACCGCAACCCGGATCCGACCCAGGTGATCCTGGTCGGCGGGGTCGACGGGCGGGCCGTCGCCGCGCGACTGGGCGGCGCCGCCCCCGAGTGGGTCCGGCTCGGCCGCCTCGGTGACTTCGCCGTCGTCGGCCTGCGGTTGCACAACGCCGGCAAGGCGGGCTCCGACCCGGAGCTCGACGACCTGCAGGTCGCCAGCGACCTCGCGCCCGCGGCGGCGGACGCGGGACCGCTGCGTCACTACTACCACCCCACCTTTCCCCTGGCCGCGCTCGCCACCGCTCCCATCAACGGACAGTGCGGCGTCCACCTCGACCCCGGCCAATCCGCGCTGGTGCTGCTCCTCTACCCACCGCTGCGCCCGTCGGCGTCGATCGTCTGGGGGCGCTACCAGGACTTCGCGCTGACCCTCCCCCACGGCGGCGCCGTGCCGGCCGACGCCGGCGACCTCTTCGGTGCCCGCTGCACCCCGCCGCAACCGCCTCCGGCGTGACCGGCGAGGTGGCGACGCAGCCGCGCTGGCGGGTCCACCTGCCAACCGCCGACCAGACCTGCGTGCGGCTGGCGCTGCCTCGCCTCGGCGAGCGCGATCCCTGGCCGCTGGCGCGCGTCCTCGCCGAGCTCGCCTCCCTCGGAGGCAGGCCCACCGAGCGCACCCGGGCGCTGGGCAGCGGACGAGGCACGCCGGTGATCGCCTCGAGCGAGCTGCGCTGGCACGGCTGCCCGCTGGCGGTCGAGAGCTTCCACGACGTCGGCGGCGGCGCCGGAGAGCTGGCGATCTCGGCTCCGAGCTGGGACGAGCTGACCGCCCTGCTCCCTGGCGAGGACGCCTATTGGGAGCTGATCGACACCGCCGCGATGGCCGCCGGTGCCCGCTACGGGGCGGTGGTCGACGGCGAGCCGCTCGAGACCGAGGAGCCCGCCGGAGTCGCGGCGTGGGAGGAGATGGTGCGCCGCCATCTCGGCGTGCTCGCCCGACCAGGGTCCTTCGGCGCGGGCCCGGCGCTGGCGGCTCCCTACCGGGAGCTGCCCCTCTCCGGGCTCGCGGTGCTGCTGCGCTGAGCCGGCGCGAAGCGCAGGCGACGCGACGTCGCGGCCGGCGCGGCGGTGCGCTGTGAAGGCGAACGGGCGATGATGGACGCCTCAGTCATGGCCTCCACGCCCCACGTTCGCCAGGTCCCCCCCGACGACGCCCCCCTCCGCGGCGAGGAGGCGACCGACTCCACCGCCCCCGCCGGGGCGTCGACCGCGGCGCTGCGCCGGTCCGCCTGGTGGTGGCTGCGCACCGCCGCCATCACCATCAGCATCTTCGTCGGCTATCAGCTCCTGCTCATCGTCCACAGTTGGGTGTCGGCGGTGCTGACGGTGATCCTCTACGTCGTCTTCGGCGCCGTCATCGGCTTCCTGCTGAGTCCGGTCACCGACGCGCTGGAACGTCACGCCCGCTTCCCCCGCACCCTGGCGGCGTTGACCAGCATCCTGCTCCTGCTGGCGGTGATCGCCGGGCTGGTGTACCTCGTCGCCGGGCCGCTGATCAGCGAGGCGCGCACCCTGTCGAGCAACGTCCCCGGCTATCTCGACCGTGGCAATCACCTGATCAACCAGCTCCGGCAGCAGCTGGATCAGCGCGGGATCCACCTCGGTGGCGGTGGCCTGAGCGCCGGCGATCCCTCGCAGCTGGCGTCGCGCGGGGTGTCGCTGCTGGTCACCGGGATCACCGGCACGCTCAACGTCATCCTCGATCTGATCGTCACCGTGGTGGTCGCCTTCTGGCTGCTCAAGGACGGTGAGAAGCTGCGTACGGGCTTCCTGACGCTGATGCCGGGACGGCTGCAGGGCGACGCCGCCTTCGCCCTCGATGCCGTCGGGGTGGTGATCGGCGGCTACGTTCGCGCCCAGCTGTTCATGGCCTTCCTGATCGGGGTGCTGGCGGGGGTCGGGTGCGCGATCATCGGCGTTCCCTTCCCCATCGTGGTCGCGCTCGCCGCCGGCATCTTCGAGCTGGTCCCGCTGGTGGGTCCCTTCCTCGGCGGGGCGGTCGCGATCCTGCTGGCGTTCACCGTCGGCCCGGTGCTGGCGCTGGGGGCGCTGATCCTCTTCCTCGGCATCCACGTGGTCGAGGGCTACGTGCTCGCCCCCCGGATCCAGGCGCGCTTCGTCCGCCTCCATCCCTTGATCGCTCTGCTCGCTCTGTTCGCTGGGATCGAGGTGGCCGGGTTCCTCGGCGCCCTGTTCGCGGTCCCCCTCGCCAGCCTGGCGGCGGTGTTCGTGCGCTCGATCATCGGCGACGTCCGCGCCCACCACCCCGACCTGTACGCCGCCCGCAAGCCGGACATGTACCTCGAGCGGCGGCGATCCCGGCTGCTGGGCGAGTTCCGCCTCTTTCACCGGCCGGTGGGGGAGGTGCTGCGGGACGCGGCCCCGGCGCGCTGGCGGGGCCGCCGGCGCTGATCTCGGAGCCCGCTATACCGGACATATCGTATTGACAAAATGTGTTAGCGGCAGTAGTAGAATGTCCGCCGATGAGGAAGTACAAGCCGGTGGAGCTGCCGCTTCGCGCGGTACCTGAGAGGTACGCCGAGCAGCACGCGACCTGCCCCAACTGCCACGACCGCGACGGTCACGTGATCGGCCGCCTCGGCCTGCGCCTGGTGTTCCGGTGCGAGAAGTGCCGGGTGCGCTATCACCGACCGGCGGCGATGGCGCGGCGGCAGCTCGTCTAGGGGTCCCCGGCCTCCCCGGCGCGCATCCCTAGACTCGCGACATGCTGGTCGATCCTCGCGCGCCTGCCAGCGTGCTCGCCGTCGTCGCCCATCCCGACGACGCCGAGTTCTCCGCCGGCGGGACGATCGCACGCTGGACCTCGAACGGCACCCGCGCGTCGCTGTGCATCTGCACCAACGGCGACAAGGGAAGCAACGATCCCGGCATCAGCTCCGCCGAGCTGGCGCGGCTGCGCGAGCAGGAGGAGCGCGCGGCGGCCTCGGTGCTCGGCATCGACGAGGTGATCTTTCTCGGCCATCCCGACGGCACGCTGCAGCCGACCCTGGAGCTGCGCCGCGACATCGTCCGTGTCATCCGCCAGCTCCGGCCCGAGGCGGTGATCTGTCCCGATCCGCTTCGCCGCTATGGCGCGACCTACGTGAACCACCCGGATCATCGCGCCGTCGGCGAGGCCGCCCTCGACGCCATCTATCCCTCCGCCCGCGACCCTCTCGTCTTTCCCGAGCTGGCACGAGCCGGGCTCGAGCCCCACAAGGTTTTGCGCGTCTTTGTCTCAAACCCGCTCGATCCCAGCTGCCTGGTCGACATCGGCGAGACGCTGGAGCGGAAGATCGACGCGCTGCGCCAGCATCGCAGCCAGGTGAGCGAGGAACGACTGCGCGAGTTCCTGCCCCAGCGCGCCGCCGAGGTCGGCGCTCCCGCCGGTCTTGCCTACGCCGAGGGCTTTCAGCTGATCACCCTCTCGTGAGCGCGCCCGCCCTCCTTGCCAAGGTTCGGCGAGGAGCGGTGGTGGAGGCGTCGGTGTGGGGACACGTGGCGGTGGCGGATGCCCACGGACGGCTGCTTGCCGCGGCCGGCGACCCCGACACGCTCACCACCATGCGGAGCGCGGTAAAACCGTTGCAGGCGCTCGCCTTCGTCGAGAGCGGCGCCGCTGACGCGATCGGGGCGCGGGACTCCGAGGTCGCCATCGCCTGCGCCTCGCATGGCGCGGGCTTCGCCCAGCTGCTGGCGGTGCGCGAGCTGCTGGCGCTGGCCGGCGCCGCGCCGTCGATGCTCAGCTGCGGGCCGCAGATGCCGGGAGACCCGGCGGCGGCCGCCGACCTCATCGCCACCGGCGAGCTGCCCTCGCCGATCCACAACAACTGCTCGGGCCAACACGCGGCGATGATCGCCACCTGTCTGCACCGCGGCTGGCCGGTCGACGGCTACGCGCGCGCTGAGCACCCCATGCAGGCCGCGGTGGCCGAGGCGATGGGGCGCTGTGCCGGCGTCGACCTCACCGCCGCGCCGAGCGGGATCGACGGCTGCGGGCTGCCCACCTACGGGCTTCCCCTGCGCACCCTCGCGCGCGCCTTCGCCACCGCCGCGGCGACGAGCCAGGCCTTCCACCGCTGCCAGGAGGCGATGGCCGCGCGGCCCGACCTGGTGGCCGGTCGTGGGCGCTTCGACACCGTGCTGCTGGCCGCGGCCGGTGAGCGGCTCACCGCCAAGGGTGGTGGTGCCGGGATCTGGGCGGCGGTGTCGCGATCCGGCGGGCCGGCGGTCGCCGTCAAGCTCGAGGCCGGCGACAGCGGCCGCATCGCGCCGGTGGCCATCGCCGTCCTGCAGGCCCTCGATCTGCTGCCCCGCGAGCTCGCCGATGACCTCGCCGCGCAGGCCGCCGGGGCGGTGCGCGATTGGTCCGGCGCCGTGGTCGGCGGGACCATGGCCACCGTGCAGCTCACCCCGGGGTGAGCCGGCGTGTCCCGGTGGCGGTGGCGCCGATGGCGGTGGGCGCCGCCGTCCTGGCGTGCGGCGAAGCCCCGCCGCCGGTGGTGGTGCCGGGCACCAGCACCGCGATCGCGGTGGCTCTCGACCTCACCCTCCACGGGAGATCCGACCGCACCTTCGTCGTCCCCGGCGGCCACTGGCGCGTCTGCGACCACGGCACCGTCAGCAACCGCACCGGCCTGGTGGCCCGCAACGTGCGCATCACCGTCACCTACGTGGACCACGGCGCGGTGGTGGGCCGCCTGACTGCCGCCGATGCGGCCCGGGCCGGCGGTGCTCTGGGCGACCTCGCTCCCGGCCTGAGCCGCGACTTCACCGTCTGCGGGCTGGCCACGGCCGAGCCCGATCAGGACCAGGTCGAGGCGGTGCCAGGCTAGTGCCCGTGACGGGGCACTGTCGATGAGCAGGCCGCGGGCGCGCGTCCCCGCCGCGGAGGTGACCCTGGCCGTGCTCACCGGCGGGCGCAGCCGGCGGATGGGGCGCGACAAGGCGTCGATGCCGGTCGAGGGCGGCCGGGTCCTGGGGGCGCTCGGGGCCGAGGCGCTGCGCGGCCTCTACGCCGAGGTGCTGACCGCCGGGCCGCCGGTGCCCGGGCTGGCCGCCCGAGCGGTGGCCGACGCCCTGCCCGGCGCCGGCCCGCTCTCCGGGGTGGTCGCCGCCCTCGAGGACGCCCGGACCCCGCTGGTGGTGGTGATCGCCTGCGACATGCCCCGTCTCTCGTCTGCCCTGGTCTCCGGGCTGCTCGGCGAGGCGGCCGGTGGCAGCCGCCGGGTGACGCTCTGCCGCGGACCGAACGGGCTCGAGCCGCTGCCGTCGGTGTGGCGGCGCGAGGCCGCATCCGATCTGCGGCGGCAGCTGGCGGGTGGGGTTCGCGCCCTGCGCGACGCGGTCTCCGCCGCCGGCCCCCGGGTGGTGGAGCCGGACCGGTGGCGCCGCTGGGACCCGGTGGGCGCCTCGTTCCTCAGCTGGAATGCTCTGGGCGAGGTCGAGCGGTGATCTCGGGCGTCACCCGCGCGATGACGCGTTGCATTACGGCGGAAAGGCCTGGTCCGCGGGCGGCGCGGTCGCCGGGCAATTCGAACACCGCTCGGCGGGTTGGTGCTTATGCGACAGCAACGCTATCGGATTGTCCTACTGATTGACACTCAATAGCGCAGCGCATTATAGTCCCGGCGGCACTCAGATCCTGGTCGCTCGCGCTGCCCGATGGGGGGCCGCGGTGGCGCGGACGGCCACCGTGCGATCGGGAGGAGAGTACTGTCCGGGCACGTGCCGGCCGCAGTGGAGGAGGAGGAGTTGTCGACTCCTGCAGACAAGTTCGCAGAGATCCGCACCAGGCTCGAGCAGAATCCCCAGAAGCTGGCGGGGTTGACCGCCGTCTATCAGTTCGAGCTCAGCGGTGAGAACGGCGGTACCTGGCACGTCGACATCAAGGACGGGGGCGGCACCCTGCAGGAGGGCCCGGCGGCGAACCCTGGGGTCACCATCCTCATGGCGGCCGACGACTTCGTTGCTCTCACCGATGGCAAGCTCGACGGCACGATGGCCTTCATGAGCGGCAAGCTCAAGGTGCGGGGCGACATGGGGCTGGCGATGAAGCTCCAGAGCCTGGTCGCCTGACGCATCGCCATGCCCGACAGCAGTCACGTCGGCCGGACGTACGTGGCCCCGGGCCAGGTGGTGGACGGCCAGCGCTCCCGCGCCTTCGCCGCCGCCCTCGCGGGTGACGACCCGGTGGCCGAGCCGGAGGCGGTGCCGCCCACGTTCGCGGCGGTCTACCTGCTCTTCCCCACCCTTGGGCAGCTCTTCGGTGACGCCGAGGTGGGCATCGACCTGGCCGGGCTCATCCACGGCGAGCAGCACTTCACCTGGCACGCGCCGGTGCACGCCGGCGACGTGATCGACGCCAGCGCCCGGATCGCCTCGGTGCAGGAGAAGCGGGGCATGACCTTCGTCGGCGTCGACCTCGAGGCCGCCCGGCAGGGCGAGGTGGTCTGCAGCGGCTCCTCGGTGCTGATCGTTCGGGGGGCATCGTCGTGAGCGCGCCGGCGCTGACCGCGCTGCAGGTGGGTGACGCGATCACCCCGCTCAGCCGGAGGGTGACCCAGGTGCAGATCAACGCCTACGCCGAGGCATCGGGCGACCCCAACCCCATCCACACCAACGAGGAGTTCGCCCGTGCGGTCGGCCTCCCCGGGACCATCGCCCACGGCATGCTGAGCCTCGGCATCCTCGCCGGGGCGGTGGCCCGGTGGGCGGGGGGCAGCGAGCGGCTCACCGCGCTGGGGGCGCGCTTCTCCCGGCCCCTCCTCCCAGGCGACACCCTCACCTGCAGCGGGCGCGTCATCGCCGTCGAGGAGGCCTCTGGCGTCGTCAGTCTCGCGGTGGAGGCCGTGTCCGATCGCGGAGACAGCGTGCTCACCAACGGCCGGGCGCAGGTCCGGCTCGACACCTGAGGTCGACAACGCCATGGCCCTCGACTTTTCGCTCACCCCCGAGCAGGAGGAGATACGCGATCTCGTCCATCAGTTCGCCGAGAAGGAGGTCCGTCCCAACGCCGACCACTTCGACGAGCACGAGGAGACGCCGTGGGAGGTCATGCGCAAGGCGCACGAACTCGGCATCGGCGCCAACGCCGGCTTTCCGGCCCAGTACGGCGGCGGCGGTGTCGACTTCATCAGCGAGCTGATCATCCAGGAGGAGCTCTCCTGGGGTGACGCCGGCACCGCGGTCGCCATCATGGGCAGCGGTCTCGCCGGCGCCGGCATCATCGCCATGGGGACCGAGGAGCAGAAAGAGAAGTACATCGGCATGCTGTGCGATCCCAAGGAGATGCGGATCGCCGCCATGGGACTGACCGAGCCGTCATCGGGGTCGGATTCGCTGGCGCTGGAGACCAACGCCAAGAAGGTCGACGGCGGGTACCTGCTCAACGGCACCAAGCAGTTCTGCACCAACGGCGGCATCGCCGACATCCAGGTGGCCTTCGCCACCACCGACCGGAGCCTGGGGCCCGCCGGCATCGCCGGCTTCGTCATCGAGAAGGGCAATCCCGGCATGCGCCAGGGACGCAAGGAGCGCAAGCTCGGGGTGCGCGCCTCTCACACCGCGCAGGTGATCTTCGAGGACTGCTTCGTCCCCGATGACGCCCGTCTCGGCTTCGACGCCCAGGGCAACTCCACCGGTCCCGGAGCGGTGGGGGCGATGATGATGCTCGAGGCGACCCGTCCCGCCATCGCCGCCGGCGCCCTGGGGATCGCCCGCGCCGCCTTTGAGTACGCGCGCGACTACTCGCTCGAGCGCGAGCAGTTCGGCAAGCCGATCGCTAAGCACGAGGCGATCGCCTTCAAGCTCGCCGACATGGCGACCAAGGTCGACGCGTCCCGGCTGCTGACGTGGCGTGCCGGCTGGATGGTCAGCCAGGGTCTGCCGTTCACGCGGGCCGAGGGATCGATGGCCAAGCTGTTCGCCGGCGACGCCGCCATGGAGATCACCGTCGACGCGGTCCAGGTGCTCGGCGGCTACGGCTACGTCAAGGACCATCCGGTGGAGCGCTTCATGCGCGACGCCAAGATCTACCAGATCTGGGAGGGAACCGCCGAGATCCAGCGGCTGGTGATCAGCCGCTACATCCTCGGCGAGCGCCGCGCGCAGCCGCGGCCGATGGCCAAGGCCAGCTAGCCGGCCGGAGCCGCCGCCGCCTTTCGATAAGCTCCCGGGTCATGTTCGACCTGACGGGCAGGGTGGCGGTGGTCACCGGCGGCTCGCGCGGGCTGGGCCGCGCCGACTGCCTGGCCCTGGCCCAGGCGGGCGCGGACGTGGTGGTCACCGACATCCTCATCGAGTCGGACCCCGAGATCGCGCGCTCGGCGGAGCGCTCGGGGTCGGCCCTGGCCCAGCTCTTCACCGCGCAGAACGTCGTCTACGCGGAGCGCACCAGTGAGGAGATCCGGCAGATGGGGCGGCGGTCCGCCGCCGTCAAGATGGACGTGACCGATCGCGAGCAGGTCACCACCGTCTTCGCGCAGATCGCCCGTGACTTCGGCGCCATCGACATCCTGGTCAACAACGCGGCCACCCTCGACCACATCGCGCAGATCGAGCAGCAGAACGACGACCTGTGGGACCGCGATGTCAGCGTCAACCTCACCGGCGCTTTCAACTGCACCAAGGCCGCGTTCCCCCACATGCGCGAGCACAACTGGGGCCGGGTGATCTTCATGGCCTCGGTGGCGGGGACACTCGGCGGGTTCGGGCAGGCGTCGTACGCCGCCACCAAGGCATCGCTGGTGGGACTGGCGCGCACCGTGGCCCTGGAGGGCGCCCGCTTCGGGATCACCGCCAACGTGGTGGCGCCGGGAATCATCGCCACCGAGGCGTTCAAGCTGGGCAATCCGAAGATGAACGACCGCATGGTGCTGCGGACCGCCACCCGCGCTCCGGGCGAGCCGGAGGACGTCGCCAGCACCATCGTCTTCCTGGTGTCCCCGGAAGCGCGCTACATCACCGGCCAGGTGATCAGCGTCGCCGGCGGCATCGACCTGTTCACCTTCTGAATGGGCGAGAGCGAGCAGTACATCAGCGTCCACAGTGACGGCGGCATCGCCACCGTCACCATGAACCGGCCGCCGGTCAACGCCATCGCTCCCGCGCTGCTGCACCAGCTGGCGCGGGTGTTCCAGGAGCTCGGTGCCGATCCAGCGGTGCGGGTCATCGTCCTGTGCAGCGCGATCGAGCGCTACTTCATGGCCGGCGCCGACATCAAGATGATGTCGAGCGGCGATCTCGGCGGCGACCAGGGAGAGGAGGCGACCCTGACCTCTCGCCTGGCGGTCGTCGAGCGCACTCCGAAGCCGGTGATCGCCGCCATCAACGGCCACGCGCTCGGTGGTGGGTGTGAGCTGGCGCTGTGCTGCGACTACCGCTTCATGGTCGACGACGGGCGCAGCACCATCGGCCTCACCGAGACATCGCTCGGGCTGATCCCGGGCGGCGGAGGCACCCAGCGACTGCCCCGTCTCATCGGCCGGGGGCGGGCGGTGCAGATGATCTTCGAGGGCACACGCCTGCGCGCACCCCAGGCGCTGGGCATGGGTCTGGTCGACGTCGCCGCCCCCCCGGAGGAGTTCCGCTCGGCGGTGGATGCCAAGGCGCAGGAGCTGGGGCGCATGGCCACCAGGGCGCTGGGCATCGCCAAGCTGGCGATCCTCGACGGCCTCGACACCACCGTCGCAGCGGGCATCGACCTGGAGACCCGGGGTTTCCTGGACGCGATCAGCAGCGCTGACGCCGCCGAAGGGATGACGGCCTTCATCGAGAAGCGCGCGGCGACCTTCACCGGCCGCTGAGTGGAGCCGCTGATCTGCGGCGTCCTCTACTGGCCCGCGGAGGTCGGGCCGTTTCTGTGGGACGAGTTCGACGCCGGCCGCATCGGCGCCGACCTGGCGGCGGTGCGCGCCGCCGGCTTCTCCGTCGTCCGCCTTCCTCTTGCCTGGGACGCCTTCATGCCGTCCCCGCGCCAGGTCAGCCGTCGCCGGCTTCGCGAGCTGGAGATGGTGCTCGACTCTGCTGCGGCGGTCTCTCTGGCGGTGGTCCCCGTGCTCTTCGCCCAGTCCTGGGGCGACTGCGTCTGGCTGCCGCGGTACGCGGTCGACCGCCGCCGCCCACGTGTGGGAGTTCGAGTCATCAGCGACGGAAACGTGGTGGCGGGCGGTCCCCGCGACCTGTATGCGGATCCGCTGATGCTCGAGCTGGCGACCACCTGGATGGACGCGTTGCTGCGCGCCTTCGCCGGCCATCCCGGGATCGCCGCCTGGGACCTCGGTCATGACCCGGCGACGACGGTGCGCCCGCGCCGCATCGCCCACCTCGCCGCCTGGGTCGAGCTGCTGGCGGGGCGCGTGCGCGGTCAGCAGGAGCGCTGCTGGCTGACCCTCGGTGCCGGCGATGTCCTTCTCGGGCGCGGTGTCCGCCTCGCCGCGGTGGCGCCGCACCTCGACGCGGTCGGCGTGTCGACGGCGCCTCAGCCACCCGCGCTGCCCCTCAGCGAGACCTCCGCCGGCGACGTCACCTTCGTGCTCCAGCTGGCGCAACGGCTCTGCGATCAGGCGACTCCCGTCGTGATGCTCAACACCGGCGTTGCCAGCGAGGATCCCGAGGCGCCGGCGGACGGTGATGCCGACGCCGCCACCGAGACGGGGCTTGCTCCCGCCGACGCGGTGCGGGTCACCGGAGCGGTGCTGGAGCGCGCCGTCGCCGCCGGCGCCTCCGGGCTGCTCGCACTGACCTGGTGTGACACCGGTCCGCGAACGCTGGAGGCGCCACCGTTCGACCGCGCTCGGTGGCTGGCACGACGCGGCCTCACCGCATCCGCAGCTGCGCTCAAGCCGCACGGGATGGAATGGTCTCGGCTGGCGCGGCGCGAACCTGCTGCCGCGGCGGCGGATCCGTGGCCACCGCAGCTCGACATCGAGGAGTACTACGCGAATCTGCCCGACAGCGCACGCGATCTGCGCAGCCGGTGGCACGCGGAACGCGGCGATGAATGACCCGAGCGCATCGAGGCGACCACTCCACGAGATCAGTGGCGAGGGAGCAGCACCAGCTTGCTATCCTGAGAGGGAGAGGACCGGGTGCCGCCGTCCGCTGAGCGGGGGTGACGGGCCGAATCCACACCGCGTGTCGCTTTGGTGCTGACGTGAAGCGATGCGCCCATCGCCAACCGTCGTCGTCAGCCGGAGTTGTGCAATGCCTGCAGGCCGCATCAAGAAGATTGTTCCCGATCGTGGTTTCGGTTTCGTTCGCGCCGAGGACGGCCTCGAGGTCTTCTTCCACCGCACCGAGCTGGGTCCCATCGACTTCGACTCGCTCGAGGAGGGGCAGCCGGTGACCTTCGAGGTGTTCGACAGCCCCAAGGGCCCGCGCGCTCGCAATCTCCAGCAGGCGAGCTGAGCCGAGGGCCTCAGCGCTCCGCGAGGGGACGGAGTTCCAGCAGCCGGCGGAACGCCGCCTCCACCTGCGCGGCGTTGCCGCCCCACAGCCGGATGACCAGCTCGCGCGTCTCGGTCTGCGGGTAGGAGCCCACCGCGACGTCGGGGTACTCGTTGCCCAGCACGGTCATGGGCCCGACAAACTCCGCCTCGATGGCGTAGCCGTAGCGCGCCTCGGCGACGTGCTCGACCGCCCCGCCGGAGAACAGACGCGGTAGGGCTTCCTCGGCGAAGATGGTCGTCATCTCGCGCGGGATGCCCGGGAGCACCAGCAGCCAGCGGGTGCCTCCCTGGTCGAGGTCGTAGGCGAGGCCGGGGGCCATGCCACGGCGGTTGGTGAGCACCACCGCCCCTCGCGGCACCACCGTCATGCGGCGATTCGCCGCCGAGATCTCGTCGCTCGGGACCCACCCGGCGGCGTGCATCCGTCGCACGATGCCCTGCACATGGGCCAGCGCCTCCGCGTTCTCCTCCAGGGGACGGTCGAGCGCGCGCGCCACCGCGGCCAGGGTGCGGTCGTCGGGTGTCGGCCCGACTCCGCCGGAGACGAGGATGCGGGTGACCGCGGTCTCTGCCAGGGCCCGACGGATGGCGGCGACGATGGCGTCGTCGCGATCGGCCACCACCTCGATGCGCTCTGCCGCATAGCCGGCCTCGCGCAACCGCTGCGCCAGCCAGTTGGAATTGCTGTCGAGGACAAAGCCGCCGAGCACCTCGTCGCCGACGGCGATGATGATGCTCCGCCCGGGAGCGCCGGCCATCGCCGCCGAGGGTACACGCCGCATGGCGGGGCCGGGGCTCTATAATCCCGCCGCCATTTGAACCCGGCCATCCGCGCGCCTTCGGCAGGGGGGCAACCAGCCCGCGAATCGACGCCGATTCGCGGGGACCCGGCGTAGAGGTGGCCGCCGCGAGGAGCCAATGTCGTTCGCTGCCCTCTTGCCCATCGGGCTTGCTGGGATTCTTGCCCTTGTCTACGCGCTCTATCTGATTGCCTGGGTGCTGCGCCAGCCTCAGGGCAACGAGCGGATGATCTCCATCGCTCGCGCCATCCAGGAGGGAGCCGGCGCCTACCTCAACCGGCAGTACACGATCATCGCCGGCATCGGCGTGCTCATCGCCATCGTCTTGCTCCTCCTCCAGGGTCTGGCGCTGGGATGGGGGACGGGGGTGAAGACCGCCGTGCTCTTCGTCATGGGTGCGGTTCTCAGCGCCGCTGCCGGCTACGTGGGGATGAACATCTCGGTTCGCTCCAACCTGCGCACCGCCGAGGCGGCGCGCTCCGGCATCGACCCCGCATTG
This sequence comes from Chloroflexota bacterium, assembly GCA_005880985.1. Taxonomy (GTDB): domain Bacteria; phylum Chloroflexota; class Dormibacteria; order Aeolococcales; family Aeolococcaceae; genus CF-134. Next base: position 40,811 of record VBIQ01000018.1, read on the forward strand.
CGCACCGCCTTCCGCGGCGGCGCCGTCACCGGCCTGTTCGTGGTGGGCTTCGGGCTGGCCGGGGTGGTCACCGCCTACGGCATCTTTCGCGACTTCGACGCCCTGGTCGGATTCGCCTTCGGCGCTTCGCTGATCTCGGTGTTCGCCCGGCTGGGGGGCGGCATCTACACCAAGGCGGCCGACGTGGGCGCCGACCTGGTGGGCAAGGTGGAGGCGGGCATCCCCGAGGACGACCCTCGCAATCCCGCGGTCATCGCCGACAACGTCGGCGACAACGTCGGCGACTGCGCCGGCATGGCGGCCGACCTCTTCGAGACCTACGCGGTGACCGCGGTGGCAGCCATGCTGCTCGGCTTCCTGCGTTTCAAGGACTCGGCCGGCAACCCGGAGCTGGGGTTCGTGATCTACCCGCTCGTCCTCGGTGCCATCAGCATCGTCGCCACCGTGATCGGCTCCAACTTCGTGCGCCTGCCCCGCAGCGGCTGGATCATGGGCGCGCTCTACAAGGGGTTGGGTGCCGCGGTGGTCATCGCCCTGCCCGCCTTCTTCGCCGCCACCGTGCTCTTCGACGGCAAGGGCTACTTCAACGGGGCGCCCTTCAGCTCGTTCAATCTGTTCTGGTGTGCCGTCATCGGCGTCGGCGTCACCGTGATCCTGGTCGGCATCACCGAGTTCTTCACCGGCTCGCAGTTCTGGCCGGTGCGCACCATCGCCGCCGCCTCGACCACCGGCCACGCCACCAACATTATCGCCGGGCTGTCGATCGGCATGGAGTCCACCGCCATCCCGGTGCTGACCATCGGCGTCGGCATCCTGCTCTCAGCCTGGCTGGCAGGCCTCTACGGCATCGCCATCGCCGCCATGGCGATGCTCAGCATGACCGGCATCATCGTCGCCATCGACTCCTACGGGCCCATCACCGACAACGCCGGTGGCATCGCCGAGATGGCCGACCTGCCGGAGTCGGTCCGCCAGGTCACCGATCCCCTCGACGCCGTCGGCAACACCACCAAGGCCGTGACCAAGGGCTACGCCATCGGGTCCGCGGGCCTCGCCGCGCTGGTGCTCTTCGCCAGCTACACCGACGTCATCGCCAACCACGCCGGTCATGGCTTCAGTTTCGACCTCACCCAGCCGCAGGTGATCGTCGGGCTGCTGATCGGAGGGATCATGCCCTTCCTCTTCGGCTCGCTGGCGATGCTCGCCGTGGGGCGCGCCGCCGGGGGAGTGGTCACCGAGGTACGCCGCCAGTTCCGCGAGATCCCCGGGATCATGGAGGGCACGGCCCGGCCGGAGTACGGGCGCACGGTGGCGCTGGTCACCGCGGCGGCGCAGCGGGAGATGGTCATCCCGGGATTGATACCGGTGCTGGCGCCGATCCTGGTGGGACTGATCATCGGTCCGCAGGCGCTGGGCGCGATGCTGTTGGGCACGATCATCGTCGGGTTGTTCGTCGCCATCTCGATGACCAGTGGCGGCGGCGCGTGGGACAACGCCAAGAAGTACATCGAGGAGGGCCACTACGGCGGCAAGGGCACCGAGGCCCACGCCGCCGCCGTCACCGGCGACACCGTCGGCGACCCCTGCAAGGACACCGCCGGCCCGGCGATCAACCCGATGATCAAGGTGATCAATATCATCGCCATCCTGCTGGGCCCAACCGTCGCCCTCCATCACGCCTTTTACTAGTGCTCCGTCACCGCGGAACATTGCCGCTCCGACCGGTGCGCGTCATCCCACCGTGAGCCCGATCGAGTGCGTGTGATCCCGCGGCTGGCGATGCTGCCGCTGCGCCGCCGCCTGCTGGGCGCCCTGATCGTGCTGCTCGGCGCCGGCCTGGTGACGGCCGGCTTCTTTCTCGATGCCGAGAGTGATGCCGGCGGAGCTCTGCTCTGCCGCCTTCCCTGCTCGCCGTTCGACATCTCGCGGAGAAGCCCGGCGGGGATCCTGCATCACGCCTTCGATCACGCCCTCGCCGGGGGACGCACCAACGGCTTCGCGGATGCGTCGCTGCGAGCGGCGGTGATCATCATGGCCGCCTCCGCTCTGGTCGCGCTGGTGCTCACCGCCAGTCCGCTGCTGCGCGGCTTCATCGGCACCGCCGCCGGCATGGGCCTGCTCGGCGTTGCCCTGCTCGCCGCGGTGGTCTCCGGCGAGAGCGCCCGCCAGGCGCCGTCACTCCGCGTCGCGCTGGGGCGGGCGGTGGTGGTGTGTGGTGCCGGCTTCGCGGTGATGATGGTGGGCGGAGGCTTGCGCGCCCTGCGTCCGCTCGCCGGCGTGGCATCCGGTCTGGTGCTGGCGGCGGCGGGCGCGGGACTGGGCATGGTGGTGGCGCTGTTCCTCGGCTCGCACCGCCCCTGACCGTGCCTAGACTCGTCCGCCCATGGACGAGTACCAGCTCGAGATCCAGGACATCCGGCGCACCCTGCTGCGCCTGAAGGCGGACAAGGCGGCCGAGGAGCTGATCGAGGAATACGAGGCGGAGCTGCGCAACCTGGTCGCCCTCTACCAGGCGGCCACCGAGACCTTCGAGCAGGGCGGGCGCCAACCACGGCTTCGTGACGCCCTCGCCGAGCTCGGATTCGGTGAATGGACGCTGACCAACGTGTACGGCTTCGTCTACGAGGCGGCGATGGAGACCGAGACCGCCGGTCGCGACCTCGCCAACGTCATCAACCACACCGACTACGCCGCGTCACTGCTCGCGGCGCTGAACGCCTGACGGGCCGAAGCGGCTACTACCGGCGCGCCGCCGCCGCGGCAACCACCGCTGGTGGTGCCGCCTCGGTCGCCAACGGCGGGATCTTCTTGCCGGGATTGAGCAGGCCCTGGGGATCGAGGGCCTGCTTGATGCGCCTCATCAGCGCCACCGTCCCCGCTCCCAGCTGCCGTTCGACGTAGGCGAGCTTGGTGTAGCCGACCCCGTGCTCGCCGCTGAGCGAGCCACCCATGTCGAGCACGCACTCGAAGAGCTCGGCCGCGGCCGCGTCGCCCCGCTCGCGGTCGCCCTTGCGCCTCGGATCGATGAGGAAGGTGGCGTGCAGGTTGCCGTCGCCGAGGTGGCCGAAGTTGACCACCGGCACCGCGTGGGCGTCTCCCAGCTGATGGGTGCGGGCCACCAGCTCCGCGATGCGATCGCGGGGCACCACCACGTCCTCGTTGACCTTGCCGATCATCACCGTGGCCACGGCGGCGCTGATCGCCTTGCGCATCGCCCACAGGCGCGCCGCCGCCGCGCTGTCGGCGGCAACCTCGATGTGGTCGGAGCCGGCGTGCTCCATGGCGCTGCGGATGGAGTCGGTGTGGTCCCCGGTGGTGGCGGCGTCGCCCTCCACCTCGACCAGCACCAGGGCGCCGACTCCGCGGGCGACGGCGCTGGCGCCCGCCCTGGCCACCGCGGCCACCGCGGCCCCGTCGAGGAACTCGAGCGCGGCGGGCACCAGCCGTGACTGGGCGATGGCGGCGACGGCGTTGGCGGCACCTTCCATCGACGCGAAGGTCGCGGCCACGGTGGAGCGCGCCGCCGGTGCGGGGATCAGACGCAGGCGCGCCTCGGTGACGATGGCGAGGGTGCCCTCCGAACCTGCCAGAAGGCGGAGGAAGTGCTGGTCGGCGTCGGTCTCGCCGACGCGGGCGATCCGTCCGTCGGCGAGGACGGCGGTGACGCCGGTGAGAAAGTCGGCGGTGGTGCCGTAGCGCAGGGCGTGCGGTCCCGCCGCGTTGCAGGCGATGTTGCCGCCGATGGTGGAGGTGGTCGACGAGCCCGGGTCGGGAGGGTAGTAGAGACCCCCGGCGGCGGCGCGACGGTGCACGGTCGCGGTGAGCACCCCCGCCTCGACGTCGATCCGCATCGCCGACCCGTCGAGGGCGAGCACGCGAGACATGCGGCAGAGATTGACGACCACCCCACCGCCCAGCGGGATGGCGCCACCCGCATACCCGGTGCCGGCTCCCCGCGGCACCACCGCACATCCATGTCGGGCGCACACCTGGACGACGCCCGAGACCTCCTCGGTGCTCGCGGGGAAGACCACCGCATCGGGAAGGTGGCGCTCGCCCGAGGCGCCGAATGCATCGAAGCTGTACGAGGCCAGATCCGCCGGCCGGGCCAGCACCTGGGGGCCCCCGACCACGGCGGCGAGATCGCTGAGCAGACCCTCCCGCATGGCCCCGGAATGCTAGTGGACGGCGGCGGCCGGGTGGCGTTGCCGGCGGTTCGGACGCCGGAGCACCGCCGCGTATACTCGAACGGCGATGAGTGAGAGCGAGGTCATCCAGCAGATCGAGCGCGCTCTGTCCACGGTGATGGAGCCCGAGCTGCACAAGGACCTGATGACCCTCAACATGGTCAAGGACCTGCGCCTCGAGAGCGGTACGGTGTCGATGCGGGTGGTGCTCACCACCCCCGCGTGCCCGCTCAAGGACCGCATCAACCGTGACATCGAGGCGGCGCTGGTCGGTCGCGTCCCCGGGGTCGACGCGGTCAAGGTCGAGTGGGACGCCAGCGTCACCACCACCCGCGGCCTGCCCGGCCGCAAAGACATTCCGAATGTGCGCAACGTGGTCGCCGTCAGCGCCGGCAAGGGCGGCGTCGGCAAGACCACGGTCAGCGTCAACGTCGCCATCGCCCTGCACCAGGCGGGCGCGACGGTGGGATTGATCGACGCCGACGTCTACGGTCCCAACGTGCCGATCATGCTCGGTCTCCACGACCAGCCCAGCGCCCGCGGCGATCGCATCATCCCGCTGCAGGCGTACGGCCTGCGGGTGATGTCGCTCGGCACCGTGCTCAAGCCCGACCAGCCGGTGATCTGGCGGGGTCCCATGCTCGGCGGCGCGGTGCGTCAGTTCCTCTACGACGTCGAATGGGGCGAGCTCGACTACCTGGTCATCGATCTTCCCCCCGGCACCGGCGACGTACAGCTGACACTCGCCCAGAGCATCCCGTTGACCGGTGCGGTGATCGTCACCCAGCCGCAGGACGTCTCCATCGCCGATGTCGGTCGCGGCATCGCCATGTTCAAGCAGCTGAAGGTGCCGGTGCTGGGCATCGTCGAGAACATGAGCGGTTTTCTCTGCCCTCACTGCGGCGAGCGCACCGACGTCTTCGGTGCCGGCGGCGGCGGCGAGCTCGCCGAGCGGCTGCGCCTGCCCTTCCTCGGGGCGATCCCGCTGGATCCGCGCGTGCGCCTCGGAGGAGGCGACGGGCAACCGCTGATGGCGGCGGCCCCGGGCAGCCCGGTGGGGCAGACGTTCAACGACGTCGCCTCGCACATCGCCGCCGAGGTGAGCAAGGAGAACTTCCGGGTCACCGCCACCGGACCGGTGATGCCCTCCGGTCCCCGCATCAAGCTCGGCTGACCGGCGCTCGGTGAGCAGCGCCACGGCATCGACGGAACCACCGTCGCCGGCGGCGGGGACTCCTCGGCCGCTGCTGCTGGTGGCGCTCGGACTCGGCGCCTTCGTGGGGATGGTCGACGCCACCATCGTCGCCGTCGCCCTCGATCCCATCGGCCGGCACTTCGGCGTCTCGCTGGCGCAGAGCCAGTACGTGCTCGGCGTCTACCTGGTCACGGTGACCGCGACCATTCCCACCCTGGGACGGCTGGGCGACCGCTTCGGGCGCCGCAACGCCTACGCCGCAGGCTTCGTGGTGTTCGCCGCCGGTTCGGTGCTGGCGGCGCTGGCTCCGATGTTCGGCGTGCTCCTGCTCGCTCGGGCGATCCAGGCGGTGGGCGGCGGCCTGCTCACCGCCGGCAGCCTGGCGCTGATCGCCGAGCACGTCCCTCGGCGGCGCACCGGGCGCTCGGTGGCGGTGATGGTGGTTCTGCAGGCGGTGGCCGGGCTGACCGGACCGCCGCTGGGCGGGCTGCTGGTAGCGCTCTGGGGATGGCAGGCGGTGTTCTGGGCCGGGGTCCCGCTGGCCGCGCTCGGGCTGGTGCTGGTGCGCGTCGCGGTGCCGGGGTCCGTTCAACGGGCGGTCGCCGGCCTGGACATGGCCGGCGCCCTGGCCCTGGCGCTGCTGCTGCTGTGCCTGGGTGGCGGGATCGCCTCGCTGAGTGGCAGCGCCGTGCTCGGCTGGCCGGCGGGCGGGTGGCTCGGCCTCGCCGCGGGCGCCGCCGGCGCGCTGCTGTTGGCCGAGCGTCGAGCCGCCCATCCCCTCCTCGACCGGCGGCTGCTGCGGAGCGGGCGGTTCGCCGGGGCGGCCCTGGGGACGTTCCTGTCGACCGGCACCCTGATGTCCTGCTTCGCCTTCCTGCCGTACTGGCTCGAGAGCGCCCACCGGACCAGCGCCGCCATTGCCGGCGCCGCCTTCCTCCCGATCGGCATCGGGGTGGTCGCGACCGCCCGCCAGGGCGGTGGCCTCGGCGATCTCGGCCGGACCGTCGCCGCGACCACCGCCGGGATGTGGCTCGCCGCCGCCGGCCTGCTCGCCGCCGCCTCCGGTGCCGCCTTGGACCTCTGGCCGCTGCTGGCCGCCGGCCTGTTCGCGCTCGGCGCCGGCAACGGCCTGTTCTCCTCGCCCAACACCGCCGCCGCCCTCGCCGCCGCGCCCCGATCGGCGCTGGGGAGCGCCGCTGGGTTTCTCTCCGCCGCCCGCAACGCCGGGGTGGTCACCGGCCTGGCGGTCACCGGCGCCGTCTACACCGCGGCGGTGGGCCATTCGCCCGGTGACGCCGATGGCGCCGCGGCCGCGATCTTCGCGGTGGCGGCCTTGATCTGCGCCGCGGTGGCCCTGCTGGCGCGCCGGGTCTACGGCGGGCAGCCGGCGCGTCTGGCGCCGGCGTTTCGGGGCGCGGCCGCCGCCGAGGTCGGCGCCGAGGCCGCCGCCCTGGCGGCGTCCGGCGACTAGTGCCCCGCCCCCCTTGCGCCGCCCGCCGGTGCCTCGCCCTCCGCTGATCGCGGTGTGCGGCGCGTCGGCGCCGTCACCTGAGGAGGCAGCGCTGGCCCGCAGCGTCGGCCGCCGGCTGGCGGAGCGAGGCGCGCTGGTGCTCTGCGGCGGTCTCGGCGGGGTGATGGAGGCATGCGCCGAGGGCGTCCGCGAGGCCGGCGGCACCTCGATCGGACTGCTGCCGGGCTGGGATCCCGACGAGGCGGCGGAGGCGATCGGCGTCGCCCTCCCCACCGGTCTCGGTGAGGTGCGCAACGCCCTGCTCGCGCGCGCCTGCGTCGCCATGGTGGCGGTCGGCGGCGGCTACGGCACGCTGAGCGAGATCGCCTTCGCGCGGCGACTTGGCCGTCCGGTGGCCACCCTGTCGTCGTGGCAGCTCCACCGCGACGGGGCGCAGATCGATGACCCCGACCTCTTCGCCGCCGGCAGTCCAGCCGCGGCCGTCGACTGGGCCCTCGACCACGTCCCCGACTGAGCCGGGCTCGACCGAGGTTCGGCCACCGAATCCGCAGTCGTCAGCCGAGCGCCGTCGCCGCCGCCCGTCCCAGCGCGCTCACCGCGTCCGCCTGGTTTGTGAAGACGCGCACCAGCTGGCTGTACTGGGGCAGACGCGCCACCAGTTCCGCGGTGCGGCTGTGCACCACCGAGCCCTGCAGCGGATCCCAGATCGCCACCATGCCGTCGTCGTGCATCGGGTTCTGCGGGGCGACGCTGGCGCTGGCGATGTCGACGACGAAGCTGGTGTCGCCCATCCCGTCCGGCAGCAGCGATGCGATCCGCTGCTGCGCGCCGTCGAGTACCGAGTCGCTGCGGGCGTACGCCTCATAGGCAAGCCGCCACGGCAGCTCACGGGCGGTGATCCGGGCCCAGGCCTGGGCCAGCCGCGCTTGGCTGCTGCCCACCGCCGCCCGGCGCCAGCGCTGCACCGCCTCCAGCAGCGACCAGTCCGTCAGCTCCAGGTACTCGTCGAGATGGTCGAGCGGGTTGCCGGCAAGGAGGTGCTCCACCGTCTCCGCAAAGATCTCCCGCATCGACAGGTCGATCCGCCGAACCGTCCGGTGGAAGTAGATGTTGGTGTACAGGTAGAGCCGTGCCGTCAGGAACATCTGCAGCGCTCCGGCGGCGTGGGCGTGGAGCGCGATGGTGTCGCCGGCGACGAAGGAGTAGTGGACCAGCCGCTTGACGTCCACCGCGCCGGCGCTGACGCCGCACATGTAGGCGTCGCGTGGCACGTAGTCGAGGTTGTCGACGGTGGCAGGCCCGCAGAGCAGCGGCTTGCAGGCACGCAACCAGAGGGGCGGACGGTAGCCCTCGATGCCGGCGGGCGCCATCACCCAGGCGATCCAGCGCGGGTCGACCCGCTCACCGGCGGCGAAGCGGCCTGAGGGGCTGGCCTCGATGGACCCGATGATGTCGCCAAGGATGTCGCACACGATGCGGCGGCCGACGTCCTCGTGGTCGATCCCGTAGCGCGAGAGCACCTCGCGGTCGAAGAAGTGCCCGAAGGGTCCGTGACCGACGTCGTGCAGCAGGCCGGCGAGACGAAGGGTCTCCTCGACACACGGTGGCGAGGGCGCGCCGGGCAGGGCGGCGCGCAGGGATCCGTCGATCTGGCGGGCGAAGACGCCGGCGAGGTGCATCGCCCCCAGCAGATGGGCAAAGCGCGAGTGCTCGGCGGTGGGGAAGACCCACCAGGCGGACTGCAGCTGATGGATCCGTCGCAGCCGCTGCAGCCAGGGCGAGTCGAGCAGCTGCTGCTCGCCGGGCGCAGCGCCGTCACCCTTGGTGATCTCGATGTAGCCGTAGAGCGGGTCGGCGATGAGGTTGACCTCGCCGTAGCGGGCCGCTCCCGTCTCCATGGGCCGGAGTGTAGAGGGCGCTCACTAGACTGGGCGCCATGCCGAGACGTCGCGGGGGCCGGCGTGTGCCCATCCGCCCTGGCGACCGGCCCTCCCCACGCCGCACCCCCGCGCGCTCGCAACGCGTCGCCCCGCTCGGCGGCGTGGGCAGCCAGGTGCAGCGGATGACCGCCATCGGCGTGGGCGTCGTGGCAGCGGGATCGCTGATCGTCGCCGCGGTCCTGCTGGTGGCACGGGGTGGCAGCGGTCCGGCGTGCACCCCCGACCCGTCGGGCTGGAACGGAGCCGGCGGGGGGCCTGCGCAGCGCGGTTCGGCACAGCTCGCGGTCCGCGATCCGGGATCGCGCTGGTCCCCGGTGTGGACCTCGCCGGACAGCGCAGGCCACCTCACCGCTCCGCCGAGCGCGGCTCGCGGCCTGGTCTTCAACGTTCGTAGCGACGGCACCCTGGTGGCGCTGGCCGCCGGCGACGGCGGGCTGCGCTGGACCAGCCCGCCGGGGGGCGGGGAGTCGGGGGCGGGCATGGTCGCCGTCGCCCTCGACGGCTGCAGTGCGGTGGTCGCCACCAGCCGCCAGCAGGCAGCGACCCAGCTGACCGGTGCGGTGCGGGCCGTCGATCTCGACAGCCATCAACGCCGGTGGGGGGTGAGCAGCGCCGACTTCGTGCTCGCCGCCCCGGAGATCGAGCAGGGCATCGTCTACGCGGGTATCGCCCAGCCCCGCCCCGGCGGCGGCGCCTTCGACCGTGACTACTACCTCGACGGCTACGCGGAGAACGACGGGTCGCGCGGGTACCGCAAGCGGTTTCAGGCCGGTCTGATCGCCCCGCCGACGTCCGACGGCGAGCATGTCTGGATCGGCGACCTGGACAACAGCTTCTACGCGCTCGGCCCCGGTGCGCGGCAGCTGTGGTCGTTCAGCACCGGAGGCATCATCAGCGCCGGCGCCGTCGACGGGGGCTCGTCACTGTACGTCGCCAGCGCCGACCACAATCTCTACGCGCTCGAGCACGACGCACCGCGCGAGCGCTGGCACGCCGACGCCGGATCGCCGATCGAGGTGGCCCCGGTGCTGGTCGACACCACGGTGGTGGCGGCGGGACGCGACGGGCGGGTGATCGCGGTCGACTCGCAGAGCGGAAAGGTGCGCTGGAGCGTCGACATCGGCGCCGTCGTCACCCATGGCCTGGCCGCGGCCGGCAATCGGGTGGCGGTCATCGACGATGGCGGGGTCATGCACCTGCTCGACGTCGCCAGCGGCCTCGAGCGCGGTCGCTGGACGGCTCCGGCCCCGCCCAGCGGCGGGCCTGCCGTCTATGGTGGCCGCCTGCTCGTCACCTGCGCCGACGGCCGGCTCTACGCGCTGCCCCTGTGAGCGGCGCTCGGGACGCCGTCAGCGCGTCAGCGTTTGCGCTGGCCGCGCAGGTCCGCGAGCAGGGCGATCAGCTTGGAGTCGGGGCCGGCGTACTCGGCGCGCCAGACCCCATAGCAGTCGAAGAACGCGGTGGTGGGATCGGCGAAGCGCCGGAAGGCATCGAGCCGGGCCGGTGCCAGCGTGCAGTTGAACTGCAGCGCGCGCAGCACCCGTTCGCCCTGGGCGGCACGCAGCTTCTGGGTAGCGCGCACCCAGAGGAAGGCGAGAGCGCCCAATCCGGCGGCGCTGGCGAGCGCCACCGTCAGCACCAGCGCCGACACGGTGGCGGAATCGAGGCTGCCGGCGCGGAACAGACCCACCGCTCCGATGCCGACTCCCGCCACCAGGGCGGCGATGCCCAGCCGCTGCCGCCGGTTGCTGTCCTCGAGGCGGCGGTAGGTGCCGTGGTAGCTCTCGCACAGGCGGCGCAGGCTGGCCGACGACGCCAGCAGCTCGCCGGCGGTCGGCGCCATCGACGGGTCGGTGGTTGGCGAAGCGGTGGCGTCGGCGTCGTCAGCGGTGGTGCGATGACGCAGCGGCTGCACCGAGCCGAGCAGCTCCTCGCGGAGCGAGACAACCGAGGTCTTCTCAGGGGCAGGGGGGTCCGTGAGCACGTTCATGGTCTGGTTGTAGCCCCCATCCGCGGCGCCGCCGTCCCGGTCGGCGAATCGTGACCGGCGCGTCAGGCCGGCGTGGTAGCGTCGCCTCGATGCCTTGGCCGCGACTGCGGCGCGGACGGATCGAGGATCCCGCCCTGCTCCTGGACGCTGCCGAGGCCGCCCTCGACGACGGGCGGTCCGACGAGGCGTATCGCCGTGCCGAGCGGGCGCACCGCGTGCTGCGCCGCAGTGGCGCCGGGGCGGAGGCCGAATCCGGGGCGCTGCTGCTCCAGGCCGCGGCCCTCAGCCAGCTGGGCCGGCGCGAGCCGGCGCTGGCCGCGGCCACCGCCGCCACCGGACTGACCGCCGATGACCCCGAGGCGTGGCGGCTGCGGGGAGTGGCCGCGTACCTGCTGGGCCGGTTCGACGAGGCCGCGTCGCATCTCGAGAGGGCGGTCGCACTCGCCCCCCACGACGCCGATGCCTGGCACACCCTTGGTCGCGCCCGCGCTTGGCTCGGCCAGGCGGCGGCGGGCGACGAGGCGCTGGATCGAGCCGCGTGCCTCGATCCGTCGCACTACACCCCGCCCCTACGCATCGCCTCCGGCGAGTTCGACCGGCTCGCGGCCGAGGTGTGGGCCGCGATCCCCGTCCAGTTCCGCCGGATGTTGGCCAATACCATGCTGGTGGTCGAACCCCTTCCCGATCCCGAAGAGGTGGAGGAGGGGCTCGACCCCGACCTGCTCGGCGTCTACAGCGGAGCCACCGTCCTGCACGACGACGGCCCCTTCGAGCGCATCGTGCTCTACCAGCGCAACCACGAGACGGTGTGTGCCACCCTCGGTCAGCTGCGCGAGGAGATCCGTCGCACCATCCTGCACGAGGTGGGACATCACTTCGGTATGGACGAGCACGAGCTGCCCTACTGACGCTGCGACACTGACGGACATGGAAACGCCATCGGACACGCAAGCACCGCCGATTGGCGCGGCGCCCGGCTCGATGGCGGCCTTGGCGGTCACCGCGTCGGCCATTGGCGCGACGTCCTCCAAGCTGGAGAAGGTGCGCCTGCTTGCGGCCTATCTCCGCACTCTCGACCCGCAGCGGCTGCCGGTGGCGACGCGATACTTCGCCGGCCGCCCCTTCCCCTCGGGGGACACCCGGGTGCTGCAGATCGGCGGTGCCGCCCTGAGCACCGTGCTCCGCGAGCTGACCGGGATCGACGGCGACGCGCTGAGCCGGATCTACCGGCGTCATGCCGACGCCGGTGACACCACCCACGATGCGCTGCTCGAGGCGGGCCGCGGCGGCACCGGCGGTCTCGACCTCGTAGGCGTCGCCGCGGCCTTCGACACCATCGCCGCCGGAGGCACCCCGAGGCAGCGCGCCGGGCTGCTCCGCGAGCTGCTGGCGGGGTGCTCGCCGGAGGAGGCGCGCTACATCGTCAAGCTGATCAGCGGCGACATGCGCATCGGGCTTCGCGAAGGCCTGGTCGAGGAGGCCATCGGCCGCGCCTTCGATCGTCCCGCGACCGCGGTCGCGCGCGCCGACATGATCATCGGCGACCTCGGCGAGGTGGCGCTGCTCGCCCGCGACGACCGCCTCGACGACGCCCAGCCCCGGCTCTTCGCTCCCATGCGCTACATGCTCGCCTCTCCGGTGAGCGGCGCCGCCGAGGTGATCACCCGGCTCGGCGACGAGGTGTGGGTCGAGGACAAGTACGATGGGATCCGCTGCCAGCTCCACCGCGACGCGGGCCGCGTCCTGCTCTGCAGCCGCGACCTCAAGGACATCACCGAGCAGTTTCCCGAGGTGGTGCGGGCGGCGCGGCGGGTCGAGGGCGCGTTGCTGCTCGACGGCGAGCTGCTGGCCTTCAGGGAGCGACGGGTGCTGCCCTTCGCCGCGTTGCAGACGCGGCTGGGGAGGAAGCGGCCGCCGCCCCAGCTGCTCGCCGAGGTGCCGGTGGTCTTCGTCGCCTGGGACCTGCTCTTCCAGGACGGTGAATCACTGCTCGAGCAGCCGCTTCGGGCCCGACGCGAGCGGCTGGAGGCGCTGGGTCTCGGCGACGGCTTCGCCCTGGCCCACCTCGAGCGAGCCCGCGGCGTCGACGCCCTGGAGCAGCTGTTCCTCGACGCGCGGGCGCGCCGCAACGAGGGACTGATGGCCAAGGACCCCGACTCCGCGTACACGCCGGGCCGTCGCGGTCTCGCCTGGCTGAAGCTGAAGAAACCGCTCGATACCCTCGACGTGGTGGTGATCGGCGCCGAGTGGGGACATGGCAAGCGTCACGGTGTGCTCAGCGACGTCACCTTCGCCGTCCGCGTCGACGGCAGCGACGAGCTGGTGCCGGTGGGCAAGGCGTACACCGGCCTGACCGATGCCGAGATCGCCGAGATGACGGCGATGCTGCTGGAGCGCACCGTCAGCGAGCACGGCAGCTACCGCACCGTGCGGCCGGACATCGTGCTCGAGGTGGCGTTCGACGCGGTGCAACGCTCTGCGCGCCATCGCTCCGGCTTCGCCCTGCGATTCCCGCGGATCCTGCGCTGGCGGCGTGACAAGCCCCCCGAAGAGATCGACACCTTGAGCCGGGTGCGCGCCATCGCCGAGCAGCTCGCCGAGGGGCCGGAACAGCGCGTGGACCCGGCCACGGCGGAGGCGTAGATGCGGATCGGCCGTCGAGCCTCGCGGTCCGCCGATCAGCTGAGAAAGGGCGCGAAGAGGCCCGGCGTGTCGGCGGCCGGGTCGCCGACCTGCTCGAAGACCGAGAAGCGGCTGCGCAGCGCGGCGTACTGCGCGGCCAGGGCGGGATCGCCGTAGGCCTCCTGGGGATCCCAGGGATGCAGGTATCGGACCTCGCTGATGCCCGCCTGCAGCATCTCCTTGAGGCAGCCGAAGCACGGCTGGGTGGTGCTGGTCAGGCCGGCTCCCAGGGTCTGCTGGCCGAACCGGGCCGCGGTGAGGATCGCGTTCTGCTCGGCGTGCACACAGAGACACACGTCGTAGGCACCGCCGCGCAGGTAGGGCGCCTCCTCACCCCGGTGCAGGCAGCGATGGCAGCCCCCCTCGGAGCAGTTGGGCATGCCGAACGGGGTGCCGTTGTAGCCGGTGGAGAGGACGCGGTCGTCGCGGACGATCACCGCCCCGACCCGTCGTCCCAGGCAGTCGGCACGGGTGCGCGCCGCCAGGGCGATCAGAAGGAAGTAGAGGCGCTTGTCCGGCCGCGCCACCCGACCCTCCGTGGGCGCCGGCGAGAGCTCGCCCGGCGCGGTCACGCGCTGGCGGCGGGGAGCTCGGCCGGCTCGCAGGCGGCGGCCTGGGCCGGCCGGGTCGCGAGTGGCGCCTCGATGTGGCGCCGGCCCCAGGCGTCGATGGCCTCGATCACCCCCTGCAGCTCGACCCCGGCGGGGGTGAGGGCATAGGAGGTCCGGGGGGGCATGTTGGAGTGGACGGTCCGGGTCGCCAGGCCCAGGCCCTCGAGCCGGTCGAGGCGGTGGGCGAGGGTGGCCGGGTTGCAGCCTCCCACGGCTCGGCCGAGCTCGTTGAAGCCCAACGGGCCCGGCAGCAGGGCGCGCACGATATGGAGCACCCACTTCTCCTGGAGGAGCTGGATAGCCTCGGCGACGGGACAGAAGTCGTGTTCCATTGGTTGCCCCTAAGGGTACGGCGGGAGGGAAGCGATTGAACCACTTTGCCGATCGCAGCGCCATCTTCGGCGTAGCGCTTGATTGACTATAGCACTATGTGGTACAACCATGACGCCGGCACCGACGCCGGCCCCGGACCTCGGCGGGAGCCTCCGAGGGGAGGACCCTGAATTGGCCGTCTGGACCGTCGACCCCAGTCACGCGAGCGTCACCTTCGCCGTCCGCCACCTCGGGCTGTCCACCGTGCGTGGGAGCTTCGGCCAGGTCACCGGCGAGCTCGACCTCGACCCGGCTGACGCGACCAAGGCGCGAGGGACCGTCCGCATCGACATCGGCAGCATCGACACCCGTGACGACAAGCGGGACGCTCACCTGCGCAGCCCCGACTTCTTCCACGCCGAGCAGCACCCCGAGATGGTCTTCGAGGTCACCTCGGTCACTCCCAAGAAGGGCGACGCCTACCGCGTCGCCGGCAACCTGACGATCCGCGGCGTCACCCGTCCGGTCGAGCTCGAGGCCGAGGCCACGGAGCCCACCCGGGATCCCTGGGGCAACGAGCGGATCGGCGTGACCCTGACCGGCAAGCTCAACCGCGAGGACTGGGGCCTGACCTGGAACATGGTTCTCGAGGCGGGCCGGCTCGTGGTCGGCAAGGACGTCAAGATCGAGATCGATGCCGAGCTCGTCAAGGCATCCGAGCAGGAGGCCGAGCTGGTCGGCGAGGCCGAGACCAAGGCCGCCGCGACCAGCTGACATCGCCTGCCGCGCCGGCCGGGTCGTCTTGGACCCGGCCGGCGGCGGCTGCACCGGCAGAGCGGACGGTCTGTAGAGTGCCGTCCCGGGCGGGTAGCTCAGCCGGTTAGAGCGCGGGACTCATAATCCCTCGGTCGCAGGTTCGAATCCTGCCCCGCCCAACGACTTTTTGTGCTAATCCGGCTGACGCTGGACAAACGACCTTCGGCTGAAGCTTTACGCAGCTTCGGGTGAGGGTTTACAGCTACTTCGGCTGACGCTTGACACTCCC
>VBIQ01000019.1 GCA_005880985.1 Chloroflexota bacterium
CGACCGAATTCGCTCAGCCGCCTACCATGCATCCGAGGGCCCTCCCTGGTCCGGAACCGTCAAGCAGTCCCAGACCGTCGGGCAGGGCCCTCAGCCTGTCAACAAGGTGGGTGGGAACTACAACTAGGCCGGAGTTGACCTGCGTGAATCCGTGAGTGGTCCAGCTCCAAGTGGTGGCCGCGATCGTGTTCGGGCTCAACTTGCTCTTGGCGTTCGCTTCGCCCACGTGGACCGTGCTCGTCTATTTCCGGATCACACCTGGTGTGGGCCATCGCGGCCCCTCGTCGTGGTGGGTGCGGTGATCGCAGCTCCGTACAGAAGGGACGCCGACGAGCCGGTAACAGTCCGCTTGCGCATGTCGATGCCCGCGCCGCCATGTCGCATCATCCTCACGTATGCCCCCCAGCACTCAATCCATCCGTTCGCGTGCGTCGGGTCTCAGATCGCCATCGAGCAGAGAGACCGCCACCTCTATAGGTGTGGTCGGTCGGCTACGAAGTCTTCTCTCCTATCGCGACACACGCGCGCTCGTGGCCGTATTTCTGACCACCCAGATGCTCGACGCGGCCACCACAGCATATGCCCTGCGAACCCGCCGCTTCGAGGAGGGAAACCCTTGGCTCGACGAGACGGTCTCAACCCACCCCTACCTGACCTACTTCACCAAACTCGGCATTGCGGGCGCCGTCGTGATGGCGCTCCTCCTGGTGCGGATGCGCTGGCGGCTCCGGCTCTACGTCCTCTTTCTCTTCTCGGTCTTGGGGATCATCGCACCGGTGGCAAACATGCTCAAGCTGACCGGGCGCCTGTAGCGCTCGCGCTGACCCGCGCATCGACCAGATAGAGGGGGGAAGCCGGTCCGAAGAGCCGGCGGCGGCTCCACTGGGTGAACCCTGCCGCGCGAAACAGTCCTCCTAGCTCCTCCTCGGTACGATAACCGTGGCCGTGACGGCGCCCGAACCGGGCGGCGAGCTGCCCGGCGAGTCCAATCGCCAGCAGGTCGGCGACGAGCAGTCGACCCCCATCTCGTAGCACGCGTGAGATCTCGCCGAGTGAGGCCGGCTGATCGTCCCAATGATGAAAGGAGATCGTCGTGACCACCGCGTCGACACTGCGGTCTTCCAGTGGCAGGGCGCTGGCCGGTGTCACCTCGATGCGGACGCGCGACTGCTGCCCCAAGCGGGTGCGCGCCTGGGCGACCATGCCGGCGGACGGATCGACCCCAACGAGCTCGGCATCGGGGAGCCGCTCGTGCAGCTGGGCAAGAAGTCGACCCGTCCCGCATCCGACGTCGACCACCCGGCGTGGGGCGCGGTCCCCTGACGCCATCCCAGACGGCCCGGTGGACCCACGTGAAGAACAGCCGCTGAGCCGGGCTTCGATCGTAGGTGGCGGACCACCGGTCGAAGCGGGCGATCTCCTCGTCGCGCGACGTGCTCATCAGCTGGCGCTCTCACCCCTCCGGCCTCGACCTCGGTCCGCGTAGCGTAGGACTCCTGATGATCAGGGCGAGACGGGGCCTTCGGGCTGGCGGCCACGACCGCGACCGGGGATCAGCGGCGGAGAGAGCAGCGAGTCCGACGGGCGTCGGGCTCGCCACCGTCTTCTTCTGGGCGCTGGGAGTTCAGCTGATCGCGCAGGGGGTCGCAGCCCCGGTCGGTCGGCTCGGCGTGAGCGGCGGCGCCGCCGGCGCGGTCTCGCGCTTCGCCGGTGCCGCGCTGGTCCTCGGCCTCGGTGAGCTGCTCCGGCGCGGCGTGTCATGGACCCGTCTCGTCGCGGCCGGAGTTCTCCTCGCCATCGGCGTGGGCGGTGTGGCTGGCGCCGCCCGACTGCTGACTGGACACGGCTCGGCGGGGCTCGTCCTGTCGACCGTGGTGATGCTGACCTGGGCCCCCTGGATCGCGGCGCGGCTGCTTCGCGGTGAGGCTGCTCGATGGTTCTCCACGACCGCCGGTACCCGCCGCGGGGGCCGCGTCTACGGCCGGTGGCTGTGGACCCTCGCAGCGTGGAGCGTGGTCTGGGGCGTTCTGGTGGCCTGGTCGCAGTCTCTGTGATGTCCGGGGGATCGCTGAGTTCAAGCAGGACGGCCGGATGGAGCCGGACGCCCGCTGTGGCACCATGGCCACCTCAGACCTCAAGGAGGGACGCAATGGACATCGAGACCGCTCCGGCGCGGGCCCGCTTTCACGCCATGACCGAGGGCACCAGGGAGGACTGGGAGCTGATCGGGGCGGCCGCGCTGCGCTTCAACGCCGACCTTCCGGCTCGGGTCCTGGCGCATCTTCGCCTGCTCGGCGGAGACCACGGTGGATTCGCCGTGGATCGGCTGGAGCACTCGCTGCAAACGGCGACGCGTGCCTATCGAGCCGGGCGTGACGACGAGTACGTTCTCTGTGCGCTCGTCCATGACATCGGCGACACGCTCGGTTCGTACAACCACGCCGACGTCGCCGCCGCGATCGTCAAGCCATTCGTCAGCGAGCGCAACCACTGGATCGTCGAGCACCATGCGATCTTCCAGGGCTACTACTTCTTCCACCACCTGGGCCTCGACCGTGATATGCGCGAACGCTTCCGTGACCATGAGTGGTTCGATGCCACGGCCGAGTTCTGCGCCGACTTCGATCAGCCCGCCTTCGATCCCGGCTACCAGAGCATGCGTCTCGAGGACTTCGAACCGCTGGTGCGCGACATGATGGCGATCCCTCGGCGGAGCATCTACCTTCCGGAGCCGGCGACCAGCAGCTGACCGGTCAGGTGTGCGGGGCGAGGCGCCGCCGCATCGCGGGTTACCGCACCGGAGGAGAACCGAGCCCAGGCTTGGTTCCCCGGGTTCGCTATACCTGCAAGCGCTCGGGTCTTCCCAGGTAGAACCCCTGGGCGTCTGTGACGCCGAGTTCCTCCAGGACGTGGAGCTCCTCGGCGGTTTCGACGCCCTCGGCGATCAGCCCGGCGCCGATCTCCCTTCCAAAGTTGACCAGGGCGGACGCCAGGGCGCGTTTGACGGGATCGCGGTTGATGTCGCGGGTCAGGAAGAGGTCGAGCTTGATGAACTCCGGCACCAGTCGAACGATGTGCTTCAGGCTCGAGTAGCCGGCGCCGGCGTCGTCGATCGCGAGGCGGATGCCGCTCCGCCGAAGCCGCTCGATGGCCTGCTTGAGCTGCTCGTAGTCCCCGACCGCGGCGTGCTCGGTGACCTCCACCACCAGGCGTTCACCGTCGAGTTCGCTGACGACCTCACTGAAGTCGGCGCTCAGCAGTGTCTCAGGCGAGGCGTTGACCGAGAGGAACGCGGCGCGGGGCAGGCGATCCACGCAACCAACAGCGTCGCGAATCGCACGCATCTCGAGTTGCGTCCGAAGACCGACAGCCTCCGCCTCGGCAAACCACTGGTCTGGCGGTCGCTTCGGCGCCAGCTCAAATCGTGAGAGCGCCTCCAAACCACCCACCTCGCGCGATGGAAGCGTGACGATCGGTTGGAAGACCATGGTGAGGGCCTCACTCGCGATCGCCGAGTGGATTCGTGCTCGCTGTTGACGGAGGAGGTGATTCGCCTCCTCCTCGGCGAGCACGGCAGTGGTCACATCGCGTGCGCCGGCGTAGATGCTCCCATCAGCCATCGCCGCCGTCGCCGTCCACGCCAGCCACTTGTACGAGCCACCCCTGCAGCGATAGCGGTTTCGGAAGTGAATGGTTTGGAAGCCGCTTGCAACCTTGGACGCCTCGGCGAGGGTGGCCTCACGATCGTCGGGATGGACGTAGTCGAGGTAGGGCCGTGACATCAGCTCCTCGTCGGTCCATCCAAGGATCCGGCGCCAAGCCGGATTCACCACCTTGAGAAAGCCGTCGACGTCTGCCAAGCAGAGCATGTCGACGGAGAGGTCAAAGAACCTCTCGGCGGCACGCGGTGACGTCGCCGCACCGTGCAAAGCTGTGGCCGGAGGAGGCCCAGGCGCGGCGGCTCTGACTGCGTTGGCCATCTGGCGATTGTGTGCCGCCGGGGAAGTATGGAAGGCCGGCTGTCGATCACCTGTGACGGCTTCAGCTGCCCGGCGTCACCAATACCGGGTCCCAGCCGTCCCGGCCGGCGCAACCGGGCCAATCAAACGCGGGCGGCTAGTCTCGCTTCAACCGTGCGGGATAACCGCAATAACGCGATCAGGTGCGTCGTCTCACCTTGCTCGCCTTGGAGTGCGAGCCCTTCGTCCCCGGTCGCGATGGGGGAGGTACGAGCGATCTCCGATCCACGGTGCTGGCGGGACGGCGAGATACATGGTCGTCCGGTTGAGCCAGGGTGCGTACTTGGTTCGCAGCCCACGGAACTCCTCCCAGGCGACATCGCGGTCGCGCAGCCGATATCCCGCAAGCTCGAGACGGCGATGGGCCTCGAGGAATTCCTCAAGCTCTACTCCAGGCACCGGCTCGACTTGATATCCGTAGTACTCGCGCACGTCCTGGACGAAATGCACGCCGACCTTGTGGAGGAGCCGCGCGTGGCCCGTGGGGCCGCCCTCAATGGTGCTGAGCACCATGGTCGCTGCATCCATGACAGCGCCGAAGGAGTTGGGCCACGCCTCGTTGTCGTGACTGGAGCGGAAATAGAACAGCACCGGATATGACAGATGGCTCTCGAGGACGTCGACCGTCCACGCCCGCCAGTCGTCGAATGTTGCCACCAGCTGATCGGGCATCTGGTCCTTGGCGCACGACTCCAGCAGCTGCACGCCGGAGGGCGGGGCGCCGGCGAGGGCGTCGAGGGCCACCACGGCCGCCTCCCGCCGCTGGAAGGAGCTGAACAGCGAGAACAGCAGGCTGATGACCAAAGCGAAGAGGCCAAAGCCGTTCGCCGACTCGAACGTGGCCAGGATACGCGTCGCAATCCCTGTCGGTTCGATGCCCTGGGCTGGAAACGCCAGCATCCTGCCGGCCGAGAAGAAGAGCGTCGTGCCGAACGAATCCGGCTGCGGATGCAGCTCGCCGCGCAGTCCATGGAGAACCAGCGCATAGCCAAGGATCAGGACGATCCCCCAGAGGCCGAGCAACACCACCACGGACAGGGGTCCGAAGACAGCGAGTGCCGCCTCACGGGTCCGCAGCCTGCGCATGCGCAGCGCCATCCTGCGCCAGCCGCGCCATGCGCGGCCAACCAGGCTCACGCTCAGGCGCAGTCTCCCCACGGCTGGTCGGGGAACGACCACCGACTGAAACACGTCGTACAGCCCGGCGGCGATGAGCACGGCACCGACACCGATCTCCAGGTCATCGCTCGCGCTCACAGCGGCGCCAGCGCTCGGTAGAAGGGCGACACGCCGGCCGTGCCGAACGCGCCCATCCGCCTGGCCTGCTCCGCGCGAGCGCGCAGCCTCAGCACCTGTTGCGCCTCGTCTCTCACGACCGTCGCCCAGCGTACAAGCAGTCCAGGATGCGACGCGAGCGATCTCCGACCGCAGCCGTCTGGGCGACCGAGGCTGCGGTCCGGTCCTTGACGACCGGGCTCTTCCGTTGGTATACTGAACCATATGGTTCAGTATACGCCACCGCTCGATACGGCATTCGCGGCCCTGGCAGATCGCACTCGCCGCGGCATTCTCGAGCGCCTGGGATGCGGGGACGCCTCGATCAGCGACCTCGCCGCTACCTTCGAGATGACCCTCACCGGCATCAAGAAGCACGTGCAGATCCTCGAGGGGGCGGGTCTGGCCACGACGGAGAAGGTCGGACGGGTGCGGCACTGCCGGCTGGGTCCGCACCGGTTGGAAGACGAGACAACGTGGATCGCGAGATATCAGGAGATGGTGGAAGCCCGCCTCGACCGGCTCGGCGAGTTCCTCGAGCGCACGAAAGGAGACCAGTCATGAGCACACCCGTGAACGAGGCCGGCACCTCGACCGTGACCACCCCCACCGATCGCGAGATCCGCGTGGAGCGCATCTTTGATGCGCCCCGCGAGCGGGTGTGGCGGGCATTCACCAACCCAGAGTTGGTCGCGCAGTGGTGGGGTCGAGGCAACAAGCTCGTCATCGAGCGCATGGAGGTCGAGCGCGGCGGGCACTGGCGGTACGTCGAGCACAGCCCCGACGGCGTTCACGGCTTCGAGGGGCGCTACCGCGAGGTGAGGCCACCCGAACGCATCGTGCAGACCTTCGAGTGGGATGGCATGCCCGGTTATGTGGCGGTCACGACCGTGATCTTCGAGGATCTCGGAGACGGTCGCACGAAGGTCGTCGAGACATCCCTGTTCCACACCACCGAGGAGCGCGACGGCATGCTGAGCTCGGGAATGGAGCATGGCCTCAACCAGTCCTTTGCCGCGCTCGACCGACTACTCGCCAAGCTTGGTTGACGAAGCCGCAGCTCATCAGCCAATCCGCGAGACCCGTGCATCGTCTAATTTGTCAGCGTGCCGGTGCCGAACGACCTCGGGGCGCTCGCTGCGCTGCTCTCGGGCGCCGGGTTCATCGCGGCGAGCGAGGAGGCCCATGAACTCCTCGCCCGCGCGGCCGGCGATGTCGAGCTCCTCGACTCGCTCGTCGCGCGTCGTCTCACCGGCGAGCCGCTCGCCTGGATCACCGGGAGCGTCGTGTTCTGTGGCTTGGAGATCCGCGTCGATCCCGGGGTCTACGTTCCCCGCTGGCAGAGCGAGCCGCTCGCGCGTCGAGCCGTCGCCCGCTTGCCGACGAACGGGGTGGCGATCGACCTCTGCACCGGCGCCGGGGCGATCGCCAAGACGTTGATCACCAATCATCCCAGCGCGCGCGTCGTGGCGTCCGACGTCGATGAGCGTGCCGTTGCCTGCGCGACGGCGAATGGCGTGGAGGTCTACTGCGGCGATCTGTTCGCCCCGCTGCCGCGCACCCTCGAAGGACGTGTCGACGTCGTCGTCGGCGTCGTGCCGTACGTGCCGGCGACCGCGTTGCCCCTTCTGCAACGCGACACCTTCGCGTTCGAGTCACCTTTGTCATATGACGGCGGCGGTGACGGGACCGACATCCTCCGGCGCGTCCTCACCGACAGCCCCCGCTTCCTCCGGCGCGGCGGAGCGCTCCTACTCGAGCTGGGCGGTGAGCAGGCCGAGGCACTCGGCGACGACCTCGGGCGCCTCGGCTACCTCGACGTCGCCGTGCTCGCGGACGACGACGGTGACGTCCGCGGCATCGAGGCGACGCTTGGCGCGGACCAACCATGTAGCTCTGCGAGAGGTGATTGATCGATGCCGACCAGGGACGAGATCAATGCCACCCAGCGATTCGGAACGCGGTACGGCATCGCGGCGACGGTGATGGTCGAGCTGGAGCAAGCGGTATTGGGCACCGCGTATGGCGCAAACGGCTACACGCCGCTGGGCCAGGCGGAGATGCTCATCCGCGTTCTCGCCCTCCAGCCCGGCGAGCGCCTGCTCGATATCGGTGCCGGCTGCGGCTGGCCCGGTCTCTATCTGGCGGCCAGGACGGGATGCCGCGTCACCGTCACGGATCTGCCCATACAAGGGATGCGCCGAGCGTGGGAGCGGATCCGCAGCGACGGGCTGGCCTCATCGTCGGCCGTGGTTTCCACCGCCAGACACCTGCCGTTCCGGCCGGCGAGCTTTGATGCCATCGTGCACACTGACGTGCTCTGTTGAATCCCGGCCAAGCTCTCCGTGCTGAGAGCCTGCCGGCGCCTCCTCTGTCGCGGCGGGAGGTTGGCATTCCTGACGATCCACCTCGCCCCGAACCTGTCATCTTTGCAGCATCGGCAGGCGGTGCGAGCGGGGCCACCGGGCGTGCGAACGCGGCATGAGCACCCCAGCCTTCTCCGCACCGCTGGATTCCGAGACATCGAGGAAAGCGATGTCACCGCCGAGTACCTGCACAGTGTCCGCGCCTGGTTCAGCGAGTCCGCAGCGCGGGAGGTGCAACTGCGCGCGGTCCTGGGTGACGTGCTCTTTGAGGACCGACAGAATGATCGGAGCAGCCAAGCCTCGGCCATCAGGCGCGGACTGCTGCGCCGGTCACTGTTGGTGGCTCGGGTTGCTGGCGCGGCGACGAGAAGCTGACTGCTACGCGCGGCCTCAGCCGCTCAGGCGCTCGATAGGTCTGGTCTTTCGGCGACCTCGGTCCAGAACTCGAGACAGACACGGCTTACCTGTTTGCCCAGCTGCAGGGTGCGCAGCGGAAAGGCGAGCTGCCCGCCTCCGTCCGCGCCAGCCTCAATGGTCTCCAACTCGCCAAGCACGCGGCGGTGCATGCTCATCTGCTTCTCGGCGAGGGCGCGCACCGCATCGGAGTCCACGAGGCCGCCGAAGAACAGCTTGAGCACGCCGAGGTCGCGGATCTCGTAGCCCTCTGACGCCGAGCTGTCGCGCAGCCAGGCGGAGAGCGCCTCCCGCCCCTTGCCGGTGATCGAGTAGAGGCGGCGGCGGCGGCCGCGAGCCTCCTCCTCGGCGGTGAGGTACCCGGCCTCGGCCAGTCGCACCGGTTCGGCATAGAGCTGGGAGTGGGGGAAGGTCCAGAAGTAGCCGATGGAGATGCCGACCAGCTTCTTCAGGTCGTAGGAGGTGGCGGGCCCGGTTCCGGCGATGAGCCCCAGGACGAGGTGCGAGGTCGGGGTCAGCGTGATGCTTGACATAGGTCTGGATTATACGGTAGCTTCCAGACCGTCCGATTCGGACTGGCCTAGAGGAGGAGTTGCACCGTGGCCGTCGCCGCCCCGCCTGTCCGCGAAGCGCAGACCGCATCGGTCGACGGCGTCTTCGAGACGCCCGCCGAGGTCGATGCCCTCATCACCGACGTCGAGGGCCAAGTACCCGCCGGCCTGGTCGGTGCTCTCTACCGGGTCGGCCCCGGCAAGCTCGACCTCGCCGACCACCTCTTCGACGGCGATGGCATGGTCAGCGCCGTCCACTTCGGCCCGGCAGGGGAGATCCGTTTCCGCAACCGGTTCGTCCGCACCGATAAGTACCTGGCCGAGCTGCACGCGACCCGGCCCAAGGTCGCCGGGTTCGGCACCCGCGCCGCGGGCGGGGTGCTCGGCAACGCCCTGCGCCGGCCGACGACCAAGAACAACGCTGCCAACACCGCCCTGCTGCCGCTAAACGGACGGCTGCTCGCCCTGTGGGAGGCGGGCCATCCATGGCAGCTCGATCCCGACAGCCTCGAGACCATCGGAGAGATGGACTTCAACGGTGCGTTGGAGGCGCGTCTGCCCTTCTCCGCGCATCCGCATCGCGATCCCGCGACGGGCGAGGTCTTCAACTTCGGGATGGTCTACGGACCGCGCAACTCGGTGGCCACCTACCGCATCGACGCGCAGGGCCGCCTGCACCATGTGGCCGAGACACGGGTGCCCGCACCGGTTCTCAACCACGACTTCATCATCACCGACCGCTGGCTAGTGTTCTGCCTGGGGCCGGCCCGCGTTCATCTTCTGCCGCTGCTCAGCGGCCTGGCCTCGTTCGGCGACTCCATCCACTTTCACCGGGACCAGGCGACAACGGTGGTGCTGGTGCCGCGTGACGGTGGCTCAGCCACGTACATCGACGCCGAGCCGTGGTTCCAGTACCACTTCGCCGGCGCGTTCGACGACGGCGATGACATCGTGGTCGACCTGGTTCGCTATCCGGATTACGAAAGCATCAACGCTCCGCTGAAGGACTTCCGACATATCACTGCGTATCAGCCGGAGGAGCGACTCTGGCGCTACCGGATCTCTCCTACGCGGCGATCGGTGGAGGGCCACGAGGTTGCGCCGCTGAGCATCGAGTTTCCCCAGGTCGATCCGCGACGAGCCACCGGTGGCTACCGCGTGGTGTACGGAGCCTGCGGATCGCAGGGAGGTGCCCTGAGCGGCATCGCCCGCATCGATGTGAGCACCGGCGAAACTGACCTCCACGACTTCGGAGACGGTCACCTGGCCAGCGAGCCGCTCTTCGTTCCTCGACCCCACAGCGATGCTGAGGACGACGGCTGGCTGCTCGCATTGGTCTACAATCCCGGCCGCCGCGCCGGCGATGCCGTGGTGCTCGATGCCCGCGCACCGAGCGCAGGGCCGCTGTGCACCGCGCACCTTCCCGTCAACACCGCCGTCACCTTCCACGGCGCCTGGCGCGACGCGCGCTGACGCCCTCAGCAGCCGGCGTACCTCCGCGTGGGAGGTCCCGCGATACCCTGTCGGGCATGGAGGTTCCTCAAGACAACGGGACACCGGTCGTCGCCGACCTCGATCGCTTCCACACGGCGGAGGCCTTCTCCGCACGTGCGGTCGTACTTGTTGAAGGGATCAGCGACCAGCTTGCGCTCGAAGCACTCGCTCGGCGCGGTGGTCGGAACCTTGATGCCGAGGGCATCTCCGTCGTGCCAATCGGCGGCTCAAAGAACATCGGAGGCTTCCTGGATCTGTTTGGCCCTCGGGGGTTTGGCGTCAGACTGGCGGGCCTCTGTGACGGCGCAGAGGAGACCGACTTCCTGATCGGTCTCGAACGGGCCGGCCTCGGCTCCAACCTCACTCGGGCCGAAATGGAACGTCTTGGTTTCTACGTCTGCGTCGCGGATCTCGAGGACGAGCTGATCCGTTCCCTCGGTGCTGCCGCCGTGGAACGGGTCGTCCACACTCGGGGTGACCTTGAATCGTTCCGCATCTTCCAGAGGCAACCTGCGTGGCAGGCACGGACCAACGAGGAGCAGCTCCGGCGCTTCTTCGGCACGCACGGCGGCCGGAAGATCGAGTACGCGCCCTTGCTCGTCGGTGCGCTGGACCTCGCCCACGTGCCTCGGCCGCTGGACCGGGTGCTTGATCATGTGTGAGGAAGAAGGGCAAGTCGGCGGGTGACCCTGTCCGGTCGGCAGCCCGGTCTGGCCTTGGCAAGCCGCTGAAGCAGTGCCGCCGCTCCGCGAGCCGCACGGCGAGCCGCTCCCGGCGGCGAAATTTCGGCGGGCGCATGCGGTCTTCCTAGGTGGCGGCTTTCAGGCCGCTCCAAGGGAGGTCGGAGATGCGATCGATCCCGCGTGCGACCGGGGTCGCCGCCGGGCTGGCGGCAGGGGCTGCGGCGCTGGCACTGGCCCCGGTGATCGCGGGCGCGGTCAGCGGGGGCGGCTACACCCCTGCCCAGCAGAACTGCAGCAAGACGGCCAACGCCAGCAATGCCGGTGCGCCTGGCTCCTCCCAGCCGGCCGCCTACCCCGATTGCCACAACTTCACCGCCCAGGTCAACCAGGGCGGCAGACCCGACCGGAACGGAAGTACCTACGGCTCCTCCTGGCACATCGTCTCGGTCAACGGGAACCAGCTGCCCAACAACTCCGGCTGGACGGAGCATTCCGGCTCGGTGGTGGTCGACCCCGGCCAGGGGACGAAGTACACGCTGGCCTTCGACACCGGGACCCAGGAGGTGCTGCTCTTCAAGGTGCACCAGCCGTCCGCAAGCATCACCCAGCAGGGGAGCAGCGCGCGCTTCCACTCGCAGGACGCCACCACCTGGCAGCTCTACATGAGCGCGGACGACAACTTGGACTTCGGCGAGCACGACGGCGTGAACCCCGACGACAAGAACGGCCTGAACGCGCCGGCGGCCAACGGCCCGTCGGACGGCGGCGCCATCCAGGTCAATACCCACCCCGGCAACGGGACCATCGATCCTGCCAACCGGCACGACCCGGTGAGGGCCGCGGACGCGGGGACCGGCGCCTGCGCCGACGGACTGTGCTTCGGCGCGGACACCTCCCACCGCAAGGCATACCAGGGCGGGTGCACCGACAAGCACAAGTGTCCCGACACGGCCGTCTACAACGACGAGAACGCCAGCAACCCGAACTACGACAGCGGCAGCACGCACTGGCGCTCAACCGACTGCAACAGCGGGAGCACCTTCAATCAGAACGAATGCAGCAGCAAGTGGGCGAGCTGTCCCCCGGACGACGACAGCAACGCGAACCCCAACCAGGCCGACGGCGACTGCGACGACGGCCCCATCGTCCAGCCGTACCGCGAGCGCGGCGGCTACTACACGGATCCCGGCGTCTTCGTCTACGAGGACCCGGACCCGCAGGCCTCGCCGGTGCTGCAGAACCTCCCCACCCTCGGACCGATCAGCCTGCCGTTCATCGGCTCGGTGTGGTTGTTCGGCTACCCGCTGTGCGAGCTGTACGCAGGCACCGAGGGCGTCTACCTCTGCGGCAACAACGTCGCCGGCAAGGCTGCCGCAGCGGTGCCCGCCCCGGGCCCGTCGGACCGCCACGGAGACCCGGTCCACGCAGAGCCGGTGCCCGTGCATCCGGCGACGCCGGTGCAGCGACCGGCTCCGGCGCTCTCCCGTCCACTGGCGCAGCCGTCAGCCGCCGGCAGGCTCACCGGCACGGCCACGCCGACCCTGTCGAAAACCCTGCGATCGCTCGGGGTTGTGCCGATCGTCGGTCCTTAGCCTCCGCGCGCCCCGCGGAGCGCGCCCGCAGAGATGGAGGATCTCGCCGAGGGCGACGTCAAGGCACCCGTGGCAGATCGGAGACCTGCCGCCGGCACCCGCGGCACTGGCGCCGCGACAATGGCGCGATGGACCTTTCCCCGACCGTGGCGAGATGGCGGCAAGCGGGCGTCCTGCTCGACGTCGACGGCCATCGAATCTTCGCCACCGACCAGGGACAGACAACCGACCGCCCGGCGGTGCTCATCCTTCACGGCTTTCCCGGCTCGTCCTACGACTGGGAGGCAGTGATTCCGGCGGTCGCCCGGCACACCAGGGTGGTCGCCTTCGATCACCTGGGCTACGGGCTCTCCGACAAGCCGGCCGACGCCCGCTACTCGCTCTTCGACTACGCCGACCTTGCGGAGAGGATCGCACTCCGGCTGGGCATCGACGACTGCGTGCTCGTCGCTCACGACGTCGGTGACACCGTCGCGGCCGAACTGCTGGCGAGGGTCAACGAGGGTCGCAACCGCATTCGGATCGCTCACACCGTGCTCACCAACGGCTCGATCTTCATCGACCTGGCGCAGCTCTCCACGGGCCAGCAGGCTCTGCTCTCGATGCCGGACGAGCCGCTGGCTGAGCCGGTGCCGGCGGGTGCGCTGACGCCGGGTCTGACGGCGACGTTCGCTCCCGAGCATCTTCCGGCGCCGGAGGTGCTCGACACCATGGAGGAGCTCATCCGGTGGAAGAGTGGTGACCGGCTGCTGCCCCGGATCATCCGCTACATCGAGGAGCGGCGCCGCCACCAGTCGCGTTGGACGGCGGGGCTGGTCGAGAACACAGGCCCCTTGACGGTGCTCTGGGGAGCGCTCGACCCCATCGCCGTGCCGGCGATGGTCGACCGACTGCGGACGCTGCGACCGTCGACCAGAGTCGAGACCTGGCGGGACGTCGGTCACTGGCCGTCGCTCGAGGTCCCCGACCGGGTCGCCGACACGATCATCCGAGCCCTGGGCTGATGGGCCGGAGGGGACCGATGACTTTCGCCCACGGCGGCCGTCTGAGAGGTGAGCATGCCCACCGTCCCGGCTGAGCGCCACCTGCTGCGAGCGAAGGACCTCGCCGACGCCCGATACTTCGAGCCGCTCGACGTCGACGACATGGCGCGCGCAGCACATCTCTCACGCGCCCACTTCATCCGCCAGTTCCGGCGGGCCTTCGGCGAGTCGCCGCATGCTCACCTGCTCACCCGCCGCCTCGAGCGGGCCGCCGCGATGCTGCGCACCACCGACCGCTCGGTCGCCGACATCTGCTTCTCCGTCGGCGGGCAGAGCGTCGGCTCGTTCACGACGACCTTCACGCGGACATACGGAATGTCGCCTCGGGCGTACCGGGCCTCCTTCCCACCGGCGGCGCAGCACGCGCTCATCCCGGCGTGCGTCCTGCGGGCGCACGCCGGGCCGCAACGCCGCACTTTTCGAGAAGACAACGGTCACAGACAACCGTAGGCTAGGTCCCGATCAGCTCACCCTAGAGGAGACACATCGATGATCAAGCTCAGCACCGTGCAGCTCTGGGTCCACGACCAGGATGCAGCCCTGAAGTTCTGGACTGAGAAGGTGGGTTTCGAGGTCCGCGCCGACGTCACCGTGCCCGAGATGGGCAACTTCCGCTGGCTCACCGTGGGGCCGGTCGGTCAGCCGGACGTTGCCATCGTGCTCATGGCCATCCCGGGCGCGCCGGTCATGGACGCGGGCACCGCGGAGGAGGTCCGCAACCTCATGTCGAAGGGCTTCGCCGGGACCATCTTCCTCACGACCGAGGATTGCCGCCTGTCCTACGAGGAGCTCAAGCGTCGTGGGGTCGAGTTTGTCGAGCAGCCGGAGGAGCGTCCCTACGGCATCGACTCGTCGTTCCGCGACCCGTCGGGGAACAGCATCAGGCTGACCCAGGCCAGGGAGCTGGCGAACGTCTGAGGGCGTCGCCGCGCGCCCCAACCGGGCCGGTCTGCGACGACGGCGGGCCGGCCCGGAGGCGATCGGCCAGTCGCCGCCATCGCCTGCGCGGCCGAGCGGCAAGGGTCGTCGGCGGGATGATCGGGGAACTAGAGTCACCGTCAGCCGACGACGGGCGGCTGGTTCACGCGGAGGGTGAGGAGGAGGTTGCCATGCCCTTGTATCTGACTCGCTTCAGTTACACACCGCAGACCTGGACAGCGATGGTCGAACGGCCCGAGGACCGGCGCGAGGTGGCGCGGGCCATCATCGAGTCCGTGGGCGGGAAGTTGCACGGCTTCTGGTACGGGTTTGGCAAGCACGACGGTTACACTCTGTGGGAGGCGCCAGACAACGTCTCGATGGCGGCGGTCGCCCTGGCGATCACGTCGGGTGGTGCTCTGAGCTCGTACGAGACAACGGTGCTGCTCACGGTCGAAGAGACCCTCGAGGCGCTGAGGAAGGCCTCCGGCATTCCCTACCGCCGACCGGCGCAGAAGTAGGCCGCATCGCAATCCCGCGGCGCAAGGCGGTTCACTGGACATCTTCAGGCCAACCGGGGACGCCGGGATCCAGCTGGACGGCCGCCGAATTGAGGAATCCGGCGACCAGTCGATAGAAGCCGGCGAGCACCAGGAGCTCGACCAGCTCGGCGTCTGACCAGCGGGCCCGCAGCTGATCCCACGTGGCGTCCGACGCAGAGTCCTCGGAGCAAAGGTCGTCTGCAAGGGCGATGAGCGCCTGCTCGTGCTCAACGAATTGAGAGATGTCGCCGCCAGCCAAGGCGCTGACCTCCGAATCTGCGAGGCCGGCGGCACGACCGATGATCGTGTGCTGGCCGAACTCGTACACGGACCCGCAGTTCCAGCCGACCCGAAGGATCACAATCTCCCGCTCTCGGGCGGGAAGAAGGCCGCGGAAGAGCAAGGTTCCCCCGAATTGGTTGAAGCGCCGCAAGAGGCGCGGGTGATGCGCGAGCGTCGCAAAGATGTTGGCCGGTTTGCTGCCCGGCGCCGTGCCGGCAACGGAGCTCAGCTGCTCCAGCTGCTCGGGAGTGGGCTCCGTGACGGGTTGGATTCGGGGCGGCTCGGCGGATCGCGACCCGACTGGACGGGCTCTCACGATGGGATCTCTCCAAAGAAGCGGTGGGCCAGCGACATCAGGGGCCGATGCAGCTGCGCAAGATCACGATATTCGCGCGTCGCCACCCTTGCAGTGACCAGGAAGGTGATCGCGGCGACGAACGCCTCAGTCGCGAAACGATCTGGCGATCCTTCCGGAGTCCGGGCGCCCAATGCCTCCTCGACGAGGGAGACAAAGCGCTGCTGAATGCTCTCGCGGCTCTGCAGCGCACGCTCGACGGCATAGATCTCGACCAGGAACGCGCGGGCGAGACTCTGGTCCCTGCTCAACGAGTCAAGGTAGCGTTGAAGGAGCCGGCTCAAGCGGTCAAGCGCGACGGGCGCGGTATCGTCGGTCAGCCAGGCCGACTTCACCCTGCGAATGAAGGTGCCCACGCCCGCGTCGTAAGCCGCCAGAAAGCACTCCTCCTTGTTGTCGAACTGCTCGTAGAAGGCCCTGCTCGAGACGCCTGCGCGGCCATAGATGCCGGCGGCGGTGGTGGCAACGTATCCGTGGGCAGCCACCTCGTCGATAACCGCGCGGAGAATGCGCCGGCGCTGAGACGCAGCTACTTCGTCTCGGGAGAGCGAATGCCGGCCTCGCGGAAGCCGTTCTGCGAAAGCCACGGCCGCCCGAACCGCTGAGCTCCGATCAGGGATTGACATCCTTTCTGGATACAGCCTATCATCGACGGCAAGCTGTCGGGAAGGGGATAGCGGTTTGGAAACGGCGAGCTCGGGTGAGCAGGGGGCATCGGAGGCCACCCTCTCGGCTGCGGCATCGGGGCAGGAACCCGGTCGCGGTCGCCTCACCGGTCGGTGCGTACTGGTGGTCGGCGGAGGCCAGCACGACGGCGGCCTGGCGGATCCGCCGATCGGGAACGGAAGGGCCATGGCCGTTCTGTTCGCCAGGGAAGGGGCGGCCGTTGCAGTCGCAGACATTGACCGTGCGAGCGCGGAACGCACCGCTGAGCTGATCGAGGCCGGGGGTGCCCGCGCGGCGGTCATCGTCGGTGACGCCGCGAACGAGGCTGCGGTGGCCTCGGTATTCGCCGGCGCCAGCGACGCCCTGGGTGGCCTCGACGGCGTCGTGCTCAACGTCGGCATCGGGGCCGGCTTCTTGCTGCAGGGTACCACCGCCGACGAATGGGACCGGGTCATGGCGGTCAACCTTCGATCGCAGTTTCTGGGCTGCAAGCAGGCGCTGCAAACCATGAGGGCAGGCTCGGTGGTCCTGATCGGATCCGTGGCCGCCCGCGAGGTCCTCCCGTTCCCGGCGTACGGGGCGTCAAAAGCAGCCCTGGAGTCGCTGTGCCGCCAGGCCGCGGTCGAGGGCGCGCCTCTGATCCGCTTCAACCTGGTCCACCCTGGCCTGATCGATACCCCGCTCGGACGGCGGGCGTCGGAGCTCAGCCCTGGTCGCAACAACGTCAGGATCCCCGCTCGCCGGCAGGGAACGGCCTGGGAGGTCGCCTCCGCGGCCCTGTTCCTGCTGTCGGACGAGTCCTCGTACATCACCGGGCAGATCCTCATCGTCGACGGCGGCCTCACCATCGGACCCCGCGGATGAACCGGCCTCGCGGGAATGCCTCTGCCAAGGCGGCGTGGCTCGCAGTCGCGACCTCGCTGGCGCTGGCGAATGTCGGAGTTGTGCCCGGCGCGGCGGCGAGCCCGGTGTCACTGCAGGACGGCCATGGGCTCCACGTCGTGGGGGTTCAGCCCCTCGACGCCCGCCTGCTGGCCGTGACCGTGAGTACGCCGGCGCTCCCGGGAACAGCACGAATCCGCATCCTGCTGCCGGCCGGGTATGCGACAGATCCATCGCGGCGATATCCGGTGTTCTACCTGCTGCACGGCACCAGCGGCGGCGCCGAGGACTGGACCACCAAGGGCAATGCCGAGCAGGCTACCGCCGGCCTGCCGCTCATCGTCGTCATGCCCGACATCGCGCTCAATGATGGCGGCGGAGGCTGGTGCACGAATTGGTACAACCAGGGGCACTACGGGCAGCCCCAATGGGAGACATTCCACATCGATGAGCTGATCCCGTGGGTCGATCAGAACCTGCGCACCATCGCCTCCAGGGAAGGCCGTGCCATCGCGGGCCTTTCCCAGGGCGGCTTCTGCTCGATCAGCTACCCGGCCCGTTATCCCGATCTGTTCAGCATCGCTCTGGCATATTCGGGAGCTCCGAACATCGCCCACGATCTCGACTCCGAGCTGGGCAGCACGCTGATCATCAACCTCACCGAGGTAACACTCGACGGGGCTCCGCCCAACTCGATGTTCGGCGATCGCGCCACCGAACAGATCAACTGGGAGGACCACGACCCGGACACGCTCGCTCCGAACTTGCGGAATACGGACCTCTTCATGTACTTCGGTAACGGCGCACCCGGACCCCTCGATCCGTCTCCTGTGAATCCCGGTGCCACGCCGATCGAGGCTCTGGTGGCGCGCGACAACGTCGAGTTCCACGATCGCCTGATCTCGTTGGGGATCCCCAGCCACTACGACGCCTACGGACCCGGCACTCACAGCTGGCCGTATTGGGACCGTGACCTGATGTGGAGCCTGGGGCCGATCATGGACGACTTCGCGCATCCACCGGCGCGCCCTCGCAGGGTCAACTACACGGTCGCCGACCCTGAATACTCCGTGTACGGATGGCAGGTGGTCATGTACCGGCCTGCCATGGAGTTCAGCACCCTCGCGAATGCCGACGGCAAAGGGTTCTCACTCGCCGGTAGCGGCACGGGTCTGTGACGACGCCGGCAGGCTATACGCCCGGCAGGAGCTACAAGGTCACGCTGCGCGGCAACGGTGTCGGGACGACGATCACGGTGATCGCGGATCCGCAAGGTCGTCTGCACATTGACGTTCCCCTCGGCCCGGGCAACCCATATCAGCAGGACACCGCGCCGGGGATCCTTGCTGGGACGCACGTCTACACGACCATCGTGGGCATTGGATAAGCCCATCCGAGCGGGGTGGACTTCAGCGCGCGACTCTGGCGGGTGGGCTCAAGTCCGAGCCGAGGTCAGCTAGCGGAGGTTCGGCTCCCGTAATCGCTCGTCGGCCCCGCGAGACAAGGCACGGGGGTGGTCAGCGGGGTTTGTCCTGCCTGAGCTCGCGGCCAGCCCCGCGGCCCCTAGGAGGGTGCCGCCGGTGGCGGTTGCCGGGATGAGCAGTGGGGAGGGGAGGGTATGCCGGCCAGCGAGTGCCGACCGGGCGATCGCGTGCGCGACCACCGGGTACCCCGGTCCAAGCGGTCTGCCCTACTTGACGCCGGCCTCAAGGCGGTCTACTATTCACGTGATTACTTGATTAGTTGGTGGGGAGATGATCGTCCAGCAGTACTACCTGAGCTGCTTGTCGCACGCGTCCTACCTCATCGCCGACGAGAACGCCCGACGCGCCGTCGTCGTTGATCCGCAGCGCGACATCTCCGCCTATCTCGCAGATGCACAACAGCATGGTTTGAGAATCGAGCGCGTGATCGAGACGCATATCCATGCGGACTTCGTCTCCGGTCACCTCGAGCTGGCCGATCGAACGGGCGCGACCATCTGGTACGGCGAGCCGGCGCAGACGGAGTTCCCCATCGGCCATCTGCGGCATGGCGAGCGCATCAGCCTGGGCGAGGTGGAACTGGAGGTTCGCGCGACACCGGGGCACACGCCAGAGTCGATCAGTCTTGTCGTCTACGAGCATCCCGACGATCCCATCCCACAGGCAGTGCTCACTGGCGACACGCTGTTCATCGGTGATGTCGGTAGGCCGGACCTTCTGGCCGGTGATGGGATGACTCCCGAACGGATGGCCCGTGAGCTCTACTGCTCCCTGCAGCGTGAGCTGCTCACGCTACCCGACCAGACCCGGGTGTATCCCGCGCACGGCGCCGGCTCGGCGTGCGGGAGGAGCCTGTCGAGCGAGACCTCGTCGACCATCGGTGAGCAGCGGAGGAACAACTACGCCCTGGCCCCGATGTCCGAGGACGAGTTCGTGGCGCTCGTCACCGAGGGCCAACCGGTTAGGCCGGCGTACTTTTCGTTTGACGCGCGCCTAAACCGAGAACGCCACCCACTCCTGAGCGAAGACCAGCCGCCGCCAGGGCTCACCCTGGAGGCAGTGCGCACACTGCAGGGCGCTGGAGCGGTTGTGCTCGATACCCGGTCACCAGCTGACTTCGCGAATGGCCATCTGAGAGGTGCACTGAACGTCGGACTGCAGGGACGGTTCGCAGAGTATGCCGGTGACGTCATCCCCCCGGAACAGCCGATCGTCCTGGTATGTGACCCGGGCACCGAGCTGGAGGCGAAGGTCCGCCTCGGACGCATTGGGTTCGATGCGGTGGCGGGGTTCTTGAGCGACCCGATTCAGGTGTTTCTCGACAATCCGTCGTTCGTCGAGAGGAGCTCGCGACTCACCGCCATGGAGCTCGCCGACCGACTCGCCGCCCTGCCCGACGTGGTGGTCCTCGACGTTCGCAACCGGGGCGAGCTGGAACGCGGCGTCATCCCCGGCCACGTCCACATCCCACTCGCCGCGCTGGTGGGCCAGCTGGACGAGCTCGATCCGACCGCTCCGACGGTGGTCCACTGCGCAGGCGGGTATCGATCGTCGATCGCCGCGAGTTTCCTGGTCGCCCACGGCTTCCACGACGTGTCCGACCTCGCGGGCGGGTACGAGGCGTGGGCGCTGATGGGTCGCGCCGAGCAGCCTGACGACCCGACGAAGCTTGTCCTCTCTTCATGACGTTGATTGTTCCATTCGCCTAGCGAGGAGACGAAAACATGCGCGCAGTCGATTGCCCCTGCGGCCTCACGCTGACCGGCAACAGCGACGAGGAGTTGCTCCGACGAGCGTTCGAGCACCGCGACCAGCACCATGCCGACGACAACATCCCCGACGAGTTCGTCCGCGAGACGGTGGTCAAGAACGCCCGCGACATCACCGAGGGAGCGACGACATCGACACCGTGAGAGCCGGAGCTCGCTTAGCGCGCCAGACGCGGCGCGCATCGTCCTCCGTCGATCGCGCATGACCAGCGCACTGGCGAAGGCGGAGCTGTTCGACGGCTTCGGACGAGTGGGCCAGGCGCTGGCCAGCGGCCGCCGCGTGGAGATCATCGATGTGCTCGCCAACGGCGAGCGCACGGTGGAGAGCCTGGCGGACGCGATCGGCCTATCGGTGGCCAACACCAGTCAGCATCTCCAGGTCCTGCGCCGGGCCGGGCTGGTTTCGGCGCGGCGGGCGGGAAACCACATCCACTACGCGCTCGCCGGCGGTGACGTGTTCGCGCTGTGGGCGACGCTCCGTGACGTGGCATCGCGGCGGATGGCCGAGGTCGAGAGCCTCACCGCTGCGTACCTTGGTCAACGTGACGGCCTGGAGCCGATCACGCGCGATGAGCTGCGGCGTCGACTGCGGCAACGCCCGCCGCCCATCGTCCTCGACGTGCGGCCACCCGAGGAGTACGTGAGGGGCCACCTGCCCGGGGCGGCGTCCCTCCCGCTGGCCGAGTTGCGCCGGCGGCTTCGCGACGTTCCCAAGGATCGCGACATCGTCGCCTACTGTCGGGGTCCGTACTGCGTGTATGCGCACGAAGCCGTTCGGCTGCTCCGCTCGAAGGGATACGCGGCGCGCAGGCTTGAGGATGGGCTACCGGAGTGGGTTGCGGCAGGCCTGCCGGTCGAGCGAGGCGAGGAGGCGCCATCGCCGGATCGACGGACGACGCCCACCACCGCCGGGAGGAATCCATGACCGACATCCGTGACCTGGTTGACCTGGAGCAGCTCCGTGCCGAGGTGCAGAGCAAATACCGGGAGGTCGCCGAGGGCCCGACCGCCGAGTACCACTTCCACACGGGGCGAGCGCACGCCCTTCGACTGGGGTATCCCGCCTCGCCACTCGACCAGCTTCCCGAGGTCGCGTGCGAGGCGTTCGCAGGCGTCGCCAATCCCTTCCACTGGGGCACGCCCCGGCCGGGGGAGCGCGTGGTGGACCTCGGGTCGGGCGCAGGAATGGACTCGCTGCTCGCGGCGCTCTGGGTCGGAGCGGAGGGACGCGTCATCGGCGTGGACATGACCACCGAGATGCTCGAGCGCAGCCGCAGGATTGCGGCATCGCTTGCCTTCGCGAACGTGGAGTTTCGCCAGGGCGTCATCGAGAACGCGCCGGTGGATGACAGCTGGGCGGACGTTGTGATCAGCAACGGTGTGATCAATCTCTGTCCGGACAAGCTCGGTGTCTACAGCGAGATCGCTCGGATGCTGCGGCCAGGTGGCCGGATGATGATCGCCGACATCTGCATCGAGAAGCCGGTCCCCGAGGAGGCGCTTCGTGACATCGATCTCTGGACCGGTTGAATTGCCGGTGCCCTGCCGTGTGCAGGATGGGAGACGGTGATCCGCGCTGCCGGCCTCGTCGATGTGGAGCTCGGTCCACCGGTCGATACGTTCGCCGGGGCGAGTGGCGAGGACAAGGCGCGGCGCTTCGGCACGTACGGCTATCCCATTCGGGCGCGCAAGTCGGGCTGAACGAACTGAAGCGCAACCCCAGGTGAGATGAGCGTGCTCCCGCCGCCGCGGCGACTCCGCCTGGGCATCCGCGCCAACCTCGCCCAGTTCTCGCTGCTGGTCGGCGTCAACGCGCTGGTCGGCGGCATGATCGGTCAGGAGCGCACCGTGCTCCCGTTGCTCGGCCGGCAGGTCTTTCACCTTGAGGCCTACAGCGCGACCCTCACCTTCATCATCGCCTTCGGCGCGACCAAGGCGGCGACCAACTTCGTAGCCGGGACGCTCTCTGATCGCTTGGGCCGCAAGCCGGTGCTCGTCGCTGGCTGGCTGGTCGGCCTGCCGGTGCCTGTGCTGATCATCTGGGCCCCATCGTGGGGGTGGATCCTGGCCGCGAACGTGCTCCTCGGCGTCAATCAGGGACTGACCTGGTCGACGACGGTGATCATGAAGATCGACCTGGCCGGGCCGGCGCGACGCGGGCTGGCCATGGGCCTGAATGAGGCGGCCGGGTACGGTGCCGTCGCGGTGACCGCGCTGGCGACGGGGTACATCGCTGTGCACTACGGGCTGCGGCCAGCGCCGTTCTTTCTCGGGATCGCCTATGCAGGGCTCGGGCTGGGACTGTCAGCATTCTTCGTGCGTGAGACTCATGGGCACGCCAGGCATGAGGCTGCGTCGCGTGACCGCGGGTCTGATGACCTCGCTGACGTTCTTTCCACGCACGAAGTGTTCTTGCTGACCAGCTTTCGCGAGCGAGCGCTCTCGGCTGTGAGCCAGGCGGGAATGGTCAACAACCTCAACGACGGTATGGCCTGGGGACTGTTCCCGCTGTTCTTTGCGCGCGGCGGGCTGTCGGTGTCGGCTATCGGCGTGCTGGCCGCGCTCTATCCGGCGGTGTGGGGCGCTGGGCAGCTGGTCACCGGAGCGCTCTCCGATCGCCTGGGGCGGAAATGGTTGATCGCCGGCGGGATGTGGCTGCAGGCGCTGGCCCTTGGCATAGTCGCGACGAGCGGTAGCTTCGCACCGTGGGCGGCGGCGGCGGTACTGCTGGGCATCGGGACGGCGATGGTGTATCCGACGTTGCTTGCTGCCATCGGTGATGTTGCGCATCCGGGGTGGCGCGCGTCGGCGGTTGGCGTATACAGGTTCTGGCGTGACGCTGGCTTCGCCATCGGCGCACTACTTGCCGGTGTGGTTGCCGACCTGCTCGGGCTGGCTGCGGCGATCTGGGTGGTGGCCGCCGTCACGGCACTGTCGGGTGCAGTGGTCGCACTGCGCATGTACGAGACGCGTAGCGGTGTCAGCAGCGACCCGGCGCCGCTACGCACGGACCTAGTTGTTCCACCGCTCGCTTCTGGGGCACCGGGGGCACCCGGCACGAAGAGTCCTTGACCGATGCCGACCAAGGGCGAAGTAGACGTCACCTTCTGCGAACGCTTGTATCCCTTGTCGGATCAGGAATCCCGACGCAGCTGACCCTGCTCAGATCTCTCTCCGCCATCAATGAGTTGCTGCTCGCTGGACTCGCCTCTGTGGAGGCTAGAGCTGGCCGCGCAGATACGGGGCGCTCTCGCGGGCTCGAAGACCGCGTCATCTCGAAGTACGCTTCGTTGCATGGCACCGTTCGTTGGCAGGACGCGCGAGCTCGCTGCCTTGGCGGCGGCCGCCGGGCGGGCACACCGCGGCGGCCCGGTGGCCATGCTCGTGCTCGGTGACCCAGGGAGCGGGAAGAGCAGGCTGCTCGTCGAGGCCGCGGTCCAGGCTGACCTTCCGTACCGCCACTCCGTCGCCGGCTACGAGCCCGAGCAGCGCGTGCCTCTGGCCGCCGCTGCCCCCCTGCTTCGCGCGCTGGCGGAGGTCCCCGGCCACGGAGAGCGGCTCGCCGCGCTCCTGTCGGTCCGCGACGACAGCTCCGCCCTCGAGCCGGTTCGGGTCTTCGAAGCCGCCTACCGCGCCTTCTTCGCGAACCAGCCGGTGCTGCTCACGGTCGACGACCTCCAGTGGGTCGATCCCCTCTCGCTCGCGCTCTGCCACTACCTGGTTCGTGCAGCGGCCGACGCCGCGCACGGACTGGCGCTCATCGGCGCTTCGCGGTCGTCGGCGAGCGCCTCCGCGTTTGCCGATTCAGTCACCCATGTTCTTGCAGCGGACGACTTCGTCACGGTGGAGTTGAGCGGCCTGAGCCGCGACGAGGGAGTTGCGCTGGCGCAGAGCCTCGCGCCCGAGCTGGGTGACGCGGAGGCGGTCGCGCTGTGGCGGAGAGCGGAGGGCTCTCCCTTCTGGCTGGAGGCGTTGGCTCGCAGCGGAGGGGCCGAGGCGGACGCCGCCCAGCTCGTGACGGCGCGGCTCGGCGGAAGTGCCGATGCGGCGAGTCTGCTCGCGCTGCTCGCGACAGCGGGTCGGCCCCTGGCACTCGAGGACGCTGCCACGCTCCAGGGTTGGACGGCTGAGCGGGTTGAGTACGCTGGGGCGGAGCTTGCGAACCGCGGGATCGCCGTCCCCTCGGGTGGCATCATCCGCCTCGCTCACGACCTCATCCGTGCCGCGGCGACACGCGAGCTGCCGGCCGAGCGGCGGCTGGCCCTCCATCGGCGCTTGGCCGACTGGCTCGCGGCTGAGGGAGGCGACGACGTGCAGCTCCTGCGCGAGTCGCTCGAGCACCGCCGGCTGGGCGGGCTGCCGACACTCGAGCTCGCGAACCGCCTGGTGCGGTCGCCGCGGCGCGGGCTGCTCGGGACCGAGAGCCTCCCTCAACTCTGCGGCCTTGCCGACGAGGCCGATCCCACCAGTGACGACGTGCTGCATCTCAACGAGGGGATCGCCACACTCGCTTCGGAGCTTGGGGCGCATGAGGCGGCGCTCGAGCGCTGGTCACTGGTTGCCGAGCGGCAGGAGGACTCGGCGCAACGCGCATCGGGCTTCCTGGAAGCGTCGAAGGCCGCGTTCTGGCTGGGGCGCGGCGAGGAGGCGAGCGCCCACCTCGAGCGTGCAAGGCAGCTGCGCCCCCTCGACGACCTGCTCGCGCTCGAGCTGCGGACACATGAGGCCGCGATCGCACTCTGGCTCGAGCCCGGAACCGCCCATGGGCGCGCTCTCGCCGAGGAGGTGGCGGGCCGAGCGCGGCGGATGGCCGAGCTGCCGGGCGGAGTTGCGCCGCTGACACCGCGAGCGCGACGCGCCTACCTGGAGGCGATCCGCATCGACTACGAGGCCGCGATGCAGAACGACGACTTCGAGGGGCTGGCGCGGACGGCGGAGGAACGCGCGACCGCTGCCCGGGGATTCGACGAGGAAGGATATCTCGCCGCTCTGGCCACAAGCGCGCGCGTGTCCCTCTGGCGCAGGAGAGCAGTACGCGAGGAGACTGAACGCCTGCGCTGGATCTGGGGCGAAGCGCACCGGCGCATCCTCCCTCGCTTGTCCGTCGACGCCGGCTACTGGCTCACCCTGACCCTCATGGATGGCGGCGACATGGTCAATGCCGAGCAGGTGGCCGCGGAGACGGCGCAGCTTGCAGCGCGCGTCGGTGACGTGCCGCGGGCACGCCATCCGGTCTCGCGCTTGACGTGCGAGATCATGCTCCATCGGGGGGACTGGCGCGAGGCGCTGCACATGGTCGAGCGGGCGGCGGCGCACGAGCCGAGCGAGCACCAGCGAATGGCGTTCCACCGGCTGCACGCGCTCTTCGCCGCCCGCCTCGGCGGCGAGGAGCTCGCTGACGTCGTGGTTGCGGAGGTTGGATCGGCAGCTGCGTGCGCGGCCGCGGTCGGCTGCCACCGGTGTGCCGCCGAGACCCGGCTTGTCTCCAGCGAGGCACTGGCCCGGATCGGCAGGGCCAGCGAGGCTCAGAAGCTCCTGGCCGAGTGGGCGGCGACAACGAGGGCGGCGGAAGAGCCGCGGGAGCGCTTCTTTCGGGACTGGGCGCAGGCGTTGCTCACTGCTGCCGCCAACGGTCCCGATGCGGCAGTGAGCGCGATCGATGCCACCCTGGCAGAGGCCAAGGGCATGCAGCTGCCTATGGAGGCGCTCTGGCTGCGCATCGACCTCGCAGCGGCACTCACCCCCCGCGACCGCACGAAGGCGATCGAGGTGCTCGCCGAGGCTGCGTCACTCGCTGAGCGGGCGGGCTCCACGACCCTCCACGACGTGGCGCAGAAGCGGCTCCGTCAGCTGGGGGTGCGCACCTGGCGCCGAGGTCCAACTGGTGATGAGGTTGTCGGCCTGACGCTCCTGACCAGCCGGGAGCGTGAGGTGGCGCGCCTCGTCGCCGCCGGCAAGAGCAACCCCGAGATCGCGGGCAAGCTCTTCCTCTCGCGCAAGACGGTGGAGCGCCACGTGTCGAACGTGC
Organism: Chloroflexota bacterium; assembly: GCA_005880985.1. Classification (GTDB taxonomy): domain Bacteria; phylum Chloroflexota; class Dormibacteria; order Aeolococcales; family Aeolococcaceae; genus CF-134. The sequence goes on from VBIQ01000019.1 coordinate 26,364, forward strand.
TCGCCAAGCTCGGCCTGCGCAACCGCGCCGAGCTGGCGGCGCGTGCCGGCCGGCTCGCCCTGAATGGGGGAGCTCCTTCAGAAGTGGAGGGAGCTCCCCGATGATCGGGAGGGAGCCGGCGCACTAGCGTCGTCGCCAGGATCTCAGCCGCCTGATGAGGAGCGGAAACGTGGCGATGGTGGTGGTGCTGTTCCCGGTCTCCGGCGAGGAACCGGCGCTCCAGCCGGCGGCGCTCGACGAGCTCGCGCGGCTCGGCGTGACCAGCATCTCGCTCCTGCGCGACGACCGGACGGCGGGGCTCGTGCTGGCGGGGTGGGCATTCGACCCCGCGCGGGCGCTTGAGGCCGCATGCGCGGTTACAGGCACCTGCGACGGGGTCCGAATGCTCCAGCCCCTCATGCAGATGACAGTCTCGGCGGCCCCGATCGAAGGGGCAGCGAGACCACGGGCGGCATGGTGATCAGTCAAGTCACCTCAAAGAAGGCAGGAGGAACAGACATGCAGGCGGTTCAACTCTGGCGCGGACACGTCGTGGTGACCAGGGCGATCATGCTGGTCGCTCTGGCCGGGGCCTTGATACTGGCGGGGCTGGGCGGCTACCTGGTGAAGGGCTCGACGACATTCATCACACAGACCACTGTCTCTGCACCGGCACCGGCGCACACCGGTGGCCAGCAGGTCGTGCCCTACGGCGAGCACTTCTCGGCTCCGCCGCCGGCACCGGCGCAAAGGGACAGAGGTGACAATCACCTTCAGTGACGATTGCCGGTGACGGCGTCGCTCATCGACGGGCGGGCGGGGAGTCCGTGGAGAGTCCCCGCTCCATCCCGCCGCCAACTGACCTTCATCGCGCGGGGTCGTCCCCGGGCCTGCCACGCGATCGTGCGCGCGGAGCGGAGTGGTAACGGCTGACCAGCGTCTTCGTCACGCGTACAAGCCCAAGGAGTAACGTCGCCCATCTGAGATCACGACGGGGCCCGCGTACGTTGGACTCCCGTTGGCTGATCCCTGACAGATCCCCGAGCTGGTGCGGCACGGCCCGGGACTGGTGTACTCAAGCCATGAGCGAGAATCTCGTTGCCAGCGGCTACGACGCGGTCTACGCGGCCCTGCCGGGAAGCCCGACGTTCCACCGCATCTGGAGCACCCTTGCTTGCGGCGCCGACTACCCAGCAGGGTTTGGTCACATCAGCTTCCTAACCCTCGGCGAACTGCGCGAGCTGACCGAGCGACTCGAGCTCTGCGGCGGAGGGTTGCTCGTCGACCTCGCCTGCGGCGCGGGCGGACCCGGACTATGGGTCGCATCGATGACCAAGAGCCGACTTATCGGCATCGACCTCTCGGGCGCAGGCCTGCTGCAGGCACGGCGGCGTGCCACAGTGATGCACACGCCGGCGACCTTCGTCAGAGCGACACTCTCGGCTGTCGCTCTGCAACGTGGGCAGGCTGACGCGGCAATGAGCGTGGACGCCATCCAGTACGTACCCGACAAGCAAGCCGCAGTGGCGGAGGTGGCTCGCGTTCTGCGCAGTGGCGCCCGACTCGTCTTCACCGCGTTCGAACTCGAGCCTGACCATGTGTCCGATCTCCCCGTCCTCGGCGATGACCCAGTGAGCGACTATCGGCCTCTCCTCGAAGGGTCGGGCTTCGTCGTCGAGAGCTACGAGGAGACCCCTCGCTGGCAGGAACGGGTGGTGGCGACCTACGAGGCCGTGCTCGCGGCGGCTGACATTCTCGGACAGGAGTTGGGGGCGGAGGCATTTGCCGCGCTCGCTTTCGAGATGATGTTGACCCTGGAGCGCGACCCGTATCGAAGGCGCGTCTTGGCGGTGGCCCGAAGGGTGTAGTGCAAGTCGGCCTGTAAGCCGGGTTCTGTCCCCACCGCGGGGGTGGGGGACGGCCATCCATCTGGGACGCCGGTTGCCCGGCGCCTCGAGCGGCCTGACCCGGGACATGGGGCGAGCAACCCCTGGGGCGACGTGCGTCCCGTCCCTGTTCGGCCTTGCTCCGGGCGGGGTTTACCTGGCCGGCCGGTCACCCGGCCGCCGGTGGGCTCTTACCCCACCATTTCACCGTCGCCGTCAGGCGCTGGCGCGCCCGGCGGCTGTGTCATTTCTGTGGCACTCTCCTTCGGGTCACCCCGACTGGGTGTTGTCCAGCGCCCTGCTCTGTGGAGCCCGGACTTTCCTCGAGCGGCGAGCCGCCCGCGGCCGTCCGGCCGACTTGCCCGTCGAGTCTACCCCCGCCCCGAGCGGCACCAAGCGCCGGCAGGGCCGGTGGTGGGTGGCCTCCCCACGGCGCCCCACGGCACTGCGCGGGCCGGGCTGTTGCCGACCATGGCCAATACGCCGACGTCCTCCCAGGCGGCGTGTCGCGGTCAGGTCACAGCACATTTGTTCGCATTGACGCGCAATTCGACGGCTGCTACTGTTCCCGGCGAGGTGGACCAAAGTGGTGAAAAGTGGGGCAGATGAGCATCCCATCCCTGTCTGTCGACGGTGCCGGCGTGGCGTCGTGGCGGGCTGACCCGTGCTCATCGGCTCCTACCGCCATCAGGTCGACGCCAAGGGTCGGGTCGCCGTCCCCTCGTCGCTGCGCAAGGACCTTCCCCTGGGCAGCGTCATCGCCAAGGGGATGGAGGGCCGCCTGGTGATCCGCCCCCCGGAGGAATGGGAGAAGGTGGCCGGCCACTTCGAGCTCCGCAGCGACACCACCAAGGCGGAGCGCGACTTCATGCGCCGCCTCTACGCGTCGGCGCGCGAGGTGGAGCTGGACGCCCAAGGGCGGCTCCTGCTCGACGCCGACCACCGCCGCTGGGCGGCGATCACCGACCGGGCCGTCTTCGTCGGCCTCGGCAACTGCGTCGAGGTCGTCGGCGAGGAGATCTGGGACGGCGAGGAGGCCGGCTTCGACCAGGCCGCCTATACCGCCCTGGGTGACAGTGTCAGCGTCCGCGCCGGCAACCCGCCGGCCGGCAGCCCGTCGCCGGCGTGAGCGCCGGCGGCCCCGCATCGGACTTGCCCTACCGTGGTCCTCGTGTCGACCGTGGCAGACATGAGGGCGCAAAGCAGTGCCACGCCCGGGTCTCCGTTTCCTGAGGAAGCGGGGCACCGGCCGGTCCTTCTACACCCCCTCATAGAGAACCTGCAGCCCAGGCCGGGTCAGGTGGTCGTCGACGGCACTCTCGGTGCCGGCGGGGTTACCGCGACGCTCCTCGAGGGCGTCCTGCCCGGTGGTCGCGTGCTGGCCATCGACCGCGATCCGGCGGCGGTGCAGCGCGGCCGCGAGCGCTTCGCCGGGTCGGCTCGCACCGTGCTCGTCGAGCACGGCGACTTCGCCGACCTGGCCGGCATCCTCCGGCACCACGGCATCGACGCCGTCGACGCCGTCACCCTCGATCTCGGGATCTCCTCGCTGCAACTCGACGACCCTGATCGCGGATTCAGCTTCCGCTACGACGGGCCGCTCGACATGCGGATGGATCCCAGCGCTGGGGGCATCACGGCCGCCGACATCGTCAACACCTGGACGTCGGACGAGCTGGCGAACGTCATCGCCACGTACGGTGAGGAGCGCTTCGCCCGCGCCGTCGCCGCCGCCCTGGTGCGCCGCCGCAGCGAGAAGCCGCTGCGCACCACCACCGATCTGCGGGAGTGCGTGGAGCGAGCCATCCCGCGGCGTTACTGGCCGCGCCGGATCCACCCCGCCACCCGCACCTTCCAGGCGCTGCGCCTCGAGGTGAACCACGAACTGGAAAGCCTCGAGCGCGGGCTGCAGGCAACCATCACGTCACTCAGGCCCGGTGGGCGTCTTGGGGTCATCTCCTTCCACTCTCTCGAGGACACCCTTGTCAAGAACGCGCTCCACGTCGCAGCACAGAACTGTCTCTGTCCACCCCAACAGCCCCTCTGCACCTGCGCCCACCGGGCCTCTCTTTTTCTCCACACCCGCAAGGCGATCAAGGCGGACGCCGTCGAGATCGCCACCAACCCGCGGGCACGCTCGGCCCGCCTCCGCGTCGCCGAGAAGCTCGCCGTCGCCCCCTAGTCGCACCCCCATCCTCCGGCCGCTCCCGCGCGACCCGCACCCGTCATCGCCACCGATCCACCACCACACATCGCAAGCGGAGATCCCGACTGTGGCCGCCACCTCGCCTCGCCGCCCCGCTCGCGGCGACGACCTCTTCGACGGCTTCGCCGCCCAGGCGGGCACAGCCGACGACGTCCCCGTCGAAGCGGCCCCGGCACAGCGAACCCGGCTGCGTCGTGGCGGGCCGCGGACGCCGCTGCCGCTGCTCCCCCTGATCGGTGTCGCCGCCGGTATCGCCCTCGCCTACGTCGGGCAGACCGCGCACGTCACCTCGGCCACCTACCACGCCACCTCGCTCTCCGGCGAGCACACCACCCTGCTCCAGGAGAACCAGCGGCTCGGCGATGAGCTCGACCGGCTGCGGTCGTCGGAGCGGATCGACGCCGCCGCGCTGCAGTTGGGGATGCGGCCGCCGGCGCAGTGGGCCTATGTCGCGGGAACGCAACCCGCGGTCACGGTGCCGGCGGCGCCGGGCCGTCCCGCTCCCCAGCCCGCCAACGACCCGCTGCAGCGGCTGGTGGCGGCGCTCACCGGCAGCTTCGGAACCGCGCAGGCGGAGGCGGCCTCACGGTGAGAGGTGGGGCGCGCCCGGATACCTCGCGGGCGCGCCTGCGCGGGTGGTTCGTCGGTGAGGAGCCGGACTCGCGCGCCCGCGGCGTCTGGCTGCTGGGGGCCTTCGCGGCGATGGCGGTCATCCTCTTCGGGCGGCTCGTCGACGTGCAGCTGCGCGAGGGACGCCACCTCGCCGCGATGGCGGCGGAGCAGCATCAGATCGCCGCCGTGCTCCATGCCCACCGCGGCCGGATCCTCGACCGCGACGGGCGGCTCCTGGCCGGAGACGTTCAGGTCTATGCGATCTTCGCCGACCCCGGCATCATCTCCGAGAATCAGCGTTCCGTCGTCGCCGCCAAGCTGGCGCCGATCCTGCGGCTCGGCCCGGGGCGGATCCAGAGCCTGATCGACTCGCCGAATCGTTTCGTCTACCTCGCCCACGGGGTCTCCGAGACGGTCAAGCAGCAGCTCGATCAGCTCGACCTCCCAGGGGTCGGCACCCTTCCCGAGGAGCAGCGCGTTTACGGCGCCTCGCCGGTGCCGAACGGATCGTTCGCCGCCAACCTCCTCGGCTACGTCAATCACGACGGACACGGTCAGTACGGCGTCGAGGGGTATTACGACTCCTTGCTGCGAGGCACCGACGGCAAGGTGTCGACGCTCCGCGACCTCGCCGGCAACGCCATCGTCCTCAGCCGCGAGCAACGGCAGGATCCGCAGAACGGTCGCGACCTCCACCTCGGCATCGACTCGCAGATCCAGTACTGGTCGGAGCAGGCCCTCGCTCGCGCCGTGGTCAACGACCAGGCCGAGTCGGGAACCCTGATGGTGATGGACACGCACACCGGCGCCATCCGCGCCTGGGCCGACTATCCCTCGTACGACAGCAACCACTTCGGCACCAGCAACGTGGGCGCCTTCAAGGACAGCGCGGTCAGTGATCTGTACGAGCCGGGTTCGGTGATGAAGGTGGTCACCTTCGCCGGAGCCCTCGATCGTGGGGCGATCACTCCCGACCTCACCATCAACGAGAGCCAGCAGACCATCGACGGCTTCCTCATCCACGACTGGGACAATCACGGGCACGGAACCGTCTCCATGCAGTACGTGCTGGAGCAGTCGCTCAACAACGGCGCCATCGACGTGATGAGGCGCACCGGCGAAGGACCCTTCTACACCAACATGCTCGCCTTCGGACTGGGGGCTCCCACCGGGATCGACCTGGCCGGCGAGGTGAAGCAGCCGCTGCCGCCGGAGCGCAGCCTGCACCCCGCCGATTTCGCGGTGCAGTCCTTCGGCCAGGGCATCCAGGTGACTCCGGTGGAGATGTTCTCCGCCGTCAACGCGATCGGCAACGGTGGCGTCTGGGTACAGCCGCATGTGGTCGAGTCGACCGTCAACCCCGACACCGGCGACGCAACCCCGGTGGTCCCGACCACCCGCCGCGTCATCTCGGCCCCGACCGCGGCCACCCTCACCCACATGATGACGGGCGTGGTCGAGGGCTACGCCAGCCACGGCCCCTCCGGCTTCGCCGCCAAGATCCCGGCCTTCAAGGGGCAGGTCGCGGGCAAGACCGGGACCGCCAGCGTGCCGGTCAACGGTCGCTACAGCGGCGACGTGATCGCCTCGTTCGTCGGCTTCCTGCCCGCCAGCGATCCTCAGTTCACCATGATGGTGGTCATCCGCAAGCCGCACAAATGCAGCCCGGCCTGCGAGGGCGCCTACCTCGCCGCGCCGGTGTGGAAGCAGATGGCGCAGCTGATGGTCGACCACTGGAAGATCGTGCCGTGACCGCCCTGGCTACCATACCGGTGATGCGCCTGTCCGCCACCGACCTTGCCCGCCTCCTCGGGGGCGCGCTCGAGGGAGGGGCGGCGACCGTCGTTCCATTGGCGGGTATCACCACCGACTCGCGCGACGTCATCCCGGGAGGCGCCTTCGTCGCCGTGCGCGGCACCGCCGCCGACGGTCACGCCTTTGTCGCCGACGCGGCTGCGCGCGGGGCCGCGGTGGCGGTGGTGGCTCGCGGCTGGCAGCCGGCGAACGGAGCCGCGCCGCCCCTGCTGCTGCGCGTCGCCGACCCCGCCGCGGCGCTGCGCCTGGCCTGCCGCCGCCGCCTGGAGGAGCTCGGTTGCGAGGTGATCGGCATCACCGGCAGCGTCGGCAAGACCACCACCAAGGACCTCTGCGCGCTGGCGGTGGCAGACCGTCCCGTCGCCCGCACCCCGGGAAACCTCAACACCTGGACGGGCGTTCCCCTCACCGTGTTGCGCCTCGACTCCCCGGTGGAGCGCTTCGTGGTCGAGCTGGCCATGTCGGCGCCGGGGGAGATCGCCGACCTCTGCAGCTTCGTCCAGCCCCGCATCGGGGTGCTGCTCAACGTCGGCTACGCCCACGTCGGTCTGCTGGGGTCGATCGCCGCTATCGCCGACGCCAAGGCGGAGCTCCTCGACGCGCTCCCCGCTGACGGCGCCGCCTGTCTCAACGCCGACGATGCCGAGGTGGTGCGCGTCGCCGGGCGCAGCCGCGCGCCGCTGGTCTGGTTTGGTCTTCACGACCGCGGTGCCGCCATCCGGGCCGTCGACATCGAGCCCGACCGCATGAACGGTGTCCGCTTCACCCTGCAAACTCCCGCGGGACGCGCACCGGTGCGACTGCGCGTTCCCGGTGAGCACGCCGTCCTCGATGCCTGTGCGGCGGCGGCGGTGGCCTGGGTGCTCGACGTCTCCATCGCCGATGCCGCCGAGAGGCTGAGCACCTTCGAGCCGGCCGAGCACCGTGGCGCGGTGCGCATCGGTCCCGGTGGTTGCATCGTGTACGACGACTGCTACAACAGCAGCCCGACGTCATTGGCGGCGGCGCTGCGGGTGCTCGCGGCGAGCGGAGCGGCAACCCGCGTCGCCGTGCTCGGTGACATGCTGGAGCTCGGCGATCTCACCGAGCCGGCTCACGTCGAGGCCGGACGTCAGGCTGCCGCCGCGGCGACCCACCTGGTGGCGGTGGGCGACCACGCCGCCACCATGGTCGAGGCCGCCATCGCCGCCGGGATGCCTCCGGCGCACGCCACCATCGCCGATGGCGCCGACGCTGCCGCCCAGCAGGTGCTGCCGCGCTGCGGCGACGGCACGGTGGTGCTGGTGAAGGCGAGCCACTCGCTCGCCCTGGAGCGCGTCGTCGAGCTGCTGGGCGCGCCGTGATGCGGTCGTTCGCTGCCTTCCTGCTCTGCCTGGTGGCCGGTCTGGCGCTCTATCCCGCGCTGATCGGGATGCTGGCGCGGCAGCGCGCCGGACAGCGCATCTCCGGCTACGGCCCCGCCACCCACCTGGTCAAGGCCGGCACGCCGACCATGGGCGGCCTGCTCTTCTGCCTGCTGGCGGCAATCACTTGGCTGCTGCTCGACCACAGCCGGGCGGGATTCGTGGTCGTCTTCGCCGTGCTCGCGGGCGGCGGCCTGGGACTTCTGGACGATCTCGACAACATCCGCGGCCGCGGCGCGCTGGGCCTGCTGGCGCGGCAGAAGCTCGCCCTGCAGGCGCTCATCGGCCTGCTCGTCGGCATCGGGCTGCATCAGACCGGCTTGACCCGCCAGGTCTTTCCCGGCCTCGGGGCGGTGGATTTCGGCTGGGGCGTGCTGCCGCTGGCGACGGTGGCGGTGATGGCGTGCAGCAACGCCGTCAACCTCACCGACGGCGTCGACGGCCTGGCCGCGGGGTGCAGTGTGCTCACCCTCTCGGCCACCTGGGCCCTGGCGGTGCACGTCGGCAACCGTCCCGCGGCGGTGCTGAGCGCCGCGCTGGTGGGCGGGCTCTGCGCCTTTCTCGCCTACAACTGGCATCCGGCGCGCGTCTTCATGGGCGACACCGGGGCGCTCGCCCTGGGCAGCGTGGTGGCGGTGCTGGCGGCGGAGTTGCGGCTGCTCTGGCTGCTACCCCTCCTCGGCGTCGTCTTCCTGGCCGAGACGCTGAGTGTGATCATCAACGTCACCGCCATCCGTCGCTACGGCGTTCACGTCTTCCGCTCGAGCCCGATCCACCACCACTTCGAGCTGCTCGGCCTGCGCGAACAGGCGCTGGTGGTGCGCTTCGCCGCGGTGGCCGGCGCCGGAGCGGCGCTCGCCGTGCTGGTGGCCCTACCCATGGGGGCGGGATCGTGAGCGGCCAGGTCGCACTGGTGATCGGCATGGGCCGCAGCGGCGCCGCCTGCGCGCGAGTGCTCGACGCCGAGGGCTATCACGTCCGGGTGGTCGACCGCAGCCACGCCGACGAGCGCAGCGAGGCGCTGGCGCGCAGCCTCCCCGGTGACATCGAGGTGATCATGGGCGGCTACCGCGACGACGTCGTCGACGACGCGGCGCTGGTCTGCCCCAGCCCGGGGGTGCCGTGGGACGCGGCCATCCTGGTGCGCGCTCGCCAGCTCGGCATCCCGGTGCGCAGCGAGATGCAGCTCGTCTTCGACCGCTGCCCGGCTCCCATCGTCGGCATCACCGGTACCAACGGTAAGACCACCACCACCGCGCTCACCGGCGCGGTCATCGCCGCCGGTGGTAGCCGGGTACACGTCGGCGGGAACATCGGCGAGACCATGCTCGACCGGCTCCACTCGGTGCGGCGGGACGACTGGGTGGTGCTCGAGCTGTCGTCGTTCCAGCTCGAATCGGTGGTCAGGCCGCGCTGCCGGCTGGCCGCGGTCCTCAACATCACTCCGGATCACCTCGACCGCCACGCCACGCTGGACGGCTATGTCGCCGCCAAGCGCCGCCTCGTCGAGGCCGCCGACGAGGCGGGCACGGTGGTGCTCGGCGCCGACGACGACACCGTGCGGGCGATGGCGCCGGCGACCCGCGCCCGGGTGCTCCTCTTCGGTGGCGACCTCGGCGGTGGCGACGGGACCACCGTCCGCGACGGCGACATCGTCTCGGTCGAGCACGGTGACACGGTGTCGGTCATGCGCCGCGCCGACATCCCCCTGTTCGGCGAGCACAACGTGCTCAACGTTCTCGCCGCCGTCGCCCTGGGCCGGGCGGCCGGCATCGCCCCCGACGGCATCGCCGGGGCGGTGCGCGGCTTCCGCGCCGTGCCTCACCGGCTGGAGCCGGTGCTTGACGAGGCAGGCGTGCTCTGGGTCGACGACAGCAAGGCGACCAACGCCGATGCCGCGATCAAGGCGCTGCAGTCGTTTGCTGACCGTCCCATCGTGTGGATCGGCGGGGGCGGCACCAAGGGGGTCCCGCCGGACTCGCTCGCCGAGGAGGTCGTCCGTCGCGCCCGGTACGCGGTGCTCAACGGCGCCACCGCCGCCGAGCTCGATGCCGCCCTCGCGGCTCGTGACTACACCGCCCGCGCCGTGGTGGCCAGCCTCGCGGACGCGGTGGCCGCGGCGCGCTCCGTCGCCCAGCCCGGTGACGTGGTGCTGCTGGCCCCTGGATACACCAGCTTCGATCAGTTCATCGACTTCGAGGAGCGCGGACGGGTCTTCGCCGCCCTGGTGCGCGAGACGGCAGCGGCTCGGTTGCAGGCCGGCTGATGGCAGCCCGCACCCGCAGGCTCGACGGCTCGCCTCTGGGCCTGCTCGGCAGGCGGGCGCAGGCGGTGCTGGCACCGTCGGAGGCGTTCCGGCCCGGACGCGTGCAGGCTTCAGGTCGCAGCCGGATCGAGGATCGCGTCCAGGAGGTCAGCCTGGCGCAGATGGACGGGTGGCTGCTCGCCGCCATCGCCTCGCTCTGCGCCTTCGGGCTGGTGATGGTGTACAGCGCCTCCGAGGCGCTCGGCTACGCCTGGCAGGGCGATCCCAGCTTCTACTTCAAGCGGCAGTTGCTGTGGATGGCGATCGGTGTCGTCGGCATGGTGCTGGCGGCCCGGCTCGACTACCACCGCTGGCGGCACTGGGTACGGCCGCTGGCGATCTGCAGCGTCGGCCTGCTGCTGCTCGTGCTGCTTCCCCACCTCGGCACCGAGCGCCTCGGGGCGCGGCGCTGGTTCAGCCTCGGCCCCCTCTCGGTGCAGCCGTCGGCGGCGGCGACGCTGATGGCCATCGTCTGCTTCTCACGCTGGCTGGTCGACCGTGGTCCCGGGGTGCGCTCCTGGCGCATCGCGCGGCACTTCGCCCTGCTGCTCGGCGGGCTGCTCACGCTGGTGGTGCTGGAGCGCGACCTGGGCAGCGCCGTCATTCTCGCCGCTGTCGGCATCGTCCTCTTCGCGCTCGGCGGCGCCCGCAAGCGTCACGTGCTCTTCATCCTCGCCGGTGCCGTGCTGGCGGCCTGGTTCGCGATCCGGATCGAGGCCTACCGCACCCACCGCCTGACCAGCTTTCGCGATCCCTTCGCCGATCCGCTCAACACCGGGTTCCAGTCGGTGCAGTCGCTGCTCGCGCTGGGGAGCGGCGGCTTCAGTGGCGTGGGCCTCGGCAACTCCATTCAGAAGTACCAGTGGCTGCCGGAGGCTCACACCGACTTCATCTTCGCGATCATCGGCGAGGAGCTCGGCCTGGTCGGCTGCCTGGCGGTGATCACCGGGTTCCTGGGGCTGGGGTGGCGTGGCATCCGCGCCTCGCTGCGCGCCCCCGACCGGTTCGGGGCGCTGCTGGCGGGCGGGATCACCGGCTGGATCTGCATCCAGGCGTTCATCAACATCGCCGCCGTCACCAGCGTGGTGCCCACCACCGGCATCCCTCTGCCCTTCATCAGCTACGGTGGATCGTCCCTGGCGATGACGCTGGTCGCCGTCGGGGTGCTGTGCAACGTTTCGGCGCAGGGGCGCCGACAGGGGATCTCACGCCGTGCGCACGTTGATCGCTGGAGGGGGGACGGGGGGACATCTGACTCCCGCGCTCGCGGTCGCGCAGGCGCTGCAGCGCGCTGACCCGGACGGCGAGGTGCTCTTCGTCGGCCGCCGCGGCGGCTTCGAGGAGCGCATCGCCCCCGAGGCGGGGCTGTGGCTCGAGACCATCGCGGTGCGTGGCATCGACACGGCGCGGCCCTTGCGCAGCCTCGGCGCCCTGCTGCGACTGCCGGCAGCCGTGCTGCGCGCCCGCCGCATCATCCGGCGATTCCGCCCGGACGTCGTGGTGGGGACGGCAGGGTATGTCTGTGTGCCGGTGGTGCTGGCGGCGCGCAGCCGGAACGTCCCCGCGATGCTCATGGAGCAGAACGCGCACCCCGGGCGAGCCGTACGCCTGCTGGCCCGGCGGGTGCGGGCGGTGGCGGTGTCCTTTCCGGAGACGGCGGCGCTGCTTCCCGGGGCGCGCACCGTGCACACCGGCAACCCGGTCCGTGCCGACATCGCGGCTGGCGCGCCGGCTCCGCTGGGCGAGCGACTGCTCCACGTCCTGGTGATGGGGGGCTCGCAGGGCGCCCGGCGGCTCAACGACGCGGTGGCGGGATGCGCTGGCTCGCTGCTCGAAGCCCATCCCAGCCTGCGGCTGACCCATCAGTGCGGTGCCAACGACGCGGAATGGGCGGTGCCGGCCCGGCTGGGACTCCCAGCAGAGGTGCGCGAGCGGTACACGGTGGCCGCGTTCTACGACGACATCGGCGAGCGGATCCGCGCCGCCGACCTGGTGGTGATGCGTGCCGGAGGGTCATCGCTGGCGGAGGTGAGCGTGCTCGGCCGCCCGATGATCCTGGTGCCGTATCCCTATGCCGGCGCCCATCAGCAGGACAACGCGGCTCCGTACGCCGCCGCCGGCGCCGCCAAGGTGATTCCCGACGCCGACTGCAGCGCCAACCGGCTTCGCGAGGAGATCGAGGCGCTGATCCGTGATCCCGATCGCTGGCGGGCGATGGCGGCGGCGAGCGCGCGGATCGGGCGTCCCAACGCGGCGGAGCGGGTGGTGGAGCTGATCCGCGAGGTGGCGCGATGACGTCGCCGCGACACGTGCACTTCCTCGGCATCTGCGGGTACGCGGTCAGCGGAGCCGCACTGATGGCGCAGCAGCTCGGCTACACGGTGACGGGATCGGACGAGGATGCCTATCCGCCGACGACCGACCTGCTCACCGCCGCCGGCATCGCCTGGGAGAACCATCACGCCCCCGAGAACCTCGATCTGTTGAGCACGCCCGAGCTGGTGGTGGTCGGCAACCAGGTGCGTCCGGGCAACGTCGAATGGGAGGCGGCGGTGGCTCGGGGGCTGCCGATCACCAGCGAGGCGGAGTTCTACGCGGAGCTCACCCACGACCGTCTCCGCATCGCTGTCTGTGGCACCCACGGGAAGACCACCACCGCCGCGCTGGCTGCCTGGATGCTGGAGTCGGCCGGGATGACGCCCGGGTTCCGGCTCGGCACGACCTCGCGCGACTTCGCCGCCAGCGCCCGTCTCGGCGAAGGCGCTCCCTTCGTCTTCGAGGGTGACGAGTACACCACCGCGCCGTGGGACTCGCGGCCCAAGTTTCTCCACATCCACCCGCAGCTGGCGTGCGTCACCCGACTCGAGCTCGACCATCCCGACGTCTTCCCGAGCTTCGACGCCTACCGGGCACCCTTTGTCGAGCTCGTCCGCGGCATGCCGCGCGAGGGCACCCTGCTCCTCTGCGCCGACGATGCCGAGTGCCTGGCGCTGGCCGAGCATGCGGCGTGCCGGGTCGAGACCTACGGCACCGGCGGTGCCGCCGACTGGACCGCCGCCGAGGTGGAAGCCGCGGCCCACCCCGGCGACGGCAGCCTGCTCGACCAGCGCTTCACCATCCGGGGACCCGATGGCGTTGACGTCCGGGTCACCCTTCCTCTGCCGGGTGCGCACAACCGGCAGAACGCCACCGCGGCGCTGGCCCTGGCGACTCACGCCGGCGCCGACCCGGCCCGCTGTGCCGCCGCCTGTGCGGATTTCCGCGGGCCGTCGCGCCGCTTCGAGATCGTCGGCAGCGTCGACGGCGTCGCCGTGGTCGACGACTACGCGCACCATCCCACCGAGGTCGCCGCCACGGTCGGGGCGGCCCGCGCCCGCTTCGCGTCGGTCCGCCACCTCATCGCCCTCTACGTCCCGCACACCTACTCGCGCACCCTCGAGCTGCTCGAGCAATACGCGACCAGCTTCACCGGCGCCGATCTGGTGCTCCTCGGGCCCATCGAGCCGGCTCGCGAGCGCCACCTCGCCCACACCGTGAGCCCCGAGGATGTCGCCGTCCGGGTGCGACACAGCGCCGGCGATGTGCGGGTGGTGGCGACTCCCGAGGAGGCGATCCTGGTCATCGCCGAGTCCGCGCAGCGTGGCGATGTCGTTCTCTGCATGTCGGTGCGCGGCTTCGACGACGTCGCCCGACGCACTCTCGCCGCTCTGGAGGCGCGCCATGCCCTCCGTTGAGTGGCTGGACCGCTGGCCCGGAATCAGCCGCGACGAGCCGCTGAGCCGCCACAACCAGTACGGCATCGGCGGTCCCGCGGACTGGTTCCTGGCGGTGCGCGAAGCGTCCCAGCTGACCGAGCTGGTGCCCCGCTGCCGCGACGCGGGGGTTCCGATCACCATGCTAGGCGCGGGAAGCAACGCGCTGGTGCTCGACGGCGGCGTTCGCGGGCTGGTGGTCAAGCTGGTCGACCGGCGCATGCGCGAGCCCGCGGCGGGCGTCCTCGAGCTCAGCGGCGGCTACATGATGCCGCGGGCGGCGCTCGACTGCGCGCGCCGCGGCATCGGCGGCATGGAGTTCGGCATCGGCGTCCCGGGAACGTGCGGTGCCAGCGTCTTGGGCAACGCCGGCGCCTTCGGCCGCGAGATCAAGGACGTGATGCTCGACTGCGACACCCTCGCTCCGGACGGATCGCCTCGCCGCATCGGCGCCGGCGAGTGCGGCTTCGCCTACCGGGACTCCCGCTTCAAGCACGAGCTCGCCGACCACATCGTGGTCGCCGCTCGATTCCGGGTCACCCATGACGACGCCGCGGCGGTGCGCGCGCGGACCGATGCCATCCAGGCCGAGCGCAAGGCGACCCAGCCCTACGGTGTGCGCAGCCTGGGCAGCGTCTTCAAGAACCCTCCCGGCGACCATGCCGGCCGGCTGATCGAGGCCGCCGGTCTGCGGGGGGCGCGCCATGACGGGGCGGAGATCTCGCGCAAGCACGCCAACTTCATCCTCAATCTCGGTGGCGCCTCGGCGGCGGACGTGCTGAGGCTGGTCGAGCTCGCTCACCGGACGGTGCTCGAGCGCTTCGGTGTCGATCTCGAGCGGGAGATCGTTCTTCTCGGCGATCACGCCCCGGCGGCAACCGCCGCTCGCGAGCGGTAGCGGGGCGCCAGGCAATGCGGATCGCCGTCCTCGCCGGGGGGCGCAGCAGCGAGCGCGAGGTGAGCCTGATGAGCGGCGGCCAGGTGCTCGCCGCACTGCGCGCTCGTGGCCACGACGCTCAGCTGGTCGAGTGCGACGCGGAGATGTGGGAGGTGCTTCGCGATGGAGCCTTTGACGCCGTCTTTCCCGCGCTTCACGGCCGCTACGGCGAGGACGGCACCGTCCAGGCGGTCTGCGAGCTGCTCGGCCTCCCCTACACCGGCAGCCCGCTGCTGGCGACCGCGCTCTGTCTCGACAAGGCGATGGCCAAGCGGATCTTCGTCGCCGAGGGCATCGACACCCCACCCTGGCGCCTGATCGAGCCGACCCTGCCCGGGGAGCGGGCGGCGGCGGCGATGGCCGCCGCGGCAGCCGCCCTCGGCCTGCCACTGGTGGTCAAGCCCAACCGGGCCGGCTCGACGGTCGGGCTCACCATCGTTCCGGACAGTTCTGGCCTGATGGCGGCCCATGCCGCCGCCGCCGCCCACGATCACGTGCTCTGCGAGCGATTGGTCGCCGGAACCGAGATCACCATCGGCGTTCTGTGGCATGATCCGCCGCAGATTCTCCCGACCCTCGAGATCGTCTCTCACCGTCCTCTCTACGACTATGCAGCGAAATACACCGCGGGTCAGAGCGAGCATGTCATTCCGGCCCGGCTGCCGGAGGAGCAGCGCGTCGCCGCTCAGCACGTCGCCGGCCGGGCCCACCTCGCCTTGGGATGTCGCGGCATGTCCCGCGTCGACCTCATCGTCGATGGCGGCGGGCGTCCGTGGGTGCTCGAGGTGAACGCCATCCCCGGCCTCACCGAGCTGTCCCTGCTCCCCGATGCGGCGCGGGCCGCGGGCATCTCGTTCGACGCGCTCTGCGACGGGCTGGTCGAGGACGCGCTGCGCCGCGGCGAGCGGCGGCCGTGAGCACCGTCGTCGACGAGCGCACCCGGCGCGCCCGGGCTCGAGCGGTGGCGGCGTCCATCCTCGACGCCCCCCCGGCGCGGCGCCGCTTCGCGCGCAGCCCGGAGATCACCCTGCGGGGCGCGTCGCGACGCCGGCAGGAACGGCTCGAGGCGCCCCGACTCTCCAGTCTCGCCGCGGTGCTGTCGCGCCGCCGCATCGTGGCCGCGGTGCTGGTGCTGCAACTGGTGGCGCTCGCGGCGATCCTGGTGCTGCCCGTCTTCCGCGTCCACACCATCGCCATCAGCGGTGCCAGGCTGCTCAGCCGCCAGACGCTGCTCAGCACCGCCGGCGTGTCGGCGTCGCAGAGCATCTTCACCGTCGACGGTGACGCCATCAGGGCTCGCCTCGAACACCTGGCCTGGGTGCACAATGTCACCGTCGAGACCGAGCTTCCGGGAACGCTGCGCATCACCGTGGTGGAGTCGACGCCGGTGCTGCATCTGCGCCGGCCTCACTCCGACCTGGTCGTCGCCGACGGCGGCGCCACCATCGACATCGCCGCCACCGCCCGAGCCGGCACCCCACCACTGCCGCTGCTGATCGACGACCGTGCCGCCCCGGGTGGCTCGGGGGCCGGCGTCGATCCCGCCCTGGTGCGGACCCTCGGAGTGATCGCCGCCCACTTCCACGACGTGTTCGGATGCGAGGTGGCCGCCTTCCACTGGCAGAACGACGGACTGCTGACCATCGAGGCGACCACCGGGTGGCGGGCGATCCTGGGCCACATGGACACCGAGCCGCAGGTCGCCGGCATCCCCGCGCAGATCACCGCCCTGGCGGCGCTGCGCAGCCACGTCGACTTCGTCAAGCCCAACTTCGGGTATGTCGACCTGGAGAACCCGGCGGCGCCGGCGGTCGGAGGCAAGCCGCTGCCGGTCGCACCGCCGGCGGTGGCCGGCGCGCCCGCACCGTCGCACCCGAGCACCCATGGGGCGGCACCGGCGCCGTCCCCGACGACCACGGCGACGCCGGCCCCGACCCCGACGCCGGCGCCGACTCCGACTCCGACTCCGACTCCGACTCCGACTCCGACTCCCTACAACTTCGGCGTCATCGGCGGAGGCACTCCGACGCCACGTCACTAGCGGCCGACCCGCGGGTCAGCCCGCGCGCTCCCAGGGTTGGGCCGCCTGCAGCGCCGAGAGGATGGCGCGGGTCGCCGGTGACCGGTTGAGGGTGTAGAAGTGCACCCCCGGGGCACCGCCGGCGAGCAGCTCGGCGCACTGCAGCGTCGACCAGGCCACGCCAAGCTGCATCACCGCCTCTGGTTCTTCCTTGCGCCGCTGCACCGCCTCGCAGAGCGGCTCTGGGATGTGGGCTCCGAACATCTTCGACTCGAAGCGGTCGACCTGGGTGGCGCGGGTGATCGGCATGATGCCGGGGATGATCGGCACGTCGATGCCGGCCCGGCGGGCGCGGGCGACGAAGTCGAAGTAGGCGCGGTTGTCGAAGAAGAGCTGGGTGATCAGGAAGCAGGCCCCGCTGTCCACCTTGAGCTTGGTCTGCCGAAGGTCGTCATCGGGGCTGACCGATTCGCTGTGGCTCTCGGGATAGCAGGCGCCCCCCACGCAGAAGTCGTAGTTGGCGGTGATCAGCGCCAGCAGCTCGGAGCTGTGGGAGAGCCCGCCGGCGGCGGCGACGAAGGCGCCGTCGGCGGATGGGGGGTCGCCGCGCAGGGCCAGCACGTTGTCGATGCCCTCGTCGCGCAGCCGCCCCAGCACCCCGTGCAGCTCGTCGACGGTCGCGTCGGCGCAGGTGAAGTGGGCCATCGGCTCGAGGCCGAGCTCGCGCCGGATGCGCACCACCAGCTCCAGGGTGCGGACCCGCGTGCTCCCTCGCCGCTGGGTCACCGACACGAAGGAGGGCTCGAGCTCGCGCAGCTCGGTGATGGCGCGGAACAGGTTCTCCTCGCCCTCGTCGGTGTGGGGAGGGAAGAACTCGAAGGAGAAGACGGGGCCGCGCTCGCGCAGCATCCGGTCGATGCGCATGGAGGAATGGTGAGGCACCGGCGGCCTGGGGCGGCAGCCGGCCTTCCTGGGGTCGACCGAGGCCTTTGCCGCCTTGGCGGTCGGGGAGCGGCCGGCAAGGCGGCGATCCTTCCCGGCCGAGCCGGAGCACCGCGCTTTACACGCGATTTGGCGGGTGCTACCGTGACCGGGCTTCAGCGGCCCGATGGGGCTGCGGCCGGCAGGGTCTCGTCAGCCAGGTGCAGTGGCGAGGCCCTGTTTGTGTTCCGGGCCCAATCCCGCGCCGCCGGGGACGCTGGCGGGGGGTTCGCGCCGCCCTCCCTCACCCCCTGACCTCCTGGTCAGTAACCATCCACATATTGTGCCGTGCTCCGGCCGCAAACCCAGCATGTTGCGGTTTTGTGGCCGACTACCCCTATCGCCGCCAGACGGCTCCGGCTATACTCGGCTTTCGATGTGACCCGGGCACGACGCCTCGCCGCACTCGACCTCGGAACCACCAAGGCGTGTTGTGCCATCGCCGACGTCGATTCCGACGGCCTTCGCGTGCTCGGCTTCGGGCAATCGCCCTCCCGGGGAGTCCGCAAGGGGGCGATCGTCGACATCGAACGGGCCGCCGAAGCGGTGGCCGAGGCCGTCGACGCCACCGAGCGCATGTCCGGCCTGCCCGTCGACGCGGTGGTCGTCGGCATCGCCGGTGGTCACCTCGCCTCGCAGAACAGCCGTGGGGTGGTGGCCGTGCCCGCCGGCCACCGCGAGGTCCGGCACGGCGACATCACACGCGCCGTCGAAGCGGCGCGCGCGGTCAGCGTCCCATCCGATCGCGAGATCGTTCACGTGCTGCCGCAGCAGTTCACCATCGACGGACAGGATGGAGTTCGCGACGCAATCGGCATGATCGGGACCCGATTGGAAGTCGACACCCACATCATCACCGGCTCCACCACCGCGATCCAGAACGTCGTCAAGGTGATGCACACGGCGGGCCTCGACGTCGAGGACCTCGTCCTTCAGGTGCTCGCCTCGGCTCGCGCCGTCACCACCGAGGACGAGATCGAGCGCGGCGTCGCCGTGGTCGACGTGGGTGGTGGCACCACCGACGTCGCCGTCTTCGGCGCCGGCAGCGTGCTGCACACCGGGGTGGTACCGGTGGGCGGCAACCATGTCACCGGCGACCTGGCGGTCGGGCTGCGCAGCGACCTCGAGACCGCCGAGGCTGTGAAGCGGGCCAATGGTCACAGCCTGCAGCTGACCATTCCCGCCGAGGCCACGGTGACGCTGACCCCGATGGGCTACGAGGAGCCGGTGGCGGTGCCGCAACGCTACCTGGCCGAGGTGATCGGGCCTCGCGCCCGGGAGATGGCGGTGCTGATCGACACCGAGATCAGCCGCTCGGGAGCGGCGGCGCGGCTTCCTGGCGGGGTGGTGATGTGCGGCGGCGGCGCGCTGCTGCGCGGATTCGCCGAGATCGTTCAACAGGTCACCGATCTCCCGGTGCGGGTCGCAGCTCCACCGGTTGCGCATGGCATGGACGAGGGCGTGCGCGGCCCCGAGCATGCCACTCTCGTCGGACTGATGCTGTGGGGAGACAAACGGGGAGGGTCGCGTACCTTTGCCCGGACCAACGGACACGGGGGCAACGGACACACAATGAGCACACGTTTTGGACGGTGGTTGCGTGAACTTTTCTGATCGACTTCGCATGTACGGCCTCGAGGGACGCGGTGGTGGTGCCCCGCGTGGTCAGAATCAGCCATCGCAGCAACCACAGCCACACCAATCACAGCCACAACGGTCGCAGCCCAGTCCGGAACCGGCGAAGACCAACGGCCACAGCAACGCGGCGGCGCGCGCCGGATACGAGTCCTTGCGCCCGCGTCCACGACAGCGGGAGGAAGCACCCATGCCCGAGCTCGATCGCACTCTCGACGGCAACGCCCGCATCAAGGTGGTGGGCGTGGGAGGAGGCGGCAGCAACGCCGTCAACCGGATGATCCGCAGCAAGCTGCGCGGGGTCGAGTTCGTCTCCATCAACACCGACCTGCAGGCCTTGAGCAGCAGCGAGGCGGGGGTCAAGGTGCACATCGGCCGCAAGCTGACCCGCGGCCTGGGTGCGGGAGGCGATCCCAACAAGGGATCGGAGGCGGCGGAGGAGTCGCGTACCGAGGTGACCAAGCTGCTCACCGACTGCGACATGGTGTTCGTCACCGCCGGCATGGGAGGTGGCACCGGCACCGGCGCCGCTCCGGTGGTGGCGGAGATCGCCAAGCAGCAGGGTGCGCTCACCATCGGCGTGGTCACCAAGCCGTTCCGCTTCGAGGGCCTCAGCCGCCAGAAGTCGGCGGAGCAGGGGATCGCCGCCCTGCAGTCGCGGGTCGACACCCTGATCACCATCCCCAACGAGCGGCTGCTGGCGGTCGCCGACAAGAAGACGACGCTGATGGAGTCGTTCAAGATCGCTGACGACGTGCTCCGCCAGGGTGTCCAGGGCATCTCCGACCTGATCGTCTACCCCGGCGTCATCAACCTCGATTTCGCCGACGTCAAGGCGATCATGTCCGGCCAGGGCGCGGCACTGATGGGCATCGGCTTCGGCAGCGGCGACACCCGCGCCGCCGACGCGGCCCGCGACGCCGTCGCCAGCCCGTTGCTGGAGACCACCATCGCCGGCGCCAAGGGCATCCTGCTCAACATCACCGGCGGCAACGACCTCACCCTCTACGAGGTCAACGAAGCGGCCCAGCTGGTGGCGGAGTCGGCGGACCCCGAGGCGCAGATCATCTTCGGCACCGTGATCGACGAGCGCCTCAATGGCGAGGTGAAGATCACCGTCATCGCCACCGGCTTCACCGGCAACATCGAGACCTTCGGCACCGTGGCCTACGAGCCGGCGGCGCGTCCCGTGGCGCAGGAGCGGACGCCGTCCTACGCAGGCTTCAACGTCGAAGACCTCGAGATTCCCGCCTTCCTGCGGGACCGCAGGTGACCCATCGGGGAGCCCGTCGCTGACGGGCCCCCCGGCCACACCCAAAGCCGGCGACGATGAAGTGTCCATACTGCGCCCACGTCGACTCCAAGGTGGTCGATTCGCGCGACTCGGAGACGGGTGAGGCCATCCGCCGCCGTCGCGAGTGCCTGAACTGCGGCAAGCGTTTCACCACCTACGAGCGCATCGAAGCGGTGCCGCTCTACGTGGTGAAGAAGGACGGACGGCGTGAGGAGTTCAGCCGGCAGAAGCTCTACACGGGCCTGGTCACCGCCGCCAAGAAGCGCGACATCTCCCCGGCTCAGCTCGAGGCGTTGGTCGAGGAGCTCGAGAACACTCTCCGCGGCCGGGGCGGCACCGAGGTCGGCAGCCGCGAGCTGGGCGAGATGGTGATGGAGCGTTTGCGGATCCTCGACGAGATCGCCTATATCCGCTTCGCCTCGGTGTACCGGTCGTTCAAGGACGCCAGCGACATGCGGGCCACCATCGAGCAGATGCTGTCGCAACCTCCGGGGACCCGCCGGCCGGAGCCGCCGCGCCGTCCCCGCCCACGCACCGACGAATCCGAGCTGCCGCTCGACATCGGCAAGTAGGTCCCGCTTGCCACACTAGGCACGGTCATGTCTGCCGTCGATGCCGGTGTGCATCACGCCCTGTCCGTCCTGCGCGGCCGCATCGCCGCCGCCGCCGAGCGCGCCGGCCGCGATCCCGCCCGCATCACCCTGATCGCCGCCACCAAGACGGTCGCCCCCGAGCGCATCGTCGAGGTGGTCGCGGCCGGGGTGCGCGACCTCGGCGAGAATCGGGTCCAGGAGGCGGTGGCAAAACGCCCGCAGCTCCCCGCGGATGTGCGCTGGCACCTGATCGGCCACCTGCAGACCAACAAGGCGGGACGCGCCGCCGCCATCTTCGACACCGTCCACTCGGTCGATGGCGAGCGGATCGCCGCCGCCCTCGATGCTCGCCGCCCACCGGAGCTGCCCCCGCTCGAGGTGCTGCTCGAGGTCGAACTCACCGGCCTGCCGGGACACACCGGCCACCGTCCGGAGGACCTGGTCGCTGCTGTCGAGGCCGTCGCCGCGCGGGAGCGACTGCGCATCCTCGGGCTGATGACCATGGCCGCTCCGGTCGACGACCCGGAGCTGGCGCGGCCCTACTTCCGCCGCTTGCGCGAGCTACGCGACCAGGTCGAGGAGCGCACCGGGCGCCGCCTGCCGGCGCTGAGCATGGGCATGAGCGACGATTTCGAGGTGGCGGTGGAGGAGGGGGCGACGATGGTGCGGGTGGGCCGGGCCCTGTTCGGCGCACGGCCGCCGCGGACGCAGCGACCATAGCCCGGATCCATCGGCGCTTGGCCCGGTTCCATGGGCGCTTAGACTGAGGCCGCCCGCCGCGGGCAACCCTTTCTCACTGCCATGCCCCGCTTCGCATCCGTCTCCAGCCGCGCCGGCTTTGCCGAGGGCGAGCGCCAGATCCTCGAGTTCTGGCGCTCGGCTGACGTGTTCGCGCGCACCCTCGCCTGGCGCGAGGGCGCGCCGCCGTACGTCTTCTACGAAGGGCCTCCGACCGCCAACGCGAGACCCGGCATCCATCACGCGCTCGCCCGCGCCTACAAGGACCTCTTCCCACGCTACAAGCAGATGGCGGGCTTCTCGGTGCCGCGTAAGGCGGGGTGGGACACCCACGGCCTGCCGGTGGAGCTCGAGATCGAGCGCAAGCTGAAGATCAGCGGCAAGCGCCAGATCGAGGAGTACGGCGTCGCCGCCTTCAACGAGCTCTGCCGCCGGTCGGTGGACGACTACATCGACGAGTGGGAGCAGATGACCGAGCGGCTCGGCTTCTGGCTCGACATGCGTCATCCCTACCGGACCTACGACGCGACCTACATCGAATCGGTGTGGTGGAGCCTGCGACAGCTCTGGGACATGGGGCTGGTCTACCAGGGATACAAGGTTCAGCCCTACTGCCCGCGCTGCCAGACGTCGCTCTCCTCGCACGAGCTCAGCCAGGGTTACCGTGAGGACACCCCCGACCCGTCGATCTACGTGCGCTTCCGTCTCGCCGACACGCCGCAGACCTCACTGCTCGCCTGGACCACGACTCCCTGGACGCTTCCGGGCAACGTCGCGCTCGCGGTCCACCCCGACCAGACCTACGTGCGGGTGCGCCAGGGTGAGGAGGACGTCATCGTCGCCAAGGCGCGGATGGAGGTGCTGGACGGCGAGTACCAGGTGGTCGCCGAGATGCCCGGTCGCGACCTTGTCGACCTCACCTACCAGCCGCTCTTCAGCGACATGATCCCCGACGGTCTCGCCTTCGTGGTGCTCCCGGCCCCGGGGCTGGTGAGCATGAACGAGGGCACCGGCATCGTCCACACCGCCGCCGCGTACGGCGAGGCCGACCTGGAGCTGTGCCAGCGGATGGGGGTCGCCGTCCGCCATGTGGTGGGCCTCGACGGTCGCTTCCTCGAGGGGCAGACCCGCTACCGCGGGCTGTTCGTCAAGGACGCCGACCCGCTCATCGTCACCGACCTCGAGGAGCAGGGAAACCTCTACCGGTCGGAGCGGATCCGGCACACCTATCCGTTCTGCTGGCGCTGCGAGACGCCCCTGCTCTACTACGCCCTCACCTCATGGTTCATCCGCACCACCGCCCACAAGGACCGCCTGCTGGCCCACAACCGCAGCGTCGCCTGGCAGCCGGCACACGTGCGCGACGGGCGGATGGGCAACTGGCTCGAGAACCTGGTGGACTGGAACCTGTCGCGGACCCGGTACTGGGGCACGCCGCTGCCGGTCTGGGTCTGCGAGAGATGCGAGACGCAGCGCTGCGTCGGCAGCGCCGCCGAGATCGGTCTCGACACCGGTCGCGACGACCTTCACAAGCCGCATGTCGACGAGGTCACGCTTGCCTGCGAGCAGTGCGGTGGCGTGATGCGCCGCGTTCCCGAGGTCATCGACTGCTGGTACGACAGCGGCGCGATGCCCTTCGCCCAGTGGCACTATCCCTTCGAGAACCGGGAGTGGTTCGAGCAGCGTCATCCCGCCGACTTCATCTGCGAGGCGATCGACCAGACCCGCGGGTGGTTCTTCTCCCTGCTCGCGGAGTCTGCGCTGCTGTTCGACCAGCCCGCGTACCGCAACGTGATCTGCCTCAGCCACGTCGTCGACGAGCGGGGCAGGAAGATGAGCAAGTCGCGGGGCAACACCATAGACCCGCTGGCCGCCTTCGACGAGTTCGGAGCCGACACGGTGCGCTGGTACTTCTTCAGCAGTGTCTCCGCCGGTGCCGAATACCGCGTCGGCCCGCGCCTGCTGCAGGAGGTGGTGCGGCGCTTCCTGCTGACCCTGTGGAACACCTACTCCTTTCATGTCACCTATGCGCTGATCGACGGCTACGATCCCACCGCGACCGCGCCGCCGGTGCTGGAGCGTCCTGCCCTCGATCGCTGGGCGCTGGCACGGCTGGCGGAGACCGTCGACACCGTGCGCGGCACGCTCGACCGCTATGACGCCACCGACGCCTGTCGCGCCCTCGAGCAGTACGTGGAGGACCTCTCCAACTGGTATGTGCGCCGCTCGCGACGGCGCTTCTGGAAGAGCGACGGCAGTCAGGACGGCGTCGGCGACGTCGACAAGCGCTGCGCCTATGCGACCCTGCATCTCGCGCTGGTCACCCTATCCCGGCTGCTGGCGCCGTTCATGCCCTTCGTCAGCGAGCGCATGTACCGCAATCTGAGCGGATTCGACGGTGATCATCCGCCCGCTGACCGAACTCCGGACTCGGTCCACCTCTGCGACTACCCGGTCGCGGAGGGGTCGATGCGCGACCACGAGCTGGTGGTCGAGATGGCACGGCTGCGGCGCCTGGTCGAGGATGGCCTGGCTGCCCGCGAGCAGGCGCGCATCAAGGTGCGGCAGCCGCTGCGCCTGGCGACGGTGCGGGGCAAGCGCTTCGCCCCCGAGCTGGAGGCGATCTTCGCCGACGAGCTCAACGTCAAGGCGGTGAGCTACGCGGAGCGTTCCGGGCCGCACGAGGACGTGGCCCTCGACACCGAGATCGATGACGATCTGCGGCTCGAGGGCCTGGCGCGGGAGATCAGCCGCCGGGTCAACGACCTGCGCAAGAAGGCGAACCTGGCGCTCGACGACCGCATCACCCTCTACGTCGATGCCGATGGCGACATCGCCCGGGCCGTCAGCGCTCACCAGGCACGGATCGCCGAGGACACGCTGGCCACCCGCGTCGTCGAGGGGCGCGGCGAGGTGCTCGCCGACAGCGATGGCGAGGTGGCCGGCATCCGCTGCTGGTTGGGGGTGGCCCGCTGAGCTCGCAGGCGGGGCCGGTGTCGCCGACCCGAAGCCGGGTCCGGCTCGGCGCGCTGGCCATCCTGCTGACCACCGCCGGCGCCGTCTATGCCCTCGACCATCTCATCAAGTGGGTGGTCGAGCAGCACGTCGCCTACCAGACCCAGGTTCCCTCGAGCGGGCCTGTCACCATCGATCACGTCCACAACACGGGCGCTGCCTTCGGCCTGTTCCCCCAGTTGCAGACGGTGTTCCTCGTCGTCGCCGTGCTGGTGAGCGGGTACATCGTCCTCGCCGGCCACCGCTTCGGCTCCGGACTCAGCACCCAGCTGCCGCTGGGGTTGGTGCTCGGCGGCGCCACCGCCAACGCGGTCGACCGCTTCCGGCAGGGCTACGTCGTCGACTACATCGACCTGCACCGATGGCCGGTCTTCAACCTCGCCGACATGTGCATCGTCGTCGGCATCGTCGCCGCCCTCTTCTTCGTCGTGCCCCGCGCCGAGGGGCCGCGCGGTGATGCGGCCATCCCTCCGGGGAGCGAGGGATGAGCGCTCCCGCCACCACCGTTGCCTCCGGTGGGGTCCGGCTCGACACCTGGTTGTCCGGTGACCGGGGCATCTCGCGGTCGGCGGCCCAGGTGCTGATCGCCACGGGTCTGGTCACGGTGAACGGCCGGCCGGGCCGCTCCGGGCAGCGGCTGCGGCCGGGTGACGCCGTGGTGCTCACCCCGGCACCGGCGGTGCCGGCGCCCGACACGAGCGGTGTCCCGGTGACCCTCCACGTGGTCCACGAGGACCAGTGGCTGGCGGTGATCGACAAGCCGGCCGGGATGGTGGTCCACCCCGCCGCCGGCCACCCTGGGGGAACCCTCGCCGACGGGCTCCGCCAGCGCGGCGACACCTGGTCCCTGGCAGGCGGGCCGGAGCGTGCCGGCATCGTCCACCGTCTCGACCGCTACACCAGCGGGCTGCTGGTGGTGGCCAAGACCGAGGCCGCGCATCGAGCCCTCGCCGCCCAGCTCGCCGACCGCACCCTGGGGCGAGACTACTGGGCGCTGGTCTGGGGCGGGGTGAGCGAGGACAGCGGCCGCATCGACGCGCCGATCGGCCGCGATCCGCGGCATCGTCAGCGCATGGCGGTGGTCGACGATGGCAGGCCGGCGGTGACCGACTTCCGCGTGGCCGAGCGCTGTTCCCAGTCGACGGTGCTCGACATCTCGCTCCGCACCGGCCGCACCCACCAGATCCGGGTCCACTGCGCCTGGATCGGGCGCCCGGTCGTCGGCGACCGTGTCTACGGCCGGCGTGCCGACCCCGCCGCATCGCGCCCGGCGCTGCACGCTTGCCGGCTGCATCTGCGTCACCCCGCCGACGGCAGCGAGCGGGACTTCGTCTCGCCGCTTCCGCCCGACCTTGAGGACGTGCTGCAGCGGGCCCGGCGCCAAGACCTGTGAGCCACGGGGACGCCCCGCCCACCGGCCGCCTGGTGGTGCTGAGCGGCCCCAGCGGGGTGGGCAAGGACACCGTGCTCCAGGCACTGACCTCGCTCGAGCCGCGGCTGCGCCGCAGCGTGTCGTGCACCACCCGGCCGCCCCGGCCCGGAGAGACCGACGGCGTCTCCTACCACTTCGTCGACGACGCCACCTTTCGCGCCATGATCGATCGCGACGAGTTCCTGGAATGGGCGGTGGTCCATGGGGAGCTCAAGGGAACCCCGCGGGCCGCCGTCCAGGAGGCGCTCGCCCGCGGCGAGGACGTCATCCTCAAGATCGACGTCCAGGGAGCCGCGCAGGTGCGTGGCCAGCAGCTGCCGGGGACCATCTTCATCTTCCTGATGCCGCCCTCGCTGGAGGAGCTTCAAGAGCGGCTGCGCCGCCGCGAGACCGAGGACGAGGCATCGCTGGCGGTGCGCGAGAGCGATGCCCGGCGCGAGCTGGCGATGGCCGAGCAGTACGATCACCGCGTCGTCAACGACAATGTCGAGCGGGCGGCTCGGGAGATCCTGGGGATCATCGCCCGCAGCCGCCGCCGGCATGAGGACGGAGATGGCTGAAACCCGGGCGCTCGAGGGGCGGCGGATCGCCGTCTATGTCTCCGGCAGCGTCGCCGCCTACAAGGCGGCCTCGGTGGTGACCGCCCTGCGCAAGCAGGGGGCCGAGGTGCGGGTGGCGATGACCGCCGCCGGGGCGCGCTTCATCTCGCCGATCACCATGCAGAGCCTCTCCGGGCACCCGGTGGCGACCTCGCTGTGGGACGAGCCGGCCGCCCAGGACGCCGGGCACGGCATGACCCATCTCGCCCTCGCCGCCTGGGCGGAGCTGCAGGTCGCGGTTCCGGCGTCCGCCGATCTAATCGCCCGCCTGGCGCTGGGTCTCGCCGACGACGCCGTCACCGCCACCGCTCTCGCCTGCCGCGCTCCGCTGTTGCTGGCGCCGGCGATGGAGTCGGAGATGTGGTCACATCCGGCGACCCAGAGCAACCTCGACACCCTGCGTGGTCGCGGCGCCGTGGTGGTGGGACCGACCAGCGGCCGGCTCGCCAGCGGCGACGAGGGACCGGGGAGGATGGTCGAGCCCGACGAGGTGGTGGCGGCGGTGCCGGGCGTCCTGCCGGGCGTGCCCGCGGGTGCCCGCTGGTTGGACGGCGAGCGCGTGGTGGTCACCGCCGGAGGCACCCGCGAGCCCATCGATCCGGTCAGATATGTCGGTAACCGCAGCAGCGGCAAGATGGGCAACGCGTTGACCGATGAGGCCCTGCGCCTGGGCGGGCGGGTCATCCTGGTGACCGCCGCTCCGCCGCCCCCGCCCCGCCATGGTCTGACGGTGGTCGAGGTCGGCACCGCCGACGAGATGCTCGCCGCGGTGCGCGCACATCTTGCCGGCGCCGCGGTGCTGGTGATGGCTGCCGCGGTGGCCGACTACCGTCCGGCGCAGGCAGCGCAGCGCAAGATCAAGAAGCGTGACGACCCGTTCGATCTCGCGCTGGTGCCCGCCGCCGACATCCTCCATGCGCTTCGCGACGACGACGCTCGCCGAGGCGCGATCGTGGTCGGTTTCGCCGCCGAGACCGACAACCTGCTCGCCAACGCCACCGCCAAGCTGGCAGAGAAGCGGCTCGACCTGATCGTCGCCAACGACGTCTCGAGCGAGGGGATCGGGATGGCCACCGACGACAATGCCGTGACCATCATCGGTCGCGACGGCGTGGTGGCCGAGGTTTCTCGAGCGCCGAAACGGGAGATCGCGCGCGCCGTCTTCGCCGCGGTGCACGCGCTGCACCACCGGCGTTAGCCGCGCGCCCTCGCGCTGCCCGCCGCAGCGGCGGGCGCGGCCGACCGGAGCTCGGCTGCGATAGCGCCGGGCCCCGCCGGTGTTGCCACCGGCAGGGCATCCGACCCG
>VBIQ01000009.1 GCA_005880985.1 Chloroflexota bacterium
ACGGATAAAAGCTACCCCGGGGATAACAGGCTTATCTTGCCCAAGAGTTCACATCGACGGCAAGGTTTGGCACCTCGATGTCGGCTCGTCGCATCCTGGGGCTGGAGTAGGTCCCAAGGGTTGGGCTGTTCGCCCATTAAAGCGGTACGCGAGCTGGGTTTAGAACGTCGTGAGACAGTTCGGTCCCTATCCGCCGTGGGCGCAGGAGATTTGAGGGGAGCTGACCTTAGTACGAGAGGACCGGGTCGGACGGACCGCTAGTGTACCGGTTGTTCCGCCAGGAGCACCGCCGGGTAGCCATGTCCGGATGGGATAAGCGCTGAAAGCATCTAAGTGCGAAGCCCACCCCAAGATGAGATCTCCCACCGGGTCAACCGGGTAAGACCCCAGCGAGACCAGCTGGTTGATAGGCCGCAGGTGTACGAGCGGCAACGCTTTGAGCTGAGCGGTACTAATCGGTCGAGGGCTTGACCTCTCCTACACTTACTTTTCAGCGACGACAGAGCAAGGCCTCATGAGAACGCAACGCGCGCCGAGGCAGACTCGAGAAGCAACACCACGCAGACACCGACTTCGAAGAAGAAGACGAAGTACTCGGTGACCAAAGCGGCGGGGAAATACCTGTTCCCATCCCGAACACAGCAGTCAAGCCCGCCAGCGCCGATGGTACTGCCCTGGCAACGGGGTGGGAGAGTAGGTCATCGCCGGGTACTTCTTTTTGTTTGCGCCGCTCGGCGCGGACGCGGCGCGCAGCGCGCCGTGGCGCGGCACCCCCGAGATCCCGAGTCACGACAGAACACGCCGTGGTGCGGCTCGGCACGCCGCGGCGCCGCCCGGCTGACGGACCTCCGGGCGCCGGAACCGGCCGGCCTTCGCGCGCCTGCCGGCGCGGCCGGCCTTCGCGCTCCCGCGGGCCCGACCGCGCACTCCAAGAGCCACCGGTTCGCGGCGAGGACCGCGCCAAACGTCGCTCCGAGCGACCGTCCGCGCACCCTCTGACAGCCCTTCTTCGCGCCCGCGGCGCCGAGTTCAGCCCCAATTCGGGCTGAATTTGACGCGCTGCCCCAACCGCTGGTAGGATGCGCCGTCTTGTCTCCCGGAGACAGCCGCTTTGCGCTGCCCCTCGGGGCGGTGCCACCACGTTCCCAGACGGAGTTCTGTGCCCACCATCCAGCAGTTGGTCCGCAAGGGCCGCAAGCGCATCGTCAAGAAGACGAAGGCCCCGGCGCTCAAGGGCTCGCCCCAGCGCCGCGGTGTCTGCGTGCGCGTCTACACCACCACCCCCAAGAAGCCGAACTCGGCGCTGCGCAAGGTCGCCCGCATCCGGCTGACCAGCAAGGTGGAGGTCACCGCCTACATCCCGGGCATCGGGCACAACCTCCAGGAGCACTCGGTGGTGCTGGTCCGCGGCGGCCGCGTCAAGGACCTGCCGGGTGTCCGCTATCACGTGATCCGCGGCACCCTCGACACCGCCGGGACCAGGAACCGCCGTCAGGGGCGCAGCAAATACGGCGCCAAACGCGAGAAGGCGGCGCGATGACGCGTCGCCCCCCCATTCCCGGGCTGGCCCCAGCCTGATCCGACCGCCCCGGTCCGGACCCCGCTCCGGAGCCGAGGCCCACTCCTCTTAAAGAAAGGACCACAGACCGAGCCATGCCGCGCCGTCAGCGAATCACCAAGCGGACGATCCTCCCCGACCCGATCTACGGGAACGTGGGGCTCGCCAAGTTCATCAACTGCCTGATGCTCAACGGCAAGAAGAGCCTGGCGGAGGGGATCGTCTACGACGCCTTCGAGAAGATCCGTCACTCCTCGCGACGGGAGCCTCTCGACGTCTTCGACGCTGCCCTGCGCAACGTGACCCCGGTGCTCGAGGTCAAGCCCAAGCGCGTCGGCGGGGCGACCTACCAGGTTCCGGTCGAGATCCGCCATGACCGGCGCGCCGCACTCGCGCGGCGGTGGATCATCCGCTACGCGCGCGGCCGCGGCGGTCGCAGCATGGCCGACCGGCTCGCCGGCGAGCTCATGGATGCCGCCAACGGTGTCGGTGCCTCCGTCAAGCGCAAGGAGGACACCCACAAGATGGCGGAGTCGAACAAGGCGTTCTCCCATTTCCGCTATTAGGACCAGTCGAGACAGTCTCATGCCTGCCGCCACCGCCCCCCCAACCCGCGCAATCCCGCTGGAGAAGACCCGGAACATCGGGATCATGGCCCACATCGACGCGGGCAAGACCACGGTGACCGAGCGCGTGCTCTTCTACACCGGGCGCATCCACAAGATGGGCGAGGTCCACGAAGGTGCGGCCACCATGGACTGGATGGTCCAGGAGCAGGAGCGGGGCATCACCATCACCTCGGCGGCGACGGCGGCGGAATGGCGCGGTCACCGAATCAATATTATCGACACGCCCGGGCATGTGGACTTCACGGTCGAGGTGGAGCGCAGCCTGCGGGTCCTCGACGGGGCGGTCGCGGTGTTCGACGCCGTGGCCGGGGTGCAGCCGCAGTCGGAGACGGTCTGGCGCCAGGCCGACCGCTACGACGTTCCCCGCATCTGCTTCATCAACAAGATGGACCGCGTCGGCGCCAACTTCTTCGCCTCGATCAACTCCATCCGCGACCGGCTGGGTGCCAACCCGGTGCCGGTGCAGCTCCCCATCGGTGCCGAGTCGGACTTCAGGGGCGTGGTCGACCTGATCAACGAGATCGCCATCGTCTACACCGACGACCTCGGGACCGCGCTGGAACGCGCCGGGGTTCCCGCCGGCATGGAGCAGCTCGTCGCCGAGCATCGCAAGCACCTGCTGGAAGCGATCGCCGAGCATGACGACGAGCTGATGACGAAGTACCTCGAGGGCGAGGAGCTCAGCCACGACGAGATCGTGCGCGGATTGCGCGCCGGCACGGTGAGCACTCACATCGTTCCGGTGCTCTGCGGCAGCGCCCTGAAGAACAAGGGCGTGCAGCCGATGCTCGACGCGGTGGTCGACTTCCTGCCCTCGCCGCTCGACAAGCCGGCGATCGAGGGGCACCGTCCCGGCGGCGATCTCGCCGCGCGCCAGGTGAGCGACGACGAGCCCTTCTCGGCGCTTGCCTTCAAGATCATGACCGATCCCTTCGTCGGCAAGCTGACCTTCTTCCGCGTCTACAGCGGGGTGCTCAAGAGCGGCAGCTACGTCTACAACGCGACGCGGGGCGAGCGCGAACGGGTGGGCCGTATCCTCCAGATGCATGCCAACCACCGCGAGGAGATCGAGGAGGTGCGCACCGGCGACATCGCGGCCGCCATCGGGCTGCGCAAGACGATGACCGGAGACACCCTGTGCGATGAGCGGGCTCCCATCGTCCTCGAGTCGATCTCCTTCCCGGAGCCGGTGATCAGCGTCGCCATCGAACCCAAGACCAAGGCCGACCAGGACAAGATGGGCGCGGCGCTCCAGAAGTTGTCGGAGGAGGACCCGACCTTCCGGGTGCGCACCGACGAGGAGACCGCCCAGACGGTCATCTCCGGAATGGGCGAGCTGCACCTCGAGATCATCGTCGACCGCATGCTTCGCGAGTTCAAGGTCGACGCCAACGTGGGCCGGCCACAGGTCGCCTACCGCGAGACCATCAGTGCCCGGGCCCACGGCACCGGACGCTTCGTGCGGCAGACCGGCGGCCGCGGTCAGTATGGGCACGTCGAGCTGGAGGTGGAGCCCAATCCCGGAAAGGGCTTCGAGTTCGAGAGCCGGATCGTCGGCGGCGTCATCCCCCGCGAGTACATCCCCGCCACCGAGCGCGGCATCCGCGGTGCGCTCGACAACGGCGTACTGGCCGGCTTCCCGGTCGTCGACGTCAAGGCTACCCTCGTCGACGGCTCCTTTCACGAGGTCGACTCCTCCGAGCAGGCATTCCAGATCGCCGGATCGATCGGCTTCAAGGACGGCGTGCGCAAGGCCAAGCCGCAGCTGCTGGAGCCGATCATGAAGGTCGACGTGGTGATGCCCGAGGAGTTCATGGGCGATGTCATCGGCGACCTCAACGGCCGCCGCGGCCACATCCTCGGCATGGAGGGCCGGGCGACGATGCAGATCGTCCACGCCCAGGTCCCCCTTGCCACCATGTTCGGCTATGCCACCGACCTGCGCAGCATGACGCAGGGGCGGGCCACCTATTCCATGGAATTCGATCACTACCAGGCACTGCCACAATCCCTCGCCGAGGAGATCGTGGCCAAGACCAAGGGCTAAGCAGGACCAACGAGAGCGTTAGAGGCAGGAGATGGCGAAGAAGAAGTACGACAGCAGCAAGCCACATGTGAACGTGGGAACCATCGGTCACATCGACCACGGCAAGACCACGCTCACCGCGGCGATCACCAGGGTTCTCGCCGAGAAGGGCACCGCGGAGTTTCGCTCCTTCGACTCCATCGACAACGCTCCCGAGGAGAAGGCCCGCGGCATCACCATCGCAACCGCTCACGTCGAGTACGAGACCGACAAGCGTCACTACGCGCACGTCGACTGTCCCGGCCACGCCGACTACATCAAGAACATGATCACCGGCGCCGCCCAGATGGACGGGGCCATCCTGGTGGTGGCCGCGACCGACGGACCGATGCCCCAGACCCGCGAGCACATCCTTCTCGCCAGCCAGGTGGGGGTGAAGTACATCGTCGTCGCCCTCAACAAGGTCGACGCGGTCGATGACGAGGAGCTGCTGGAGCTGGTCGAGCTCGAGGTCCGCGAACTGCTCAGCAAGTACAACTTCCCCGGCGACGACACCCCGGTGGTCCGGGTCAGCGCCCTCAAGGCCCTGGAGGGCGACAAGTCGGCGGAGGACGCGGTCCTCAAGCTGATGGACGCGGTCGACACCTACATCCCGCTGCCCGAGCGTCCCATCGACCAGCCCTTCATGATGCCCATCGAGGACGTGTTCTCGATCGAAGGTCGCGGCACGGTGGTCACCGGCCGGATCGAGCGAGGCCTGATCAAGGTCAACGAGCAGGTGGAGATCGTCGGCATCAAGGAGACGACCAAGACCGTCGTCACCGGGGTGGAGATGTTCCACAAGCTGCTCGACGCCGGCGAGGCGGGGATGAACGTCGGCTGCCTGATCCGCGGTGTCAAGCGCGACGAGGTCGAGCGGGGGCAGGTTCTCGCCAAGCCGGGAACCATCACTCCTCACACCAACTTCAAGGCGCAGGTATACGTGCTCAGCAAGGAGGAGGGCGGCCGGCACACGCCGTTCTTCAACGGCTACCGCCCGCAGTTCTACATCCGCACCACCGACGTCACCGGCTCCATCAAGCTGCCCGATGGCACCGAGATGGTGATGCCCGGTGACAACATCGAGATGGAGATCGAGCTGATCACCCCGATCGCGGTGGAGAACGGGATGCGTTTCGCTATCCGAGAGGGCGGCCGCACCGTCGGCGCCGGCTCGGTCACCCAGATCAGCAAATAGTCACGAGGTAGGAAGCCCGGCACCGCGATGGCCCAGAAGATCCGGATCAGGCTCAAGGCCTACGACCACAAGGTGCTCGACCAGGCCGCGTCGAGAATCGTCGACACGGCTGTGCGCACGGGCACGCGCGTGGCCGGGCCGGTGCCCCTGCCCACCAGCATCAGCAAGTACACCGTCATCCGCTCGCCGTTCATCGACAAGGACTCACGAGAGCAGTTCGAGATGCGCACTCACAAGCGCATCGTCGACATCCTCGATCCCAATCCCAAGGTGGTCGATGCGCTGATGCGCCTCAACCTACCCAGCGGGGTGAACATCGAGATCAAGCTATGACCCGTGGCCTGCTGGCCCGCAAGCTGGGCATGACGCAGCTCTTCACCGAGCGCGGCACGGTGGTGCCGGTCACCGTCCTCGAGGCGGGGCCGTGCCGGGTGGTGCAGCGCAAGACGGCGCCGATCGATGGCTACGAGGCCATCCAGATCGGCTTCGGTGAGCGCCGGCGGCGGCATGCCAACAAGCCGACCACCGGACACTTCAAGCGGGCCGGGCTGCAGCCGATGCGCCGGCTGGCCGAGCTGCGTGATCCCGGCGAGGCGGAGCTCGGAGCCACCCTCAACGCCGATCTCTTCCAACCCGGCGACCGTGTCGACGTCACCGGGATGAGCAAGGGCAAGGGCTTCTCCGGTCAGCACAAGCGCCATCATTTCGGTCGCGGCCCGGTCACTCACGGTTCCCACAACATCAAGCAGCCGGGATCGATCGGCTCGGTCGACGCTGCCCGCACCATGCGGGGCCTGAAGATGGCCGGCCAGCTGGGCGCGGCCCGCGCCACCATCCGCGGGCTCGAGGTGGTGCGGGTCGACACCGAGCGCAACCTGCTGCTGGTCAAGGGATCGGTTCCGGGTGCGCGCAACGGCATGGTGCTGGTGCGCGACAGCGACCACGAGGCGACCCTGTCATGAGCACCGCCACCGTCGTCGACCAGACCGGCGCCACCACTGGGACCTTCGAGCTCCCCGGCGAGCTGTTCGAGGGCCGCGTCCACCAGGCAGCGATGCACCAGGCGCTGCAGCGCCAGCTCGCCAACGGCCGTCAGGGTACGCACGACACCCGGACCCGCGCCGAGGTCCGCGGTGGGGGCCGCAAGCCCTACCGGCAGAAGGGCACCGGCCGGGCCCGCCAGGGCAGCATCCGCGCGCCGCAGTTCGTCGGTGGCGGCATCGTCTTCGGACCGCGTCCCCACTCCTACCGCCAGGACATGCCGCGCAAGCAGCGGCGGCTCGCCCTGCGCAGCGCCCTCGCCGCCAAGGCCCAGGCCGGCCACATCACCGTGCTCGAGAGCTTCGCCCTCGAGGTGCCGCGCACCCGCGCGGTGGTGGACCTGCTCGGCGCCATCGGGGCGGGGGGGCGGGTCCTGATCGTGCTCGGCTCGCACAACCAGGCGCTCGAGAGGAGCGCTCGCAACGTCCCCGAGGTCAAGCTGGTGATGGCCAGCAACCTGTCGGTGCGCGACCTGCTGGTGGCGGAGACGATTCTCGCCACCCGCGAGGCGCTGGAGCACGTCAGCGAGGTGCTGTCATGACCCAGCGGTCGGCCGACCAGGTGCTCGAGCGTCCGGTGGTCAGCGAGAAGTCGTACGCCTCGATGGCGGTGGGACGCTACGTGTTCCGCTGCCACCCCTACGCCAGCAAGGTGGAGATCAAGCAGGCGGTGGAGGAGGCGTTCGCCTCCCAGAAGATCACGGTGGTCGCCGTCAACACCATCCGGGTTCGCGGCAAGCAGCGGCTGCGCTCGCGCGGTCGCACCCGCATCGTGGGCCGCAGCCCCGGCTGGAAGAAGGCCATCGTCACCCTCGCCCCCGGACAGCGGATCGAGGGGCTCTTCGAGGGCATATAGCGATGCCGATCAAGAAGTACAAGCCGACCAGCCCCGGGCGCCGCTTCATGTCGGTGTCGTCGTTCGCCGATGTGACCCGCGCCGAACCCGAGAAGTCTCTGGTCGAGCACCTGCAGAAGTTCAGTGGGCGCAACGTCAACGGCCGGATCACGGTGCGGCACCGCGGCGGCGGTCACAAGAAGCTGTACCGGCGCATCGATTTCCGGCGCGACAAGGTGGATGTGCCGGGCCGGGTGGCGACGATCGAGTACGACCCCAACCGCAGCGCCCGCATCGCGCTCATCCACTACCGCGACGGCGAAAAGCGCTACATCCTGGCCCCGGTGGGGTTGGCGGTCGGCGACACCGTCCAGGCCGGTGCGCGGGCGGAGATCCGCCCCGGCAACGCCCTACCCATCGCCAGCATCCCGCTGGGCACCACCATCCACAACATCGAGCTGCACCTCGGCCGGGGTGGCCAGATGGTGCGCAGTGCCGGCGCCGGTGCTCAGCTCCTCGCCCGGGAGGGGCAGCTGGCGACGATCCGCATGCCCAGCGGGGAGGTGCGCCGGGTCGACGTGCGTTGCGTGGCCACCATCGGCCAGGTGGGCAACGTCGACCATGAGAATCAGAACTGGGGCAAGGCCGGCAAGATGCGCTGGCGTGGCTACCGTCCCTCGGTCCGGGGGATGAGCATGAACCCGTTCGACCATCCCCACGGCGGGGGTGAGGGACGCAGCGGTGCCGGCGGCAATCCCCAGACACCCTGGGGCAAGCCCGCCCTCGGACACCGCACCCGTCACAACAAGGAGACCGACCGCATGATCGTGCGGCGGCGCAAGAAGTAGGTTGTCATGAGCCGCTCGACCAAGAAGGGACCGTTCTGCGACGAGCACCTGCTCAAGAAGGTGCAGGTTCTCAATGCCACCCGGGAGAAGAAGGTCATCAAGACCTGGTCGCGTCGCAGCGACATCTTTCCCGACATGGTCGGCCACACCATCGCTGTCCATGACGGCCGCAAGCACGTGCCCGTGTTCATCACCGAGACCATGGTGGGACACAAGCTCGGTGAGTTCGCCGCCACCCGCAGGTATCGCTCGCACGGTCATCACACCGAACGCAGCGCCGCCCTGAAGTAGGTTGTAGAGAAGCAGAGATGGAAGTCGTCGCCACCGCCAAGTGGGTCCGCACCACCGCCCGTAAGGCGCGCTTGGTCGCGGGCACGGTGGAAGGCCTGCCGGTCAGCGATGCGCTGACGCTGCTCCGCTTCACCCCCCGCGCCGCCGCCACCGACGTGGCCAAGGTGATCAAGTCGGCGGCGGCCAATGCCGAGCACAACTACAATCTCGATGCCTCGACCCTACGGGTGGCGCGGATCGAGATCGAGGCGGCGGGGATCATCAAGCGCTTCCGGCCGCGTGCCCAGGGTCGTGCCTTCAGCGTCTTCAAGCGCACCACCCATCTGCGTGCCTTCGTGGTCGACGACGTCGTCGCCAGCAGCCGGCGGGTACGGCGCGCGGCGCCGGCTGCGACGGCGCCGCCCGAGGCGCCGGCCGCTCCCACCAGGGCACCACGCCGGCGCGCGGCCGCCGCGCCCACCCCGGCGGCGCCGCGGCCACGGCGAACCCGGACCAAACCAGCCCCGGAGCCGGCAGCCGAACCGCAGGAATCCACCGAGACGGAGGCCGAGTAATGGGTCAGAAGGTTCATCCCATCGGGTTCCGCCTCGGCGTGTACCGCAACTGGGATGCCCGCTGGTATGCCGACAAGGACTACACCAAGCTCCTCCACGAGGACCTGGCGATGCGCCGGCTGATCGGCAGCCGGCTGCGGAACGCGGGACTGGCGCGGATCGAGACCGAGCGCAGTGCCAACCAGCTGACGATCATCATCCAGACCGCCAAGCCGGGCATCGTCATCGGCAAGCAGGGGGCGTCGGTCGACGCGCTGCGCGACGAGTTGGAGCGCATCAGCGGCAAGAAGGTCCGCGTCACCATCCACGAGATCAAGACGCCCGAGCTCGATGCCAAGCTGGTGGCGGAGAACGTCGCCTCCCAGCTGGAGAAGCGCATCGCCTTCCGGCGTGCCATGAAGCAGGCGATCATGCGCACGATGCGCGCCGGCGCCAAGGGCGTGAAGGTCCAGGTGTCGGGTCGTCTGGGTGGCTCGGAGATGTCGCGTCGCGAGTGGGATCGCGACGGCCGGGTGCCGCTGCACACGCTGCGCGCCAACATCGACTACGGGACCACCGAGGCGCGCACCACCTTCGGACGCATCGGCGTCCAGGTGTGGCTCTACAAGGGTGACTTCGTCACCGCCACCGGCGAGCCGATTCTTCCCGGAGGAGCGGTGCAGGCTCCCCAGCCGGAGGAGGCGCCCGCCGAGGCCGCCGAGCCGGTGGCGGCCGTCGCAGCGGCGCCCGAGGCGGAGGCCGAGGCGGCCGCGGAGCCGGCGGAGGTCGAGGCTCCGGTCGCGACCGCAGACGCGCCAGTGGAGGTGCCGGAGGAGGAGGCGGCGGCGGCTGCGGCCGTCGAGCCGGGCGAGACCGAGGAGGAGCCCGAGCCGGAGGAGGACATCGACACCGACGAGGATCTGGTCGGCGCGCTCGACCTGCCCGACACCGAACCCGCGGGCACCACCAAGCTCGGATCGACCAAGCGCAAGCCACCGGCGGGGCGCAAGCCCGCCCCGGGCCGGGCCAAGAAGGTCCCCGAGCCCGAGGCCGAGCTTCCCGAAGAGGAGGAGTGACGCCGTGCTGATGCCGAAGCGGACCAAGTTCCGCAAGTTGCAGCGAGGACGCCGCCGTGGTGCGGCGCAGCGCGGCAGTACGCTGGCCTTCGGCAACTACGGCCTGCAGGCGCTCGACGTCTGCTGGATGACCAACCGGCAGATCGAGGCGGCCCGTCGCGCGATGACCCGCCACGTCCGACGCGGTGGCCAGATCTGGATCCGTGTCTTCCCCGATCACAGCTACACCAAGAAACCGGCCGAGACCCGCATGGGTAGCGGCAAGGGCTCGCCCGAGGGCTGGGTCGCCGTGGTCAAACCGGGAAAGGTGCTCTTCGAGATGGCCGGAGTCACCCACGAGGTGGCCAAGGAGGCGATGCGCCTCGCCGCCCACAAGCTGCCCATCCGCACCCGCTTCCTGGTTCGCGAGGAGCCGGGGGCGCAGCTGGAGGAGGAGCAGGCGTGAGCAAGCGGGTGGAACGCACCGACTCGCTGCGAGCAATGACGCCGGAGCAGCTGCTCGAGCATCTCGGCCAGCAGCGTCGCAGGCTCTTCGAGGTCCGCTTCCAGCAGGCCACCGGCCAGGTCGAGAACCACCGCCAGGTCCGCGAGCTGCGACGCGAGATCGCCCGCACCATGAGCGTGCAGCTCGAGGCGCAGGGAGCGTCCGCGTCGGACCAGGAGCAGTGACCTCGATGGCAGAACAGACGCCGACGGCGACCGCCTCGCCAACCCGGACCCGCCGCAAGGTCCGTGAGGGCATGGTGGTCAGCGACAAGATGGAGAAGACGGTGGTGGTGGTGGTCAAGGACCTCAAGGCGCATCCCCTCTATAAGAAGGTGATGCGGCGCACCGCCCGCTTCAAGGCCCACGACGCGGACAACACCTGTGGCGTGGGCGACCGGGTGCGGATCATGGAGACGCGCCCGCTGTCCAAGGACAAGCGCTGGCGGGTGGTCGAGATCCTCGAGAAGGCAAAGTAAGCGGAGCTGTCGTGATCCAGCAGGAGACGATCCTCAAGGTGGCGGACAACAGCGGTGCCCGCGAGCTGCTCTGCATCCGCGTGCTCGGCGGCAGCTATCGCAAGTACGCCTCGGTGGGTGACGTCATCATCGGGACCGTCAAGGTGGCCCAGCCCAACGCCCAGGTCAAGAAGGGCGACGTGGTTCGCGCGGTGGTGGTGCGGGTCAACAAGGAGTTCGA
Organism: Chloroflexota bacterium; assembly: GCA_005880985.1. Taxonomy (GTDB): domain Bacteria; phylum Chloroflexota; class Dormibacteria; order Aeolococcales; family Aeolococcaceae; genus CF-134. The sequence goes on from VBIQ01000009.1 coordinate 11,256, forward strand.
CCGGCCGGACGGGAGCAACATCCGCTTCGACGAGAACGCGGCGGTGCTGATCACTCCCCAGGGTACGCCCCGCGGGACCCGGATCTTCGGCCCGGTGGCGCGCGAGCTGCGTGAACGGAACTTCATGAAGATCGTCAGCCTCGCTCCGGAGGTTCTCTAGTGCACCGCCGCAAGCGCCGTACTCCCGAGCAGAAGCTGCGCGCCGCCCTACGCCACGAGGGCTGGACGCGCGGCCGCCTCCGTCCCCTCGACATCCGCTCCGGTGACACCGTGGTGGTGATCGCTGGCAAGGATCGCGGCAAGCGTGGGACCGTGGCCCGCACCCTGGCGGGTCAGCAGCGGGTGGTGGTGCGCGGCGTCAACGTGCTCAAGCGGCACACCAAGGCCGGCGTCCGGGGCAACGTGCAGGGCGGCATCGTCGACTTCGACGCGCCGGTCGCCTACAGCAACGTGATGCTGGTCTGCAATCGCTGCGACCAGCCGACCCGGATCGGGCACATCGTCCTCGAGGATGGGACCCGGGCGATCGCCTGCAAGAAGTGCGGCGAACGCTATGAGAGGAGCACCGACTGATGGCTGTCGCCACCGCGGGATCGGAGCGCCCCCGCCTGCAGCAGCGCTACCTCGACGAGATCGTGCCCGCCCTCGTCAAGGAGTTCCGCTACCAGAACGCCATGCGGGTGCCCAAGCTGGAGAAGATCATCGTCAACATCGGGCTGGGCGAGGCCATCCAGAATGGCCGCGCCATCGACGCCGCTTCGGCCGACGTGCGGACCATCACCGGCCAGCAGCCGATCGTCATCCGAGCGCGCAAGTCGGTGGCCGCCTTCAAGCTGCGCACCGGCATGCCCATCGGGGTCAAGGTCACTCTGCGTGGCCGTCGCATGTACGAGTTCTTCGACAAGCTGGTGAACATCGTCCTCCCGCGAATCCGCGATTTCCGAGGGGTGGACACCAAGTCGTTCGACGGGCACGGCAACTACACCCTCGGGCTGCGCGAGCAGCTGGTGTTCCCCGAGATCGACTACGACAAGATCGACAAGCTGCGCGGCCTCGAGGTGTGCCTGGTGACAACCGCCAGCAGCGACGACGAGGCCCGAGCCCTCCTCACGCATTTCGGCATGCCCTTCCGGCGCCCGGGACAGCAGGGGTAAACCATTGGCCAAGAAGTCTCTCATCGCCAAGTCCGTCCGCCCGCCGCGGTTCAGCTCCCAGGAGCATCACCGCTGCGGGAACTGCGGGCGCCCGCGAGCCTACATGCGCAAGTTCGGGCTGTGCCGAATCTGCTTCCGCCAGTACGCCAGTCTGGGGCAGATCCCCGGCGTCAAGAAGTCGAGCTGGTAGATGAACAGCGACACCATCGCCGACATGCTGACCCGGATCCGCAACGCCAACACGGCCAATCACCGCACCGCGGCGATGCCGGCCAGCAAGATGAAGATCGAGATCGCCCGGGTGCTCAAGGACGAGGGCTTCATCGAGGACTTCGCGGTCAGCGAACCGGACGTTCACACCGTGCTGACCGTGACCCTCAAGCCGCGCGGCAATCGCGGGCGCCCGCTCAGCGGCCTGCGACGGATCAGCCGCCCGGGTCTGCGCGTCTACGCTCGCAAGACCGACATCCCCCGGGTGCTCGGCGGACTGGGCATCAGCATCATCTCCACCTCTCACGGGCTCATGACCGGGCAGCAGGCGCAGCGCGCCGGCCTCGGTGGTGAGGTCGTGGCCTACGTCTGGTAGCCATGTCCCGCATCGGCAAGCTTCCCATCCCGCTTCCCTCCGGCATCGAGGTGACCGTGACCGGCAGTCACATCACCGTCCAGGGGAGCCGCGGCACCCTCGAGCGCTTACTCCCGACGGCGATGACGGTGGCTGTCGATGACGGCACCATCACCGTCTCGCGGCCCTCCGACACCACCGTCCACCGTGCCATGCACGGTCTCACCCGCAGCCTGATCGCCAACATGGTCGAGGGCGCCAGTCGGGGCTTCAGCCGGCAGCTCGACCTGGTGGGGGTGGGATACCGCGCCAGCAAGCAGGGCGCCGACCTGGTGCTCAACCTCGGCTACTCGCATCCCATCCGCTACACGCCGCCCGAGGGCATCACCATCGAGGTGCCGCAGCCGACCCAGATCGTGGTGAGCGGCGCCGACAAGGAGACGGTGGGACAGGTTGCCGCCAAGGTGCGGTCGTTCCGCAAGCCGGAACCGTACAAGGGCAAGGGAATCCTCTTTCACGGCGAACGGTTGCGCCGCAAGGCTGGCAAGTCGGGCAAGGCAGGGAAGGGCAAGTAGGCATGTTCACCCGTCACGACCGCCGCGCCGCTCGCGACCGCCGTCACCGGCGTGTCCGCAAGCACGTCGCCGGCAGCCAGCTGCACCCGCGGCTCTCCGTCTTCCGCAGCCTCCACCACATCAGTGCCCAGGTGATCGATGACAGTCGAGGGCACACCATCGCGGCCGCGTCGACGCAGGAGCCCGACGTGCGCAAACAGGTGAAGGGCACCGCCGCCGGCGTCACCGCGGCCGCCGCGGTCGGGCGCACGGTGGCGGAGCGCGCCCGCGCCGCCGGTGTCAGCGCGGTGGTCTTCGATCGCGGGGGCTATCTGTACCATGGCCGCGTCAAGGCCCTCGCCGACGCCGCGCGCGAGGCGGGGCTGGAGTTTTAGAGATGTCGATGCGCATGGATCGTCGCGATGATCGCGGCGCCTCCGACCTCCAGGAGAAGATCGTCTCCCTCAACCGCGTGGCCAAGGTGGTCAAGGGCGGTCGGCGCTTCTCGTTCAGCGCCCTGGTGGTCGTCGGCGACGGCCAGGGCCGGGTCGGTGCCGGCCTGGGGAAGGCGGGCGAGGTGCCCGACGCCATCCGCAAGGGGGTGGAGGACGCCAAGAAGCACATGATCACCGTGCCGCTGGTGGGGACCACCATTCCCCACGAGCTGCGCTACAAGCTGGGCGCCGCCAAGGTGCTGCTCAAGCCGGCGGTGCCCGGCACCGGCGTCATCTCCGGCGGAGCGATGCGCGCGGTGGTCGAGGCCGCCGGCATCCACGACATCCTCACCAAGTCGCTGGGCACCAACAACCCGATCAACGTGGTGCGGGCAACCGTCTCGGCGCTCGCCAGCCTGCGCTCTCTGCAGGACGTCGCCGGGCTGCGCGGCAAGCGGCCGGAGGACATGGTCGGACGGCGCCGCGCCGAGCAGATGATGGGCACCGGTGCCGCATCGCCGACCGCGGAGCCGGTACCCGCATGAGCGCGGCCACCGCCCGGCGCGCGGCAGCGACCGGGGCGCACACGCTCAGAGTCACCTACCGCAAGAGCGCCATCGGCTACGAGCGCGACCAGAAGGCGACCATCACCGCGCTGGGGTTGCGGCGCCTGCACCAGACGGTCGAGCACACCGACACGCCGGCGCTTCGCGGCATGGTCTTCAAGGTGCGCCACCTGGTCAGTGTCAACGGCATCCCCGCCGACTCCGCCGCCGGTGTCGCGCTGCTGGCGTCGCGTCCGCCCAGCGCCGGCGCCGCCGCCACCCAGGAGTCCTGAGCCGATGCACCTGCACGAGCTGCAGCCGCCGCCCGGCAGCCGGCGCCCGCGCAAGCGGGTCGGTCGCGGCATCGCCGCGGGGCAGGGCAAGACCTCCGGCCGCGGCCAGAAGGGCCAGTTCTCCCGCAGCAGCCCGGGGCTTCCCCGCGGTTTCGAGGGCGGGCAGATGCCGCTGTCGCAGCGGCTGCCCAAGCTGCGCGGCTTCCACAACCGCTTCCGCAAGCGGGTCTCGGTGGTCAACGTCGGCAAGCTCAACCGTTTTCCCGCCGGCAGCGTCGTCGATGCCGACGCCCTGGTCGCCGCCGGGATCGCCCAGCGCGCCCGCGACGGGGTCAAGGTGCTCGGCGCGGGCCGCATCCGGGTGGCGCTGACGCTGCGGGTCGACCGCATCTCGGCGGCGGCCCGCAAGGCGGTGGAGTCGGCGGGCGGCACCGTCGAGGTCCGCCTCCCCGCCGCGGCCGCCGAGGTGCCCACCTCCGCGCTGGCGACGGGCGCACCAACGCGCGGGCCCAGGCGGCCTGGCGCCGCCCAGGTCGAGGCCGGCGAGGACGAATTCCCTGACGCCGAGGAGAAGGAACCCGCCGCCGCTGAGGAGCCTGCGGCCGCCGCGCCGCGCCGGCGCGGACGGGTCGCCGCCACCGCGGTCGAATCCGCCGAGGAGGCATCGCCTGGCGCCGAGGCATCCTCTGGCGCCGAGCAACCCTCGGCCGCCCCGCGGCGGAGGCGCAAGAAGTCCGCCGCCGATGTCGAGTCGAACGCCGAGGCGGAATCCCGCGCCGAGGAGCGATCCCCCGGCGCCGACGGCGACTCCGACATCGACGTCGAACCCGAGGCATAACCGGTGAACCTGCTCGAAGCGCTCTCCCAGGCGATGCGCATCGGTGAGCTGCGTCGCAAGCTGCTCTTCACCGTCGGGCTGCTGCTGGTCTTCCGGGTGCTGGCGAGCATCTCGGTCCCCGGCGCCGATCCTGCCGCCCTGGAGCGCCTGTTCAGCAACAACTCGCTGCTGGGACTGCTCAACCTCTTCAGCGGCGGCGGCCTTTCCAACTTCTCGATCGTCGCCATGGGGATGAACCCCTACATCAACGCCACCATCATCATGCAGCTGATGACGGTGGTCTCCTCCCGGCTCAAGGAGCTGAGCAAGGAGGGTGAGCAGGGCCGCAAGAAGATCACCCGCTACTCGCGCTGGCTGACGGTGGCGCTGGGGGCCTTGCAGGCGTACGGCCTGACCGTGCTCTTCAGCAGCTCACAGGTGGGCATCCTCAAGAGCCCCAGCCCGGGCACGATCATCAGCATCATCCTGACGCTGACCGCCGGCACCATCATCATCATGTGGCTGGGCGAGCTGATCACCGAGTACGGCGTCGGTAACGGCGTCTCGCTGATCATCTTCGCCGGCATCATCGGCCGGCTGCCGGGGTCGATCTACTCGTACGCCACCACCGGTGGCGGCTCGCACGTGGTGCAGCTGATCGGCATCGCCCTGATCGCGGTGCTGGTGACCTCCTTCATCATCGAGGTGCAGCAGGCGCAGCGGAAGATCCCGGTGCAGTCGGCTCAGCGGGTGCTCAACCCGCGCAGCGGCCTGGCCAGCCAGAGCCGTCGCAACTTCCTGCCTCTGCGGGTCAACTCGGCAGGGGTCATCCCCATCATCTTTGCCATCTCGATCATGTTCTTCCCCACCATCTTTGCCAACTTCTTCCAGAACGCCGGCGGGGCGACGGGGAGTGCGGCCACCTGGATCCGCAACCACTGGCAGCCGAACGATCCGCTGATCTACACCAGCGTCCTCTACAACGGGATCTACTTCCTGCTGATCCTCGGCTTCACCTACTTCTATACCGCGGTGGTCTTCGATCCCAACGACGTCGCCGACAACCTCAAGAAGTCGTCCACCTTCATCCCCGGCATCCGGCCCGGCCGAAGTACCGCCGACTACCTGGGCAGGGTGATGGGGCGCATCACCCTGGCGGGGGCGCTCTTCCTTGCCCTCATCACCGTGGTGCTGCCGCTTGCCACCAGCTTCTTCACCGGGGTGTCGACGACCAGCCTCTACCTCGGAGGCACAGCTGTGCTCATTGTCGTCGGCGTCGCCCTGGACACCATGAAACAGATCGAGACCCAGCTGCTGATGCGGCAGTACCGCGGCTTCATCAAATGAGCGTGCCGTGATCGCCGTCATCTTCGGACCGCCCGGCGCCGGCAAGGGCACGCAGGGCGACAACATCACCCGCATGTTCGGGCTGCCCCGGGTCGCCACCGGCGACATGCTGCGGGCCGAGGTGGAGAAGGGCAGCGCCCTGGGCCGCGAGGTGGAGCCGATCATGACGGCCGGCCGGCTGGCCCCCGACGACCTGGTGGTGCGGGTGATCGAGGAGCGGCTGCGGCAGACCGACGCCGCCCGCGGGGTGCTGCTCGACGGCTTCCCCCGGACGGTGGCCCAGGCCGAGGCGCTCGACCGCATGCTCCGCGCCGGTGGCCGGGCGGTCGACCTGGTGCTGGTGCTCGAGGTGCCGCGCGAGGTGCTGATCGAGCGCCTGCTGCGCCGGGCCGAGGCCGAGGGACGGGCCGACGACACCCCGGAGACCATCGGCCGGCGTCTCGAGGTCTACGGCCAGCAGACGGCCCCGGTGCTGGACTGGTACGCGCAGCACGGCGCCAGGGTTGAGCGCGTCGACGGGGTGGGTACCATCGAGGTTGTGCGTGATCGGATTCGTGACGCCTTCGCCACCGTCGGCGGCGACGGCAGGAAGCTGGCCTCGTGAGCCGCGCCGAGACCTTCCGTCTCAAGCGGTCCGAGGAGATCGCCAAGATGCACGAGGCGGGCCGGATCCTGGGGCGCTGCCTGGAGGAGCTGGCGGCGATGGTGCGCCCGGGGATCAGCACCGACGATCTCGACCGGGCGGCCGACACCTTCATCCGCCAGGCCGGATGCATTCCCGGGTTCCTCGGCTACTACGACTACCCCAAGTCGCTGTGCGTCTCGGTCAACGACGAGGTGGTCCACGGCATCCCCGGGTCGCGGGTGATCCGCGACGGCGACCTGGTCTCGCTCGACTGCGGCCTGATCCTCGACGGCTGGTGGGCCGACTCCGGCTGCAGCGTCGCCTGTGGCCCCGCCACCGACGAGGTGCAGCGGCTGCTCGACGTCACCTACCAGGGACTGTGGCGGGGGATCGAGGCAGCTCGCCCCGGCAACCACATCGGCGACATCGGCCACGCGGTGCAGACCTACGTCGAGGCCCAGGGCTTCACGGTGGTGCGCAACTACGTCGGCCACGGCATCGGCCGCAACATGCACGAGCCGCCGCAGGTGCCGAACTACGGTCAGCCGGGAACCGGCAACCTGCTGAAGGCGGGCTACGTGCTCGCCATCGAGCCCATGGTCAACGCCGGCGCCCCCGACGTCCACGTGCTCGACGACGGCTGGACGGTGGTGACCGACGACGGCCGCCTGGCCTGCTACTTCGAGCACACCGTGGCCGTCACCGACGAGGGCCCCCGGGTGCTGACCCTGCGGCCATCGGAGCTGGCCGAGGGCCGGAACGCCACGGTCGTGGCCGGGGGCGAGCCCCCTCGCACGGCGGCGTGAATGGAGGAGGGGATCGCCTTGCTGCGCAACTCGATCGAGCGGTATACTCGCCAGCTGCTGTCGGACAGCCCGATTCGGCGTGCCCTGTGAGTGGTCGCGACGAGCCGCTCGTGGGGCGGGTGATCGAACCCCTTCCCAACGCGCTCTACCGGGTCGAGTTGGAGGACGGGCACAGGGTCCTGGCGCACCCGGCTGGCAAGGCTCGCCTCCAGGCGGTGCGCATCCTTCCCGGGGATCGGGTCCAGGTGGAGCTCTCCGCCGCCGATCCCGGGCGGGGACGGATCCTGCAGCGATTGGGATGAGCGGCGGGCACGAGACCAGCGGAAGAGACGAGAAGCGGACATGAAGGTACGGGCCTCGGTGAGGCGAATGTGTGATCGGTGCAAGATCATCAAGCGGCGTGGCGCCGTGCGCGTGATCTGCGAGAACCCCAAGCACAAGCAGCGGCAGGGATAGGGTGGCACGCATCGCCGGCGTCGACGTTCCCCGCGACAAGCGGATCGTGGTCGCGCTCACCTACATCTTCGGCATCGGTCCCACCACCAGCAGGCGCATCCTCAACCTCGCCGGGGTCTCCGCCGACACCAGGACCAAGGATCTCAGCGACGCCCAGGTCGGACGGCTGCGCGACATCATCTCCAAGCAGCTGCAGGGCCGGGTCGAGGGCGACCTGCGCCGTCAGATCGCGCTCAACATCAAGCGCCTGATGGAGATCGGGGCATACCGCGGCCTCCGCCACCGCCGCGGTCTACCGGTGCGCGGACAGCGCACCCGCACCAACGCCCGCACCCGCCGCGGTCCCCGCAAGACGGTCGGCGTGCGCCGGAAGAAGAAGTAGCCGATGGCGAAGAAGAAGAAGGTCGTTCGGACCCGGCGGCGCGAGCGCAAGAACATCGCGGTCGGCGCGGCGCACATCCTGGCCACCTTCAACAACACCATCGTCAGCCTCACCGACCCTCAGGGCAACGTCATCGCCTGGGGCTCGGCCGGAGGCCAGGGCTTCAAGGGCTCGCGCAAGAGCACGCCGTTCGCCGCCCAGGTGACCGCCGAGGCGGCGGCGCGGCGGGCGATGGAGCACGGGCTCAAGACCGTCGAGATCTTCGTCAAGGGTCCGGGCTCAGGCCGCGAGGCGGCCATCCGCAGCCTCCAGGCAGCCGGGCTCGAGATCTCGGCGATCGTCGATGTCACCCCCATCCCGCACAACGGATGCCGCCCGCCCAAGCGGCGCCGCGTCTAGGAGCAGAGTCAGCAACCCATGGCCAATCAAGCCGGCCCCGTTTGCCGTCTCTGCCGCCGCGAGGGACAGAAGCTGTTCCTCAAGGGCGAGAAGTGCACCTCCAACTGCACCTTCGAGAAGCGTAACGCGCTGCTTCCGGGACAGCACGGACTTGCCCGCCGCCGCAAGGTCAGCGACTACGGTCTGCAGCTGCGCGCCAAGCAGCGGGCGCGGAGGCTCTACGGGGTGCTCGAGACCCAGTTCCGCCACTACTTCGAGCGGGCGGAGCGCAGCACCGGAGTCACCGGCACCGTGCTGCTGCAACTCCTCGAGCGGCGGCTGGACAACGTCGTCTACCGGCTCGGTCTCGCGGCCTCGCGTCGTGAGGCGCGACAGCTCGTCGTCCACCGCCACTTCGCTGTGAACGGACGCACCGTCAACATCCCCTCCTTCCAGCTGCGCGCCGACGACGTCGTCAGCGTCCGCGACGGCAGTCGCAAGATCGTTCCCATCGCCAATGCCAGCGAGCTTCGCCAGGGCCGGCCCCTCCCCGAGTGGCTCAGCCTGGGCGAGGACGGCCTGTCGGGAGCCATCGTCCGGTTTCCCGAGCGAGGCGAGATGGACGCGTTCATCGACGAGCAGCTGATCGTTGAGTACTACAGCCGTTGACCACTCTTCTGCCCGGCACGTGACGGCGTACCGTGGCGGTACCTCCCACCCCATCCGACCGGTCGCGGACGCGCGACCCGTAGAGGCGCCCCATATCCCATGGTTGAACTGATTCACGCTCCCTCGGTCCGTGAGCTGGAGAGCACCCAGGACTACGGCCGTTTCGAGATCGAGCCGCTGGAGCCCGGCTTCGGCGTCACCCTCGGCAACTCGCTGCGGCGGGTGTTGCTCTCCTCGCTGCCCGGCGCGGCGGTCACCTCCGTCTCCATCGACGGGGTGTCCCACGAGTTCTCCGCCGTGCCCCACGTCAAGGAGGATGTCACCGAGATCCTCCTCAACATCAAGAACCTCAACGTGGTCTCCCACACCGACGAGCCGGTGCGCATGACCCTCGACGTGCGCGGTCCCAAGGTGGTGACCGCCGGCGACATCGAGACCCCGAGCGACGTCGAGATCCGCAACCCCGAGCTCCACATCTGCACGCTCGACGGTCCCCAGGCGCAGCTGCGCATCGACCTGACGGTGGAGCGCGGCAAGGGGTACGTCACCGCCGAGCGCAACAAGAAGGAGGGTCAGCCGATCGGGGTGATCCCCATCGACGCCATCTTCACCCCGGTGCGCAAGGCCAACTTCTCGGTGGAGAAGACGCGCGTCGGCCAGGAGACCGAGTGGGACCGACTGCTGGTCGAGGTCTGGACCGACGGCACCCTGCAGCCGGTGGAGGCGGTCAGCCAGGCCGCCTCGCTGTTCACCCAGCACCTCGAGCTCTTCGTCCGCTTCGGCGACAACCTCGCCGCGCCCCAGCAGCTCAAGCAGCGCGGCAACGACCTCCCCAGCCGCCTCTCCGACGTTCCCGTCGAGGACCTGGAGCTCAGCGTGCGCGCGCTCAACTGTCTCAAGGCCAACGACATCACCCGCGTCGGCCAGCTGGTGGCGATGCGCCAGGAGGAGCTCCTCTCGCTGCGCAACTTCGGACAGAAGTCGCTCGACGAGATCAAGGAGAAGCTGCTCGAGCGGGGTCTGGTCACCGAGGAAGAGATGGCAACCCTCTTCCTGCCGGGGCGCTAGGAGGCGGAGCACGGTGCGGCACCGCAAGGCAGGCAGAAAGTTCGGCCGGACCGCCGATCACCGGCAGGCGATGACCCGCAACCAGGTCACCGCCCTGCTTCGCCATGGCCGCATCACCACCACCGAGGCCAAGGCCAAGGAGCTGCGCCGCTGGGTGGAGCGGGTGATCACCACCGCCAAGCCCGGCGACGTCCAGGCTCACCGCCAGGTGGCGCTCTACGTCAACGACCGCGAGGCCAGCCGCAGGCTGTTCACCACCTACCTCGAGCGCTATCGCGACCGGCAGGGCGGATACACCCGCATCTACCGCACCGAGCAGCGCCACGGCGACGCCGCGCCGATGGCGATCATCGAGCTGATCGATTGAGCGCCCCCACCACCATGTCCGACGCCGCGCCGGCGGATGCGCTCCACCCGTACGCGCTGACCCTCGAGTACGACGGCTCCGGCTTCTCCGGCTGGCAGCGCCAACCGGGACGGCGCACCGTCGAGGGCACGCTGCTGGCCGCCATCGCCGCGGTCACCGGCGAGGAGGTGCGGTTGACGGCGGCGGGTCGGACCGACGCCGGTGCCCACGCGCACGGGCAGGTCGCCGGCTGCAGCCTGCGCCGCGGCTGGGATCCCGGGCGGTTGCGCGCCGCTCTCAACGCAGTCCTGCCGGCCGACGTCGTGGTCGTCGAGGCGGCGCCGGCGCCGGCGGGATTTCACGCGCGCCTCGACGCGGTCGCACGCAGCTACCGATACGTGGTGATGTCTCGTGGCGAGCGGTCGGCGGTCGCCCGCCAGTACGCCTGGCGAGTCCGCGGGCCGCTCGACCTGGCGGCCATGCGCCGCGTCGCGGCATCGCTGGTCGGCACCCACGACTTTGCCGCCTTCGGCCGCTCGCCGCGCCGCGGGGGCAGCACGACGCGCCGAGTCGACTCGGTGCGGCTTCGGCAGCTCGCGCTCGCCGAGAGGCGGGGGATCGCGCCCCAGAGCGCGGTGGTGATCGAGGTGGTCGCCGACGCCTTTCTCTACGGGATGATGCGCAGCATCGCCGGCGCCCTGGTCGCGGTCGGGCTCGGGAGGATGCGCGGCGAGCAGCTCGCGGCGCTGGTGCAGCGGCCGCCGGCGCAGCGCCCGCCGCTCCCCGTGGCTCCCGCCCACGGCCTGCACCAGTGGCGGGTGACCTATCCGCAGACGGTGACGCGATGAGCACCGCGCAGAAGACCTGGCAGCCCTCGGCCGGCACGCTGTCGCCCTCGTGGTACGTGGTCGACGCCCGGGGTCAGACCCTGGGACGGCTGGCCACCAACATTGCCCGGGTGCTCCGCGGCAAGCACCACCCCCAGTACACCCCGCACCTCAACACCGGCGACCACGTGATCGTCATCAACGCCGCCGACATCGTGGTCACCGGGCGCAAGCGCAGCCTCAAGGAGTACGACCGCTATTCCGGCTATCCCAGCGGCCGGCGGGTGCGCACCTTTCAGGAGGCGATCGATCGCGATCCCACCTTTCCCATCCATCACGCCGTTCGTGGGATGCTGCAGCACAACACCCTGGGGGCAGAGATGCTCAAGCGGCTCAAGGTCTACGCCGGTCCGGAGCACCGCCATGCCGCCCAGCAACCGCGGCGCATCACCTTCGGCGAGCTCGGGGAGATCATCGTTGCCGGCAACTAGCGAGCACTACCACTACGGCACCGGCCGGCGGAAGACGGCGGTGGCGCGGGTCCGGCTGGTCCCCGGTGACGGCGTGCTGGTGATCAACGGCAAGCCCACCAGCGAGTACTTCGGACGTCGCGACCTCGAGAAGGTGGTCACCCAGCCGCTGCGGGTCACCGACACCATGGGACGCTTCGTCGCCACCATCAAGGTCGAGGGAGGCGGCATCGCCGGTCAGGCGGGCGCCATCTGCCACGGCATCGCCCGGGCCCTGGTCGCCGCCGACGAGGAGCTCCGTCCGGTGCTCAAGCAGGCCGGGCTGCTCACTCGCGATCCCCGCGAGAAGGAGCGCAAGAAGTACGGCCTCAAGCGCGCCCGCAAGGCGCCGCAGTACACCAAGCGCTGATCGCTCGGGGGAGCACCGCGATCCCGCAGCGGGTGCGGGTCCTCGGCTGCCCGGTCGACGTCGTCGACATGGCGGCGGCGCTGTCGGTGCTGGCCTCGCTGGTGGACCGTCGCGGCGTCGCGGCCGGCACCGGGTTGGTGGTGACCCTCAACCCCGAGATGGTCATGCTCGCCCATTGCGACCACGACTTCGCGGCCCTTCTCGACACCGCCTCGCTGCTGGTGCCCGACGGGATCGGCCTGGTGGCGGCGCTGCGCCGGCGGGGGCACGCGCAGGCGGTGCGGGTGACCGGCGTCGACCTGCTTCTCGCCTACGCGCCGATGGCGGCGGAGGGGCGGCGTCGCATCGCCCTCGCCGGGGCGGGTCCCGGCATCGCCGAGCGGGCCGCCACCGCGCTTGGCCGACGCGTCCCCGGCCTCGACGTGGTGAGCGACGGCGGTGACCCCGGCCCCGCCCTGGCGGAGCGGCTGGCGGCGCTCGCCCCCGACCTGGTCTGCGCCGCCTTCGGCCACGGCCGCCAGGAGCGCTTTCTGGCCGAGCACCTGGCGGCGATCGGCGCCGGCGCCGGGATCGGGGTCGGCGGGGCCCTCGACTACCTCGCCGGGGTGGTACCCCGGGCCCCGGGGCCGGTGCGCCGGGTCGGGCTGGAGTGGGCCTGGCGGCTTGGGCGCCAGCCCTGGCGATGGCGACGGCAGGCGGTGCTGCCGCGGTTCTGGTGGCTGGAGCGGCGCGAAGCGCGCCGCCGCAGGAACGGCCGCGGCTAGCGCCACCGGTTAGGATCGCGGCCGTGCTCAGCGTCGTCGTTCCCGCGTACAACGAGGAGACCCGCCTGCCCGGGACGCTGGTGCGCATCCGCGCCTACCTCGAGGGATCGGGAGAGGAGCACGAGGTCATCGTCGTCGATGACGGCAGCGCCGATGCGACGGCGACGGCGGCGGAGAGCCTGTCGGCATCGTGGCCGCAGCTGCGAGTGCTGCGGCTGGCGGAGAACGCCGGCAAGGGCGCCGCGGTGCGCACCGGGATGCTGCAGGCTCGCGGCGAGCTGCGCCTGTTCACCGATGCCGACCTCTCGACCCCGATGGAGGAGCTGCCCCGGCTGCGTGAACGGCTGGGGGGTGACTGCGAGGTCGCCATCGCCTCGCGCGCCATCCGCGGAGCCACCATCGAGGTGCACCAGCCCGGCCGGCGCGAGCTGATGGGCCGCGTCTATAACCGGTTGCTCCGGGTGGTGGTGCTGCCCGGCATCCACGACAGCCAGTGCGGCTTCAAGCTGTTCACCGCCGAGGCAGCGGTCGCCTGCTTCACCCCGCTGCGCACCCCACGCTTCGGCTTCGACGCCGAGGTGCTGCTGCGCGCCCGGCGTCACGGCTGGACGATCGCCGAGCTGCCGGTGCACTGGCGACACGTCGAGGCCTCGCGGGTGGCTCCGCTGCGCGACGGGTTTCAGACGCTGATCGACCTGATCCGCCTGCGCTTCCTGCGGGTGTGATCCACGGCTCCGCCACACCGCCGGCGCGCGGCCGTCCGCGCTAGCCGCGACAGGCGGGGGCGGTGGTGGGATCGAGCGGCTGGGTGGTCGGTGGCTCGCCGCCGGACTGCATCACCACGGCTCCACCTGCGGGGTCGTGGCAGCTGACCGTCCAGCCCGCCTCCAGGAACGCGGTGGTCTCCTGCGATGCGGCGGGCACCACCGCCGCATGGATGCCCGCGTCGCCGAGCCGCTGGTGCCAGGCGGCGCGTACCAGATGGATGTCAAGGTACTGCTGCAGCCGGGCGCTGCCAAACACCGCGGACTCGCCGTAGATGTAGACCACGCGCTGATCGGGGAAACGGTAGGCGAGGTATCCACCCCATTCGTAGGTGCTGTACAGGTGCTGCCCGGCCAGGTGGGTGGCGACGTAGTCGGCCGCGGCCCGCGGTTCGTGCTGTGTCTCGTAGTCGGCGGCGGCGGACCTGCTGAGCCGCGGCGCGATCTCCACCACGGTGGCGGCGCAGACGGCGGCGGTACAGGCCAGTGCCACGACCGCGGGAAGCGCCGTCCGAGGGCGTCGCGTCCCGGTGCGCCGCGCCGACCAGGCCTGCCAGCCGTAGCCGGCGAGCTGGGGAAGGGCGACGACCGCGAAGAGCGCGACGTTGCGCTGGGCCTGCAGGGTCGCGGCGAAGGCGACTCCGGCAAGCACCACGTCGACCGGATCGGGCCGCCGGTGCATCGCCCAGAGCACCAGCAGGCCGGCGGCGACGAGCTCGAAGAGCCGCATGTCCCAGGCGTGGAAGTCGGGAGGCATCCACTCGGTGATGTTCTGGGTGAGGGTGGGATTGCCGAAGGTCTGGGCGACGTAGCCGTAGAGATGCGGTCCTGCCGGGGTGGCCAGGGTGAGGACCGCCGACGCGGCGGTGGCCAGCAGCAGTGGTCGCAGGCGGGCCGCGGCTTCGCTGCCGGCGACGGTGCGACGGTGCACGGCGACCGTCGTCGCCATCAGCACGAGGACCGCCAGTCCGGTGACGAACCCGGCATGAAGGTTGGCCCACACGGCGAAGAGCGGCGGCAGCGCCCACACCGCGCTGGTGAAGCCCTCCCGCCAGCGGCTGACCACCAGCAGCACCAGCGCGGTGCCCAGCACGGTGATCACCTGACCGCGGACACCCATCACCTGGGCGGCGATCAGGCCGCAGATCACCATCGACGCGGCGAGCCAGGCGGCGGGGACGTGCACCCGTCGCGGTGCGGCCAGCGCTGCGACGAGCAGGGCCGCGCTCCCCAGCACGCCCATCACCAGCATGGCGAGCCCCGGTCCGCCGGAGCCGACCAGCCGGGCCAGCATGACCTCGTAGCCCCACTGCTGCCCGCCCCACGGATTCGCCGCGGGCAGGAAGCTGAATGGCTCGAGCGATGGAATGCCGTGGGCGGTAATCAGGCGGCCGATGGCGAGGTGCCACCAGACGTCGGGATCGCGGAAGGGCTGAGTGGTGAAGGCCAGGGTCAGCCCGGCGGCGCCCAGCAGCCATGCCAGCCGGGCGGAGCGCGCCCGCGAGCCGAGCCCGGTGGCGGTGGCGGCGGCGACCGGGCGGGCGACGACCGAGGTGATCACGGCGCCACCCCGCTGGTGCCGCTGTCGGTGGAGTGGTCGCGGGCGAGCTGGGCACAGGTGTCGAGCGAGGTCGCCGGGAACACCGGCTGTGGCGGCAGCGTGGCGCGGAGATCGGTCCGATCCGCCGGGATGAAGGCGGCGGAGCGCGGGTCGCGATAGACCTCGACCCAGCGCGGGCTGGCCAGGAGCACGTGCACCAGCGGCGTGCCCGAATCGAAGACCACGATGTCGGTGTGGTATCGCTGCAGGATGCGCTCCCAGTCGGGGCGAACCTCCTCGACGTCGCCGTAGGTGGCGAGCAGGTCGTCGCCCATCAGCGCCGCGTCGCCGAAGATGAAGACGCGGTCGCCGCGAGCGGAGAGGCGGTCGGCCAGGTAGCCGCCCTCACCGTACTGATTGAAGATGCGCAGCCCGGCGGGAGCGGTGCTCAGCCAGCGGGCGGCGCAGACCGGGAAGTCCTTGGCGTAGAAGAGGGAGTCCTCGCGGGTGGTCGCCGCCGCCGCCAGCTTGGTGGCGGCGACCAGGCTGAGCACGGCGATCACCACGGCGGCGAGCACCATTCGCGCCGGGGAGGACGCCGGCGTGGTGGCGGATCGGGTGGTGGTGGGGCGGGCCGGGCGCGCCGACCAGGCGGCGGCGGCGCGGCGTCCGACCAGGTCGGCCTGCTCGATCCAGAGCGGGGTGACCGCGGCCACGAAGAGAGCGATGTGGCGCACCGACTGCAGCGCCATCGCGGTGGTGGCCAGGGCCAGCACCGCATCGCGGGGGCTGACGCGGCGGGTGATGGTCACCATCAGCGCCAGCGAGAGCAGCATCACCGCGAAGGGCGCGACGGTGGCGTCGTGGAAGTCGGGAGAGTGCCATTCGAGGATCAGCGACTGCTGCGCCGGTGACCCCTGGGTCTCGAAGGGATAGAGGTAGATGCGCGGGCCGTTGGGGTTGATCGCGACCACCACCAGGCATGCCAGCAACACCAGCAGCACACCCCGGGCGTTGCCGGCCGGGGCGGCCCCGCGCCAGCCGAGCCGGCGCGCCGCGGCCTCGGCGGCCACCACCAGCACGACGAATCCCAGCCCGATGATGAAGCCGGAGTGGAGATTGCTCCAGACCAGCATCACCGGCACCAGCAGCCAGATGGCGCGGCCCCCGTGGCGGAGATGCCGCTCCACCAGGAACAGGGTCAGGCAGGTGAGGGCGAAGGTGATCATCTGCGCGCGCGGACCCCAGATCGGGTAGCCGGCGGTGACCGCCAGCAGCATGCCCATGCCGAGGGCCAGGTAGTGGGGGCGTCGCAGGCGGGCTCGCAGGAAGATGCACAGCAGCCCGAGCCAGGTCACCACGCTCAGCACGGCGACGATCAATCCGAGACCGCCGAGATGGTGCAGGGCGGCGAAGACCACCTCGGTCAGCCACTCGTGCATGGTCCAGGGATGACCGGTGGCGGTATAGGTGAAGGGGTCGGTGGTCAGCAGGCCGTGGCGGTCGGCGATGAGCTGGCCGGTGCGCAGGTGCCACCAGAAATCGGGATCGCGGATGGCGCTGGTGACCGGCAGCGCGCAGAGCGCCAGGGCGGCGGCGAGGAAGAGCCCACCGGGTGTCGCCAGTGCCTGCGCCCGCCCGCGCCGCACCGGCCCGGCGGCCCTACCAGACAAACGGGATGAGCCGGCGCGTTCGCCGCGCGTAGCCGTCGTAGTCGGGGAAGTTCGCCCGCAGCAGGCGCTCCTCGAAATGGGCGCGCAGGTTCTGCAAGCCGATGAAGGCGATCAGCGAGAGAACCGGCGTCAGGTAGGGGAGGGTCAGCACCAGCGCGATCGCCGAGGTGATCTCGGCGAAGTACAGTGGATGCCGCACCCAGTGATAGGGACCACCGGTCACCAGACGCCGCGCCTCGGGAATGATGCTGAGGCTGCGCCGCAGATAGCCGAGGCTGAGAATGGCGAAGGTCAGCGCGAAGATCGACATCAGGCCGGCGAGGTCACGCGCCCAGTCAGGGGATTGCCACAACTGGTGATGCAGCGGTATCCAGGCTCCGACGAAGAGCTGCATGGTGGTGCCCAGGAAGGCGGCGCTGCGAGCCACCAGCCTTCCGTCACGCGCCGCCGGCATCGGCCGGGTGAGATAGAGGCCGACGGGAATGCAGCAGAAGATCACGTAGAGGATGCGCGGCGTCACCGCGCCGAATGCGTGCCAGACGCTGGCACCTCGACCGACCGTAGCGACCGCGTCGCGCGCGTGGCCGTACTGGAGATAGCCCATGAACGCGAAGAGCGTCGCCGGCGTGGCGCGACCGAATACCATGAAGCGCACCCAGGCCCAGTACAGTGGGTGCCGCAGGCGCCGGGCGAAAGGCAGCCGGGCTACCTCGGCGAGGGAGAGGGACGCGGAGGTCTGGGACATCTGGGAGACGTCAACCGCCATGCGCTAGAGTGTATGGCCGCTACTGTCAACGGCCTGTCTCGTGTCATCTGCTCGTGACCGCTTCTTGACCACCAAAAGGGGCTCGTCCGCGATGGCCAGAGAGCCCGCGGCCACCACACCCTCCACATCCGCCTCGCCACCCTCGGCGCCGGAGCCGCCGCCACCTCCGGCGGATGCCGCCGGGCCGCAGCCGTCGCCGTTCGACCCCACCCGCGAACTGGTGATGGGCCGGCTCGTCGCGCTCGAGAATGCGACCGCTGGTTACGAAGCCGAGCTCGCCGAGACCGAAGCTGTGCGTTTTCAGTTACGGGACCGTGCCGACGAGGCCGACGTCATCCGCCGCCATGCGATCAACAACCTCTGGCGCTTCACTCCGGATGACATCAACGAAGCGCTGGAGACGGTCATCGGCCTGCGTGGCGACCTCTCGGTGCTGGAGGAGCGGATCCGCCATGCCACCGAGCGGCTGGCGGAGATGCGTGAGGAGCGGGAGTTCCTGACCCGACTGCTGCGAGCCGTCGACGAGCTGCCGGCGTTGGACGGCGCCACCGTCGATGAGGAGGCCGCCCGCTTCCGCAGCGCCTCGCGACAGGTCTTCCAGATCATCGAAGAGGAGCGGATGCGGATCGCCCGCGACATGCACGACGGGCCGGCCCAGTCGCTGGCCAACCTGGTGCTCCAGGCGGAGGTCCTCGAGCGGCTGCTCAGCCGCGATCCCAAGCTGGTGGTCGACGAGCTCGCCGATTTCAAGGTCGGGGTCCGCGACGCCCTGGAGGAGACCCGCGACCTGATCTTCGACCTCCGTCCCATGACCCTCGACGATCTCGGCCTGGTTCCCACCCTGCGCAAGTTCGTCAAGGAGTTCGGAGACAAGAGCGCCCTGACCGCCCGCTTCCACGTGGTCGGCGAGGAGCGCCGGCTGCCGGGGAACTACGAGGCGGTGCTCTTCCGGATCATCCAGGAGGCGCTCACCAACGTGCGCAAGCACGCCCACGCCCGGACCGCGGAGGTCACCCTCACCCTGCAGGCGAACCGGGTGGTCGCGGTGGTCAAGGATGACGGGGAGGGCTTCGACGTCGCCGCCACCGAGGCGCGCCTGGGACGCACCCGCAACCTGGGGCTGATCTCCATGCGCGAGCGCGCCGATCTCGAGAAGGGCTCCCTGGAGATCCGCTCCCAGGTGGGCAAGGGCACCGAGGTTCGGGTCACCTTCGACTATTAGACAGGAGGGCGGAACTGCCCTCCTATTGATCTGGGGTCCCCCGCGAATCGCTCGCGATTCGTGGGGCATGTAAAGGACCGTCACAGGTTGTTACTGCTGCTTGCCACGTCGGCGACAGGTGCTGCAGACAGCCGCCTCCATACTCCGCAGCGTTGCTCCCAGAGTGGGGAACACCAGCGGGTGGTCCACAACCCCCCGACTACGGCAAGAAAGGAGGTGACACTGAAAATGCTGAGCAGCCTGTATCTTCGGCTTCGTGAGCTTATGGCTCGTGCCCAGGAGCGCGAGGAGGGGCAGGGTATGGTCGAGTACGCCCTCATCCTGGTCCTGATCGCGGTTGTCGTCATCGTCATTCTGCAGATCGTTGGAAAGCAGGTCAACAACGTGTTCTCCAACATCAGCAACGGCCTGAACCAGTAGTTCGACCGCTGCGCAACACGTGCAACTGAGAGGGGGGCCGCAACGGCCCCCTTTTCTCGGGTGCTGCATAGGATCGACCGTCCGGAGACGGTCAAGGCACATCTCACGTAACGCTCAGAGAGTCTGAGCACTTCGGCCGAGGCGCTTCCCGGACCTCCCAAGGGTGCCGGGCTTGGTCAAAGAGTTAGGCGGGGAAACCCGATTCAAGCCGGCATGTCGACCACAACCAAGAACAGCGGTCGCACCGGAAGGAGGACTTAGGTAGTGGCCACGGAGGTCAAGCAACGTAACCCCCGCGTCCTGGTGGTCGTAGGCGCGGTTCTCGCGCTTGCCACCTTCGCGCTGGTCTTCTATATCTCGCGGAACAACACTTCCAGCGGGACCGGCAGCGTCAGCGGTGCAACCGTCTCGGTTGTCGTCGCCAAGAACGATCTCACCCAGGGCACTCAGCTCAACGCCGATGTGCTCAAGGTCGTCGCCCTTCCCTCGGATCGGGTGCCGGGCGGCACGTACAGCAGCGTCCAGTCGGTCAACGGCAAGTTCCTGGCCGTGGGCGCCACCGCCAACACCCCCATCACCCAGAGCCTGCTGGTGGTCAGCAAGGATGCGGTCGCGAACGCGGCCCTCACCGAGCAGCCTCTGGATATCGCGGCGGGCAATGTCGCCGTCGCCATCCCCACCAACCAGGGCGGTATCAGCCATGACACCAGCCCTGATCTCACCACGGTGGGCAACAACATCCATGCCGAGGATCGGATCGACATCCTCATGACGAGCAACGGCAGCGTCCACCTTGCCTTCCAGGACCTCCGGGTCCTCCAGGTGGGTGTCCGCGGCGGTGCCGCGGCCGCCACGTCCCCGACCCTGCTGGTGGTCGAGGTCAACCGGGCGCAGGCCGAGCAGCTCACCTACCTGTTCGCCAAGAAGTTCAAGGCGGACGGTACCACCGAGGACAAGACGGCAGCCAACGCGATGACCTTCGTCCTTCGCTCTCACAACGACTACAAGAAGGGTCCGCTGGACGCCGGCAATCCCAGTTCGAAGCAGGTCCAGGACACGCCGGTCAACGGCGCGGTCTTCGACTCCCTCTTCCCGGGCCGGTGAGAGGGGAGTAACTTCCCCTCCATCGGACGTCCCAAAGCAGCAGCTGGAGAGAGTTGACGACATGATCCGGGTCCTCATCGTCGACGACATCACGAGTACCCTCGACAACCTTCAGAAGTTGCTGGGTTTCGAGGACGACATCGAGGTCTGTGGTACCGCCTCCGACGGGAGGAGTGCCATTGAAGAGGCCAAGCGGCTTCGTCCCGATGTCGTCCTCATGGACGTCAACATGCCGCTGATGGACGGCATCCAGGCGACCGAACAGCTCGCCCAGGAAGTCCCGACATCACCGGTGATCATCATGTCGGTGCAGGGCGAGCGGGACTACCTGCGCCGCGCCATGCAGGCCGGTGCCCGCGAGTTCCTGATCAAGCCGTTCAGCGGCGATGAGCTGATCGCCTCCATCCGCCGCGTTCACCACCTCGAGCAGAAGAAGGAATCCTTCCTCACCGCCCAGGCGCCGGCTGCGGCGGCCGGCCCGGAGACGGGACGGCGCGGCGAGAAGGGGGAGGTCTTCCTGGTCTTCTCGGGGAAGGGGGGCATCGGCAAGAGCCTGGTCGCCTCCAACCTGGCGGTCGCCCTGGCCACCGAGACCGGCGCCAAGGTGGCGCTGGTCGACCTCGACCTGCAGTTCGGCGATGTCGGCGTGCTCCTCAACCTGGACCACGCCCGCAGCATCACCGACCTGGTCGAGGCCGGCGGCCCGGTCGACGGCGAGCTGCTCGACCAGGTGCTGGCCACCGGCCCCGAGGGGATCCGGGTGCTGCTGGCACCGATCAGCCCCGAGCTGGCCGACCTGGTCACCGCCGACCATGTGCGCGCCGTGATGGAGGAGCTGCGGCGCAGCTTCGACTTCATCGTCGTCGACACCGCCTCGCACCTCGGCGAGCTCAACCTCGAGGTGATCGAGTCGGCCACCAAGGTGATCGTCATCACGGCGCTCACCATCCCCGCCGTGAAAGACACCAAGCTGACGCTCAAGGTGCTCGACTCGCTCAACGTCGACCACGGGCGGATCGTGCTGCTGCTCAACCGCAGCGACGCCCACGCCGACTTCAACAAGGATGCGGTCGAGCAGAACGTCCGCTTCAGCATCGCGCTACAGATGGCCCACGACCCTCGGGTGGTCGGCAATGCCGTCAATCGGGGAACGCCGTTCGTCACCCTCGCGCCCGAGGCCGAGATCAGCCGCAGCGTTCGCGAGCTGGTCAGCCGCCTGGTGCCGCTCGAGCAGTCGCTGACGGTGGTCGGAGCGGGAACCAGCGAGCGCAAGAAGTCTCGACTCTTCGGGTTCGGGCGGGGGTAACCGATGTCGCTTCTCGACCGCGTTCAACGCCACGCCCTCGACGGCAGCGGCACGCTGACCAGCGAGCCGGCGGTGCCCAGCAACGCCGAGACGCCGGCGCCACCTGTCGCGGCGCCACCGGCACCGCCGGCTGAGCCGAACCCCGCCACGACGGCGGCTCCGGCCGCTGCGGCCAGCTCGACGTCGAGCCGGCTGACGCCCGCCGCCGTCGGCCCCGGGGCGCATCGCCCCGGCGGGTCGGCGCTGCTGGCACGCACCGGACTGCAGCGGGCAGGGTCACGTCCCGCGCTGCAGGCGCAGTACGTCACCCTGCGGGCTCGGGTCCACACCATGCTGGTCGAGGAGCTGGTCGAGGTCGAGAACGCCTCCGAGGAGGTCGTCGTCGCCAAGATCGCCGAGCTGGTCAACCAGGTGGCGGCCGAGATGACCCTGACCCTGACGCGGCAGGACAAGCAGCGCATCGTCGAGGCCCTGGTCAACGACGTGCTCGGGCTTGGTCCGCTCGAGGCGCTGCTCAGCGACCCGGAGATCACCGAGGTGATGATCAACGGGCCCAAGCAGATCTACGTCGAGCAGCACGGCAAGATCACTCGGAGCAACACCGAGTTCGAGAACAACGAGCAGCTGCTGCAGGTCATCGACCGGATCGTCAGCACCGTCGGTCGCCGGGTCGACGAGTCGTCGCCCATGGTCGACTGCCGCCTCAAGGACGGGTCGCGCGTCAACGTGATCATCCCGCCGCTCTCGCTGAAGGGCCCGGTGATCACCATCCGCAAGTTCGCCAAGGACCCCCTGCAGGTCTCCGATCTGATCAAGCTCGGGTCGGTCACCCAGCCGATGATCGACTTCCTCCGCTCCTGCGTCCGCGCCCGGATGAACATCATCGTCAGCGGCGGAACCGGTTCGGGAAAGACGACCACCCTCAACGTGCTCAGCGGCTTCATCCCGCCAGACGAGCGCATCGTCACCGTCGAGGATGCCGCCGAGCTGCAGCTCCGCCAGGAGCACGTCGTCACCCTCGAGACCCGTCCCGCCAACGTCGAGGGGCGCGGTGCCGTCCACATCCGTGAGCTGGTGATCAACTCCCTGCGCATGCGTCCCGACCGGATCGTCGTCGGCGAGTGCCGCGGCGGTGAGGCCCTGGACATGCTGCAGGCGATGAACACCGGTCACGACGGATCGCTGACCACCGTCCACGCCAACTCCCCGGTCGACGCCCTCTCGCGCCTCGAGACGATGGTGCTCATGGCCGGCGCCGACCTGCCCTCGCGGGCGATCCGCGAGCAGATCGGCTCCGCCATCAACCTCATCGTCCAGCAGGCCCGGATGCGCGACGGCAGCCGCAAGGTCACCCACATCGCCGAGGTGCTGGGCTGCCAGGGCGACCACGTGGTCGTGCAGGGCGTCTTCGCTTTCCGGCAGTCCGGCGTCGACGAGGACGGACGTGTTCTCGGCGAGCTGATGCCCACCGGCGTTGTGCCCAAGTGTCTCGAGTTTCTCCACGCCAGCGGGGAGGGACTCGACGAGGCCATCTTCCACCCGACGCCCGCTGTCGCTGTTGTCGAGGGGTAGGAGATGAACCTGACGATGCTGATCCTCGGGTTGATGGGGGCCGGTGGCATCCTGCTGGTCTTCGTCGGCCTTTCGCAGCCGCGCACCGCCGGTGACGAGATGCAGCGCCGGTTGGAGCGCTATTCGGATCTCGGGGGCGGCGACAGCGCCCGGGACGTGACCGCCGGATACGACGTCAAGGACACCTACGAGCGGTTCTCCGAGGGCCTCAACCGGCTGCTCTCGCGCTTCTCCAGCACCGGCAAGCTCGCCGACGACCTCGCTCGCGCCGACCTGAAGATGAAGCCGTCGGAATGGCTGATGGCGGTGATCGGCGGTGGCGCCCTGCTCGGCTTCCTGCTGGCCTGGCGATTCGCCACTCCGATTGCCTTCCTCCCCGCCGTCCCGGGCGCCTACTTCGGCAGCGGCTTCGCCCTCAAGTTCCTGCAGCGCCGCCGGGCGCGCGCCTTCGACAAGCAGCTGGGCGACACCATCATCCTGCTCAGCAACGCCCTCAAGGCGGGCTACTCCTTCGCCCAGGCGATGAGCACGGTCAGCAAGACCGCCAGTCCGCCCATCGCCGACGAGTTCGCCCGCGGCACGCGGGAGATCGCCCTCGGCATCAACGTCGACGACGCCCTCAACCACATGGTCAAGCGCAACCAGTCGGAGGACTTCGACCTGATGGTGACCGCGGTGCAGATCCACCGCGTGGTCGGCGGCAACCTGGCCGAGATCCTCGACACCATCGCCTTCACCATCCGTGAGCGGGTGCGCATCAAGGGCGAGATCCGCACCTTGACCGCGCAGGCGCGTGCCTCGGGCTGGATCATCACCTGCCTGCCCATCGGCCTCGCCGCCGTCCTCTCGGTGATCTCGCCCGCGTACTTCACCCCGATGTTCCACGAGACCATCGGCATCATCATGCTGGCGATCGGCGGCTTCTCCATGGCCGTTGGATTCGCCATCATCCAGAAAATCGTCAAGATCGAGGTCTGAGAGATGGTCCTGAGCATCGCCCTCGCGATCCTCGCCGCATCGAGCGTTCTGCTGATCATGCGCGGACTGTCCAGCCAGCCGGTGGACCTCCTCGAAGCCCGCCTCGCGCAGTTCGGCGATCACGAGCTGACGCTGGACGAGATGGAGCTGTCGCTGCCGTTCGTGGACCGCGTCATCCGGCCCTTCGTCGATCGCATCGGCAACGCGGCGGTGCGGCGCACCCCCGCCAACCAGCTGACCGAGCTGCAGGAGAGGATCGCCCTCGCCGGACGGCCCTACGGGCTCTCGGTGGGCAGCTTCCTCGCTCTGCGCTTCTTCATCCTGCCGCCCGCCCTCGGTCTTCTCTTCTACGCCCTGGCGAACGCCGCCGGCTACAGCGGCGGCATCGCCGGACTGGCGGTGCTGCTGGGAGCGGTGGTCGGCTTCTACCTGCCCAAGACCGTGGTCGATCGCAAGATCAAGGCACGGCGCAAGGAGATCCTGCTCGGACTTCCCAACGCGCTCGACCTGCTGACCATCAGCGTGGAGGCCGGTCTCGGCTTCGACGCGGCCATGGCCCGGGTCTGCGAGAAGTACAAGAACGCGCTGTCGATGGAGTTCGCCCAGGTCCTCAGCGAGATCCGGCTCGGCCGTCCCCGCCTCGAGGCGCTCGAGGACATGGGCCGGCGCAGCGGGGTCGAGGAGCTCAACAACTTCGTGCAGGCGATCGTGCAGTCGGAGCAGCTGGGCGTCGGCATCGCCAACGTACTGCGCATCCAGTCAGAGGAGATGCGCCGCCGCCGCCGTCAGCGTGCCGAGGAACAGGGACAGAAGGCGCCGCTGAAGATGCTCTTCCCGATGGTGGGATGCATCTTCCCGACCCTCTTCATCGTCCTCCTCGGGCCGGCCGTCATCTCCGTCTCGCACAGCATCCTCAGCCCGAAGTAGCCGCCGGCGGAGCGGCGCTCGTCAGCCGCGAGCGGCCCCCGCCAGCCGGTGGCGTCCCACCTGGGCGCCGCCGGGGCGCCCCCGCTTGATCTCGAACAGCGGCTGCTGAGCCAGCAACCAGGCGAGGTGGTCCCACAGCTGCGCGGCCGCCTCCTGCTCCATGCGCCGGTCGATGATCGGACCGAAGAAGGCGGGACCCCCCTCGACGCGCACCGTCGGCACGCCGAAGGCACCGGCATCGACCGCGGTCCGGTGCGCCTCGGCGAGGGCGATGAGCGTGGCGGGGTCGGCCAGCGCCCGTCCGGCCAGCTCTGGGTCGAGGCCCGCGGCAGCGGCGCAGGCGCGCAGCACGGCCTCGTCTCCGAGCGGCTCGGCGCGTTCCTGGTACGCCTCACCGATCTCGCGGTAGAGGGCGGTGAGGGCCGGGCTGCCACCCTCGCGCTCCGCCGCCACCAGGCAGCGCAGCGCCTGCTCGCCGGCCTGGTGCGCGGCGCGCGAGCGCTCGTCCTTCTCGCGGTCGCGGTTGATCTCCGCCAGCGAGAAGACGCGGGTGGTGAGCGCAAGCGGCCGGACCGCCGCGACCTGCTGCAGCCAGTTCCATGTCAGCCACGCCCACGGACAGCTGGGATCGACGTGGATGTCGACCGCGACCGGATCATCGCTGCGCCGCGCCATCGTGCCCTCCTCGATGAAGCGCTCCGAGCCTACGCCACTCGACGTCGATGGGGTGAGGCGGCCGGACCCGCCGCCGGCCGACAATGGCAGCCGGCCGGCGGCGAGGTGGAGGTGTGGTGATGGAGGTGCGGCGCCTGCAGACGGCGGAGGGCGTCGAGGTGGCGGATCACGTCGAGCTCGCGCGCTCGCTCTGGCACCGCACCGTCGGGCTGATGGGACGCAGCGAGCTTCCCGCCGGGCACGGCCTGGCGATCACCCCCTGCAACTCGATCCACATGTTCTTCATGCGCTTCCCCCTCGACGTCGCCTTCCTCGATCGCGACGGGCAGGTGCTGCGCGCCTATCACGGCATCCGGCCATGGCGGGTCAGCCGGGTGGTGCGCCGCGCCCGATCCGCCATCGAGCTGCCCGCGGGCACCCTGGCCGCCGCCGGGGTGGGGGAGGGGAGCGCGCTGCGGCTGGTGTGATCCTCTAGCCGCAACTACACTACAAATGTGTGGTGGGCGCGGCTGGTGGAGCCGGCGCGGTTGCTGCTCGACGCCCTGGCGCCGCGCCAGTGCGCCGGGTGCCGGGTGGCGTCTCCGGACGTCCTCTGCGAGCCCTGTCTGGAGCTGGCCCTGGCGCTGCCGCTGCCGCCTGCCGAGCGCTGGCGCTGGGGCCAGACGTGGTCGGCCTTCCCCTTCCAGACGCCCATCCGCGGCCTGGTCCACGCCGCCAAGTACCAGGGCCGCCGGCCGGCGGCGCGCGTGCTCGCCGCTCTCACCGCCGAGCGCCTGGTGACGCAGGGGCTTCCGCCGCCGGCGGCGGTGGTCCCGGTGGCCCTGGCGCGGCGGCGCCGGCGGGCCCGCGGCTACAACCAGGTCGAGCCCGGCGCCCGCGCCCTCGCCGCCCTGGCCGCCGCGCCGCTGCTGGACGGCCTGCGGCGCGTCCGCGAGACCGCTCCCCAGGTCGGCCGCTCGCTGCCGGACCGCCGCCGCAATGTGGCGGGCGCCTTCGCCTGGTCGGGTCCGCCGCTGACCGGGACGGTGTGGCTGGTGGACGACGTGGTCACCACCGGGGCCACCCTGGAGGCCGCCGCCACCGTTCTGCAACGGGCCGGTGCCGGTCGTATCGATGCCGTCGCGACGGCGCGGGCTTGGCGCGGCCGGGGCTGAGAATCGCGGGTACCAAGCAGGCAGTCCGCCGTCGCGCGCGCTTGGCGGCGAGGAGTTGACATCGTGAGCGTGGTCACCAGCACCAAGTCAGCCGAGGAGATGTCCCGGTATCTCGACGCCCTCGGACCGCTTCGCCCCCTGGTGGAGGACGACAGCCTGACCGAGATCATGGTCAACGGCCCCGACATGGTGTACGTCGAGCGGGCCGGCAAGATCCTCCTCACCGACGTGCGGTTCGATGACGAGAACCACCTGCTCCGGGTGATCGACCTGATCGTCGCCGCCGTCGGCCGGCGCATCGACCACCGCACTCCGCTGTGCGATGCTCGCCTGCTCGACGGATCGCGCGTCAATGCGGTGATCCCGCCGATCTCCCTCGACGGCCCCACCCTCACCGTCCGCAAGTTCTCCAAGGATCCCTATCAGGTGTCCGACCTGATCGCCTTCGGTACCCTCACCGAGGAGGCGGCGGCCTTCGTCCGCGCCTGCGTCCTCGCCCGCGCCAACATCCTGATCAGCGGCGGCACCGGTACCGGCAAGACGACGCTGCTCAACGTGTGCTCGAGCTTCATCCCCGTCGACGAACGGATCGTGACCATCGAGGACGCCGCCGAGCTGCAGCTCCACCAGGAGCATGTCTGCCGCCTGGAGGCGCGCCCCCCCGACCTCAACGGGGATGGGCGCATCGCCATCCGCGACCTGGTGATCAACTCGCTCCGCATGCGCCCCGACCGGATCGTCGTCGGCGAGTGCCGCGGCGGTGAGGCGCTCGACATGTTGCAGGCGATGAACACCGGTCACGACGGCTCGCTGACCACCATCCACGCCAACAACCCGCGTGACTGCCTCTCGCGACTGGAGACGCTGGTGCTGATGGCGGGGATGGACCTGCCCGCCAAGGCGATCCGTCAGCAGGTCTCCTCGGCCCTCGACCTCATCGTGCAGCTGTCGCGCATGAAGGACGGCTCGCGCAAGATCACCTCCGTCACCGAGATCATCGGCATGGAGGGCGACACGATCACCATGCAGGACATCTTCGTCTACAAGCCCAAGGGCGCCGATCCGGTGACCGGAAAGATCGTCGGCGACTTCGAACCCACCGGCATCCGTCCCCAGATCATCAGCCGGCTGTTCGACATGGGCATCCCCTTGCCCGAGAAGCTGGCCCAACTCTTCCCCGACCGGCGCACCACGCCGATGGCGCTGCCGCGGCGCTGAGACGGCCCGGCAGCACCCACGCGCTGAGGTGAGCCGGCGAACCGGGGGGCGCAGACCCGGTCGCGACCGGCGGCGATGAGCACCGCCGCGCTGCCCGCCGCCCCGGCATCGCAGCGGCGGGCGGCGCTGCCGCCGCGGCGGTTGACGCTGCTGCTGATGGTCGGAGCCATCGCCGGCTTCGCCGCCTTCGCGCTGCCGCACTTCCTGCCGGCACAGCCCTACGGACTCGCCGACGACTACCGCGTCTTCTACGCGGCGTCGCGGGTGCTCGCCCACGGTGGCAATCCCTTCGACCCCGCCACCATCCATGCCGCCGAGCAGTCGGCCGACTTCTACCCGCAGGTGCAGCCCAGCCTCGACGACTACGTCAACCTGCCGGTGGTGGCGTGGGCGATGCGACCACTGACGGCGCTCCCCTTCTGGGCCAGCTACGCGGTCTTCACCGCCGCCGGCGTGGCCGCACTGCTGGGCGCCATCGCGATGCTCGCCCGCGACCTCGGGTGGCGGCGTCGCGCGCCGCTGCTGCTGCTGCTGGTGCCGCTCAGCTGGGTCTCGCTGCTCGGCTTTCTCAGCGGGCAGTTCGACGCCCTGCTGCTCGCCGGGCTGGTGCTGTCGCTCCGCCTGGCGATCCGCCACCGCCCCGCCGCCGCCGGCGCGCTGAGCGCTCTGGTCTGGGTCAAGCCCGACCTGACCTGGCCGGTGGTACCGCTGCTGGCGCTGGCGCTGTGGCCGGATGTCCGCGCCGCCCTCCGCCTGCTGACCGGCTTCGCCGCCGCCTCGGCGGGCTTGCTGCTGCTGCAACTCGCCACCACCGCCTCCCTGCTGCCCGCCTGGTGGCACCACCTGACCCTGTTCGCCGGGCGCGTCGACCGGGTCCAGCCCGATCTCGCCGGCCTTACCAGCCTGCTGCGGGCGCTGCCGGGGGGCGCCGGGGGTGGGCTGACCGGCGGGCGCACCCTCGCGCTGGTCGCGGCCGGGCTGGCGCTGGCCACCGCCATCGCCCTGCGGTCGGCGCGCGCGGCGGCACGCGGCGCGGCGCCGGAGCCTCGCCACCTGGTCGCCGCCGTCTGCGTTCCCCTGGCACTGTGGCTGCTGGTCGCCCCGTACGCCCATCCCAACGACGACCTCCTGCTGCTGCCGGTGGTGCTGCTGGTGCTGGGTCCCGATGCCGCCCGCCTCGACGGCGCCGGCCTGCGCTGGGCCGTGCTTCTCACCTGCGCCGCGGCGCTGGTCTGGCCGATCGGCCTACTCCCGGTCGCGGTCGCCCCGTTGCTGCTCGCTGTTGCCGTCGCCGGTGTGGTGGCGGGCCGGCGCTCGCCGGGCCTGGCCGGGTTCGGGACCGCGGTCGCGGTACTGGCGATGGTGCTGCTTCCCGCGGTGTGGCCCTTCCACGTTCTCGCCTACAGCCTCACGCCGGCGGCGGTTCTGCTGCTGTGCGCCGAGGCGGTGATCCGTCCAACCGCCGGTGGGTCCGCAGCCGCGCTCCTATAATCGCGGTACGGCGTACCCCCATCAGGAGGGAGATGCCATGCGCGTCGCCGTCAGCTCTCGCGGGCGGATCGATCAGCAGCTGCGCAGCTATGCGGAGACCAAACTGGCCCGCATCGAACGCCACGCCATCGCTCTCCACGAGGTGCGGCTGCAGCTCGAGGAGGACGCGGGGTGCAGCCCGCCGTTCAGCGCCGAGGCGGTCGCTCACCTGCAGCACACACGGCTGGCGGCGCGGTCGCAGGCGGCCAGCATGCGCGAGGCGATCGACCGCGTCGTCGACAAGCTCTCGCGGCAGATCGAGCGCCGCAAGGAGCGGGTCGTCGAGCACAAGGGCCACGCCGCCGCCCACTCCACGCCGGAGGAGCCGGGTCCGCGCCGCGCCGAGGGCGGCAACGGGGCCAGGACCCCGAGCCGGGCCAGCCACTCGGCGCTGAGCCGCCGCCACCTCCGCCTGCGGCCGATGCCGGTGGAGGAGGCGGTCGCCGAGATGGAGACTCGCGCCGAGCCCTGGTTCCTGTTCCTCGACGACGAGGGCGCGGTCAGCCTGCTCGTCCGCCGCGCGGGCGAGCTCGAACTGGTGGTCGCCGACTTCCGCTGAGGCCCTCGACGGCGGCGATCCCACCCACCGCTGCGGCCGGTTTGCGGGATCATGGACCCATGGTCTTCGGCAAACTCCTCGGCGACCCCCACCGCCGCGACGTCAGGCGGCTGCAGTCGCGGGTCGACCAGATCAACGCCCTCGAGCCCGAGCTGCAGGCGCTCACCGACGAGCAGCTCGGCGCCCGCACCCTGGAGTTCCGTGAGCGCCTCGGCATCGAGGGTCCCGACCTCAGCCTCGGCCAGCCGCTCGTCCACGGCCTGATCGGCGAGGACGAGGACGAGGAGATCGCCGAGCAGCGCCGCGAGCAGGAGGAGGAGGAGCGGGAGCGCGATCGCCAGCTGGACGAGCTGCTGCCCGAGGCCTTCGCCACCGTGCGCGAGGCCGCGCGCCGCACCATCGGCCTGCGTCACTTCGACGTCCAGCTGGTCGGCGGCATGGTGCTGCACCAGGGAAAGATCGCCGAGATGAAGACCGGCGAGGGCAAGACCCTGGTGGCCACCCTCGCCCTCTATCTCAACGCCCTGCAGGGCAAGGGCGCCCACCTGGTCACCGTCAACGACTATCTCGCCCGCCGCGACGCCGGCTGGAACGGACCCCTGTACCACCTGCTCGGCATGTCGGTCGGTGTCATCGCCCACGAGATGTCACTGGTCTACGACCCCGACTACCTCGACGAGACCCATCCCGATCCCCGCCTGCAGCACTTCCGCCCGGTCACCCGGCGCGAGGCCTACGCCTGCGACATCACCTACGCCACCAACAACGAGCTCGGTTTCGACTATCTCCGCGACAACATGGCGCTCTCGCTCGAGCAGTGCGTGCAGCGCCGGCTCTGGTACGCGATCGTCGACGAGGTCGACTCCATCCTCATCGACGAGGCGCGCACCCCGCTGATCATCAGCGGCCAGGCCGACGAGCCCACCGAGAAGTACTACACCTACGCCCGCCTCATCCCCCGGCTGACCATCGAGGTCGACTACACCATCGACGAGAAGACCAAGTCGGCGGCGCTGACCGACGAGGGGGTGGTCAAGATCGAGAAGTGGACGGGGATCAAGAACGTCTACGACCTCGAGCACGTCGCCGAGGCGCATCAGATCAACCAGGCGCTCCGCGCCAACGCGCTCTGGCAGCGCGACAAGGACTACATCATCCGCGACGGCGAGGTGATCATCGTCGACGAGTTCACCGGACGCACCATGCCGGGTCGCCGCTGGTCGGACGGCCTCCACCAGGCGATCGAGGCCAAGGAAGGCGTCAAGGTGCAGCAGGAGAACATCACCCTCGCCACCATCACCTTCCAGAACTTCTTCCGCCTCTATCGCAAGCTGGCGGGCATGACCGGGACCGCGATCACCGAGTCGGAGGAGTTCGACAAGATCTACAAGCTCGAGGTGGTGCCCATCCCCACCCACCAGCCGATGATCCGCAAGGACGAGGCCGACCTCATCTTCAAGACCGAGGAGGGGAAGTTCCGGGCGGTGGTGGAGGAGATCGTCGAGCGCTACGCCACCAGCCAGCCGGTGCTGGTGGGCACCACCAGCATCGAGAAGAGCGAGCGGCTGTCGCGCCTGCTGGAGAAGCGCGGCATCCCCCACGCCGTGCTCAACGCCAAGTTCCACGAGCAGGAGGCGGCCATCGTCGCCCAGGCCGGGCAGCCGGGCGCGGTGACCATCGCCACCAACATGGCCGGCCGCGGCACCGACATCGTGCTGGGCGATGGCGTGACCGGCGTGGGCGGTCTCTACATCGTCGGCACCGAGCGCCACGAGTCGCGGCGCATCGACAACCAGCTGCGCGGTCGCTCCGGCCGCCAGGGCGATCCCGGCGAGTCGCGCTTCTTCCTCTCCTTCCAGGACGACGTGATGCGCATCTTCGGCGGCGAGCGCATGGAATCGATCATGAGCCGGGTCGGGCTGGACGAGGACACCCCGATCGAATCGCGGCTGGTGTCGCGCCAGATCGAGGGGGCGCAGTCGCGGGTCGAGGGCTACAACTTCGACGCCCGCCGCCATGTCGTCGAGTACGACGACGTGATGAACAAGCAGCGCGAGGTGATCTACGGCGAGCGCCGCAAGATCCTCGAGGGCACCGACACCCGGGCCAACTTCGCCCAGATCATGGAGCGGGTGGTCGCCGAGGAGGTGCCCCTCTACTGCGAGGGTCGCAATCGCGAGGGGTGGGACCTGGCCGGCCTCTGGGAGCGGATGCGCCAGCTGGCGCCGCTGCCCCCGTTCGAGGAGATCGACCCGGCCACCCTCGGCGACAGCGTCGATGACGTCGTCGAGACGCTGACCAGTGAGCTCACCGCGCTCTACGAGGAGAAGGAGCAGCGGTACGGCACCGAGGTGATGCGCCAGGTCGAGCAGTTCCTGATGCTGCGGGTGATCGACCAGAAGTGGATCGCCTACCTGACCCAGATGGACCACCTGCGCGAGGGCATCGGACTCCAGGCGTACGGACAGCAGGATCCGCTGATCGAGTACAAGCAGCAGGCCTACGGCGCCTTCCAGGACCTGATCTCCGACATCCAGCGCGACATCCTCACCACCGTGCTCCACGCCGAGGTGCAGCGCCAGCAACCGTCCCCGGCGGCGGCGCCGCCCGAGGCCACCGCGGCGGCGGCGGCGCCGGCGTCGGGTCGCGCCGACAGCCCTGCCGCCGGCGCCGCGATGACGCCCGACCAGCCGCCGGCGGCCCGTCCCGCCGCGGCCGCGGCCAGCGGCGCCCTGGCGCGCAACGCGGCGCCACCCCGCGGTCCGCTGCCGTTCGGCACCGCCCGTCCCGCGGTGCGCAACGTGGTGGAGTCGTCGTCGGAGGGCACCCGCAGCGCCAACGTTCCCGGCGACGGCAACGGCGCCGATGCGGCAGCGGGTCCGGGCGGCAGGCCGCGGAAGGTGGGACGCAACGATCCGTGCTGGTGCGGCAGCGGGCTCAAGTACAAGCGGTGTCACGGGGCTCCGACTGGGGCTCCGAGTGGGGGCGTGCGATAGGGCGACGGGACTGCTTGGCACCGGGGCCGGGCGCGGCACACCCTTGCGCTCAACCCGCGGTTCTGACGCCTGTGGCGTCGGCCCGCTGCGCTCGGCTCGCTCGCTCGCCTGCGCGTCCGGTTCGCTCCGGAGCATGCCCCCGCCGCCGGTGCGATGCGCGGTGTGTCCCTTGTCGCTCATCCGCGGGTCGCCCCGTGCTTCGCAAGGCCAAGGGTGATTGCGCCCGAGCAGCCCTGCTCCCTTCGCAAACGCGCGCCACGGGGCTCCGGCGGCGATGCTTTTAGCCGCCTGGTGGACGCGGTAGCATCATTGGTATGAGCGAGCTCAGTGCCCGGACCGAGGACGTGTATCTCAAGGTGACGCAGCTCCGGGAGCATCTTTGACCTCCCTGGACGGCGTGCCCGGCTCGAGGCGCTCGACAAGGAGATCGCCGATCCCTCGCTCTGGGACGACCCCCGCCGCGCCGGGCGGCTGACCCAGGAGGCGTCGCGGATCCGCGACGAGCTGGCCACCTGGGAGGGGCTCGGGCGGCGCGCCGGCGACGCCCGCGACCTCGCCGAGCTGCTCGACGCCGAGCCCGATCCGGCGGTGGAGGCGGAGGTGTCGGCGGAGCTCGATGCGCTCGCGGCCGAGCTCGAGCGCCGCGAGCTCGACCTCCTGTATACCGACCCCTACTCCGACAATCCCGCCCTGCTCAGCGTCCACGCCGGTGCCGGCGGCACCGATTCGCAGGACTGGGCGGAGATGCTGCTGCGGATGTACCTGCGGTGGGCCGAGCAGAACCGCATGCCGGTCGACTTCATCGAGGAGTCGGCGGGAGAGGAGGCGGGCATCAAGTCGGCCACCATCCGCATCGCCGGCGACCGCGCCTTCGGCCGGCTTCGTTCCGAGCGCGGTGTCCACCGGCTGGTGCGACTGAGCCCCTTCGACAGCGCCCATCGCCGTCACACCTCGTTCGCCCTGGTCGAGGTGAGCCCCGAGGTCGAAGATGAGGTCGATCTCGACATCAACCCCGATGACGTGCGGGTCGACGTCTTCCGCAGCAGCGGGGCCGGCGGTCAGCACGTCAACAAGACCAGCTCCGCGGTGCGCCTCACCCACATTCCCACCGGGATCGTGGTCACCTGTCAGAACGAGCGCAGCCAGCAGCAGAACCGCGACGTCGCCTGGCGGGTGCTGCGCTCGCGGTTGCTGGCGCTCAAGCAGGCGGCTCACGCCGAACACCTGGCCGAGCTCAAGGGCGATTCGATGCCGGCCGAGTGGGGGAGCCAGATCCGCTCCTACGTGCTCCATCCATACACCATGGTCAAGGACCACCGCACCGGGGTCGAGGTGGGCAATGCCCAAGCCGTCCTCGACGGTGCCATCGACCCCTTCATCGACGGCTACCTGCGCTGGGCGGCTCGCGAGGAAGCCGCCGCCTGACGGCGATCCGCGATGCACGTCACCATCGTCCTCGACTGCAGCGACCCCGAGCGGCTGGCCCATTTCTGGACCTCGGCGATCGGCTACCGGCGCGAGGCGTACAAGCCGCCGTATCTGAGCCTGCTGCCGCCGAAGCAGGATGGGTCCCCCGAGCTGATCCTGCAGCGCGTGGCCGAACCGAAGGCCGGCAAGAACCGCATGCACATCGACCTCCACACCATCGATGTCGACGCCGAGTGCGACCGGCTGATGGCGCTGGGGGCGATCCGGGTCGGCGACGAGATCGTCGAGGGCGGCTTCCGCTGGTACGTGCTGGCGGATCCGGAGGGCAACGAGTTCTGCGTCATCGGCCGCGCCAGCGAGGGCGCGTAGCCGGTGCAGCAAATCCAGGGAGGAGAGCGATGAGTGTCGGTACCGTGGTCAAGGCAGGCAGGGCCGCTCGCATCCAGCCCTTCGACATGGCCGGGGTCGAGCGCCATCGCGACGGCATCCTCCGCTACGCGAACCGCCCGGCGTCGCTCGTCGCCATGTTGCGGCGCAGTGTCGAGAGCGTTCCCGGCGAGGAGGCGATCGTCGAGCTCGGTGGCGAGCGGATCACCTACCAGCAGCTCTGGGATCGTGCCACCAGGGTCGCCGGAGGACTTCGCGACCAGGGAATCCGCCGCGGTGACCGCGTCGCCCTCGAGCTCGGCAACGGCCTCGACTGGTGCGTCGCCTTCTTCGCCATCCTGATGGCGGGCGGGGTGGTCGTTCCGGTCAACACCCGCTTCGCTCCGCCCGAGATCGAGTACGTCCTCGGCGACTCCGGTGCCGCCTACTCGTTCCGTCCCGGGATCCCGCTCCCCGACGGTGATCCGCTCGCGGTCGATGCGAGCCCGAGTGACCTCGCCGCCATCTTCTACACCAGCGGCACCACCGGCTTTCCCAAGGGAGCGATGCTCACCCACGCGTGCTTCCTCTCCAACACCGAGACCTGCCGCCGGGTCGCCGAGCTGCCCGACGAGGGTGGCCTGCGCAACCTCGTGTCCGTGCCCCTCTTCCACGTCACCGGCTGCAACAGCCAGCTGCTGCCGACTCTGGAGCTGCGCGGCACCACCGTGATCATGCCCGCCTTCGAGGTGCAGGCCTTCATCCGCGCCGCTCAGGACGAGCACATCGACATCCTCACCTCGGTGCCGGCGGTGTTCTGGCTGGCGACGACCCAGCCGAACTTCAAGGACCACGACTGGCGCGGGGTGCGCTGGGTGACCTACGGCGGCGCGCCCTGCCCGCCCGAGCTCATCCGCCGCATGCGCGAAGGCTTTCCCAACGCCATGCTCGGCAACGGGTTCGGTCTCACCGAGACCTCGTCGGTGGCGACCTTCCTCCCCGATCGCTACTGTGAGGTGCGACCCGAGACGGTCGGCTTCGGCGCCCCGGTGGTGGAGCTCGACCTCGCGGCCGAGGATCCCGGCAGCCGTGTCGGCGAGCTGCTGGTGCGCGCCCCCAACGTGGTGGCCGGGTACTGGAACAAGCCGGAGGCGACGGCCGAGACCTTCGTCGGTGGCTGGCTGCACACGGGCGACCTCGCCCGCCTCGACGAGGACGGCTTCTGCCAGATCGTCGACCGCATCAAGGACATGATCAACCGCGGCGGCGAGAACGTGTACAGCGTCGAGGTCGAGAACGCGCTGATGGAGCACCCGGCGGTGTTCGAGGTCGCCGTTCTCGCGGTACCGGACGCGATGATGGGGGAGAAGGTCGGTGCGGTGGTGGTCCCGACCCCGGGGGCTCAGCTCGATCCCGGCGAGCTGGCCGGCTTCGCGCGCGAACGGCTGGCCGATTTCAAAGTTCCGCAGTTCGTCAGCGTGCGCACCGCGCCGCTGCCGCGCAACCCGGGGGGCAAGGTGCTGAAGCCCGCGCTGCGTCAGGAGACCGACTGGGGCCGCCCGGTCTGGTAGGCGGGTGGGCTACCGTTAGGCACCCCACCGACGCGAGGTCACCGCCATGCGGATCGACGGTTGCCGAACCCTGCTCACCGGAGCCACCGGCGGCCTCGGCCAGGCCATGGCCCGGGCGCTCGCCGCCCGGGGCGCCCGGCTGGTCCTCACCGGGCGCCGCGCCGAGGTGCTCGAGCCCCTGGCCCACGACCTCGGCGCCGAGGCGCTCAGCGTCGACCTGGCCGACCGCGCCGCCCTCGACCAGCTGCTGGCGCGGTGCGACGGCGTCGACATCCTGGTCGCCAATGCCGCCCTTCCCGGGACCGGACGGCTCGACGAGCTGACCGCCGCGCAGGTCGACCGCGTGCTCGACGTCAACCTGCGCGCCCCCATCAAGCTGGCCCACAGCCTCGCCGCGCCGATGCGGCGGCGCGGTAGCGGCCATCTCCTGTTCGTCTCGTCGGTGTCGGGGCTCACCGCATCACCGCAGGCGTCGATGTACTGCGCCACCAAGTTCGGTCTGCGCGGGTTTGCCCTGGCGCTCCGGGAGGAGCTGCGCGAGAGCGGTGTCGGCGTGTCGGTGATCTATCCCGGCCCGATCCGCGAGTCGGGGATGTTCGCCGACACCGGCATCCAGCTGCCGCCGATGGTGGGCACCAACTCGCCGCAGGAGGTCGCCGCCGCGGTGGTCTCCGCCATCGAGCGCAACCGTGGCGAGATCACCGTCGCCCCACCGCTGATGCGTGCCGGCATCCCGCTCGCCAAGCTGGCGCCCCGGGTCAGTGCCGGAGTGCAGCGGATGTTCGGAGGTGATCGGATCTCCGCCGAGCTGGCGCGAGCGCAGCGCCACAAGAACTGACGCGCATGGCCTCGACCTCGGTGAGCGGCGGTCTGCAGCAGGCGACGGCGGAGCTGGAGGAGAACGGGTACTGCCTGCTCCGCGACGCCCTCGACCGCGACCGCCTGGGCGCCGTCCGGCAACGGGTGGTCGAGGTCGCCGCCGCGGAGATCGCTGACGGCACCGACTACGTCTACGAGGGAGGCTCCAACCAACGCGTCTGGACTCTGCTCAACAAGGGTGACGTGTTCGTCGACCTCGCCCTGGAGCCGCGGATCCTCGAGGTGATGGAGCAGCTGCTCGGCAGCGGTTTCCTGCTCTCCAACATCGACGCCAACATCGCCGGCCCCGGCGGCAAGCCGATGTTCCTGCACGCCGATCAGAGCTATGTCCCCGCCCCATGGCCGTGGCCGTTCCCGCTGGTCGCCAACGTCATGTGGATGCTCGACGACTTCACTCCCGAGAACGGCGCCACCCGCATCGTCCCCGGCAGCCACAAGCTCGGCCACGGACCCGATCACGCGGCGGGCATGCCGGAGTCGGTTCCCGTCTGCGGTCCTGCCGGCACGGCGATGATCTTCGACGGCCGCCTCTGGCATCAGACGGGCGCCAACGTGACCGAGGGCGAACGCCGCCACGGCATCCTCGCCTACTACTGCCGGCCCTTCATGCGCTCCCAGGAGAACTGGTCGTTGTCGCTGCGCCCCGAGGTGCTGGCATCGGCGCCGCCGCGGCTGCGCCGGCTGCTCGGCTACGAGATCTACCTCTCGCTCGGCATGATCGACGGCATGCCACGCAAGGGGCCGCGCTTCTGACCGGCAGGGGAGAACCATCATGGCCGACTGGACCGGCGTCGCGGGGAGACGGGTCGTGATCACCGGCGCGACCAACGGCATCGGGCTGGCGGGGGCCAAGGCGCTGGCCGCTCGCGGGGCGCAGCTGACCATCGTCGCCCGCAGCCAGGCCAGGGCCGCCGGCGCCGCGGCGCAGATCACCGCGGCCGGGGCCGGGGCGCGAGTCGACACGCTGATCGCCGACCTCGCCTCGCAGGCGTCGATCCGCCGCCTCGCCGCCGAGATCCAGGACCGCTATCCGAGACTCGACGTGCTGGTCAACAACGCCGGAGCGATCAACTCGAGCCGACAGCTCACCGAGGACGGCATCGAGATGACCTGGGCGGTGAACCATCTGGCGCCATTCCTGCTCACCACCCTGCTGCTCGAGCGCCTGCGGCAGAGCGCGCCGGCGCGCGTCATCACCACCGCCTCCGACGCCCACAAGGGCGCCCACATCCCCTTCGACGACCTCAACGCCGAGCGCTCCTACCGCAACTTCGGGTTTGCCCGCTACGGCGAGACCAAGCTGGCGAACATCCTCTTCACCGCCGAGCTGGCCCGACGCCTGGCCGGCACCGGCGTCACCGCGAACTGCTTCCATCCCGGCTTCGTGGCGACCGGTTTCAACCGCAACAACGGCCCGCTGATGAATGTCGCGATGACCATCGCCAGGCCCTTCGCGCGCAGTGTGGAGAAGGGAGCCGAGACGCTGGTGTGGCTGGTCGACTCGCCGCAGGTTGCCAGTGAGAGTGGCGGCTACTTCGTCGACAAGAAGAGGGCGACGCCGACCGACACGGCGCAGGACGTGGAGGCGGCCCGCCGGCTGTGGGAGATCAGCGAGAAGCAGACGCAGGCGGTGGGTGTGCCAAGCTGAGCCAGGCCATGTCGCCGCCGATCGCGCACTGCACCGAAAGCCAGTGCGGCCAGACGATCGTGCAGCCGTGCAGCTACGTCGACGCCGGCGGCCGCTCCTGTGCCACGTCCTGGTGCGCGGTGCACGCCTGGACCATCGGTGGAGAGGCCTACTGCCGCCGGCACGCCGGGACCAAGTGGGCGCTCGCCGCCGGTGAGGGTCCGGCGCTCGCCGCCCCCGACATCGACAACCGTGCTCCGGCATTGATCTACTGGGTCTCCGGCGACCTCGACGCCGAGATGCGCGCGCTGCTGAGCGCTGTCAGCTCGGAGGCGGATGCGGTGGTGGTGTCGGGACCCATCACCCTGCAGCCAGCGCCGTCGACCCAGGTCTGGGTGCGCTCCTGGTGGCTCGCCGGCCGCGCCGGCACCATCCTCACCTCGATGAGCCTGGAGGTCGACGAAGCGCGCTCCGAGCGCGTCGTGGTCAGGGTCAACCACCAGGAGCTGGTCACGGTGACACCGCCCTGGATCGAGCAGCGCCTCGCCGGCCTGTCGGTGGATGCGGAGGAGGACGCGGCCCGCCGCCGGCGCTTCTACCGCTTCATCGGCGACGTGATCGCCGCCGCGCTGGGCCTCGAGCCCTCGGCGTGATCGGCGATCACCGTGGTTCGGCGGCTCCCGCGGGTCGCCAGGCCGTCGAGCAGCCGTTCGGCGGCCTCTGACACCTGGTCGACGGCGGCGTCGAAGACGGCCTGGTTCGCCATCGAGGGGCTGCGATAGCCGCTGAGCTTGCGCACGAACTGCAGGGCGGCGGCACGGACGTCGGCGTCGGTGGCAGGCGGCTCCTGCCCGCGCAGGGTCTTGATGCTCCGGCACACGGCTCGAGGGTAGCCGCTGTCGGGTCCAGGCCGCGTCGAAGGCGTGGGTGGTCGGCCGGGCACTCCCAAGCCGGGTCGAGGGGGAGCGCCCGCCAGGGGGCAGCCGCCCGGGCACTTGACAAAGTGATAGGTCAATCAATAATATGCTCCCCATGACCCCGGCAGCCACCGCCACCCTGGGCCGCCAGACCGCCGACGAGCGCCGCGAGACCGTGCTTCGCGCCGCCGCCGTGGAGTTCGCCGAGCTCGGCTACCAGGCGGCCAGCACCGCCGCCATCGCCAAGCGCGCGGGCATCAGCCAGCCGTACATCTACGCCCTGTTTCCCAACAAGCAGGAGCTGTTCTTCGCGGTCTATGACCGCACCCTCGGTCGCATCCGCTCGACCTTCGCGGAGGCGGTCCGGGGCGCCACCGGCGTCGAGGACGCCCTGCACCGCATGGGCGCGACCTACCCGGCGCTGATCGAGGACCGCGTCGCCCTGCTCTGCCAGCTGCAGGCCCACGCGGCGTCCGGCGACGCCGCCGTCCGCGAGCACGTGGCCAAGGGATTCCAGGCCTTGGTCGACGACGTGGCCCGGTCCAGCGGGGCGTCGCCGCGCCAGGTCGCCGAGTTCTTCGCGGTGGGGATGCTCGCCAACGTCAGCACCATCCTCGGCCTGCCCGGCCTGTGTGCGCCCCTGTGGGACGAGAAGCAGTCGCCGTCCGGCGAGAAGCCGGCCTGATCACCCGGCAAATTTTTTTTGGTCCGTGAAGTTATCAATCCATCAATAACACAGAGAAAGAGAAGGAGAAAGAGATGACGACCCGCAGCCGCACCGGCTGGACCCTCGCCCTGGTGTCCGCCGCCCTGTTCATGGTCACCCTCGACAACCTGGTGGTGACCAACGCCCTGCCGCGCATCCGCGTCGACCTCGGTGCCGGCATCGACTCGCTGGAGTGGACGGTCAACGCCTACACCCTCAGCTTCGCGGTGCTCCTGCTCACCGGCGCTGCGCTGGGCGATCGCTTCGGCCGGCGCCGCATGTTCATCGCCGGTCTGGGCGTCTTCACCCTCGGCTCGGCCGCCGCGGCGCTGGCGCCCAGCACCACCGCGCTGATCGCGGCACGCGCCATTCAGGGTTCGGGCGCCGCCATGGTCGCGCCCCTCACCCTGACGCTTCTCTCCGAGGCCTTCCCTGCCGGACGCCGCGGCGTGGCGCTCGGCATCTGGTCGGGCATCAGCGGCCTGGGCGTCGCCCTCGGCCCGGTGATCGGCGGCGCGGTGATCGCCGGTTTCTCCTGGCACTGGATCTTCTGGCTCAACGTTCCCGTCGGCCTCGTCCTCATCCCGCTCGCCTGGTCCCGCCTGAGCGAGAGCCGCGGCCCCAATGCTCACCTCGATCTTCCCGGCGTCGCGCTCGCCAGCATCGGCCTGCTCGGCATCGTCTACGGACTGGTCCGCGCCAACGCGCTGGGCTGGACCAGCGCCACCATCCTCGGCTCGCTGATCGGCGGTGCAGCGGTGCTGGGAGCGTTCGCGGCGTGGGAGCAGCGCACCTCCACCCCGATGCTGCCGCTGCGCTTCTTCCGCAGCCGCGCCTTCACCGCCACCAACGCCGTCTCGCTGACCATGTACTTCGGGATGTTCGGCTCGATCTTCCTGCTGGCCCAGTTCTTCCAGACCGCGCAGCACTTCTCGCCCTTCCAGGCGGGCCTGCGCACCCTGCCCTGGACCGGCATGCCGATGCTGGTCGCACCCCTGGCGGGCATCCTCTCCGACCGTCTCGGGAGCCGCCCCTTGATGTTCGCCGGGCTGGCCCTGCAGACCGTCGCCCTCGGCTGGTTCGCGCTGGTGCTCGACGCCGGCATGCCGTACACCGCGGTGATCGGGCCGTTCATCATCGCCGGCACCGGCATGGCGCTGGTCTTCGCTCCCGCCGCCAACGCGGTGCTCGCCTCGGTTGCGCCCCACGAGGCCGGCCAGGCGTCCGGCGCCACCAACGCCATCCGCGAGGTCGGCGGAGTGCTCGGCGTCGCGGTGCTCGCCACCGTGTTCACCTCCGCCGGCGGCTACGCGACTCCCCACATCTTCGTGCAGGGACTGATCCCCGCGGTGATGGTCGGCGCCGGCGTGCTCGGCCTCGGTGCCGTCGCCGCGCTGTTCGTGCCGCGGCTGCGGCGGGCCCAGCCGGGCACAGCCCTGGTTGCAGCCGAGGCTGAGTCCGCGGCTCTGGCGGCCTGACCACCTTCAACCCGGCAGCGGCGCTCGGGAGACCTGACCGTCTCCCGGACGCCGTTCGCGTGGTCGCAGGCGCACCGCGACGGTCGACGCGGCGATGCTCAGGACGACCGCGCACAGGAGCGCGGTGTACAGCCGGGACGGGATGACGTTCCGGGAGACGCCGATCGAGCCGAGCACGAAGCTGAACTCGCCCACCTGTCCGAGCCCGAGCGCCAGCTGCCATGGCCGCACCGCCGGACGATGCAGCAACGGGACGAGCACGCGAATGACCGCGATCTTGGCGACGACGATGAGGCCGATCACCAGGCCCAGCCACTCGAGCGAGTCGGGGATGGCGCGGGGATCGATGAGCGTGCCCAAGGCGACGAAGAACATCACCGCGAAGATGTCGCGGAAGGGAAGGAGCCGGCGCCGGGCCTCGTCCGCATCCGGGCTCTCGCCAACCGCCAGGCCGGCGACGAACGCGGCCAGTGCCAGCGGCACCTCGAAGACGCGGGCACCGACACCGGCGATCACCAGTCCGCCGGCGAGCGACAGCATGAGAAAGAGGTCCGGCTCGGCGCGCAGGCCGCGCAGGAGTTGAGGGAGAAGCCAGGCAGCGGCCACGGCGATGACCAGGAACAGGGCGATGCCTGCGGCCAGCAGTGGGATGGGGCGCGAGCTCACCTGGAGGGTCGAGAGCAACCCCATCGAGACGGCGACGCCGGTCACGTCCTGCATCACGCTCCAGCCGAGGAGTGATGTCTCGGTCTCGGCGTTGGTCGTGCGCCGTCGACTCCGGGTGATGTTGACGACCACCACGCTCGACGAGAGCGCGACCGCGAGGCCCAGCACCATGCCGCCGCGAAGTCCGAGCCCCATCCCCATGCCGACGCCGATGCCGCCGGCGAGGGTGACGAGCACCTGGAGGGGGGCAGACCACAGCAGCCCGCCGTGCTCTCGACGGAGACGCAGCGGATCGATCTCGATGCCGACCTCGAAGAGCAGGAACACCACCCCGAAGTCGGCCAGGGTCTGCAGCTGATGGCGGTCGGCGACATATCCCGGGGTGAACGGCGAGACGATCAGCCCGACCATCAGGTAGCCGGTGATGGCGGGTAGGCCGATGCGGCGCACCGCCCAGCCGGCGCCGGTCGCCAGCACCAGGACCAGGCCGATCTCGAGGACGTTGACCGCCGACGCCTCCACCGGCTCGAAGTGTGGACGGTCGTCATGCGGCGGCGCGCCGCAAGATCCGGGGTGGTCCGCCCGTCCGTTGTGGTGGGGCAACCCGGCTCGACCACCTCAGGAGGAGGACCTCTCCGTGAACCGG
Source organism: Chloroflexota bacterium (assembly GCA_005880985.1). Taxonomy (GTDB): domain Bacteria; phylum Chloroflexota; class Dormibacteria; order Aeolococcales; family Aeolococcaceae; genus CF-134. Next base: position 54,853 of record VBIQ01000009.1, read on the forward strand.
CACCTGCTCGCGATCGGGGCCGCCGTACTCGCGGCCGGCGCCACCATCCCTGCCATACCCCTGGCGACGAGGGCCAGCTACAACGACCAGGCCGGCCACGATGCCGCGGTGCAGAAGCTTCGCGATCGCGGCTACCTGGTCGGCGATGAGGCGCGCTACGCCGCCCTCAAGGAGGCCGCCATCGCCAAGGCGCCCGGCTGGCAGGGCGTCGCCGCGGCTCGCCCGTCGCGGCCTCCGGCGTCGACCGCAGCGCCGGCGCCGTCGCCGAGCTTCGGGGGCGTCCGCGAAAACGACCTGTCGCCATCGGACAGCACCGGTGCCATCGGCACAACCGAGTACGTCGAGGCCATCAACGTCCAGCTGGCGCTCTACAGCCGCAGCGGCTCGAAGATCGCGTCGGGACCTGCCGAGAAGCTCACCGGGACCACGCACTTCGATCTCTCGGATCCGCAGGTCCTCTGGGACAAGAACACCAACCGCTTCTACTACCTCTACCTCGACGTCACCGACAGCACCTTCCGCTGGGGTTTCAGCAAATCCGCCGGTCCGAAGTCGGTGACCGGGCGCGACTGGTGCAGCTACACAGCCGACTTCGGCTACGGCCTCGAGCTGCCCGACTACCCGAAGATGGGACAGACCACCCACAACCTCATCGTCTCGGCCAACGTTTACGCAGGCCAGGCGTTCGTGGGCGCCGACCTCGACTTCATCCAGAAGCCGAGCGGTACGGCGACGATCACATCCTGTCCGAAGGGGCCCTTCGCGCAGAGCCAGACGAGGATGCTGACCAACCCCGATGGTGCGCCCGCTTCTGACCTCAGCCCGGGCGTTCAGGAAGATGCAGGGCTCAATGCCTGGGTCGCCGGGCTCCCCGATCCGACCAACTCGGGCACGTTCACAGGTAGCTACCTCGACCTCTACGAGGTCACCGAGACCGGCCCGGGCACCGCCACGGTGAGCCCCGCGACGGCGATCACGGTTGCGTCATACGACCTGCCCGCTCCGGCGCCCCAGAAGGGCACCACCGCTGCCCTCGACACCCTGGACGGCCGGCTGACGCACGCCGTCACCGACAGGGACCCGGCCATCGGCGGCCTTGCGCTCTGGACCTCGCACACCGTCTTCGGTGGCGCCGGTGCCCAGGTGCGTTGGTACGAGATCAACGTGACCAGTCAAACGCTGGCGCAGCCGGAAGGCTACATCACCGATCCGAGTCTCTCCGTGCTCGACGGCGGCGTGTCTGACGACCGTGCTGTCAACGCCGGACTGTTCGGCAGCGACATGGTGGCCGGCGTGACCACCTCGTCCTCGACCACCTATCCCGCCGATCAGGAGGTCGTCAAGGTTGGCCACGCGGGGGCGCAGTCTCCGCTGGCGATGGTCCACCAGTCTCCCGCCGCGGACCAGGGCTTTGACTGCTTCGTCGATCCGGGCCGGTTCGTCTGCCGCTGGGGCGACTACTCCGGTGCAGTTCCCGATCCGGCTCCTCCCTCCGCGACCGTCGGCCGCGTATGGCTGGCGCAGATGGACTCCGTCGGGGGCGGTCCCAACCCACTCGCAGCCGAGTGGGGAACGTGGAACTGGGCAGCAGCCCCGTAAGCCCGATCGCTTCACCTCGGCAGCGACGCCCGGGAGGCCTCACCGTCTCCCGGGCGTCGGCCGCCTGGTCGCAGCCGCACCGCCACGGTCGACGCGGCGATGCTGAGAACGAAAGCGCGCGTCAGCCTCCCGACTCGATGAGTCAGGCATCCATGCGCGACACTCACGACATGGCGGACACCGCCGCGCGATGACGGCCCGAGCCCTCGTCCTGGTCGCGCCGACGCGGCTCGAGGAGCGGGAGTTTCCGCTGCCCGCGATCGGCGACGCCGACGGGCTGTTGCGGGTGGAGGCCGCCGGTATCTGCGGCACCGATGTGCAGCAGTACCGTGGCCGGCTCGGTGGGGTTCCCTGCGTCACCCCCGTGATCCCCGGCCACGAGATCGTCGGCCGCGTGGAGCGTGCGGGGGCCGATGCGCTTCTCCGCTGGGGCGTGGCGATCGGCGACCGCGTCCTGGTGGAGGAGGTGCTGCGCTGCGGCGACTGCTCCGCCTGTGCCACCGGTGCACGCGGCTGCGAGCGCATGCGCGTCTACGGCCTCACGGTGACGATCGATGAGCCGCCGGGATTGTGGGGCGGCTACTCGACCCACCTGTATCTCGCGCCGACCGTCGACCTGCATCGAGTCCCCGATGGGGTCGAACCGGCGGTGGCGGTGCTCGCCATGCCCGTCGCCAACGGCCTGCGATGGGCGGGCGCATTGCCGGGAACCCCCCCGGGAGCCAGCGTGGTGATCCTTGGCCCCGGACAGCAGGGTCTCGGCTGCGCGGTCGGCGCCCTGGTGGCGGGAGCCGGGACGGTGATCGTCGTCGGCCGCGCGATCGATCACCGCCGGCTGGAGATGGCCCGCGAGCTCGGCGCCCACCACACCGTCGACGCCGACGCGACCGATCCAGTTGCAGCGGTCCGCGAGCTCTGTCACGGGAGTGGTGCCGACGTCGTCATCGACGCCACGGCGGAAGCGGTGAAGGCGGTGACTCAGGCGATCGACATGTGCGCGACCGGCGGCACCGTGGTGCTGGCGGGGCTGAAGGGCTCCGCGCCGATTCCCGGGCTGGTCAGCGACACCATCGTCCTCAAGGGACTGCGCATCCTCGGCGCCGGCGGCCACGACCACGCATCGGTCGATGCGGCCCTGCGCCTGCTCGCCTCCGGCCGCTTCCCGCTGGAGCGGATGGCGACGCACGCATACCCGCTGGCCGAGGCCGAGCACGCGCTGCGGGTGGTCGCGCGCGAGGTGAAGGGGGAGAAGCCGATCCACGTCAGCCTGATTCCGTGACCAGAGTGCTCACGCGCTGACGGGTTCCTCCGCCGCGACGCGATCCGCTCAGATCGGCTCGATACGGAACACCGGATGGCCGGGAGCGATGCGATGCAACTCCTCGTCGGGTGCATCCGGACCGACGCCTCCGAAGAACGCGCCGACCTCGACCTTCCACTTCTTCAGATAGGCGCGCAGGATCGGCGGCTTCTCGTCGTCGGCGAGCTCGGTCGCCTTGAAGCGCTCGACCTGCCGGCCGACGCGCAGCTCGCCCTCGCCGGCGACACGGAGATTGCGCACCCACTGGGTGTGTCCGCGCGGCGCGACGAGGTACCGCGTACCGTCGCGGACTAGCAGATTGACCGGGGTGGTTCGCCACTCGCCGGTCTTGCGGCCGCGGACGGCGAGGACCCGGCTGCCGCGGACGCTCAGGCCGGCGCGGGTGAGGGCGGCGACGATCCGGTTGGAGACGTGGACGGTGAACCATCCGGGCTGCTGGAATCGCGCGCTCATCCCCCCACCCGCGCAGGGGCCGCCGCGGCGAGCCGCACCTAGTACACGGTCGGGACGTCGACGGTCTTCTGGATCAGCTCCTCGATGGGCGTGACCAGGTAGAACTCCATCTCGGTGAAATGCATGAACCCGGCGTCGAAGAGCAGGTCACGGGCCACCTCTGCGCTCGGTGCGTCGAGGAGCAGCATCGCCTTGTGGGCGGGGTCGAGGTGGATGTTGAGGAGGACCTTCACCCCCGCCTTCTCCGCCTTGGCCGGCAGCTCCGGCAGGTTCTTCAGGGCGAACTCCCTGACCGCCCTGTTGGTCATCGGGCAATTGTCCGGCGGATGGCTCTGCAGGATCGCGTACTGAGGCATGTGACTGACCCTCTCCTGGTTCGGCTGCCAACTTCCCGACAGCCTAGTCACAACCAACCGGGTCTCTCAAGTACCTCCGGCGCCACCCGGTCAGCCGCTTCGGGAACCTTGCCGGGCCCGCACGCGTCGTGGACACAGAACCACGGCTCGCTCCCCGCGGCGGAGGGCGCGCGTCCCACGGAGAGACCACGATGGACCTGGCACCCATACAGCATGCGGGGGCTGGGAGCCGCCGCCGCCGCCGGACCGCCGCCGTTGCCGCCTCCCTTGTCGCGTTGGCGGTGGCCACCGGCACCGCCGGCGCGGTCGTGGCCCGCCACGGCAGCCCCGGATCGCCCGACGGCACCTTCTTCGTCCCTGGTGCGGCGCTAGGCATCACGCCGGGAGGCACCGCGGCGGGGAACGGCGGAGCCGGCTTCTCCGCCCCGAGCGTCGCCGCGCCGGGAGCGCCAGCGGCCCCACCGGTTGCTGCCGCCGCGTCGAGCGCGGGCAGCGCGGTCGGCTTCCCCTGGTGGGGTGCGCCCTGCGCCGCCTCCGGACCGACCCAGCTGAGCGGTTCGCTGCTCGTGGCGACCGGGACGGCCCCGCTGGCCCCGGGCACCGGTCAGGCTCACTACGCGCTCAACGCCGGAATCAACGAGCAGGCGACCAGCGGCGACGTGGCCAAGGCCGTGGCCCAGGCACGAACCACCGTCGACGCCGTGGTCGCCGCCCTGGCAAACGCTGGCGTGCCGTCCTCGGCGATCCATCCGTCCTTTATCAGCGTGTGGGCCAGCGGCGGCAAGCCGGTGGCCCCGGCCACTCCCGAACCGGTGCGCCAGGTCAACGTCAACGCCACCGTCGAGGCCGACATCGGCGACGCCGCCGCCATCCAGCCGGCGCTCGATGCGGCGATCGGGGCCGGGGCGCAGAACGTCAACGTCGGCCCGTCCGGGGCGGCACTGGCGCAGCCCAGCCAGAGCGCGGTCGACACGGCGGTGTCCCAGGCGACCGGCCAGGCGCACACGCTCGCGGCGGCGGCGGCCAAGGCGGCCGGGGTTGGGCTCGGCAGCGTCAAGTCGCTGACGGTGTCTCCGCCGGCCGCCTGCGGTTGGGGTCAGGGTGGCCCCCAGCTCGTGGTCGCGGCGACCGTCGGCTACGAGGTGAAGTAGCGCCTTCGATCAGCCCGGGGTGCGTCCGAAGAATCCGGCGAGCCGGTCGTAGACGGGCGCGTCATCGGGCACCGCCACCACGGGAGCGAACGACTGCCCATCCTCCTCGCTGCCGCGAAACTGCGGCTTGAGGTTCTCGGTGCCGAAGTCGAGCGCCTGCCGCGCCAGCTCGGGGTCGAGGTCGGTGGTCGACTGTCCCGTCGCCGCGGCGATGTCCCAGGAATGGATGGTGAACTCGACCATCTGCTGCTTCACCTGCCAGGAGATGGGAAGCTCGGCTGAGCCGAACTGCACGGTCCTGTTGAGCGCACCCTCGCGGTTCCAGGCCGCCACCAGCTCGGCTGCCGGGTGGCGGAAGCTGTCCAGCCAGTCGTCGCCGAGGACGTCGTCCTGCCGCGCCTCCCAGGCGCCGCCGCGCGCGATCACCACGAACTTCTGAGCATCGTTGACGACGTGGTTGACCAGGGTCCGCAGGTCCCACGACCGGCATGGGGTCGGCAGCCGCGCCTGCTCGGGGCGGACCCGAGCGATCACGGTGGTCACCTGCTCGAGGGCGCGCGACAGCAGGGCCAGGGGCTCGGTGGACACGGTCATGTGGCTGCCTCGGCGGATACGGTCATGCGGCTGCCCTCCTTCAATGAAGGGTCCAGGGTAGCCAGCCGGTCGGGGGGCCTCGCGCCCGCTTCCCCCGACTAACCCGGCCTTGATCGCCTCAAAACCGTCAATCACTTCGGCGTGGCCACGTCGAGGTGACAACCTGGGACGCCGGTTTCACACGGGTCGACCCTGCGGAAGGCCGCGGCTATACTGGCCCGCATCCCGGGACGGGTCCCCAATTCGCACTACGTCCCGACGCGAACCCTCCGGGATCCCCGTTCGGCCGGCCGGCCGGCCGCCTTCGGGGGGTGACGCCGCCGGCAGCCTCGGAAGTCTCGCGTGCCCCAACCGACGTCGCCGCCGGCCCTCCGTCGGGCCCGCGGACCCCGCGACGACGCCAGCGCAGGAGCCTCTCGATCGTGAGCCTTGCCGCTGCCGCCCGCCCCGCCCTGGCCGCCGACCCGGCGCTCCGCCCGGTGATCAGCTTCCACGGCGTCGGCAAGACCTACCCCAACGGCACCGAGGCCCTGCACGACATCAACCTCTCGATCTTCCAGCAGGACTTCGTCTTTCTCGTCGGCGCCAGCGGGGCCGGCAAGTCGTCGCTGGTGCGCCTGCTGATCCGCGAGGAGGTGTCCACCAGCGGGCGCATCTTCGTCGACGGCCAGGAGCTCTCCCGGATGGCGCGCCGGCGGCTGCCGCGTCTGCGCCGCAAGTTCGGCATCGTCTTCCAGGACTACAAGCTGCTGCCGCGGTCGACGGTGGCCCAGAACGTCGCCTTCGCGCTGCAGGTGACCAAGCCCGGTCAGCGTCATCTGCGCGAGAAGGTCGAGGAGTCCCTCTGGATCGTCGGCCTCGAGGACAAGGTCCACAAGTTCCCCGACGAGCTGAGCGGCGGTGAGCAGCAGCGGGTGGCCATCGCCCGGGCCCTGGTCCACCGGCCGCCGATCTTCGTCGCCGACGAGCCCACCGGCAACCTCGATCCCGACACCTCGTGGGGCATCGTCCAGCTGCTCCTGCAGATCAACCACCGCGGCACCACCGTGGTCATGGCCACCCACAACCGCGAGGTGGTCGACCTGGTGCGCCGCCGCGTGGTCGCCATCGAGGGCGGCCGCATCGTGCGCGACGAGGCCCAGGGCCAGTACCTGCGCGAGGGCGACGCCACCCTGGTCAGCGGGGGCAACCGGTGATCACCCTGCTGGCGACCCTCCGCTTCACCCTGGTCAGCGCGGTGCAGAACTTCTGGCGCAACCTCGCGGTGTCGCTGGCGGCGACCTGCACCATGGGCGCCATCCTGCTGTTCATCGGCGGCATCCTGCTCGGCACCCACATGCTCAACCAGATGCTCACCGCCGAGCAGGCCAAGGCGAGCAACATCAAGATCTACCTCGAGGACGGTGTGTCGCTGGGGTCGATCGCCAACCTCCAGAGCGAGCTGCGCGCCGACCCGCGCGTCAGCGCGGTTCATTTTGAGAACAAGGACGACGCCGCCAAGGAGGCCAGCAGCCAGGTCGAGAACTTCTCCGAGTCGCTGAAGGTGCTGGGCAGCAACCCGCTTCCCGCGTCGCTCAACCTCGACCTGCACCGGCTCGCCGATCTGCCGGCGATCGACACCATGGCCCGGCGCAACGCCATCGTGCAGCGCGGCAATCTCGCCACCGACTACAACCCCGCGATCATCGATAAGCTGCAGACCCTGATCACCTGGGCCTGGCGCTTCGCGGTCGGCTTCCTGATCGTCTTCGGAACCCTGAGCGTGGTCATCATCATGATCTCTATCCGCACCGCCGTCCTGGTACGCCGAAGAGAGGTGGAGATCATGAAACTGGTCGGCGCCACCGACTGGTTCGTGCGCGGCCCGTTCATCCTCGAGGGGGTGATCGGGGGGGTCATCGCCGCCGCCATCTCGGGAACGGTGATCGCCGCCGCCTACAAGCCCGCCGTCGATCACCTGCGTTCGACGCTCTTCTTCTTCCCGCTCAGTTACGACGGCTCCTACCTCGCCGTCGTCGCCTTGCTGCTGTTCGCCGCCGGTATCGGACTGGGAGCGTTCGGCAGCTACCTCGGAGTACGCCGCTTCCTGACCGTCTAACTCGCACCCGTCTCAGCCAACGTCACACCACACCTCACCGCCAGCGGGCGGGCCAGGAGACCCGATGTCCGATCACCTTCCGTTCTCGGGCAGTGTTCGCCGCGCCATCGCTGCCATGGTGATCACCGTGGTGCTGCTGGGCGCCATCACCGGGTTCCGGCACACCCAGGCAGACCAGTTCACCGATCAGATCGGCCAGAAGCAGCAGCAGCAGGGCCAGCTCAACGGCCTGATGGGCCAGCTCAGTCAGGAGATCCAGAGCTCCCAGGTCCGCGAGGCGCTGCTGCAGGGGATGATCGCCACCCTCGACGGCCAGATCGCCGTCACCCAGCGTCACATCGCCGACGGACAGGTCCTCCTGCAGCAGATCTCGGACAACCTGGTGCGCGAGCAGCAGCACCTCGACCAGGTGCGGGCCCAGCTGGCGCTAGACAAGCACGCCCTCGCCGAGGAGCTGGTGATGATCTACAAGATGGGGACCAACACCCCGGTCAACAACCTGCTCGCCTCCGACAACTTCAACGACTTCTGGCGCCGCCTCATCGACCTCCGCCGGGTCTCGGGAACCCAGCAGAGCGTGCTCGACCGGGTGCAGCGCGAGGAGGCCGAGGTCATCGCCGCCGTCAACGACATCACCGCCCAGAAGCAGCGTCAGCAGCAGTTGCTCAAGGATCTCGAGCAGCAGCAGCAGCAGTTGCAGGACCAGCGCTCACAACGGCAGACGCTGGTCGGCCAGCTCGCCGCGCTGGTGGCCCAGGATCAGCAGCGTCTCGCCGACGCCGAGCGCGCCGTCAAGGAGCTGCAGGCGGAGATCACCAAGCTCCAGGCCGAGGAGGCCAGCCTGCATGCCGGCAGTGGCCATTTCGTCTGGCCCGAGTCCGGTCCCATCAGCCAGGGCTTCGGCTGCACCAGCTATCCCTTCGAGCCCTACGACCCCAACTGCCGCACCCGCCACTTCCATACCGGCATCGACATCGCTGCCGATTTCGGCACCGAGGTCCACGCCGGCGACGCCGGGATCGCTCACACCTACGCCAGCGTCTACGGTTACGGCAACCACATCATCATCCTGCACGGCAACGGCTGGGTGACGGTGTACGGCCACCTCGCCTGGTTCGCGGTCGGCGACGGCCAGTCGGTGGGGCGCGGCCAGGTGATCGGCTACGAGGGCAGCACCGGCAACAGCAGCGGCCCGCACCTGCACTTCGAGGTGCGTCTCAACGACACACCGGTGGATCCTCTACGCTACCTTCCGTGATCTGGAGTCGCGACAGCTCGCACCGCCCTCGCGCGGCGCGGTTCATGCCGCTGGCGGTGGTGGTGCTGGCGTGTTACCTCACCGGCCTGCTGGTCAACAACCTGTCGGGGAGCGTGCTGAGCGTGTTCGGCCGCCCCGTCAGCTCGATCGTGGACTCCGTGTTTCCCCACATCGGTCAGTCGCAGCGTCTCAACACCGGCAGCGTCAACGAGGCATGGACCGACGTCCAGAACGAGTACGTGCTGCGCGGCCTGAGCGGGACCGTCGGCACCCAGGGCGCGGAGAGCGGCATCATCGACGCGATCAAGGGCAAATACGGTGACCGCTTCACCAGCTTCCTGACCAGCGACGAGTACGCAAGTCTTCAGAACGGCCTGGCGGGCCGGCGGAGCGGCAGCATCGGCATCGCGCTGGAGGCGCGGTGCGCCGGGGTGACGCCCTGCCCGTCGGGGGCGACGCCCACCGTCGTCGCCATCGAGGACGTGCTCCGCGACCAGCCCGCCGAACGCGCCGGGATTCGCAACGGGGACATCCTCGTCGCCGTCGGCAGCCAGAGTCTCGCCGGCCTCGGCGGCGACGCGACCGCGCGTCTCAATGCGGCGGTACCCAAGATCCGCGGAGCCTCCGGCACCCCCGTGACCCTCACCGTGCAGCGCGGCGCCGGCAGCCTCACCTTCACCGTGCGCCGTGCCGACCTCAACCTTCCCTCGGTGTTCTCGACCCGTCTGGGAGCGACGCTCTACGTCCAGGTGACCGGGTTCGACCAGGACACCGGCTCACTGGCGCACAAGAAGCTCAGCGACGGGCTGTCGGCGGGAGCGACCTCGGTGGTGCTCGACCTGCGTGCCAACCCCGGTGGTCTGGTCAGCGAGGCGCGCTCGCTTGCCAGTCAGTTTCTCCACACCACCACGGCGCACCAGAACGCGGTGGTGGTGCGCCGCGGCCGGCTGACCTCGACCGCCGCCCCGCAGAGCGCCGAGAAGGTGGAGGTCGACACCATCCAGTCCGGCGGGGTCGCGCTCACCCCCCGGCTGGCGGTGCTGGTCGACGGCGACACCGCCAGCGCCGCGGAGATCGTCACCGCCGCGCTCCACGACTACCAGCGCGGCCCCGTCGTCGGCCAGAAGACCTTCGGCAAGGGCTCGGTGCAGGAGGACTTTCCCCTGCCCGACGGCAGCGACCTCCACCTCACCGTGGAGCGGTGGTACGGACCCAACGGGGAGAGCATCGACGTCAGCGGCATCACCCCGGACCGGGTCGTGGCCCTCACCTCTCGCGACAACCGCTTCCGACTCGACGCCGAGGGTCCCGATGCTGCGGTCGACTCTCAGCTGCAGGCGGCGCTGGTGGCAGTCCGGCCGTAGATCGAGGGCGACCTACGGAGTCGCCGAGCTAGAGCCTCCTCCGAACGTCTGGAAGATCTGTGACAGCGTCGGCGCGTTGGGGTCGACCGTCGGCTTGGTCAGGGTGATCTTGGCGCCGAAGTCGCGGTAGTCGACGGTGGCCTGGATGGTCATGGCGTAGGTGCCGCTGGGCAACGTCTGACCCGGTGGAAGCGACTGACCGAGCTGCTGCTCGATCGCCGCGAAGAGCTTGCCGAGGTCGATCGAGATTCGCGCGTCCGACGCCTGCCGGCGGATATGGGCGTCGGCGTCGACCCACTCATCGACGGAGCCGCGGTCGAGATGGACGGCCGGCAGTGCGGCGCGCAGCAGTGACCCGTACTGCGTCGTGGTGCTGCCAAAGACCTTGTCGAGTGCTTTGCTGAGATACGATTGGTCGAGGTTGGCGTGCAGGTGCTCGGTCTGGACGCCGTCGACGGTGGCGGGCCCGAGGTCGGTGATGTCGGAGGACTGGCCGACGAGGTTGCGGATGTCGCTGCTCGAGAGGTCGAAGGAAGCGAAGAGCTGCTTGAACTGATCGTTGCTCGCCCAGTGGGTGGCGTCCAGGGAGCTGAAGAACGTTCCGTCGTAGATGGTCACGTAGACCTGGCGTCCGCCGATGCTTCCCTTCTCGCTGATCCGGTGTGACGATTCGGCCTCTCCGGAGCCGCTGAAGTCCCGCACCTTCGACAGGGCGGACTGGAGGGCTTGCAGTGTCGCGGCCGGGATGCCGTTGAGCCCGCTGGTGTCGACGCCGAACTTGCCTGTCCCGGTGAAGCGGAACGAGCTCTGGGCGAGCCCGTCGCTCCCCAGCGAGGCGACCTGAGCGGCACTCTTGCCGCTGATCAGGCTCTGCCGCTGCACGCCGCCGCAGGCGGTGGCGATGCCGCCCACCATCAGTGCGGCGGTGGCGAGGGTGACGGCTCGGCGCATGGGGTCCCTCCCCTGGCGCCCCTGCGGGAGGCGCGAACTCGGGCCGCTACCGTAGCGCACTCGGGCCGCTCCGAGCGGTATCGACAGGGGGTCGGCGCCGACCCCCGGTCCTATACTTCTCGGTGCAGTGCCGGAACGCTTCGACGTCGCCATCATCGGCGCGGGATCGGGCGGATACGTGGCGGCGATCCGCGCCGCCCAACTGGGACTGCGCACCGCCGTGGTCGAGCAGGACAAGGTCGGCGGCGTCTGCCTCCACTGCGGCTGCATCCCCACCAAGGCGCTGCTCCAGACCGCCTCCCTGCTTGACGCGCTGCACCACGCTGACGCCATGGGCGTCCGCGTCGCCCCGCCGGAGCTCGACTGGGCGGTCGCCAACCGCCGCAAGCAGCAGGTGGTCGACCGTCTCACCAAGGGCATCCAGTTCCTGCTCCGCAAGAACAAGGTGACGACCATCAAAGGCCGCGCCCGTCTCGCCGGCCGCGGCACGGTTGCGGTCACCGGTGGTGACGGCGATCGCGAGCTCAGCGCCGACAACGTCATACTCGCCACCGGATCGCACCCCCGCCGGCTGCCTGGTCTCGAGGTCGACGACCGCACCGTCCTCAGCAGCGACGAGATGCTGCTCATCGACCACGTGCCGCGGAGCATCGTGGTCCTCGGCGCCGGCGCCGTCGGCGTGGAGTTCGCCTCGCTCTACCGCAGCTGCGGATCCGAGGTGACCCTGGTCGAGATGCTGCCGCGCCTGGTGCCGCTCGAGGACCACGAGGTCGGCGCCGAGCTGCAGCGCCAGTTCGAGAAGCGCGGCGTGCGCTGCCTGCCTGGCACCAGCCTGGATGCGTCATCACTGGAGCGCAACGAGGGCGGCATCGCCGTCACCGTCGCCACCGACGGCAAGGAGCAGCGCCTGCAGGCGGAGATCCTGCTGGTCGCCGTCGGCCGCACCTCCAACCTCGACGACCTTGGCATCGAGGGCACCCGGATGAAGGTCGAGCGCGGCATGGTCGACGTCGACGCGCGCATGGCCACCGCCGAGCCCGGCGTGCACGCGGTCGGCGACATCGCCGGCGGCTTCCAGCTGGCCCACAAGGCGATGCACCAGGGGGTGATCGCCGTGGAGGCGATCGCCGGCCGCGATCCCAGCCCGCTCGACGCCGGCCTGGTGCCGCGCACCACCTACTGCACCCCGCAGATCGGCTCGCTCGGTCTCTCCGAGGAGGAGGCGCGCGAGGCGGGACGGGAGGTCAGCTGCGGCGTCTTCCCGCTGCGCGCCAACAGCCGCGCCGCCATCTGGGGCGAGGACGCCGGCTTCTGCAAGGTGGTCGCCGACCGCGCTACCGACGATGTCCTCGGCGTTCACATCGTCGGGCACGAGGTGACCGAGCTGATCGCCGGTCCCGCCCTCGGCGCCCTGCTCGAGGCGACCCCGTTCGAGATGGGGCGCGCGGTCGCACCGCACCCGACCCTGAGCGAGATCCTCGGCGAAGCCGCCCTCGCCGTCAGCGGCGAGGCCATCCACATCTGAGTGAGCTGATGGCAGTAGCGAAGACGAGCCGCGCGCCGGAGACCGGACTAGACGCCGACGCGATGCGCGCCATGTACCGGCACATGGTGCGGGCGCGAGTCCTCGACGAACGGCTGTGGGTTCTCAACCGTCAGGGTCGGGCACCCTTCGTCATCTCCTGCCAGGGGCACGAGGCGGCCCAGGTCGGCATCGCCATGGCGCTGCGTCCGGGCTACGACTGGGTTGCTCCCTACTACCGCGACCTCGCGGTCACCCTGGTGCTGGGCATGACGCCTCTCGACCACCTGCTGGCGACGCTGGCTCGCGCCGGTGATCCCAACTCCGGTTCCCGCCAGATGCCCGCTCACTACGGATGCCGGCGGCTCAACATCATCACCGGCGGCTCCGCGGTCGCCACCCAGGTGCTGCACGCGTGCGGCGCCGCCCTGGCAGCCAAGGTGCGGGGCGAGGACGCGGTGGCGCTCACCGCGCTCGGCGAAGGCAGCACCAGCGAGGGCGACTTCCACGAGGGCCTCAACTTCGCCGCGGTGCACAGCCTGCCGCTGATCTGCGTGGTCGAGAACAACGGCTTCGCCATCAGCGTGCCGTGGGCCAAGCAGTCGCACACCAAGGACGCCGCCGACCGCGCCAAGGGATACGGCATGCCCGGCGTGGTCGTCGACGGCGGCGATCCGATCGCCTGCTACGCCGCCGCCCGCGACGCGGTGGAGCGGGCTCGTCGCGGCAAGGGACCCACCCTGATCGAGGCAAAGGTCGCCCGTCTCACCCCGCACAGCTCCGACGACGATGACCGCCTCTACAAGCGCCGCGAGGTGCTCGCCGACGAGAAGGCGCACGACTGCCTGCTCCGCTTCCGCACCGCGCTCGAGGAGCGCAGCGTGCTCGCTCCCGGCGACGCCGAGGAGATCCGCGCCGAGGCGATGCGCGAGGTCGACAAGGCGCTGGACGAGGCCGAGGCGGCCCCCCTGCCGGCACCCGAGTCGGCTCTGCTGAACGTCTACGCGGAGGACTGACGGTGCCGGTCAAGAGCTACATCGAGGCCATCCGCGAGGGCATGCGCGACGAGATGCGCCGCGACGAGCGGGTGATCGTCATGGGCGAGGACGTCGGCGTCAAGGGCGGCGTCTTCAAGGCGACCGACGGGCTGTTCACCGAGTTCGGTGAGATGCGCGTGATCGACACCCCGCTGGCGGAGTCGGCGATCGTCGGCGTCGCCATCGGCGCCGCCATCAACGGCCTGCGTCCCATCGCCGAGATCCAGTTCCAGGACTTCATCATGCCCGCCGTCGACCAGATCGTCAGCGAGGCGGCGAAGATCCGCTATCGCAGCAACGGCGACTTCGGCGTCCCCATGGTAGTGCGCGCGCCGTACGGTGGCGGCGTGCACGGTGCCCTCTATCACTCGCAGTCGATGGAAGCGATGTTCTGTCACATCCCCGGCCTCAAGGTGGTCGTGCCCAGCACGCCCTACGACGCCAAGGGACTGCTCCGCTCCGCCATCCGCGATCCCGACCCGGTGCTCTACTTCGAGCACAAGCGCGCCTATCGCCTGATCAAGGGAGAGGTTCCGGAGGAGGAGTTCACCGTCCCCCTCGGCCGGGCCGCCACGGTGCGTGAGGGCGACGACATCGCCATCTTCAGCTACGGCCTGATGACCCGCTTCTGCGTCGAAGCCGCCGACGCGATCGCCGCCGACGGATTCGACTGCGCGGTGGTCGACCTGCGCACGCTGCGCCCGCTCGACCTCGAGGCGATCGTGGGCGCCGCCCGCCGCTGCGGCAAGGTGCTGGTGGTGCAGGAGGCCAACCTGGCGGTCAGCGTCGCCTCCGAGGTCGCCGCCATCGTCGCCGAGGAGTGTTTCGAGTATCTGGACGCACCGGTGATGCGGCTCGGCGGCCCGGAGATCCCCGCTGTTCCCTTCTCGCCGCCGCTCGAGGAGTTCTACATGCTCAACCCGGCAAAGATCGAGACCCGGCTGCGCGAGCTGGCGGCCTACTGAGATGGCACTGACCGTCACCATGCCGCAGCTGGGGGAGAGCGTGACCGAGGGCACCCTCTCCCAGTGGCTGAAGCAACCGGGCGAGCCGGTCGACCGCTACGAGGCGATCGCCGAGGTGGTCACCGACAAGGTCAACGCCGAGATCCCCTCGCCGTCGGCGGGCCGGATGGGTGAGCACATGGTGGAGGAGGGCGCGGTCGTCGCCGTCGGCCAGCCGATCTGCACCATCGAGAGCGCGGACGGCGGCAACGGCACCGCCCAGCCCGAGGCGCGGGTCGAGGAGCCGGCGGCGGCCCAGGGCGCCCAGGGTGCGCAGGGTGCGCAGGGCACCCAAGGTGCGATCGACACCGGGGCCGGCGCCCCACCCTCGCAGCGCGCCGGGGCCGCTGCTCCGGGATCCGCGCCGCCACCACCGGAGGCGACACCTCCCGCCCCGCCGCGCGAGCCGGCCGCACCGGCACCGGCCGCGGCTGCTCCCGCGCCACCGGCACCCGCGCCACCGGCGCCCGCGGCACCGTCCCCCGGCGACGGCACGCACCTCACCCCGGCGGTGCGGATGCTGGCCCGCGAGCACGGCGTCGACCTCAGCCAGATCAGCGGCAGCGGTGTGGGGGGCCGGATCACCAAGAAGGACGTGCTCGAATACGTGCAGCGCCGCGAATCGGGCGCGGCACCAGCGCCGACAACCGCGGCGCCGGCGCCTCCTGCCACCAAGCCGTCCGCGGCCGCACCGGCACCCATCGAAGTGCTGACCGAGGACCGGCTGGTGCCGCTCAGCGGGGCTCGCCGCGCCATCGCCGAGCACATGGTGCGCAGCCGCCACACCTCGCCACACGCCTGGGTGATGGTCGAGGTCGACATGACCCGCGTCGCCCGGGTGCGGGCAGCGCAGCGCGAGTCCTTCCGCGCTCGCACCGGTGCCGACCTCACCTTCTTGCCGTTCGTCGCCCAGGCGGTGGTCGCCGCTCTGCGCCGGCATCCGACGCTCAACGCGAGCTTCGGCGACGACGGCATCGTCCTCCGCCACGACGTCAACCTCGGCATCGCCACCGCCCTCGAGGACAACCTCATCGTCCCCGTCATCCACCAGGCCGACCGTCTCAGCCTCAGTGGGCTGGCGGTGGCCCTGCGCGACCTCACCGACCGCGCCCGCGCCGGCAGGCTGCGCATCGACGAGCTCCAGGGCGGCACCTTCACCCTCAACAACGCCGGCGCCCTGGGCACGGTGCTCTCCCAGGCGATCATCAACCAGCCGCAGGCGGCCATCTGCGTCATGGACGCGATCGTCAAGCGCCCGATCGTCCTCGAGGGCGACGCCATCGCGGTGCGCTCGATGATGAATCTCTCGCTGTCCTTCGACCATCGCATCAACGACGGTCTGGGCGCCGCCCGCTTCCTGCGGACGGTCAAAGAGCTCCTCGAGGGGATCGACGAGGCGGCCATCGCGCTCTGACGCCGCCCGGCCCCATGCGCGCTCTGACGCCGCCGCCTCTGGCGTTCTGACCGGCCCGCCGCCGCCCACCAGCCCGCGCCGCTACCCCGGCGTGACCAGCTTGTCAGACGGTCGTACGCCCGAGCCCCCGCGAGCACGCCACCCTAGGCGGCATGGCGCATCCCAAGTCCCCGGACGCGGCCACCTGGCATCCGGTGCGCGGCCTTCCCGACGACTGGCAGCCGGTGTGGCCGGATGAACCGCCGACCGTGTGGCAGCGACTCGCCGTCCTGCTGCGGCTGGCCCGCCGTCCCGCCTAGCCCCGACTGAGAGGCATCCGCCGCAGCGCGTCCCAGGAGTCGGTGGCCTCGACCGCCGCGGTCCAGGCGATGCCGAGCCGCACCGGGATCGACGCTCCCTCGAGCTGCACCGGTTCCGAGCCGCTGCGCGACAGCTGATCGACCAGCGCGGCCGCAGCCGTCTCGTCCATCTCGCTGCTGATCACCGCCAGGACGGTCCCGCTGGCGCGCGCCACCAGGTCGCCAAGGCTGGTCGCGGCGCGCACCCGCGCGGCGACATCCTCGATCACCGCGTCGCCGGCGGCGAGCCCGTGGTCCTGGTTGATCCGGGCCAGGTCGCGGATCTCGATCACCACGGCGGTCAGCGGTTCGCGCCGGCGGCTGCGGGCGGCGAGCACCTGGTCGAGCGCCCGCCGGTTGGGGAGACCGGTCAGCGGATCGCTGAGCGCCTGCACCCGGTAGGTCTCGACCGCCTCCGCCAGGCGCCCGCGCAGCTCCAGGGTCGCCTCGCCACCCTGCATGCGCGCCACGATCGCCTCAAGAACCTCATCACGGAGGTCGATGAGCACCTCCGCCGGCAGACCCAGCCAGGCCGCGACCGCCGCATGGCGCGCGCTCGCCATCTGTCTCCCCTAGTCGATTGGGAAGACGATTGCACATCGGTACCGCGCGCCGGTGGCTCAGTCGGGAAGCATGTGCGGGTAGCGCCAGTCGACGGCCGGCACGAAGGTCTCCTTGATCACCCGCGCCGACGTCCAGCGCATCAGGTTCAGCGCCGACCCCGCCTTGTCGTTCGTGCCGCTGGCCCGGCCTCCGCCGAAGGGCTGCTGGCCCACCACCGCACCCGTCGGCTTGTCGTTGACGTAGATGTTGCCCGCAGCCTGGCGCAGCACCGACAGCGCCTGCGCTGTCGCGCCGCGATCGCGGGCGAACACCGCTCCCGTCAGCGCGTACGGTGAGGTGCTGTCCACCAGGTGGAGCGTCTGCTCCCACTCGCCATCCGGGTAGGGATACACCGTCAGGATGGGACCGAAGAGCTCGCGCTCCAGCAGCTCGTGGTGGGGGTCGTCGGTCTCGTACACCGTGGGACGCACGAACCACCCCTCGGTGGCATCGCATTCACCGCCGGCGACGAGGCGCAGCCGGGAATCGTCGCGCGCCGTGCCCAGCACGCCCTCCAGGCGACGGTAGCTGCGCTCGTCGATCACCGCGCCCATGAAGGTGCCGAAATCGGCAGGATCTCCCACGCTCAGCGCCTCGGTCTCGGTGGCCAGCTGCTCGCGCAGGTCGCTCCACATCGAGCGCGGCACGTAGGCCCGCGAGGCGGCCGAGCACTTCTGCCCCTGGTATTCGAAGGCGCCGCGAAGCAAGCCGACCAGCAGCGCCTGCGGCTCCGCTGACGGGTGGGCGACGACGAAGTCCTTGCCGCCGGTCTCCCCGACCAGCCGCGGATAGGTCCGGTAGCGGTCGATGTTGCCGGCGACGGTGCGCCAGAGATGGTGGAAGGTCGCGGTCGAGCCGGTGAAATGCAGCCCCGCCAGCGACGGATGGGTGAGCGCCACCTCCGAGAGCGCAGCACCGTCGCCGGTCACCAGGTTGATGACCCCCGGCGGCAGCCCGGCCTCCTCCAGCAGCTCGATCGTCAGCGCGGCCGCCAGCTGCTGGGTGGGCGACGGCTTCCACACCACGGTGTTGCCCATCAGCGCCGGTGCGGTCGGCAGGTTGCCGGCGATGGCGGTGAAGTTGAACGGGGTGATGGCGACCACGAAGCCCTCGAGCGGTCGCAGGTCGCTGCGGTTCCACGCGCCGGCGGGGGAGACCGGTTGCTCCTCGAGCAGCCGCTGCGCGAAGTGGACGTTCCACCGCCAGTAGTCGATGAGTTCGCAGGCCGAGTCGATCTCGGCCTGGTGCACGCTTTTGCTCTGTCCGAGGATGGTGGCGGCGTTGAGTCGCTGCCGCCGGGGGCCGCTGAGCAGGTCCGCGGCGCGCAGCAGCACCGCCGCCCGCTCCTCGAAGGGCAGCGCTCCCCACGCCGGCGCCGCCGCCAGTGCGGCTCGCACCGCCGCCTCGACGTCGGACGGCGTCGCCTGGCGCGCCTCGCCGAGCAGCAGGTCGTGCCGGTGGGGTGCGCGCACCGCGATCGCCTCGCCGGTGCCGTCGAGCACCTCGCCCCCGACCCGCATCGGCAGCGGTCGAGGCGCCGCCGACAGCTCGCGCAGTGCCGACCGCAGAGCGGCGCGTTCGGAGCTGTCCGGCGCATAGCTCTGCACCGGCTCGTTGCGCGGCGGCGGCAGGACGGTGGCGGTCACCGAGTCCACCATACTCGTGCACCAGCCTTCCGCCACCCCGGTGTAGAGTGGAATCGGTCCATGCAGCCGATCCCGCTGACCCCCAGCCCATCCCCGCGGGCGCCGCGTGCACCCGACACCCGGCCGCTGCATCAGCGGCTGCTCCCCGATGGTGTCGAGCGTCGGCCGCCCTGGCTGACCGTCAAGCTCCCCGCCGGCGACGGCTACCAGCGGCTCCACGGCATCATGCGCGGCCTCCAGCTCAACACCGTGTGCGAGGAGGCGCGCTGCCCCAACATCGGTGAGTGCTGGGGTCGCGGCACCGCCACCTTCATGATCCTCGGCGACGTGTGCACCCGCGCCTGCGCCTTCTGCGCCGTCACCAGCGGCAAGCGCGGTGGCGACGTCGACTGGGACGAGCCCCGTCGTGTCGCCGAAGCGGTGCAGCGCATGGGCCTTCGCCATGCGGTGGTCACCTCCGTCGATCGAGACGACCTCCCCGATTTCGGCGCCGGCATCTTCGCCGCCACCATCCGGGCGATCCGCGAGGCGCTGCCGGGATGCACGATCGAGGTGCTGACCCCCGACTTCAACGGCAGCGAGGACAGCCTGCAAACGGTGATCGCCGAGGTGCCGGACATCTTCAACCACAACGTCGAGACGGTGGGGCGTCTCTACCGCCGGGTGCGCCCCAAGGCCGATCTGCGACAGAGCTTGCGCCTGCTGCAGCGGGCCAAGCAGCTAGAGCCGCGCAGCCGGACCAAGTCGGGACTGATGCTCGGCCTGGGCGAAACGCTCGACGAGGTGCGCGAGCTGCTGCGCCTGATGCGCGAGCACGACGTCGAAGTTGTCACCATCGGCCAGTACCTGCGCCCCTCGCTCAAGCATCATCCGATCATTCGCTTTGTGAGTCCCGAGGAGTTCGCCGAGCTCGGCGACTACGGCCGCGCCCTCGGCTTCCAGCACGTCGAGTCGGGACCGCTGGTGCGCAGCAGCTACCACGCCGCCGAGCAGGCGGTGGCGGCGGTGGCGGGCTGATCCGCGTGCGCGCGCTGTCTCCGATGCGGGCCGCGCCGGCGATGCCGCCTCTGCGTGTTGTTCCCCCGTTACCGCTGCTGGAGGCGCTCTGGCTGGGCACGGTCTCCTACCGGTCCGCCTGGGAGCTGCAGCGAAGCCTAGCTACTGCCCGCTGCCGCGGCGAGCTCGCTGACGACTGCGTTGTCCTGTTGGAGCATCCGCCGGTCTACACAGTGGGACGCACCGGCCTCGCCGAGCATGTTCCTGGCGGTCCCGACTCGCTGCGCGCCCTGGGGGCGGAGTACGTCGAGGTCGACCGCGGCGGCTCGGTCACCTTCCACGGGCCCGGCCAGCTCGTCGCCTACCCGGTGATCCGGCTTGCCGGCGCCTTCCCGGTCGCCGGCGCGCCGCAGCACGGCGACGTCGTCCGCTACCTGCGCGCCCTCGAGGCCGCCCTCTGCGCCCTGGCGGCCGACCTCGGGGTGGCCGCGGCGCCTCGCCCGCCCTACACCGGCGCCTGGGTGGGACGCGACAAGCTCGCCGCGATCGGCGTCAAGCTGAGCCACGGGGTGACCACCCACGGCCTGGCCCTCAACGTCACCACCGACCTGGCATGGTTCGACCCGATCGTGCCCTGCGGCATCAGCGACGGCGGGGTCACCTCGCTGGCGGCCCTGGGCGTCACCGGCGTCAGCCCGGAGAGCCTGGCTTCGGCGCTCACCGGGCACCTGGCAGCAGCGCTGGGGAGATCGGTTTCCCCGGCCGGCCAGGCCCTGCTCGATCTCGCGGCTGCCCTGCCGGAGCCGTCCCGGGTGGCGGCGCCTCTGGTGAACCCGCCGCAGCCACCCGGGACGGCTCTCGCAACCGGCTCGCCCGCCCCCGCGGCGGCCGTCGGACCGGCCTTCCTGGCCCCGTCGACCGGGTCTTCTGGCCCCAGTTCGACCTGACTGGAGGGATCGAGGAAAATTTCCTAACCCTCTAGCCAGGAGCTTCTGATGTCTTTACCATCCTTGCTTGAAACCGTGCATACGTTCGATGCAACCTAGCACGCAACGGTCGGGGCACTGGCAAAGGGCCGCCCCCAAGGGAGCCATCGATGGGAAAGATCGTCGGATATCGTTCGCTGAACCAGCTTTCCTGGGCCCCTGAGGAGGGTGGCGTCAGGAGCACGCGGAGGGCGCCGCTCTGCGAGCTCGACGGCCTCCTCAATCAGCTCGAGGACATCAACGTCCGCGGCTTCGCGGTCCCGGGTAGGGTGCGGGTCGCCCTGCAGCGGCATGGGATCACCATGAGCCCGCGGGACGGCGCCGCCGAGATGATCGAGGCGATCTTCGTGCTCCAGGAGCGCTACATGCTCCGGCCGGAGCAGAGCGCGCCAACCGGCCGCTCGGGCGACGACCTCCGCCGCCGCCTCGCCGTCTGACGCCCGACGCACCCTCGCGGCCCCACCTCCGCCGCAGCCGCGCGGCCTCGTCTGCGCCGCGACCTCGCGGCTACATCTGCGCGGCGGCCACGCGGCCCCATCTCTGGCGCCGTGGAGCGGCGCTAGGCTGACCTCCGTGGACGCCGTCGCCGCCAAGCGTGCCGCCGGAGAGGCAGCCGCGCGCTTGGTCGAGGACGGCATGACCGTCGGACTCGGCACCGGATCCACCGCGACCTGGTTTGTCGCCGCCGTCGGCGCCCGGGTTGCGGCGGGGCTGCGGGTGCGTGGCGTCGCCACCTCGGTCGCCACCGAGAAGCTCGCCGCCGAGCTCGGCATCGAGCTGATCGTCCTCGGCGCCGAGGGACTCGACCTCGCGATCGACGGCGCCGACGCCGTCGATCCCGACCTGCGCCTGATCAAGGGAGCCGGAGGCGCGATGGTGCGCGAGAAGATCGTCGCCGCGGCTGCGCGCCGCTTCGTGGTGGTCGTCGACGACAGCAAGTTGTGCAGTCGCCTCGGTGGCATCGTCCCGGTGGAGATCATTCCCTTCGGCGCCGGCGCAACCCTGGCCGCTCTCGAGACACTGGGCACGCGTTTTGCCGTTCGTCATGGGATCGACGGCATTCCGCTGCTCAGCGACAACGGCCACCTGCTCGCCGACGGCGAGCTTCCGGTGATCGACGATCCGGAGGGCATGGCCGAGCGCCTCGCCGCGATCCCCGGCGTCGTCGGCCACGGGTTGTTCCTCGGCATGGCGGACCTGGTGATCGCCGGAGCCGCCGACGGCTCGGTCCGCGAGTTGCGAGCAACGCCGGCGCTCAGTTAGGGTCCCGACGCTCATTCCGCGGGCCGGCCTGGGACTTTCGCGTCGCGGCGCTGGGTGTCCCGCGGAGTGACCGGCCACCGAGGGAAACATCCGGCATGAAGCTCGGCCTGATCAGCGGCTACTGGGGCGCCGGCCCGCCAAGCGGGGCCGAGGAGGAGATCGCGGAGGCCGAACGCCTCGGCTTCGACTCCATGTGGACCTCGGAGGCATACGGCTCCGATGCGTTCACGCCGCTGGCCTGGTGGGGATCGCGGACCAGCCGTCTGCGACTCGGAACCGCCATCGCCCAGATGTCGGCGCGCACCCCGGCGGCGACGGCGATGGCGGCGATCACCCTCGACCACCTCTCCGGCGGCCGCTTCATCCTCGGCCTCGGCGTGTCGGGACCGCAGGTGGTGGAGGGGTGGTACGGCCAACCGTTCCCCAAGCCCCTCGCGCGCACCCGCGAGTTCATCGCCATCGTGCGTGCCATCGTCGCGCGTGAGGGTCCGGTCAGCTTCGAGGGCGAGCACTACCGACTGCCCTTCGCCGGCGGCGCCGGCCTGGGTAAGGCGCTGAAGTCGACGGTGCATCCGATCCGCGATCTCCCCATCTTTCTCGCCGCCGAGGGACCGAAGAACGTGGCGCTCGCCGCCGAGATCGCCGACGGCTGGCTGCCCTTCTGGTTCTCGCCCAAGAGCGACGGCTACTACCGCGCCGCCCTCGCCGAGGGCTTCGGAAGGCCCGGTGCGCGCTGCGCCGCCAAAGAGTTCGAGGTGGTCTGCAGCGTCCCGGTGGTCATCGACGACGACGTCGAGCATGCGGCGGACCAGGTGCGTCCGCAGCTGGCGCTCTACGTCGGCGGCATGGGAGCGCGTGGCGCGAACTTCCATTACGACGTGATCGCGCGCCTCGGCTACGAGGCGGAGTGCGCGCGCATCCAGGAGCTGTACCTGGCCGGCGATCGCGCCGGCGCCATGGCCGCGGTGCCGACCCAGCTGGTCGAGGACGTGGCGCTTATCGGGCCGCCGGCGAAGATCCGCGACGAGCTGCCGGCGTGGCGCGACACGCTGATCGATGTGATGCTGATCCGCGGCTCGCCGCCGGTTCTGCGCACTATGGCGGAGCTGGTGCTGGGCAATCCACACTGAATCCACAGGCTTTTCCATCTTCCTTTCCACATAGGACATCGGCCACACTGTCCTGGATGGAAGCCTCCCGTCCGACCGTCACGTCGGCGGCGATCTCAATCTTTGTGGGCAGGGATCACCTGCAGGGTGTGCTGCCCACCCCCGCACTTGGCGCCGTGCCTCCGCTTCGCGCCGCTCCCAGTCGATCGAAGGGCGTGACCCCCGGCCCGAAGTAGACCGCTCCATCTTCGGGGCACCGCGCGTCCTTCGATTACCCCCACTGTCTCCGACGGGGCTTCCAACTGAGAGCCAGTAGAGGTCTCGGCACGGCTTCTACGGCGGCACCGACTCGACAGTGCCGTCGTCTCCGCGGCGCAGCGGCCGGCCCCCCTCGTGCACCTGTCGATGATGACGACGGCAGAGCAGTACAAGATTTCCAAGTTTGGTCGCTCCACCGTCGGCCCAGTGCTTGATGTGGTGCGCGTCGGTCCAGTCGGCAGGACGGTCGCACCCCACGAACTGGCATCCCCGATCGCGGAGGATGAGAGCTCGCCGGATCGCAGGCGGGACGCTGCGAGTGGAGCGGCCAGCATCGAGCGGGTTCCCCGCGGCGTCGACCGAGATGCGAGTAACCGACGCGTCGCAGGCGAGGCGACGTGCCGTCTCGGCGGGAATGACGCCCGCCCACGCGAGCTCGGCACCAGGCGATCCCGGTTGCCGTTGCAAGGTTGCCATTGGCGCCGTCACGGTGAGATGGGGGCGGACACCGTGCGCCGTGGGCAGCTCGCCGGAGTTCAGCGACCGCCTTGCCAGCTCGACAAGGGCGTCGGCACGGCGTCGGGCCGGGGTGAGCTCGGAGTCGCGACGCGGTGGCATGAGAGCCTCGAGCGCGGTCCGCAAGCAGGCGCCACCCTCGGCATCGAGCACACCGTCGAGGACGAACAGGCCGTCCATCGTTTGGCTGAGGTGCAGCCGCCAGCGCTCATGGTTTGCGTTGGCATCAGACAGAGAGCCATCGGGATCCACGCAGTGGCGCGCATGTGCTGCGACGATGCGCATCTGCTCCGGTCGAAGCCGGGTGGCACTGTCGGCGAGGATGTTGTCAACTCGCTGGATGGCCTCGATTCCGGCGGAACCGGCGGTGCGAGCGACCACGGCGGCGTTCTGAAAGCCGATGTCGCCGCGACGGAATCCAGCCCATGTGGCGGGTAGGCTCGGCAACTGGCGCGCGATCTCTTCTCGCTGTACCGCTGCGGCTCCCGACAACCCGCATTCGCGTCGGAGCCAACCTACGGTCGACAGCGCGTTGTCGGCTAGGTACTCCTGCGCCACGGCGAACCGCGAGAGCGTGTCGGCGAATTCAGCCTCCAGGCGATCGATGGACCGCCGAATATGGCGACGACGGTCGCCCAAGCCGGCGGTTTGCCCGCCGAGGCGGTCGCGGGCGAGCTCGTCGATGGCGGCCTCGAGCGCCTCGAACTTCGGGTCCCGGATCGGCGGCTCCAGCATGGCGACCACCACAGAATTGTAGCAGAACACTTGTTCGTAGGGCAAGTCCCCAGAGGGGCCGGGCCGGGGCCCGAACCCTTGGTGCGCTCGCCGCCTGCCGCCGGCACGGCGTCGTGAGACGCTACGGCCACACTCGCCCCAGGGGCGGATAGCTCAGCTGGTCAGAGCGTCTCGCTTACACCGAGAAGGCCGCAGGTTCGAGTCCTGCTCCGCCCAGGGTGCGCGCTCCCCGGATCGAAGATCAACGGCCTGCTAGGCGCGGGTCGGTCACGCTAGCTGCGCTCACGTGACCGACCCACGCCCCGAGCGCCTACCCCCTGCAGACGACCGCCACTACGGTGCCGGTACCCGGGTGGCCCGGGTCGGGCGCATAGCCGGGATTGTTCTTCACGATCACGATCTCTTTGATGTCTCCGCTGACGACGGATCCGGATTGTGTGATCTTGCTGGAGACGATCACGCCCATAAACTCGGGAACGCTCGGCGGTGGCGGTGTCGCGTTGCCGGTGTCCGTGGTCCAGCTTCCACCACAAGCAGGCGGAAGCCCCAGTGGATTGTCTTCGAATCCAGAGAAACCCTTCATCGTGGTGGGCGCCGGTCCCCCGCTCATGGGGTTCAGCTGCGCCCACTGATTGCTCCACCAGCTGACGGAGTTCAGTAGCGTAGCCTCAAGGTCACCGATGACGAAGGTAGCTTGGTTGCTCGTTGGAAAGGCGAAGACGATCACAGTGCACGTGGCGGTGGTCGAACTGCCGCCGACGTCCTTGATCGTCGTCGCGATCGTGAAGCTGCCAGTCGATGTGTAGGTATGCCTGCCGCTCACGGTGTACGGCGCGGTGCCAGGTCCGCCGGTGATCGTGCCAGACGAGCTTGGACCGTCGCCCCAGCTGATCGTTGCTGAGAAGTCGTTCAGCGCCCCGGTCGAACTCGCGTCGGTGAACGTCGCGGTCGGTCCAGTGTAGGATTGCTGCGTGAACTGTGGCATGGCGCAGTTCGAAGAAAGGGCGGCGTCGCCAACGTTGGCAGTCGAGTGGGCCGTGGCGGAGTTGCTCGAGTTGTCAACGTCGGTGATGGTGACCGTGACCGGGTATGTCGACTCTTCGGCATAGGTGTGGGTTCCGCTCACCGAGAAGGTTCCGCTCGCACCGGAGACCGTTCCGGTCGTGGTACCCGTTGCGTCCCCCCAATCGATGGTGGCGGAGTACTCGCTCGACATCGCCGCGGTATCCGGATCGGTGAAGGTCGCGACCTTGCCGGAGAACGACTGGCCCTCGGTGGGCGCAAAGGTGGTCCCCGACGCCCTGATTGCAGGGTCGCTCGGCCGCGGGGCGACCAGGGTTACGCCATTCGGCGGGTAGAGGACCGTGTAGTTGGTCCCACCGAAGTTGAAGGTCGCGAAGGTCCCGCTGCGACCGCCCGCACAGGAGATGATCGGCCAGGTGCTCCCGAACGTTGGCGTGCCTAGGGTGGTGACCTGCAAGGTTCCATCGACGCTCACTGCCTCACCGCAGAAAATGCCTGTGAACGTGTTGTGGACGGCGTCCACGGTGACGCCTAGCGTTGCCGGTGACCCCTGGGCGTAAGACCCGGGGCCGCCCAGGGTTGAGCCGGGCTCGACGATCACCGTGTCGTTGGTGTTGGTGAGCGTCCTGCTGCCCTGGATCGTGACGGTGCCCTGGTTGTCGAACAGCCCGGCCCCATCCAGGTGTAGGACGAGGTTGCTGCCGTTGTGGTTGACGTTGATCGTCCCCTTGTTGGTGACCGAACCCGTGAGCTCGCGGTCCCCTCGACAGCAGCCGGTGGTGGCTATGGTGCCGGTATTGGTCAGCGTCGAGCCCGACGGGATGACGAGCTGTGCCGTACCGCCGCAACCGTCGTCCGCATTGCCCAGGTTGATTGTCCCGGCATTGGTCATGCTCCCAGCCAGGTTGGCCACTGAGCTGACCACCCCGCAGCCGTGGATGTTGATCGTCATCGTCTGAGCGGCGGCGATGGTCGAACCGCTGATCGTGTTCGGCCCGCCGTCGCCCCGAAGGTCGAAGGTACTGGCGCCGCTGCCAGTGAAGCGCAGTGTGGCACCGCCGTTGACCAGAACCGGGTTACCAGTCGTCGTACCGGCGCTCTGGGTGAAGGTGTTGCCGTTGTTCAGGATCAGCTGGCCGGTGATGCCATTGCCAGCGATCGAGCCCCCTGAATCGTTGCGGAACTCGAGGCCGGTGCCTCCGGAGACTACGAGCGTTCTGCTGTCCCCGATTGTGACGGTGCCCTGGTTGTCGAACAGCCCGGCCCCATCCAGGTGTAGGAAGAGGTTGCTGCCGTTGTGGTTGACGTTGACCGTCCCCTTGTTGGTGACCGAACCCGTGAGCTCGCGGTCCCCTCGACAGCAGCCGGTGGTGGCGATGGTGCCGGTGTTGGTCAGTGTGAAAGGGGAGATGATGGTGAGCTGGGCGGTGCCGCCACAAGCATCGTTGATATTGGCGAGGTTGATCGTGCCGGCGTTGCTGGAGTCGCCGTAGAGGGTGAGGAAGGCGCTGATGGCGCCGCAGTTGAGTTCATCGATGCTGAGAGTGGGCCCAGCTTCGATCGTGAGCGACTTGGCCTGCACGCTTTCGCCGATGATCGAAACGGTGTACGAGCCCAGGGGAAGGCACGCGTTGGAGCTCGATGTCGGAACGCCCGCGGACCAGTTGCCGGGGGTAGTCCAACGGCCGTCGCCGGCGACGCCGGTCCACGCGGTGTCGCAGACAGCCGCGCGTACCTGTGGGGCGCTCGCCACGGCCAGCGTAGCTGCCAGCGTGGCAGCAGCGGTGAGGAGCGCAGCCCAACGGCGGCTCCGGGTGGCGGATCGGGGTAGCCGTACGCGGTGGAAGAATCGGTTCCCATCCATCCGGAAGCTCCCTCCCGTCCTCGGCGGCTTGGGTGGTGTTCGGCTAGCAAGAAACCCACCATCCGCGCTATTCACGTCGATCGCGGCAATCGAGGCAATCGCTTGTTCAACGCCTGGGCCTCGGTTTTCTTGCGCTGCTTTCCGTGCGGAGGAGCTTCGCTGCTGAGCCGGAGGTCGAAGGGCGAGCTGCTAACTCGGTCACCGCCTCCGGCGGTGGGACTCCTTGCGGCTCCAGGACCAGTCGGGCTCGGCGTCGACGTAGATCCGCTCCGCCATCGGTCCTGCGAGGTCAATGGTCATCGCCTCGCTAGCCAAGGCGCCGCGGGGGTGAGGGTGTGCCTGCCCTCCGTCTGGCCCCTTGGCCGTTGTTGAGAGGCTCATACCCGTCGCTCAGTCCCAGCCCGCCGCCCTGGCGAGCCCGACCAGCAGCTCCTTCACTCCTGCGAAGTTTGAATAAGACACCGCTCCGCCCACCCGCAGCAATCCGTCCGTCCCGTGTGATCCAAACACGACGCGGCCGTCCGGTCGGGAGGCTGCGGCACACGGCAGGCGTCGCGCGATGCCTACAGGGTGACGACCTCGACGCTGTGCTTAGTGGCGCTCTCCACCATCTCCGGCGGAAAGGCATCGGGGTAGTGCAGGTCCGGAAGCTCCGCGTACCGCGGGGAGTACTGGGTAGCGCCCTTCTTCAGTTGGTAGCGGTGTCCAACCATGTCCGCGAGGAACTGATTTGTGGCAAAGCGGTCGCGCTGACCGGTCGAGAAGAAGAGTGCGTACTTCGCTTCCCTCGTCTGTCGCCTCATGGGGGTGCTGCGATGAACCGCGCGCCCGTGCCATATCACCAGGTCTCCCGCTCGGATGCGTAGGGTGTGCTTCGCGCGCGGCATGAGAAGGCGACGAGCGAACTGCACGCCATAGTAGCCAAAGGGCGATCGGCCGCTGATGAATCGAAGCACCGGCCTGTGCGACCCGCTGATCACATCCAGTCCACCACCGAGCTCTCGGTCGTTGTCCTGCAGATAGATCACGCATTGGAAGTGCAGGAAACCCGGCTTCCATACGTACCTCTTGTCAGGGCCGGCAAAGGCTGGGTCGATGTGCCATCCGACATAGAGGTTCTTCCTGACGATAAAGTTTGGGTAGAGGACGTACGACTCGCCGTAGACTGTTTTCAAAAGCGCGACCACGTCCTCGCGCAGAGGAATACGGGCGAGCTCCGGAGTGCGAAGGAACACCGACGCTGGCATCTCGTCTGTGTCCGCCGCCCCAAACCACTCGTCACAGAAATCCCGCAGGCGCCCGATCTCGTCTGGAGTGAGCACGCCAGACACAACGGAATAGCCGCGGCTTCGGAGTTCGTGAGCTGCCGACAACTCGAAGGCCTCCCAAGTGGGCTACCCTAGCGCCTCCACGAGTCTAGCCGAACTCATTACCACCCTCAGCAACCCAGACACCTCGAGCGTACCTGGCATACGGCACCCTTTCGGCCGGAGTGCGCAGTGGAATACTCTGACTGGTAGTGGACGCGAGGCCAGCATGAACGAGCGGGACAATCTCTTCACCACCACCGAGCCGAGCGTGGGCGACTTCCACTTTGGCGAAGACGTTGCTCGGGTCTTCGATGACATGGTCAGTCGGAGCGTGCCGTTCTATCGGGAGCTCCAGCGGATGGTTGTGGAGCTGGCTCGGATGTTTGCGAGGAGTGGGACGCGGGTGTACGATCTCGGCTGCTCCACCGGGACCACTCTAATTCAGCTGGCGCAGGCCTGCCGCAGCCTCGATGTCCAGCTCGTGGGCGTGGATAACTCCGAGCCCATGCTGGTACGAGCGCGGGAGAAGCTTGCGGGGGCTAAATGCCTCGACCGCTGCGTCCTCACGAACGCTGACCTCGACGACCTGCGTGTCGAAAACGCCAGCGTGATTCTCATGATCCTGACCCTCCAGTTCATTCGGCCGGCTCGGCGGGAGACGCTGATCCGGCGGCTCGCCGAGGGACTGGTGGGCGACGGCGCGCTGATCCTGGTCGAGAAGACTGTCTCTGCCGATCCGATGGTCAACAAGATGTTCATCGACTACTACCACGACTTCAAAAGACGCCAAGGCTATTCTCAGCTCGAGGTTGCCCGGAAGCGGGATGCCCTCGAGGATGTCCTCATCCCGTACCGGCTCGATGAGACCGTGGAGCTGTTGATGCACAACGGGTTCGCGACTGTCGAGGTGTTCTTTCGTTGGTACAACTTCGCAGGAATCCTTGCCGTCAGCAGAACGCCGGCCTAGAGCAGATGCGAGATCGCTGGCCTGGCGAGAGCACCCGCTTGCAGCGCAAGCCAGGCGCGCTCGCGCGTGCAGCGATCAAGGGCGCCTGGCTTCTCTACCGGCTGGTGCCGCCGTCTCTGCGGTCCCGACTAGGCGGCGTCGGGCGCGGCGCCGTTCACGCATTGGTAGAGGCTGACCTGTTCCCCGCCGCGTCCTTCTCGCTTCGGCACAACGGGACGAGCTTCAAGCTATATGTGGTCAAGGATCGGTTCTGGGCTTTCAGCGCCTACTCGAGGTGGGCTGATGGTACGGCAGTCTACGAACGCGTCATGCTGGAGTGCCTGACGCGTCTTCTTCGGGGGATGGCGCATCCGGGGTTCATTGACGTCGGGGCGTTCATGGGGCATTACGCCTGCTATGCGACCGCTCTCCTCGGTGACAAAGAAGAGACCTATGCGATCGAGAGCAATCCTCAGTACTACTCGGCGCTCCTGCGGTCGATCGAGCTCAACGGATTCTCAAAGCTCAAGGCGTTCAATGTCGTGCTCTCCGACAGAGTCGAAGCTGCCGGCATCGACAAGCAGACCGTCCTGCTCTTCGAGCCGCAGGAGACGCGGACCCACAGCATGACGCTGGACGAGCTGTGCCGGCGCGAGGGCATCCGGCCCAAGATCGTCAAGATCGACGTGCATGGGAGCGAGGGGAAGGTGCTCCTGGGGATGGGGGACATCATGAGCGAGTGTCTCGAGTACATCTTGCTCGAACTCTCTCCGCTGGACGTACTGCGGCAATACTCCGGAGCCATGGGTAGGTCGGATATCCTGACGCACCTCGAGCAGCACGGCTTCCACGTATTCCACATGGCGGGGCATCGATACCCGGGTTCCGAGGGGCTGCGGCAGGCACTCGAGGCGGGCTTCGCCTACCGACGCTTGAATGCCAAGAGCAGTGACCTCCTGCTGTTTGATAGGCCACAGGACGTATTCGTGCTGTGCAGCAAGAGGGCCGACCTGGAGACGATTCTGGGACCGAGCGTCGCGGATCCAGGGCTCGAACTGGATAGCCTAGTCTGAGCTACCCCGCTTTTTGCCAGCAGTTCCATCCCCGTTCTGGTGACGCGCTCGCGCACGCGCTGTGGAGAACGCCGCCATCTCGGCACTGTCCAGGACACCGGCGAGCACAATGTGATCGCGGTAGTGGTGGACCATCGGCTGAAGACGTTTGAAGTAGCCATCACATCCGATGACGACTGAACGGGGGCGGTGCCCGTAGCGCCGTCCCCGTTCTCTACCTGCAGGCCGCCCCACCGTGGGTGACGCGGCCGCCGCAGTGGCCCCTATGCTGGGGACCGCGATGAGAAAGATCATCCTGATGATGTCGGTGTCTCTTGACGGCTTCTTCGAGGGACCGAACCGTGAGCTCGATTGGCACATGGTCGACGACGAGCTGCACCGCCACTTCAACGAGGAGCTCTGCGCGATGGGCGCGTTCCTGAACGGACGCGTCACCTACGAGCTGATGGCCGGATTCTGGCCGACGGCCGACTCGGACCCCTCGAGCACCGAGCCCATGGTCGAGTTCGCCCGCATCTGGCGCGACATGCCAAAGATCGTGTACTCCCGGACCCTGGAGCGGGCCGACTGGAACACCACCGTGGTCCGAGAGCTGGTCGTCGAGGAGGTCATCGAGCTCAAGGCACAGCCCGGGGGAGACCTGGTGCTCGGCGGGGCCGACCTCGCCGCATCCTTCACGCGACACGACCTGATCGACGAGTACCGGCTCTACCTCCACCCGGTCGTCATCGGGCAGGGCAGGCCTCTGTTCCAGCGATCAGACGCGAAAATCGACCTCCGGCTCGCCGAGACCCGGAGCTTTGGCAACGGGGTGGTTCTGCTCCGCTACCAGCGCCCGTGATCAGGCGGCCACCGCCTCCCGGTCCCTGGCGCCGGCGTTCACCAGGTAGCTCTGGGGATCGAACCGGCGGGTGAGCTGACGGAACCGCCAGGTGAAGTTCGGCCACAGCGTGGTGTTGCGACCGGCGGCGTCCAGATACCAGCTGACGCACCCGCCGGTGACCCAGACGGTGCGTTGCATCCGTGCATGGACGTCGTCGCAGTACCGCGCCTGCACCTCCGGCTTCACCTCGACCGTTGCGACCCTGCTCCGCCTCATATAGCGCAGGCAGTCCATGACGTAGGCGATCTGGCACTCGATCATGAAGACGAGCGAGGTGTGGGCCAGCCCGGTATTGGGCCCCACCAGCATGAAAAGATTGGGAAAGCCGGCGATAGTGGTGCCACGGTAGGCGCCCATCCCATCGCGCCACGCGTCGGCGAGCAGCACCCCTCCGCGGCCCCGGAGGCGCTTCGCCGCCGGCATGTCGGTCACGTGGAAGCCGGTGCCGAAGATGATGGTGTCGATCTCGTGCTCGACGCTATCGGCGGTGACGATGGAGTGCTCCCGCACCTCTTGGATGCGATCGGTGATCACCTCGACGTTGGGTTGGGCGAGCGCGGGGTAGTAGTCGTTGGAGAGCAGGATGCGCTTGCACCCGATGGTGTAGTCGGGGGTGAGCTTTTTGCGGAGCGTGCGATCGGGCACCTGACGTCGAAGATGGCGTCGTGCCATGCGCTCGGGACCGCGCTGCAGCCGGGTGTCGATGCCGAAACCGACGAACATCGCCTCGCGTCCCCAGTAGATCCCCAGTCGCGCCAGGCGTTGCACCGCCGGCGCCACGCGGTACAGCCGCTGCTCGAACGCTCTCAACCGCCGGTCCCGGCGAGGTACGACCCACGGTGGCGTCCGCTGGAAGAGCAGCAGACGGCCGACCCGCGGTTGGATCTCGGGGACGAACTGGATCGCCGACGCCCCGGTGCCGATCACGGCGACGCGCTCGCCGGCGAGGTCGTGGTCATGGTTCCAGCTCGCCGAGTGGAACACCGTGCCCCGGAAGGTCTCGATCCCGGGGATGGACGGGACCGACGGCTCACTCAACGCGCCCACTCCCGTCACCAGCACTCGCGCTGTGAAATGTCCGCCGGTGGTCTCGATCCGCCATCGATCGAGCTCGTCGTCCCAGGCGGCGGAGACCAACTCGTGGCCGAAGCGGATGTGCGGCATGACGCCGTGCCGCCGGGCGCAGGTGCGCAGGTACTCCCAGATCTCGCCCTGCCGCGAGAAGCTGTGGCTCCACCGTGGGTTGGGCTCGAAGGAGAAGGAATAGAGGTGTGAAGGAACGTCGCAGGTGCAGCCCGGATAGGTGTTGTCGCGCCAGGTCCCGCCCACGTCGTGCGCGCGCTCGAGGACGACGAAGTCGTCGAACCCCTGCTGCTTGAGCCGGATGGCGGCGCCAATGCCAGAGAAGCCTGTGCCCACCACCACCACGTCGGGGTGCCGCACGGGCGCAGCACCGGCCTCCGACCTGCTGCGCGGTGGAGCAGGGCTGCTGACGGTCACGCCGTCGAAACCGGCGACCGCGTGGCAGCGGTACCGATCAGTTGTTGCGACTCTCCGGGGGCGAAGCCGACGGAGTCGAGCAGGCGCTTGCTCTCGTTCCACAGCCGCTCGACGGCAGCGTCGTTGCGAGCAGCCCGACTCATGTGGCCCGGACGGCAGCGAACCCAGTAGCCGCCGGTCTTACCGTCGACCGAGGGATCGGAGGCGAGGAAGATCGAGGTCTTGGCACCCGCCTTGGCGCTGATCTCGAAGGGCCGGATGAACCGGTTTCCGATCCCGATGATCCCCTTCATGTCGCCGTCCATGCCGAAGCCGCTGCGCACCGCCCCGGGATGGATGGCGTTGACGGTCACCTGCCGTGGATCGAGGCGACGGGCCAGCCCGCGGGTGAAGAGGATGGCGGCCAGCTTTGACCGGGCGTAGACGGTGAAGCCCTCGTAGAACCCCTCCGACTGGAGGTCATTCCACCGCATTCCTCCCACCGCGGCGTGATGGCCGAACGACGACAGGTTGATCACCCGCGCCGGCGCCGAGGCAACCAGCCGATCGAGCAGTAGGCTGGTCAGATAGAAGTGGCCCAGGTGGTTGACCCCGAAGGTCTGCTCGAAGCCCTGCCTGGTCGTGCTCCGCTCGGTCCACATGCCGCCGGCGTTGTTCACCAGGACGTCGAGACGTCCCCACGACTGCTCGATGGTCGCCGCGCAGCGGCGCACCGATTCCAGGTCGGCGAGGTCGAGCGGGACGACGTGGACGTCGTCGTTCCCCGACCGGCTCTGCACCTCCGCCGCTGCGGCGGATGCCTTCTCCTGGTTGCGGCAGGCGAGCACGGTGGTGGCACCCAGCGTGGCGAGACCCACCGCGGTCTCCTTGCCGATCCCCACATTGGCCCCGGTGATGACGACGACCTTCCCGTTCACGTGACCTCCCTTCCTTCAACGGCGAACAGCATGGAAGCTGGCGTCAAACCGCATTGCCGTCGCGGTCGACACCGGCGACCCGCCGCCACGCCAGCGGCACCCGCCCGGGCTTGAACACGCCGGCGTCGGCGAGCCCCTTGAACACGGCGCGGGCACACTGCCGGCGCAGGGCGACACGCTTGGGTTGCCGGCGCACCCGACGCCAGGTGCGCAGCGCGGGCAGGCCGACGGTGGGATACACGTACGGCTGGACGATGGTGTCGAACATGAAGACGATCCCCAGCGGCACCACCCAGCGGACTCCGAACCTGTCGCTCCAGCTCGTGTGCCGGTAGTGCTCGCCGACGGTGGTGCGGGCGAAGGCGATGTGGCGGGCCTCCTCGAGGCGGTGGTAGCGGCTGATGTCGCGCACGTAGCCGTCGGTGTCGGGATGCTCCGCGGCGAGCTTCTGCAGCAGGTCGGGGATCTCCTCGCCCACGAGCACGAAGGCGTCGAGGGTGGCGGGGCGCCGGAGGAGGATGGGGAGGGACCGCGAGCGGACAGCGGTGGCCAGACGGCTCTCGAACGGGTTGCGCTGCGTGGCCGCGAGTTCGGCGAGGAGTCGCACGAAGAGCCGCGAATGGCGGGTCTCCTCGCCGATCTCGTGCAGGGCGTAGGTGAAGCGTGGGTCGGTGACGTCTCGGCTGAGCGCCATCTGGTAGGCGAAGCCGGACATCAGGATGGCCTCGAAGACGACCCCGAAGCGCACGATGGAGGCCAGCTCCTCGCGAGCCAGAGTGGCCCGCTGGGCAGGCGTGAGCCGCAGGCCAAGCCCATCGATGGAGAGCAGGTCGTCGGGAAGGACCTGGTCCTTGGTCAGGCTGCCGGTGACCTCGACGTCGGGCTCGATCACCCGGCGCACCGAGACACGATTGAGGCGTTCGATTCGGTCGGTGTTGCGCTCGGGGGCCGTCTGGGTGGCGGTCATGCGCTGTCCTCCGGGGGGTCGAGGGCGGCGGCTTCCTGGCCGGGACTCTAGAATATTCTGAGGGGTTGATGCAATCCCTCATTTCACGAGGTATCCTGTCACCCGTGGCCCTACCGGCGACCTCGATGACCAAGGGCGAGCGAACTCGTCAGGCCCTGCTGGAGGCTGGAGTCGAGCGCTTCGCCCGCGACGGTTATCGACGGACCTCGGTCGCCGAGATCGCCCGGGACGCCGGCCTCAGCAGCACGGCGGCGTACGTCTACTTCCCCAACAAGGAGGCGCTGTTCCTCGCCGCGGTCGATGAGGACGCCGCCGCGGTCATCGAGGAGGGCCTCTCCAGCCTCACCGACGACCTGGACCTCGACCGCTGGCAGCAGACCCTGATCTACGCCCTACTCGCCGCCATCGGCCGCCACCCGCTGGCGCGGCGGGTTCTCGCGGGCCTCGAACCCGAGTTCACCGTGCGGCTGCTCACGATTCCTGCACTCGAGCAGCTGCGCCGGGTGTCCGCTGACCGTCTCCGACGGCAGCAGCGCGCCGGTCAGGTCCGCCTCGACATCGATCCCGTGCCGATGGCCAATGGCCTGGTCACCATCATCCTGTCGCTGCTGATGTCGTTGCTGCAGACCGGCACCGATGCGGCGGCCGTGCTTGGCCCCGACGTCGCCGCGGTCATGGAGGCGGCACTCAGTCCGCTTCCGGTCGGCTCGTCTCCCCGCATCCGTTGATGCGCCGCGCGCCGTTCATCCTGCACCGCACCGACCAGGCAGAGTGAGCGGCGTCCGGGCTACGCTCAACGCTGGCAGCAAGACGAGAGGAGGTGGCATATGGCGTTCATCCTGACCCGCATCCAGGTGGGTGATTACAGCGCGTGGAAGCCGATGTTTGACGAGGACCGTCCCGGCGCGAGGCAATCGGCCAGGGGGTACCGGATCTTTCGAGGCATCGAAGATCCGAACGAGGTCTTCATCCAGGTTGAGTTCGGCTCGTCCGACGAGGCCGAGGCCGCTCGCGAGCGGCTGATCACCTCGGGCGTCCTCGACCGATTTCCCGACAAGACCGGGCCCACGGTCGTCGAGGAGGTGGAGCGCGTCGGCGGCGCCTGACCGTCGGCGCCAGGTCAACCGGTGGCCATCTGCGTCGTGATCAGCCCGTTCATGTTCCGCCTCTTCGTCGCTGCGTCCCGATGTTCAACGTTGGTACGTCAGGTTCCGTGAGACGGAGAACGCCGCCCAGCAGGCCGCCGAGATCCGGCACCTCCGGGGCGACGTGGTAGTCTTTGCCGCCCGTCATCCCCACCTGCACCAGGCCCGCGTTGCGCAGCAGCATCAGGTGGGTGTGCACCGTCGAGTTGGCGAGGCCCGCGTAGTCGGCGAGGGCGCGGTAGACGGTCGCGGCGACGGCCTCGGGACTGTCCGGACCGGCCTCGGCGGGCCGGTCGGTCGCCGGATAGCAGAAGACCATGGTGTCGTCGTGCTCGGCGCAGCAGACCCACGGCCGGCAGATCAGCGTGGGGACCAGCACGACGGTGCGGATCTCCGGCACCGGGGTCCAGGCGATGCCATGGGTGACTCGCGGCACCAGGCGATCCAGGGGGAGGGTCGCGGCCAGGCGGCGGGTCGCGCCGGCGTCGTGGACCAGACCGGCCAGATGGGTGATGAGGGCGCCGTGGCCCCCGGTCAGGCGGCGGACTGTGGTGCGCAGGGCGGGGGACATGCGCGCCCGCGTCTGCTCGAACCACTCGGGGCCGACCAGATAGGAGCTCTCGTCCTCGTCGCCGACGATCATGGCGAGGCCCTTGAGGGCCTCGTAGGCCGCCCCCGCCTCGACCAGGACCTCGGGCGCCGCCTCGGGCGCCGCCTCGGGCGCCGGGCGGTATCTACGAGCCATGGACGGCAGCCTCCGGGGACCGATCCGGACCGCCTCGGGGTGCCCAGACCGTCGGCTCCGTCAGGCGCAACCGCGCTCCGTATCCATTGAGTGGCGCCTCCTGCAGGGGGCGCCACCACCACCTATGGAGAACCACTCATGCCTCGTCTAACTCTGGGAGGCGGGGTGCTGGGCACCGTCGCCGCCGCCGCTCTCGCCCTCGCTGCGTGCGGTGGCACCTCGTACTCGGGCAGTGCGGGCGCGTCCGGCGCAGGCGCACAGTCCTCATCCGACACCTCGACACCCAACTTGTCGACGCCGACCGCTGCACCCGCCACACCGCCGGCTCCCGCCGCCGCAACGGTGATGACGGCGTCGAACGCCCGCCTGGGCACCATCGTGGTGGACAACGGGGGCATGACCCTCTACACCCTGACCAGCAACGGTCGCGCTGTCGCCTGCACCGGCCAGTGCCTGAACTTCTGGCCGCCGCTGACGGTTCCCAGCGGGACCACCCCGACCGGTGGTCCCGGTACGGGAACGCTGGGCACCACGACCGCGGCCAATGGCAGCCGGCAGGTCACCATCAACGGGCTTCCCGTCCACCGCTTCTCCGGAGACTCCGGTGCGGGGATGACCAACGGTCAGGGCATCCACAGCTTCGGTGGGGTCTGGCAGGTGGTCAAGGCCGGAGCGAGCGCCGGCGCCGCCGCAGGAGGCGGCAACTCGGCTCCGACCAGTAGCAGCGCGTACGGCTACTAGCGCGGTGTCAACTCGCTAGGATGGCGAGGACGGCGCGAGACGCGGTGACCGGGGGAACGCACCATGCGACAGACGCGACTGGCCAACGAATCGGCTGAGTACCAGGCACGGCGCGAGGAGCTGCGCCTGGCAGAGATCGACCTGATGCGGCACCGCGAACGCGTTGCCGACGTCCGTCGCCGGCTTCCCGAGGGCGCGGCCATCGAGGATTACGCCTTTCAGGAAGGACCGACCGACCTTGCCGCCGGAGATACTCCGGTGCGGTCCGCGCGTATGAGCGAGCTGTTCCGGTCACCGGAGCGGCCACTCGTCGTCTACCACTTCATGTACGGCAAGAAGCAGACCAGTCCCTGCCCGATGTGCACGCTGTGGATCGATGGGTACAACGGCGTAGCCCATCACATCGCCCAGAACGTCGACTTCGCCATCGCCGCCGCCGCCGACCTGCCGACGCTGCGAGCGCACGCGCGCAACCGGGGATGGTCGAACCTGCGCCTGCTGAGCTGCGGTGACAGCACCTTCAAGTACGACCTGGGAAGCGAGGACGAGGACGGCAACCAGGACTCGACCATCTCGGTCTTCAGCCGCGACGGCGCGGGCACAGTACGCCACTTCTACACCGCCCATCCGATGATGGCGGAGGACATCAACCAGCGCGGCCTCGACCAGCTGTGTGCGGTCTGGGAGGTGCTCGACCTCACCCCCCACGGACGCGGCGACTGGTACGCCGACCTCGCCTACGGCACCAAGGCGTTCGCCGAGGTGGGCTAGTCGCGGCGTCGCGTCGGGAGCGGCCGGCGGCGCGCCCAGACCATCATCGCGAAAGCGCCGGTCAGAACGGCCGCTGCGCCGAGGGCACCGAGGGTGCGCCGGTCAGGCTGGCCGCTCGCCGCTGATCCCGACAGCGTCGCGTCGCCGAGCCGAGCAGCCGGTGCTGCGGGTGCCGCCTGCGCCCGCACGCCCGTCGGGCCACCCTGAGGTGCGGCCCTGCCCGCCGGCGACGTCGCCGCGCCGCGCGTTGTGAACGCCGGCGCGGCCGCGGCCGATCCGCGTGCCCATGCAGGTGGCGGCGCCCCCACGAATGTCTGCACCGCGGTGGACGGGATCAGGCTCGAGCCCGATCGCTTGTCGACGAAGAGCAGGTAGGGGCCTGCCGGCAGCACGGCTCGGTTGGTGGGGACCATGACCGTCACCGTCGAGTGGCTGCGCCCCACGACAGGAAGCTCCACGGTGCGCTGGTCGCCGTCGACCAGATGGGTGATCGACGTGTTGCGCGCCAGCACGACCTTGGAGATGGAAGCCGCGTCGGAGGTGGCGATCGTCACCGCACTGCCGTATCCGAGCGCAGCCGGAGCCCTGGCGATGGTGGGGCGCTGGGCAGCGAAGTACGGCGGGTAGTAGATCTCGAACGACGGATCCTTCTCGTTGTTCGCCGTCACCCCGCCGGGGACGCTCCCCTGTGTCCCATATCCGTTGGGGATGGGGGAATGGCCACCGACCAGCACGCTACCGTCGGGAAGAAGCTCGGCGGTGTTGTGATACGTGCGGTCGCGATGGCCGCTCGCCATGGCCGTCCAGGTGTTCGTCTCCGGATTGAACAGCTCGGCCTGGTGCACCGGGATCTCATATCCGGGTCCCACGACACCGTCCTGCTGGGCTCCCGAGAAGGCCATCACCGTCTCGTCGGGCAGCACAACCCCGGTCGAATACCAACGCCGGTTCTGGAGGTTGCCCGTCTGTCGGGTGGAGAGCTTGTCGTGGCCGCCGCTGACGTCGATGGTGGTGACGGTGCTCGCGTCGTTGGCGACGTAGCTTCCCGGTGTGGTGCCGAAGACGCCGCCCGCCGAGAGGAACGACGCGCTCGAGTAGGGGGAGGTCAGCGGCAGCATGATCGAGAAGGTCGACCCCTTGAACCCCGGGTAGTCGGTGCCGATGCCAGGGATGTCGAGGTTGGTCCATGTCTTGGTCGCCGGGTCATACACGGCGGCGATGTTCCACGTCGCCTCGTCGTACGACTGCCCGTCGGGGTTGAAGGTCTGCCCGCCGGCGTCGTAGTACACCTTGCCGTCGGGAAGCAGGTGTAGGCGCGGAAAGAGCGGCAGTGAGTGGTCGGCCGCCGGGCCGTTGTACGTCCACGATCCGCTCTTCGGGTCATAGGTCTCGGTCTGGGTCACGTTGGTGCCCGAGTTCGCCGGGGCATCGGAGTAGGCAGGCTTGATGAGCTTGGTCACCCCGCTCGCCACGAAGACACTGTTGTCGCCGAGGGTGACCGTGGAGGGATACCAGCGGCCGACCTTCATCTGTCCGCTCTGCGACCAGCGGCCGGATGCGGGGTCGAAGATGCGGGTGTTCTTCAGCCCCTGCAGCTCGGACACGCCGAGGTCGGTCCCCGGGATGCCGGGCTCGTCGTAATAGTCGGTCCCGCCGGTGGCCATCACCCGTCCGTCAGCGAGCTGGGTCAATGCCGAACAGAACAGCGCGTCGCTCGACCCCTGGGTGTAGGGCGTTCCGGGCAGGAGGAGATCGGGCGGCGGGTTGGTGCCGCCGCCGTCGACCGGCGACGGCTTGGCCCAGCTGCGTCGAGCCAGGTCGAGGATCCGGCTCTGGTCGGAGGCTGCGACGGCGCCGAACTGGAGAGTGGTGCTGGCGCTGGAACGCTCGGATCCCTCGAGACCGTTCCAGTAGAGGATCCGGCCGTCGGCGAGGACCGCGGCCGAGACCGCGGTGGGGACGCACCTGCCGGCCCGGCTGTCCTGCGCCGTGCAGGGTGTGCTGCCGCTGGGCAGGCCGGGCTCCTGGAACGGTTCGCTGAAGCTCCCCACCTGAGCCTGGGCGGTGGCCGCGGCTTGGGTCGAAGCCGCCGCCAGGGGCGTGATGGCGGCGGCCGCCAGCCCGGCGGTCGCGATGAGCACCTGGCCGCGACGAGTGGTCACCGGATTCCCCTCGATTCCCTCCAGCGGACGCTGACATGGGGGAAAGACAGCCGCCGCGGCGATTCGTGTCGGGCGGAGGCGAGGGGTATGGTTCCTACCCGATGAGGCGGTTCGCCGACATGTTCATCGACCCCGACCAGGACCCGCGCCCCGACCCGCCGGACCTAGGCGACGAGCGCGCCACCCTCGTCGCCTTCCTGCGCTGGCAGCGCGACACCCTGGAGCTGAAGTGCAGTGGCCTCGACGCCGCCGACTTGGCGCGTCGCACGGTGGATCCGTCCACGCTGTCGCTGCTCGGGTTGGTGCGCCACATGGCCGAGGTGGAGCGCGGCTGGTTCCGGCGGACGATGGCCGGACAGGACGCGCCGCCGTATTTCTACTCCGCGAGCAACCGCGACGGAGACTTCGATGGCGCGGTGGCCGATCCCGAGGTGGTCGCGGAGGGGTGGAGGGTGTGGAAGGCCGAGATCGCCTTTGCGGAGGGGTTCGT
Source organism: Chloroflexota bacterium (assembly GCA_005880985.1). Lineage (GTDB taxonomy): Bacteria > Chloroflexota > Dormibacteria > Aeolococcales > Aeolococcaceae > CF-134. The sequence goes on from VBIQ01000009.1 coordinate 95,962, forward strand.
AGCCCAGGCGCCCGATCTCGACGTCACCGGGAACCGACGCGACGGAGGCGCGGTCTCGCTGCGCTGGGTGCTGGTGCACATGATCGAGGAGTACGCGCGGCACAACGGGCACGCCGATCTGTTGCGGCAGCGGATCGACGGTGCGGTGGGTCAGTAGCCGGGCCGATCGTCACATCGCACCATGTGACAGTGCTCGCTGCAGTCCAGCCTGGCCCTTCCCGAGTCGATTGCGCCATCGATTTGACTCGCGAAGCTGATACCAATACTATCAATTGCGATCGCGGCACGCCTGCGCACTTCGCCGTGCGGCGGCGAAGCCGGAAGGAAGGGAGAAATCGGCATGGCGGCATTACCCGGGTCTCTTCTGGCTGCTGCCCTGCGTGCCAGGCGCAGTGCGCTCGCACACGGGGCGCCGGCACAGGGGTTCCAACCGCCCGACAGGACGCGTCAGGGTAGCCTCGACCCGCAAACGGTCGCCGAGTTCATCGCCTACGACATCCCCTTCGCCACACCGCCCGCGGTCGGCTTCACCTTCCCAGCGCAGGTGCGACGTGGCTGACGGCGTCGTGCGCCGCGACGTTCTCAAAGCGGGGACGGCGGGCGCGGTGTGGCTCGGCGGCCTCCCACTGGCAACGCTGCTCCACAGCGTCCCAGCCGTCACCACTGTCGGCCACCTTCCCGCGTCCGGGCCACTTCCGCAAAGCGCGGACGACCTCGCCTACCTCAGCATCGCCCAAGCATCGCAGTTGATCAGGGCTCGCAAGCTCTCGCCCGTCGACCTGCTCGACGCCTGCCTTCATCGCATCGGTCGATTCGAGCCGAAGGTCAGTGCCTGGATTCGACTGCTTGCCGACGACGCGCGCGCTCAAGCAAAGGCGTCCGCCGCGCGGGCGGCGCACCGCGCCCTGCTGTCGCCACTGGACGGCATCCCCATCGCCATCAAGGACCTGTACGACCAGAAAGGCGTGCGGACCACGGCCGGCTCGAAGGTGCTCGCTGATGCCCCGCCCGCAGCTGCCGACTCCACCGTGGTGGCGAGACTCCGGCGCGCGGGAAGCGTCCTGCTCGGGAAGGTCAACACGCACGAGTTCGCCTACGGGGTCTGGACGCCGCCGACATCCAATCCGTGGGAGCTGAGCCACATCCCTGGTGGCTCCAGCGGCGGATCGGGGGCGGCATTGTCGGCCGGGATGTGCCTCGGGGCCACCGGCTCGGACACGGGCGGGTCGATCCGGATCCCCTCCTCGCTCTGCGGTACCGTCGGCATCAAGCCCACCTTTGGGCGCGTCAGCAAGGCCGGGCTGATCCCACTGGCCTGGAGCCTCGACCACGCCGGACCGATGGCCCGGACGGTGGAGGATTGCGCGCTGCTGCTCAACGCCATCGCCGGACCCGATCCGCAGGATCCGAGCACGTCACCGGTGCTCGCTCCCGACTTCAGCGCAGGGATCGGGCGACCCGTCCGCGGTTTCCGCGTCGGCGTGCCGACCTCCGTGTTCTTCGATGGTGCCGAGGCCGGAACCGAGGCCGCGGTGCGGGCCGCCGTTCCAGTCCTCCAGAAGTTGGGTGTGCACGTGGTACCCCTCACGGTGCCCGCCACCCAGAACGTTGCCGCCACCTCGTATCTGATCATCCAGCTCAGCGAGCCGTTGGCCGCGCACGAGTATTACCTGAGGCGCCGTCCGCAGGATTACCAGACACAGACGCAGCTCTTCTTCGGGCTGGACGCCGAGTGGGCCGCCCAGCACTACCTGCGGGCTCAGCGCATTCGAACGATCAATATCGCGCAATGGGTGGACATCTTCGGCGGCGTCGACGCAGTCCTCACGCCCACCACACCACGTCCGGCGCCCACCAAGCAGGAAGCCCAGGCCACCGGCGTCATCGATCTCGTCAACTACACGTCGCTCTTCGACTTGAACGGCTGTCCGTCAATCTCCGTGCCGGCGGGCTTCAGTGGAGGCCTGCCCGTCGGGCTGATGCTCTCGGCACGGCCCTTCGATGAAGTGCGCCTGCTGCAGCTCGCATACGCCTACCAGCAGGCGACCGGCTTCAACGCCCGCCGTCCCGCCCTCTCCTGACGGGCATCCGATCGGCTCGACGCGACCGATATCTGCTATGGACTAGGCGTTCCAACGCCGCTGGGTACGATCTCCAGATAGGTCGTCTGGACGCCCAGCGACGTCCCGATGGCTTCGTACACTCGCCTACCCCATCCGCGGTTGGAGCGTAGAGCAGCCTCAGCGCGGACCGCCTCACTGGGTTCCAGCACTCTTCCGGTTCCCTCGGCGAGCGTGCCCAGCGGCTTCCCGCGCGCATTGCAGGGGCAGACGCGCACCCGGCGATCGCGGTGGAGTCGCCTCACCTTCCCCGCGTCGGCAAGGCTGCGGACGTAGAGCCGTCCGTCGTCGAGCCCGAACCACACCGGGGTCGGCACAGGCTGGCCGGATCGACGGAACGTCACCAGCAAACAATACCGGTGACCACGCAGTGCGTCGAAGCCGTCCGCGGTTCCGGTGCGATAAGCCACTTCGTGGGCGCGGGGATCTCTGAGCCGGTCGTACAGGCGGTCCTGACGCTTGGCCAGACGGTGCACCAACCCCATCAAGCCGCCACTAGCCTTTCGGGAAGCTGCGTGCCAGGGCATCACGCATGCGGCTGTAGACCAGGGGGTGGTCGAGCAGATCGAAGTGCGTCAGCCCGCCGACGTGCACCACGCTCTCCGGCGGCACCGGGATCGAGCGTTCGCGGCAGCGGCCACCGGCGCTCTCGGTGCGCACCATGAGGTCGCCGACCAGCCATCCCAGCGGCTGCGACGGATCCCGGGTGATGGTCGCGGTGAGGAAGGTGTGGGTGCAGCCGGGAAGCATGGGAACCTCCCCGCGCCGGTCATCGAAGAGGGCGGCGGGATCCTCGCCGCGCCAGTCGTCGTCGCGAAGGTAGCCGTGGCGAAGATCGCGGATGCCCGCGCTGCGCGAGTCGAGGATGTCGGCGAAGGCACGGGATTCGGGCAGAGCACGCAGCGCCCAGGCAGTGGCGTGGACTGCCTTCTCCAGCGGCGCCCCGGTGTGCGGCGTGCCGAGCGTCACGAGGTGGCGGACACGCGACGGCCATGTGCACCCGGAGGACAGCGCCTGGTGGCATGCCGAGCGGGCCACCAGGCCGCCCACCGAGTGGCCGATGAGCACCACATCGTCGAGCCCGACCGGCCATGCCTCGATGAGTGATTCGAGGAGGTCGGCGAGGCGCCGACCGTTCTCGCTGACGTGGAGACCGGTGTTGTAGCGGATGTCGACGGGAGTGAGATCGAGGTCCGCCCGGAGGCGGACACCGAAGGGCCGGCGGTCCCTGCCGCTGTGCCGGTCGGTGCCCCGCCGCCACCACTCCTCCGACTCCATCAATCCGTGCAGAAACACGGCGACCCGGGGAGTCGGCCGTGGAAAGGCGCGGCGCAGCGCGCCCGCGGTACAGGCGACGTCGGCCCCGTGCCGGCGGACTGCCATGGGGATGGCGAGGTCGCTGTTGCGTTCCTCGAGGCGATCGCCGATGAAGGCGTTGGCGACGCTAATTGCCAGCCGGCCACGCCGCGAGCGGCTCACCGGACGCACATCGGCATCGCCGCCGGCGCGGCGGATCGCTGCCGCGGCCACTGTGGAGCCACGCACGGTCGCGATGCGAAGGGCGGAGTACAAGGCTCCCGAGATCCCGTCGTGGACCGCACGGCTGGGCGCAGCTCCGACACCGACGTTCGCGAAGACACGACGTGCGACCGCGGCGTGAAGCGACTGCGCGGGAGTGATCGCCAAACGGTCAACCGCCTCGCCGGCCGCCTCGGCCAGTGCGCTCAGCTCGTTCGCCATGGCTACTCTCCACTCATACGGACTCGTACGCGGTCGCGCCGGATGTCGAGAACGCCGCTGTCCCCCGAGACGTGGAGACCGCCGGGCGGCCGCGGGTCTCCGATGGCAGGGAGTCTCGCACGTCCCCGTCGCCGGTGGCACACATGGCCCGTGGCTACGCGACGGTCGCGATCACCTCGCGCTGATCGAGCAGCGCCTGCGCCGCCGGCAGCGCCCGTGCCCGTTCGGCCGGCACCAGTCCGATGCGCGTTCGCCGGTCGACAAGATCGTCGACGCCCATCGCCCCTTCGTGCTCGACGCCGAAGAGGAGCTCGACGCCGAGCGGGGCAACGCCGTCCGCGATCGGTTCGAGCAGCGATCGGTCTCCGCCGGCGAGCGCCTCCACCGCGGGAGCCTCGGCACCGTAGCGCGCCACCAGCCGGGCCGGCGCCTCGATCCGTTCCAGCACCGAATGCGGCGCGGCGCCGGTCAGCGGCAGGGTTGCGGTCCGGCATCGACCGGCACGCACATCCGGCCGCGAGGCAATGCGATCGACGGCGTCCTCGGCCATCCGGCGGTAGGTGGTCAGCTTGCCGCCGACGAGAGTCAGCACGCCGTTCTCGGGGTCCTCGATCAGCGCGTGCTTGCGCGATAGGTCGGCGGTGGCTCCGGCGCGTCCGGCGAGAAGCGGGCGCAGTCCGGCGAAGCGGCCGATCACATCGTCGCTCGTCAGCTCACACGACAGGGCTTGCGAGACGGTCGAGAGCAGGAACTCCTCCTCGTCGTCGGCGACCGGCGGCTCGTCGGGAATCGGCCCCTCGAACGGCTCATCGGTCAGTCCGACCAGGACCCGCCCGTCGCTCATCGGCAGGGCGAAGGCCCAGCGATCCACCCGGCCGACCAGCAGCGAGAGCGACGCGCGCGGATCGCCGAGCCGGCTCGCAGGAACGATCAGGTGAGTGCCCTTGCTCGGCGACAGCTGCACATCGGGGCTCAGCGTCTGCGCCCACACCCCGGTGGCGTTGACGACGTGCCGTGCGCGAATGGTGAACGAGGCGCCGCTGCGTTCGTCGCGGCACTCGGCGCCGCCGCGATGCAGCTTGGCCGCCGCGCAGTAGGTGAGGATCGCGGCCCCGTGTGCCGCCGCCGTCCGCGCCGCCGCGACCACCAGCCGGGCGTCGTCCTCCAGCTGCCCGTCCCAGTAGAGCACGGCCCCGCGCAGCCCGTCCTCGGAGAGCGCCGGCAACAGCCGCTGCGCCTCCAGCGGACTGATTCGTCGCGGTCGCGGAAGCAGGCGCGAGTCGGTCCGGGCGGCGATGCGCAGCGCGTTGCCCATGCGCACGCCGACCTGTGCCTTCAGCGCCATGCCGGTCGACACCCCGCGGTCGAAGGGAACCACGAACGGCAGCGCCCGGACCAGGTGCGGCGCGGTGACCGACATCAGGATGTGTCGCTCGCGCGCCGACTCCATCGCCAGCCCGAATCGACCCTTCGACAGGTACCGCAGCCCGCCGTGCGCGAGCTTGCTGCTCCAACGGCTGGTGCCGTTGGCCAGGTCGCGTCGTTCGACCAGGGCGACGGACAGCCCGCGGCTGGCGGCGTCGAGGGCCACTCCCACCCCGGTGATGCCGCCGCCGACCACCAGCACGTCGACCACCTCGCCGCCGGCGAGCCGCTCCATCTCCGCGGCGCGTCGCCGCGCGTTGAGCGAGGCCGACGCGTACATCACCAGTCCGTCCGCAGGTAGGCGTCCAGCAACACCCGAAGCTCGCCGAGCACCGAGGTGGGGTCCGCCTCCTGCTCGATGATGCGGATGGAGGTGACATAGCTGGTTGCGATGGCGACCATCCAGTAGGCCATGGCGGTGGGATCGCCGATCCGGATGGAGCCGTCGCGACGGCCCTCCGCCAGGTATTGCTCGGTCCTGGCCAGAACGAAGCGCTGACTCTCGCCGAACCTGTCGGTGACGTAGGGCAGCAGGAGCTCGGGGTCGACCTCGAGGATGCGCGGCAGCAGCGGATTGCGGGTCAGCTCCTCGACGGTTCGCACCACCGCCTCGACCAGGCGCTCGCGGGCGGTGACGTGGTCGCTGGCGCGCTGCTCGGCGCGCTCGGTCGCCGTCTCCACCTCGCGGGTGAGCAGTGACGACCAGAGAGTGGCCGCGTCCGGGAAGCAGCGGTAGAGCGTCATCCGGCTCACCCCGGCGCGACGAGCCACGTCGGACATGGTGGTGCGCCGCACGCCCACGGCGAGCACGCACTCGCTCGCCGCGTCGAGAAGCGCATCCTCGGTCGGGCTCGGCGAGGACGTCGCCACCGCTGACCCCTTGTGACGCTGAGACGGCATCTGTAACACTGTATCAGAGCATGAGCACCTCCGAGAAGCCGGCCGGCGTCGAGCTGGCTGGCGACATGTCCTGGTGCGGCTGGGGCCGGCCAGAGTTGAAGACGGCCCTTCCCGAGGCCGCCCGCGCCCTCCTCGAGCAGGCGCTCGGGATCGGCCGGCTGGACACCCCGGCGGTGCCCCTCGAGGCGGTGCGGGTCGGCCCCTCCCGGCTCAGCGAGGAGGCGCGCGCCGCGCTGACGGCGGTGGTGGGCGCCGAGCACGTCCTCGTCGATCGGGATGCTCGCATCCGACACACCCGGGGCCGGAGCACCGTCGACCTCCTGCGCCTTCGCGGTGGCGACGCGGACTCCGCTCCCGACGCCGTGGTGCTGCCGGCCGGTCATGAGGAGGTGCTGGCGGTACTGCGCGCCTGCGCTGCGCACGCCGTAGCCGTGGTCCCGTTCGGGGGCGGCACCAGCGTCGTCGGCGGCCTGGAGCTGCTGCGTGACGGCTTGCAGGCCGTCATCTCTCTCGATCTCCGCCGCCTCGACGCCGTCGTAGCGGTCGATCCCGTGTCGCTGACCGCGGCGCTGCAGCCCGGCTTGCGCGCGCCGCGGGCCGAGGAGTTGCTCGCGGCGCAGGGCCTCACCCTCGGCCACTTCCCGCAGAGCTTCGAGCACGCCAGCATCGGCGGCTTCGCGGCGACGCGTTCCGCCGGCCAGGCCTCGTCAGGCTACGGCCGATTCGACGACATGGTGCTGGCGCTGCGGGTGGCGACTCCCGAGGGAAGCCTCGAGCTCGGTCGCGCTCCCGCGTCGGCCGCCGGCCCCGACCTGCGCCAGCTGTTTGTCGGCTCGGAAGGCGTCCTCGGGGTGATCACCGAGCTCACCTTGCGGGTGCACCGCACTCCGGAGGTGCGGCTGTACGAGGGCTGGCGCTTTCCCAGCTTCGAGAGCGGCATAACCGCGGTGCGGCGGCTGGTGCAGGAGGATGCGTCGCCCACTGTGATCCGCCTGTCGGACGAGTCCGAGACCGCAGTCAACCGCGCACTCGAGAGCGCGGCGGCTGATGGCGCGGAGGGTGGCTGTGACGTCATCGCCGGGTTCGAGGGCAGCAACGCCACCGTGACCGCGGCTCGGACGCTGGCGACGGCGATCCTTACCTCCAAAGGAGGGACACCGACCGGCACCGAGCCCGGTGAGGCGTGGCTACACGCCCGGTATCGCGCGCCCTACCTGCGCGATGCGCTGCTCGACGTCGGCGTCTTCGCCGAGACGCTGGAGACGGCGACGAGCTGGTCGAAGCTGGCCGAGTTGCACCGGCAGGTTCGCACCGCACTCGAGCGCGAGCTCACCTGGGAGGGACGGCCGCCGCTGGTGCTCTGCCACGTCTCCCACGTCTATCCCACCGGTGCCTCGCTGTACTTCACCGTGGTCGCCGCGCTCGCGGAGGATCCGATCGCGCAGTGGAGCCGTGCCAAGCAGGTTGCCTCGGACGCGATCGTCGCCTGCGGAGCCACCATCACCCATCACCACGCGGTCGGCATCGATCATCGCGACTGGATGACCGCGGAGATCGGCGCGCTCGGGGTCGAGATCCTTCGCGCCGTTAAGCAGCGCGTCGATCCGCGCGGCATCCTCAACCCGGGAAAGCTGATCCCCGATCCGGAGTGACGGCTCCGAACATTCGGCGCCCACAAATCATGGTGTCACCGCCATACCGGCCGGATTGCCTGGGTAGCCGTGGTCCGTCAGATTGCCGTAGTAGGCGCCAGCGTTGCCGAAGCCATACAAGTTCCCTTGGGCCGTGGGAATGTAGTAGCCACCGCCATCGAAGGTCAGCGCAATACCTGCCGGATTACCAGGATACCCGTGGTCGGTTAGGTTGCCGAAATAGCGCGTGGCGTCGCCAAAACCGTACAGATTCCCCTGCGTCGTAACGATATAGTAGCCGCCACCATCAGGCGTCAGGGCGATCCCGGCAGGATTGCCAGGGTAGTGATGATCGGTGAGGTTGCCATAGTAGGCCGACGCGTCACCAAAGCCGTAGAGATTCCCCTGCACGGTCACGATGTAATAGCCGCCGCCGTCGCGTGTCAGCGTGATACCCGCTGGGGTTCCCGGATAATGGTGGTCGGTCAAATTCCCGAAGTACGGTGTTGCGTCACCGAACCCGTAGAGATTCCCCTGCGCGGTCGGGATGTAATAACCCCCTCGGTCCGGAGTCAGGGCGATGCCGGCGGGAGTGCCCGGGTAATGGTGGTCTGTCAAGTTCCCATAGTAGGCAGTAGCGTCCCCGAAGCCATACAGGTTGCCCTGCGCTGAAGGGATGTAGTAGCCGCCTACATGTGTGCCAGGCGTGGGCGTAGGCGTCGGCGTCGGGGTCGGGGTCGACGTCTTGGAAGTCGACGTCGAGGCGGTGCTTATCGAAGTGGAAGTGCTCGAGGAGCTACTGGACGTCGAGCTCGGCGTAGGCGTCGGTGTCGGTCCTATTGAGGAGCCGCTACCAGTGCCGTTTTGCGGGCCAGAGCCCGACGGGCTGCTCGAGGACTGCGTTAGATAGGAGAATTGACTGTACGAGGGCGAGTTACTGGAGCGTATCTCCTCGAATGAAGCGGTCTGACCTGCCGATAGTGAACCATTGGAGGTGTTGACAAATGTGAAATCGGTGTCCACCGCTGTCCCATTGTTCGAGTGAAACGTGAATACGATCTCGACGAAGTCGGCAGTCGTGGTGTTGTTGTTTGTAACCGTTCCGACAACGTGCTCCGAGCCGATGCTATCGATGAAGTGGTTCGTCACCTGGGTGGTGAAATTGCGATTGGGGGGCATAGTTGCCGAGCTGTCGGCGATGTCGGAGATCGTGTAGTGGTCGTAACCAGCCGGCGGAGAAATATCGTCGAGATAGGGAGAACGTTCGCCTGGTGCTAAAGGATCAACGGACGCAAACGTGAAATCTGTGGCGAGCAAAGTTCCGGTTGAATTGTACTCGTTGATGAATATCTCAATGAACGAGCGCGACTCAGTGCCAACATTCTGAACCTCTCCAACAAGGTGCTCATTGCCAATGGAGTCACGCCACTGACTCGTGGAGAGCAGCACCACATCGGATGCCGTGTAGGCATGAGCAACGCGAGAAGGGACCACCAGTGCGAGCGCGCCCGTCACTACCAAGGCGAGTGAGGAGAGCGCCGCGAGGCGCCGACGCCCCATTGGACCGGAACTTCTGATCCCCATGGCCGCGCCTCCAGTTCCCCTCCGGGTCCTGCACAGGACGACGATCGCGATGGTGGACGCTCAAACGTGTGACGTCAAGCAAAAAGAGCGGCCCAAAGCGCGACGCCATGCACCAATCGCGTCGCACGCATGGACAACGAACTGCGGCGGAATTTGACCCGTACCTTTTGGCTGCCTTACCGAAGATGAGTGAAGTGTCCGCCGCGCGACCGTCACTCTTAGCCATCGCTATCACCCAAATGGGTGAAGTCCTGTTCTCGATCAAGAGTCGCGTGTCGACTCCTTCCTGGCAGGCATGGCTTGGGCTGGGAGGCGGAGGTGCAGCCCGGGCGTAGCCTCTTTGTGGAGAGGAAAGGGCGCCGGTCAGGCGGCTGCGCGCGCCGCGCGGGCTGCGATCTGCACCGTTCCGGTGCGGAAGCCCGACCACCAGCTGACGCGCTCCACGTCGAGCGCCACCGTTGCCAGCGCACCGCGGCGCGAGAGGATGCTCTCGCGGCCACGCAGCATCGCGCCGGCGAGTCGCGTGGGCCGGAGCGCCAGGCCGCCATCGAAGGACAGGCACGCGGCGTCGCCATCAGCGGCGCCGGCGACGCGCAGCGCCTGCGCGGGGACGAGCACTGTCGCGCCGCCTTCCAAAGAATTTGCCGGCAGTACCACCGGACCGGATGGAGTGGACCAGCCGAGCGCTGCGCCACCGCTGGCAGACACCGTCGCCGCAGCTCGCTGCGGCACCCCGTCCAGCGACACCGCGCGGTGCACGCTGCCGGCGCGCCGCTGCGGCGAGGACGCTCGGCGTGCCGACGGCCAGCGACCGACAACGCGCACCACCTGGTCGTCCTCGATCAGCATCGCGCGTTGCGGCGTGATCCCGACCAGCACCCGGTCGTGGGGGAGAGACCCGGCAGTGCAGCCGGCGGCGTCAACCAGATAGCCGCCCAATAGCGCGGCGTTGCGCAAGCCGTATCCCGCCAGCGCCCGCGGCCACCAGGGGTTGCGCGCCAGCCGCATCGCATCGCCCGGCCCCCAGGGCGAGAGCACCTCGGCGGTTCCGGACAGCACGACGCTGCGCTCGCCGTCCCGGACCAGGACGGAGACGCGCGGGTGGCGCCGCAGCGTCCGAACCTTGACGGTGTTGCGGGAGCTGACCAGCCAGAGGCGTCCGCCGGCGACGGCGTAGGCGGTTGGGGTCACGTGCGGACCCCGCGCCGTCTCGACCGCCAGGTGCAGCAGTCGAGGGTCCTCGAGCACACCGGCGATCTCGGGTCGATCGAGCAGGGGGGTCACTGCGCCCATCCTAACGCGACGCGTCACGTCGCGTCAAACGGCGCCGGGCAGGCCGCGGACCGACGCAATCGCGCCATATACTGCCCGCGTATCGCCGAAGGGGGTCAGCGGCACAAGTACCGCGAGCTCGGTGGCGTTAGGAAGGGATGGATTCAATGAGATTCAGGGTACGGCTGCTGCCGTCGCTCGCGCTGCTCGCGTTCGGGCTGGTACTCACGCTTGGCACCTCGCAGGCGGTGGTCCGGGCCGCGTCGCCGCCGACCTCCGTCGCCAAGGGCCTGTCCTCCGTTCAGCACATCGTCGTGCTGATGCAGGAGAACCGCTCCGAGGATCACTACTTCGGGCAGCTGAGCGCCGAGGGTCAGCCGGCAGCCACACCGGAGCCGGCGAACGCCTCCAACCCGAATCCCACCAACCCCTCCGGCCCGCCGATCACCGCCTTCCACAAGACGAACTACTGTGAGGTCGCCGACCTGAACCACTCGTGGAACGGAACCCACCAGGAGTGGGACAACGGAGCGATGGACGGCTTCACCGCCGCCAACGTCGTCTCGGCGGATCCAACCGGCAGCCGCACCATGGGCTACTACGACAAGCGCGACCTTCCCTTCTACTACGACCTCTACAGCAAATTCGCCATCGGCGACCACTACTTCGCCTCGGTCCTGTCCCAGACCTTCCCCAACCGCTTCTTCCTGCTGGCCGGAACGTCGTTCGGTCACATTCGCAACGACCTGGCCCCTCCCGACGGCTTCACCCAGCGGAGCATCTTCAACCTCCTCGATGAGGCGAGCCCGCCAATCAGCTGGAAGATCTACTACTCCTCGGTCCCATTCGCCTTCGAGTTCTCCTACGTCCGCAACCAGCATCCCGACCACGCCGTTCCCATCTCACAGTACTTCGCCGACGCGGCGGCAGGGACGCTTCCCCAGGTCGCGTTCGTCGACCCCATCTTCCTCGGGCCCACCAACGTCGAGAACGACGAGCATCCGCCCAGCAACATCCAGGTCGGCCAGAAGTTCGTCTCCGATGTGACCCACGCGCTGTTCACCAGTCCCGACTGGTCGTCGTCTGCTATGTTCCTGACCTACGATGAGCATGGCGGCTTCTATGACCACGTGGCCCCGCCGCCGGCGCCGGTGCCGGACAGCATTGCCCCGATGCTGCAGGCTGGCGATACGCCCGGAGCGTTCGACCGCTACGGGATCCGGGTACCGGTGGCGGTGATCTCACCGTTTGCGAAGAGCCACTTCGTCTCCCACACCGTCAACGATCACACCTCGATCCTGCGCTTCATCGAGACCCGCTTCCACCTGCCGGCTCTGACCAACCGTGACGGCAGTGCCAACCCGATGCTGGAGTTCTTCGATTTCAAGGGCGCTCCCTTCAAGACGCCCCCCACCCTGGCGCAGGCCGTGATCGACCCGGCGCAGTTCGCCGCGTGCAGCACCGCTCCACCGAACGGGACGCCGTAGTCGGGTAGGCTCCGGGGCGCCGTGCCCAGCTCACTCGACCCGATCAGCCCCGAGGCCGCCTACCGCCAGCTGCAGAGCCACCCGGCGTGGATCGTGGAACGCAACCGCATTCGTCGCGATCTTCGGGTGGCCTCGTTCCGCGACGCGATCGCCGTCATCGGTGGCGTCGCCGAGGTCGCCGATGCCGTCGACCACCACCCCAACATCTGCATCCACGAGGGTAGCTTCGTGCGGCTCGAGCTCTACACCCACCTCCACAACGCCATCAGCCAGCGCGACGTCGACCTGGCGCTGGCCCTCGACGGCGTGCTCGAGGCGGCGTCACCCGCCTGATCCGACCCCCAGGCTCAGCTGCCCCGCCGCCCGGCCCGCCAGCTCCAGCGGCTGCTGCCGCCCGGACACCGCGATCCTCTCGACCGCGGGGATCACCTCGGTGGCGAGCAGCTCGAAGGGCTCCAGCTCGTGGACATCGGGGATGCTGAAGATCGCGTGGTCGATGCCGAGCTCGGCCAGCTGACCGAACAGCTCGATGGCAGCTGCCGGCGTCAACGACCCGCCGCGTCCGTCACGCGAGAAACGCAGATGGCTCAGCGAGGTCTTCTCGATCTGATCGTACGGGCGCCGTTCCGCCTCGCAGTGCCCGCGCAGCACCTCCAGCTTGTGCCGAATGACGCCCAGATCCTCGAAGGCAAAGAGGTTGCACGCGTCCGCGTACTTGGCCACCAGCCGCAGCGTCTTGCGCTCACCCGAGCCGCCGATGAGGATCGGTGGATGCGGGTGCTGCAGCGGCTGCGGCGAGTTGAGCGGACGCTCGAGCCGGTAGTGCTTCCCGTTGAACGGGGTCTCGTCGCCGGCCCACATCTGCAGCGCGATCTGCAGCGTCTCCTCGAGGCGCTCGAAGCGCTCCCCCAGACGCGGGAAGGCGATGCCGAGACCGCGGTGCTCCTGCTCGTTCCAGGCGGCGCCGATGCCGAAGTAGGCGCGGCCGTTGGAGAGAACGTCGAGGGTGGTCGCGGTCTTGACCAGGATGCCGGGATGACGGTAGGTGACGCCGGTCACCATGGTGCCGAGCCGGATCCGGTTGGTGCGCCCTGCCGCGTAGCTCAGCGCGGTCCAGCCCTCGAGCATCTCGCGCTCGGGCGGGCCCACCACACCGATCTGGAAGAAGTGGTCCATCACCCAGAGGCTGTAGAGGCCGGCACGGTCGGCGCGCTCGGCGATCAGCCCGAAGGTGTCCGCCAGGCGGTGCTGGCCGTCCGGCCAGGTGAAGTTGGGAACCTGCAGACCCAGACGCATGACCACCACCTCCAGTGCGTCCTCAGTCTACGGCGTGGCTGTCGGCGTCCGGGCGCACCCGGTAGGCTGCTCGCGTGACCGTGACCCAGCAGTCGCTCGACGCCGAGCTCGCCCTCGTCCATCAGGCGACGTCGCGCCTGCTGCAGACCGCCGCCGCCGTCGACGACGCCGAGATGCGCGCTCGGTCCGAGCTGCCCGGCTGGAGCATCGGCCACGTCCTCACCCACGTCGCCCGCAACGGCGAGTCGCATCTGCGCCGCGCCCGTGGCGCGCTGGAAGGACACATGGTTCCCCAGTACGTCGGCGGAAGCGAGGGTCGCAACGCCGAGATCGAGGGCGGCGCCTCGCGACCGGCGCGCGAGGTGCTCGCCGACCTGCGCTCGGTCTGCGACGCGCTGGCCGCGACGTGGGCGGAGATGACGCCGGAGGCGTGGGCGCGTCGCATCGACTTCATGGGCGGCGAGCCGCGTCCGGCCGCGACCGGTCCCACCGCGCGGCTGGTCGAGGTCGAGGTGCATCACGTCGACCTGGGACGCGGGTACCAGCCCGCCGACTGGCTCGCGGCGGGCGTCAATGGCATCCTCGGCTATATCGTGGCGGCGCTTGCGCGGCGCGCCGGCGATGTGCGCGGTGAGAAGGCGTCCTGGCATCTCCATCGCACCGATGGCGAGGGGGAGTGGGTGGTCCGGCGTGACACCGGGGGCAGCACCGTCAGCGCGAAGCATGTCAAGGCGGACTGCGCCGTGCGCGGCCCGGGATACGCGCTGGTCGCCTGGCTGATGGGACGGCGGACGCTCGCCGCGGTCGGGCTCGACGTCGTTGGCGATACCGAGCTGGCGGCGACGCTGCCCGGTCTGTACCCCTACGACTGACCCTGGGTTCGGATCGCCGGCGGTAACGACACGCTGATCGGCCGCTCCGCCCATCGGTAGACGTTCGCGGGCCGCCCGGCCCGTCGATGGTCAGACGCGGGCCGCCGCTGGTCGACGTCGAGCAGCCCCAGCTCCGCCATGCGGTCGAGGTGGTACGCGGCCAGGGATCGCGAGATCTCGATGGCCCGGGCCGCCTCGTCGCGTCCGAGCCCGGCGGGCTGGCCGGCGAGGCCGTAGAGGGCACGGCGCACCGGGTCGTCCAGGGCGGCGATGGCTGCGATGTCGCGGTGGCGTTCGGCGAGGGCTGCGGCTGCGTCGTCCACGCTGGCCCGCCTCCTGCGGATGGCTAGAACAGAGCTGGATCCGCTCTCTTGTACGCCGCTTCCCGAGCTATGTCAATAAATATTGGTGTTATTCTTGGCCACCGTACGCCGTGGCGGGAGCGAGCTCCTCTCTGAGGGCCCAAGTCAGGTGATCGGCGTGCCAATCGCCGACGTCCGCCTGCCGCGGCATGGAATCGCTGCGGATCCCACAGGCGCAGACCCCGTAGTACGAGGTCCAGGTGGGCTTCTTCTCCCGCAGAGAGGTCAGCCGGTGGCGCGCCTGCTGAGCCTCGCGCACCCGGCCCCGCCCGAAGAGGACCCGGGCCATCCCCAGGGTCACGTCTGCTGTCGACGACATCGATCCATCCCCCGGATTCGCTGGATACCCGCCGTCTGAACTCAGCCTCGCCGCTGGCGACCCGGGCGTCAAGGCAGGGATGTAAAGGTCTGTGTGCCCTGCGGGTTTCCCGCGCGCGCGGCTTCAGTCGGCGGGCCCGATCTCGACGCCCATGACGGTCCGGTGGGGAGGCCCGGCCGGCTGCACGGCGACCCCAGTTCGTGCCATCATCTACACAAACGGTTCCAGCAGGGGTTGACCCAAGCCGGACGCTGAGCCCGGGTGCCGGCTCGATTCCGACGCCGCCCGCTCGCCCGCCCGGCCTGGGCACGGAGGCATCGTCATGGCGCGTGCAGCCCAGGCATCCCTGGCGGTCAGGGTGGCGGTCTTCAGCTTCGATCCCGACCCGGACACCCCCCCCAGCCGAGCCCTCAACGTGCTCACCGTGGCCGGGCGCCTTCCCGCCGCCGAGGTCGGTCCCCGCGAGCGGCTGTCGCAGGCCGCCGCGGCCGCGGTGACCGACGCCGGGGCGGATCTCGACGGCCGCCGGGGCGGCCGGGGCCGCTCGGCCCTGCACCTCGTCGACGTCGACGACGAGCCGGGCCGGGGCGCCCGGTCTGTCACCGCCCTCTACTACGCCACTGCGCCGTTCGCCGAGGCCGGGGGCCGCGGCCGCTGGTCGCCGGTGGGCCGCTCTCTCAAGCTCGACGCGGCCGGCACAGCCGCTCTGCGCACCGCCTTGGACAAGCTGCGCGCCGACACCAAGACGGTGGCCAGCGCGGTCACCCTGCTCGGCGACGTCTTCACCGGCGACGATCTGCTCCGCCTCCACATCGCCCTGCACGGTGGGCCCCAGAGCAGCGAGCGGACCTTCCGCCGCCGCGTCCAGGAGCTCCGCGACGGCGGCGTGCTCCGCCCGGTGCGCGACAGCGAGGTGCCGGCGCTCCGGCTCCGGGTGCCCCGCTTCCGCTCGCCGGCGGGGACGGGAGGCCGCCCGCCCGAGCTGCTGCGCTACTCGGGCAGCGGGGGAGAGGACGAGCAGCTCGCCGGCCTGCGCGCCCGCCGTAGCGCCTGACGGCTCAGCCCGCGTCGGCCGGCCAGGGACCTTCGCCGCTGCTCAGCACCAGGGTGACCGGCCCGTCGTTCTCCAGTTCGACGTCCATGTGAGCTCCGAAGCGGCCGGTGGCGACGCTGTGGCCGCGGCGGCGGAGCTCGGCACAGAAGGTGTCGCAGAGTTGCTCGGCCTGCTCGGGCGGGGCGGCGCCGATGAAGGACGGCCGGTGGCCGCGTGAGGTGTCGCCGTAGAGGGTGAACTGGCTGACCACCAGCACCGCCCCGCCGTGGGCGGCGAGGTCGAGGTTCATCCGGCCCGCGTCGTCGGGGAAGATCCGCAGGGTGGCGACCCGTCCGGCGAGGTGGGCGGCGGTGCGCTCGTCGTCGGAGGGGCCGACGCCGAGGAGGACGCAGAGCCCGGGGCCGATCTCACCGACTGTCTGACCGTCGACGCGGACGGCAGCGCGGGAGACCCGCTGGACGACCGTCCTCACCCCCCGATCACGAGAGGAAGCGCAGCCCCCGGTAGATCCGCATCGCCTCGGCCTCCGCCTGGAGGAAGTCGGGCGCCGAGGCGCGCATCCCGTGCACCCGGAAGCTCCAGATGCGCCGCTCGGTGTCGGTGGCCTCGACCGTGCCGAAGGCCGAGCCCAGCGCCCGCGGCGGGAACATCTCGATCACCGCGTCGGGCATCCGCTTGAAGATGGGCCGGGCGACCAGCACCGCTTCGAGGGCGGCCCCGTCCGGCAGCCGGCCGGCGATCAGCTCGACGAAGCGGAGCTTGGCGATGGGGTTGTCGGGGTCGCGCACCTGGACGCGGACGCCGAAGCGCTCGCTCAGGTCGCGCAGGGCGAAGAGAAGGGCGAGCGCGTCGGTCTCGTCGCGGTCGATGCGGAGGAAGCCGGCGGCGGAGAGGGGACCGGCGTCGGGCGACTCGGCGATCGCGGCGGTGGCGGCGTGGCGGAAGAACTCCATGGAGAAGAGGTCGCGGGAGAGCTTGTCGGCCAGCCAGGGGCGGTCACCGCGCCACTCGCGGGTCGCGGCGAGCTCCTCGAGGCGGTGGTGCAGAGCCTCGCGGTCCTCGGGCCGGAGGCCGAAGACGCGTGTGTGGATGACCCGGCCCATGAGGGCCATTCTACGGACGGGAGGCGAGTTGGACGGGCGGTGGGATGGTCGCAGATGAGTTCGAAAGCGGTGGTACCCTCTCTCGCCGCGTTCCGGGGCCGAGGTAGCTCAGTTGGTAGAGCACAGGTCTGAAAAACCTGGTGTCGGCGGTTCGATTCCGCCCCTCGGCACTTTGTATGGCCAGAGGAGCCACACGTGGACCCACGGTGATTGGATGACTCTGGATCAGCCAATCAGAGGTTCGAATCCTCTCTCCCCAGCACCCGGATTCCAATTCGCAGAACGTCCATCAGGGCGGCCGCAGCGTAAAGAGCGCCGATAAGCGCGATAGTCGGGCGCCGGCGCTCCAGCCGGCCCCACAATGGTCGAAGATGGCTGTCGCTGCGCTCACTCTGCCCCTGGCGTTCGACGACGCTTGGCACGACTTCTCCATCAGTCTGCGCGCCAAAAACGTCTCGCCCCACACCGTGGACGCCTACCAGGCTGCGGCCTTCCAGCTGCGCGACTTTTTGGCCGACCGCGATCGGTCGACCGCGCCGGCCGACATCAGCCGTGGTGACGTTCAGGCGTTCATCGCCGGGCTGCTGTCAACGCGCAGCGCGGCGACCGCGAACACGCGGTATTGGGGCCTGCGGGCACTCTTCGGCTGGCTGGCCGAGGAAGGCGAGATCGCCGAATCCCCGCTCCACAACGTCAAGCCACCAGCCGTCGAAGATCGGCCGCCTAACGTCCTCACGGACGACGAGGTCCGCAAGCTGCTTGCCGCCTGCGGCCCTGCCAGCGGCGGCACCTTTCCGCAGCGACGTGACCTCGCCATCGTCCGACTCCTCTACGACGGCGGCCTGCGCGTCGGCGAGCTGGCCGGCATGACCGTCGGCGAACTGAGCGTGGATCGCGGGATGGCCCGCGTCATGGGCAAGGGACGCCGAGAGCGCGACGTATTCTTCGGCCCGGCGACGGCACTGGCCATCAACCGCTATCTTCGGGTGCGCATATCGCATCTACACGCGAAGTCGCCGCGCCTGTGGCTGGGAACCAAAGGCCCGCTTACGGAATCGGGCGTCGGGCAGATGCTCAAGGACCGGGCGGTGCAAGCTGGCCTCAACCCCGCACTCAATTCACGCCCATCTCTTCCGCCATACCTTCGCGGACCGGTGGAAGGCTGCGGGCGGCTCGGAGGAAGGGCTGATGACGGTCGGGGGCTGGCGATCACCGATCATCATGCGCCGCTACGCTCGGTCACAAGCGGCCGCACGTGGAGGCGACGAGCATCGCCGCTTGGCGCTCGGCGACCGACTCTAGCGCCCTTCGTGCGCTCGACCCCGAGCCGGCCGCAGACTCAACGGTGTGGCCGCCAAAGGTAAGAATCCCAGCCTCGTCCTAGCCGGGCGCCTCGGCGCCTACGTCACACACTCACGGCATGACGTCCGCGAGCTCACCAGGCCGGCGCGGGAGGCGTTCGCCAGTCGCTTCGAGCGGCAGGTCGACCCCGAAGGCCTCCTATCGGCCGACGAGCGGGCGCGGCGCGGGGAGGCGGCCCGCAAAGCGCATTTCACGCGGCTGGCGCTGGCGAGCGTGCTGGCGCGAAATCGCGGTTGACACGGCGCGGGCGTTGTGGCGGCCACCGGACGCCAGGCAATCGTCATTTCCGGGGTGCCGGGTACCGGCAAGTCGACGTTCGCGGGCTGGCTTCAGCGCGAGCGCGGGTTCACGCATGTCGACGCAGACCACGGTGGGCTGAACCGCCCGGAGCTTCGCAAGTGGCTGCCCGACTGCCAGGCGCCGAGCGCTGACGTCGAGCCGTTCTGCGATGCCTTACGCGCCCTGGGGGAGCGCGTCGTACTCGATTGGGGATTCCCGGTGGTTTGCCTTCCGGTGATCCGCGCGATACACGCGGCCGGCGTCACCGCATGGTGGTTCGATGGCGACCGGGCAGCCGCTCGAAAGGCATTCATTGAGCGGCGCACGGCTTCCGTGAACGACCTAGACAGGCAGATGGCTGCTATCGCAAGGCATGAGGCAGAGCTCGCGATCTTCTATGAGGATCGGCTGATCTATGCCGTGGCCGAGGACGGCACATTCGCCCCGCCGCTAGTCGTCTTTCAGACAATCTTCAAGACCGAGTGCGAAGTCTAGCTGACTTCGGGTGCCCGCGTTTGCGCGAGCGTCACAATGGGCATATACATTTCATGCCAAAGGAGTCCGCGCCTATGCGTCCGCGTCCTCGCGCCAAGTTGTCCGCTGGTGATGTTCTGGCGATCCGACGTCAACGAGCCGACGGGGCCAGCCTGCGCGTGCTCGCCGCCGCGTTCGGCGTGTCCACGTCGTCGATCTCCAGGGTGGCCCTGCGGCTGACCTGGTACCGAATAAAGCGAACGCCCAGCGGCGTGCTAGCCGGCTGGGCGTTCACCGAGAATTGCAATAAGAAGCATACCACCCGCTGCCGCCGGGAAGTAGCGGTGCCGTGTCGACGCGGCTGGCGTTGGGTTCGCTAGGTGCCTTCCGGTTGGCCCTGCTCGTCCAGGCGGTCCATGAAGACGTGGACGACATCTACTGTCAGTTCGCGGTCTTCTTGCTCGGACAGAGGAGTATTAGTTGTGAGGGTCCAACCGACAAAGCGCACCCTGTACCCGACGCGCCCTGTCTGGTCCGGAGCTTCTAAGAGGAAGATATCTCCCCTATGGGGAACAGCGGATGCTTCTGCGACCCCAAGAACGGTGTGTGGCTCCTTCAGGAGGACGAACCGGAGATGCATTTCCTTTGTGTTAGCTCTTATTCGGTGTGAAGAAGTAGCCGAACATCAACCCAAGGCCTCCTGACACCGCGCTTATCTCAGCCGCGGCCGTCGTTCCTAACTGACTTGGGTTTCGGATAAGCACCCCGACGAACACAAGGCCGAACAGGGCTAGCCCGCATAGCATGAACACCAGCGTCAGCATTCCTCGCGCTGGATCGGGGCCAGTGGCTACCGCCTCAAAAACAATCCGTGGCAGCGAGCGACCCGGCGGCAGAAGCCAATTCCTCACTTGTCAGGCTGCGGAGTTTTGCCCGAAAGATCAATTGACCGCGTGCGGCCACGGCGATCGCGAATTAGTATTTGCGCACCATCCGCGGCAGCCTTTCGGATGTGCACCCAGAAGGACGCGGCGTAGTTGAGCTCCTCCGACGGACTCCTGTCAGCGATTCTAGCGAGCGCCTCCATGTCGTCTGCGACGTCGCGCGCCATGTCAGCGCGCACGGTGACGACCTCGCCACTCTCGCCCTGAGGCGGGTCCACTCTGGGGTCTTGGATGGTGACCGTGTCGCTGATGGTGTGGACCCCAACGCGGATGCCGGACTGCATGGACCTGACCATCCACTGGATCATGGAGGGGTCAGGTGACGCGGCGGCCATTCCGCCCTGCCTCGCCATTTCGGCGAGCATGCTTTCCGAGAGCCACTCGCTCGGATCAAGTTCCTTAGTCACGGCATGCCGTATCCTGCCACACCCTCGCTCGCGGCGGCCGGCAAAAACAAGTCGGGGCCGACGCCCGGCGTGAGGGCTCAGGGCATGGCCAGAAAGCCGACCCGCTCCGACCGTCTCGACAAGGGGCTGCCCTCGATGCCGTCGCGGAGGCGAGCCAGCGGTGGAGGCTGACCAGCCCCCCTCGTTGGAACCGGGGAGCCTTCATGACAACAGGGCAGAGAAGTCCCGTTGCGCCATATATGCGGAGAAGCCTGCCGTCGGTGAGGCCCGGACGACATCTGCCAATTCCCGCCCGCTGCAGCGTTGCCGCGACAGTCTGAGCCGTGTCGACGTTGGCGTCGACGACCTCGACTGGCATTCGCGCGACCGTCGGGCGCGCACCGCGCCACAGGTCCCACCAGTGGCTCTCGCGTCCCTTCCATCCGATGACGAGCACTCGGCTGACCTGCGGCAAGACCTCGTCGCGCAGGATACGTAGGTGCTCGGTTGGCAGGTCGAAGTCTGCCTCTGTCTTGCGCTCGGTCGGCACCGCGATCGCGGGCACTGGAACCAGGCGACCATGTGAGAACTCATACGGATCGCCTACCTCGTAGTCACCACTCAATTCGATGTCGACGAAGCGGTCGAGAAGCCATCGGGAATTGTCCTCTCGACTTCCACCAGTCCATGAGGCGGCCACGTTGGTTGAAATGCGCCGCCAGTTCACGGACCCGTGCAACTTGATGATGCGTAACCGGTCATCGCGCACATAGGAGCCGATGTCCGAGAAGTCCATGCCCAGACTGTCATAGCAGGCCGTTTCGAGCAACGTGTCGTAGTTGAATGTCAGATAGCAAACACGGCCGGCCCCAGAATCGATCCATTCTCCGAGGCGATCGACGAGAAGGTGGTGGTTCGTCACACCATGCGCCTCGTCGAGTGCCCATTGGTGCGTCGATTGCTCGACGACGTCGTGCAGGTAGTAGCGCGCAGCAGCGAGCTGGCGCCGGACCGCTATACGGTCGCGGGCCTCGGAGGCGATCCGCTCAAACTCATGCTCAAGCGACACGCTGCTGTCGGTTGCCGCGGCGCGCAGCCGGGGCACGAGCGGCCGGACTGGCGGGTAGCGATCGATGGTCTGACCGAACAGAAATCGGTTCGCGAACAGTTCTGAGGCGAGCGGTGGGCGGTTGGCGGCGGCGACGGTTGATGCAGGGCGCGCCGGGTCAGAATCGTATGATGCACCAGCGCCGAGGATGACGAGAAGCATTGGATGAGGCCGGGTGTCGGTTATCTACGCTGTCGGACGCTGGAAGTTGAGCAGCCGACTATCGTTGATGGCGTTCTCGTCGGTCCAAGAGTAGAACGCGACAGCGACGATCGTGGTCAACTCGTCGACCAATTCCAAGAACCTAAGGATGAAGCGTTCTTCCGCTACCGAGCTCGCATGAAGCAGCGCGGCTCGCGTGTCGTCGTCCTGATAGCTGGTGATGTCGAAGAGGGCCGTCTGTATTCCAACCCAGCGGGTGACGCGAGCATCCGTAAGAGCTCCCTCATCCTCGCGTGGGCAGCCGGTGAGGAAAGTGACGAGCGAGCCTCCATGCTTTGCCGGCAGCGCATCCATGAGCCGCCATAGAGCCCGCGCTGCTTCGCGGAATCGGGGAGAGCTGGGCCGGTTCGTCGGATGCAGTCCCTCCACCATCGCGGCGTTGAAGCGGTCGAGCTCTGCCGCATCAGCGTCCAATCCTTCGAGATATCGAGTGAAATCTCGGGCCGCATCAGATGGGTTAGCCATGCTTGGCCTCCGCGGTAGCCTGCCCGCCAGCCATGCCGTACTGTCCGGCTGAGGGCGTGCCGCTCAGCGTACGGTGCAGTTAGTGGTGAGCGGGGCGAATCGGGGGCCTGGGATGGGACCGAAGGCGCCGCCGGGGGTGACGGCGCTGGGACTGATGATGTTGACGACCACCATGCTGTCACGGCTGACGCCGGACGGGTAGGAGAGCTCCGGGATGGTCGTGCAGTCCAGGTGGATGGTGGGTAGGGCACCGGGCGGTCCGGCGGGGCCAGGTGCGCCTTCCAAGCCCACCGGCCCGATTTGGTCGCCTGGGCCGGCTGGCCCAGCGAGCCCCTGCGGCCCGGCCGGCCCCGCCTCACCACGTACCCCCTGCGGCCCTGCATGCAAGTAGCCTGCCCCATACCCACCCGTCACGCCGAGCAGCGCAGTAACGACCGCGGATACAGCTACCTGCCTCATCCTGACTCCTGCCAATCACTCCACACCGACTTGCATCGTTACATCGGTCGACGACAGGCGTTCCACGCGCCGCGTAAAGACGTGTGCAAGAGGGTGATGGCACGTGAGGCTCGGCAGCGGCAGCGCGCCCCTGGGCGACGAGGGCCAGGGGCCACAGGCTAGGCTACGGATCGCGATGGCAGACTGGCTCTACGATGAAGACGGGGACGCGAGCGCGTTTCGCATCGGAGACGTGATCTACAACACGAGTGGCGCGCCGGTTGGCCGAGTGGCGAACGAGACAGGCGTCTTTGACCTTCAAGGCCGCTACGTCGGTGAGTTGGAAGGAGACAGGGTCATCTCCAAAGGCTTCGTTCGAGGCAGCCTTGGCGCGATGGGTCTACCCGGCAATGTTGGAGCACCAGCACCACCAGCCCGCCGGGCGGTGGCGGCGAGCACCTATCCAGATGCCCTGCCGGAGTTGCTCGGGGGGAGCTGATAGGCCCCGCCGCGGTCTGTATTCGAGAAATTTTCACATCGCCCGGATGACCAGCCATACCTGCGGAGCCGTTTTATAAAGCCTCTGCTGGACGCGAGGAGGCCGCACAATGGCCCGCGCCGGCAGGTCGACCACGGGGGCGACGGCCAGGCAGCGAGGGCATGGCATGGCGGCGAGAAAGCGACCCCGACACGACCTCGACGTGGCAGCCCAAGCTGCCGTCATCGAAGCCCGCGACCGCTGGGGCAGCGACGGGGCGACGGCCATCGCCGAGGCGCTAGAAGCGCTGTGGGTGAGGCAGTACCTAGCGACGCGGGAGAGCCGATAAGTGACACAGCGACACTCCCGCCCACCGAGATCGACCGGGGCGCCCGCTGCACCGCGAAGTCCCAGCTACGAGGTTCGAATCCTCTCTCCCTCGCACACTCTCTCCCCAGCCACCGATTTGAATTCGAAGAGGGTGTCTCAGCGGCCTCAAGAAGTGCTCCGGAACCACGTTGTAGCCAAAGTTGTAGCCAAAGTGGTTCTGCGGGGTCTTCTGAGCGGATGCCAAGCCGCGCAGCGGAGCCCCAGCAAGCGTTCGCGGGACCGTCCCCGCGCCTGCACCGACCGCCGGCGGCTTACCATCGCACGCGCCATAGCGTTGCCGGCGCCACTCGACGTCGCCGGAACGTCCGCCCGAGAGCGATGCGACATCTCGATGACTCTCTTCCTCGACGCCGCCCTGCGAGTGATGAGTGCGACACGTCCGATGAGGGCACGCGAGATCACCGAGGAGGCGCTTCGGCGCGGCCTACTCCGAACCCGGGGCAAGACGCCCGAGGCGACGCTCACGGCCGCCTTGTACCTCGAAGCCAAGGTGGAACGCCCGCGGGTGCGCCGCATCTTCACGCCCGGCGGAACCAAGGTTCGCTGGCTCCTCGGTGACAAGCACAGCGCTGCAGTAGGGTGAGGCGGATCGCATCGATCCTTAACCGAGCGTTCGTACGAATAGGCGGTCATCAGGTCCGAGACGGTGCGCCCACCCGGGCGGCAGCCCCCGCTGCCGGATACCATCTCGGCCAATGAGCTTCCTGACGGCAGCAGAAACTGTCCTTCGCTCCGCCAGGCGACCCCTGACTGTACGGGAGGTCACCGAGGGCGCCCTGCGCCGAGGGCTGATCTCGCCCAGCGGCAAGACACCGGAGGCAACGATGAGTTCCGCCCTCTACCTGGCGGCCAGGAGGGACCCTAACGGACCTTTGCGTCGCGAGTTCACCCCCGGCCATGGTCGCGCTGCGAGAGATTCGGTGCGCTGGGTCTGGGCAGGTCATCGCTCGCCCTGACCCATGGCAGGTAAGAACGCTCCTCTCGGGCGAGCGAGCATAGCCAAGCAGGACGAGTTCTACACCAGGCTCGAAGACATCGAGACTGAGCTGCACCACTACCGGCACCACTTCGCCGGCAAGGTGGTGTTCTGCAACTGCGACGACCCCTATGAATCCAACTTCTTCAAGTACTTCGCGATGAACTTCGACCATCTCGGTTTGAAGAAACTGATCACCACGAGCTACACCGGCAGTCCAATCAGCGGTGAGCAACTGATCCTCTTTGACCCTGCCGAACAGCCGAGGCCGGCTCACCGAGTCGAAATCACGGAGGTCAGCGATCTCAACGGCGACGGCGCCGTTGACCTTCTCGATGTCGAACACCTGCTCAAGAGTAACGGGAGCGTTGTAACGCGCCTGGAGGCAGACGGGGACTTCAGATCTCCAGAGAGCGTTGCCCTGCTCGACGAGGCCGACATCGTTGTCACGAATCCGCCCTTCTCGCTGTTTCGTGAGTACGTCGGCCAGCTCATCGAGCACAACAAACACCTCCTAATAATTGGCAGCAAGAACGCGATCACGTACGCAAGCATCTTCCGGCTGATCATGGATAACCGGCTGTGGCTCGGACACGGCTTCAACAACGGAAACGCGTACTTTCGCGTGCCAGACTCGTACAAGGGCAACTTCGTGGATGGTGTCTTCGACGAGACAACCGGCCTTGTGAAATTCCGGAACGTCGGCTGGTTCACCAACCTGGACACCACCAAGCGCCACGAGGATCTCATCCTCTACAAGACCTACGACCCGGATGAGTACCCGACGTATGACAACTACGATGCCATCGAGGTTGCGAGGGTTGCGGATATCCCCTGCGACTACGACGGTGTCATGGGAGTGCCCCTCACCTTCCTGGATATGCACAACCCCGACCAATTCGAAATCGTGGGGCTCAGCGGGAGCGACGACTACCCCATGACCAAGAAGTACGGGAAGAAGGAACGGGTCGTGGATGGCAAGCGCATGAAATCGAACACCGGAACTCTCAGGGCCGTCATCAGGACGGAATCCTTCGGCGCAGGGACTCATTTCGACGTTAGCTATCCCGTCAAGGGCGTCTACAGGCGCTTGTTTATCCGCAGGAAGCGGTAGCCAGCATGCATATCGAACTCAAGGAGATCACGGTCCGGAACCTAGCCGAGGGCTACCACGACGACGGGGCGACGCGGTGAAGATTGAGCTCCACGAGATCACCATTCGCCAGGTTATCGAAGGCTACGCCGACGACGGCGAGGACGGCGTTGTCGGCTACGGTGGTCAGCTCGACATTCGCCCGAAGTATCAGCGAGAGTTTGTCTACGACGAGAAGAAGCGGGCCGCCGTCATCGGCACCATTCGCAAAGAGTTTCCCCTCAACGTAATGTATTGGATCGTCAACGAGGACGGGACCTACGGGGTCTTGGACGGCCAGCAACGCACCGTCTCGTTCTGCCAATACGTCGCCGGTGTCTTCTCAGTCCCGGTGAACGGCCATCCAATGGCTTTTCACAACCTGCCGCAGACCCTCAAGGACCAGATCCTCAATTACAAACTCATGATCTACTTTTGCCAGGGGACCGATCAAGAGCAGATCGACTGGTTCCGCATCATCAATATTGCCGGCGAGAAGCTGACCGACCAAGAGCTGCGCAATGCTGTGTACACCGGCCCCTGGCTCAGCAACGCGAAGTCGATCTTTTCGAAGTCGAACTGCGCCGCCTACCTGCTTAGCCGCGATTACGTGAGCGGGACCCCGATCCGGCAGGAGATCTTGGAGACGGCTATCGAATGGATCTCGGACGACAAGGTCGAAGACTACATGTCGGCCCATCAACATGACCCCAACGCCAACGAGCTTTGGGCCTATTTCCAGGCCGTCATCGCTTGGGCCAAGCTGACCTTCCCCACATACCGTAAGGAGATGAAGGGACTCCCTTGGGGCCCCTTGTACAAGCAGTTTCACGAGACCCTGTATGACACCGCCAAGTTAGAGGGCGAGATCCGCACCCTACTGATGGACGACGACGTGACCCGCAAGCGCGGCGTGTACGGCTACGTCCTGACCCGTGACGAGCGGTACCTCGCCATCCGGGCGTTCACACCGGCCCAGCGGCGTGCAGCCTACGAAAGGCAAAAGGGAATTTGCCCTGTGTGCGGCAAGCACTTTGAGTACGAGGGGATGGAAGCCGATCACATCACGCCTTGGTCGAAGGGTGGCAAGACCGACGCCGCGAACTGCCAGATGCTCTGCCTAGACGACAACCGACGCAAGGGCGCTGTCTAGCTCGCGGCGATACGCGGTACGCCCACGACCTGATAGATGCCGGTACTGACGTGGTCCTCGCGTCGCACCAAACACATGGCGGTTGCAGTCCCTTCCTTAGGTCACATCCTTCTGTTGCGCGTCCCCTTCGGCGGTCCGACAGTCGGCTGGAGCCGCCAAGTATGCCCCCACCGGGCAACCGATGAGGCTCCGGTCGCGGGCGACCTGGCCGACGCTCCGGGGCTGCCGACGGCTCCAAGGTGACGACGTAGGACCGCCTCGCTGGACTTCTGTCCCCCTGAGGCGCCGTCGCCGGATTGCACTGGCTCCTCAGGGGTCGCAGGGGCCGGATCCGAATACGGACGGGCCGTCCCGGAGCCGTCCGGAACCCCTCCCGTCAGCCTCTGGATCAGCCAATCAGTGGTTGGAGTCCTCTCTGCAGCCAACAGTGGATTTCACACGAACAGGCGTACCCGTTCTGCAACGACGGTACCGTGGACGTCGTCACTCTGTTGGGGCCCTCCCTCGTTGGAAGGGTCCGGGTTCTCAATGGGAGGATTCCTGGTGACCGTGCCGCCGTGCCGCCCTGCCGCCGCGGCCGTGTCCCGGACGACTCGGTTTGGATGCGTTCGAGCCGTCGTCGCCGCTGCCGTCGTCTGCGGAGTTGCGCTAGGCATCCGCGCCGGCGCGCCCCCAGCCGCGGCCGGCGTTGCATCCGGTGAGTCGGCGCCCCCGCCGTTCACAACCGAGGTCATCCCGGCGGTCGATGGTCCCGTCGTGGTTGGAGCCGACCCCTTCACGCTTGCCGCCCCAGGATTGGTGCCCGGCCAGATCGAATTGACAACCGTCTCTACGCGTCCGTCACTGGTGAGCGGCGATCGGGTCCGCATCGACGTCCGCGGCCTCGCCTCTGACGACTCACTTCACGTGACGCTGAACGGGCGCGACATGTCCGTGCCGTTTGCTCCGGCGCCCCCACGCTCCGGCGTTTGGACGGGCGTCGTCACCGGTCTCCAGCCAGGCCCTGCCACTGTCGCCGCGACGGCAGCCGGCAGCCACGGCAGCCGCACCGGGACGCTGATGCTGGTCGACCACCCGCTGGATGGACCGGTGATCTCGGGCGTGCACCAGGAGCCCTTCCTCTGCGAGACGCAGTCGTCGGGGATGGGGACGCCGACCGATGCAGACTGCGACGTCCCGCCGCAGGCGCACTGGTACGCGCGCAGCGCCGCGACCGGACAGTTCAGCCAGCTCTCCGACCCATACGCTCCCTATCCGCCTGGCACCGCCACGACGTCGGTCGGCGGTCGCACCGTTCCCTTCGTCGTCCGCATCGATTCTCGGATCGTCAACCGATCGATCACGCACATCGCTGTCCTCGACGACCCGCATGCCCGCGGTCCCGGGCGGCCGTTCGCACCGACCGAGTGGAACACGCGCCTCCTCTATCTATTCGGGGAGTACTGCGGGACCGGATACGACCAAGGTGTCGTCCACGAGAAGGATGTCCTCGGCGACCTGCAGGGCGCCAACGAGAACTACACCATTCCTCCATTCGCCGATATCGCGGGACACATCGGGGAGGGGTACATGGTCGCGATGTCGTCGCTGACGACGCTCGGCGTCCATTGCAATCCGCTGCTCAGCGCTGAGACGACGATGATGGTCAAGGAGCACATCATCGACGACTATGGGAGGATCACGCACACAATCGGTGTCGGCGGCTCGGGCGGCGCCATCCAGCAGCAGACCAATGCCAACAACTATCCAGGCCTCATCGATGCGGCGACGCCGATCGTGTCTTTCCCCGACATCCTCAATCCGCTGACGACCGTGCTCGACTGCCACCTGCTCGCTCGCGTCTTCGACTCCGACCCGGCACGTTGGACGGCCGTGAAGCAGACGGCGGTGACCGGACTGGCGACGCCGCAGGTGTGCCGCGACTGGGACACGGGCTTCTTTCCCGTCTTCAATCCCGGCGACTGCCCGTCGGGCATCCCTGCCGACCAGCGGTATGAGGCCCGCCGCAACCCGCGCGGGGTGCGCTGCGACGTCCAGGAGGGCCAGCGGGTTGTCTGGGGAGTCGATCCTGCAACCGGGTTCGCCAACCGCCCGCTCGACAACGCCAGCGTGCAATACGGCCTCCAGGCGCTCCTGAAGGGGCAGATCTCCGCGAACGACTTCATCGCCCTCAACCGCGCCGTCGGTGGTATCGACATCGAAGGCAATCCCACCTCGCAGCGGACGGCGATGCCCGCCGTCGATGCCCAGATCGCCAACGCCAGCGGATGGGTGACGGGTCGCGGGGCGCTCGACGAGATTCCGATCATCGACCAGTCGGTCCCGCCAATCGATGTGCTTCCGCGGGAGGATGTTCACGACCAGATGCGTCCGTTCGAGACGCGCGCGCGCCTCGATGCCGCCTTCGGCTCACATGCCAACCAGGCGATCTGGAGCGTGGCACCGTACCCTGCCAACGCCATCGACGTCGCCGAGCAGTGGCTCGAGGCTCTCGATGCTCTGAGCGCGGCGCACACCGAGCTGTCGCGCGCGCAGGGGGTGGCGGAGGCGCGCCCGGCGGACGCGGCGGACCAGTGCCGCTCACTCGAGACCGGCGTGCCCGGCCCCTGCGACCAGGGCGTCCTCCGGCACACAAGCATCCGCCAGGTGGCCGGAGGTCCGCTCACCGAGGACGTGATCAAGTGCCGGCAGGTGCCGGTCCGCGCCGGCGACTACGGAGCGACGTTCACCTCGGCGCAACTGAACCAGCTTCGGGCGATCTTCCCGGACGGTGTGTGTGGCTGGTCGCAGGGGTCGGTGGGCGCGACGTCCCGAAGCCAGACATGGTTATCGTGGGGTGACGGGCAGCCGGGCGTCACCCCGGTGACGATCCCGTATCCGCTGGTGCGCTCAGCGGCTGCGGGCACGCCCTCTGCTGGTGTCGCCCAGCTTCCGAACACCGCCGCATCCAGCGGAGGGCGCATGACGCTTCTCGTGCTGGTCGGAGCCGTCGGTCTTGCCTGGCGAGCCAGGCGCTTCGCACCTCCCCGTGCGAGTGGGGTCCGTGAATACTGACCTGCCGGTACGGCTCGCGGCGTTCCGTTTCCTCGAAGACAAGGTGCGCCTCCATGGTGAGGTTCTTCCCCGGCAACTCCTCACTGATGGATTCACGTTCGAGCAAGTTCGTGTCCCTCTCATGGCGCCGCAGGGCATCTTCAAGCCAGCCATCATGGACATGCCACTCAGTATCACCACGGTGCCTCCGCTCGAGAGAAAGCAGCGGCCATATGAAGATCAACTGGGCGGCGACGGGCTCCTATACCGGTATCGCGGCACGGATCCCTCGCATCGCGACAATGTTGGTCTGCGTGAAGCCATGGAGGCGCAGGTTCCACTGGTGTACTTCTACGGCGTTGTGCCGTCGCAGTACCTTGTTACCTGGCCCGTTTATATAGTCGGCGATGATCCTCGCACGCTTACCTTCACTGTCCAGGTTGATGAGCCCAGCGTTCTGCTTGGCGGCGATCTCGCCCTCCGCGACGTCGACGTCCGGCGGTCATACCAACTCCGCGCCACCATACAAAGGCTCCACCAGGCAGAGTTCCGTCAACGGGTCATTCGCGCGTACCGACAAGCCTGTGCGGTCTGTCGTCTTCGGCATGACGAGCTGCTGGACGCCGCGCACATCCTCCCGGACGGCCATCCGCTTGGTGAGCCCATCGTCCCGAATGGCCTCGCGCTCTGCAAGCTGCACCACGCCGCGTTCGACGGCAACATCATCGGGATCCGTCCCGACTGTATCGTGGAGGTCCGGCGGGAGATCTTGGACGAGATCGACGGACCTATGCTCCAGCACGGCCTCCAGGGAGCGCATGGTCAGCGCATCGTCGTTCCTGAGCGTATAGGGCTGCGGCCTCGTACTGCGTTTCTTGAGGAGCGATACGGATTGTTCCGGCAGGCCGGCTGACTGCTCTAGTGGCATCGTGGGCGGCTGAAGACGAGGCGTTGAGGTTGGCGGTGCCGCCGCCCTAAGGGTCCGCTGTCTGGCCAAGGATCCACCCCTCGACGGACGTGGCAGCGTCGTTGTGTGGGTCGCCCGGCGGGCGGTTGCCATGGACGACGTTCAGCATGCCGAATAGGCCGATGAGCGCATCGAAGCGATCTTCTCCGTCCAAGCGGATACCGAAGCCTGAAGCAATGGTCTCGCGGTGGCCCGCCGTCAGCTCGACGTCGTGGTTGGAAGCCCAGCGCAGTAAAGCTTCTGCCTGAGCTGCACGGCCTCCTTCTGTCCGCTTGCCGCCCGTAAGGTGATCGAAGCGCACGCCGAGGTGCCCATAGAACTCCGCAGGATATGTCTCGGCGACCACGGTCGACGCACTCTGAAGGCAGGACGTCAGCCGACCGTGAAAGGGCCAGATGGCAGTGTCCGAGGCCTGAAGGGCAGGCTGCAGGATTCTCCACCCTGAGAGTGCGCCCTTGCCGACTTGATTGCCGCCGAGCGTCCAGAACAATGGACATGCAGCGCGGCGAGCGAGCGTTTTGAGTTCGCATCGACGGAAGAGCTCCGCGCGGTCGAGGTCGAGCGCGTCGGTTAGATGGCTCAGCTTTCGGCCACCGGGGCGGGAGGGATAAAAGGGCCGATGCAGGCTGATGTTCTCTGGCGCATCAGCGACCTCCCAGAACCGGCTCCACTCTCCCGCTCCGAATTGGCCGAGGACGTCGGGGAAGAAGCTGATCCCGGTTTTGGCTGCGTAGGCCCGCGGAAGGCCAATGGGAAAGTCGAAGCCCAGCAGGGCTGGACCCGAGGACAATGGAGGTAAGCCCATTCGGTCGAGGAGCGTGCCGGCGACGCCGACCGGACGGGGGACGTCGGCGGCGTAATGTCCGTCCGGTTGGAGCATGGCGACGGCGACCCAACGCTTCTTTGCTTCGACGCCCCAGTCGGCGTGGGCCACCACGGTCGGAGGCGCAGACGCAGCGGACATCAGGCGGAGCCTATCTCCAGCCGCAGGGTGAAAGGGCAGTGACCGTCCGTCGATCGGTGAAGTGGCTCCGACCTCCCACGGGCTCCGGCCCGATTGAGTTGGCTACGCTGGGACCGTGCAGCACCTGACCACAGCTGACCTTGAGGAGGGCATCGACCACATCTGCCGCTCGCCCGCGGACCATGGCCGGGTCGAGCTCATCGTCCGGCGTCCGGCCGTGGACAAGCGCGAGGTCCTCGAGGAGGCGACGCTCGACAGCGTCGAGGGCCTGGTGGGAGACACGTGGCGGATGCGGGGCAGCAGCCGGACTGAGGACGGGTCTTCGCATCCTGACATGCAACTCAACGTGATGAACGCGCGAGCCGCCGCGCTGGTGGCCGGGCGTCCGGACCGATGGCAGCTCGCCGGCGATCAGCTGTACGTCGACCTCGACCTGAGCGAAGCCAACCTTCCACCGGGAACGCGTCTCGAGCTGGGCTCGGCGGTCATCGAGATCACCGCCCAGCCGCACCTCGGCTGCAAGAAGTTTTCGGCGCGATTCGGGAATGACGCTCTCCGCTTCGTCAACTCCCCGATCGGCCGTAAGCTGCGCCTGCGGGGCGCCAATGCCAAGGTTGCGGTGCCGGGCCACATTCGCGTTGGGGACACAGTTCGCAAACTCCCGTAGTGCGCACGGGTATAGTTGACGACTTCGGTCAGGAAGGGAGCAGTGAAAACCCGAAGGCGACTTGCCTGGGGCCTGCTGGTGCCGATCTCACTCGGGGCCTGGTTGGCATCGTCGGCAGCCGCGCAACATTCAGCCGCGGCGGCCGCGCCAAGCCCGAATTCGCCGGCTGACCTCGCCCAGTATGTCAACCCCTTCAGCGGCACCGACAGCGGCGCTACCGACTACGGCACCGGCGGCGGCGGAGCCGACACCTTCCCCGGCGCCGTGCTTCCCTTCGGGATGGTGCAGTGGAGCCCTGACACCACCCCCAGCCTGCAGAACCATCCGGGCGGGTACACCTACCGCGACACCACCATTCGCGGCTTCAGCCTCACCCACCTGAGCGGCACCGGCTGCGCCAACTTCGGGGACGCCCCCTTCCTGCCGCACGTCGGCGCCATCACCCAGTCACCGGCCAAGTTCGGTTCCTCCGACACCAACTACACCGCCTCCTTCTCCCACAGCGATGAGGAGGCGTCTCCAGGTTACTACCGGGTGCGGCTCGACCCCGGCAGCGCGCACGCCGTGAACAGCGAGCTCACGGTCACGCCCCGCAGCGGGTTCGGCCGCTTCACCTATCCGGCGACGAGCGCTGCCAGCATGATCATCAACACCGGTGGCAGTGCCATGGCGGACCGGGCGGCGACGGTTGCCGTCGACCCCGCTGCCAGCGAGGTGAGCGGGTCCGCCACCAGCGGGCTGTTCTGCTACCAGCAGGACTGGTACACGGTCTATTTCGCCGCCCGATTCAGCCGACCCTTCAGCGCCTACGGCACGTGGAACCGCCAGACGCTCGCGCCGGGCAGTACCTCCAACTCCGACTACGGCCTTCCCCTGAACTGCCAGCCGTCGACCGTGACCGCCTGTCCGCCCGGCAACCCCAGCGGCACGGCCCAGACTGGTGCATATGTGAGCTTCGACACCACCGCCGACCCGGTGGTGGACGTGAGGGTCGGTGTGTCCTTCACCAGCGTCGCGGCGGCGCGGCGCAATCTCGACGCGGAGAACCCGGGCTGGAACTTCGACGCTGTCTACGGTGCTGCCACTCAGGCATGGAACCGCGAGCTGAACCGCGTCCAGGTGAACGGCGGATCGCTCGCCGAGCGGCGCATGCTCTACATCGCTCTCTATCACGCGCTGCTCTTTCCTAGCGTCTACAGCGACGTCGACGGCCGCTACCTGGGGATGGACGGGCAGCCGCACACGGCGCAGGGCTACACCCAGTACGCCAACTTTTCGGGCTGGGACATCTATCGCAGCGAGATCCAGCTGCTCGCCCTGCTCGAGCCGCAGCGCACCTCCGACATGATGCAGTCGCTGGTGGCCGATGCCCGGGAGAGTGGCTGGCTGCCCAAATGGCCGGTGGCCAGTGGTCAGGCTGACGTCATGGTGGGCGACCCGGCCGACCCGATCATCGCCAGTGCCTACGCCTTCGGCGCCACCAGCTTCGACACGCGAGCGGCCCTAAGCGCGATGGTCAAGGGGGCCACCGCTTACGGACAGAGCGCCAACGACGGCTACGTCGAGCGCCAGGCGTCGAAGGAGTACCAGGCACTCGGCTTCGTTCCCCACGAGGAGAACCAGGGCTTCTACGCCACGGCGGTGAACCCGGCCCTTGTCTGGGCTGCGGCGGCCACCACGCTCGAGTACACGACCGCCGACTTCGCCATAGCGCGCTTCGCCGGCGCCCTCTGTGACGCGACCACGTACCAGGCGTTCATGCACCGCTCGGACAACTGGCGGAAGCTGTTCAATCCGGCCACCGGCTACCTCCAGCCACGCTACGCCACGGGTGCCTTCGATCCGACGTTCAGCCCGACAAGCGAGACCGGATGGGCTGAGGGCGACGGGGCGCAGTACCGGTGGATGGTGCCCCACAACATCGGCGGCCTCGGTCTGGCTCTCGGCGGGAAGGCGGCCACCGCCGCACTGCTCGACACCTTCTTCACCCGGCTCAACGCCGGGCCCGATTCGCCGTACGCATTCCTGGGCAACGAACCGACCCTCGAGACTCCGTGGGAGTACGACTGGGTCGGCCAGCCCTACAAGGCGCAGGCGACGGTGAGACGTACGCTGCTGGGCCTGTACAACGCTTCGCCAGGTGGCTATCCCGGCAATGACGACATGGGTGAAATGTCGTCTTGGTGGGTCTTCGGCGCGCTTGGCCTCTTCCCAGAGGTCCCGGGAGTGGGACTGCTCGCTGTGAGCAGCCCGCTCTTTCCGCGGACTGTGGTCCACCTCGCCGGCGGTGACCTGGTCATCAACGCGCCGGCGGCGGCCGACGCAGCGCCCTACGTGACGTCGCTGTCGCTCAACGGCCAGGCGTACCAGCGGGCGTGGCTGCCGGTCTCCTCGATGCTCGGTGGGGCGACGCTTGACTTCACCCTCAGCACAACTCCGGACCCGAGTTGGGGAAGCAGCGGCGATGACGCTCCGCCATCCTTCGGACCGGACACTCCGGTCTCGAGCGTCTGCGGTGCCGCGTCGCCGCGGGCAATCTCGGTGGGCGGCGCTGCTGGCGTTACGGCGGCGGATCTCCCCAATACGGCCAGCTCCCTGGGCAAGCCGTCAGGGCTGGCGGTGCTGCTCGTGGTCGCGTCGGCAGGCTTGGTGAAGATGCGGCTGCGCCGCAGGCGACGCACAGGCGCCTGAGAGACTCAGCGCCGCTCCGTGCGGCGGCGTCTCCGGGTGTGCATCAGCGCTGTCGCCAGCCCCACGAGTGCGGACGCGACAAGGCCGGATCCCGCGGCAGCTCCGGCCGTGTTGGGAAGGCCCACCGCCTGCGCCGATGCCACCTGCACCGGAGCGCCGTCACGGGCTGCCTGGACACTCCCTGGGCTCAGCGGAGCACCCGCCGTGGGAGAGCCGGCCACGCCCGACTCCGACATGCCCGCCTGCGACGGCGTCAGTTGCGGCTGGATCCCGTTGCACAGCGCGCCACCGCCCAGCGTCTCGAGCTGACCGATCGCCGTGTGCGACACGAAGCAGTGGGGCGCGCAGGGCTGCCAACCCGGCGGATTGCCGAACTCGCTGCCGTCGGTGCACGCCGGGGCGCCGTAGGGAAGCACGCCGTGGGGACTCTGCGGATCGGTGTGCGGCACCGGATCGGCTGCGCACTCCGATGTCAGCTGCTGCGTCTCTGCCGCCGTCAATGGACGCCAGGCCCGGATGGGGTGAAGCTCCCACCAGCCCATGCCGAAGTCGTAGCGCGTCTGCCCGAGGATCATCACCGGCTCGCCGGGCGGCGGGTCGTCCTGGAGGTGGTTCGAGGCGGGATCAGACTGGTTCGTCGACCCCGGTCCAAGCGGGCCGGGCGGATGGTCGACATAGCCCCGCATCGGTGGCGTCGACTCCGTGGTCAGCCCGGCGCTGGGACAGGGGAGTGTCGTCTGCACGTGCACGTCGCCGTCGCCGGTGTCCTGCGGGTCGAGGAGGAAGGTCACCGCCGCCACCCACACCATGCGCAGCGCCGGGACGCGGCCGGCCGACACGTCGAGCAGGCTCGCCCGCTGATACGGGCCGCCCGGACCGGGGCCGGAGCCGTGGGTGAGCTCGAGCCAGCGGTCGACGTCGAACAATCCCGTGCCCCCGTCCATCTTGCCCCACAGGGTGACCACCATTCCCGCGGTGGGTCCTCCGAGGGGCCACCAGTCCGGGACCGTCGCCCGGAGTGTCTGGTGGTGGTCGGTGACGGTGAACTGCGTGTGGTTCTGTTCGGTCGCGTTGTCGGTCTCGGTGACCAGCAGCTGATCGAGACACACCTCCACGCCCGGCCGGGCGTGTGAGAGCGGCACCGGGTGGCATCCGCGCAGCGGCGGCGACGGCGCAGCTCCGACCCCTGGGACCCCCAGGGCCACGGCCGCCGCGGCCGCAGCACCGACGAGCACACGGAGCTTCGCCATCACGTCTCGATCTGGTCCCTTCCCTGGCGGCAAGGTGCCCCTCAGGCATCGCTCGGGCCTCCGCCTCCGCTCAGGTAGACAGCGGCGCAGGCTGGAACCTTGCGAAGCCGGGTCAAGTCCAGTGGACCCGCGGCCGCTCCTCAGGAGGCGGCCACGCGGTCGGCGACCGCGAGGGCCAGCGCCATGATCGTCACCTGAGGGTTGACGGTCGCGCACGTCGGCAAGAGCGAGCCGTCGGCGACCCACAGTCCGTCCACCCCACGCAGCCGGCCCTCCGGATCGACGGGGTGTCGCTCGGGATCGTTCCCCGCGGCGGCTGTGCCGGTCGGATGGAAGGCGGCGAGGTGGAGCGCTGCCGGGCTGGTCGCGGCGACGGCCTCGGCCAGCTCGCCGGCGCTTCGCACCACGGGATGACGCGCGAGCCCGCTGAACACCTCACGCGCGCCGGCGGCGAAGAGCAGCTGTCCCATCAGATCGACGGCGCGCAACAGCACCCGTCCGTCGCCGCGGGCGAGTCGGTAGGTGATCAGCGCGCGGCGGGCGCCGAGGACGCGTCCCCGCGGCAGATCGGCCACCATCGCTCCGAGCGTGGCCAGGTGCTGAGCGCGCTCGAGCTCGCGGAGCAGGGCGCGACCGTGGCCGGGGAGGGTGAGCGATCCCATCCCCGGTGGCGTCGAGGTGGCCTCGATGAGGATCCCGTCGCGGTGGAACTCCTCGACGGCGGCGCTCTGGAGCACACCCCGCCAGGCGAAGACGGGCTCGTCGAAGCGTCCGGCGACGCCGAGGGCGGGATGGATGGAGAGATTGCGGCCCAGCATGCGATGGCGGCCGAGCCCGCTGCGTCGCAGCAGTGGCGGCGTCTCGGTGGCGCCCGCGGCGACGACGACGCGCCTGGCGAGCAGCGTCAGCGATGAGCCGTCGGGACCGCGGGCGACGACGCCGGCGGCTCGTCCGCTCGTGACGAGGATGCGCTCGACGCGCGCGTCGCTGAGGATGCGCGCTCCCGCCGCGCAGGCCTGGGGGAGGGCGTTGAGGTGGACGCCGAACTTTGCGTTGCGGGGGCAACCGATCGAGCACTGGCAGCAACCGCCGCAGCCGGGGGCGTTGCGGAGCAGTGGCCCCGCGCCCCAGCCGAGGGCACGCGCGCCCTCGAGCATCAGGGCGCCGTTGCGCCCCATGACCGCGTCGGGTACGGGAGCGACCTGTAGGGTCGCCTCGACCTCGTCGAGCAGCGGTGAGAACGCGGCGGGATCGGCGAGGGTGAGGCCTTGATCGTCGCGCCATGAGGTGAGCACCGAGTCCGGCGTGCGGTAGCAGGTGCCAGAGTTCACCAGCGTCGTGCCGCCTACTCCGCGGCCGATGGGCAGCGCGATCGGCGGCCGGCCGAGGGCGGCGGTGGCGCCCGCGTCGCGATACAGACCGGCGAAGCGCTCGAGCGGCGCGGTGCTACGGAACTCCTCGACGGAGTGACGTGCGCCCTCCTCGACGATCACCGTGTCAAGGCCGGCGCGCGCAAGCGTCCGCGCCGCCATCGCCCCGCCTGCGCCGGAGCCGACGACCACCACGTCGGCCCGCGACAGCGACGGCCACTCGCCGGCGGGAATGACGGTGAGATCGGCGTCCGGACGGGCAGGAGGATGCGACGCCGCAGTGGTGAGGATCTCGTCGGTGAAGCGCTCCGAGCCGGCGACGAGCAGGACCAGCGCCTTGAGTCCCTCGAAGCCGAGCCCGGCGACACCGCGCGACGCGCGGCCGAGGGCTCGCTCGCGACGCTCGACGTCGAGGGCGCGCAGGCGGTGGCCGGTGGTGACGAGCGCGAGGGCGTCGATGCCGGCGAATCCCGCGCGGGCCGTGTGCCGGAGGGCAGCGGGGAGCCGGTCCAGGTAGCGGGCGACGTCGACGGCGAGCTGGTGCGGTGGTGGGCCGCCCGCCTCGGGCGGGAGCAGCGCCGCGCAGAAGCCCTCGAGGCTGCGCTGGCCGATCACGCGCGTCGCGCGGCCAGCCTCCGGCCGAGTCGCGGCCACAGCGGGTAGGTGGCGAACAGTGCCGCGGCGACGGCGTGGACCCACGGCGGCGGACGGCGGTGGTCGAAACGGAAGACGCCGGAGTTGAGCATCCAGTCGCGCCCCGACTCAGCGCGGCAGGCCTCCCACAGACCCCGCGTCCACTCGAGGTTCAGATAGAGCGAGACGGAGGTGGCGACGAACACCGCCACGGTCGCCTGCTCGAGCCGCTTGGCGATGGGCTCGGGGAAGGTGCGCTCGATGATCGCCCCGTTGGCGACGAGCCAGGGCGGGTCGATGAGGAAGCTCATTGGTCTGCGCAACGATACTCGGAACCGCTCCGTCGAGCGCCTCCCGGGTCCGCCGGGGTTAACCCTGATCCAACTTCGGGGATGGCCCCGATGACGACTGGACTGGCGGGCGTCAGCATGGTCCCAAGATGCGACCGGGAGGACGACGCCATGCGGAGTAAAAGGCCTTGGGTACGGCTGCCTCGCCCTGTTTAGCTTGCTCCTCGTCGGCGCGGTGGGCTTTGCCTTGTGGCTGAGCGCCGCCGTGGGGGATACGGGAAGAGGATTCGCGAACGCCCTCATAGGGCAATGTGTGGCAGACGGAGCATGCGCTCTCAGCTCTCCTCCCCCTTGCAACTTGCCCAGAAGCCAGAGCCTGATCCTCCGGTATTGGGAACCCATAGACGTGGGCGGGCCGACCCACCTTCCATCGGCGATGGTGGTGTCCGACGTCGACGACAATCGGTGTCTACCAACCCTCGATACGCTCGGGACTGTCACTGCGAAAGGCAACGGCTACTGCACACAAGTTGCCTACGCGAAGGACAATCCGAGATATGACGTCAAGACCGTGCCGGCGGCTCCGCTCAAGCATGTCATCGAGGAGTTTGGGCCCGCCTGCCCCCTCGCCCAGGACTACTTGGTCACTATAGAGCATGCGAACGTAGCATTCGCCGCGTTCGAGCGCAGCGTGCAGTCACTGAGACCGAGCGCGCCCGCTGCCAGTATGGCCCAACTTGCGGGACCTGCAGCTTCTGCGATGGAGCAGGCGGACTCCGCTCTCAACCGCATTCCCTCACCGCCCGACGTCAGGACTTATATCGGTGACCTAGTCAACGCCGACGCTGCACTGATCGGCGACCTCAAGGCAGCGATAACACTGAGCATCCCCAACCGGTCGACATGGATCCTGCAGTTGAGCGTTAATGGGGCTGGGGTCACCGCGGCAGCCAATACCTACCGCAGCTGGCTTTGCCCGGACTGCCCCCCATTGCCAGGTTGACAGGGCTCCAGTCGGATATACGTGCAGTGGCCGTGCGGTACACAGGCTGTGCACCGTCTTAGTCAGTGCTTGCGCAGGCGGTACCAGGTGGGCTGGGCGTTCCGGAGCGGCCCGGGCAGCGGCGGGCCTGTGTACGGAGGGACGGAGACCAACTCCCAAGCGTCGCCGAAGTGCCGCAGCAGGTCGGCCTGGTCCAGACCGCGTGGGAGCGGGCCGCGCCGCCCGGGTTGGAAGGCCAGCATCAGCAGCGTCGCCCCGGGCGCGGTGGCGGAGGTGACCTCTCGGGCGCAGTCGGCGCGCTGACGGTCGTCGAGGCCGTGGAAGGTGCCGATGTCGAGGACGAGTTCGTAGCCGTCGCCGACGCCGAGCGCAGCGAGTCGGGTGACGTCTCCCTGGAGCCAGTGGACTCGCACACCGGCGTCGCTCGCGCGCTGCCGGGCCTTGCTCAGCGCTCGGGGAACGAAGTCCACGGCAGTGACGTCCCACCCGTGCTGGGCCAGGAACACCGCGTGCCGCCCGGTGCCGCATCCGAGGTCGAGCGCACGTCCTGGAGGCAGAGCGCCCGGGCCCTCGGCAACCTCGCGGAGCGGCGTCGCGATCTCGTCGCGGTCCCACGGGGTGAGGCCGATGGCATAGAGAACCCGGAAGGCGAGGCTCATTCGCGGACCTCCGCTCGCTCAGGGCATGACGCCGAGGTTGTCGACGATACGCTGACCCAGCTCATTGTCACCCTCGATGCGGTGGTTGCGTGGCGCGTCGGATCGGCCGCACACCAGCGCGCAGAAGGTCGCCGCTGGCATCACCAGCTCCACCGTCGGATCCGTGGGCACGCGGTCGGCCATCCGTCCCCGCCTGTCGGATACCTCCACCACAACTGCCGGGCGATCGCCGATCCGGAACACCGAGGTGCTCCCCTCCGGCGCGGCCGCCCGCTTGCCGACGACGTAGGGCAGCAGCCCGCAGAAGTAGCCGATCGCCTCGTCGACGGGGGCACCCTCGACGTGACCCGGTCTGCCGACCGCGCGACGGATGTCCTGCTCATGGCTCCAGGTGTCCATCACCCGCAGCGTGAGCATGTCCGCCAGGGTTCCCGGCCCCGCCGGCGTGGTGACAGCGCTCGCCAGGTCGGCGTCGGTGAACGCCCGGAGCTGCTCCAGCCGGCGAGGGATCACCACATGGAACTCTTCGAGCACTTCAGGCCCGCTGCGAGTCCGGCGGAAGTCGACGCCGATCTCGTTGGCCCGCCCCAGCTCGTTTCTCACGTGCGGCAGCTCGGGCGGGGCGTGCTCCGGCGCGGGGTTCCCCAGGACGCGGCTCTCGTAGTCGACAAGGTGTGACACGCAGTCCTGCACCGTCCACCCCGGGCAGCCGGTGGGGGTCTTCCATTCGCCCTCGTCGAGCGAGGAGAGCAGGACGTCGAGCGACGCCCACAGTTCAGCGAGGTTCTCGACCGAGCGGTTCATCCCACTCCGTAGACGCGCTCCGGCCGGACGAACACGGCGCAGCGGCGCTCCTCGGCCATGACCCGATCGTACGTCGGCCAGTCGTCGTGAGTCGCGCCGGTGGAGAGGAAGACATCGCGGAGCAGCTGCGGCAGCTGTGCGGGATCGAAGCCCTCGACCGAATCGTCGGGACCGATCAGCGTGACCGGCCCCTCGACGGTCGCCCATCGCCACCCGACGCGGAAGGTGATGGTCGCCCGTGGCCGGCGCCGGAGGTGCCGGAGCTTGGCCGACCCGCCGATGGCGACGAAGCCGACGACCTGCTCGCCGGTCAGTGGGTGCACAGGCAGGCCGGCATTCACCACTGTGGCCTGCACCGAACCATCGGGTCGCGAGGTGGCGACCATGGCGAGACCCCGCTCGCCGGCCACCAGCTCCCGGACTGTCGTCAGGTCGGTCGCCATACGATCCTCCTCCACCGGGGCGGGCGCCGATCACCGGCCATGAACGGCCACAGTCTGTCGATTTCGGCAGCCCTCTTGCGGCTACGGCGAAACTACCTGTCCCGGCTCATGGTCGACTGGAGGTGTCAGATGAACCCGGACGATTTTCCCGCACCGAGGGAGGGCTTCGTCCTCACGCATTTTCTGGTGGTGTCCGACCAGGATCGCTCCCGTGAGTTCTACCGGTCGCTGCTGGACGGGAAGGTTGTCAACGAGCGCGACCCGGTGATCATGAAGGTCGCGAACACCTGGCTGATCCTCAACATCGGCGGCGGTCCCACCGACGACAAACCCACCGTCACCCTGGCGACGCCGCCGGACCCCAACCGCACCAGCGCATTCCTCAACATCCGCGTTGCGGATATCGCGAGTGTCTACAAGGAATGGTCAGCCAAGGGAGCGCAGTTCCTCACCGAGCCCAAGGACCACGGTCGCGAGATCCGCGCCTACGTCCGCGACCCCGACGGGCATCTGATCGAGGTGGGCCAGGCCACCGGCATCCTCGAGTAGCGGGGGCGGATGCCTCCCGGCTATCCTGGGCGCCGAGGTTGGGAGGGGGCCAGGGAAGGGCTTCAGGATGACCAGGCGGTTGGTGGTCGGCTGCGTGATCGCGGCCATGCTCGGACTGCTCGGACCTGGGTTGCGGTCGTCGGCGAACGGGCCACCGGCCCCGGGCTCTCCCGACTACATCCAGCGTGACAACCAGAATATGCGCGACGCCTACGGGCGTCAGACCGGTCCGAACGGCCAGCTGAGCCCCCAGTACATCGCGGAGCTACCCGGCGCGACCAATCCCGCCTACCTGCAGCAGATCGCCCAGCAGGCGGCCAACCCGACCCGTCTCGCGCTCGATCCGGGCAACGTCTTCCCGGGCTGGAATCAGGGCAGCGCCTTTCGCGCGTCGTGGTCGGGAAACCGCGGCCTGGAGATCCCCATTGCCTTCACCAACCGCGATGGG
Organism: Chloroflexota bacterium; assembly: GCA_005880985.1. Classification (GTDB taxonomy): domain Bacteria; phylum Chloroflexota; class Dormibacteria; order Aeolococcales; family Aeolococcaceae; genus CF-134. Next base: position 138,705 of record VBIQ01000009.1, read on the forward strand.
GCACTGCTGCGCGGGCACGTCTGGGCGCCGCTTCCGGGTGCCCACGACCCGTACACGGGGGCGTCGTTGCCCGAGCCGTATCCCGCGGTCGTGATCACCACCGGCTCGCTTCAGGGCTCGGAGATCATGTACGCGTGGCTGGCCCAGGACCTTGCCGAGCGCGGCTACGTCGTCCTCACCTACGACGTGCAGGGCCAGGGGACGAGCGAGACGCTGCCGCACCAGGGTCCGGCAGCCGACTTCCCCTACTGCGATCCGTCATCGAAGCCGGCAGCAGGCGAGATGAGCGGCTGCCCGGGCGTGCCCTTCCAGCAGACGGCCAATTTCGTCTACGGGACCGAGGACGCGACCACCTTCCTTCTCTCCACCCCGAAGTCTCCCTACCACAACCCCTCAGCCGGCACCAGCCAGGTCAACGGGTACAACCCGCTCTGGAAGTTGGTCGACCATCGGCCCGATCGCCGTTCGGTGACGCCCGGCCGCACCACCAAGGTCGCCATCATCGGGCACTCGCTCGGGGCCGCAGCTGTGTCCTGGGTCCAAGCCGTCGATCCGCGCGCCGAGACCGTGGTGGCGTTCGACAAGCTCGGGTCCGCGCAGACCTTCGCCGGAAGGAGGGCCGCGCCGGCGATCCCCGCGCTCGCAGTGCAATCGGAGTACGGGTTCAACGTCGTCCCCTACTGGATGATGGGCGGAAGCTCCTTCCAGGGACAGCCGCGTTCACCCGACCAGGCGCCCGACCCCACCCGCGAGGCGAAGACCGGCTTCGACGGATGGCGGAAGGCCGGGGTGGACTCGATGCTGATCGTCCCGAGAGCGTCGACCCATCTCGAGTACACCGACATCAACTACGCGTTGCCGGCCAGCCGGTACGGACAGGACTTGACCAGCGTGTACGTCCAGGCATGGCTCGACAAGTACCTCAAGCATGACCCCAGCGCGGATGGCCAGCTGCTGGCAACCTCGTGGAGCTACCTGGAGCCGTCGGGCCAGGGACGCTGGTCGCCGGTGCAGCTCGATCGTCCCGATCGCCTGAGCTTCTACTTCTGCTCGGGCTACGCGTTCCACTCCGCGGCGGGTGCGCTGCTGAGCAATCCAGATATCGCTCAGGTGGGCTGCGCCTGATCGAGCGCTTGGCGAGGTAGCATCCGGCAGGTGGCGACCGGGCTCCTCAGCCGCATCGAGAATCGCTTCTACAAGGCGCTGCGGCATCCTGCGGCGCACTCGGTCGCCCTCGCCTCGCCCGCCGGCCGGCTTGCTGACCTGCGCCGCCACAACTACTGCCTGATCGTCACCTATAAGAGGAGTGGCGACGCCGTGCCCACGCCGGTGTGGTTTGGCATCGCGGACGGCAAGCTGTTTGTGGTGACGGACGTGGACAGCGTCAAGGTCAAGCGGATCAGAGCGAACCCGCGGGTGCGCGTGGCTCCGTGCAGCCTCCGCGGCAGGCCGCTCGGCCCGCCTCTCGAGGGCGAGGCCCGCGTTCTCTCGCCCGCCGAGCGCCAGGTCGGCGAGCGTGCCATCGCTGGCCACTACGGGCTGGCTCGGCGCATCTACGAGCGCGCGTTTGGCGCCAATGGATTGCGTCGCGCCCGGGCTGCGTACATCGAGGTCACGCCGCTGGGCGGCGAGCCGGGTAGCGCACCGTGACGGGAGCGGACGAGGTCCAGGTGGTGCCCGAGTCACCCACCTTCGACGACGTGCTCGCGGCGCGCGAGCGCATCTCGCCCCACCTCCGGCCGACGCCGCTCTACGCGTACCCCTCTCTCGCCGAGCTGGTCGGGACCGGGGTGTGGGTCAAGCACGAGAACCATCAACCGGTCGGCGCCTTCAAGGTGCGGGGCGGAGTCAACCTGGTGGCGCAGCTGACCGAGGACGAGCGTGAGCGCGGCCTGATCGCGGCCTCGACCGGGAATCACGGCCAGTCGATCGCCTACGCGGCCCACCTGTTCGCGGTGCGGGCGACGATCTGCGTCCCCGAGGGAGCGAATCCCGTCAAGGTGGCATCGATGCGCGCTCTTGGGGCGGAGATCGTGGTCCATGGCCGCGACTTTGACGAGGCGCGTGAGCATTGCGAGCAGCTCGCGGTCGAGCGCGGCTACCGGTATGTGCACTCGGGGAATGAGCCGCACCTGATCGCCGGGGTGGCGACCGCGACCTTGGAGATCCTCGAGCAGCGGCCGGACATCGAGGTGATCATCGTTCCCGTCGGAGGAGGCAGTGGTGCGGCGGCGGTCTGCCTCGCGGGGAAGGCGATGCGGTCGACCCTGCGGGTGATCGGGGTCCAGTCGGAGGCCGCCCCGGCCGCGTACCTGTCGTGGAAGGAGCACCGGCTGGTCGAGGACCGGATGGAGACCTTCGCGGAGGGCCTCGCGACTCGGGTTGGATTCGAGTTGCCGCAACGCATCCTCTGGGAGAAGCTCGACGACTTCGTGCTGGTCAGCGACGACGCGATCCGTGCGGCGATGCTCCGCATGATCGAAGGAACGCGCAACCTGGTCGAGGCGGCTGGAGCAGCGCCTCTCGCTGCCGCTCTTCAACTGCGCCCTCAGCTCGAGGGCAAGCGGGTGGCGCTGATCTGCAGCGGCGGCAACGTCAACCTCGCCCAGCTGGCTGAGCTTGTCACCGGCGGGGTCCCTTGAGCTCCAGGAGCTGATCGGCTGCCTCGGCGGAACTACGGGTGCGCCGGCGGTGGCGGCGGTGGGGGAGGCGGTGGCGCGGAGGGTGCAGGTGGCGGCGCCGTCGCGTACGGCTGGGCCGGTTGTGGCGTACCGGGCGGCGGTGCGCCCCGCCATTCCCAGTACCGATTGAGCGCTCCCTGCACCTGGACGAACCAGATGATGTTGCCGATGATCGGCAGCAGGATCCACAGCCCGTAGATGCCGCGCACCGGGCTCTGCCGCCCGGCGGCCTCGTACATCTGGCGAACCTCGGAGGGAATGACGAAATACGTCACTGGCGCGACCACGATGAAGATCACCAGTCCGATGACACCGCCAACCCCAATCCCGCTGTGCCGCTTGATCTCGTTGTGGGTCTTGTACACCCAGACGAGCGAATAGATGAAGAGGGTGACGATGGCGAGAAGGATGGAGACGCCGATCGACCGCCGGCGTCCCAGCGGACCCTGCGGATACGGCACGGCGGTCGGCATGTACTGCGGCTGCCCGTATTGCGGGGGAGGGGCCTGAGGCGGCGATGGCTGGTACTGCGGCGGCGCGGGCTGCTGCGGCGGTGCCTCCTGCGTGACCGGCACTGCCTGCCATCCCGAGCCGTCCCAAAACCACCGGCCGTCGGGTGATTTCGTCCCGTACGGGATCGGGGGCGTGGTGCTCATCGCGTTCCCGCCGTGTGGGCGACCTTGGGCAGCTCCCTCAACGCGGCGTCCAGACGTGCCTGCGGCAGCGCCACGTCCTCGAGCTTGCCCGCGAAGTAGGCGTCGTACGCTCCGAGGTCGAAGCTCCCGTGACCCGACAGGTTGAAGAGGATGGTCCGCGGCTCTCCCGCCTCTCGTGCGGCGATCGCCTCCTCGACCACCGCTCGGATCGCGTGCGCGGGCTCCGGCGCGGGGATGAATCCCTCCGTCCGCGCGAACCGTACCGCCTCGGCGAAGCACTCGTTCTGCAGGTAGGCGCGGGGCTCGACGTGGCCGTGCTTGACCAGCAGGCACAGAGAGGGCGCGTCTCCGTGGTAGCGCAGTCCGCCCGCGTGGATGGGATCGGGGACGAAGCTGTGCCCCAGCGTGTACATGGGCACCACCGGTCCCATTCCGGCGGTGTCCCCGAAGTCGTAGGCGAACAGGCCTCGGGTGAGCGTGGGGCAGGCCGCGGGCTCGGCGGCGATGAAGCGTGTCTTCGACCTTCCCGCGAGACGGTCGGCCATGAACGGGTAGGCCAGTCCCGAGAAGTTCGACCCGCCACCGACACAGCCGATGACGACGTCGGGATAGGCGTCGGCCATCTCCATCTGCTGCTTGGCTTCGAGGCCGATCACCGTCTGGTGGAGCAGCACGTGGTTGACCACCGAGCCCAGCGAGTAGTGAGTGTCGTCGCGCGTCGCGGCGTCCTCGACCGCCTCGGAGATGGCGATGCCGAGGCTGCCCGGCGATTCCGGGTCGGCGCTCAGCAAGCTCTTGCCGAACTCGGTGCGGTTCGACGGGGAGGGAACCACGGTCGCACCCCAGGTCTCCATCAGCGCGCGCCGGTACGGCTTCTGCCGGTAGGAGATGTTGACCATGTACACCATGACGTCGATGTCGAAGAAGGTTCCGGCGAAGGCGAGCGCCGATCCCCACTGCCCCGCGCCGGTCTCGGTGGTGAGCCGTTTGACCCCCTCCTCGGCGTTGTAGTACGCCTGAGCGACCGCGGTGTTGGGCTTGTGCGAGCCCGCCGGGGATGTCCCCTCGTACTTGAAGAAGATGCGTGCCGGCGTGTCGAGCGCCTTCTCGAAGCGCTCGGCGCGATGGAGCGGGGTCGGCCGCCAGATCCGGTAGATGTCACGGACGCGGTCGGGGATCTCGATCCAGCGCTCGGCCGACATCTCCTGCTGGATGATCGCCATGGGGAAGATGGGCGTGAGGTCCGGCGGCGTCAGGGGCTCGAGCGTGCGCGGGCTCATGAACGGCCCGAGCGGCTCGGGAAGGTCGGCGAGGATGTTGTACCAACGCTCCGGGAGCTGAGCGTCGGAGAGAAGGTACTTCCTGGTCACGGCGATCCTCCTCCGGACCGGTCGGGCCGGAGGAGGATACCTCCGTGCGTGGGCGGCTCTCTAGGTGTAGTTCCCAGGGAGGTTGTTGACACGGGCGACGGGTGGCCTGCCTCCCAGGGCGGTGTGAGACCGGTGGTGGTTGTACTCGTGCAGCCACACGGGAAGCAAATCCGCCCGGGCCTCGTTCGAGGAGTAAGGGCGGACGTAGGCCCACTCCTCGAGGAGGGTCCGGTTGAA
>VBIQ01000020.1 GCA_005880985.1 Chloroflexota bacterium
ATGTTCACCGACATCGTCGACTCGACCAGGCTGATCGAGGCGATCGGGGACGAGGCCTGGGCTCACGTCATCACCTGGCACGACAGAGAGGCCCGCGAGTGTGTCGCCCGCCACGGCGGCGAGGAGCTCGACGACGCCGGCGACGGCTTCCTGTTCTGCTTTTCCACCGCCGCGGACGCGCTCGACTGCGCGGCCCACATCCAGCGACGCCTGGTCGAGCACCGGCGCGAGCACGGCTTCGCACCGCAGCTGCGGATCGGCTTCCACGTCGCGGATGCCAAACGGCGCAACGGCAAGTTCATGGGCCGGGGGGTGCACGTGGCGGCGCGCATCGCCGCCCATGCTTCGGCGGGAGAGATCCTGACCAGCGCGGTGTCGCTGCCGCCGACGCGCTACCCGGTCGAGCCGCTAGGGCCCGTCGCGCTCAAGGGCCTGGACGATCCCGTCGACCTGGTGCGGGTGCGCTGGGACATCGAGCCCTGACGCGGTAGGCCGCGGCTCCGGCCGGTCAGGGCGTGGGTCGGGGCTTGCGTGCGCTCGCGATGACTCCCCAGCAGGGGCGCCAGGGGCCGCGCATCATGAGGTATCGCTCGATCGCCGCCTGCTCGGCGCGATCCGCCAGCTGCTCCGGGGTCATGTCGCCGCTCTCCATCGGGTGGGTCACTGCCCCCTCACCATGACCTGAGGCGGCGACACCACCCTGTCGCCGGGCGCTGCCCGGGGCGGCTAAGATCCCGGGCCCATGGCCGGCACTGCCAGCACCACCGCCGTCTCGGTCGCCCGACGCCTCTGGGATGTGAGCGAGCCGATCGCGGGGAGCGTCTACTTCGCCCCCGAGGTGCAGCAGCGCTACGAGGCCCTCGGCCTCTCCTATCCGGAGGGCTACTTCTGGTCGCGGTCGGCGGCGATGGGAACCCTCACCCCCTCGGCGGTGTCGGCGACCTTTGCCGTCTTCAACCCCGACATCGTCCGTCCCCTGCTGTCCGCGGCCCAGGCCAAGGCCGACCGCGAGACGGTTCTCGAGGCGCGACGTCGGGGGATGGGAGAGGCGCTGCGGCGGATGCTCGGCGACCTCGATGTCCGGCCCGCCGCCGATGCGCTTCGCCCCGTTGCCGAAGCCGGAGAGCCGCACGGACGGCCGCTGTACGCGGGTCTGCGCGACCTCCCCTGGCCCGACGACGCCCACCAGGCGCTGTTCTTCGCCTGCGACCTGGTTCGCGAGTACCGCAGCGACGGGCACGTCGCGGTGTGGACCTCGCTCGGCTGGCATCCCATCGAGGTGATGGCGCTGACCGAGCTCTTCTGGGGCATGAGCATCGGGACCCATATGCGCACCCGGGTCTGGCCGCACGAGCGTGTCGGCGAGGTGGTCGCGGATCTGCGCGCCCGTGGCCTCATCGAGGATGACGACCGTCTCACCGCCGAGGGGCTCGGTCTGCGGCGCGACATCGAGGAGCGGACCGATGCGGCCATGGGCGCGATGGTGGACGCGGCCGAGCGCGAAGGGGCCGAGCGGGTGCTCGGTCTCGTCCGTCCGCTGGCGCGGCGGGTCCTCGAGGCGGGTGGCTATCCCATCGATCCGGAGACCCAGCGCGGCCTCAATCGCTGAGCGGCGCCGCGCGCGCCGCGCCGGTTCATCGGCAATGACGCTCACAGCTCATGACCCAGGCGATTGAGGAGACCGTCCGCCGCCGCCTCGAGCAGCTGGGAGTCGAGCATCAGCTCATCCCCTGCGATCCCGAGCTGGCCGACACCGCGGCCTTCTGCGCCGCGTATGGCTATGCACTCGAGGACTCGGCCAACACCATCCTGGTGGTCGGCAAGTCGACGCCGCCGCGCTACGCGGTGTGCGTGGTGCTGGCGGTCAATCGCCTCGACGTCAACCGGGTGGTGCGCGACCGTCTCGGGGTGCGCCGGGCCTCGTTCGCGTCGGCGGAGGAGACCAGCGACCTGGCCGGGATGATGCTGGGCGGGGTCACCGTCTTCGGGCTGCCGCCCGGCCTCCCGGTCTGGGTCGACGCGCGGGTGATGGAGCGCGAGCGGATCGTGCTCGGCGGCGGCAGCCGGTCGGTCAAGGTGGAGGCCTCGCCGGCGATCCTGCGGGCGATCCCCGGAGTGGAGGTGGTCGAGGGTCTCGCCCGCTGACCCAACCATGGTCGATCCGCAAGGTTTGCGGCCCGGCCGGCGTCCTCTCCCCTTGAGGGCCGGTAGCACAACACCGGTGCCTTGCATGGGGAAGGGGTGCTCCTGGCGCGCCTGGCATCGCCTCGCCCCGATCACAGCGTGGGAGACCGGTGCGCAGACGCAGGCTGATCCTGATCGCGGTCGCCGTCGCCTCGATGGTGCCGGTCCTCCTCGGCGTTGCCGCGCGCATCGACATGCGGAACTCCTCGAGCCCGGGCGCCGGGCTGCCCTCCCCGGGGGTCGACCGCTTCCTGCAGCTCACCGGCGGCGGCGGCGCGGCACCCGGCTCCAGCAACACCTCCGGGGCGGCTGCGGCCACCAAGGCCACGGCCGCCGCTCCCCCTGCCGACGCCAACGAGCTCCCGAACGGCTGGCACCTCACTCCCGCGGGCATCCAGGTCGCGGTTCCGCGCTTCCCCCTCGGCGAGACCGCGACCCCCGACGGCAGCAAGCTCATCGTCAGCTCTGACAGCGGCGGCGTTCAGGCCGTCTCGGTCATCGACACCGCGTCACCACCGCCGGTGGGCGTCGCCACCCCGGCGGCGAATCTCTTCATGGGGGTCGCGGCCCTGCCCGACGGCACCGTGTATGCGAGCGGCGGTAACGCCGACCGAGTCTTCCGATTCCACCTCGCCGGCCCCGCTCTGGTCCACGAGGACCTGACCAACGCCGCGGTGTTCCCCGTCCACAACGCCGCCGACGGGGTGCTCGGACAGGTCAGCGGCCAGAACCCGCCGCCCAACGCTCCCGCCGGTGACGGCATCCGGGTGAACCGATACCCCGCGACGCTGCTGACCCAGGGCGGGCTTCTCTACGCCGCCGGCAACGTCTCCGAGCCGACCGGCACCGGCGGCGAGACCTGCCCGTCGGGAGAGCCGATCTGCTCCCGGGTGAGCATCGTCGACACCACCACCAATGCCGTGATCGGGCGCGCTCCGGTTGGCCTCGACGCCTACGGTCTCGCCCTCGACCCGCAGCGTCACCTGCTCTACGTCTCCAACTGGGCCGACCAGGTGGGTCGCGGCAACCTCGCCGGCGGCACCGTCTCCGTGGTCGACGTCAGCAATCCGCGGGCGCCGGTGGAGCGCGGCGTCACCGTCGTCGGTCATCACCCCAGCGCGGTCCAGCTCAGCGCCGATCGCACCCGGCTCTTCGTCGCCAACACCAACGACGACACCATCAGCGTCCTCGCCCTCGGCGGCAGCGGTGCGCCCACCGTGGTCGCCACCGAGTCGACCCGCCCGCTCAGCGCGGTTCCGGTCGGGAGTCATCCGGACGCGATGACGCTCTCTCCCGATGGCAACACCCTCTTCGTCGCGCTGGCCGGGATGAACGCGGTCGAGGCCCGCGACGGTCACACCGGCGCCCGCGTGAAGGGCACCTCCACCTACATCCCGACGGGCTGGTACCCGTCGGCCCTCGCGGTCACCGGCAACGCAGCGCATTACCGGCTCTGGGTAGCGAACGCCAAGGGCATCGGATTCGGCACCGGCGCTAACGGCAGCGTCCTCTTCGAGGGCACCACCACCGGCGGCACGGTCAGCGGCATCGACCTCCCGGTGAGCGCCGCTCAGGAGCGCGCCTGGTCGCAGCAGGTGGTGCGCGACGACGGTCTCGACACCGCGGGCGTCAACCCGTGCGCACCGCAGCTGCATCCCTCCGAGGTGCTCTGCCCACCGAAGGGGACGCAGTCGCCGATCAAGCACGTCATCTACATCGTCACCGAGAACAAGACCTTCGATCAGTACTTCGGCGATCTGTCGCCCGCCCAGGGGTACGACGCCGACCCGTCATACGCGATCTACGGCAACAACGTCACTCCCAACCATCACAAGCTGGCCGCCGCCTACAGCCTCGGCGACCGCTTCTTCTCCGACGCCGAGGTGTCGGTCACCGGTCACTCATGGACCTCGGGCGCCATCGCCACCGACCACAACGAGAAGACCTGGCCGGCCGACTACGACCAGGGGGTGCGGGGCACCCACGGCGGCGGCGATCCGCTGCGGCCCTCGATCGCCTCCGGCTGCGCGCCCAGCGGCAACATCGGCTGTCCCGACGACGTGCTCAACGACCCGCAGGGTGGCTACATCTTCGAGGCCTTCCGGCGGGCCGGGGCGCAGCCGCCGGAGACCGCCGGTGCCAAGCTCACCATGGGCATCTACGGGGAGCACACCGCGCGCGACTCCGGCGACATGAGCGCCTACCAGGCGAAGGGCCGCAACAAGGACGGCAGCGTCGCCTACTGGAAGGCGGGCGACATCCAGTACTTCGACACCTGCCGGGCACGCGAGTTCATCACCGGTAAGGCGCCCGACGGCCCCGCCCCCGACAACAACGACTACTTCGGCGACTGCGCCGGCCGCACCCTCGACCCGCAGTTCACCCTGGCCCACTGGGCCTCGGTGCTGAAGAACACCGGCAAGGACGTGATGCCCAACTTCATCTACATGAGCCTGCCGGACAACCACACCCTGGGCACCAACCTCGGCAGCCCCACCCCGGCGTCGATGGTCGCCGACAACGACTACGCGCTCGGGCTGCTGGTCGATGCGCTGTCGCGCAGCCCCTTCTGGTCGTCGACGGTCTTCATGCAGACCGAGGACGACACCCAGGCGGCCGGCGATCACATCTCACCGCTGCGCGACTACCTCAGCGTGATCGGTCCGTGGGCCCAGCCCGGGGTCGAGCACCAGTGGGGCTCGATGCCCGCGCTGCTGCGGACCATCGAGCAGCTCTTCCACGTCGCCCCGATCACCCTCTACGACCGGCTCGCGACCCCGGAGCACAGCGCCTTCCTCGCCAGACTGAGCGACAAGCCGAACCTGGCGCCGTACACGGTGGTCACCCCGCTGGTCCCATTCGCCGTCAACCAACCCGGCGCCGCCGGCCAGAGCATCTCCGCCAAGCTGGACTTCAGCACTGTGGATCGCGTCGACGAGGGCATCCTCTCCGCCATCCTCTGGGCCGATGCCACCCACACGCCACTGCGGTTGCCACCGGACGCCGCCGGCCTGCTCAGCGCCTCTCCGTAGCCGCGGGGGCGGAGCTACCCTGCCGCCACCGTGAGAATCGGTGCCGACGGCAGCTGGATGCGCTGGACGCGCACCGGGCTCGGTCGCTACCTCGACGGGCTGCTGCACGCCATGGCGTCGCAGCTCCCCGGCGGCGACCGGCTCACGGTCTACTACAACAGCACACCGGCACCGCGTCTGTTCGACCCGACGGTGCGCGAACGGTCACTCCGCATCCCCACCGCCACCGCCTGGAACCAGGTCGCCCTGCCGATCGCGCTCGCGGCCGATCGCTGCGACGTCTACCTCGGCGGAGCCAACATCATCCCTGCGGTCGCGCGCCAGCCGCGCGTGGTCGTCATGTTCGACTGCCTCGCCTTCCACCGCACCGAGGCACACGCCGGTCGCTGGGGACGCTATCTGCGTCGCTGGCAGCGGATCTCCGCGGAGCGCGCCGCTGCCGTCATCGCCATCAGCGCCTGGACAGCGAAGGAGTGCGTGCTCCACCTCGGGCTCGACCCCGCCGGCATCCGCGTCGTCCCGTGCGGCGTCGGTGCCGACTTCGGTCCGCTCCCAGAGCCCGAACGATTCGAGGAGGAGCGCCGGCTCCGCGCCGGAATGGGCCTGCCTCGGCCCTTCGTCCTGCAGGTGGGAGGCTGGGACTACAAGGGGGCGCCGGCCGCCGTCGCCGCGATGCGCACCCTGCGCGACCGCGGCCACGACGTCGACCTGGTGCGGGTCGGGGCCGGCCTGCGCGGCGACTCGACCGACCGCCTTCGCGTGCTCGGCTACGTCGACGAGCCCACCCTGCGCGCTCTGTATCGCGCCGCTGCCGCGGTGTGCGTCGCCTCGTCGATGGAGGGATTCGGGCTGCCGGTGCTCGAGGCGATGGCCTGCGGCACCCCGGTGGTGGCCAGCCGCGCCGGCGGGCTGCCGGAGGCGGGCGGCGACGCCGCCATCTATGCCGACGCCGGTGATGCCGTCCGGCTCGCCGACGCCCTGGAGCGGGTGATCGCCGACCCCGGGGAGGCGAAGCGCCTGCGCCTTGCCGGACGCGAGCGCGCCGCGGCCTTCACCTGGGAGCGCGCCGCGACCGCTGTTTTCGAGGTTCTCCGAACCGCTGCTGGTTAACAACTTTTTTCCCACAAACTCGCGAACGGCCCGCATACTCCGCCCGGCGGGTGGGGAGAGCCCCCCGTAGACCAGGAGTCCCCAGAAGCATGCATCGATCTCGCCGTGCCGTTCTCGCCGTCGTCGCCGCCGTGCTCGCGACGAGCACGGTCACCGCCGGCCCGGCATTCGCCAAGGGCAACACCGCCAGCAAGTCGACGACGCGCTCCACGGTTGTGCCCGGCTACGACATCGGCTGGCCGCAGTGCCCGAGCAGCGTTCCCGGCAGCGCCGCCTTCGGCATCGTCGGTGTCAATCACGGGCTGGCCTACTCGGTCAACTCGTGCCTGAGCAGCCAGTACGGATGGGCGTCGCGGCTCACCAAGGCGCCGGCCTTCTACACCAACACCGCCAACCCGGGACCGATCAGCACCCACTGGAACAATCCCGGCTTCCCGCAAGCCTGCGTCGATCCCAGCAGCGCCTCCGACACCGGCTGCGCCTACGACTACGGCTGGAACGCCGCCGCCTCCGCCTTCGCGACCGCCGCCAGCGCGACCACGACCACCGTGGCGGCGACGCATGCGTGGTATCTCGACGTGGAGACCGGCAACAGCTGGAACGGCTCGACCTCGGCCAACGCCGCCGACCTCCAGGGCGGAATCGACTATCTCCACTCGCGGGGCGTCGCCACCGTCGGGGTGTACTCGACCGGCTATCAGTGGGGGGTGATCACCGGCGGCTACGCCATCGCCGGCGCTCCCGACTGGGTCGCCGGCGCGTTGGGCGCCCGTCAGGCGGCGGGCTGGTGCGGCCCCTCGTACTCCTTCAGCGGCGGTCCGGTGCACCTGGTGCAGTACCCGCAGTCGGGCTTCGACGCCGACTACGCTTGCCCGGGTACGTGACCGGTGAGCATCTAGCCGAACCACCACCGCCGCCACCGCCACGGGTCGCCGTGGTGGTGGCCACCCGCGACCGGCCTCGGCTGCTGGGGCGCTGCCTGTCGGCGCTGGCCCGGCAGACCCGCCCCCCGGACGAGGTGGTCGTCGTCGATGACGCGTCGTCTCCGGCCACCGCGGCGGTGCTGGGCGGCTCGCACCATCGGCTCCCGCTGACAGTGCGCCGGCGCGAACGCAGCGGCGGTCCGGCGGCGGCGCGCAACGACGGCTGGCGGGCGACCTCCGCGTCGCTCATCGCCTTCACCGACGACGACTGCCGGCCGTCGACCGGATGGCTCGAGGCACTGCTTGCCGACGCGGCCTCGAGTCGTGTCGTCGTCGGTCGCACCATTCCTGACGCGGAGGACGGCGGCGAGCACTCGGTCTTCGACCGCTCCATGTTCGTGACCGCCGAGGACGGTCGTTTCTCCACCTGCAACGTCCTCTATCCGCGCGACCTGCTCGACTGTCTCGGCGGGTTCGACACCCGGTTCCATCGCTACGGCGAGGACACCGACCTCGGCCAGCGGGCGCTCGCCGCCGGCGCCGAGGCGGCCTTCGCGCCCGACGCCCTGGTGTGGCACGCGGTGCACCATGGCGGCGTCGCGGCGGCGGTCGCCGACCGGCTTCGCTTCACCGAGGTGGCACGGCTGCTTCGCCGCCATCCCCAGCTGCGCAGCCAGATCTGCGACGGGCTCTTCTACCGTCGCGCCCACGGCCGCCTGCTGCTCGCTCTGCTCGGCGCGTCGCTGCTGCGGGTGACGCCCGCCGGTCTGGTGGGGACGTCGGCCTGGGCGGGCGACGCGGTGCACCGCGTTCCGCTGCCGGCGCGCGAGCCCGGCGGCCGCCTCGTGAAACAGCTGATCGGCCTCGCGGTTCTCGACGGCGTCGAGGTGGCCGCGTGCGCCTGGGGCAGCCTGCGTCACCGCACCCTCATCCTCTGAGTCCGTGCGCATCCTCGTCCTCAGCTACGAGACTCCGAGCTACCCCGGTGGGGGCGGACAGACGCGCCAGCACTGCCTGCTCGAGCCGCTGGCGACACGCCATCAGATCCGCGTGCTGAGCACCGGCGCTCCACCCAAGCTGGGCCGGCCTCCCGACGGCGTCGAGCTCCGCTACATCCGTCCGCTGCCGCCGCTCCCGCCTCCCTCCGGCCGCTGGCTGCGCAAGAACCTCGATCATTACCTCTCCGGACCGCCCTGGCTGCACCGCCTCGCCCTGCACGAGAGCTCCGCCCTCGAGGTGGTGCTGGCCGAGCACCTCGCCGATTTCCGTCCCGACATCGTGCAGATCGAGCACGGCGAGCTGGCACCGCTGCTGCGCGCGGTTCCCGCGGGACTTCCCACCGTGCTGGTGATGCACAACATGCTGACCACCATCCAGCGCCAGCTGGTCGGGCTGCAGACCACCGCCAGGGAGCGGCTGGCGATGAGGCTCGAGGTCACGGTCATGGCGCGGCAGGAGCGTCGAGATCTGCGCGCCGCCGGCGCGGTGATCGTCACCACCAAGCACGACCGCCGTCTGGCGCTGCGTCTCCAGCCGCGCGCCCGGGTCAGCATCGTCCCCAACTGCATCCCGGTCGATCATTTCCGCCGCGACGCAGGACGCGCACCGGTGCCGACGGTGGTGATGACCGCGTCGTTCCAGTACCCGCCCAACCAGGCCGCCGCCCATCATCTGCTGGCCGACATCTTTCCCCGGGTGCGCGAGGCGGTGCCTGACGCCGAGCTGGTGCTGGTCGGTCAGGGGATGCAGCGCCGGTTGCGCGCCGAGGTCCACGCCTGCCCCGGCGCCCGTGCCACCGGGGCGGTGGCGGACGTGCGTCCCGAGCTCCACCGCGCCTGGGTCAGCGTCGCCCCGCTGTGGGAAGGCTCCGGGTCGCCGCTCAAGGTGCTCGAGGCGCTCGCCTCGCGGGTGCCGGTGGTGGTCGCGTCTCGGGTGGCGGCGGCGCTGGAGATGGACGCCGACCAGGGTGTCGTGTCCGCCGGCGGCGCCGGCGACTTCGCGGCGCGGGTGATCGAGCTGCTGCGCGATCCGGAGCGCGGAGAGCGCTTGGCCACCGCCGGCCTGGCGGTGGTGCGCGAGCGGTTCGACCGACTCCCAGCGGCGGCGGCCCACGAAGCGGTCTGGGAGTCGCTGGCCGGGCGCGGCGGAAACCGGGCGGCATGAGCGCGAACGCGAACCTCGAGACTCAAAGCGGCCCGTACAATTCCCGGGCCTCAGGAGACTCCGCCATCATTGCCACGAACCGGTGAGGATCGCCATCCTCGGCACCCGCGGCATTCCCGCCGCCTACGGCGGCTTCGAGACGCTGGCCGAGGAGCTGGCCGCCCAGCTGGCCGGGCGTGGTCACGAGGTCACTGTCTACTGCCGTCCGCGACGCACCGGCAACGGCGCGGTGCCGGCCGGGGTGCATCTGGTCACCCTGCCCTGCGTCCACCACAAGTATCTGGAGACGGTGAGCCACACCGCGCTCAGCGCGCTGCATGCCACCGCGCGACGCTACGACGCGGTGCTGATCTGCAACGCTGCCAACGCCGTCTTCGCCTGGTTGCCGCGACTGCGTGGCACCCGGGTGGCGCTCAACGTCGACGGCCTCGAGGCCAAGCGCGCCAAGTGGAATCGCCTCGGTCGCGCCTACTACCGGTTCAGCGAGCGGGTCGCGCTCCGCACCCCGAACAACGTTGTCACCGACGCTCGGGTGATCGCCCGCTACTACCGAGACCGGTACGGCATCGAGTCGACCTACATCCCGTACGGTGCACATCTGCCGCCGTTGCCGCCACCTCCGCCCTCACCGGACGGTCCGATCGCGCGCTTCGCGCTGCGGCCCGGGGGCTACGTGCTCTACGTCAGCCGGCTGGAGCCCGAGAACCACGCCCACACCGTGGTCGCCGCCTTCAACGAGTGCCAGGACCTGCCGCTCGAGCTGGTGATGACCGGCCAGGCACCGTATGCCGCGCCGTACATCCGCCGGGTGCTGGCGGCCGCCGACTCGCGCACGGTGTTCACCGGCGGGGTCTACGGCAGCGGCTACCACGAGTTGCAGGCGCATGCGCGCTGCTACGTCCATGCCACGGTGGTGGGGGGCGTCCATCCCGCCCTGGTGGAGGCGATGGCGCATGGACGTGCCATCGTCTGCGCCGACACGCCGGAGAATCGCGAGACTCTGGCCGGCGCCGGCGTCTACTACCGGCCGGACGATCACCTGGCGTGTGCCGCCGCTATCCGCCGGATCTGCCTCGACGATGGGCTCAGCACCGAGCTCGGAGGGCGCGCCCGCGAGCGGGCCCGCACCGAGTACTCGTGGACCAGCGTGTGCGATGCCTACGAGCGGCTGCTCCTCGATCCGCACCCCGACCCCGACGGCGCCGACGCGATGCCGGTGGCTTCCTCGAAGGGCGCACCCCGATGAGCGGCGCTCAGCCGTTGACGGTGCTCGCCGATGCCAGCGCCCTGGCCGACGGACGGCGCACCGCGGGCATCGGTCGTTACGCCTCCAGCCTGCTGGCCGCGCTCGCCGAGCGCGACGACGTGGTGGTGCACCGCTACATCCCGCGCCGTCCACCGCCGCGCGACTCATGGGCGCTGCGCTGGCTGCACGCCCAACCCGGGCTGGTCGCAGCGTCGTTGTGGCACCGGCCGCGGCTGGTCCACGGGATGGCCAGCGACCCGGGGCTCGGGTGGCCGCTCGATCGCCAGGCGGTCACCGTGCACGACGTCATCCCGTGGACCGAGACGGCGGTGCGCCCGGGGTCGGTGACGGCGCGATACCTCGCCTTCCAGCGCCGTCGCCTTCGTCGCTGCGCGGCGGTGATCGCGGTCAGTGACGCCGTCGCCGCCGAGGCCTGCGCGGCGCTGCAGCTGGAGCCGCGCCGGGTCGAGGTGGTGCCCGAGGGAGTCGGTGCGGTCTTCACCGCCGCCGCCGACGTCCGCGATCACGAGCTGCGCGCCGGCTGCGGCGTGACCGCGGCGCGCTACGTGCTCTGGGTTGGCAGCATGCGCGCCCACGATCATCGCAAGGCGCTCGACGTGCTGCTCGACGCGGTGACCAGCGTCGGCGGCGATGGTCCGGCAGTCACGCTGGTCCTCGCCGGCGCTCCCGGCGCGGAGTCGCAGCGGCTGGCCTCGACGGCAACGGCGAGCGGACGGCCCGTGATCCTGACCGGCTACGTCGACGACCCCACCCTGGCGGCGCTCTACCGCGGCGCCGCCGTGGTGGCCCTGCCCTCCCGCCACGAGGGCTTCGGGCTGCCGCTGCTCGAGGCGATGGCCTGCGGCGCCCCGGTTGTGGCCGGTGCTGCCGGAAACCTTCCCGAGCTCGCCGGGGAGGCAGCCCTGCTGGTGCCGCCCGGCGATGCCCGGTCGCTGGCGCAGGCGCTGCTCGAGGTGCTCTCCGACGCCGCCGTCCGCGCACGCCTGGTGGGGGCCGGTCCCCGCCGGGCGGCGCCGTTCACCTGGGCGCGTGCCGCCGAGCAGACGGTCGCGGTGTACCGCCGCGTCGCTGGGGCTCAGGGCCCGGCGAGCGCCTCCCCATAGATCGCCCACATCGCCGGCAGCGAGGCGTCGAGGGAGAAGCGCCGGCGATCGCCACGGGCGGCGGCCGCCATGCGGCGGCGCAGGGCGGCGTCGGCAAGCAGCCGCAGCAGCGCCTGCGCCAGCGCGCCGGCGTCCCCCGGCGGCACCAGCAGGCCGTCGACTCCGTCGCGCACCTGCTCGAGGTGGCCGCCGTGGGCGGAGGCGATCACCGGCCGGCCGGCGCACAGGGCGTCGACGACCGCCAGCGCGAACGGCTCGGGGCGGGTCGAGGGCGAGACGATGATGTCAGAGACGGCCAGAACGTCCTGGGGGTCGACGAACCCGGGGAAGACCACGCGGTCCTGCAGGCCGGCCAGCTCGACCTGTCGCCGCAGCGCCGCGCCGATGGGCTCGTCCCCCGGATAGATGTCGCCGGCGAGCACCAGTTGCACCGCCGCCGCCGCCGGTCCCAGCCGGGCCAGCGCATCGACCAGCACCTCCTGGCCCTTCCAGGCGTTGAGGCGGGCGAGCACGCCCACGGTGGGCCGGCGGGGGTCGAGGCCGAGGCGGCGAGCGCCGGCGGCGCGGTCGGGGAGCGCGGCGAACCGATCGGGGTCGACGCCGTCGTGCACCACCGTGGTCCGGTTGGCCAGCGCCGGGCGGAGTCGCAGCAGCGCGTCGCGCACCGGTCCGCTGACCGCCGCCACCTGGGTGGCGCGGCGCTCCAGCACCGCGGCAAGCACCCGCAGCGCACGCCGGTCGGCGGTCAGATACTCGCGGAGATGCCAGACGTGCGGCACCCCGATCGCGCCGGCCACGGCGGCTCCCGAGAGCACGGCGGCGCTGTTGCTGTGCACCAGCTCGACCCCTTCGCGGCGGGCAAGCCGGGCCAGCCTGAGGCGCGAGCCGAGCAGCGCGCCGGCAACCTGCGCCGCGCCCAGAGGATTGAGCAGGCGCCGTCGCAACACCGCCAGCGGCAGCACCTCCACCGGGACACCGGCAGCCACCAGGCGGGCGGCCAGCGGTCCGTCATCGGGCAGGGCGACCAGCGCCCGTCCCCCGGCGGCGCGGTGCGCCAGCACCAATCGCTCGAGGCAGAGGTCGGCACCGTACAGCTCGGCGCTGGAACCGACGAAGAGCACCGTCGGCGGGGTGCGGCGACCCGAGTCCACCATCGCCGCGAGGGCGGCGGAGAGGGCGTCCGCCGAGGCGTCCCACGAGAAGCGTCGCTCGGCCACCGCCCGCCCCGCGCTGGCCAGCGATGCCCGTCGCGGCGCATCAGCGGCGAGCTCCGCGGTGCGCGACGGCATCTCCTCGACGGCGCAGACCTCGACCTCGGTCCCGGCGTCGAGGTCGAGGCCGCGCACGCCGACGGGGGTGCTGACCACCGGCAGCCCGGCGGCGAGGTACTCGATGGTCTTGATGCTGGTGCCACCGCCGTCGAGCAGCGGGCACAGAGCGACGTCGGCCGCGTGCAGCACCGGCACCACATCGGGCACCTCGCCGAGCACGGTCAGCCCGGGGACGGATCTGCGGCCCAGCCCGCAGCGCCCGGCGACGACGAGGTGCACACCGGCGCGTGCGTAGGCGGCCACCTGACCGAGCAGCACGTCGACCGCCCGCACGTTGGGACCGTGCCCCGAGCCGACGAAGACTCCGACACACAAGTCATCGCCAAGGCCCAGCGCCGCGCGTGCCTGCCGACGCTCGTCCTCGCCGGCGGGACGGAAGCGCACAAGGTCGACGCCGTTGGGCACGCAGGCGATGACACCGGCGCCGCGCCGGCGCGATGCGAGCGCGTCCTCGTCATCGGTGACCAGCACCAGGTCGGCCACCGTCAGCGCCGCCCCTTCCACCCGGTCGATCTCGGCCGCGATCCGCTGGGTCAACGGCGCATCCTCGCGAGCCGGGTACAGCTGGGCGGCGATGCAGTCCTCGTCGAGCGCGGTGGGAATGCGCGCCGGCGTGGCGCGACGGACCCAGAGATAGTGATCCGGCACCGACACCCAGACCGCGTCGGCGGCGGCGAGGGCGCGGCGCAGTCGCCGGCGGGGAAGCATGTCGAGGATGCGGTCGATATAGGCAGGGCCGTACCCGAAGCGCGCCAGCAGCGAGACCCAGAGCACCAGCAGGGGATCGCAGAGCCGGTGGTCGGTCCATCGCGGCGTCACCCGACGGCTGCGTCGAGGAAGGGGGAGATCGGTGCGCTGGATGGTGAGCGAATGGGACTCGACGTCCCACTGGTCGCTGAGCCGGTGGAGCAGTGCCGCCGCCCGGTGCTGCTTGCCCCGCCTCGGGGGATGGGTGGCGGCGACGGTGACCGCCACCAGCCGCCGCCGGGGTATGGTGGTGGCCGGGCCGGCCTCGGGATGATCGTTAGGCGTGCTCGGCATGCGAGATGAACGACAACTCTAGCGTGGACGTCGTCATCGTCAGCTGGAATGTCCGCGAGGAGCTGCTCGCCTGCCTGCGGTCGGTTGCCGCCGAAGCGACCGTGCACCCGCGCGTGTTCGTCGTCGACAACGCCTCCGGCGATGGCACCGTCGAGGCGGTGGCGGAGCAGTTTCCCCAGGTCACCCTGCTCCGCAACCCGGCCAACGAGGGATTCGCCCGCGCCGCCAACCGCGGCATCGCCGCCGGTAACGCGCCCTACGTGCTGCTGCTCAACCCCGACACCGTGGTTCCGCCGGGCGCGCTGGGGGCGCTGGTCGCCGAGCTCGAGCGCCGTCCCCAGCACGGCATCGTCGCCCCCCGGCTGCTGGGCGAGGATGGCAGCCCGCAGCACTCCGCCTATGGGTTTCCGTCGCTGCGGATCTCACTGCTGCTCGCCACCGGGGCCCAGCGCCTGCTTCCGCACGGGCTGCGTGCCGGCTGGCTGCTCGAAGGCGACTGGCATTCCGATGTCGAGCGCGACGTCCCCTGGGTGATCGGCGCCTGCATGCTGGTGCGGCGCGCCGCCATCGCCGCGGCCGGCCCGCTCGACGAGCGCTTCTTCGTGTACGCGGAGGACATGGAGTGGTGTGACCGCTTCGCCCGGGCGGGGCATCGCATCCGCTTCCTTCCCTCTGTGTCGGTGACCCATCTCGGTAACCGCAGCGGAGCGCAGCGCTTCGGCGAGGACCGCACCGCCGCCTGGCTGGCCAACAGCGTCGACTTCGTGCGCGCGCGTCACGGACGGGTGTGGACCGCCGCCTACCTGCTCGTCAACGGCGCTGCCACGGTGACCCGCTACCTGGGGGGCGCGGTGCTGGTCCGGCTCAATCCCACGTCACGGCGCCGCGAGCGGCAACGCCTGTGGCGTGGCCACGCGCGCTACTACCTCGGCTTGGCGCGGAGTCGGGACCGGCCGGCTAGAACGCGGTGACCCCGCTGATCGGGGCGTTGAGCCGCGATCCGCCCATGCTGCCCATGAAGGCCGGACCAAAGCAGAACACCCCGCCGTCGGACGCCACCAGCCGGTATCCGGCGGCGCCGCCGTCGCCGGCCAGGGCCACCATCGGGGCGTTGAGGCGCATGCCCCCGGTGCTGCCCGTGTAGGGAGCGCCGCCGAAGGCGAAGATGCCGCCGTCGCTGGCGACCAGCCAGTAGCCGCCGCCGCCGGCGGCGCCGATGCCCACCACCGGGGCGTTGAGCCGCCGCCCGCCCATCGATCCCGCGAAGCCGGCGTCGCCGAAGGCGAAGATCCCCCCGTCGCCCGCGGCCAGCCAGTAGCCGTTGCCGCTGGGACTCGCGGCGATGCCGACGATCGGCGAGTTGAGCCGTCGCCCTCCCATCGACCCGAGGAATCGCGTGTCGCCGTAGGTGAAGATGCCGCCGTCGGCGGCGACCAGCCAGTAGCCGTTGCCGCTGGGGCTCGCTGCCATGCCGACGATCGGCGCCGCCAGCCGGACGTCGCCGGCACTGCCATGGAAGCCGGCGTCGCCGAAGGAGAAGATGCCACCATCGGCCGCAACCAGCCAGTAGCCGTTGCTGTCGGGGCTATGGGTGATGCCCACCACGGGAGCGTGGAGTCGGATGCCGCCCATGCCGCCGCGGTAGGGCGCGGCGCCGAAGGTGAAGATGCCGCCGTCGCGCCCGGCCAGCCAGTAGCCGTGGCTGCCGGGTGGTGGCGGGGGACCGAGCGACCCGGAGTAGGCGACCACGGTGCTCCCGGCGGCGACGAAGACGCGTCCACCCGCGGCCGCCGGGGTTGCGAAGTGCTGCATTGCCCCAGCGTTGTCCTGGAAGCGGACCGCCCCCGACGCGGGGTCGAGCGCGTAGACGATGCCGCCGTTGTAGTCGAGCACCCAGACCAGGCCGCCGGCGACGATCGGCGATCCCGCCGTCCCGCCGGGCCCGTGCCAGGCGACGGTGAACGACGCGCCCGACAGGCGCAGCGCCCGCATGCCGTCGGTGCAGGGGACATAGATGTAGGGGTCGGCGTAGGCGTTGCCGCCGTACGAGGTGCAGACGCCGCCGGCGAAGACCTGGCCGCCGACAGTGCCGAGATGGGTGCTCGAGAGCAGGTAGCCGGTCGATCCCTTGCCCACCTGGAAGACCAGGCCACCGTTGAGCAGTGAGGGGCCGTTGGAGCCCAGGTCGGTGTCGGTGGCGTTGAGCTGTGCGAAGTCGGCCGGTGCGAACCAGTCGACCAGCTGCAGTGTCGGGGAGAGCTTGAGCACCGAGTCCCCGCCGTCCCAGGCTCCCGTCGAGGCGCTGTTGCCGGTGGCCACGAAGACGTTGCCGGCACCGTCGATGACCGCGCCCGACGGCGCCCAGATCCCGCCTCCACCCGTTCCCCCCGCCACCTCGTACGAGTAGAGGGGTCCCCCGCCGTCGGGCTGCGACGCCACCACCCAGCCGTGGTAGTTGCCGCAGTCGCCGTCCAGCCCTCCGAGCGATACGTAGACCAGACCGTTGGCCAGCGAGAGCGCAGCGCGCTGCTGCTGCACGGTGGGGTCGCTGCCCGGGGGGTCGATGGTCCGCTGCATCACCACCGCCCCGTTGCCGGCGTCGAGCCCGACCAGCACGTGGTGCGGTCCGCTGACCTCGGCGACGGCGTAGACGCGGTTGGTGCCGGCGTCGAGCACCGGCGTGCCGGTGATGCCGAGGGGATTGATGTTGCCGCAGGGCAGCGACGAGAGCGGCACCGGTGTGCCCACGTTGGTGTGCCAGAGCACCGCGCCGCTGCTGGCGTCGAGGCCGTAGAGCGAGTCGTTCTCGGTGGCGACGATCACGGTGTTGCCGTCGACCAGCGGCTCGGCGTATACCGCGCCGTCGAGCTGCGGCGTTGTCCAGGCGCGTGAGATCTGGGTGAAGCCGGGATCGGCGCGGTCGACGCCCGTATGCGGCAGGTCGGCGTGATAGTTGGGCCACAGCGCATCCGCCACGCCCGGATGGGCGGCGGTCGGCAGTGCCCCGAGGACCACGACGAAAGCCAGGGCGAGGCGGCTGCCGGGCGGCATGGCGGCCGATTGTCGCCGACCGCACCCGCCTCGCGGGCCGTGCGCGGGTGGCGGTCGGTCACCCGGTTGCGCGGCGATGTGCGAACCTCACCCGCCGGCGGCCGGGCTGTCGGCTCGTCGCCGCGGCGGGAGGTGTCGATGCGCGCAGCTGTCCTGGTGTCCGTGGGGGAGCCGCTCGAGATCGCCGAGCTCGAGCTCGGGGCGCCGCAGCAGGGCGAGGTGAGAGTCCGCCTCGCCGCCAGCGGCGTCTGCCACTCCGACCTCTCCCTGGTCGAGGGACGCGTTCCCTACCTGACACCGGTGGTGCTCGGCCACGAGGGTGCCGGGGTGGTCGAGGCGGTCGGTTCCGGGGTGACCCGGGTGAGCCCCGGTGACCACGTGGTCATCGCCTGGGTGCCGAACTGCGGCCACTGCTTCCACTGCCTGCGCGGTGAGCGCCACCTGTGCCTCACCGCGGTGCGCCGGCAGGGACGGATGGATGACGGCGGCACGCGCTTCCAGCGCGACGGGGTCCCGGTCTTCCACGGTCTGGACGCCGCCACCTTCGCGGAGGCGACGGTGGTGCGGGAGTCGGCGGTGGTGCGGATCGATCCCGGCATTCCTCTCGCCACCGCCGCCCTGGTGGGCTGCGCCGTCACCACCGGGGTGGGCGCGGCGCTGCACACCGCCGGCATCCGTCCCGGCGAGCGGGTGGTGGTGATCGGCTGCGGTGGCGTCGGACTCTCCGCCGTGATGGGCTGCCGTCTCGCCGGGGCGGAGCGGATCGTCGCCGTCGACCCGGTCGCCGAGCGGCGGCAGGCGGCGCTGCGGCTGGGCGCCAGCGAGGCCTTCGAGCCCGAGGAGGCCGCCGACGCCGTGATGGAGCTGACCTCGGGCATCGGCGCCGATGCCGTCTTCGAGGTGGTGGGGCGTCCCGAGCTGCAGCGGCAGGCGTGGGAGATGACCCGCCGGGGAGGACGCACGGTGCTCGTCGGTGTGGCCGCGATCGGGGTCGAGACCAGCCTTCCCAGCCTGGCGCTTGCCATCTCGGAGCGGCAGATCCGCGGCTGCTACTACGGCTCCGCCTTCCCCGAGCGCGACTTCCCCGCCATCCTCTCGCTCTACCGCGCCGGCCGCCTCGACCTCGACGCGCTGATCAGCCAGCGGCTGCCTCTCGACGGCGTCAACGACGCCCTCGACGCGATGCGGCGGGGCGAGCACCTGCGCACCGTGCTCACCCTCGGGGACGAGGGAAGGACCGCCTAGGCTGCGGCGATCCGGCCCGGACTGACCGTTCGGGCGGCTTCGCGGGCCGCGTGGATGCCGGCGCGCGCACTCTCGCCGAGGGCCGCCACCCCGACCCGCATCTCCAGGTCCAGCCCGACCCTGGCGGCCTGGCCGAGGATGCGCTTGGCGACGGTGGCGGCGGCGGCGACACCGCCGTCCCGGATGAGCAGCACCGCCGCCCCATCATCGAGCACCGCCACCGGTTCGCCCTCGCGCGAATAGGCGACGACGAGGGCGGCGTAGCCGCGGCGCTCCGGGTAGGCGACGCCGTCGGCGGCGAAGACGCAACAGGCGGAGGTGACTCCGGCGATCGCGGCTTCGGCGACGAGGTCGTCGACCGGCACGGCGGCGGGGAGCTGGGCGGTCCAGGGGGTGTCCACGTCGCCCCCATGGTGCCGCGCGAGCTTGGAACCGGGGGTCGCGCCCGTGTCACAGCGGCGGCGCAAGCGCAATCAGCCCGCGCGGCTCGGCTACGGTCCGACGAGGAACCCCTGGGCGAGCCGCTGCAGCGCCGCGCTCCGTTCGGCGGGAGGGCTGCCGCCGGCGCGGCGCCACTCGAGCAGCGCCGAGATCTCGGCGATCAGCTGATTGGGAAAGACGGGTTTGACCATGGAGACCATGCCGGCGCGCATTGCCGGGCGGCCGACGGCGGCGCCGCTGACCAGACAGATCGGGATGCCGGCGCTGGCGGGCTCGTCGAGGAGGCGCCGCGCCAGCGACAGACCGTGCATGTCGGGGAGCAGCCCGTCGAGCACCACGACGTCCACGTCGACCTCGCGGAGCACCGCCAGCGCCTCACCCCCGCTCCCGGCCTCGACGATCTCGAAGCCGCCGTTGCCGAGCATGTGCCCCAGGATGGTGCGCAGCGTGGGGTCGTCCTCGACCAGGAGGATGCGAGCCGCCGGCGCCATGGCGGGCAATGGTACGGCGCAGGAACAAACCCCCCGGGATCGTTTCCACTGCGTCATGGGTCCGGTGGCCCCCAGCTTCCCCCCCTTCACCGTCGTGCTCTTCGGCACCGGCAGGCTGCCTGCCATCCTGCTCAGCTGCCTGCAGTTCCGGCTGGTGATCGACCTCGCCGGCGCGGGTCGGGCCAGTGAGAGCCATCTCGCCCAGCTGCGGGTGCACCTGAGGCGGCAGCGGTGCCAGGCCTGCCGCGCCCACCTGATCGGACGGGTCTCCGAGCGCACCTCGGCGCTCCGTCAGCTGCAGTCCTAGACGCGGCTCAGGCCACCCCCTCGCGGTGGGGGCACTGCGGCTGGTCGTGGTGGCAGCCGCAGGTGGTGATCGTCTCCAGCAGCCGGAGGCAGCCGTCCGGGTACCGGAGCACCGGGTCGGCGCAGTCGTCTCCCGCCGTGGCCCGCAGCACGTAGAGGCTCTCGCCGTCGGGTGAGGCCCACGCCGGCATGTTGGGGTTGCCGGCCCGGACCATCCGCTCGGCCTCGGCGGCGGAGTCGGCGTCCTCGAGGCGGCGATGGCCGACCGAGCTGCGATAGGACCCCTGCTCCAGGTCGAGCGGGGTCCCCGGGGCGTCGGCGATCAGCGCCGACACCGCCTCGGGCAACGCCATAACTCCGGCTGCCGCCAGCCGGCGGGTGAGCGTCCCCGCGGTGTCGCTCGGATCGATGCCGACGCGTCGCTGGGCCAGCACCGGACCGGCGTCGAATTTCGCCACCGCCCGGTGCAGGGTGATGCCCGTCTCGGTGGCGCCCTCGGCCAGCGCCCAGTAGACCGGCTCGGGGCCCCGGTAGCGGGGAAGCAGGCTGGGATGGATGTTCATCCAGCCGTGTTTGGGGATGGCCAGGGCGCGCGCCCCGATGATCTGATCGAAGCTCGCCATCACCACCGCGTCGGCATCCAGTGACGCCAGGTCCTGGCGGGCGTGCTCGTCGTTGACCCGCCAGAGTCGCAGCAGCGGGATCCGCAGATGATCGGCGATCCGGCTCAGCGCGTTATGGCCAAGGATGGCCGGATGAGCACCGGGACTGGTGACGATGCCGACCAGCTCGACGTCGAGCTCGAGCAGCCCCAGCAGAAAGGCCAGGCTGTAGTCGGAGGGAAAACCGGTGAAGACCAGGCGCGGCCCGCCGCCGCGCTGCACCGCTCCCGCCGGCTCCAGCAAGGTGCGGTCGGGGATGAAGCGAAAGCTGTCGCGGGCCCAGAGCTCGCGTCTGGCGTCGGTCAGGTAGGCGGAGACGGTGGCCACGACCGCCGCATGGTAGGCCAGGCCCGTGGCAGCAGCCCGTCGGCGCGCAATCCGCCCACCGCCTCGCCGAGCCGCCGCGGGTCGACGGTGCCGAGCGCCGACTCGACCCGGGCACGGAGCGCGGCCGCGGTGCGGGGTGGGTCGTCGTCGAGCATGGCGCGGAGAACCGCGCCGCGCAGCTGCCGGAGGCTGCCCTGGTAGGGGCCCTGGCGGCGCGGTGGCGGAGCCGGCGGTGCGGCCGCCAGCCGCTGACGCGAGGCGCACCGCTGCAGCGGGCACCGCTGGCACTCCGGGCGGCTGGCGCGGCACACCGTCGCTCCCAGGTCGAAGAGGGCGAGGGTGAGGTCACGCCGGCTCATCCCGCCGGGACGCGCGGTTGCCAGCGTGGCGTCGAGCCGCGACGCCGGCGCCTGGTGAGGTTCGACGCCCAGTGCGGCGCGGGCCGTCACCCGGGAGATGTTGACGTCGCGCGGCGCCGCCGACGGAGTCCCGAAGGCGAGGGTGAGCAGGGCTCGCGCGGTGTAGCTGCCGACACCGGGCAGCTCGCGCAGTCCCAGCTCGTCGCCGGGCCAACCGTGCTGCGCGATCACCACCGCGGCGCCGTGAAGCGCCCGCGCCCGTCGTGGGTAGCCGAGACCGTCCCAGGCGCGCAGCACCTCCTCCAGCGGCGTCGCCGCGCACGCCGACGGTGTCGGCCAGCGGTCGAGGAACGCCTGCCAGCGCGGCAGCACCCGTGCCACCGAGGTCTGTTGCAGCATCACCTCGCTGACCAGCACCGCCCAGGGGTCTCGCGTCCCCCGCCAGGGAAGATGATGCCGGCCGGACTCGGCGTACCAACTGCTGAGCCGGTCGCTCCACATCACCGCGTCGACGCCATCGGATTTGGCAGACTGCCGGCATGCCGGCCCACACCATCACGCTGATCCCCGGTGACGGGGTCGGTCCCGAGGTCAGCGAGGCGGCGCGCCGTGCCATCGACGCCACCGGCGTCGACATCGAGTGGGAGGTGCACGACGCGGGTCTCGGCGTCATCGAGAAGTACGGTCAGCCGATGCCGAACCACGTGCTCGAGTCCATCCGTCGCAACAAGGTGGCGATCAAGGGTCCGCTGACCACGCCGGTGGGCAAGGGCATCCGCAGCGTCAACGTCGCCCTGCGCAAGGACCTCGACCTCTACGCCCTGGTGCGTCCCTGCAAGTCGTATCCCGGGGTCCGCAGCTTCTACCACGACATCGACCTGGTGATCGTTCGCGAGAACACCGAGGACCTCTACGCCGGGATCGAGTTCGCCGAGGGCAGCGACGAGGCGCTGCGCGCCATCGAGCTGATCAGCCAGCTCGCCGACCGGCCCATCCGGCGTGACAGCGGCATCAGCATCAAGCCGATCAGCGTGTACGGCACCGAGCGGGTCTTCCGCTTCGCCTTCCGCTGGGCCCGAGCCAACGGCCGGCGCAAGGTGACGGCGGTGCACAAGGCCAACATCATGAAGCACACCGACGGGCTGTGGCTGCGCGTGGCCGAGCGCGTCGCCGGCGAGTTTCCCGACCTCGAGTTCGAGGACCGGATCGTCGACAACATGGCGATGCAGCTGGTGCAGAAGCCGGAGCTCTACGACGTGCTGGTGATGCCCAACCTCTACGGCGACATCCTCTCCGACCTCGCGGCCGGGCTGATCGGTGGTCTGGGGCTGGCGGGTGGCGGCAACATGGGTGACGAGATCGCCCTCTTCGAGGCCACCCACGGCAGCGCCCCCAAGTACACCGGGCAGAACAAGACCAACCCGATGGCGATGATGTTCAGCGGGATGATGATGCTGCGACACATCGGTGAGCTGGAGGCCGGCGACCGGCTCGAGCGGGCGCTCGCCGAGGTCATCGCCGAGGGCAGATCGGTCACCTACGACATGAAGCCGGATCGCGACGACCCCACCGCCGTCGGCACCTCGCAGGTGGCCGACGCGGTGGTCGCCAAGCTCCGCGGCTGATCGGGGCTTCTCCGGCGACCGTGACGCCCCGTCACGGTGTCGTCGCCGTCCCGCGTCGGGGGCCTGTGGAGGGGCGGCGGAGAATTCGCGACGATGGAAGCGAGCCGGGCGCGCACGGGTTCCGACACGTCGACGGCACCCGGCGCGATCTCGTCGACACAGGGTGCGTTGCTGCGCCGTTCGTGGACGGACATCATCTCCACCCTGGTCCCCGACCGGCCGGCCCTGCTCGACCTGGCCGACACCGGGATCTCCGCCCTCGAGGCGGACGGACGGCTCGACGAGCCCTCGCTGCTGGTGGTCGCCGACGAGGTGGTGGAGGCGGCGGCCGCCAGTGCCGCCCCTGCGGTGGCCCAGAAGCTCCGGCGCCGCCTCGGCCGTGCCGTCTACGAGTTCCTCCTCGCCCAGGACGCGAGCTCGCCGACCGAGCAGGCGGCGATGTCCATGCCGGTGCCGCCGGTGACACGGGTCGCCGTCGACGCGGCGCCCGCTCCCGGCTCGCTGCCTGGCGGCGACCCTGGGCCACCCGCCGCCGTGGCCGACCCGTTGTCCGAGGCGGCTGCCTTCTCCGGCGAGCTTCCCCCGGCGGTCGAGGAGAAGCCCGCCGAGGCCGAGCTCGAGGCCGCACCCGCGCCGCCCGCCCTGCTGCGGGTGCCCGAGGAGTTCAGGCGCGAACCCGCGGGCAAGACCGGCCCGGCCCGGCCGCGCGGACTGCGCGCCCTGTTCTCGGGACGGTCCGGATGGGGAGCCAGCAACCCGCCCCCCGCGGCTCCGGGAGCGGAGCCACGCGCCGGCCAGACCGGCGGTAACGCCCCCGCCGACCCCCGGGACACGTTCTCGCCCCTCGACACCACGCAACCGCTGGCGGACCTCGACCTCGATGGATTCCCGCCGCTGCCCGAGAACGGTGGCGGGCCCTCCCTCGACACCTTCTCGGTGACCTGGGAGGAGACCCTCGCCGGCACCCCGGCGTGGTCGGCCGACGACTTCGACGGCGTCGCCTCGGTGCCCCTGCCGGGCAGTGCGAGCCCGGTCGAGCCGGTCGAGGCGGTCGACGCCGTCGCCGGTGTTCCTCCGGCGGCGGCGTCGACCGCGACCGAAGCCTGGTGGACCGAGGAGACCGACTTCCTGCCGGAGCAGCTGGAGACCCTGCCGCCTCCACCGGAGGTCAACGCCGTCTCCCCCGACTGGCTGACCGACCCCGATCCCTCCGCCGCGGCGCAGCCCGGCGACTGGCCGGCGACCCCGGCGACTCCGGAACCGGTGGCCTACGCCGCGCCGCCGGCGCCCGAGCCGGTGGTGCCCGCGATGCCGCCGCCTCCGGCGCCCGAGCCCGTCGCCCATGTGGCGATGCCGGCCGAGCCGATCCCCCCGGCGGTCCAGCCGCTGCCGCCATCTCCCGTCGCCGCCGAGCCGGTCGCCGCCGAGCCGGTGGCGCCCGCACCCGTGCTGCCCGTCGCGCCGCCACCGGCGCCGCCCGTCGACCCCGCCGCGGCCGCCGCGCCGCCGCCGGATGGCGCACCGCCCGACGGCGGCCAGCATGTCGTGCTCCCGCCCGGCGTCAGCCTCGAGGAGCTGATCGCCCGTGCCGCCGCCGCCGCCAACGAGGCACGCGAGTCCGGTGACGGCTCGGCCAACTCCTGGAAGGTCCGGGTCTCGCCGCGGCAGCAGCAGCTGCAGGCACGGATGATGGACAAGCGGCGCGCCGAGGCCGAGCGCTTTGCGGTCGAAGCCGCGCAGCGCGCCTTCACGACCGCCGACGGTGGCCGCCGCAAGCGTGACTACGGTCCGCTCCCCGACTCCGACCACGCTCGGGCAGCGATCGACGGGTACCTGCGCAAGAAGCGTGGCGCCGAAGCCGCCGCGTTGCTGCAGCGGCTCGCCCAGGAGCGCGGCGGGCGCGACGTCGCCGACCTCGCTCTCGACTCCGGTGACCGCTGCCGCTCGCTCCGCCTCAACCAGGCGGCCACCAACTGCTATCTCGCCGCGTGGCGCGCCGACCCGCTCTACGAGACTCCCCTGTGGCGGCTCGCCGACGTCTGCCTCAACGATCGTGACGTCGACCTCGCCGTCGGCTACCTGGAGCGCGTCGCCGACCTGATGCGCGCCCGCGGTGACGACGAGGCCGCCATCGCCGTGTACCGCAAGATGACCACGCTGGCGCCGGAGCGCCACGACATCCGCAACACCCTCGCCAACTACCGCGCCACCGGCCGCCTCGACTCCGACTAGCGCGTCACCGCCCTGATCGGGCCTCAGCCGGATGGTGGCGGGTCGCCTACCCGACAGCCGCCTCGAGCAGCTCCTCGCCCTGGTCGGCGGGGCCCACCAGCGCCAGTCGCACCTCGCCGATCCCCGCCGCGATGCGCTGCGCGGCGCGCAGCACGTCGTCGCTGGTCACCGCGTTGATCGCCGCGGCGCGCTCGTCCGGGGTCGCCAGCGGCTGACCGGCGCGCCAGCGGCTGGCATACCAGTGAGCGCTGGCGCCCGCGGTCTCGGTGCCGCGCAGCAGCCGCCCGATCATCGATGACTTCGCCGCCCCCAGCTCGTTCTCGGGCACCGGCTCGGTGGCGATCTTGCGCAGCTCGCTCATCGACAGCGACACCGCCCGCGCCGCGTCGTCGGGCCTGGTCGCGGTCGAGATGCTGAACAAGCCCATGTCGTCGAAGAAGTCGTGACCGCTGCCGATGCGGTAGGCGAGGCCGGCGCGCTCGCGCACGGTGTGGAACAGGCGCGATGACATGCCGACGCCGAGCACGTGGTTGGCGACGCTGAGCGCGGTGCGCTCCTCGTCGAGCGCGGGGATGCCGGGAAAGGCGAGCATGAAGTCGACCTGCGCCTCCTCGTCCGCCGACCTGGGGCGCACGTTGGCGACGTAGCGGTCGCCCCGTCCCCACTCCGCCGGCGCGCGCGGACGCGGCGCCGCCGACGGCACCTCGGCGAGAAGCTCTGCCGCCTCCCGCTCGTCGAGGCCGTCGCCGCCGCTGATCACCAGCGCCATCGAGCTCGGCGCGTAGAAGGAGCGGTGGTACTCGACGATCGCATCGCGCGACACCTCGGCGACCACCGAGGGAAACCCCGCCGCCGACCAGGACATCGGCTGGCCGCCGCCGAAGGCGACGCTCTGGATGCGGTCACCGATCCACCCCGTCGGCCGCAGCAGCCGCGCCGCCAGCTCCTGCAGCACCACGTTGCGCTCGCGCTCCACCTCCTCGGCGACGAAGAGGGGATGGCTGAGCATGTCGGTGACGATGTCGGCGAGTCCCCGCAGCGACGCGGCCGGGCCCTCGCCGTAGTAGGCGACCTCCTCTGTGTCGGTGTAGGCGTTGGTGACGGCGCCCAGGCGGTCGACCTCGAGGGCGATCTCCAGGGTGGTGGGACGGCGGCTGGTGCCCTTGAAGAAGAGGTGCTCGAGGAAGTGGGCCAGGCCGGCGGTCTGCCCGGTCTCGTCCCGCGACCCGGCGCGGACGATGAGCACGACGCCGACGTTGCGGCTGGCGATGGGGGCGTTGAGCAGGGTGATCCCACCGGGGAGGGGGGTCAGCGACGGCGCGGCGGTGGCGACGGGGGTGGACATGAAGAGAGTGTGCCCGGTCTCCGGTGACGTGCGTCACCGCCGGGTGCCGTTGCGCTCCGAACACATGTTCGCTACCCTGGTCCGGCCGTGCTGCCCGCCGCCCCGCTCGCCGCCGACCCTGTCGCCGCCGTCCTCGACCGGCTGCGGGCCGAGCCCTGGCTGGAGGGGCGCATCGTCCACGACGTCACCCTCGCCGCCGAGCCCGCGCAGCACGCCGTCTGGCCCGAGCCGCTGCATCCGCGGCTGATCGAGGCGCTGCGGCGGCGCGGCATCGAGCGGCTCTACCGCCACCAGGCCGAGGCGGTGGCGCACGCGCTCGCCGGCCGCGACGTGGTGGTGGTCACCCCGACCGCATCGGGCAAGACGCTCTGCTTCGCGCTGCCGGTGCTCGACGCCTGGCTGCGCGACCCGGAGGCGCGAGCCCTCTGGCTCTTTCCCACCAAGGCGCTGGCCCAGGACCAGCTGGCGGCGCTCAAGGACCTCGCCACCGAGCTTCCCGACGGCCTCCGCGCCGCCGCCTACGACGGCGACACCCCACCCGGGATCCGCCGGGCGGTGCGCCAGGCGGGGAACATCGTGATCACCAACCCCGACATGCTCCACGCCGGGGTGCTGCCGCATCACACGGGGTGGGTGCGGCTCTTCCAGCAGCTGCGCTTCGTCGTCATCGACGAGCTCCACGCCTACCGCGGCGTCTTCGGCTCGCACCTCGCCAACGTGCTGCGGCGGCTGCGCCGGCTGTGCCGCTTCTACGGCAGCGACCCGGTGGTGATCGCCTGCTCGGCCACCATCGCCAACCCCGGCCAGCTGGCCGAGCGGCTGCTCGAGCGGCCGGTGCAGCTGGTCGACCGCAGCGGTGCGCCCCGCCCTCCCCGCCGGCTCTGGTTCTGGAATCCGCCGCTGGTCGACGGCGCCCTCGGGGTACGGCGCTCCGCCACCCTCGAGGCCCGCCGCCTGTGCGCCGAGCTGGTGCGGGACGACCTGCAGACCATCGCCTTCGCCCGCAGCCGGAGCAGCGTCGAGGTGCTGCTCACCTACCTGCAGCGGCTGCAGGGCGAACGCCATCCCTCCGGGCCGGACACCATCCGCGGCTATCGCGGCGGCTATCTCCCCCTGCAGCGCCGCGCCATCGAGGCCGGGCTGCGCGACGGCAGCGTCCGTGCCGTGGTGAGCACCAACGCTCTCGAGCTCGGCATCGACATCGGCCGGCTCGACGTGGCGGTGCTGGTCGGCTATCCCGGGAGTATTGCCAGTACCTGGCAGCAACTCGGGCGCGCCGGGCGCCGCGACACCACCTCACTGGGAGTGTTCATCGCCACCGGCGATCCGCTCGACCAGTTCCTGGTGCGCCATCCCCGGTATCTGCTCGACAGCCCGCCCGAGCAGGCGCTGATCAATCCCGACAACCTGCTGGTGCTCGGCGGCCACCTCCAGGCGGCGGCCTTCGAGCTACCCTTCGAGCGCGACGAGGGGCTGGGCTGCGCCGACGTCGGGGCGCTGCTGGAGTGCTTCGCCGACGACGGCCTGGTGCACCGCTCCGGCAGCCGCTACCACTGGAGCGCCGACGCCTTCCCCGCCGAGGCGATCAGCCTGCGCACCGCCTGCGCCACCAACGTGGTGATCATCGACACCAGCACCTCCCCCGACGGCCCCGGGCAGGGACCGCAGGGGCCGTGGGCGGGGAGTGGGGGAGGGCGGCCCGGCAGCCACGGCCGGGTGATCGGCGAGGTCGACCAGTTCAGCGCTCCGGTTCTGGTCCACGATGACGCGATCTATCTGCACGAGGGGGCGCAGTACCACGTCGAGCGGCTCGATTGGGAGGAGAAGCGCGCCTACGTGCATCCCGTCAGCGTCGAGCACTACACGGTGGCGGAGACGCGCCATCACGTCACCGTGCTGGAGCGCTACGGGGGGCCGCTGGGGCAGGGCGGCTGCACCCGCAGCCACGGTGAGGTCCGGGTCAGCCGGCTGGCGACGATCTACAAGAAGCTCCGCTTCCTCACCCACGAGACCATCGGCGCCGGCCCCATCACCCTGCCCGAGCAGGATCTCCACACCACCGCCTGCTGGACCGCCTTCGATCCCGCGGCGCTGACCGGCTTCGACCGGGCCGAGGTCGAGGTGGCCCTGCTCGGGGTGCGGTCGGTGCTGCACCAGGCCGCCTGCCTGCTGTGCATGTGCGATCCCCGCGACCTCGGCACCCACGCCGAGCTGCGCGGCGCCCCGGCCCCGGCCCGGCTCGGCGTCGCTCCGGTGCGACTGGGTGACGCTGTGCCCGGCGAGCCGGACGAGTTCGCCGCCGGCTGGCGGCCGGCCGCGGCCGAGGCGCCCCCGCCGGCGGTCGCCGGGTGGCCCACCATCTACCTCTATGACTCCACCCCCGGTGGGGTCGGCCTGGCCGAGCGCTGCTTCGACCGCCACCTCGAGCTGGCGACGGCCGGCGCGGCGATGGTCGAGGGCTGCGGCTGCACCTCCGGCTGCCCCTCCTGCACCGGGCCGGCGCCGGCCGGCGTCGACGCCCGGCGGGCCACCCTCAGGCTTCTGGCCGTTGCCGGGGCTCCCGGTCGGCGATGACCCTGGACGGCGCGGCGCGGGCGGCCGCCGTCGCCGACCTGCGCCGCCGCCTGGCGAGCATGGGCGGCCTGGCGGGATCGCGGCCCGGCCCACCTGCGGCCAGGCCGCTCCTGGCGGTCGCCCCGGCGGTCGACCGGCTCCCGCCGGGCTTCGAGTCCGAGCAGACCCCGGCGGGCACCGTGCGGGTGCGCCGGGTGGGCATCGACCTGGCGCCGTTCCTCGAGCGCTGCGGGGCCGGCGGCCCGGCGACCGCCGCCCAGCTGCTGCGGCTGACCGCGCGCCTGCCCCCGGACCTTCCCCTGGCCGGTTGGGACGAGGGCGAGATGGCCGTGCTCGACATCGAGAGCCTCGGCCTGCGGGGGAGCGGAGTGGTCGCCTTCCTGGTCGGCCTCGGCGTCGCCCGCGGGACGCGCCTCCAGGTCGACCAGCTGCTGCTCGCCGACCCCGGAGAGGAGCGCGCGCTGCTGCTGGCCCTGCTCGCCCGGCTGGAGTCGTGTCGAGTGCTGGTCACCTACAACGGGCGCACCTTCGACCTGCCGGTGCTGCAGTCGCGCTGCGTCGTCAACCGGATTCCGGTGACGGCGCTCGACGCCCGCCTGCACTGCGACGTGCTCGCCGCGGTGCGCCGTCTGTTCCGCGACCGCCTCGGGGCGTGCTCACTGCGCCGGGCGGAGCTGGGTCTGCTCGGCCTCGACCGCGTCGATGACGTGCCCGGGGCGGAGGCGCCGGGTCGATATCGCGCCTGGCTGCGCGGCGCTCCGTTCGCGGTGCTCGAGGGAGTGGTGCGCCACAACCAGCTCGACCTCTGCGGCACCATGGTGGTCGCCGCCCGGCTCGTCGCCCATGTCGCCGGCCGCTTGGTCGAGCCGGTGCACCCCGCCGACCGCTACCGCCTGGCCGTCCATCTGGAACGGTGCGGGGTCCAGGACGGCGTCGACGCGCATCTCCGTGACGCCTTTGCCGCCGCCCGGCGCCCCTGGGATCGGGAGGCCGGCCACCGGCTGGCGCTGCGGCTCCGCCGCCGCTGCGGCCTGGACGAGGCGATCGCCATCTGGTCGGCGCTGCTCGGCCGCGATCCCGGTGATCTCCGCACCGCCCGAGCCCTGGCGATCGCTCTCGAGCGCGGCGGCCGCCACGCCGAGGCCCTCGCCATCGCCGACGAGACCGCCAGCCGGCTGGCGGCGCTCGCGAGCTGGCGCCGCGATCGTCTCGCCGGTGCGCCCGTCGCCGGGTGGGAGGCCGACTGGCGGCGCCGATGCGACCGTCTCCGCCGCCGCTGCGCAGCGGCGGTCTCGGGGCTGCCGCTGGCGTCAGGCTCCGCGGCGTAGTCGCGAGCGGACTACAGACCGCCCGCCTGCCGCGGCGTCGGGGTCGGGGTGGACGCGCCGCCGCTGTTGGCGTACTGCTCGAAGGGGATCTGCCAGTCGCCCTCGCCATCGCCGGCGTCGGCGGTTCTGCCGGTGTTCTTCACCTGGACGATGTCGCCGACATGGCTCCAGTTGAAGAAGGTGGTGGCGCGGTCGGGGCTGAGGTTGACGCAGCCGTGCGACACGTTGCGGGATCCCTGCGCCCATATCGACCACGGGGCGGAGTGGATGAAGAAGCCGTCGCTGGAGATCGCCGTGTTCCAGAAGACGTGCTCGTAGTAGCCGTCGGGCGAGTCGCGTGGGATGCCGATGGTCCGCGAGTCCATGAGCACGTCCTGCTGGCGGTACAAGACCACCAGTGTCCCCTCGAGGGTTGGCAGGCTGGGGCGTCCCATGCTGATGGGCCAGGTGTAGAGCAGCTGGTCGTTGTTGAACACCTGCATCTGGTGGGTGCTGTTGTCGAGGATGGAGACGTGCTTGTCGGGCGAGATGCTGAAGTTCGATGTCCAGTCGCCGAGCCCCCAGACGCCGTCGCCGGCATCGAAACCGCGGAGATGAGCGTCGACCGTCACCTTGGTGTTGACCGGCCAGGGGTCCTGGGGCCGCCAGTGCACCTCGTACGGGGAGAACCAGTGCCAAGCTCCGTTGACCGGCGGGGTGCTCGTCACCTGCACCTGCTGCACCAACTTCGTCTGCCGGTCGGGGCTGATCGGATTGTTGAAGCGCATCCTGATGGGCATGCCCACGCCGACCACGTCTCCGTCGCTGGGCGTCGCAGCGGTGGTGAGCCGCGTCCGCACCTTGGTGGTGGTGAACGAGGCGCGGATGGTGGTGGCATCGCCGCTCGGCGTGTGCGCCGAGGCATCGACCACGTAGCTGACGCCGGGATCGAGGGCGGCGGTCGACTTCCATGACTGCTGGTCGGTGGCGAGGGTTCCCGCGATGGCGCTGGGGTCGCTGTTGGGATGCACCACCACCGAGTCGAGCGCGCCCCCGGTCGCCTCGACGGTGACCACCGCGTTGAGGGCGACGTCGGTGCTGCCGTCGCTCGGCTCCACGCTGATCTCGGGCGCCGCGCCGGACGACTGGCCGCCGGAGGCGCCCGCCGCGGCAGGCAGGTGCATGGTGGCGACCTTGCCGCCGGAACATCCCGCGAGCACGATCGCAGCGCTGGTGAGCAGCAGAAGCAGGGGGGTGCGACGCCCGGCCGCCGGCGGGTGCATGCGTGTCAAACCTACCATCGATGGCGCGCGAGAACACCGATCCGAATTCGGCACCGTCCTCGTATAACGCCCGAGGCCCGCCGGCGTTCCGGAGATTGCCGATGCCGTCCCCCCTGATCGAGGCCGCCGAACTCGGCCGCCTGCTGGCGGGCCCCCGGCCACCGGTGCTGCTCGACGTGCGCTGGCGCCTCGGCGGCCCGCCGGGACTCGACGACTACCGCCGCGGCCACCTGCCCGCTGCCCGCTTCGTCGACCTCGATCGAGATCTGGCCGGCCCGCCCGGGCCGGGCCGGCACCCGCTGCCCGAGGCCGGCGCCTTCGCCGCGGCGATGCGCCGCTGCGGCGTCAGCAACGACCGCCCGGTGGTGGTGTACGACGCCGCCGACTCCCTCGGCGCGGCCCGCGCCTGGTGGCTGCTGGGCTACTTCGGCCACGGCGACGTCCGGGTCCTCGACGGCGGGCTGCGAGCCTGGGAGGCGGCGGGCCTGCCGCTGACCATCGAGGTGCCCGAGCCCGGCGGCGGTGACTTCACCCCGCGGCCCGGCGGCCGCCGGCTGGTCGACGCCGGGGGCGCGGCCCGGCTCGCCCGCGCCGGCGTGCTCCTCGACGCCCGGGCGGGCGAGCGCTTTCGCGGCGAGTCGGAGCCGATCGATCCCGTCGCCGGCCACATTCCCCGCGCTCGCAACGTCCCCACCGCCGCCAACGTCGACGGCGACGGCCGCTTCCTCGACCCCGACCGGCTGCGCCACCGCTTCAACGAGTCCGGCGCCGGCCCCGGCGTCGAGGTCGGAGCCTACTGCGGCTCGGGAGTCACCGCGGCTCACGAGGTGCTCGCCCTCGCGATCGCCGGGTACGACGCGGCGCTCTACGTCGGGTCGTGGAGCGACTGGATCACCGATCCCGCGCGTCCGGTCGCGACCGGTGCCGACTAATTGAGCCGCTCCAGGATCATCGCCATCCCCATGCCGCCGCCGACGCACATGGTCTCGAGCCCGATGGTCCTGTCCGCGGTGCGCAGGTCGTTGAGCAGGGTGCAGGTGATCCGCGCCCCGGTCATGCCGAAGGGGTGGCCGAGGGCGATGGCGCCGCCGTGGGGGTTGAGCTTGTCGTCGAAGGGATCGACGCCGAGCGCCCGGGCCGAGGGGATCACCTGGGCGGCGAAGGCCTCGTTGATCTCCACCACGTCGACGTCGTCGATGCTCATCCCCGCCCGCCGCAGCGCCTGACGCGAGGCCTCGATGGGACCGAGGCCCATGTACTCCGGCTCCAGCGCGGTCAGCCCGGTGCTGACGATGCGGGCCAGCGGCTCGAGGCCGAGCTCGCGCGCCCGGCGGTCCGACATCACCACCAGGGCGGCGGCGCCGTCGTTGAGCGGGCAGGAGTTGCCCGCGGTCACCTTGCCGTTCTCGCGAAAGGCGGGTTGCAGCGCCGCCAGCGCCTCGAGGCTGGTGCCGCGGCGCGGCCCGTCGTCCTTGCTGAAGGTGTCGCCGTTGGGCAGCGCCACCGGGACGATCTCGCGGGCGAAGAAGCCGTCGTCCTGGGCGGCGACGGCGCGCTGCTGGCTGCGCAGGGCGAACTGGTCCATCTCCTCGCGCGAGATCTCCTCCCGGGCGGCGACGTTCTCCGCCGTCTGCCCCATGGCGATGTAGACGTCGGGAAAGCCTTCGCGGTTGCCCGGCTGCAGCCGCGGGTTCTGGGTCTTGGGGTCGTCGGAGCTGCCGTTGAGAAAGCGCGAGACGCACTCGATGCCGACGCTCAGGAAGACGTCACCCTCACCGGTGTGGATCGCGTGGGCCGCCATCCGGGTGGTCTGCAGCGACGACGAGCAGTAGCGGGTGATGGTGGTGCCGGGCACGTTCATGCCGGCGAGGATGGCGACGTTGCGGCCGATGTTGAAGCCCTGCTCACCACCGGGCAGGCCGCAGCCGCAGATGAGGTCCTCGACCTCGCCGCGGTCGAGCTGAGGTACCTGGTCGAGGACCTTGTCGACGATCTGAGCCGCCAGGTCGTCGGGACGCATCTCGATCAGTGATCCCTTGAAGGCGCGCCCGATGGGGGAGCGGCCGGCGGCGACGATGAAGGCTTCGGGCATGGGGTTCCTATGGTGACGGGTCAGGCGGCGGCTCCGCATCGACCCGGCCCGGCGGCGGCGCACGGCCTCGTTCGCCGCGGACGTATCCTGCCCAGCCTCTGGAGGACAAACAGGTGCAGTACTTCGTCACCGGTGCCACCGGTTTCATCGGTCGCCAGCTGATCCCGCTGCTGCTGGCTCGCAACGGCGAGGTGTCGGTGCTGGTTCGGCCCGGGTCGCGGGCTCGTTTCGCCTCGCTGCGCGACCGCCAGGGGCCGGCGGGCGAGCGGCTGCACGCGGTCATCGGTGACATCGCCGAGCCCGCCCTGGGGATCGCCGGCGGCGAGCGCGAGCGGCTGCGTGGCGCCCAGGTCTTTCACCTCGCCGCCATCTACGACCTGACCGCACCCGCCGCCGAGACCGAGCGCGCCAACATCACCGGCACCCACAACGCGGTGCAGTTCGCCAACCAGATCGGCGCCTCCTGTCTGCATCACGTCAGCTCCATCGCCGTCGCCGGTCGCTACCGCGGCCGCTTCACCGAGGAGATGTTCGACGAGGGCCAGGCCCTCGACCATGCCTACTTCAGCACCAAGTACGAGGCGGAGCGGATCGTCCGCGACGAGGCCACCGTGCCCTGGCGCGTCTACCGACCCGGGATGGTGATCGGCTCCTCCGAGACCGGCGAGGCGGACCGCGTCGACGGTCCCTACTACGCCTTCAAGCTGATCCAGCGGCTGCGCGAGACGTTTCCCGACTGGACCCCGCTCGCTGGTCCCGAGGGCGGAGAGCTCAACCTGGTTCCGGTCGACTTCGTCGCCAAGGCGATGGACCACATCGCTCACCAGCCGGGTCTGGATGGCCGCGCCTTCCACCTGGTGGATCCGGCGCCGCTCAGCCTCGGTGACACGCTCAACACCTTCTGCCGCGCGGCTCACGCTCCCGAGTTCGCTCTGCGCTTCGACCGGCGGATGGCGAACATGATCCCCGGCGACACGCTCAAGGTGGTGGCCGACCTGCCGGCGATCAAGCGGGTCAAGAAGCAGCTCCTCGATCGCTTCGGCATCCCCGAGACCGCGCTGGCCTACATGGACTATCCAGCGACCTTCGACGCGTCGGCGGCCACCGCGGCACTGCAGGGCAGCGGCGTCAGCTGCCCGCCGCTGCGCGACTATGCGTGGCGCATCTGGGATTACTGGGAGCGCCACCTCGACCCCGACCTGCCCAACCCCCGCAACCTGCGCCGCGTGCTCAACGACCGGGTGGTGGTGATCACCGGGGCGTCGAGCGGCATCGGCCACGCCGTCGCCCAGCGGGTCGCCGCCGCCGGAGCGCAGGTCGTCGCCGTCGCCCGCAGCCTGGACAAGCTCGAGGCGCTCAAGGCGGACGTGGAGCAGGCCGGTGGGCGCTGCGCCATCTATCCGACCGACCTTTCCGAGCCCGCTCGCTGTCGCGAGATGATCGAGCGGGTCAACGCCGATCACGGACGCGTCGACGTGGTGGTCAACAATGCCGGCCGCTCGATCCGCCGCGCCGTGCTCCACTCGCTCGACCGATTCCACGACTTCGAGCGCACCATGCAGATCAACTACTTCGGCGCCATCGCCGTCATCATGGCGGTGCTGCCGGGGATGCGCGAGCGTGGCGACGGGCACATCATCAACATCTCCAGCATCGGCGCGCAGAGTTACCCGCCGCGCTTCGCCGCCTATGTCGCCAGCAAGGCGGCTCTCGATGCCTTCTCGCTCTGCCTCGCTCCCGAGATCACCGCTGACGGCGTGGCCATCACCGAGATCCACATGCCGCTGGTGCGCACCCCGATGATCGCCCCCACCTCGATCTACAAGTACTTCCCCACCATCAGCCCCGAGGAGGCGGCCGAGATGGTGACGCAGGCGATGGTCACCCGTCCCCACGAGGTGTCGACCCGGCTGGGAAAGTTCGGCCAGGTTGCCAACGCGGTCACCCCGGGGCTGGCGCAGCTGTTGATGACCGCGGCCTTCTCGGCCCTCCCCGACAGCGCTCCCAAGACGGGCGAGGACGGCGAGCGGCGAGAGGCACCGCCCAGCGTGGAGGCCTACGCCCTGGCGCAGCTGATGCGGGGCATCCACCTCTAGGGAGGCCCGAGGCCGGGGCGCTCGACCGGCAGACAGGTGCCCGACCGAAAGACAGGTGGGCGAATCTGCGTCTGACTGGGTGTGCGCATAGGCTCGCGTCGCGTCCGGCTGGCCGCGTCCGCATCGCTGCTGGGTGTTCTGCTGCCCCTGCTGGGAGCTGGGCGCGCGGCCGTGGCGGCTCCCCAGCCGGTCAGCCTGACCCCGCCGGATCGCTCGCTCGAGCCGGTGGTGCTCACCGGCTCGCAGTTCCCCGGCTGGTCGGCCGGCCCGGAGATCACCGCTCGCGCCCCCGGGCCGCCCACCAACTACGGCACCGCAGACCCCCAGGGACCGGCGCCGTCGCCGCTGCGCAGCGACTGCTACCAGGCCTCACCCACCCCGGACGTCAACGGCTGGACCGACTCGACCAACCACGGCGACCACAGCTGCTACCAGTCGTCCCAGCTGCCGGTCCGCACAATGCCCGGCCGCACCGGCGTCGACCCGCAGTCGCTGCGCGGCTACCGCTGGACGGGCAAGGGCTTCCAGCAGATTCCCTTCCAGGTCGACACCAGGTGGGTGCACTACATCTCCAACAACGCCTCCGGATTCGCCTTCTACTCCGGCATCGACCAGGAGCTGACCTATACCTTCGATCGCGAGGGGTTCCGCTTCAGCACCAACCGTCCCTTCGACCCGGCCAACCCCGCCACCGTCTGCCAGGCCCAGCCGGTGGGTGGGACTGTTGCCGCTGCCGACCCCAACAAGGGACTCATCGACACCGACGAGATGGCCTTGATGGCCCGGGATGCCGGGAGCCAGGCGCCCGGCGGCGCTCGGCTTCCGGGCGGCATCGTCGACGCCCAGCAGGTGGCCATCACCGACCCGGTCACCGGAGCGCCGAGCTACGTCTACGTGATGCGCTCTGCCCCGAACGCGAAAGGCGGCTACGCGGTGCCGGCGGCCTTCACCGCCAACAACTCGCCCTACGTGCGCTACCGGCGCGATGCCAATGCCGATCTGTTCGTCTACAGCCAGAGCTCGTACTCGAACTACGGCAACGCCGGCAAGGGCCCGGTCTGCAATCCCGATGGCACCCCCGCCATCGGCCAGGGCTTCAAGCGCGACGCCACCGGTCACATCGTCCTCGACCCCAAGACCTTCGTGCAGCGCCGTCCGCTCGACAACGCCACCGTGACCACCCCGCGCTATCGCTTCCGCTATGACGGTCGCTGGGTGATGGACGACCTCCAGGTCTCGGCCGACGACCGCGGGCTGGCCCGCGGCGACTACGGGCCCAACATCGTCGATCGCTGGAAGGCGCGCGCCTTCCAGCAGACGCCGGGAGGGAAGACTCCCTGCTGCGGCTACGAGGAGGAGCAGACCAACTGGGGCGGCTCCTCAATTCTGATGGGCGAGCGTGCCGGCCCGGTGCGCATCATCCGCGCCACCTGGGGCGCCGACTCCTCGACCAACAACGTGCGCACCGAGATCTTCTACCCCTATGAGATCCGCTACCAGGACAACCTCCGCGTCCATCCCATCCCGCCGCTGGACGGCATCTACACCCAGCGCAACATGGCGGCGGGGCGGATCACCCGCTACTACAACCCCTACGTGCCGGGTGGCGTTGTCGTCGACGGCATCAACGGTGCGACCCTGGGCAAGCTGCATCCGAACGTCGGACCGAACGGGATCTCGGTCGACAGCCAGGACAAGACAGGCGCTGCCATCCGCCAGCTCAACGGCGGCAATCCGCTCACCCTCGGAAGCCCCAGCACCAACACCACCAACTGCCCGAGCATCGGCGGCCAGGTTGAGCCGTGCGTCTACGGCGACTTCGACGTCTCCGATCCGACCTTCTCCGGGCCGCCCGGTGAGCTCCAGTGGGAGGAGGTCGACGGTCCCTGGGGGGCGCTGGTGGAGCGGTGGACCGTCCACCAGGTGACGCCGGCGGGAACGGCGCTGGCTGCGGTCGCCACCAATCCCTACTACCGTGACGACTCCTGTTTCGACGACGGCACCGGCAACAGCCCCGGCCCCAAGCTGCACCTCCGCAGCAAGGACGAGCCGAGCACCTGGGGATACGACCCGGTCACCCACATCGCGATGTCGCCGGCGCCGGCGGGCGCCAACCCCGTCTTCCAGCGGCGCTGCTGGAACCATCACGTCGATGGCACGCCCAACAACATCGCCGGCTCGCCGCTCTTCGACGCCACCAAGCCGGCCGAGAAGCCCGATCCGATACCCAACCCGTCGTTCTCACCCCAGGGCGACATCCGCTACTACGAGGGCGACATCGCGACCCACGGCCTGCACATCACCTTCGTCGCCGACAGCGACAACGCCCAGCTGACCACTCCCGTCGATGAGATCGACTCCGAGCAGCGCGAGGTGGTGCTCCACGGCAACGCCGGGAACGTCGGCGAGCGCTACGGCCACAGCTCCGACAAGCCACTGGTCACCACCGCGTCGTCGTTCGGCAGCGCGGGACCCTCGGCCGCCCTCCTCGGCGCGAGGGGCGCTCAGCTGGAAGCAGCGATCGCGACGTTCATGCTCCGGATGCGGCCGCCGCAGGCCTGAGCGGGGCTGCGAGTCTGCTAGGCGGGGGCGGGGGAGGCGTCGTCGCTGCGGAGACCCGCGGTTCCGACGCCTTCGGCGTCGGCCCGCTGCGCTCGGC
The DNA here is from genome assembly GCA_005880985.1 of Chloroflexota bacterium. Taxonomy (GTDB): domain Bacteria; phylum Chloroflexota; class Dormibacteria; order Aeolococcales; family Aeolococcaceae; genus CF-134. The sequence continues at coordinate 38,250 of VBIQ01000020.1, forward strand.
TCGCTCAGCTCGCCTGCGCGACGGTCTCCTCCGCGACGACGCCTCCCCCGCCTTCGCGACCGTCACTGCCACTCGATGCCTGCGGCTGTTAGAGGCAGGGAGACGGCGCCCTTGGTCGGCAGCATGCAGGCCCGCTCGCTGCACTGCCGACTGGACGCGGCGATGCGCTGAGCGGGCCTGTGCTGCCGTGGCGGAGGCGACCGCGATGCAACCGTGAGGCGCGGCGTTCCGCGGTGGCGCATCACGCCTCGCGATGCGAAGAGCTGATCGGACGGACGTCACAGGCCGACAAGGGGTGCTGTGCATCGGGAAGGCGGAGGGGGCACGTCGCGGAGGAGGCCGTCGCGGCGCGGCGTGCAGCCGCGTCCGCGCCGAGCGAGTCGACGCCGGAAGGCGTCGGCCGCGTGCCACCGCAGCGACGTGCCCCCTCCGCCCCCGGTGGCGACGTGGTCCGTAGTCCGCGCCTCGGCTCAGGGGCGGAGCGCCTGCAGCACCGCGTCGTGCAGCAGACCGTTGCTGGTCACCACGCTGCCGCCGTCGGCGCGCGCCTGGCCGCCGAGGTCGGTCAGCCGGCCACCCGCCTCCTCGACGATCACCTGCAGGGCTGCCAGGTCCCAGAGGCTGACCTCGGGCTCGACCGCGATGTCGACGGCGCCCTCGGCGACCAGCGCGTGCGACCAGAAGTCACCGAGGCCGCGGCTGCGTCCGCAGCGATGCAACAGGTCGAGGAAGCGCTCCTCGAGCGCACGACCGCCAAACCCGGGGACGCTGTCGTAGGAGAGCGTCGCGTCCTCGAGACGGTCTGTCGACGACACGTGGATGCGACGTCCATCGGCGAAGGCGCCTCCACCGGCGACCGCCCACCAGCGCCGGCCGAGTGCCGGTGCCGATGCCACTCCGACCACGCCGAGCTCCTCGTGCTGCAGGGCGATCAGCGTTGCCCACACAGGGATTCCCCGCACGAAGTTCTTGGTGCCGTCGACCGGGTCGATGATCCAGCGCCAGGGGGCGGTGCCCTTGGTGCCGTACTCCTCGCCGACCACGGCGTGCTCGGGTCGCGCGGTGGCGAGATGACGGCGCAGCGCATCCTCGGCGCCGCGATCGGCTTCGGTGACCGGGGTGGCGTCGGGCTTGCTGTCCACGCGGAGCCCGGTCGAGCGGAAGAGCGGCAGGGTGATGTGGTCGGCGATGTCGGCCAGCTCGAGGGCGAGCGCCAACTCGCGTTGGTGGGTTGCGTCGCTTGGCGTCATCGAAGGTCGAGCACCAGCCGCTGCGGCTGTGCGAGATACACGCTGTCGATGTGTGCCGGCCGGGGCAGGGTGAGCCGGAACACGGTCAGGTCTGCCTCACGAACGCTGCTCAGTGACAGCGTCCCCGGCCACGGGCTCGGCGGGGCGGTGGGAACGCCGGTGGACGTGACGCCGGCGAAGGCGATCACGTAAACGGTCGGCGCCAGCCGTCCGACGACGACATCCGGCGCATCGGCGAAGGCTGCCCCGGCGGGGACCCGACGTGACTGGTCGCGCGAGAGATCGAAGACGATCCGCAGGGCGCCGCCGTGCACGCCGTAGCGGACGGTGCGAACTGCCACCCCGCGGGCACCGTCGCCGAGGTGACGCGCATCGCTGAGAAGAGCGGTCACCGGCGGACGACGCCGGGCTCGGGGCCGGTCCTCCTCGGCCACCCCGACCTCGGCCGTGTCCGCCACCCCGGCGGTGGCGGCCGCCCGCGCCACCACTCCCGCCTGCGTTGCCACTCCGGGTCGCACAGCCTGCCGGGGCAGCAGGGTGACGGTGCCGGCGATCACCGCGAGCAGCGCGCCGGCCAGAACCAAGGCCGCCGGCGACCGGCGCTTCGCCGGTGTCGGCCGCGCAGCCGGCCGGATCACCTCGTGACCGATCACCTCGAGGGCAGCGCTCCTCCGGAGCTCGCTGGCGGCGGGCGGCCAGGTGGGCGCCCGACCCGGTGCCGCCGGCGGCACCACACCGGGATGCAGTCGTGGCGCCGTGGTCTCGGGCCGAGGTGGAGCGGTGCTGTCGTCGACGACGGCTGTGGCCCTGCGCCGTGCCCACGTGGCCCGGGCGGCCGGCGACGGTGGCGGCGCGCTGCCGACAAAGATCTCGACGTTGCCGTCGTCCTCGGGCTGAGGAGCGGTGCCGTCGGCGCGGGCCAGGACGCGCTCGAGGGCGACGCGGTCGCGCACGCGATCCACCAGGCGCGGGGTCGGGGCGCGCTCGGGCTCCGCACCGGTGCTGGCGGGCGGCGAGGGTGGTGGATCGATCGGGCTCGGGGCCACGGGCTGGGAGTCCTCGCTGCCGCGGTCCGGGTGGCGGCGACTGGCCGATCGCCCGCGGCATCAACAGCAACGGACAGCATGCCGCAAAGGTCACGCCCGTGCGCTTTCTTGGCGGTCGTGCCCGATTGGAGGTGTCAATGATTGTCGCCGGCGCACGATGTGGCGGCGCGGCGGACAGGCCAGGCTGTGGGCACCCTCGCCTGCATCGCGGCGGCCCCGGCGCTGGCCGCGATCGCCCGGTCGAGATGAAGCGGCGGCGGCTGCGGCGCCGTCCGGGGAGCCGCCCGCCGCCCGGCTGAGCGACCGGCGGACCCCGTCAAAACGGGTTGACGATACCGTCACCCACCTGTCACCCGAAGACGTTCGGGTTCGCCTCGTTTGGGGTGTTGCATCGCCCAATGCGTTTCCTCTGGCAGGTGCTGCGCCATTTCGGCGTGCTCAATCGCCGGGTCGTCCTGGTCACCCCGGGGTACGCACAGCTGGCTCGGGGCCTCGCCTGGCTCTTCGGAGCCGGCTCGCTGTTCTCCGCTGCCGCCCTGGTCCTGGTGGCGGGGCACCCTGGCGATCATCGGCGCGAGCTCGTCCTCATCGGGGCTGGGCTGGCGTCCGCCGCGCTGCTCGGGTGGCGCGCCAATCATCTATCGCGTTGGGCGCTGCGGGCCCTGACCATCGCCGGCACCGGGGCGACCACCACCGCGATCTACCTCACCGAGGGGCCGGCCGCGGCCCCGATGACCACCAATTCCATCCAGCTGACCCGCACCCACTGGCTGCTGACCGTCGGCACCTTCCTGATCGGCGGCGTGCTGATCCAGCGCCTGGTTCATCAGCTGCGCGACTACATGAACCGGCTCGAGGTCCTGGCCCGCACCGACCCGCTCACCGGCGTCGCCAACCGACGCGGGTGGGACGAGGAACTTCCCCGTGAGATCATCCGCTGCCGGCGGGACGGCCGGTCCGTCTGCGTGGCCATCCTCGACATCGACCACTTCAAGGTGTTCAACGACGCGCGCGGCCACCAGGAGGGTGACGCCCTGCTGAAGCGGTCCGCTTCAGGCTGGCGGGGTCAGCTGCGCGACAGCGACTTCATCGCCCGCTACGGCGGCGAGGAATTTGCCATCATCGTCCGCAACTGTGATCTTCCCGACGGGATCCTGGTGATCGAGCGCCTGCGCGAGGTCACAACCGATGGTCAGACCTGCTCCGCTGGGATCGCGATATGGGATGGCGAGGAGACGCCGGAAGAGCTTGTCAGCCGCGCCGACGACGCTCTCTACGAGGCCAAGCGGCAGGGACGCGACCGCGTCATCGCTGCCGAGTGGAGCCGCCGCCCCGGCCGTTCGGGCGCCAGCTCCACGGCGACCATTCGCGCGGTGGTCGACGGCGCTGCCATCCTGAGCGCCTACCAGCCCGTGGTCCGGGTCGCTGACGGTTCGGTGTTCGGCTACGAGGCGCTGGCACGGCCCACCGGAGCCGCGGTGAGCATGCCTGTCGACCGGCTCTTCGACACCGCTCAGCGCAGCGGGCTGGGCCGCGAGCTCGACTGGGTGTGCCGCCGCGCGGCGCTCAAGGGGGCGAGCCAGCTCGGGGCCGGGTCGGTGCTCTTCGTCAATGTCGGGCTGGCGGTGCTGCTCGACACCATGCACGACGTCGACCAGATGCTGATGCTGCTCGATTACCACCGGCGCTCGCCGGAGTCGGTGGTGCTGGAGATCACCGAGCGCGAGGTGGTCCGTGACCACAGCCATTTCGCCGGCGTGCTGGCGAGCTACCGTGAGCACGGGTTCCGATTCGCGCTGGACGACGTCGGCGACGGGCATCTCGCCCTCGAGACGCTCGATGCGGCGTCGCCGGAGTTCATCAAGGTCGGTCCCCGCCTGGTGCGTGAGGCGGTGACCCAGGGGTCACCGGCGGTGCTGCGCGCCCTGCTCGCCTTCGCCGAGGCGAGCGGGGCGGCGCTCGTCGCCGAGGGCGTCGAGGATGCCGCGACCGCGGCTCACCTCGGTGAGCTCGGCTTCGACCTGGCTCAGGGCTACCACTTCGGGCGTCCGGTCTGGAAGGTGGTGTCCGAACCGGCACCCGGCGGCGTGGCGCTGGCGACGTGAGACGCGGAGCCCGGTTCCGGCTGGCGCGCCGGATGAGCGCGGCGTTGCTCCCCGGTGAGCGCCCCAGCGCGCTGCCGGCTCATCGGGGGCGCACCCGGACCTCGATGCTCGCCCAATGGGTGGCCTACCTGTCGGGCCTGGGCGGGGTCTTCGCCGTCCTCTCCCTGACGGTGCCGCCGGAGCGGCAGCTCGAGGCTCTCGGCGTGGAGTTGATCGCCATCGCCTCCTGCGCCGTCGCCTCGGTCCTCTGGCTGCGCGCGGCCCGGCTCCAGAAGGGGATGGCGGTGATGCTGATGACCGGCTGCGGGGTGGTCAGCACCGTCGCCGTGGTCCTCGCCAGCAACCCGCCCAGCGGCGCCTACATCGACCTGCGGATCACCCGCCGCGAATGGCTGATGCTGCTGGGCTCGTTCATGATCGCCGCCATCGCCATCCGCCGCCTGGTGACCGAGCTGCGCGACCGCGCGGAACAGCTGGCCTACGTCTCACGCACCGATCAGCTCACCGGTGTCGCCAACCGTCGCGCCTGGGACGAGGAGGTGCCGCGCGAGGCGGAGCGGGCCCGTCGGGATGGACTGCCCTTCTGCGTCGCCATCCTCGAGGTCGACCGGCTCAAGGCGTACAACGAGATGCGCGGCCATCGCGAGGGCGACCGCCTGTTGCAGCGCGCCGCCGCAAGCTGGCGGAACTGTCTTCGCTCCAGCGACTTCATCGCTCGCTACGAGGGCGAGTGTTTCGCCATCCTGCTGCGCCGCTGCAGCATGAACGCCGCGGTCGCCATCCTTCAACGGCTGCGCATGGCGGTGCCCGAGGAACAGACCGCGTCGGCCGGAGTTGCGCGCTGGGACGGACACGAGAGTTCCGAGGATCTGGTACGACGCGCCGGCGAAGCGCTGCATGCCGCCAAGACATCCGGCCGCGACCGGGTGAAGATCTCCGACATCGATCCCGAGACCACCTCCGTCACCGCCACCGACTGGCGGAACCTGATCCAGGACGTGCTCACCCAGCGGGGAGTGGTGGCGGTGTACCAACCGATCGTCACCCTGGCGACGGGCGAGGTTCGCGGCTTCGAGGCGCTCGCGCGCCCGAACCGTCAGCTCGTCGACCTCGGCGTTGAGCGCATGTTTGCCGCGGCTCAGGAGATGGGGTTGGCCCGCGAGCTCGACTGGCTCTGCCGCCGCGCCGCCCTGGAGGGAGCCGCCGCCATCCCCCCGGGGGTTCCGGTCTTCGTCAACTGCAACGTCAGCGGTCTGGTCGACCCGGTGCACCGCGTCGACCAGATGCTGCTCCTGCTCCGGTACGTGGGCCGGTCGCCCCGGGACGTCGTCATGGAGATCACCGAACGCGAGATCGTCGGCGACCTGGGGCGGCTTCGCTCGGTGGTCGACGCCTATCGCCAGGAGGGTTTCCGCTTCGCCATCGACGACGTCGGCGAGGGGCACAGCACCCTGGAGGTACTGGCAGCGACGCAGCCGGAGTTCGTGAAGATCGCGCGCAGCCTGGTGGTCGCAGCCAGCAGCACCGGGGCCAGGGCCGCCATCCGCGCGGTGGTCGCCTTCGCCAGGGAAACCGGTGCCTCGGTGATCGCCGAGGGGTTGGAGGTGGCGGCGTCCGCCCGACTGATGCGCTCTCTCGAGGTCGACCTCGGTCAGGGCTATCTGTTCGCCAGACCGTCCCTACTGGACGCCTCTCCGATGACCATCCGGCTGCCGGTGAGCGGCCCGCAGGTGCCGGTGCCGCCCGAACCGGTGGATGACACGCCGTGGACGCTTGGCGCCGCGGTCGCCGCCGACGGGGGCGCGGCGTAGGCGCGCGTCTTGCAGAGGCGGTGACGCCGCATAGTACAGTTGCGGTATGGCAGCGCGTCAGACGCGTCAGGCCTGAGCGCACTCCCCCGTGGGCATCGCGTCCCCCATCGAGCAGCGCTGGGCGCTCCTCGCGTCCCATCGCGAGCATCTGCTCGCCTACGCCCAGCGCCGCTGCAGCAGTGACGCCGACGCCGAGGACTGCGTGCAGGAGGCGCTGCTGCGCGCAGCCACCTTCGAACGACTCGACGAGACGCGAATCGGTGCCTTTCTGCGAACGGTGACCGGGCGCCTGGTGGTCGACGCCCACCGTCGCCGCCAGCGCGACCTGCGGGTTGCGGCACATCGGCGGGTGCACGCCGTCGAGACCTCGCCGGAAGACATGGCGGTGGGACGTCTGACCGATCAGGATGTCCTCGGGGCTGTCGAGAAGCTTCCGTCGCGCGAGCGCGAGGTCGTCGCCGCCCGCGTGGCGGGGCTCAGCACCGCCGAGACCGCCGCGCTGCTGGGCGTCACCCCGAAGTCGGTGGAGAGAGGGCTGGCGCGGGCACGCGGTCATCTCCGCTATCTCGGCGCCTCGGCGATGGGCCTGGCCCTGCTCCTCCTCCGGCGGCTGCGCACGGCCCAGCACACCCTCGCCCTGGACGGGATCGCGCTGGCGGCGGTCATCGCCGCCTCCGGCGCGCTCGGTCCGGCGGTGATCAGCGATTACGGAGGCGGCACGCCCGGCGCGGCCGCGAGACTGTCGGCGGCGGCGCCCTCGCACCGGTCGGCGGGCGCGGGGCGTGCTCCAGCGGCGCCAGGCACGCTTCCGGCTGCAGACCAGTCGGTCCGGGCGCAGGCGCCCATCGCCGGCGAGGGGAGCGCCTCCGGTGGCGGGCGTCGGGTGCTCGTCAGCACCGGACACTTCGGCGATTCCCGAGTAGCTTCGAACGGACCGACGGGGGTGGCTCGCCGGAACGAGCAGGAGACCTTCGTGCAGACCCTCGAGCGCTGCATCCAACCTGGCCAGCTGAGCCTCTCATCGAGCCACGTGGGCTGCAGGTAGGCGCCGTCTCTAGAGTGGCCGCGGCGCGGGGGTCTGAGGCAGGTCTGCGCGTATTAGGGGCATGAAGACTCTCTGCGCCCTCCTCACCTGCGCGGCTGCCCTCGGCGTGGGCGCCATCTCCGCCTCGGCGGACACCAATACCTCGGCCAGCGTCCAGTCACCCAATGCACTCACATGCGTCTTCGGAGGCCCGGTGTACGTCCTGGGACACCAGGTCATCGGACCGTTCGAGATCTGCCTGCCCACCCCATGACGGCCCTGCCGCTGGGCCTACCAGTGACCACCACCGCGACGGTCGTGGCGCGAACCGGGCGATCGTCTCCGCACGACCGCCAGCTCCTCACCCTGAGCAGGCGAGAGCGGCAGGTGCTCGCCGCCCTGATGCAGGGGATGTCGCTGGCACAGATCGCGACCGGCGCCGGAGTCTCGGTCGAGACGGTGCGCACCCAGGTTTCCGCCGTGCTCCGCAAGCTGGGCGTCCACTCCCAGGTGGCGGCGGTGGCCAAGGCGTGGAGCTGCGGCTGGAGGGTGGTGGAAACCCCCTTCGGCTGACCCGTCGGCGCCTCCACTCTTCTCCGGGCCCCTCCCGCGGCACCCTCAGGGGCCCGAGCGGGATCCGTCCTGCCCCCGGAGGACCGGCCGCAAGATCCCCCCGGCGGTCGGCGTCTACATGTTCGGGCAGCGTCAGGCTGCCGAACGCAGGCTGCCCCCGCTGCTCGGAGATCGGATATGAGGTACGCGCTCGGCGGCCGTCGGGTGGCGATCGCCGCCGCGCTGACGCTGGCGTCGTTCAGCGTCGTCGCGCCGCGGATCGCTCAGACCAGCACGGTGCCGCCGAGCGCCACCGTGGTCCTCTCCCACAACGTGCTCCACGGCCTGGCGTCGGTGACCTCGCTGGGACTGACCGATCCCTCGCAGACGATCGGCATCGGCGTCGGCCTCGAGGGCGCCAATCCGGCGGCGGAGACGGCCTATCTCGCCGCCGAGTACGACCCGTCGAGCCCCCTCTACGGCCAGTACCTCGACCCCGCGACCTACGAGCAGCAGTTCGGGGTGCCGTCAAGCCGCGTCGGCGCCGCCGTCTCCTGGTTGCAGTCGGCGGGCCTGGCGGTCCAGGCGATCCCCGACTCCAGTGAGTACCTGCTCGCCTCGGGCAGTGTCGGCCAGGTGGAGGGCCTGCTCGGCATCAGCTTCGACAACTTCACAGCCCAGGGCCGGCGGTTCTACGCCAACGTGAACGCGCCCACCGTCCCGGCGGCCCTGCAGGTCGTCGCCATCACCGGGCTCAACAGCCTCGAGGGGCCGCACCTGAATCCCCAGGTGCGCGCGCTTCGGGGGACCACCCCGGCGCGACCGGCCGCCCTCAGCCCCAATGCCGACATCGGCCTGACCAACCCCCCGGAACTCTGGTCGATCTACGACCAGCCCGCCGCCAACAAGGGTGAGGGTCAGCAGATGGCCATCTTCGGTTGGGGGACCACCAAGAACACGGTCAGCGACCTTCGGTCGTTCGAGCGCGAGTACAAGCTTCCCGGGTTGCCGGTGTCGATCACCTACTACGGCAGCGAGACCAAGGTGACCGACAGCACGGGTGAGCAGGAGTGGGACATCGACACCCAGGCCTCGACCGGAATGGCACCCAACACCGTCAAGGAGAAGCTGTACTTCGGCAAGGCGGGAAGCGACGCCGACCTGATCGCCGCCTACCACGGCTGGGCCGCCGACCGCAGCGGACCGCTGCAGGGCAGCTCCTCGTTCGGCGGCTGCGAGGAGGCGCCCGGCACCGACGGCGTCAACGGTGGACCCGGCAGCCCCACCGGCGTGGTCATCGCCGGCAATCCCAATCAGGACCTCTACCAGCGCGTGCTTCGCAAGCTGGTCATGGAGGGGCGGACGATGTTCGCCTCCGCCGGTGACACCGGCGCGGGTTGTCCGGTGATCTCGCTGGAGCTCAACGGCGTGACCCTGGTGCCGACCCCGATGATGAACTATCCGGCGGCCAGCCAGTACGTCACCAGCGTTGGCGGCACGGTGCTCTACTTCAACGATCCCTCCACGACCACGCCGGCGTCGCGCGCCTTCGAGTACTCCTGGACCCACACCGGCGGCGGCAACAGCGACTTCATCCCAGCGGGGTCCTACCAGACCAAGGCGTCCCCCCCGCTGCTCTTCGACTGCGTCAGTGACCCGCACGGCAATCCCTATCCGCCGCCCCCGCCGCTGTGCCGCGGTGTTCCCGACATCGCCGCGCAATCGGGGGACGTCATCAGTAACGGCTACACGGTGACCATGGGCGGCCAGAACGACTCCGCCGCCGGCGGGACCAGCCTGTCCTCGCCGCTGTGGCTGGGCATGTGGACCCGCATCCAGGCGGCCTCGACCAAGCGCGGTGGCAACGGCTTTGCCGCCAACACCATCTACACCATCGCCGCGAACCCGGCCAAGTACGCAAAGGACTTCTTCGACATCGGCAGCCTGTCGAGCGACACAGCGGTGACCTGCAACGGGCCCAACCCCTCCAACTGCTCGCATCCCGGCTGGGACTACACCTCGGGCTGGGGCACGCCGGACGTGACCAACCTGATGCGCGACGTCGACGGCAGGATCGCGCCCACCCACCCGACCACTCCCAATCCGGTCCCACCGCCGCCGTCGTCGGGCGGGACCAACGGCGGCACGACGTGCCCGGGCCCGCAGGTCGTCGACCCCGTCGGTGACGCCCCCAACAACTACCCCGGGGGCGACGGCAGCAACATAGACAACCTCGACATCGTCAACGCCAGGTTCGCGTCGCCGGACGCCAAGACGCTCCGCGTCACTCTGGCGATCAAGGACCTGTCCGCGCCACCGCCTCCGGCCAATTTCGTGTCCGCGTACTGGACGGTGTACTGGACGTTCAACGGTACCGAGTACTTCGCCCAGGCGACCAGCAACGGAGCCGGACCGGGGGCGATCTGGTTCTTCAGCGACGGTACCTTCAGCGGCGGCACGTTCAACTCCACCAACGCCATCAACGGCAGCGTCAACCCCGGCGCGTATACCGGTGGACAGGCGGGAACGCTGGTGATGGACGTTCCCCTCGCCGACGTGGGCAATCCCGGTGCGAGCGCGACGCTGACCGGCACCTTCGCCGACACCCATGGATCGTTCACCGTCGCCGGGGGAGGCCTGTCTTACACGGCGGCCGCCGATCGGGGGCCCAACCTGGGCTACGGCGCGCCGTGGACGGTTGGCCGGGTCTGCTGAGAGCGACCTGAGCACGACCGCTCGGGCCGCCATGGGGTGCACCTTCGGTAGTGTCAGCGGCATGAGACGCCGTGGCCTGCTCGCCGTCGCCTCTCTGGTCGCGCTGCCGGCGCCTGCGCTGGCGAGCGCGGCGGCCATCACTCCGAACGACACCTATTATCTGCGTGGTGATCAGTGGGGCCTCACCGGGTGGCCGGCCAGCATCCGGGCGCCACAGGCGTGGCAGGTGTCGATGGGGCGCGGGGTGCTGATCGCCGACGTCGACACCGGCACCGACTTCGGCCATCGCGACCTGGCCGGCAAGCTGACGGCCGGGGCCCGCTTCACCGCCTGCAACGGCACCCAGAACGGGTCGGGCCAGCAGGCGGTCAGCGATGACGTGGGCCACGGGACGATGACCACCGGGCTGATGGTGGCGGACACCAACAACGGCATCGGTATCGCCGCGGTGGCGCCGCTGTCGACCGCGCTGGTGGTGAAGGTACTGATACCGGGCCGGACGATCACCGGCCAGCCCACCGGAACGGGGTGTCCCGATGACGTTGCCGCCGGCATCCGCTGGGCGGCCGACGCCGGCGCCCGGGTCATCAACCTCAGCATCGGCTCCGATGTCCCACTGACGGGCACCGGACTCACCAGCAGCATCCCCGACGCCATCCGCTACGCCGCCTCCCGAGGCGTCGCGGTTGCGGCCGCGGCCGGCAACAACTCACTGCCCCTCAGCGACTACAAGGAGATCGCTGGGGTGGCCTTGGTGGCCGGCGCCATCGGACCGGACGGGAGCGTTGCTCCCTACTCGACCAACGGCGCCGGGGTCAACATCTACGCCCCGGGGGGCGACAGCGGGCAGCCCCAGGCGGGTCCCGACGCGCAAGGGCAGGTCTTCTCGACCAACATGGGCGGCGGCTACACAGAAGAAGAGGGGACCTCGTTCGCGGCGCCGCATGCTGCCGGGACCCTCGCCCTGCTCATGGCCTGCGGCCTCAACGCAGCGAGCGCGCGGCAGCGCATTCTCGACACCGCGGTCCGACCGCAGGGAGTGCCGCAACTCGATGCCGCGGCGGCGCTGGCGGGCATCGCCTGTCGCGGCGCCGGAGGCACCGGCGGCAGCCCGAGCACACCGGGAGCGGGGTCGGGCGGACCATCCCGCCCGGGCACCGCGCTCCTCCCCGGCGCTCCGGCAACGCCGCATGCCGCCGGGGCGGCGACATCCTCGTCCGCGGCGACGACCACGGCCTCGCCGACCAGCGGCCCGCCGTCCGGCGATCCCGGCGGTGCCGTCGCCCTGGCCCGGCCGAACACGGGAGGCGGCGCATCGCCCGCGGGGTCTGGACCGCCGTGGAACCTGGTGGCTCTGTTCGGCGGGCTTGGCTCCGTCATCGCGCTGATCGCCGCGGGAATGTGGCATCGAGCGAGGCGTTCGCGGAGCGCCGCGCTGTAGCCTGCGCCCATGGCCGCGGATCCACAGGCAACGGCGGCGGGGCTGGTCGAACGCGCGGCGGCCGCGTATGTCTCGGGCGTGCCGCGGGCGCCTGCGGACGACGGCTTCTTCGGTCCCGGCAGTGTCACCTGGCGGGTGAGCACCGACCTGACGAGTCCGATCGCCGGGATCCGTGCCCTGATGATGCAGGCGCTCCACCCGCTGGCGATGGCGGGTGTCGATCACCACAGCGACTGGCGGCGTGATCCCGTCGGGCGGCTGGCGGCGACCTCGGCATACGTCACCGCGGTCACCTTTGGCGATCGCAGCACCGCTGAGCAGGCCGGGGCTCGTGTGCGCCGGATCCACGAGCACGTCCGCGGCACCGACGACGTCACCGGTCGCCCCTACGCCGCGACCGACCCGGCGCTGCTTCTCTGGGTGCACGCCGCCCTGGTCGACTCCGCGGTGGCGGTGACCCAGGCGCTTGGAACGCCACTCACGCCCGAGGACAGCGACCGCTACGTCGCCGAGATGGCGGTTGCCGCGGAGCTGGTCGGCGTTCCCGGCAACCTCGTGCCCTCCAGCCGCGGCGCGCTCGACGGCTACATCGCGTCGGTGATGTCCGATCTGCGCTGCACGCCCGCGGCGGTGGAGTCGATCGGGTACGTGCTCGATCCGCCCGAGCTGGACGAGGAGATCGCCGAGATCTGGCAGGACATCCGTGACGGCGCGGTGGCGACACTGCCGGAGTGGGCGCGGGAGATGCACGGCTTGGCGGCGTCGCCGCTGACCCCCGAACGACGAACCGAGATCCGTCAGGCGCTCGGGGTGCTGGACGCCGCCTTTCTCGGCGAGCCGGGGGTGCTCGAGGCCCGACAGCGGATCACCCTGCGGTTGCGCTCGGCCCGGCGCGGATGAAACGGCTCACCGCCGGCGTGGCCGCCGGCGGTGCGATCGCCATCGCAGCGGTGATCGGCCGGCGGCTGGGACGGCTTCGGCTGGTGCGAGGCCTGAAGACGCTGCAGCTGGTGGCGCGTGGCGGCGCGCGCTACGCGGCGGGCGCACCGCGTCTGTTCGCGGCCGCCGGCGAGCATCGCCAGCGGCTGCGCCACGACCTGGCGATGGAGACCGCCGAGGACGTGGCCACCACCCTGGGCACGATGAAGGGCGTGCTCATGAAGATCGGACAGATGGCGAGCTACGTCGACGACGGCCTGTCGCCCAGCGTCCGCAGCACGCTGAGCCGGCTCCAGGACAGCGTCCCGCCGATGAGCCCGGAGCTCGCCGCCCAGGTCATCATGGAGGAGCTGGGCGCGCCGCCCGAGCGCGTCTTCGCCCGATGGGACCCGCAGCCCATCGCGGCCGCCTCGATCGGCCAGGTGCATCGCGCCATCACCCACGATGGTCGCGCGGTCGCCGTCAAGGTGCAGTACCCGGGCATCGCCGAGGCCATCGCCGCGGATCTCGACAACGCGGCCCTGCTCCGCCGAGTACTGCGGATCACCGCCCCGGCGCAGGACGTCGGCGCGCTCATCGCCGAGCTGCGCGAGCGCGTTCTTGAAGAGCTGGACTACCGGCGAGAGGCCGAGAACCAGCGCTTCTTCGCCGCCTACTACGACGGGCATCCCAGCATCTGCGTGCCCTCGATCATCGACGAGCTCTCGACTCGAAGGGTGGTCACCAGCGAGCTCGCCGACGGAGCCCGGTTCGCCGAGCTGTCCACCTGGTCGCAGGAGGAGCGCAACCTGGCCGCCGAGGCGGTCTATCGGTTCGTCTTCCGAAGCCTCTACGACCTCCATGCCTTCAACGGCGACCCGCACCCCGGCAACTACCTCTTCCATGGCGGCGGACGGGTCACCTTCCTCGATTTCGGCTTGGTCAAGCACTTCACCGGCGAGGAGCTGCAGCCGATCGTGCAGATGGTCCGCAGCATGTGCGTCGACCGGGACTACCAAGCCTTCCGTCGCAGCCTGGAGAAGGCCGGCTTCCTTCGCCCGGAGGCGCCGCTCAGCACCGAGACCGTGGTCGAACACCTCGGCGTCTTCTACGACGCCGTGCGGGAATCGAGGACGCTGACCATCACCGGAGACTTCGCCTCGGCGCTGGTACGCCGCTACTTCGATGTTCACAGTCCGGTGATGCCGTACGCCAACCTGCCGCGCTCCTACATCGTCCTCCAGCGCATCAACGTCGGGCTGTTCGCCGTTCTCGGTGAGCTGCGTGCCACCGCCAACTGGCGCACCATCGCCGACGAGATCTGGCCCTTCGTCCAGGGTCCACCCTCGACTCCGATGGGAGAAGCGGAGGCCGCCTGGCGGGCGGGCCGCGCGCGCATCGCGGTCTGAGGCAGGCGTCGGCCGTTACGCGGCTGAGGGGCGAGCACCGCGACTGCCCCGGCGCGGTGGTCTTGCCCGGTAAAGGTTGGTCAATGCGCGCTCCAGCGCGGGTATTTCTTGCTCCGTAAAGGTTGATCAATTCGCGCCCCGGCGAATTCGGGATGCCCGATCATGTTGGTCCGGATGAAGGCGGCGCCCGTCTGGGGACGGGGAGGCCCGCCGAACGAACCAGTGTCCGAGCGATGAAACCAGGGCTCGGAGCAGACAGGGGGTGGCCATGGCAGACATGACGATGGGCCGGGTAGCACAGGCCACGCGCGATCAGCGGAGTGGGATGCAGCGATGGCTGCCTGCTCTCCCCGGTCTCTTGTATGTCGTGTTCTTCGTGGTTGGGTTCATGATGGTGAATACGCCCAGCGACGACGATTCGAATAAGAAGTGGATGGACTTCTTCGCCAGTCGTAGTAACCAGATCCAGATGCTGGTCAGTGGCTTCCTGGTGGTCATCGCCGGGATGCTGCTGCTGACCTTCCTGACCCGGTTGCACGGGCGCATCTACGCGGGCCGAGCGATCCAGGACCGTGATCCGCTGCCGCTGGTTGCCGCCGCAGCTGCAGGCGGCCTCGTCGCCACGGGCGCAATCGTCGTCGCAACGGTTCCCGGAGCGATGATCTTTGGGTCGCTGCACGTTCCCAGTGCCGACATCCTGCGGCTCACCAGCGATATGGGCTTCCCCCTGCTCGCCGTTGGAGGAGGGTTCGCGGCGGCGCTAGCGATTGTGACCATGACCCGGGCGGCGCAGCGCAGCGGCTACTTCGGCCGGGCCCTGAGCATCTTCAGCTACGTTGCCGCCGCCGCGGCGGTGGCCGAGTTCATGTTCTTCCCCATCGCTGTCGTCCTCATCTGGGTCCTCGTCGTCTCGGTGGTCCTGGTCCGGCGGCCGGCTCTCGCCTGACGCATCTATCGGCGCCGGTGGGACGTCCACCGGCGCCGACGAGCACGGAGGAGGAAACAACGACATGGTCCGCCATCGCTTCCATGCGCTGATCGCGCTGGGTCGGTTCAACGATGCCCTGCGGTGGGCGCAGGACATGAGTGGGGTGGCCAAGAAGAAGGGCTGGTCGCAATACAGAGTGATGACGCCCGGCACCGGGCCGGTGAACTCCTTCATCCTCGAGGCGGAGTATTCCGACTACGCCACCTTCCACAAGGAGAGCGACGCGTTCCTCTCCGATGCCGAGGCGATGACGGTGTTTCGCCGTGGCACCGAACTGCTGGCACCGGGCGCGCATCCGTGGGATGAACTCGAGGAAGAGGCGCCAACGCAGATCGCCTGACCCGGGTTGGGAGCCTGCGGGAGCGGGAGACGGGTTTCGAACCCGCGACCCCTACCTTGGCAATAT
>VBIQ01000010.1 GCA_005880985.1 Chloroflexota bacterium
AACATCCTCTACGTGGACGAGGTGAACCTGCTGGACGACCATCTGGTGGACGTGCTGCTGGACGCGGCGGCGATGGGTGTGAACGTGGTGGAGCGGGAGGGGATCTCGGTGTGGCACCCGTCGCGGTTCATCCTGGTGGGGACGATGAACCCGGAGGAGGGAGAGCTGCGCCCGCAACTGCTCGACCGCTTCGGACTCTGCGTCGACGTGCGCGGGCTGCGCTCCATCGACGAGCGCGTGCAGGTGATGGAGGAGGTCGCACGTCGCGACGACCTCCCCGCCGGCTGCGAGCCGGTCGACACCGTCGGCGACGAGCGCCTCCGCCAGGTGATCGTCAAGGCCGAGGAGCTGCTCCCGATTGTCGAGGTTCCCGCCGACGTCCGCCGTTTCATCTCCCTGGTGTGCATCGACGCGGGCGTGGTCGGCCATCGCGCCGACATCGTCGTCAGCCGCGCCTCCCGCACCCTCTGCGCCTGGCGCGAGGCGGAGCTGGTGACGTTGCGCGGTCCCGGCACGGTCGAGCGGGAGCATCCGGTCGAGGCTCTCGGGGCGACCGTGCACGACGCCATCCGCGCCGCCGAGCTGGCGTTGCAGCATCGCCGTCGCGACCGCCGCGGCGGTGAGCCCAGCGAGGGCGACGGCATCGCCGAGCGCGCGCAGGAGCAGCTCCGTCAGATGGAGTCGGATTCGCCCGCCCAGACACCGGAGGTGACCCAGGCGGGTGAGCCGGGGCAGTCGTCGCCGAGCAGCAGCGGTGGCGACCGTGGCGAGGGCGCCCTCCAGCAGTCGCCCGAGCAGCTGGAGGCGCGCGATCCCTTGGAGTCGCAGCCGCAGGTGCAGTTCGAGGGCAACCTCTTCCCGGTGCGGCGCATCCAGCTTCCCCGCGACCGCCGCACCCGCCGCGGTCCCGGAAAGCGCAGCCTGACTCGCAGCGGCGACAAGCGCGGCCGCTACGTGCGCAGCCGTCAGGTGGAGCGCACCACCGATCTCGCCTTCGACGCCACCCTCCGCGCCGCCGCTCCTCACCAGCCGGCCCGGCGCACCGTCGCCGAGGCGGATGCCGTGCTGCAGCTGGAACGTCAGGACCTGCGCCAGAAAGTCAGGCAGCGCAAGACCGGGACCCTGATCGTGTTCGTCGTCGACGCCAGCGCCTCGATGGACGCGGAGCAGCGCATGCAGGCGACCAAGGGCGCCGTCCTGTCGCTGCTGCGCGACGCCTACGTGCGTCGCGACAAGGTCTCGCTGGTGATCTTCTCGGGACGCACGGCTCGGATCGTGCTGCGGCCCACCGCGAGCGTCGACCTGGCCGAATCGCGCCTCCAGCGCCTCACCGTGGGGGGAACCACGCCGCTGACCCACGGTCTGGTCGCCGGCCTGGAGCTGATCCGCATGGAGCGGCTGCGCGACCCGTCCGTGTATCCGCTTCTGGTGTTGATCAGCGACGGACGCGGAAACATCTCGCTCTTCGGCGAGGAGCCGCTGGTGGAAGCACAGCGCATCGCCGCTCAGATCAAGGCCGAGCGAATCCGCTCACTGGTGATCGACTCCGCCCGCGACTACACCCAGCACGCGCAGCTACCACGGGTCGGCGGTCCCGGGCGCCAGCCGCTCTTCGGCGGCTACGCGTTCAATGCCTGCCTCGATCTGGCCGACCGGCTCGGGGGGCGGTACTTCGGCCTCTACGACCTCTCGCAGGGCGCGATCCTGGAGACGGTGCAGCAGTCGCTCCGCGAAGGCTGACCGCGTCCGTCCACCCGGGGTGCGGCGGGGACGGACGCTGCCTGCGAGAATGGCTCCGATGAGCCTCTCCGGCGCCGTCCCTCGCTCCCCGGGGGACCCCCAGAGCCGTTTCGACCTCCGCCGCACCATCTTCCCCTTCACCGCGCTGGTGGGACAGGAGGCGATGAAGCAGGCGCTGGTGCTCAACGCCATCAACCCGGCGATCGGCGGGGTGCTGATCCGGGGAGAGAAGGGGACGGCGAAGTCGACGGCGGTGCGGGCGCTGGCCAAGCTGTTGCCGGAGCTGGAGGTGGTGGCGGACTGCCGCTACGGGTGCCCGCCGGACGCGCCGGAGGTGCAGTGCGCGGAGTGTCGTGCCCGGGTGGCGGCGGGGGAGGAACTGCCGCGGACGCAGCGGCAGATGCGGGTCACCGAGCTGCCGATCAACGCCAGCGAGGACCGGGTGGTGGGGGCGATCGACATCGAGGCGGCGATCAAGACGGGGGAGAAGCGGTTCGAGCCGGGGGTGCTGGCGGAGGCGAACCGGAACATCCTCTACGTGGACGAGGTGAACCTGCTGGACGACCATCTGGTGGACGTGCTGCTGGACGCGGCGGCGATGGGTGTGAACGTGGTGGAGCGGGAGGGGATCTCGGTGTGGCACCCGTCGCGGTTCATCCTGGTGGGGACGATGAACCCGGAGGAGGGAGAGCTGCGCCCGCAGCTGCTCGACCGCTTTGGACTCTGCGTCGACGTCGAGGGGATCCGCGACGTCGAGCAACGCGTCGAGATCGTGCACCGTCGCGAGCTCTTCGAGGAGGATCCCGAGTCGTTCGTCTCCGCCTACGAGGAGGCGGAGCTGACCGAAGCCGACCGCATCCGGCGGGCGATCACGTCCTTCCCGACGGTACAGGTCGACCGCCAGATGCTCGTCGCCATGGCGGCTCTCGGTGTCGAGCTCGCCGTCGACGGGCACCGTTCCGACATCGTGACCCGCAAGGCCTCCCAGGCTCTCGCCGCCTACGACGGCTGTCCTCGAGTCAGCCTGCAGGAGATCGAGCAGGTGGCGCCCATGGTCCTCGCCCACCGCGTCAAGTCGCCGATGAGCGGAACCCGTCGCACGGTCGACATCGGCGAGCTCCTCCGCACCGCGATCGGCGGCGATTAGCCGGCTCCGCGCCCTTTCTCAGCGGCGGGCGGGGAGGGTCATCGCTGGCTTTCACTCACACCAAACATCGTCAAGCATTCGTCGAGACCCTCGATCGTGACCTCGCTTCGAGGACGCGCCTCCCACCGCTCGCGGCTCAATCTGAACCGCCGAAGCTCGACTGCGGCATCTCTCGGGGCGTCGATGTCAATTCCGTCTTCTTCGTAGCCGAGAGCACGCGACACGCGAGCCGAGGGCTCATTGCCGACGAAGGCACCACTCTTGGCCCATCGGGCGCCGAGCCCGGCGAAGGCGAGGTGCAACACAGCGGTGCGCATCTCCTTGCCGATCCCGCGCCCTTGATACTGTCGACCGAGCCAAGAGCCGGTCTCCACCTCACGGCGGACGCGAAATCTCGTCGCCCGCAGGCCCTGGCAGCCGACAATGTCCCCCCCGCAGCGGACGACGAAGTCCACTGACCATTCGTCGGGTTGCCACTGCGCGCGGAGCTTCCAGTGGTACTGGAGGAATTCGCGTTCGAATTCAGGGCTGGGCCGGTCAGTCCAAGGGGTGCCGAAGGGCATCTCATCGGGGTCGTGCACACCCGCCCGGGCGACCGCGATCAGGCCTTCCAGATCAGCGTCGGCCGGTACGGAAAGGTCGAGCCGCGGCGTTCGCAAGCGAAGCGAGAAGAGCGGCCAGTGCGACACGAGTGGATTCTGCTCCCGCACCACCACGCCCCCTCCGCCCTCGGAGGCGAAGAACGCCGGTCCTAGACCGCGACCTTGCCGGCTTCGGCTTCGGCCTCGGCCTCCGCGTCCTCGAGTTGTTGCGCTCGGGTCCGACGCTCGAAGACGGTCTGCTGGAGGAAGCGGAGCAGGACGCTGCCGCTGTTGACGCTCTCGACCGGGACCTCCAGCGGCTTGCGCTCGATGATGCGTCGGGTGATGTGGACGCCGTGCTTGGGGAGGATGCGGCGGAGGTAGCCCCAGGTGTCGTAGAGGCCCGTGGAGACCGACTCGTAGCCGTGCTGGAGCACCATCAGCCGGGCGGAGAAGGACATCAGCTCGTGGAAGAACATCTTCTCGTCGTCGGGACGAGGCTCGATGAGCAGGATGTCGACGTCGGGACGGCGGTGGCGCACCAGCCGGATGTGATCCAGCAGGATGTCATGGGCCATGCCGCGGAAGACCTGGTTGTAGACGCCGCGGGTGCCCAGGTCGGCGAGCCGGGTTCCCACCTGCTGCCGCATCGCCTCGGGCACCTGCATGTGGCGGGCGTCGAGCGGGACGATGGGATTGACGACCACGATCAGGCTCGCCCCCCGGTCGACGGCCACGTCGATGGCCGCGTTGCCCTTGATCCCGCCGTCGATGTAGTCGACCCCGTCGATCCGCACCGGCTTGAAGAGCACCGGGATGGCGCAGCTTGCTGCCGCTGCCCGGCTGATGGGGACGTGGGCGTTGTGGAAGGGGGAGAAGACGGTCCGCTCGTTGGAGTCGAGGGCGCAGGTGACGATGTGCAGCTCGTGCTCCAGCTCTCGGAAGTCGTCCGACAGCCCGGGCAGGCTGAGCACCCGGTGGATGTAGCGGATGACCTCGCTGTGGTCGAAGAAGCCGGAGGGGAGCAGCGGCAGCAGCATCCCGAGCAGATCCATGGCGTTGAGGTTGCCGGGGTGGCGGGCGAGCTCCCGGGCGATCTCCTTGATCAACCCGGGTAGGCGCAGCATCCGCAGAGCCATCTCGGTGACGTTGGGCTTGTACAGCGCCAGCTGTGAGGGCGTGCGAAGGTCGCGGTGAGCGCCCTCGAGCCCCAGCGCCATGGCCCGCGGGCTGATGCCGTTGGCCAGCAGGGCGCCGACGATCGAGCCTGCGCTGGTGCCGACGTAGATGTCGAAGTCGTTAACGCTGAGTCCGACCAGAAGGTCGTCGAGGGCCCGCAGGGCACCGATCTCGTAGGTGACCCCGGTGATGCCACCACCGCCGAGGACCAGGGCGCGGCGGCCCCCCTTGGGGACCGAGGCCCGGCCGTTGCCGCGGCCGGAGCTGCCCGGCGCTCTCTGCATGCAGGGATCATACGGGTCGCGAACCCGCGCGCCACACCGCACCACACTTTTGCTCACGACCGCGTACGCTCGGCCGGTGATCATCGTGCCGGGTCTGCACGTGGCGGAGCGCACCGCCGGCGGCCGCTGCTACCTGGTCGAGCATCCTCTCGCCTGCGTCCTCATCGACACCGGTGCGCCCGACGGCACCCTTGGCGCGTCGCACCTGCTGGAGAGCGCGGGGCGGCGGCCGGAGGAGGTCCGGCTCATCCTGGTCACCCATGGGCATCGCGGCCATGCCGGCAACGCTGCCGGCCTTCGCGTGCTGACTGGCGCCCCGGTGGGGGCGACCGCTGAGGTGGCGGAAGCGCTGGCGCATCCCCCGCCGGCGAGCGGAGGGCTGCGCCGGCTGCTCGGCGGTGGAGCGGTCGAACCGGTGTCGGTCGACCGCGTCCTCGAGCCGGGGGAGGTGATCGACCTCGCCGGTGGCATCGCCGTCATCGACGCCCCCGGCCATGTCCTCGGCTCCGCCGCGTTTCACCTGCTCCTTCCGGACGCGCTCTGTGTCGGTGACGCCGCGTCGGTCGATCGCCACGGTGCGCTGGCGCCGCCGCCGGCGCGCCACTCTCAGGATGCCGCCACCGCGCGCGCCACCGCTGCCACGCTGGCCGCGGTGAACGCCCGCGTTCTCGCACCCGGCCACGGCTTCGCCTCGGTCGGCGGGCGGCTGCCGGTGCGCGGCCGCCGGTAGCATGGCGACGTGACCGACATCCCCCAGTCACGCATCCGCAACTTCTCGATCATCGCCCACATCGACCACGGCAAGTCGACCCTGGCCGATCGTCTCCTCGAGCACACCGGTGCGGTGGCGGCGCGGGACATGCAGGACCAGGTGCTCGACCAGCTCGATCTGGAGCGTGAGCGCGGCATCACCATCAAGGCGCAGGCGGTGCGGCTGATGTACCCGGCCGCGGACGGCCACACCTATCAGCTCAACCTGATCGACACCCCGGGTCATGTCGACTTCGCCTACGAGGTGTCGCGGTCGCTGGCCGCCTGCGACGGGGCCATCCTCGTGGTCGACGCCTCGCAGGGGATCGAGGCGCAGACGCTCGCCAACGTCTACCAGGCGCTGGACAACGACCTGACCATCGTCTCGGTGATCAACAAGATCGACCTCCCCGCCGCCGATCCCGAGCTGGTGCGACGGGAGATCGAGGAGGTCATTGGCCTGCCCGGCGACGAGGCGATCCTCGCCAGCGCCCGCCAGGGTATCGGTACCCAGGAGATCCTCGAGGCGGTGGTGCAGCGCATCCCGGCGCCGGCGGGTGATCGCCGCGCCCCCCTGAAGGCGCTGATCTTTGACAGCAAGTACGACAGCTATCGCGGCGTCGTCGTCTACGTGCGGGTGTTCGACGGCGGCATCCGTGCCGGGCAGCGGATCCGGATGATGGCCGCGGGCGGCGAGCACACCGTCGACGAGGTCGGGGTGTTCCGCCCGGCGATGGCCTCAACCGGGGCGCTGCACGCCGGCGAGGTCGGCTACTTCATCGCCTCGATCAAGAACGTGGCCGACAGCAAGGTCGGCGACACCGTCACCGACGCACGCCATCCCACCGCCGAGGCGCTGGCCGGCTATCGCCACGTCACCCCCATGGTCTTCGCCGGGATCTATCCGGTCGACAGTGACGACTATCCCGAGCTCAAGGAGGCATTGGAGAAGCTCAACCTCAACGACGCCTCGCTCGTCTTCGAACCGGAGTCATCGGCGGCGCTGGGATTCGGCTACCGCTGCGGCTTCTTGGGACTGCTGCACATGGAGATCGTCCAGGAGCGGCTGGAGCGCGAGTTCAACCTTTCGCTGATCGGCACCGCGCCCAGCGTCGAATATCGGGTGAAGCTGCGCGACGGGGAGACGGTGCTGGTCGACAACCCCGAGCTCCTCCCCGACCCGTCCAAGATCGACGCCATCGAGGAGCCGCGGGTCCGCGCCACCATCCTCAGCCCTCAGGTCTACGTGGGGGCGATGATGGAGCTGTGCCAGGACCGCCGCGGCGAGTTCCTCGACATGCAGTACCAACCGGGCGACCGCGTGGTGCTCACCTACGACCTGCCGCTCGGTGAGATCATCCACGACTTCTACGATCAGTTGAAGTCGCGCAGCAAGGGGTACGCGTCGCTCGACTACGAGATCACCGGCTTCCGAGCCGAGCATTTGGTCAAGCTCGATGTGCTGGTCAGCGGCCAGCGTGTCGATGCCCTGAGCATGATCGTCCACCGTGACAAGGCGCGCGAGCACGGGCGCAAGTTGGTGGAGCGTCTCAAGCAGTTGATTCCCCGCCAGCTCTTCGAGGTGCCGCTGCAGGCGGCGATCGGCGGCAAGATCATCGCTCGCGAAACCGTGTCGGCGCAGCGCAAGGATGTCCTCGCCAAGTGCTACGGCGGTGACATCACCCGCAAGCGCAAGCTGCTCGAGAAGCAGAAGGAGGGCAAGAAGCGGCTGAAGCGGATCGGCAACGTCGAGATCCCGCAGGAGGCCTTCATGGCCGTGCTCACCCTCGACGGCTGACGATGGCGCCGCGAAACCGCAACCGGCAGCGCAGCCGCCCTCGGCGGCCACCAGAGTCGGTGGTCCCGCGTCCGCCCTCGGAGGCGGTGCCGCCGCCCGAACACGGCGAACCCGATCCCTGGTCCCGGCGAGGACTGTTCACCCTGATGCTGGTGGTCGGCATCCTCGAGGTGCCGCTCAGCGTGGCCAGCTACCTCTCCGCCAACCGTCGCCACAGCCTCGCCGCCTACCTGGTCTCGGCCCCCAATCCCAACAACTTCCTGCTGGTCTTCCTCGTGTTCCTGCTCGCCATGCCGCTGGCGCGCCGGCTGGCGGGCGAGGGCCGTTCCATGCGAGTGCTGGAGACGCTCTCGGTCGGCGCTCTCGTGCTGGTCTTTGTCGGCGCCTTCGACTCGATGGTGGCCAACGCGTTCCACAATCGCCTCGACGAGACCAACGGCGACCAGGTGGCTCTCTTCGGGCTTGCCGACGTGGTCGCCTTCGCCGTCACCGCGGTGACGTTTCCGATCATCTACCGGCAGTTCTGGATGCCGACTCGCCGGAGGCGGCGGCGATGAGCGCCCTCCGCTCCCTCTACCTCCACATTCCCTTCTGCGAGCGGAAGTGCGAGTACTGCGACTTCGCCTCGGTGGCGGGGACGGCCCGCCAGCACGAGTACGTCGACGGCCTGCGCCGTGAGCTACGCCAGGTCGCCGCGGGGCTGCCGGGCATCGAGCTGGACACCGTCTTCCTCGGCGGCGGCACGCCGGGACTGCTCGACCCCGGTCTGCTCGCGGCCGTGCTCGACGAGGTGCGCGCGGGTTTCGCCCTCGCGCCCGACGCGGAGATCACCCTCGAGGCCAACCCCTCGAGCACCGACGAGGCTCGCGCCAGTGTCTGGCTCGAGGCGGGCTGCACCCGGGTGAGCCTCGGGGTGCAGAGCCTGGAGCCGGACATCCTCGCCTTCCTGGGGCGCGTCCACGATGGCGTCCGGGCACTCGAGGCGGTTGCCGATGTCCGGCGGGCCGGTTTCGTTCGCGTCAATTGCGACCTCATCTATGCGGTCCCGGGTCTCGACGATCACCGCTGGACGCGAACGGTCGAGCGGCTGCTGGAGCTCGACCCCGGGCACCTCTCCTGCTACGAGCTGACGGTGGAGGAGGGGACGCCGCTGGCCACCCGGGTGGCTGCCGGGCGGGTTGCCGTGGTCGACGCGGACAGGGCCTTGGACCAGCACTGGCGTGCGGTCGAGCTGTGCGCCGCTGCGGGATACGCGCAGTACGAGGTCAGCGGCTTCGCCCGCGCCGGACACGAGTGCCGGCACAACCAGGTGTACTGGGCCAACGGTTTCTACCTCGCCGCCGGCGTCGCCGCGCACGGCCATCTGCCGCCGCAGGCCGCGGAGACGCTCGGCATCGCGCGGCCTCCGGAAGGCGCGGTGGCGGTGCGCTACTGGCACCCACGCGGCATCGCCCGATACCTGTCCTCGGTCGCCGCCGGTGGGCTCGGCATCGCCGGCACCGAGGCCATCGACCAGGACACGAACGAGCTCGAACGAATCATGGTCGGGTTGCGACGCAGCGCCGGGGTGGAGCTGCAGGCCCGCCATGCGTCCGCGGCGGCGCAGCTGGCAGCGGACGGGCTGGTCAGCGTGGACGGCGTGCGCTGCCGCGCCACCCGGCGCGGCCAGGAACTCCTCAATCACGTCGCGCTGCGACTCGTCGACGCCGCCTGAGCATTCGCCGCCGAGCGTCTGTCCACAGCCGCATCGAGGTATTCCACAGGCCGACTGTCGCGGATCGCGTGCCGTTGTAAAGGATCTGTCCGCGACCCAGATTCGAGCGGACCGGCCACGTCACAGATGCATGGCATTCGCCCCCGCCCCGGTCGGCGACGGCGGACCATGCAGCCAGCGATGCAGCGGACCCCAGCTCACCAGCCACCACCCCCCTCGCTGGTTGCGGCCCTGGTCCACGCCGGCGTCTCCCCCGACACCGCGATGGCCATGGAACTGTGGAAGGCGAAAGAGGTTCTCGACCTCCTCCTTCACGCAACCCGAGGCGGCGCCGGAAGCCCGGATTTGCCGTCCGGCCGTGGTACCCTTTAGCACTCAGCAGACCTGAGTGCTAAAGGGGCGTCGGTCCTGCCGGCGGTCCCGCCAGCGCCGTGGAGCAGCTCATCCCCCTCGACGTCCGCAAGCAGCAGATCCTCAAGGCGGTCGTCTCCGACTACACGGAGACGGGCGTGCCCGTCGGCTCGCACGCCCTCGCCACCAAGTACCTGGTGGCGCTCTCCTCCGCGACCATCCGCAACGAGCTCGCCAGCCTGGTCGAGATCGGCTACCTGCTGCAGCCGCACACCTCGGCGGGTCGCATCCCCAGCGACCAGGGCTATCGCTACTACGTCGACTTCCTGATGGAGGAGGAGGAGCTGCCGGCGGCGGCTCGGCGCCAGATCGAATCCCTCTTCGGCGAGCCGCCGGGCAACCTCGAGGGGTTGCTCGAGGTTGCGGCCATGGCGCTGGCGCTGTCCACCGATGCGGTCAGCCTGGTCACCGGGCCGCAGGCGCTCTCGGCGACGATGAAGCACGTCGACCTGGTCTCGCTCGAGCCGCGACATGCCCTGTTGATCCTGGTCCTCGAGGGCAACGTCATCCGCCAGCAGGCGATCGAACTGCCCGCCGACGCCGACCAGGAGACGCTCAGCGCCCTCGCCGGCCAGATCAACGCCGAGCTTCGCGGTCTGGATGCCGCCGCCATCGGCGCCCGCCCCCCGGCCGGGGCCGCGAGCGATCCGCTGCGCCAGCGGGTGCTGAAGCACATGTTGGCGTTCATGTCGGCGGTCGGCCAGCGGCACGACGCGGTGGTGGTGCACGACGGCGTGCGCAACCTGCTGCGCCAACCCGAGTTCGGCGACGTCGAGCGGGTCGGCCAGGTGCTCGAGGTGGTGGAGGAGGCCCAGGTGCTCGGCCGGGTGCTCGCCTCGCTCGAGCTCGACAACGGGGTGCGGATGGTCATCGGCGCCGAGAACGACCTCGAGCAGCTCCGCGCCTGCAGCCTGGTTTTGACCACCTACTCCGCGGGGGACACTCGCGGCGGGACGATCGGCGTCCTGGGCCCGACGCGGATGCGCTATCCGCAGGTGGCGCCCCGTCTCCGTTACGTCTCGGCCCGGGTCGGGCAGGCGATCGATCGCATGCTCGGCTGAGTGCCGGGACGGCACCACATGCTGGACTCCTCATCCATGACTCCAAACGATCAGCCGCCGGCTCCGCACCGGCGAGGCCACCGCGTCGAGGACCGCCGGTCCTCCGCCGGGGCCGCGCCGGCCGAATCAAGCCGGGCGGCGCCCGGCGACACCGCGGACGGCAGCGGCGAGGTCGACGCTGATGTGGCCGAGCTGAGGCGAAGCCTCGACGAGGGCCGCGAGCAGTACCTGCGTCTCGCGGCCGACTTCGAGAATTTCAAGCGCCGCAAGGCGCAGGAGCTGTCCGACCGCTCGCGCTACGCCAGCGAGGAGGCGGCGGGGGCGCTGCTCCCGGTGCTGGACAACCTGCGACGGGCGGTCGACACGGCGCCCACCGACGTCGACCCGGGTTTTCTCGACGGCGTGCGGCTCACCGTGCGCCAGTTCGAGGATGCTCTCGCGGTCCTCGGGGTGGTTCCCATTGCCGCCGTCGGTGAGCCCTTCGACCCGTCGGTACACGAGGCCATCGCCGGGGTGCCCTCGCCGGACGTCGAGCTGGACACGGTGATCGACGAGGTGCAGCGCGGCTACCGGCTGCACGATCGGGTGCTGCGTCCGGCGCTGGTGCGCGTCGCCCATCCCGCCGGTGCCCGTTCCTCCGCGGACTGACGGGCGGATGGCGGTCAAGCGCGACTACTACGAGGTGCTCGGGGTCTCGCGTGACGCATCGCCGGAGGAGCTGAAGAAGGCGTACCGGCGGCTGGCGATGCAGTATCACCCCGACCGCAATCCCAACGACAAGCAGGCCGAGGAGCGCTTCAAAGAGGTCGGCGAAGCCTACGCGGTGCTCGGCGACGCGCAGAAGCGGCAGCGGTACGACGCTTTCGGCCACGCCGGCGACGGGATGCCCGACCTCGGTGGTTTCAGCTTCGAGTCCGCCTTCGACCTGTTCGACATGTTCTTCGGCGGGGGGCGGCGCCGCGCCCGTACCGGTCCGCAGCGCGGCTCCGACCTGCGGATGAACGTGGAGATCACCTTCAAGGAGGCGGTCTTCGGCGCCACTCGGACCATCGAGGTGCCGCGCGCCGAGACCTGTCCGGATTGCTCGGGTTCCGGGGCGGCACCGGGGACCTCGCCGGAGCAGTGTCCGCAGTGCGGTGGCAGCGGACAGGTGCGGCGGTCGGTGAACTCCGTCTTCGGCCAGGTGGTCAACGTCACCGCCTGCCCGCGCTGCCGCGGCGAGGGTCGCATCGTCTCCGATCCCTGCCCCCGCTGCCGCGGTCACGGACGGGTGGAGAGCCGCAAGACGCTCGAGGTGCAGATCCCTGCCGGCGTCGACGAGGACGTCCAGGTGCGGGTGGCCGGCGAGGGCGAGGCGGGACCTCGCGGCGGGCCGCCGGGCGACCTCTACCTCGCCTTCCGCATCCAGCCGCATCCCACCCTGGTCCGCCGCGGGCAGGACCTCATCTACGAGCTGCCGGTCAGCGTTCCGCAGGCGGTGCTCGGCGACCGCATCACCGTGCCGACCGTCGACAGCGAGGCTCAGGTGGACGTGCCCGCCGGAACCCAGGATGGGCGGGTGCTCAAGCTCAACGGCATGGGCGTGCCCCACATCCGCAGCGGCCGCCGCGGCGATCAGCTCTGCGTTGTCAGGGTGGTGATCCCGGCGCACCTCACCGGCGAGCACCGCAAGCTCTACGAGCAGCTCGGCTCGCGCGACGGCCGCCCCGCCGACGTTCGCAAGGGCTTCTTCGACCACCTCCGCGACGCGCTGCGCGGCTGACGCGCCAAGCCGGATCCGCGGCGGGTCAGCGCTGCCGCAGCCGGTGCAGCTCGTCGACCAGCAGTCCCGAGCGGGTGGGGACCCCGACGGCGTCGATCCCGTCCTGCTCGCGCGCCAGCATCTCCAAGAAGGCGTCGACACAGTCCGGATCGAACTGGCTCGCCCGGTGGCGCCGCAACTCCTCGACCGCCTGCTCGAGCGGGCGGGCGGCGCGGTAGGGACGGCCGCTGCGCATCACATCGAAGGCGTCGACGACGGCGACGATGCGAGCGCCCAGGGGAATGGCGTATCCGGCCAGCGCCGAGGGGTAGCCGCTGCCGTCGAACCGCTCGTGGTGATGGCGGATGATGGCGCGGACCTCGACCCAGGCATCGATGTCGGCGAGCAGCGAGGCACCGATCTCGGGATGCCGTCGGAGCACGTCCCACTCGTCGGCGCTGAGGCGCCCGGTCTTGCGCAGCAGCAGGTCGGGCACGCCCACCTTCCCGACGTCGTGCAGGCACGCGCCCAGGCGGACGGTGGCACGCAGCTGGCGGTCGAGGCCGAGCTCTGAAGCCAGAGCATCGCTCAGCCGGACCAGCCGCTCGCAATGACGCTGCGTCTGGGAGTCCTTGGCCTCGATGGTGTTGGCGAGGATGGTGGTGAACCGCTCCAGCATCGGCGCCGCCAGGCGCAGGCGCACCGTCTCCCGGACCAGGCGGCGGCGCTCGACCGCGCGTTGCACGGCGACGCGAACGTGGTCCGGGCGGAAGGGGCGCATGACGAAGCCGACCGCGCCCGCCTCCATCGCGACGGTGGCGAGCTCCAGGTCGCCCTTGCCGGTGCAGATCAGGCACGGCAGTGCCGGGTCAATCTCCTGGACGATGGCGATCAGCTCGACCCCGGTCAGCGACGCCAGCGCCTGGTCGGTGACGAGGACGTCGAAGGCCTGGTTCTCCCGGATGGCGCGGAGGGCGCCGGCTCCGTCCTCGGCCTCGGCCACCTCATACCCATCGGTCTCGAGACAGCGCCGCAGCAGCCGGCGGATGAGTGGGTCACCGTCGGCCACGAGGACTCTGGGCATGGCTCCCCGCGGCGGCGCCTGAGCGTTGACGTGAGGGGGACGGGGGCGTCGCCACGGTAATCGTGGCCCGCGACCGGCAATTCTGACAACCCCTGGTGGGCCTGCCCGCCGAGGTGAAGCCGGACGAGATCACCGCCAGCTTCGACAACGGAGTGCTCACCATCACCGTGCCCCGGGCCCAGAAGGCTCAGCCGAAGCGCATCCCGGTCACGGCGCAGGCCGAGCAGACCGTCATCGACGGTCCTCGCGGCTGATCTCCCCCACCACCGGCGTCGGCTTCCCCCTACCCCGGCGGCCAGGTCATCCGGCGGCCGCCGAGGAGGTGGAGGTGGAGGTGCTCGACCGTCTGTCCCGATTCGCGGCCGATGTTGGTCACCAGGCGGTAGCCGCGGTCTGCCACTCCCTCCTGCTCGGCGACGCTTCGCGCCGTGCGCAGCATCCGGCCCCACAGCGGGTCGTCCGCCTCGGTGAGATCGGCGGCAGAGCCGATGTGCCGCCTGGGGATGACCAGGACATGGACCGGCGCCTGGGGGTTCAGGTCGCGAAAGGCCACAACCTCCGGGTCTTCGAGCACGATGGTGGCGGGTGCCCGTCCCTCGGCGATGTCGCAGAAGACGCAGCCCTTCACGCCGTGGCCGGCACGCCTCGCAGGGTGTCGGCCTCGACGCCGACGATCCGGACCAGGTTGAGGCCGCCCGGTCGCAGCCCTCGGACGGCGCCGGTGACCACCGTCTGGTAGGTGTCGCTGAGGCCGCGGGCGCAGCCGCCCTCGACCCGTTCCCAGACCACCTCGCAGCTGCGTCCCACGGCGCGCTGCCGGGCGGCGGCGCCGCTGCGCGCCGCCAGGCGTCGTACCTCCCGGCTGCGCTGCCGGGCGGCGGCGTCGGCGACCGGGCCGTCAAGGGCCGAGGCGGGGGTGCCCGGCCGCGGCGAGTAGCGGAACACGTGGGCGGCGGCGAAGCCCACCTCGTCCATCAGCTGCAGGGTGGCTGCGTGATCGGTGGCGTCCTCGCCGGGGAATCCGACCATGACGTCGGTGGTGAACTCGGTCTCCGGCCGCCGATCGCGGAGCTCGCCGGCAACGCGCAGGTACTGGGTGCGGCGGTAGCCGCGATGCATGGCGCGCAGCACCCGGTCGCTGCCGCTCTGCAGCGGCATGTGCCAGTGCGGGCAGAGACGGGGGTGCGCGGCCACCTCGACCAGAGCAGCGTCGACGTCGTTGGCGTTGACGCTGCTGAGTCGCAGCCGTGCCGTCCCGATGCCGTCGAGAAGCCGGCGCAGCAACGCGGCCAGGCTGGTGTCGTGGTCACGCCCGTACCAGCCGAGGTCGACGCCACACAGCACCACCTCGCGGTGGCCTGTCGCCAGTGCGGCGTCGACGCGCCGCCGCACCTCGTCGACCGCCAGGCTGCCGGCTTTGCCGCGCGCTCGCCACACCGAGCAGTACGTGCAGCGGTGGTCGCATCCGTCCTGCACCTTGACGAAGGCGCGGGAGCGCAGCGGGGGCGACGCCGGTGGTGCGCCGGTGTACGGTGCGGCCAGCGCCAGCAGGTAGTCGGCGATGCTGGACTTCTGGGCGTTGCTGAAGACGGCGTCCACTCCCGCCACCTGTCGCGGACCGCCATCGGGTGCGGTGCCGAGGTATCGATCCGGGTTGCCGTCGACGCTGCAACCGGTGAGCACGAGGTGGCATCCGGGGTCGTCGCGCCGCAACCGCGCCAGCCGTTGCCGGGTGGTGGCGTCGGCTTGGAGGGTGACGGTGCAGCTGTTGAGGACTCTGACGTCGGCCGGCTCGTCCTCGGGGACGACTTCGAGGCCGGCGGCGGCGAGGCGGCCGGCGAGGTCGGCCATCTCCGCGAAGTTGACCTTGCATCCCAGCGCCGTCAGCGCAACGCGCAGTGGCGCGACCGGTGCCGCGCTCACACCGGGACCGCCTGCGGTGGTGGGGCGACGGCGCTGTCCATCTCGCCCGCCCGGAGCAAGACCAGAGCCGTCGCGATCGCTGCCGCGCGGCGCGCCCGCAGCACCCGTGGCCCGAGGTGCACCGCGACCGCTCCCGCCGCCGCCAGTGATGTCCGCTCGTCGATGTCGAAGCCACCTTCGGGTCCGACGAACAACGCCACCGCCTCTGCTTGGTGGAGGTCGACCGCGCTGAGCGGTGCGCCGGCCTCGGGAGTGCAGACCAGCAGCCGTGACCCAGAGGGAAGCGAGTCGATGGCCTCGTCGAGGGTCATCAGGGGATGGATGCGCGGTGGAGCGGCGCGCCCGGAGAGTCCGGCAGCCTCGCGGGCGACGGCCTGCCACCGTGCCAACCGCGCCGCTGCGCGCCGTTCGTCGGGGCGGCTGACGGTGCGCCGGGTGATCACCGGCCACACCGCGGCGGCCCCGACCTCGGCGAGCGCCTCGACCACCTCGTCCATCGCCGCCTTGGGCACCGCCTGGATCACGTGCACCGCCGTGGTCGGCTCGCCGGTCGCCGGACGGCTCCAGACGACCCGTCCCTCGACCTGGTCGGGAGACACCGCATCGACGGCCACGCCGTGTTCGATCCCGGCGTCGTCGACGACCACGATCTGCTCGCCCCGGTGGAGGCGCAGCGCTCCCGCGAGGTGGAGGGCGTCCTCACCTCGGATCGTCGCCCGCCCGGCGGAGACGTGATCGCGCGGAATGAAGAAGCGAGGCACGCGCACAGTGTAGGCAGCGGCGACCGGCGCGTTCCCTGCCTACCATGGCCGGCCGTGGTCGAGCAGGTCCGCGCCCTCGCGGCCGGCGGCATCGAGCTGGCGGTCAGCATCGATGGCGACGGCACCGACCTGCTCCTCATCCCCGGGCTGGGGGCGTCGCGGTCGGTCTACGCGCCGATGGTTCCCGCGCTCTCGGAGCGCTGTCGCGTCATCGTCTTCGATCCCCGCGGTGTCGGGGAGTCCGGTGTCACCGACAGTCCCTACACGATGGCGCAACTCGCCGGCGACGCCGTCGACGTGCTCGATGCCTGCGCCGTCGAGCGTGCCGCGGTGTTCGGCGCCTCCATGGGCGGCATGGTGGCGCAGCACGTCGCCCTGGGATGGCCGGACAGGGTCGCGCGGCTGCTTCTCGGGTGCACCAGCGCCGGCGGCGCCCACGTGGTGCGCGCCGATCCCGAGGCGACGCGCGCCCTGCTCGGCAAGGGAGCGAGAACCCCCGAGGAGGCCTACCGGCGCGCCTGCACCGTGCTGTACTCAGCCGCCTTCCAGCGAGCTCACGACGATGTCATCGAGGCACAGATCCGTGAGCGCGCGCGGCACCCGGTGGGGCCGCGCGTCTTCCGCGCACAGTACGAGGCGGTGCGCCATCACGACACCTACGACGAGCTTCCCCGGCTGCGCATGCCCACGCTGGTGCTGCACGGCACCGAGGACGCGGTGATGCCCCCCGGCAACGCCGAGATCCTCGCCGGTCGCATCCCTGACGCCCGCCTCCAATGGTTCCGGGGATGTGGGCATCTCTTCTTTCATGAAGACCCCCCGGCGGCGACGGCGGCGATCGCCGAGTTTCTCGGCTGAGCCGGCCGGAGTGCCCGCCGCGGCTTGCCGGGAGGCAACGGTCAGCGCCGGCTAGCTGGCGGTCGCGGTCGCCGTCGTCTCGCGGATCACGGTGACCTTGATCATGCCCGGATAGGTCATCTCCGCCTCGATCTCGTGGGCGATGGCGGAACAGAGCTGGGCGACATCGCCGTCGGAGACCTGGTCGGGGCGCACCGAGACCCTGACCTCGCGTCCCGCCTGCATCGGGAAGGCGCGCTCGACGCCGCTGTGCCGGGTCGCGATCTGCTGCAGCTGCTCGAGTCGCTGCAGATACGTGGTCAGCGTGTCGCGGCGCGCACCGGGTCGCGATGCCGAGATGGCGTCGGCGCAGATGGTCAGCATCGCCAGGTCGGTCGACGGCTCCTCGTCGAAGTGGTGAGCCTTGACGGCGTGGACGATGCCCGGCTCGGTGCCGAGAACGGTGAGCAGCTCGCCGCCGATGATGGCGTGCGATCCCTCGACGTCGTGGTCGACCGCCTTGCCGATGTCGTGAAGCAGACCGGCCTGGCGAGCGGACACCTCGTCCATGCGCAGCTCGGCGGCGAGCACGGCGCAGAGGTACCCCGTCTCCTGGCAGTGGAGCAGAGCGTTCTGGCCGTAGGAGAAGCGATAGTGGAGAACGCCCAGGAGCTCGGCCAGCTCCGGCCGTCCCTGCATCTGCATATCCCACAGCGCCCGCTCGCCCAGCGCGACGATGCGCGAGTCGAGCGAGCGCCGGGCCTTCAGCAGCAGCGGCGGCACGTCGAGCGCCTGCAGCTGGCGATCGATCACCTCCAGCGACGCCTGGCGTGCCAGCTCGCGTCCCACCGGGTCGAGGCCGCGAAGGGTGGCCTGGTTGCGCTCGCTGTCGACACCGAGGTCGGTGGTGGTGTCGGCGGCGATCACTCCCAGCGCCGCCAGCAGCCGTTCACGGTCGGCCTCGTCGAGGCCCTCGAGGGCGATGGGGGCGGGTCGCGGCGCGCTGTCGGCATGCGATGAGTCCTGCCGCTGGATAGCGTCGCCGAGGAGCGACCGGGCGGCGGGGACCACGTCGCCGACGCGGCCGCCGACGCTGCGGTCGACCCGGCCGGGGTGATCGGCGGCCAGCTCCTCCTCGACCCGCCCGAGGATGGTGCGCTCCGCCGTGTCGCGGTCGATGTCGGCGACACGCTCCAGGATGCGCTCCACCTCCGCCCGCTGCTCGGCGACGCCGGCCCGCTCCGCCTCGACGGCAGCGTCGTGGGCGTGCTGCTCGTCGACGCGAAGGCCGAGGGCGGCCTCACGCTCGCGCAGCTCGCGTTCGCGCTCCTCCAGCCTGCCCTCGATGGCGTCGACCGCGGCGCGCCGCATGGCCAGCTCGTCGAGCGCCGCCTCTCGCATCGTCAGCGCGTGCGCCCGCGCCGTCGAGACCATCGCCTGCGCCTCGGTGCGCGCTCTGGCGAGCTGGTCCGGGCCCTGAACGCGCGAACCCGATGCGGCAGCGCGACGCCGGGCGGCGGCGCGCACACCGATGGCGGCGACGGCGAGGGCGGCGACCAGCACGACGCCGCTCAGGGCAAACAGGACCGCGGTCATCAGCGGCCAGTCTAAGCCCGCATGGATCTGGATCCGGGCTGGCCCGGATCGATCCGGCTAGGGGCTGGCCGTCTCGGCGACGGGCGCGCCGGGTTCGGCCCCGTTGAGCTCGGGTCCGTAGGCGGCGCTGAGCGGTGGGTCGAAGGGTTCGTTGGCGTCGGCGAGAAGGCGGTCGACGAACAGCGACGCCGCCGGTGGGAGCGGCCGCCGCCGGTCCCAGCAGAGCGCCATGGTGCGGGCGATCGGCGGCTGGCGCAGCGGCACCACCGCCACCCGCTCCGACGGCATCGGCAGCGGCATCGGCAGCAGGGTGGTGCCGAGACCGGCCTCGACCAGACCTTCGACGATGGTGAAGTCGTCGCCCTCGTAGGCGACCCGTGCCTCGATCCCCTCGCGGGCGAAGGCGTCGTCGACCACCTTGCGCAGGCCGCTGCGCGACCGCGGCAGGATCAGCGGCTCGTCGGCGAGGTCGCGCAGGGTGCACGAGCTCTGCGTGCTGAGCCGGTGGCCGGCCGGGACCACCACCGCCACCCGCTCGCGGAAGAGCGGCCTGATCTCCAGCTCCCGGCTGCCGGTGGGCGGCGGGCCGACGATGCCGAGATCCAGGCTGCCCTGGAGGACTCCCCCGACGACCTCGCTCGCGGCGCCCTCGCGGAGGGTGAAGCGCACCCGGGGGTGGGCCTCGAGGAAGCGAGCCAGCCGGTCCGGCAGCCAGTGCGCCCCGACCGTGTGCAGGAAGCCGACCCGGACCTCGCCGCTCTCCGGCGACGCGGTGCCGGCCGCCTCGGCCACCGAGTCGCGAAGCTCCTCGAGCAGGCGCTCGGTCCGGGCGAAGAAACGGGCGCCGGCGGGCGTCAGGCGGACGCTGCGCCCGACCCGGTCGAAGAGCGCCACCCCCACCTCGGACTCCAGCCGGGCGATCTTGCGGGAGACCGTCGACTGGTCGACCTGGAGGGCCTCGGCGGCGCGGCCCAGGTGCTGGTGGCGGGCGGCCACCTGGAAGGTCCGGAGGGCGTCGACATCGATGCGGTCCATGCATCAATTCCATACGAAATCCGCTGTTGATGTCAACCCTGAATTGGGGTATACAACCTAATGCGGTGACAAACGCTGCACCGACTTGTGGGAGAGGATGGCCGCCGTGCTGATCGAGAATGCAACCGCCGAGGTCCACGCTGCACGCCAGCGACACCGGCGTGAGCTTGCCGAGCGAAGCCGCCTCCGCCGGCTGGTGGAGCGGGTGGACTCGGTGATCGAGGCCTGTGAGGAGACCCACCTCCAGGGGCTCAAGGAGGTCCCGCCCGATCTCGCCGAGAGCGCCGGGCGGGTGCTCGTGGTCGCCCGCCGGGTGGTCCGGCTGAGCGGGGACAGCGAGGCGATCGGCGCCGTCGCCGAGGTGTCGGCGCGCCCCCAGCAGCGGATCACCGACGTCATGGACATCCTCTGGACCATCCAGGAGATCGTCTTCGACCTGATGCTGCCCTGGCGCACCGAGCTGCCCGGGGACGTCGAGATCGCCGGCGCACCGGTGCCCGGCTGGCGGTACGACCCCGCCGCCTGACCGGCTCGTCAGCGACCCGCGCCGGGTACACTCGTCAACTTGTGACGCAGTCATGCGTCGTTGCACGATCTCAGGCCGGCTGGCCCGGGCAAAGGAGGTGAGTTTCCGACCGTGTCGGAGGTGAAGGTCCGCGAGGGCGAGACCTTCGAGAGCGCCTTGCGACGTTTCAACAAGAAGATCAAGCAGAACGGCATCCTCTCGGAGGTACGCCGGCGCGAGTACTACGAGAAGCCGTCGGTCCGTCGCAAGCGCAAGCTGGTCGCTGCCAAGAAGCGGCGTCTCAAGGCCGGGTGACCCCCCCTATGAGAGCACGGGTCCGCTCAGCTGAGCGGGCCCGTTTTTCATGCGGCAGCCGCTGGTGCGGGTGACCGTCGTCCGGGCCGAAGAGCTCGACGCGGCCGCTCTGGCGGCCGTCCGCGGCGTCGACCTGGCGGGGCTGCTGCGGTGGTGTGGGGACGTGCTGGCGGTGCCGCCGCGCGCGGTGCTCGCGGTCCGGCTCACCGACGACGCCGAGCTGTCCCGGCTCAACTCCGGGTTTCGCGGCGTCGAGGGTGCCACCGACGTTCTCGCCTTCGCCGGCGACGGCCGCGATCGGGTGGGCGACATCGCCATTTCGGTGGAGCGGGCGGCGGCCCAGGCGGAGGTGAACCACGGCGACGTCGGGGCGGAGCTCAGGCTGCTGGCGGTGCACGGGATGCTCCACTGCCTGGGCCACGATCACGCCGAGGCGGTGGAGGCGGCGGCGATGACCGCGGCCACTCGACGGCTGCTGCCGGGAGAGACGGTGCCCGATCTCGCGGCCGCGGCGACCGAGGATTGACGGCTGGCCACCCTGGTGCTCGGGCTCGGCAACCCCGGCGGCGAGTACGCCACCACCCGCCACAACCTCGGCTGGGCAACCCTCGATGAGCTGGAGCGGCGGGGTCGCTTCGCCCGCGAGCGCCGCGAGGGGCCGGCGCGGTTGCGCGAGGGCGCCATCGAAGGTTTCGACGTGGTGCTGGCGCGACCACAAACGTACATGAACCTCAGTGGACGCGCCGGCCGGCACCTCACCGAGCGGCTCGGCATCCCCGTGCCCGACGTCGTCGTCGTCTACGACGAGCTCGATCTGCCCTTCGGGCGGCTCCGGCTCCGCCGGGGCGGGAGCGCCGGCGGCCACAACGGGGTCCGCTCGCTGATCGAGTCGTGGCAGACCTCCGACTTCATCCGCGTGCGCATCGGCATCGGCCGCCCTCCCGAGGGGGTGGACCCGCTTGACTTCATCCTGCAACCGTTCACCCCCGACGAGCGGGGGCAGCTGCCGGCGATCGTCACCCGCGCCGGCGACGCGGTCGTCACCATCGTGCGCGACGGTCTCGACGCTGCCATGAACGAGTTCAACCGCAAGCCCGACCTCGCCCCCGGTCCCGATGGCTGAGACCGCGGTGGCCGCCGCGTCGCTGCGCTCGAAGCTCGACGCCGTCCCCGCGCTGCGCCGTCTGCAGGGGATGCGGACGGGCGTGATCAGCGGCGTTCCCGCCGGCGCCGCCGGCCTGCTCGCCTGGTGGGTCCGGGAGGCCACCGGCCGCCGGGTGCTGCTGGTCTCGACCGAGCCCGAGGAGCTCTGGGCCGACTGCGCGGTGTGGAGCGGGGAGGACGGCCTCGCCCTCTTCCCGGCCGCCGACACGCTGCCCTTCGACCGGGTGGCGCCCGGTGAGGAGGTGACGCGGCGCCGTCTGGCGACCCTTGCTGCGGTGGCGGAGGACCGGCCGCTCCTGGTGGTGACCTCTCCGGCGGCCCTGCTCCGGCCAACCCTGACGCCGGAGCTGGTCCGCGGTGGCCGCACCCTCCTGCGGCGGGGGGACGCCGTGGGCCGCGACGACCTGGTGGCGCGACTGGTGGCGCTCGGCTACCGGCGCGAGGTCGCCGTCACCTCGCCCGGCGAGTTCGCCGTCCGCGGCGGCATCGTCGACGTCTTCGGGCTGAACGCGGCCCGCCCCTGGCGTGCCGAATGGCTGGGCGACGAGGTCGAGGAGCTGCGCGCCTTCGACCCCGACACCCAGACGTCGGTTGCCACCCTCGACGAGGTCGCGATCTGGCCGGCGCGCGAGCTCGACCTCTCTCCCGAGGCGGTGGCGCGGGCGCTGACGGCGGTCGACCGGCTCGACCTCGGCGGCTGCCGCGAGGACATCCGCGAGGTGTGGCTGCGCGACCGCGAGCACCTCGCCCTGGGGATCTACGCCGAGGGCGTCGACCTCTTCACCCCATACCTCGCGCCCGAGCCGGCTCCCACCCTGCTCGACCATCTCGGCGACGCCGTGCTCGTCGTCGCCGGCGGCGCCGACCGCCTCTGGCGGGCTGGCCTCCGCCACCTGGCCGAGGCCGAGGGGCTCCGCACCCAGGAGGAGGAGCGCGGCGAGCTGCCCGCAGGCGCCCGCAGCGGCCTGGTCGAGCTCGACCAGCTGCGGTCGCGGCTCGAGGGGATGGGGATGATCGAGCTGGTCCGCGACGTCCCGGACGCCGCGACCGGCGGGGCGGTCGACCTCGATTGGCATGGAGCCGAGACCTTCGTCGGTCGCTTCGACTCCTGGGCCGCCAGGGTGTCCGAGCGGCTGCGCGCCGGTCGTTCGGTGGTGGTGCTCTCCCGCCAGGGCGGTCGGCTGGCCGAGCTGGCGCGCGAGCAGGGGCTCGACCCCATCGAGTCAGCTGACTTCGACGCCGCCGTCACCCCGCTGCCCGCCGGCGCCCTGATGGTCGCGGCCGCCGACGTGTCGGCCGGCTTCGACGCCGAGCCCGCCGAGCTCGAGGTCTTCTCCGACACCGAACTCTTCGGCCGCGTCCGCCGTCGCGGGTCGCCGGTGGCGCGCGGGGCGCGCCGGGCGGAGTCGACGTCGGCGCGCGGCACCCGCCGCGCGGCCAGCCAGCGCGCAGCCGAGCGCGCCTTCGTCATCGAGTTCGCACCCGGCGACCTGGTGGTGCACAGCGATCACGGCATCGGCCGTTTTGTCGAGATGCGCCGTGTCGCCGACGGCGAGGGCGGCGAAGCCGAGTACATGACCCTGGAGTACGCCGACGGTGACAAGCTCCACGTCCCCGTCGCCCACCTCGACCGGGTGGACCGATACGTCGGCGGCGCCGACGCGCATCCCCATCTGTCGAAGCTCGGGACCGAGGAGTGGGAGCGGACCAAGCGCCGGGTCAAGGAGCGGACCGAGCAGGTCGCCCGCGAGCTGCTGGCGCTGTACTCGCAGCGCGAGGCGTCGGCGGGGCACGCCTATCCGCCCGATGCCGCCTGGCAGCAGGAGCTCGAGTCGTCCTTCCCGTACCAGGAGACACCCGACCAGGAGCTGGTGCTGGAGGAGATCAAGCGCGACATGGAGACCTCCCGGCCGATGGACCGGGTGGTCTGCGGCGACGTCGGTTTCGGCAAGACCGAGCTGGCGCTGCGGGCCGCGTTCAAGGCCGCTGCCGACGGCCGGCAGGTGGCCGTCCTGGTGCCGACCACGGTGCTGGCCCAGCAGCACTACCTCACCTTCTCGCAGCGGCTCGCCCCCTTTCCGATCACCGTGCGCCAGCTGTCGCGCTTCTGCACTCCCGAGGAGGTGCGCGACACCCTGAACGGGCTCGCCAGCGGTGGCGCCGACATCGTCATCGGCACCCACCGCCTGCTCCAGCGCGACGTCAGCTTTCGTGAGCTGGGCCTGGTCATCATCGACGAGGAGCAGCGCTTCGGCGTCCTCCAGAAGGAGCGGTTCAAGCAGCTTCGGGTTGCCGTCGACGTACTGTCGCTGTCGGCGACGCCGATCCCGCGGACGCTGCACATGTCGCTGGCGGGAATCCGAGATCTCTCGGTGATCCAGACCCCGCCGGAGGAGCGCCAGCCGATCAAGACCTACGTCACAGCTCGTGACGACGGCCTGATCCGCGAGGTGATCACCCGCGAGCTGGCACGCGGTGGCCAGGTGTACTACGTCCACAACCGCGTCGACAGCATCCAGCGTCAGGCCGATTCCCTGCGGACGCTGCTGCCGGAGCCGCGCATCGAGATCGCTCATGGGCAGATGCCGGAGCGGAGCCTTGCCCGGGTGATGCAGCTTTTCGGCGAGGGCGAGGTCGATGTGCTGGTGTGCACCACCATCATCGAGTCCGGCCTTGACATTCCCAACGCCAACACCATCGTCATCAACGACGCCCACCGTCTCGGGCTGGCCCAGCTCTACCAGCTGCGCGGCCGTGTCGGCCGCGCCGGACAGCGCGCCTACGCGTACATCCTGTATCCGCCGGCGCGAGCGCTCACCGAACGCGCCGACAAACGGCTGGAGGTGATCGCCGACCTGCAGGACCTGGGCGCCGGGTTCACGCTGGCCCTGCGCGACCTCGAGATCCGCGGCGCCGGCAACCTGCTCGGCGAGGAGCAGCACGGCGAGATCGCGGCCGTCGGCCTCGAGCTCTACAACCACCTGCTGCGCGACGCGGTCTCGCGGATGCAGGGCAAGGTGCTTCGCGAGTCGCCGGCGCAGGTGACCGTCTCGCTGCCGGTCACCGCCTTCCTGCCACAGACCTACGTCACCGACGAGCGGCTGCGGCTGCGCTGCTACCAGGACCTCGCCGCCGCCGCCGCCGAGGCGGATCTCGAGCAGCAGGTGCGCGGTCTGGTCGACCGCTTCGGTCCGCTGCCCGCCGCGGCGCAGTCGCTGGTGTTCTCACTGCGGGTGCGGCTGCTCGCCGCCGCCGCCGGGGCGCTGTCGGTCGAGACCGAACCCGGGGCGGTGGTGGTCAAGCTGGCGGTGGGACATGGCATCGACCTCGAGTCGGTGACCCGCCAGTTCAGGTCGAAGGTGACCTCAACCCCGACGCGGGTGCGGGTGCTGACGGCGGCGGCGCCAGCCGGCCGGGTGGCCGCGGTCGGCGCTCGGGCGACGCAGGTGAGCGGCTGGGAGGACACTCTGCTGCAGGTGCTGCGCGAGCTGGGCCGTCTCGCCCGGCTGCGCACCCGCGACCAGATGACCGCCTGAGCGGCGGCGGACCCGAAGACACGACGAGGAGGCTCTGAGGTGCGTGAGGAGGCGGTGGCGTCGCTGCGGGCGCTCAACGAGACGATGGAGCAGCTCCGCGCTCCCGGGGGCTGCCCGTGGGACCAGGTGCAGACGCACATGACGCTTCGCCCCTACCTGCTCGAGGAGACCTACGAGGCGCTGGAGGCGATCGAGGACGGCAAGGAGGCCACTCTTCGAGAGGAGCTGGGCGACCTGCTCCTCCAGGTGTTCATGCACTGCGCCATCGCCCAGGAACGTCCCGACGGCTTTGACGTCGGCGAGGTCGCCGACACCGCCAGGGCGAAGATGATCGCCCGGCATCCCCACGTGTTCGCCGACGTCGAGGTCGGTGGGGCCGCCGACGTGGTGGTCAACTGGGAGAGGATCAAGTCGCGGGAGAAGGGCGAGCGGCTCTCGCTGCTCGACGGCGTGCCCGTGTCGCTGCCTGCGCTGGCCTACGCTCTCGGCGTGCAGAAGCGGCCCGCCCGGG
The DNA here is from genome assembly GCA_005880985.1 of Chloroflexota bacterium. Lineage (GTDB taxonomy): Bacteria > Chloroflexota > Dormibacteria > Aeolococcales > Aeolococcaceae > CF-134. The sequence continues at coordinate 25,674 of VBIQ01000010.1, forward strand.
TCGGCTTCGACGCGACCCCGACTCTCGAGGGCGCGCTGAATCGTTGCCACGACGCGCTCGCCGCCGCATCTGCCGAGGCCCAGCAGACTGATCCCACCGTCCCTCGCGGCACCGACTGGGTGGTGGATCCCGAGGCGACACCGGCCGCCGATCACAGTGCGGGACCGCCGCCGCCGGCGCCGCGCCTAGAGGAAGCGATTGGCGACCTTCTCTTCGACGTCGTCGCCCTTGCCCGCCGTCTCCGTGTCAACCCCGAGGACGCCCTCCGCCGCCGCGCTCACCGCTACGCCGGCCGGTTCCGCGCCCTCGAGACCCGAGCCCGAAGCGACGGCGCCGACCTGCACGATCTGAGCGCCGCCGACTGGGCCCGTCGCTGGGAGGCAACCGCGGCAGCGACAGAATCGCCTCGGTAGTCGCGGTCACCGGAAGGCGGGCGGGGGGACGTCGCGGAGCGAACCGTCGCGCAGGCGAGCTGAGCGAGCCGAGCGCAGCGGGCTGACGCCAAAGGCGTCAGAACCGCGGGTGAGCAGAGCGAGGTCCCCTCGTCCGCCGGCAACGGTGGCGCTGACCTCGCCTCAGAACCGCGGGTGAGCACAGCGAGGTCCCCCCGCCCGCCTCGTCAACAGCCGTGTCTTTTGGCCGCATCTGGCCTCATCGGCTCGTATACTCGGAGCGGCACGGCCGCAGTTTCACCACACGTCGTACTCAGAGGGCCGATCTCATCGCTCGCCACCGCAGCAGCAGCTCGCCGGCGCGCCGGCGCTTCTCTCCCCGCCGCATGCTGGCGGCCGGCATCGTGGTGGTATGCGCCTACGTGGCGTACGCGGTGTCCAGCGAGATCGCGACCGGGCAGTCGGTCGACGGCCAGGTGAGCAAGCTGCAGGCGGACAACGCGCGGCTGAAGCACGACATCGCCCAGCGGCGGCAGGAGATCGCCGACGCCCAGACCCGTGCCTGGGTCGAGGAGGAGGCGCGCAAGCTGGGCTTCGTGCTCCCCGGTGAGCACGTCTACGTGGTGGTGACACCCGGAGCGCCGGTCCCCTCCGGCGGCGGCATCGACGTCCACGACCTGCCGACCTTCTCGCCCAGCCCCTCTCCGGGAGGCACCCCGCTGCCCAGCCCCACCGACGCCGTGGCGCCGGCGAGCCCTTCGCCGACCCCCTTCGCGTTCGCCCTGCCGACGCCGTCACCGCGTCACTGACGCGCGCGGCCGAGGCCTCCACGGCGGTTTCGGGATCGCTGGTATCCTTCGGGTGCGGCGTGGAGCAGTGGAAGCTCGTCGGGCTCATAACCCGAAGGTCGTTGGTTCGAATCCAACCGCCGCAACCACTCCTTCTCATGGTCCTCGCATCAGGCGCGGACCGTGTCGCCGGCGCTTCCACTGCGTGCGGGCGCCGCGGAGCCGGGCCCCCGGCGGTATAGCTCAGGTGGTAGAGCAGCCGGCTCATACCCGGTATGTCCCTGGTTCGACCCCAGGTACCGCCACCATGACCACCCAATCCGTGTCGAAGCTGCCTCCCGGCGAACGCGTCGCGGCCGTGGCGCGAGTGCGGCGGGCGGGCGCCAGCGCGCTGGACCGGCGGCGGGTCATCTTTCCCGGCGAGACGGTGCTGGTGGCGTGCAGCGGAGGACCCGATTCCGCCGCCCTGCTCGACGTGCTGGCCCGCCTGGCGCCACCCAGGTCGCTGCGCCTGCACGTCGCCCACGTCGACCATGGGCTGCGCGACGGCTCGGCGGCCGAGGCAGAGGTGGTCGCCGCCCTGGCGGAGCGCGCCGGGGTGCCCTTGTATTCGATGTCGGTCTCGGTGACGCCCGGCCCGTCGCTGCAGGACCGCGCCCGGCAGGCTCGCCACCGCGCCCTGCGCAGTCAGGCCTCCCGCTGCGGGGCCACCGCCATCGCCCTGGGCCACACCGCCGACGACCAGGCGGAGACGGTGCTGATGCGAGCTCTCACCGGCGCCACCCCGCGGGCGCTCGCCGCCATGGGCGAGCGTGACGGCATGCTGGCCCGCCCCTTGTTGCGCGTCTGGCGCGAGCAGACCGCCGCCTACTGCCGGGCGCTCGGTCTCGAGGTCGTCGACGATCCCTCCAACTCGGACCCGCGCTTCACCCGCTCCCGGGTGCGCCACGAGCTGCTCCCCGCGCTGGAGACGGTCTTCCCGGCGGCACGCCGCCGGCTGGTGGCGCTGGCCGAGCACCAGCGGCGCCGCCTGGAACCGTAGACCGGGGTCCGGTCTCGTGACAGCGTTGTGGCCCGCTTCTGATCCGGGGCCAATTCAGACCCCATGTTAGACTGCGGCCAATGAGAGGCCAGCGACGCTCGCTTATCTATCTGCTGCTCTTTGCTGCGATCGTGCTGGTCGCCGTCCTCGCCTGGCGAAGCTTTCCCAACGGGAGCACGGGAACGCGCGAAGAGGGGCAGCTGCAGTCGGCGGTGCAGAATCTCAAGAACTCCGGCGGCTCACCCAGTGACAAGATCGCCACCGACTCCGCCCATCAGGCGGTCATCAGCGGCGACGGCAACACGGTCACCTGGTGGGATCAAGCGGGCAACCAGTTCAAGACCACGGTCGGTTCCAGTGACCAGGTGGTGACCCTCTTTCGGGACAATCACTTCACCAATTATAAAAACGAGCCCAATGGCGGTGGCAACGTGTTGTGGAGCATCATCCTTCCCAACCTGATCCTCTTCGCTGTCATCGGCGTCTTCATGTGGTGGATGCTGCGGCAGACCCAGAGCGGCAACAATCAGGCCCTGTCATTTGGTCGCAGCCGGGCCCGGCTGCTCGCCGGTGACAAGCCGGCGATCACCTTCAACGACGTCGCCGGGGTGGAGGAGGCGAAGGTCGAGCTCACCGAGATCGTCGAGTTCCTCAAGTACCCCGACAAGTTCACCGCCGTCGGAGCGCGCATCCCCAAGGGCGTGCTGCTGGTCGGCCCACCGGGAACCGGCAAGACGCTGCTCAGCAAGGCGGTGGCCGGTGAGGCCGGCGTTCCCTTCTTCAGCATCTCCGGCTCGGAGTTCGTCGAGATGTTCGTCGGCGTCGGCGCCAGCCGCGTCCGCGACCTCTTCGACCAGGCCAAGAAGAACAGCCCGTGCATCGTCTTCGTCGACGAGATCGACGCCGTCGGCCGCCAGCGCGGCGCCGGACTGGGCGGTGGCCATGACGAGCGCGAGCAGACCCTCAACCAGCTGCTGGTGGAGATGGACGGATTCGAGACCAGCACCCACGTCATCGTCATCGCCGCGACCAACCGCCCCGACGTCCTCGACCCGGCCCTGCTCCGTCCCGGGCGCTTCGACCGTCACGTCACCCTCGACCGGCCCGACATCCGCGGCCGCCGCGCCATCCTCGAGGTGCACGCTCGCAACAAGCCGCTGGATCCCTCGGTCGACCTCGAGGTGCTTGCCAAGCAGACCCCCGGCTTCAGCGGAGCCGACCTCGCCAACCTGATCAACGAGGCCGCCATCCTCACCGCCCGCGCCAACAAGAAGGTGATCGGGATGAAGGACCTCGAGGAGGCGATCGCCCGGGTCATCGCCGGCCCGGAACGCAAGAGCCGGATGATCAGCGAGAAGGAGAAGGCCACCATCGCGTACCACGAGATGGGTCATGCGCTGGTGATGAAGACGCTGGAGAACACCGACCCGGTGCACAAGATCAGCATCGTGTCGCGCGGCATGGCGCTGGGATGGACGCTCAGCCTGCCGACCGAGGACAAGTACCTGGTCAGCAAGGCGGAGCTGGTCGATCAGCTCGCCGGTATCCTGGGCGGCCGCTGCGCCGAGGAGCTGATCCTGGGCGAGAAGAACATCACCACCGGCGCCAGCGACGACATCCGCAAGGCGACCCAGCTGGCCCGCAAGATGGTCACCGAGTGGGGCATGAGCGACAAGCTCGGCCCGCTCGCCTTCGGCACCAAGGAGGAGCTGGTCTTCCTCGGGCGTGACCTGGGCGAGCAGCGCAACTACTCCGAGGAGATCGCCTCCGAGATCGACCAGGAGGTGCACCACCTCGTCGACAGCGCCTTCCTTCGCGCCAAGGAGGTGCTGCGCTCACGCGAGGCCACCCTTCGCGCCCTGGCCCACCGGCTGATCGAGGTGGAGACCATGGATGCGGCCGAGATGGACCGCATCATCGCCGAGGTCGACAGCGCGGCGATCGAACCTGCGGCCGCCGCCGGGCTCTAGCAGTCCCGCTGCCCCGCCCCGGCCGACCGGCCGGCGGCCCATCCGCAGGACTTCGCGCCGCCCGCCGTTTACACTGGTGACCCGCACCGTGCGCGTGGGGAGGAGCGTGCAGGGCCGGTGACCATCGCCCGGGGACGCGAAGCAGCGCCTCGAGGCCTCCGGTGGTTCCGCGCCGACGCCGCCCGCCTCCGCGGCGGAGCACGTCGCTTGGATCACGAGGTGACCGAGACGGTGACCACCACAGCCCTGCGGGGGGCGGATTGTCGCCTGCCCACTCTCGCCTTCGTCGGCGCCGGCCGCGCCGGGACCGCCCTCGCTGCCGCCGCCCACGCCGCCGGTTATCGCGTCACCGCGGTCGCGAGCCGCACCCCCGCCTCGGCGCACCGCCTGGCCGCCGCCGTGCAGGCGACGCCGGTCGCCGGCCCGGTCGCCGCCGCGATGAGCGCCGACCTCACCGTGCTGACCGTCCCCGACGCGGCGGTCACCCGGCTGGCCGCCGTCCTCGCCGCCAGCGGCATGTCGCTCGGGGGCCGCGGCGTCCTCCACTGCAGCGGTGCCCTCGATCGCTCCGCCCTTGCCGCCGTCCGCCAGGTGGCGGCGGCAGCCGGCGCTGTCCACCCGCTGGCATCGCTCGCCGGGGCCGCCGGGGCGGCGGCGCTGCGCGGAAGCTTCTTCGCCGTCGACGCCGACCCGGTGCTGCGGCCCTGGCTGGAGCGGCTGGTCGAGGATCTGGGTGGGATTCCCTTCGCCGCCGCACGGCTCGACCGCGCGCTGTACCATGCCGCCGCGGTGCTCGCCGGCAACGCGCCCCTGGCGCTGCTGGAGAGGGCGACCACGCTGCTGCGGGCTGCCGGCGTCGATGCACGTGTGGCCGAGGAGGCGCTGACCTCACTGCTGCTCGGCGCCGTCGCCAACGCCCGCCGCCTCGGCGTCCGCGCCGCGCTGACCGGGCCGGTGGTGCGGAACGACGCCGGCACCGTCGCTCGCCACCTGCGCGCGCTCGAGCACGATCCGGCCAGCCAGGAGCTGTACCACCACCTCGCCTGCGAGACCCTGGCGGTGTCGGGCGTGGACGGCCGCGACGAGGTGGCGGCGGTGCTCGCATCACCTCCACGTCTGCGCGCGACCGCATAGGACGCATCGGTATGCCGGTGACCGTGTGCGACCTGCTCGCCGCCAAGCGCGAGGGCCGGCGCTTCGCCGTGCTCACCGCGTACGACTACACCACCGCCCGCATCCTCGCCGCCGCAGACATCCCGGTGCTGCTCGTCGGCGACAGTCTGGGGATGCTGATGCTGGGCCACCGCAGCACCCTTCCGGTGACGATGGCCGACATGCTCCATCACGCCCGCGCCGTCGCGCGGGGAGCACCGGAGCAGCTGCTGGTGGGCGACATGCCCTTCAACGCGTACCACGCCAGCGACGGGGAAGCGATCGCCAACGCCGCCGCCTTCCTCCAGGCGGGGATGCACGCGGTCAAGCTCGAGGGCGGGGGACGGGTGGTGGCCCTGACCCACATGCTGGTGGAGCGCGGCATCCCGGTGATGGGACACCTGGGCCTGACACCGCAGTTCGTCAACATCTTCGGCGGCTTCCGGGTCCAGGGACGCAGCCCCGAGGCGGCCGAACGCATTCTCGACGATGCCCGCGCCCTGCAGCACGCGGGCGCCTTCAGCATCGTGCTCGAAGGCGTGCCGCGGCAGCTCGCCGGCGATGTGACCCGGTCACTCGCCATCCCCACCATCGGCATCGGCGCCGGTCCGGAGTGCGATGGACAGGTGCTGGTGGTGCACGACCTGCTCGGCCTGACGCAGGACCCGATGCCGAAATTCGTGCGCCCGTATGGCGACCTGGGCGCTCGCGCTCTGGCAGCCGCCCGGGCCTATGCACACGACGTCGAAAGCGGAGAGTTTCCTGACGATGAGCATTCCTATCACTGACACCACCGCCGCGGTGACCGCGCGCACCCGCCTGCTGCGGACTCCCGGAGAGCTGCGCATCGCCTCTGAGCGCTGGCGCTCGTCCGGCCTGTCGTTGGGGATGGTGCCGACCATGGGAGCGCTGCACGACGGTCATCGCAGCCTGATCAGGCGTGCCCGCGCCGAATGCGACCGGGTGGCGGTGAGCATCTTCGTCAATCCCCGGCAGTTCGGTGCCGATGAGGACTTCGCCCGCTATCCGCGGCCGCTGGAGCGCGACCTGGCGATGCTCGCCGGCGAAGGGGTCGACGCCGCCTACGTTCCCGATGCGGCGGCGATGTATCCCCGCGGCGCCGCCACCACGGTGAGCGTCGGCTCCTCGCTGACCCGCGACTTCGAGGGCGAGACCCGGCCCGGACACTTCGACGGTGTCGCCCTGGTGGTGGCCAAGCTGCTCATCGCCGCGCGTTGCGACCGTGCCTATTTCGGCCAGAAGGATGCGCAGCAGTGTGCCGTGGTGCGGCGCCTGGCTGCCGACCTGGACATCGGCACCACGGTGGTGGTGTGTCCCACCGTGCGCGACGGCGACGGCCTTGCGCTCAGCAGTCGCAACGCCTATCTGAGCCCGGATGCCCGCCGGCGGGCGCTGGCCATCCCCCGGGCGCTGGGGGAGGCGCTGCGGCGTTTCGCGGCGGGAGAACGCCGCGCCGAGGTGCTGGCGGCGCTGGTCCGAGACCGGCTGGAGGAGGGCGATTCGCTCCGGGTCGACTACGTCGGCGTGGTCGACGCCGACAGCTTCGAACCGCTCACCGAGGCTGGGCGGGGGGCTCGAATCGTGGTCGCTGCTACAATCGCAGGCACGCGGCTCATCGACACCGTCGGCCTTGGCATCGACGAGCCGCCCGATGTGCCTTCGCTGGTCGGGGCCATGGTCGAGCTGGACGCGAGGTCGGGTCGCGCCCTCAGGAGCCGGACGTGCAGCGTACGGTGATGAAATCGAAGATCCACCGCGCCACGGTGACGCGGGCGGACCTCCACTACGAGGGCTCGTGCAGCATTGATCCGGTGCTGATGCGTGAGGCCGACATCGTGGTCGGCGAGCAGCTACACATCGTCAATATCAGCAACGGCTCACGCGCGGTCACCTATGCCATCGAAGGGGAGGCGGGAGAGGTGGCGCTCAACGGGGCCATGGCGCACATCGGGCAGCCGGGTGATGTCGTCATCCTCATCACCTACGCTCAGCTGGACGAGCGCGAGCTGCGCACCTTCCAGCCCAGCGTGGTTCAGGTGGATGCGCACAACCGCTCGCGATTGCGGGCCGCCGTCTCATGAGCCATCCGGCGATGTCGCGACGCCCGATCGGCACCGTCTCGTACGACATCGTCGTGATCGGCAGCGGCATCGCAGGGTTGGTGGCGGCGTTGACGGCGGCGAGCCGGGCACGGGTTGCGGTGGTCACCAAGGCGGCTCTCGACGACGGTTGCAGCCGCTACGCCCAGGGCGGTATCGCCGCCGCCGTCGCTCCCGGCGACGACCCCGATCTGCACTTCGCCGACACCATCGCCGCCGGACGGGGACTCTGCGACGAGGACGCGGTTCGCATCCTCGTCGACGAGGCTCCGGCGCGCGTCCGCGAGCTGATCGAGTGGGGAGTGAGCTTCGACACCCAGGACGGGGTGCTCCAGGTCGGTCGCGAGGCCGCGCACAGCCGCGACCGCATTCTCCACGCCCGCGGCGACGCCACCGGCCTGGAGATCGAAAGCGCGCTGGCGCGTCGCATCCGCGCGACCGCCGCGGCCGTGTTCGAACGGCACCAGGCGCTGCGGTTGCTCACCGACTGGACCGGTCGGTGTTGCGGGGTCGAGGTGCACGACCTCGACACCTCCAGCACCCGCTTGATCCTGGCCAGCTCGGTCATCCTCGCCAGCGGCGGCGCCGGGCGCCTCTGGCGCTTCACCACCAATCCCGAACCGGCCACCGGCGACGGGGTCGCGCTGGCCTGGGAGGCGGGAGCCGAGGTGGCGGGGATGGAGTTCGTGCAGTTCCATCCCACCGCGCTGGCGCTCGAGGGCGCGCCGGCGTTCCTGATCAGCGAGGCGGTCCGCGGTGAGGGCGCCCACGTCGTCAATCGAGACGGCCGGCGTTTCCTGCTCGACGCAGATCCACGGGGCGAGATGGCAGCGCGCGACGTGGTGGCGCAGGCGATCTGGGCTGAGCTGCAGCGCACCGGGGACCGTGCCGTGTACCTCGATTGCGCCTCCCTGGCCGAGCGGGCGGCGATGCGCTTCCCGACGATCCACACCACCTGCCTGCAGTACGGCATCGACATCCGGCGCGACCTGGTGCCGGTTGCCCCGGCGGCCCATTACCTGATTGGCGGGGTGCGCACCGATCGGTTCGCAGCCAGCAGCATCGACGGGCTCTTCGCCTGCGGTGAGGTTGCCAGCAGCGGTGTCCACGGCGCCAACCGCCTGGCCAGCAACAGCCTGCTCGAGTCGGTGGTGTTCGCCCATCGCGCGGCCCACGAAGCCTTGCGGCGCAACGCCGAGGCACCGCCTCCGCCAGCGGAGGCGGTGGACCCGCCGCGGCCCGCCGCCGGGGCCGACGACCTGCCCACCCTGATCCGTCTGCGCGAGCGCCTGCGCGACGCGATGTGGGAGGGCGCCGGGCTGGTCCGCGACGCTTCCGGGCTGGCGCGCGCTGCCGCCATCGGCGCGGAGGTCGCCGCCGCCACCGCGCCGTCCGCCGGAGTGCAGGGCATCGGCCTGTATCACTCCGCCATCACCGCGTCTCTCGTCTGCGCCGCCGCGCTCGGTCGTGAAGAGAGTCGCGGCGCCCACATGCGTACCGATCACCCCGAGCGCAGTGACGACTGGCTTGGCAACTGGATCATGCAGAAGGACAGAGGACCACGCCTTGACCGCCACGATCGATCGCCTCGCTGACCCCCTGGCTCCCGAGCGCCTCGACCCCCTGATCGGGGCCGCCCTCGCTGAGGACGTGGGTGACTCCGACCTGACCACCGAGGGCATCGTGCCGCCCGAGATGACCTGTCGCGGCAAGATCGTCTGCAAGCAGGACGGCGTCATTGCCGGTCTGCCCGTCACCCGCCGCGTCTTCCAACTGGTCGACGAGCGGCTGCAGTTCGACGCCAAGACCCAGGACGGCCAGAAGGTGCAGGAGGATCAGATCGTGGCGCGGCTCTTCGGCCCCGCCCGTTCCATGCTCCGGGCCGAGCGCGTCGCTCTCAACTTCCTGCAGCACCTCAGCGGCATCGCCACCCTGACCTCGAAGTACGTCAAGGCGGTGGAGGGCACCAAGACTCAGATCCTCGACACCCGCAAGACGACACCGGGATTGCGCGCGCTGGAGAAGTACGCGACCCGCACCGGCGGGGCGGTCAACCACCGCATGGGGTTGTACGACCAGATCCTCGTCAAGGACAGCCATCTCGCGCTCGCCAACGGCGTCAGCCCGGCGCTGCGCGCGGTCCGCAAGGCTCACCCCGAGGCGATGGTCAATGTGGAGGTCAGCAACCTGCAGGAGCTGGAGCAGGCCCTCAACGACAAGGCGCCGCGCATCCTGCTCGACAACTTCGCCCCCGGTCAGGTGCGCGAGGCGATGCAGATCATCCGCGGCCGCGCCAAGGTGGAGATCAGCGGCGGGGTGCTGCTGACCAACGCCCGCGCCTACGCGCTCGCCGGTGCCGACTTCATCAGCGTCGGGGCGTTGACCCATTCGGCGACGGCGCTGGACTACTCGATGAAGGTCACTCGGTACTGAGCGGTTCCGCGGACCCTTCGTAGCACCTGGGCGGGGAGGGGACCGTCGCTGCGGTGACCCGCGGTTCCGACGCCTCTGGCGTCGACCCGCTGCGCTCGGCTCGCCTGCGCGACGGTCTCCTTCGCAACGGTCCCTCCCCGCCCAATCGCCACCAACCGGTGCCGCTGCAACTCGTGCCTCGCTTGGGGGAGGCCGGGGGCACTCGCCTCGCGAATCGGGCGGTGCTCCTGCGGCTCGTGACCTCGCTGCTGCGGACGCCCTTGGCGTCAGCCTCCTCCGCTCGGCGCCTGCGCGGCGTCCGCGCGACGTATGGCCCCACTCACACGCAGCCGCCTGGAGGGCAGGCAGGTGCCGGCAGTGCAAACGCAGCGCTGGCCGGAAGGGTGGTTCCACGATGGGTGAAGGCGAGATCGAGCGAGGCGATCCGGAGCTTGACAAACCGTCAACAGCCTCGAACCGCACGGCGGGCGAGCGGCTGGCATACGGGGGCGGCAGGGGAGCGCGCGCTCCCTCTTGCGGGTGGCCGGAGGTATTGGCTAGTATCCCGATCGACTTAGTCAACTTAGCCCTTCGGGCCGCTCGGTCCGGAGGCGGGATGGAGGGCCCGGGGGGTTGCACATCGACCTCTACATCGCCCTGGCGGGTCTGGTCGTCGGCTTCACCGTGGGGCTGACCGGCATGGGCGGCGGGGCGCTGATGACCCCGATCCTGGTCCTCCTCTTCCGGGTGCAGCCGCTCGCCGCGGTGTCCAGCGACCTGGTCGCGTCGTTCGTGATGAAGCCCTTCGGTGGCGCGGTCCACATACGCCGGGGGACGGTGAACTGGACGTTGGTCCGCTGGCTGGTCGTCGGGTCGGTCCCCTCGGCGCTTCTCGGTGTTGGCCTGATCCGGATCCTCGGGCATGGCAAGCACCTGCAGGACGTGGTCCAGGGCGCCATGGGCGCTGCCCTGCTCCTCGCCGCCGCCACCATCGCCGTCAAGGCGGTGATCGGCCTGCGCCACCGCTCCCACGAGGGCCGCAGCGCGGCGTCGTCCACGCCCATCACCGTGCGGCCGCTGCCGACCCTGGCCATCGGGGCTTTCGGCGGCCTCCTCGTCGGCATGACCTCGGTGGGCTCGGGTTCGCTGATCATCGTCCTGCTCCTCTTCCTCTATCCCTCGCTGCGCGCGTCGCAGCTCGTGGGCACCGACCTGGTCCAGGCCATTCCCCTGGTGGGCGCAGCCGCCTTCGGACACGTGCTCATCGGCGACTTCCGCCTGGCACTGACGCTGTCGCTGCTCGTCGGCAGCATCCCCGGGGTCTACCTGGGAGCTCGCATCTCGGCCCACTCGGCCAGCCGGCTCGTCCGTCCGGCGATCGCCTTTGTCCTTCTGGCCTCCGGCCTCAAGCTCATCCAGGTCGGCAACATCGAGCTCGGGGCCATCCTGCTCGGCGTGCTCGTCGTCGGCCCGCCGCTGTGGATCTGGCTTCGGGCGACCGACGGGTTCCCGCTGCGGCCGCTGCCCCAGAAGGTTCACTACTGAGGCTCGCGTCGGTCCCTCGGGCGGCCGCCGTCAGTCCTCCTGTTCCCCGACCGAGTCGACGGCGGGCGACATGGCGCTGACCAGTCCCTCCTGCACCCAGCCCAGGGCGATGAGCATGTCGTACTCGGGGCGGGCGAGGGTCGCCTCGTCGACCGTCGACTCCCAGCCGTCGGCGTCGATGCCGATCAGCCCGCCGGCGACCAGGCGCAGGTGGTTGAGAGCCCGGATCCAGGCGAGCGTCTGGTCGTCCGCGAGGAGGATCCGGTCGCGGCCGGCGGCCAGCCCGCCGCGGACCAAGTCGATGTCGGCGAGGCGGGTGCTCTCGAAGTCGGGCCGCGCCAGGCGCTGGTACTCGGCCTCGAGCTCGGGGTCCTCGTAGGCCCGGGGCGAGCTCCTCGGCACCGTTCCCAGCTTGGCGCTCAGCCGGTCGACGATGTCGAGCAGGAGCTCGCGCTCGCGACCGTCGAGGCGCAGCTCGGTGCCGCCGCGACGGCGGACGATCTCCGCCACTCAGCCGTGGGCCAGAGTAGCCTGCAGGCCGAAGGCGTGGAGCTGGCTGACCGACACCTCGGCCTGCTCCCGCGGTTGGGAGGCGACGATCGCCTTGCCATCGTTGTGGATCTGGAGCATCAGCTTGGTCGCGGTGGTCTGGTCGTAGCCGAAGAGGCGGCGCAGTACCAGCACCACGTAGGACATCAGGGTGATGGGGTCGTTCCACACCACGACCTGCCAGGGGAAGTCTCGCTGCTGCTGCTGGCGGCGCACCGGGGCACGTTCCCGGGTCGGGGCTTCGACCGGCATGAGCACAGGGTAGTCGCCGCGACGGCGCCCGGCGACCGGTTCTCAGTAGAGGGCGGCGGCGAGTCGCGGGCGGAGCTGCTGCACCAGGGGATCGCCCTCCCCCTGCTCGGCGAAGACGCCGACGATGACCCGCCGGAGCAGGTCGCGGTCCTCGCCACCGGTCTCGCGGATCGCCTCGACCAGCCTCGGCAGGGCGGCGGCCAGCTCGCCGGTGTCGAGCCGGGCGAGCGCCGCCTGCACCGGCCCGCCGGCCCCATCGGCCCGCTGGAGCTGGATCCGGGCCAGCAACCCGGCGGCCACCGGGTCGTGCTCCACCGGCCTGAGCATCGCCTCAGCCTCGGCCACCTCCCCGTCTCGGAGGAGGAGCCGGGCGAGCGCGACTCGCGCCGGCGCGTGGTCCGGGTCGGCATCGACCGCGGCTCGCAGTGAGGCCGGATCGCCGGCGGCGACCAGCTGCTCGGCGGGGGAGGGGAGGAGGGCGTCGAGGAACCGATCCACCATCGCCCGCGGCTGAGCCCCCACGAACTCGGCGACCACCGCACCGTTGCGGAACGCCTTGACCGCGGGGATGCCGCGGATGCCGTAGCGGCTGGCAAGGCCGGGGTTGGCGTCGGTGTCGACCTTGGCGAGGGTGATGGCTCCAGCGCGCGCCGCGACCGCATCCTCGAGCGCCGGCCCCAGCAGCCGGCAGGGTCCGCACCACGCGGCCCAGAAGTCGACGACGACGGGTGCGGTGCGGGAGCGGTCCAGCACCTCGGCGGCGAACGAGCTCTCGGTGACCTCCACGGTCATGGCCATGGTGTACCCGCGGCGGGAGCGATCAACGCATCGGCCCGGGACGTCGGCACGGCGCCTGCCATGCCGACGCCCCGCGCAGTTCCCCCTCACGGTCTTTTAGCCGGTTGGTCCGGCGGCGTGAGAAGCCGGCGCCCCGACAGGCGCTCGGTCCGGTGGTTACGAGGTGGCTGTCGCCGAGCTGGAGATGTCGAGCGTCCCCGCCCAGGTGTCGCGGAACCGCTCCGAGACCACCGGGGCCGCGGGCACGGCCGACACGGTCTGCTCGAGCACCGCCCGCAGGGGCAGCTCGCAGTCGTGGCAGATGATCCAGATCGCTCCCGGCTCGCCCACCGCCCTCTCGAGACGGTGGCGCCTGCCGCACTCTTCGCAGGTGATGGTGATGCGCATCTGGGTCCTTCGTGCCTTCGCCGCGGTCGGCTCTCCGCTCCGACGCCCGCAGCGTTGCACGGGACCCGAGCAAGAAGCCATCACATCGGGTTGAGAGTTGTTAATGGCCGCTGGCGAGCGCGTCAAAGCCTTCAGCGGGGGCGCACCGCCGCCCCGCCGGCAACTCGGGTTCGAGTTCGACCGTGGTGGTACACTCCGGCCCTGTCGCGCATCGCGGCGGGTGTCATCGCGCCCGTCAATCGCACCAGCGCGCGACGGTTTGCGGCGTCGGTCCGCACCCGCCAGGCCGGAACCCTCACGGATACCAGCAGGCAGGACACTGAAGGAGCGCTTTGACAACGACCGAGACCATGGAAGCCGAGATCACCATGGAGGACCTCCTCCGTTCCGAGGAGCACTTCATCCGCGCCCTGACCCACGGGGACATCGTCGACGGGAAGGTGGTACGGGTCGATCCCGACGAGGTCCTGGTCGACATCGGGGCCAAGTCCGAGGGGGTGATCTCCAACCGCGAGCTGGCGGCTCGGGGTGAGCAGCCGGTCGCCCTCAACCCGGGCGACGAGGTCAAGGTTTATGTCATCCAGCCCGAAAACGAGAACGGTAACGTCGTCCTCTCCCTGCGCAAGGCTCGGGCCGAGGGCATCTGGCAGAAGGCCGCCGAGAAGGAAGAGGCGGGCGAGATCATCGACGCCGAGGTCCGCGAACAGAACAAGGGCGGGCTGATCGTCAACATCATGGGGCTGCGCGGCTTCCTCCCCAGCAGTCAGGTGGCGCGACAGTTCAGCGGCAACCTGATGGAGCTGGTGGGGACCAAGATCCCGGTCAAGATCCTCGAGGTCAACCGCAAGCGCAACCGCCTGATCGTCTCCCAGCGCGCCGCCCAGGATGAGGACCGCGCCCGCCAGCGCGAGGAACTCTTCGAGAAGCTCGAGGTCGGCGACGTGGTCAAGGGCAAGGTCAGCGGGCTGACCTCCTACGGCGCCTTCGTCAACCTCGGCGGCGCCGACGGCCTCATCCACATCAGCGAGCTGTCCTGGGACCGCATCAACAACGTCAGTGACATGCTCGCCGTCGGCGACGAGGTCGAGGTCAAGGTGATCAAGCTCGATCCCGAGCTCAGCCGGATCAGCCTGTCGCTGCGGCAGATGTCGGCCGATCCCTGGGACACCATCGAGGACCGCTTCCCGCCGGCTCAGGCCATCACCGGGGTGGTCACCAAGACCAAGAAGTACGGCGCCTTCCTGCAGATCGCGGACGGCGTCGAGGGGCTGCTCCACATCAGCGAGCTGTCCTGGGACCACGTGGAGCGCACCGAGGACGTTCTCAAGGTCGGCGACGAGGTGACGGTCATGGTCCTCAACGCCGACAAGGTGCGCCGCCGCATCAGCCTGTCGCTGCGCCAGCTGCAGAGCCGCGGCCCGGGCGCCGGCGGCGAGGAGTTCTACCCCGGGGCGGACTACGAGCCGGACGCGGAGGGTGACGGCGCGGCGGGGGTGCGAGACGAGGCTCCCGAGGCCGCCGCGGCGCCGGTCGCGGTCGCGAGCAGCGACACAGCGGACACCGTCGAGGCGCCGGAGGTCCCCGCGAGCGCCGATGTGGCGGACGCAGCCGATGACCCCGGCGTGGTCGCGGGCGCGGACAATTCGCACAAAACCGAGGCCCTCGATGTCGTCGCGGGCGCCGGGAAACCGGACAAAGATGGTGCGACCGCCGACGCGGCGGCCGAGGAGTCGAAGGCCGGCGACGTGCCCCCGGGCGAGCGCGAGCCGGTCGCGGCCACCGAGGACGAGACCGAGTCCTGACCCCTGGCGTGGCCCTGGCAGCGGCCGCCCGACGTCACACGCCGTCGGGGTGGCTTCACCCGGCTTGACAGGATTTGGTCGTCCGAACTGGTTACGTGTCGATCTCGGGTGGGCATAATGGGGGAGGCGCGGGTCCCCCCGGCCGGGGCCCCTGCCCGGCTGTCTCAGCCCGGCAGGACATCCCCACCGCGGGCGCCGATGCTCAGGAGAAGCACTTGTATCCCTTCGAAAGGTTCACCGAGAGAGCGAAGAAGGTCCTCACCCTGGCTCAGGAAGAGGCCGAACGGTCGCATCACTCGTACATCGGAACCGAGCACCTCCTCCTCGGCCTGCTGCGCGAGGGCGAGGGTCTCGCCGCCAAGGTTCTCAACAACCTCGGGGTGGAGATCAACAAGGTGCGCAGCACCATCGAGTCGGTGCTGGGGCGCAATGAGCGGATCATCATCCAGCAGATCATTCCCACCTCGCGTGTCAAGAAGGTGATCGAGATCTCCTTCGAGGAGGCGCGGCGGATGGGCAACAACTACGTGGGCACCGAGCACCTGCTGCTCGGGCTGCTGATCGAGGGCGAGGGGATCGCCGCCCACGTGCTCGAGGATCTCGGCTCCACCCTCGACAAGGTGCGCGGTGAGATCGAGCGCCTGCTCCACGAGTCCGGCCTCGAGGAGGAGGCCAAGGAGGCGCAGAAGAAGCCGAGCAAGACCCCGCTGCTCGACCAGTTCTGCCGCGACCTCACCGAGCTGGCGGTGAAGAACAACCTCGACCCGGTGATCGGGCGGGAGATGGAGATCGAGCGGGTCATCCAGATCCTCAGCCGGCGGACCAAGAACAACCCCGCCCTGATCGGCGAGCCCGGCGTCGGCAAGACCGCGATCGCCGAGGGCCTGGCCCAGCACATCGTGCTCGGCAACATCCCCGAGTCGCTGATGGGCAAGCGGGTGCTCACCCTCGACATGGGCGCCCTGGTGGCCGGCACCAAGTACCGCGGCGAGTTCGAGGAGCGGCTCAAGAAGATCCTCGACGAGATCCGTCAGTCGCGCGAGGTGGTGCTCTTCATCGACGAGCTGCACACCCTGGTCGGCGCCGGCGCCGCCGAGGGCGCGATCGACGCCGCCAACATCCTCAAGCCGGCGCTAGCCCGGGGCGAGATCCAGTGCATCGGCGCCACCACCCTCAACGAGTACCGCAAGTACATCGAGAAGGATGCCGCGCTCGAGCGCCGCTTCCAGCCGGTCTTCGTCGACGAGCCGACACTGGCCGAGACCATCGAGATCCTGCACGGCATCCGTCCCCTCTACGAGAAGCACCACCGGGTCAAGATCACCGACGACGCGCTGCAAGCGGCGGCGGAGCTGAGCGTGCGCTACGTCAGCGACCGCTCGCTGCCGGACAAGGCGATCGACCTCATCGACGAGGCGAGCGCCCGGGTGCGGATGAAGCTCACCACCACCCCGGACGACCTTCGCACCATGCAGAAGGAGATCCGCGACCTCCAGGTCCAGAAGGAGGAGGCCATCGCCGGCCAGGACTACGAGACCG
Organism: Chloroflexota bacterium; assembly: GCA_005880985.1. Classification (GTDB taxonomy): domain Bacteria; phylum Chloroflexota; class Dormibacteria; order Aeolococcales; family Aeolococcaceae; genus CF-134. The sequence continues at coordinate 42,422 of VBIQ01000010.1, forward strand.
CCGCCTCCTTCCGGGACAAGGAGAAGAAGCTCAAGGAGAAGTACGTCTCCGAGGAGATGGTGTGGCGCGACCAGCTCGGTCAGACCGTCCCCGACGTCAACGAGGAGCACATCGCCGAGATCATCTCGTCGTGGACCGGGGTGCCCGTCTCCCGCCTGGTGGAGGAGGAGACCAGCCGTCTGCTGAAGATGGAGGACGAGGTCCACAAGCGGCTGATCGGCCAGCACGAGGCGGTCAAGGTCGTCTCCCAGGCGGTGCGTCGCGCCCGCGCCGGGCTCAAGGATGCCAAGCGCCCGATCGGCTCGTTCATGTTCCTCGGCCCCACCGGGGTGGGGAAGACCGAGCTGGCGCGCTCGCTCGCCGCGTTCCTCTTCGACAATGAGGACGCGATCATCCGGCTCGACATGAGCGAGTTCATGGAGCGTCACAGCACCGCGCGCCTGGTGGGTTCGCCACCCGGCTACGTCGGCTACGACGAGGGCGGTCAGCTCACCGAGGCGGTGCGGCGGCGGCCCTACAGCGTGGTGCTCTTCGACGAGATCGAGAAGGCGCACCCCGAGGTCTTCAACATGCTGTTGCAGATCCTCGAGGACGGGCGGCTCTCCGACGCCAAGGGCAAGGCGGTCAACTTCGCCAACACCATCGTGATCATGACCAGCAACCTGGGGATCTCCAACCTCAAGGGGAACATGTCGCTCGGCTTCCAGCCGGCGATCCCCGACGAGCGGACCACCAGCGCCGAGCACGGCAAGATGCGCGACCTGATCATGGACGAGCTCAAGAAGGCGTTCCGGCCCGAGTTCCTCAACCGGGTCGACGCGGTGGTCGTCTTCGAGCGGCTCGACCACGCGCAGATGCGCCAGATCGTCGACCTGATGCTGGCCAAGGTGGCGCAGCATCTCGCAGCCCAGGAGCTGGTCTTCACCGTCACCGACGCCGCCAAGGACAAGATCGTGGAGGAGGGCTTCGACAAGGTCTACGGCGCCCGTCCGCTGCGGCGGGTGATCCAGCGGGTGATCGAGGACCCCCTCAGCGAGGAGCTGCTGCGGCTCAAGCACGGCCCGGGCGACTCCGTTGTGGTCGACGTCAGCGAGGGCGACATCAAGATGTCGCTGGTGCCGCGTGCGCCCAAGCGCGAGCGCAAGGAGAAGGCCGAGGCCGCTGCCAGCGCCGGTCCGCCCGCCGCCGAGTAGGCGGCCGCGGGGGGCGGGAGACGGGACCGGTTAGCTTCCCATCGAGTCGGTACCCTTAGCCGGCATGCCTCACGACTCCATCGTCATCCACGGCGCCCGCGAGCACAACCTCAAGGGCTTCGATCTCGTCCTTCCCCGCGACAAGCTGATCGTGCTCACCGGCCTGTCGGGAAGCGGCAAGTCGTCGCTCGCCTTCGACACCCTGTATGCCGAGGGTCAGCGTCGCTACGTCGAGTCGCTGAGCGCCTACGCGCGGCAGTTCCTGGGACTGATGGAGAAGCCGGACGTCGACCACATCGAGGGTCTGAGCCCGGCCATCAGCATCGATCAGAAGGGCTCCAGTCGCAATCCACGGTCGACGGTGGGCACGGTCACCGAGATCTACGACTACCTGCGCCTGCTGTACGCGCGCGTCGGTCATCCCCACTGTCCGAACTGCGGTCGCGAGGTCAGCCGGCAGACGATCGAGCAGATTGCCGACCAGGTGCTGTCGCTTCCCGAGAAGACCAGGCTGATGATCACCGCGCCGATGGTGCAGGGACGCAAGGGAGAGCATCGCGAGGTCCTTGCCGAAGCCAAGCGGGCCGGTTTCGTGCGCGCACGGATCGACGGCGAGCTCCGCGCCCTGGACGAGCCGATCGCCCTCGACAAGAAGTACAAGCACGACATCGAGGTGATCGTCGACCGGGTGGTCATCGGCCCCGAGCTGCGCCAGCGGGTCACCGACTCCCTCGAGCAGGCCGCCAAGCTCAGCGGCGGGGTGATCCTGCTGATCCCGGCCGATCGACCGGTGCGGCGCGAGCGCGCCGTCGAGCACGCCCACGGCATGGACGGCCAGCCGGTCGAGGGCTCGACGCCACCCGACGACGAGGACGAGGCTCGGCGGGTCCACGAACAGGCCCTTCATCACAACGAAGGCATCGGGGAGATGCTCTTCTCGCAGGACTACGCCTGCGTCTACTGCGGGATCTCGATGGAGGAGCCGGCGCCGCGCAACTTCTCCTTCAACAGCCCGCATGGCGCCTGCACGGTGTGTACCGGGCTCGGACTGCGGATGGAGGTGGATGCCGACGCGGTGGTCCCCGATCCGTCGGTGAGCATCATGGGCGGAGCCCTCTCCGGCTGGACCAAGGGACCCTCGCAGCGCTGGCTGATGGACGTGGTCGAGGCGGTGGCGCGCCGTTTCCGCATCCCGCTGGACCGCGCCTGGGAGGACCTCACCGAGCGACAGCAGCGGGTGATCCTCTACGGGCTGCCGAAGGACGAGACGGTGCGGATGCGCTACGTGTCGCATTCCGGTCGGGTGCGCTCCTTCGAGGCGCACTACGAAGGTGTGGTTCCCAACCTCGAACGTCGTTACCGCGAGACCGAGTCCGACTGGGTCAAGCAGGAGATCGAGCGGCTGATGATGCAGAAGCCGTGCCCGGCGTGCAAGGGACGGCGGCTGCGGCCCGAGTACCTGGCGGTGACCGTCGACGGCATGAGCATCGCCGACTTCTGCGAGCAGAGCGTCATCACCGCCCTGGCGCGGGTCGATACCCTGCGGCTGTCGGAACGCGAGCGGGTGATCGCCCGGCAGGTGCTCAAGGAGGTGCGCGAGCGGCTGAGCTTCCTCCACGACGTCGGGCTCGACTACCTCACCCTCGACCGCGCCGCGGCCACCCTCTCCGGCGGCGAGGCGCAGCGCATCCGGCTCGCCACCCAGATCGGGAGCAAGCTGATGGGCGTGCTCTACATCCTCGACGAGCCGAGCATCGGGCTCCACCAGCGCGACAACCACAAGCTGATCGCCACCCTGCGCGCCCTGCGCGACATCGGCAACACCCTGGTGGTGGTCGAGCACGATGAGGACACCATCCGCACCGCCGACTATGTGGTCGACATCGGCCCCGGGGCAGGCGAGAGCGGTGGCCGCATCGTTGCCGCCGGCACCGTGGCGGAGGTGCTGGCCAACCCCGACAGCCTGACCGCCAAGTACCTGAACCGCGAGCTGACCATTCCCGTGCCGCGCCGCCGCCGGCGGGGCAACGGCCATGCCCTGGTGGTGCGCGGCGCTCGCGAGAACAACCTCAAGGACATCGACGCCGCCTTCCCCCTCGGCACCTTCACCTGCGTGGCCGGGGTCTCCGGCAGCGGCAAGAGCACCCTGGTCAACGACATCCTCTACCGCCGCCTGGCCCAGGCGATCTACCGCGCCAAGGAGCGACCCGGCAAGCATCGCCGGGTGGAGGGGCTGGAGCACATCGACAAGGTGGTCAACGTCGACCAATCACCGATCGGCCGCACTCCCCGCAGCAATCCCGCGACCTATGTCGGCGTCTTCACCTACATCCGCGAGCTCTTCGCCCAGCTGCCCGAGGCCAGGGTGCGCGGCTACAAGCCGGGGCGGTTCTCCTTCAACGTCCCCGGCGGGCGGTGCGAAGCCTGCGAGGGTGACGGCATGATCAAGATCGAGATGCACTTCCTCCCCGACATCTATGTCACCTGCGAGGTGTGCAAGGGCCGCCGCTACAACCGTGAGGCGCTGGAGGTGAAGTTCCGGGGGATGAGCATCGCCGACGTGCTCGACATGACCGTCGACGAGGCGTGCAAGCTGTTCGAGTACCAGCCGCGCATCGCCCGCAAGATGCGCACCCTGCAGGACGTGGGGCTGGGATACATCCGGCTGGGGCAGCCGGCGACGCAGCTCTCCGGAGGGGAGGCTCAACGGGTCAAGCTCAGCCTCGAGCTCAGCCGCCGCGACACCGGGAGCACCGTCTACATCCTCGACGAGCCCACCACCGGTCTCCACTTCGCCGACATCGAGAAGCTCCTGGGAGTGCTCCACCGGCTGGTCGATGCGGGCAACACGGTCATCGTCATCGAGCACAACCTCGACGTGCTGAAGACCGCCGACCATCTGCTCGACCTGGGACCGGAGGGAGGTGACAACGGCGGCCGGGTGGTCGCCATCGGGACCCCTGATGAGGTGGCCGGGGACCCCGGCAGCGTGACCGGAGAGTTCCTCAAGAAGGTTCTCGAGCTGCCGGTGCGTCAGGCGCCGGTGCGCTCCGCCCCCCGGCGTCCGGTGACGCCGCGCCGGCCCACCGCGGCTGCCGTCTGATCCCGATCTCACCCGCGCCGGAGCCTCTGCGCGGCTTTTGAGCCCGCCTCGGGTGCGCGCCGCGTGGACACCCGCAATCGCGCGAGCTGGGTTACCGTTACGCGGCTGCGGCCCGGTGCGGGCCGGATCCGAGGCCGTCGGCGGGGCGGCCGGTCAGAGGCAAGGGAAGAGTGGCCATGATGTCGCCGGACGGAGAGGAGCGCCGTCGCCGCCTGCGGCGCCTCGATGACTGCCTCAGCGTGCTCGAGCAGGCGCACGAGCTGGACATGACCGAGGTGACGCCCCAGATCGCCGAGATGATCAGCGACCGCGTGCCCACCATCCAGCAGGGGATGCTGATCGCCGACGCGATCGAGGAGGTGCTGCGCCACCAGGAGCCCTTCATGGTGCAGATCCGGCCCGAGATCGCCGGACGTCGGGTGCGGCGCCGGCGCGATCCCTTCGACGTCCGCCTCCTTCTGAGCCGCCGCTGATCGCGATCGCGCCGGCAGCCGGTGCGGACGGACCGGTAGACGGCGCGTACACTGCGGCCCCGCGATGAGCGCTTTCGGCTTCGACCCGCGCGACCGCCCGCCCGGCTGGCCGCCGTTCCGGCCGCGGCCGCGGGTGATCCGTTCGCCTGGGGGCTGGTCGGGCCGGCGGCGGCTGCTGGTGATCGTGGTCGCGGTGATCGTCGTCCTCGCGATCATCGCCGCCTCGCTCGTCAACCTGCGGGTGCAACTCCTCTTTCTCGACAACCTGGGGCACTCCAACGTCTTCTGGACGCCGCTGGCGGCGCGGGTGCTCCTCTTCCTGATCGGGCTGCTCATCACCGGCGGTCTGGTGGCGGTGAACATCCCCTTCTGGATGGCGGCGGCGAGCACCGTCGATCGACGCGGCGGGACCGTCGCCCTGGTCGCCGGCATCGCCATCGCGGTGATCGCGGGAATCGGCGGCGGCATCTTCCTGGCGGGGCAGTGGCAGGACGTCCTTCTCTGGATGCACGGCCACAACTTCGGCATCACCGAACCGGTCTTCGACCGCGACGTGTCCTTCTGGGTCTTCAGCCTGCCGGTGATCGACGACCTCAACGCGCTCGGCTGGACGGCGGCGGTGATCAGCCTGCTGGGTGCGGTTGCGGTTGCCGGCGTCTGCGTCTTCGTCGAGACCGCTCCCGCCGAGGTGCCGCTGCCGCTGCGCCCGCCTCCCGGTCGCAGCCCGACCGATGGGATGCGGATCGCGACGCTGCACGCCGGCGCCGCGCTGGCGGCGATCTTCGTGCTCGCTGCCCTCGGGGCGCACTTCGGCGTCTTTCACCTGGCGACCTCGCAGCACGACAACTTCGTCGGACTCGATGCCACCCAGCGCAACGTGACCCGTCCGGTCCTCGGAGCCCTGCAGGTGGTCGCGGCGCTCCTCGCCCTCGCCACCGTGGCGCTGCTGGTCTGGCGGCGGCACGCCTCGGTCATCCCCACCGGCATCACCCTGGGCTCGCTGCTCTTCGGCTGGCTGATCGGCGCCGGGCTCGCCCAGGGCGTTCCGGCGGCGATCTACCAGGCGGCCAGCGTCAACCCGAACGCCCAGTCGGCGCAGCGCCAGACCATCGCCGACTTCCTCCAGGTCAGCCGCGGCGCCTGGAGCCTGCAGACGGGCAGAGATGTCGAGGCTCGGTCGTTCGGCAATCCCCAGGGGAGCCCGCCGCAGGCGGCGACGCCGGCCGACCTCGCCGCCGACCCCGGCACCCTCGAGAACGTCCGCATCCAGGACCCGTCGCTGCTGCCCGAGGTCTTCGCCCAGATCGACCGCAGCCTCAGCTATCAGACGTTTCCCAGAGTCGCCGTCGACCGCTATCACACCGCCGATGGACGCGAGGTTCAGGTGATGCTGGCCCCGCGCGAGATCGCCGAGAACGACGTGCCCAACGCTTCCTTTCAGACCCGGGCGCTGCAGTACACCCACGGATACGGCATCACCGCCGCGTCGGTCAACCGGTTCACCTCCGACGGCAATCCGGTGCTATTGGCAGGCCGGCAGCCGCTGCAGCTGACCACCGGTGCCGATGATCCCAACGCCGTGCCCGCGCTCAATGTCGCCGACCCCCGCATCTACTGCGGGCTGGCGACAACGCAACCCGTGGTGGTCGCCACCAAGACCTCGGAGTTCGACTATCCGTCCAGCTCCGGTAATCACAACAGCAGCTTCGGCAATGTGCCTGGCGGGATCCGGACACCGAGCGCCATCGATCGGCTGGCCATCTCCATCAGCGCCTTCGGGTCGCTCGACTATCTGCTGACCGGCCAGCTGACCTCCAACAGCCAGGTGCTGCTGCACCGGCAGGTCAGCGATCGGGTGTCGACCCTGGCGCCCTTCCTGCGCCTCGACGGCGATCCCTACGTCGTCGCCGACCAGAGCAGCGGTCACCTCGTCTTCGTCGTCGATGCCTACGTCGACAGCGACCGCGTGCCCGACTCCTTCCGTCAGGGCGACGGGACCTCCTACATGAGCAACGCGGTCAAGGCGGTGATCGACGCGCGGAGCTGCAAGACGACGCTCTACGCGCTCGACCTCAAGGAGCCGCTCATCTCCGCCTACAACGACATCTACCCGGGGCTGCTGACTCCGATCTCGCAGATGCCGAGCGCGCTGCGGGCTCACCTTCGCTATCCGGAGGATCTCTTCACCTCGCAGGCCCGGGTGTATGCCGCCGCCCACATCACCGACCCCGACCAGCTCTTCAACCGCACCGAGCTCTACCGCATCGCCGACGAGCTTGCCTCCGACCAGTCGGTCACCTCGACGCAACCGCGATACGTGGAACTGACCCTCCCGGGCGACAGCAGGCCAAGCTTCATCCTGTTGCAGACGTTCTCGCCGGCGGCGAGCCCCGGTGGCGGTGGCGCCAGCAACGTGATGCGGGCGCTGCTGGCGGCGCAGGCCGACTACACCACCACCAGCCATCCCAAGCTGGTCGCGGTCCCCTTCAACAACGCCGCCAACGTGCTCGGTCCGCTGCAGTTCGACAACAACATCAACACCAACCAGGACATCAGCAAGGAGCGGACCCTGCTCGGGCAGGGTGGCTCCACGGTGGTATTCGGCAACGTGATCGTGCTGCCCTTCAACAACCGTTCCTTCATCTATGTGCGGCCGTTCTACGTGCTGGCGGCGGGACAGGCCGGTGCCGGCACCTTCCCCCAGCTGCACGCGGTGGTGGTGGGCACCCAGCAGCAGGTGGCGGAAGGACCGACCTTCGCGGCCGCCCTGCAGAACCTCTTCAGCGGCCAGCAGATTCCCGGGGTGGCGACGCCGGCGCCCTCACCGGGAGCGTCGCCCTCGCCGGGGGCGACGCCGACCCCCGGCGGGCTGAGTCCGCAGGTGCTCAGCCTGGTGCAGGACCTGCTCAACCACCAGGCGGACGCCGCCCAGGCACTGCGCCAGAACCCACCCGACTTCGCGCGCTACGGCCAGGACGAGGCGGCGGTGCAGCGTGACGCCGACCAGCTGCGCACACTGCTGGGACCCGGCGTCTCGGTGTCGCCGTCACCGGCTCCATCGGCATCGCCCTCGCCCTCGCCGACCCACTAGGGTGCAGCGGGCGCGATCCATTCGTCGCGGCGACGTGCGGCGCGCGGCGACTAGGCTTGCCGCGATGCAGACCATCGCGCCGGGCATCCGGCAGCTCGACACCCTGATCGGGGGATGGAGCGGTGTCACCGCGGGATTCCTGATCGACGGACCGCAGCCCGCGCTGGTCGAGACCGGCGCGCGGAGCAGCGCCGACACGGTTGTCGCCGCTCTCGAAGCCGCCGGCGTCGGCCGCGCCGACCTGCGCTGGCTGGTGCTCACCCACATCCACCTCGATCACGCCGGCGCGGTCGGTGACCTCGCCCGTGCCTTCCCCGAGGCCACCGTGGTGGTGCACGAGCGCGGCGCCCGCCATCTCGCCGACCCGACCCGGCTGATCGACAGCGCCGCGCTGGTCTACGGGCCGCTTCTCGACGGACTCTACGGTCGCATGCTCCCGGTGGCCGAGGACCGGCTGGTGGCCGCCGCCGACGGCCACCGCATCGACCTCGGCGGGGGACGCCATCTCCGTCTGGTCGATTCGCCGGGACACGCCAAGCACCATCACGCGGTGCTCGACGAGCACACCGGCACCCTGCTGGTCGGCGATGCGGCCGGCGTTCGGCTCCCCGAGATGCGCCACCTGCGGCCGGCGGCGCCGCCTCCGGATTTCGACCTCGAGCAGGCCACCGCGAGCCTGCACCGCTTCGTCGAGCTGCGGCCGGAACGGGTGGTGCTGACCCACTACGGCGAGGTCGGCGAACCCGAGGCGGTGCTGCGCGAGGCCGAGGCCATCCTCCACCAATGGGTGGCGGTGGCGGAGGCGGTGACCGCCCGGCACGCCGCCGCCGGCGTCGAGGAGATCGCCGCCGCCCTCGCCGACGCCTTCCTCGATCCCGACGAGGACCTGCCGGACGCGGTGCGCGAGAAGGTGGAGACCCTCAACGGGGTGCACAGCAACGCCGCCGGCATCGCCCGGTACCTGCAGCGGCGCGCCCGCCCCCAGGCGTCCTGATGGCCGAGGTCGACGAGGCCGAGCCACGCGTCGAGGTGGCGCCGTCCCGGGTCGAGCAGGCGCCGCCGCCGCTCGCGGAGGCGCCGCCGGCGCCGGTCGCCGCCGGGCGGAGCCGCCCCCAGCTCCTCGCCGCCGTGGTGCTGAGCGCCTGTCTGGGCCTGATCGGAGGGGCGGCCGCTGCCTGGGGGATCTACCAGCGCCTCGGCCCGGCGCAGCGGGTGGTCCAGGTCGGCGGCCCCGGCGGGGGTTCGGGAACGGCTCCCGCGGTCGGCTCCCTGGTCGCCGACGTCGCTCCCGCGGTTGTCGAGGTGGTGACCCGCCCGGTCTCTGCCAGCGACCTGCTGGCACCGGCCCAGGGGTTCGCCAGCGGCTTCGTGGTCAGCGGCGACGGGCTGGTGGTGACCAGCGCCCACGCGGTGCAGGGGGCCACCCGGCTTCGCATCGCCCTCAACGACGGCCGGGTGGCCAACGCCGTGATCGCCGGCAGGGACGTGGTCCACGGCATCGCGGTGCTCCGCGCCGTGGGCGTCAGCGGCCTCCCCACCCTGTCCTTCGGGTCGAGCCCGCCGCGCCCGGGCGACACCGCCATCGCGGTGGGGGCGCCGCCGTTCGGCGCGCCCAGCGTCAGCGCCGGGATCGTCAGCGCCACCAGTCGCACCCTCTCGCTGACCCTGGCCGGTACCGCCGTGCCGGTCCTCGACACGCTCTCCACCGATGCGGTCGCCGATCCCGCCGACGACGGCGCCCCGCTCCTCGACGGGGTGGGGCACGTCATCGGGGTGGTGGTCGTCGACCCGACCAACCCCGCGGCCGGCCTCCAGGCACTCAGCGGGCGGGCGGCGAGCGCGCTGGTGGACGACATCACCCGCGGCAGCAGCTCCGAGGGCCTCCTCGGCCTGGAGACCGCCTATCTCGACCCTGCCACCGCCGCCGTCGCCGGCCTGCCCGCCGGGGACGTGGTCGAGGCGGTCACCCCCGGGGGCCCGGCGGCGGCGGCAGGGGTGGTCACCGGTGACGTGGTGACCGCGGTGGACGGGACGCCGATCGACGCCACCCACCACCTCGACCCCGCCCTCGCCGGCACCACCGTGGGGCAGACGGTGTCGCTCACCGTGTTCCATGCCGGCAAGAGCGTGACGGTCACCCTCACCGCGGTGGCGGCGGGATAGCATCCGATCCCATGGAGCTCACCTACATCGGGCTCTCCTGCCTGCGCCTGCGGGGCCGCGACGTCCAGGTGGTCATCGATCCCATCCCCCAGGGCTCGGTCAGCGGGCTTCCCCGCCTGACCCCCGACGTCATCGTGCGCACCGAGGGCAGCATCGATCCGGCCCTGCTCCGCCACCGCCAGGGCCAGCCCCAGGAGGTGGGCGGTCCGGGTGAGTACGAGCTCCGCGGAGTCAGCGTCTTCGGGATGGCGGTGGACGGGACGACGGTGATGCGTGTTGAGGTGGACGACGTTCGGGTCGCCTCGCTGGGGCGCCTGCGCCGCCAGCTGAGCGAGGACGAGATCGACGCTCTCGGACACGTCGACGTCCTCGCCGTCCCGGTCGGAGGCGGCGACGCCCTGGGCGCAAGCGACGCGACGCGCTTGGTGAATGCCGTCGAGCCGGCCATCGTCGTTCCGGTCCGCTACCACGTCGCCGGCCTGCCCGGCGAGTACGACGGCGTCGAGAAGTTCGCCAAGGAGATGGGCCTGTCCGAGGGCTGGGCGCCTCAGGCCAAGCTCAACCTCACCGGCGGCGCCGGCGCCTCCGACGAGCCCCGGGTGGTGATCCTCGAGGCACGCGCGGCGGCAGCGGCGGGCACGTAGCGAGCGACCGAAGAGGCGAACAGATGACCGCCGCAGCGCCGGTGCGGTGGTAGCATTTGCAAAACCCCGGGGCTTTCAGGAGAGTTCGACGTGGCCAAGTACCTGTTCGTCACCGGTGGGGTGGTCTCGTCGCTCGGGAAGGGAATCACCGCCGCATCGATCGGCACCATCCTCAAGGCGCGCGGTCTGCGGATCGGGATGCAGAAGCTCGATCCCTACCTCAACGTCGATCCGGGGACGATGTCGCCGTATCAGCACGGCGAGGTCTACGTCACCGACGACGGCGCCGAGACCGACCTTGACCTGGGCCACTACGAGCGCTTCGTCGACATCTCCTGCAGCAAGGCGAGCAACGTCACCACCGGCAAGATCTACGCCAGCGTCATCGCCAAGGAGCGGCGCGGCGACTACCTCGGTGGAACCATCCAGGTGATTCCTCACATCACCAACGAGATCAAGGAGCGGATCGCGCGGGTTGCCGAGGAGGAGGAACCGCGCCCCGAGGTGGTGATCGTCGAGGTGGGCGGAACCGTCGGCGACATCGAGTCGCTGCCCTTCCTCGAGGCCATCAGGCAGATGAAGAACGATGTGGGGCGGCGCAACGTCTGCTACGTGCACCTGACGCTGGTGCCGTTCGTTGCGGCGAGCGAGGAGTTCAAGAGCAAGCCGACCCAGCACAGCGTCAACACCCTCCGCAGCATCGGCATCCAGCCCGACGTCATCGTGGCCCGCAGCGAGAAGCCGATCTCCGATGCGCTCAAGGAGAAGATCGCCCTCTTCGGCGACGTCGAGCGGCGGGCGGTGATCAGCGTGCCCGACGCCCGCTCCATCTACCAGGTCCCCCTGATGCTCGAGGATGCCGGCCTGGGCGGATTCATCTGCGAGCAGCTCGACATCGAGGCCGCCGAGCCCGAGCTCGGCTCCTGGACCGAGTTGGTGGCGCGGATCTACACCCCCAAGCCGCCGGCCCGAGTCGCGGTGGTGGGCAAGTACGTCGAGATGCCCGACGCCTACATCAGCGTCACCGAGGCGCTCCGTCACGCCGCCGTCCACCAGGGCGTCGACCTCCGCCTCGAATGGGTCAATTCCGAAGAGCTCGAGCAGCATGGCCCGGGCGCGCTTGAGGGCGTCCACGGTGTGGTGGTCCCCGGCGGTTTCGGCCACCGCGGCATCGAGGGAAAGGTGGTGGCCTCACGCCACGCCCGCCACCGCCGCACCCCCTACCTGGGGCTGTGCCTCGGCATGCAGTGCGCGGTCATCGATTTCGCCCGCGAGGTTCTTGACAGTCCCGACGCGAACTCGACGGAGTTCAACGCCTTCACCCCTCATCCCGTGATCGACCTGCTGCCCGAGCAGCGCGACATTGCGGAGAAGGGCGGGACCATGCGCCTCGGCGTCTATCCCTGCAAGCTGCTGCCCGGAAGCCGTGCCGCCGAGGCCTACGGTGAGGCGGTGGTCTACGAGCGTCATCGTCACCGGTTCGAGTTCAACAACCGCTACCGCCAGCCGCTCGCCGACCACGGCATGGTCTTCAGCGGCACCTCTCCCAACGGACGCCTGGTGGAGATCATCGAGCTCCGCGACCATCCCTTCTTCGTCGCCTCGCAGTTCCATCCCGAGTTCCGCAGCCGCCCCAGCGTGCCCCATCCGTTCTTCCGCGAGTTCATGGCCGCGGCGGCTCGCGAGGCGGGCGTCCCGGCGGCCGCGGGAGAGGCGCTGCGGGGGGTGGCGGTGGGCGACGGCGCGGTCGTGCTCGAACGCGACGACGTGGCGACCGAGACCATCGCCGCCGAGACGCAAGCGGCCTTCAACGAGTAGGCGGGGGCGGCCACCGGGCGTCCGCGGTTCCCGGAGCAGGCGCTCTCACGTATCGGCGCGGGCGGTCGCGGGACATTCGCTGCGCTCACCCGCCGTTCTGACGCCTTTGGCGTCAGCCGGCTGCGCTCGGCTCGCTCGGCTCGCCTGCGCGACGGTTCGCTCCGCGAACGTCCCGCGCCCGACCGCTCTCGTGAGGTGCGGGTCGGCTGCGCGACGATCGCGCCGCGGATGCGCCGGTCCGCCCGTCGTTGAGGCGACCCAGGACGTCGACGTGGGTGGGATAGCATCGTGCTGCGCATGCGAGACGAGGCCAGACGAGCGCTCGATGGAGTGGGCCTGGGGCGACCGGCGCGGTGGGTGTGGGGGAGACGGCCGGCGGCGGCAGCCCGTCGGCGCTTCGCGGCCTGGCTGGAAGAGGCCGACCGCCGCGACAACGAGCGCATGCGGCTGGTGATCGCGGCGACTGTGAATGAATCCTCCAACTGCGTCGATATCGGTGCCGCGACCGGCGACCTGCTGGCGGATATCGTGCGACTCGCTCCCCGCGGGCATCACATCGCCTACGAGCCGCTCCCCGGGTTCTTCGCGGCGCTGGGCGAGCGGTTCCCGCAGGTGGACGCGCGCAACGCCGCGGTCTCCGATACGGCTGGCGAAGCCGACTTCATGCACGTCAGCAACGCCCCCGGCTGGAGCGGGTTGAGAGCCTATGACATCCAGGTCGAGGCGAGGCTCGAGACGATCACCGTGCCCAGCGTCCGGCTCGACGACGACCTCCCCGCGGGCTACGTTCCGACACTGATCAAGATCGACGTCAACGGCGCTGAGGCCCTGACCGTGCGCGGCGCCGAGCGAACCATCGCAACGCACCGCCCGGTGGTGTTGTTCGAGCACGGCCAGGCCGCCGCCGCCTACGGAACCACGCCCAACGCCATGTTCGACCTGCTGTCACGCCGGTGTGGCCTGCGCATCTTCGACCTGCAGGGTCAGGGACCGTTCGACGCGGAGGAGTTCACCCTCGCCACCCGGACACGCTGGAACTTCATGGCCCGCCCCTGACGCGACAACCGGTGGTCTGAGCGATCCGTCGCAAGCGAGTTCCGCCTGACGGAAGCGGGCGGACGCGGGATGTTTGCGGAGCGAACCGTCGCGCAGGCGAGCGGGCGAGCCGAGCGCAGCGGGCTGACGCCAAAGGCGTCAGAACCGCGGGTGAGCACAGCGAACGTCCCGTGGCCGCTCGCGTCCATGCGCAGGCGAGTCGCTCTTAGCGGACCCGCCTCGCGGGTGAGCGCAGCGATGTCCCCTCCCCGGCCGCGCCCAACGATGACGGCGAGCCAGCCTTAGCGGACCCGCCGCGCCTCCTCGCGCGGCAGCGCGACATGGTGCTTGGTGCTGATCTCGCGGATGGTCCCGCTGCGCGCCCGCATCACCATGCTGTGCGTCTCCGCCCACCAGGAGTGGTAGAGCACGCCGCGCAGCAGACCACCGCCGGTGATCCCGGTCACCGCCATGCTGACGTCCTCGCCCGGGACCAGCTGCTCCATGCTCACCGCCGCCTCGGGGTCGAATCCCGCGGCGCGGATGGCCGCCGCCTCCTCCTCGTGGCGTACCCAGGGCCGGCACTGCAACTCACCGCCGAGACAGCGCAGCGCGCAGGTGGCGAGGATCGCTTCGGCGGTGCCGCCGGCACCGAGCATCACGTCGATGCCGCTGCCGGTGACCGCGGCCATCATCGCTGCGCCGACGTCACCGTCGCTGATCAGAGCGACTCGCGCTCCCATCTCTCGCACCCTCTCCAGCAGAGCCTGGTGCCGGGGGCGGTCGAGCATCACCACGGTGAGGTCGGGAACGTGGACGTCCATGGCGAAGGCGACGCGCCGCAGGTTGTTCTCGGGACTGTCGGTGATGTCGATCGAACCGCGGGCGGCGGGGCCGACGGCGATCTTGTGCATGTAGGCGACCGGCGGCGGCGCCAGGATCCCGCCCGGCTCGGCGGCGGCGGCGATGCTCAGCGCCTGCGTCAGTCCGCGCGCCACCAGGCTGATGCCGTCCACCGGGGTGACGGCGAGGTCGACCCGCTCGCGTCCGGCGCCGATGCGCCGTCCCGGTGAGACGAGGCTTCCGGTGCTGTCGGAGCCGATCACGATGTGACCGTCGAACGGCATGTCGGCCAGCGCCCGCTCCATCGCCAGCTGCGCCGCGTCGCGAGTCCCCGACTTGTCGCCGCGGCCGAGCCACCGGCCGACCGAGAGGGCGGCTGCCTCGGTGGCGCGCAGCAGCTCGAGCCCCCGGTTCGGCTGATGGCCGCCACGCGTGCGGGCTGGCGTGACGCGGGCTGCCGTGCTCATGCCGAGCGGCAAGTCTGGCATGGCCGGGCGGCGATCAGCGGGCCCGCTATCCTCGCCGAATGCGCGCCGTCATCGCCCGCTCGGGGGGCATTCTCGAGCTCGCCCCGAGCGCTCTGCGGCCCCTGGCGCGTTCCGGGGCCCACCTCGTCCCGCTCGGCGAGGGAGATCTGATCCCGCTGCCTGACGAGGCCTCGGTCGCCCACCTTCCCGGCCGGCGAGCGTTTGCCGCCGATGCCGAGGGCCAGCCGGTGAACATCGACGGTGGCGCCATGGCGGTGGCCGCGATCCTGCCCGTCGGCCACCTGCGCTGCCTTCTGCCGGCGTCGGAGCCGGAGCCCGGCGCACCCCGGCTGCCACTCTACGGCTACACCGCCGTCGCCGAGCATCGCGGCCGGCTGATGGCGGCCGCGGTGGCCACCGATGCCTTCGCCTGGTGGCGTCCCGCGGAGTACCGCCGCGCCGACCTGCCGGCGGCGGTGGCCGCCACGCGCGCCGCCCTGCCCGGCAACCGCGTCGTCGAACAGCTCGCGGCGTGCGCCCTCGAGCACAACTGCTACACCGCTCAGAACACCTTCCACCGCCGCTACGAGGGGGCGCTGCCCGCTTCCCCCGCCTGCAACGCCGACTGCCTGGGGTGCATCTCGATGCAACCCGACCCGGTGCCCACGCCGCAGCCGCGAATGAAATACGCGCCGACCGCGGAGGAGCTGGCCGAGCTCGCCGGCTACCACCTCGCCGGCGGTGACGCCCGCATCGTGTCCTTCGGGCAGGGCTGCGAGGGCGAGCCGCTCACCCGTGACGCCACCCTTGCCGAGGCGGTCGCCCGCATTCGTGCCCGCCATCCCGACGCCACCATCCACGTCAACACCAACGGCAGCCGGCCCGAGGCGCTGCGGCGGCTCATTGACGCGGGCTGCAACTCCGTCCGCGTCAGCGCCATCTCCTTCACCGACCCGGTCTTCCGCGCCTATTACCGCCCGGTCGACTACGGGCTGGAGGAGGTGATCGCCTGCGGCGAGGTGATGGCCGAGGCCGGGGGCCAGGTCTGCCTGAATCTCTTGACCTTCCCCGGCCTCACCGACGTCCCCGAGGAGCTCGAGCGGACCGCCGCCGCCGGCCGGGCCATGGGGGTGCGCCAGGTGCAGTGGCGCTCGCTCAACGTCGACCACGACTGGCTGGTCCGGGTGATGCCGGAGCAGCCGCCCGCGATCGGGATGACCCGGGCGCTCCACTGGATGCGGAGGGAGCTTCCCGGGGTGGAGCATGGCAACTTCACCCGGCCCTGGCCGCCGGCAAGCCCAATTCAGTTTGCCGGCGATGCCGCCGCGGGTATCACCATGGGTGCCGATGCCTGAGCAGCCTTTCCAGCCCGTCTACCAGCCTGCCTATCGCCCGGAGTACCAGGCGCGCCTGCCGGTGCCCCAGAGCGATCCTGGCGGCTGGCAGCCCGCGTCCGCCCCGCAAGCGCGGCGGCGCGGCGGTCGCGGGGTGGCAGGAAGCCTGCTGACACTGGTCGCTGCTTTCGGCAAGTACGGCGTGGTGGTGCTCAAGGTCGGCAAGTTCGGTCCCACGCTGATCTCCATGGTTCTCAGCCTGGGAGCCCTGACCCTCTTCTACGGGCCCGCCTTTGGGGCGGGTCTGCTGGCGCTGATCGCGGTCCACGAGTCCGGGCACCTCCTCTTCGCCCGGCGCGAGGGGATCAGGGTCAGCGCGCCGATCTTCCTGGGACCGCTCGGGGCGGTGATCGGCCTCCGCCAACCGCCCAAGGACGCCCGCCAGGAGGCGGTCATCGCCATCGGCGGACCGGTGGTGGGAACCATGGGCGCCCTGGTCGCCTACCTGCTCGCCCAAGCGGCGCCGGCGGGGAGCTACGTCCACGGCTTGCTCGTCGGGCTGGCCTACGTCGGCTTTCTCATCAATCTCTTCAACCTGATCCCCCTCAGCCCGCTGGACGGGGGGCGGGTGGCCAGCGCGCTCAGCCGCTGGGCCAACGTCGCCGGCCTGGTGATCGTCGCCGGGCTGCTGGTCGCCTCCTTCGCCGCCGGGCTGTCCAACCCCTTCCTGGTGCTGATCTTCGCCCTCGGCGTGCTCGGCACCGTGCAGCGGTTCCGCCAGGCCCGTCGCAACCCCGAGTACCTCCAGGTGCCCGCCGCCACCAGGCTCTGGATCGGCGCCGCCTACGTCGCCATGCTGGGGATCACCGCGCTGGGAATGAGCATCGCCCACAGCCAGCTGGCGGTGCATGTCACCACTCTGCAGTGATCCGGGCTGGCGCGATGACCCGTGTTATCCTCGCCCGGCCGGGCGAATTCGTTCCAAGGACACCATGAAGACCGCAATCCATCCCGAGTACCACACCGACGCGGTGGTGCGTTGCCTCTGCGGCAACACCTTCACCACAGGCTCGACCCTGACCGAGCTCAAGACCGAGGTGTGCTCCGTCTGCCATCCCTTCTTCACCGGGACACAGCGCATCGTCGACACCGGCGGGCAGGTCGAGCGCTTCCGTCGCCGCGCTCAGAAGAAGGCGTCCGGCAAGAGCTGAGAGCGTCCGCCATGGCGGTCGCGCGCGCCAAGAGGCCGGCCTTCTTCTACGGAGGCCAGGCGGTCGTCGAAGGCGTGCTGATGCGGGGCAAGCGCCACTACGCCGTCGCAGCGCGCAAGCGTGACGGGCGCATCGTGGTCATCCACGAGCCGCTGCGCTCGCGGGTGTACACCAGCCGCGTCTGGGCGCAGCCCTTCCTACGCGGGATCGCCGGCCTGGTGGAGATGATCCACCTCGGCATGCGGGCGCTCACCTGGTCGGCGAACATCCAGATGGAGGAGGCCGAGGTGCAGCTGTCGCCGGCGGCGATGCGCACCACCATGGCGATCTCCGCGGTGCTGGGGCTCTTCCTCTTCGTCGGCCTGCCCCTGCTCGCCGCCAGCGCACTCCATCGCGGCAGCCAGTCCGGCGCCTTCACCGCCATCGAGGGCGCGGCTCGCGCGGTGGTGCTGATCGGCTACCTGTTCCTGATCGGGATGGTGCCCAGTGTCCGCCGCCTCTTCCAGTATCACGGCGCCGAGCACAAGACCATCAACTGCTTCGAGTCCGGTGACCCCGTCGATGTCGAGCACATCCGCGCCGCCAGCCGGCTGCACCCGCGCTGCGGCACGGGCTTCCTGGTGGTCGTGGCCCTGGTCAGCATCATCGTCTTCGCGCCCCTGGGAAACCTGCCCTGGGTGGTGCTGGTGGCGTCGCGGGTGCTGCTGATCCCGGTGGTGGCGGCGATCGCGTACGAGGGCATCCGCCTGCTGGCGCGGATCCGCGACACCGCCCCCGGCCGCATCGCCCTGGTGCCGGTGCTGGCCACCCAGCGGTTGACCACGCGTGAGCCGGACGATTCGCAGATCGAGGTCGCCATCGCGGCGTTCACCGCGGCCCGTTCCGAGGAGACGGGCGAGCCCTTCTCGCCGCTCCCCCTCGCGTCTTAAGGCATCCTGATGAGCACCACCGGACTGGAGACGCGCCTGCACGCGCTCGAGGAGCGCTACGAGGAGCTGGAGCGCGAGCTGTCCGCGCCCGACGCCTACGCCGACCGCGAGCGGTTGCAGCGGCTCTCCCAGGAGCAGGCGCGGCTGCGCGAGGTGGTGGAGACCGGCCGCGCCTGGCGTTCGGCGCAGCGTGCCGTCGAGGAGGCCCACGCGCTGACCCGCAACGAGCGCGATCCGGAGATGGTGACGCTCGCCGAGGCCGAGGTGACCGCCCAGCGCGAGCTCGAGCACCAGGCCCACGAGCGCTTGCGGCGGCTGCTGCTGCCCACCGATCCCAACGATGATCGCGACGTGGTGGTCGAGATCCGCGCCGGCACCGGCGGCGACGAGGCGGCCATCTTCGCCGGCGACCTGTTTCGCATGTACACCCGCTACGCCGAGAGGCGCCGGTGGCGGGTGGAGGTGCTGGACAGCAGCGAGTCGGGCGCCCACGGCTTCAAGGAGATCGTCTTCGAGGTGCACGGGCACGGCGCCTACTCGCGGCTGAAGTTCGAATCCGGAGTGCACCGGGTGCAGCGCGTCCCGGAGACGGAGTCGCAGGGCCGGATCCACACCTCGGCCGCCAGCGTGGTGGTGCTGCCCGAGGCCGACGACCTCGAGGTCGACGTGGACGAGAAGGACCTCAAGGTCGACGTCTTCCGCAGCACCGGCCCCGGCGGCCAGAGCGTCAACACCACCGACTCCGCGGTGCGGATCACCCACCTGCCGACCGGGCTGGTGGTCACCTGCCAGGACGAGAAGTCGCAGCACAAGAACAAGGCCAAGGCGTTGCGGGTGCTGAAGGCGCGGCTCTATGACCTCGCGCAGGCGGAGCGGCAGGCCGAGGTGTCGGCGACCCGCCGTTCCATGGTGGGAAGCGGCGACCGCAGCGAGAAGATCCGCACCTACAACTTCCCCGAGTCACGGGTGACCGACCACCGGGTCGAAGGTCTCAAGCTGTACCAGCTGCCGAGAGTGATGGAAGGCGACCTCGACCTGATCATCGAGCCGCTGCTCCAGGTCGAGCAGGCCAAGCGGCTGCTGGAGGAGACTGCGTAGCCGCCACCACCGTCATCGACGTCGTCCGGCTCAGCACCACCTATCTTGCCGAGCACGGCAGCACCTCGGCGCGGCTCGACGCCGAGCTGCTCGCGGCCCATTCGCTGGGCCTGCGCCGCCTCGACCTCTACCTGCAGCACGACCGTCCCCTCGCGGACGGCGAGCTCGCTCCCGTGCGGGCGCTGCTGCGGCGCCGCGCCGCCGGCGAGCCGGTCGCCTACCTGCTCGGGGAACGTGAGTTCTTCGGACGCCCTTTCTCGGTCACCCCCGCGGTGCTCATCCCCCGGCCCGAGACCGAGACCCTGGTCGAGCGAGCGCTGGAGTGGGCGCGACAGAGTGCCGGCGGGGCGGGGGAGGGTCTGCGCATCGCCGACCTCGGCACCGGCAGCGGCTGCATCGCCTGCACCGTCGCCGCCGAGCTTCCCCGCGCCGCGGTTGTCGCCGTGGATCTCTCGACCGGCGCCCTGGAGGTCGCGGCGGCCAACGCGCAGCGCCTCGGCGTCGGCGATCGGGTGCAGACGGTGCACGGGTCGTGGGGCGAGCCGCTGCGCCACCTGGAACGGTTCGACGCGGTGCTCAGCAATCCGCCGTACGTGACCACCGCCGAGCTGACGGAGCTGGACCGCGACGTGCGCGACCACGAGCCACGGCTCGCTCTCGACGGGGGGGCGGACGGGCTCGATGCGGTGCGCGAGCTGCTCGCCTCGGTTCGCGACGCGCTCCACCGTCCCGCCTACGTCGCTCTCGAGATCGACCCGCGTCGCCGGGAGGGAGTCGAGATGCTGCTTCGGACTGCGTTGCAGGAGGCCACCGTCACCGTCCATCGCGATCTCGCCGGGCACGACCGCGTGGTCGAGGCCCGCCTCGCGGGCGGGTGACCACCTCCGCCACCAGCGACCGCGGTGCGGTCGCGGCCCGCATCGCCGCCGGCGGAGTGGTCGCCATCCCCACCGACACCGTCTACGGTCTCGCCTGCGATCCCGCCGACGCCGCCGCGGTGGAGCGGGTGTTCTCCATCAAGCGGCGCCCCGCCGGGCTGGAGCTGGTGCTGCTCGCCGCCGACGCATCCGCGCTCGCCGAGCTTGCCGTTCTCGACGGATTCACCCACCGGTTGGCACGGGCGTTCTGGCCCGGTCCGCTCACCCTGGTGGTGCCGGCACGGGAACCCCGCGCCCGCCTCGCAATTCCTCGCGCCGGCACCTCGATTGGGATCCGCGTCCCCGCGCATGATCTCTGCCGCCGGCTGCTGTCGGACACCGGTCCGCTGGCAACCACCAGCGCCAACCGGCACGGGGAACCCGAGTGCTGCACCGCCTCCGAGGTTCTCGAACGACTCGGCGACGACCTCGACGCCGTCCTCGAGGGCGGACCCTGCGCGGGCCAGGCCTCGACTATCATCGATTGCACCAGCATGCCCCCGCGCGTACTGCGGACGGGTCCGCTCGGTGCAGCGGAACTCCGCCCGTATCTCGGGGGGTGACGCCCCGCCCAAGCCCTCCGCGCGTGCGCCGCGGCCGGGAACCGAGGCAGCCGCCGTTGATCGAGACCTCGCTCAAGCCCGCCGTGCGCGCCAGCGATCCCGAGATCGCCGATCTCCTCGAGGCGGAGTTGCGCCGTCAGGAGGAGACCCTCGAGCTCATCCCCTCCGAGAACCTGGCGCCTCCCGCGGTCCTCGACGCGGTCGGATCGTGGTTGAACAACAAGTACGCAGAAGGCGTTCCGGGCAAACGGTATTACGGTGGCTGCCAGGTCGTCGACCAGATAGAGAGCCTCGCGCGCGACCGGGCCAAGGCGCTCTTCGGCGCCGAGCATGCCAACGTCCAACCCCACTGCGGCACCAGCGCCAACATGGCCGTCTACGCCAGCGTGCTCACTCCCGGCGATACCGTGCTCGGCATGGCGCTCGACCACGGCGGCCATCTCACCCACGGATCCCCGGTCAACTTCTCCGGCAAGCTCTATCACTTCGAGGGGTACACCGTTTCCGAGACGACCGGGGTTCTCGACTACGCGGAGGTTCGCGCCCGCGCTCGCGAGGTGCGTCCCAAGATGCTGGTCGCCGGATACAGCGCATACCCGCGCCTGCTCGACTTCGACGCCTTCGCAGAGATCGCTGCCGAGGTCAAGGCCTACCTCCTCGTCGACATGGCACATTTCGCCGGACTGGTCGCCGCCGGAGTGCACCCGAGCCCGGTTGCACGGTCCGACTTCGTGACCATGACCACGCACAAGACGCTGCGCGGGCCGTGGGGCGGGCTGATCCTCTGCAAGGCCGAATACGCCGACATCATCGACAAGTCCGTCTGTCCCGGCGTCCAGGGGGGACCGCTCAACCACGCCATCGCCGGGAAGGCGGTGATGCTGAAGCTCTGCACCGAGCCCGAGTTCCAGCAGTACGCGAGAGCGGTCGTGGCCAACGCGCGCGCCCTCGCCGCGGGCCTGGTGGAACGCGGCATCTCGGTGGTCACCGGGGGCACCGACAATCACCTGATGCTGATCGACCTTCGCCCCCATGGCCTGAAGGGGCGGGCGGTCCAGGATGTCTTCGACAGCGTCGGCATCACCGTCAACGCCAACACCTTCCCCGGCCATGGCGGCACGCCCTTCAATCCCAACGGCATCCGCCTCGGCTCTCCCGCGGTCACCTCACGGGGAATGGGGGAGGTCGAGATGGGCGAGATCGCCGACCTGATCTTCCTCATGCTCAACGAGTTCGACAGTCCCAGCATCCGCTCCCAGGTCGGCGAGCGCAGCCTCGACCTCTGCCGCCGCTTCCCGCTGCCGTACCGGAGCGCCTGAATTTGCGGTTAACCCCCTGATGCTCGCCGACGCCGCCTGGCTGCCCGCCGTCCCCCCGTTCCTGCTGGCCAGCGCGGTGTGCATGCTCGTCATCCCCCTGACCATGGCGCTGGCGCGCCACGTCGGCGCCGAGGACGACCCCGGTGAGGAGCGCCGCATGCATGGGCGCCGCATGCCGCGCCTCGGTGGCATCGCCATGTTCGCCGGCTTCGCCATGGCGCTGCTGGTCTTCGGAAACTCGATTCCCAGTCGCTGGCAGGTGCTGGCGGTGACGCTGGCGATCACCGTCACCATGGCGGTCGACGACATCCTGCAGCTGCCGCCGTGGACCAAGCTCGCCCTCGAGGTCGCCGCCGGCGGGCTGGTCGCGGCGCTGGGGATCACCATCTCCTACATCGCGCTCCCCGGGCACGAAGGCTCCCATGTGGTGGACCTGTCCTGGGTGGCGCTGCCGATCACCGTCGCCTGGATCACCGGGCTGCAGATCTCCATCAACCTCATCGACGGCGTCGACGGCGCGGCCGCGGGTGTGGTCGGCATCGTCGCCGTGGTGCTGCTGCTGGCGGCGATCAACCGCGTGGGTCCGCACGCCCCGGTGCAGAGCGACGTCATCGTGATGAGCGGGGCGCTGATGGGTTGCTGCGTCGGCTTCCTGGTCTTCAACTTCCATCCCGCCCGGGTGATCATGGGCGACTCCGGAAGCCACTTCCTCGGAGTCGCGGTGGGCACCATCACCATCCTGGGAGTGGCCAAGCTGGCGGTCGCCCTGTCGCTGCTGGTGCCGCTGGTCGCGCTCGGCCTGCCCATCGGCGACACCGCCTTCGCCATCGTGCGCCGGCGTCGGGCCGGGGTCGGCATCGCCCAGCCCGACGCCGGTCATCTCCATCACCGGCTGCTCTCGCTCGGACTGACGGTGCGCGAGACGGCCCTGGCCTTCTACCTCGGCACCGCCATCCTCGGTTGCATCGGCCTCGCCATCTTCGGTCACAAGAAGGTTCTCTTCGCTGCCATCGTGATGCTCGTCGGCGCGCTGGCCGCGCTGCTCCGGCGCAACCATCGTCGCGGTCTCGACGAGGCCGGTGGCGACGAGTACCTGGTGGTGCCGGGGCGGGCCGCGCTGCCCACCCGAGCCCGTCACGGCGGCGAGGCCGACTGAGCCAGCGCCGCGCCGGCGGTCACTGACGTGGGCAACGGGGACAGGCGTGGACCCGGCGGTCCGTCGAGCCCGTCGGGGATCGAGCTGGTCGGACTCGGCGTCTACCTTGCCGCGGTGGTGGTCGTGCCGCTGATCGCCGGCTTGCGCATCGACGCCGCCTTCAACAGCGGGCCGCTCGGACTCGGGCTCGGGCTCATCCTTGGTATCGTTGCCGGGTTTGCCGGGGTCTATGTGAGGTTCAGGCGCTACCTGTGATCGAGAGGAGCGCGGCCCACGAGGTGGACCGCGTGGTCCGGCTCAGCACCGTACTGTGCTTGGTCGCGGCCGCCGTCAGCCTCGCGGTCGCATCGCTCGCCGGACGTCCGTTGGTGGGTGCGGCCCTCGCCATCGGCATCGTCATCGGTTCCGCCAACGGCCACATGGTTCAGCGCCTGGTGGGCCTGGGCGTCCCGCTGGTGGCCACCAGCCTGATGCGCATCATGACCCTGACCGCGGCCGCCGCCGCTGTGGGTCTGCTGATCGGTCTCAGCCACATCTGGCTCATCATCGCCGGGCTCGGGGTGGCGCAGCTGATCATGTCGGGAAGCGCCCTCCGCGAGATGACCAGGCGATGACCGTGCTGCTCGACGAGACTCCCGGCACCCATCCGACCATCAACCTCTGCAGCGGCAGCTCCTTCTGCATGCTCAACCGCGACACGCTGCTCTCCAGCGCAATCGCCATGCTCATCACCCTGGTGATCGGACTCGCGGTCGCGTATCGTCTGCGTACGGGACCCCCCGGCAAGCTGCAGATGGTCTTCGAGCTCCTGCTGAGTTATGTCCGCAACATGGTGCGGGACACCGTCGCCGAGGACGCCGCCTTCATCGTCCCCATCGCGGCCACCATCGGCTTCTTCATCCTGGTGGCCAACTGGATCGACTTCTTCCCGCTGCAGCAGCCGGTCGAACCTGCCAACGCCGACCTCAATCTGACGGCGGCGATGGCGCTGGTGGTGATCCTGGTGGTGCAGTGGTACAGCGTCCACGTGCTGGGCTGGCGAGGATACCTGCATCGATTCACCAAGCCGTTCGAGATGAACCTGTTCGTCCGCACCGTCTTCGTGCCGCTCAACGTCATCGAGGAGCTGGTCAAGCCGGTCACCCTCTCCCTCCGACTCTTCGGCAACATCTTCGCCGGGGTGGTGATGGTCTTCCTGCTGGGACAGCTCTTCGCCACCGGCTCGGCACTCCTCTCCCATGCCGCATTTGGTACCTTCGGCCTGATCCTGCTGGTGGTGTGGAAGGCTTTCGACGTGTTCTTCGTCGGCAGCATCCAGGCCTTCATCTTCATGCTCCTCACCATCATCTATTTCGGCATGGCTCGGGAGGGGCTGGAGGAGGAGGGTCACGGGAAAGCCGCCGTGGCCCACGCCGAGGCCTGATCACACGCCCACAAGGAGGAGAGATGAACCACGCGATCGCCGTAGCCGGGGCGCTGATCGGCGCCGGTTTCGCCCTCGGAGGGGGCGCCATCGGCGCCGCCATCGGTGACGGTCTGGCGGGCAACGCCACCATCAGCGGGGTGGCCCGTCAGCCCGAGGCGCAGGGTCGCCTGCAGACGATCATGTTCCTCATCATCGGCTTGGTCGAGGCGATGTACTTCATCAACCTCGCGTTGGGCTTCTACTTCATCACCTCCGTCGCCAACGGAGTGAAGTAGGGAGTGGTCGCGGCCGTGCCCGTCGCCGACGCCGGCCTTCTCGACCTCAACGGCACGCTGCTGCTCGAGATCCTCGCCTTCATCGTCATGCTCATCATCCTGGCGAAGTACGCATATCCGCCGATCATCCGGGCGGCCGAGGCACGGCAGAAGCAGATCGAGGAGGGGCTGAAGGCGGCCGAGGAGGCGGAGAAGCGATTGCGCGCGGTGCAGGTCGAGGTCGAGGCGACCATGGCAGAGGCGCGAACGCGAGCACGTGAGGTGATCACCCGAGCCCACCAGGAGGCGGCCGCCGAGGCGGAGGAGGTTCGCGAGCGAGGCCGTCGCGACGCCGAGGCGCAGGTGCTGCGGGCGCGCAACGACATCGCCGCGGAGCGCGACCGCGCCCTCCAGGAGCTCCGCGCCCAGGTCAGCGCCCTGGTGGTCGAGGCGGCCGGCCGAGTGCTCGGCGAGGCGATCGACGAGAAGGCGCACCACCGCCTCATCGACGAGTCGCTGGCCGAGGTGACATCGCGTGACTGACCATCGGGATCCGCTGGAGATGCGCTGAATGGCCGTCTCCGAGGCGATCGCGCGCCGCTACGCCAGTGCCTACTTCGACCTCGCCGAGGAGGCGGGGGAGGTGGATCGCCGCGGCGAGGAGCTGTCCGAGGTGGCTGAGGCGCTCGGCGATCCGCGGGTCGTTCAGGTCCTGGCCAGCCCGCGCCTGAGCGCCGAGCAGCGCATCGAGACCGCGCTGGCGCTGCTGGAGGGACGGTCGGAGCCGGTGCGCAACCTGATGCGGCTGCTCATCCAGCACGGGCGGATCGCGGCCCTACCGGCGGTGGTCACCCACTATCGCCGTCTGAGCGACGAGGCCTCGGGGGTGGTCCGGGCCGAGGTGACCGCCGCCATCCCGGTCGATCGCGGGCTGGAGGAGCGCATCGGGCGCACGCTGTCGGAGCGGCTCGGCGGCCAGGTGCAGACCGCGGTGCGCCAGGACCCCGCGATCCTCGGCGGGCTCATCATCCGCGTCGGCGATCGGGTGATCGACGGCAGCGTCCGTACCCGGTTGCAGCAGCTTCGGGCGGCCCTGGCATGACACGAGGACGAGATGGCCATTCGCAGTGACGAGATCAGCCAGATCCTGAAGGCGAAGATCGCCAGCTTCGAAGCGCCGGTGGTCGACGCCCAGGAGGGGATCATCACCTCGGTCGGCGACGGCATCGCCCGCATCTATGGCCTGGAGAAGGCGATGGCCGGCGAGCTGCTCGAGTTTCCCGGCGGCACTCTCGGACTGGCCCTCGATCTTCGCGAGGACGGGGTCGGCGCGGCCATCATGGGGCCGTACGAGCATCTGCAGGAAGGGGATGCAGTCCGCACCACCGGCAAGGTCGCCGCCGTGCCGGTGGGCGACGAGCTCGTCGGCCGGGTGGTCAGCGCCGTCGGCGAGCCGCTCGACGACAGGGGCCCGATCGAGACCGCGCAGTCGCTGCCGGTGGAGCACGTCGCTCCCGGCGTCATCTACCGCCAGCGGGTCAACACCCCGGTGCAGACCGGCATCAAGGCGATCGACGCCATGATCCCCATCGGCCGCGGCCAGCGCGAGCTGATCATCGGCGACCGCCAGACGGGGAAGACGGCGATCGCCATCGACACCATCATCAACCAGAAGGGCACCGGCGTCATCTGCATCTATGTCGCCATCGGCCAGCGCTCGTCGACGGTGGCCCAGGTGGCGGCGACGCTGCAGGAGTACGGCGCCCTGGAGCACACCATCATCGTCTCGGCGACCGCGGCCGAGCCTGCGGCGCTGCAGTTCATCGCTCCGTACGCCGGGTGCGCGATGGGCGAGTATTTCATGCAGAAGGGTGGCAACGCTTTGATCGTCTACGACGACCTCAGCAAGCACGCCCAGGCCTACCGGCAGCTGTCACTGCTGCTGCGCCGGCCACCGTCGCGCGAGGCTTACCCGGGCGACGTCTTCTACCTCCACAGCCGGCTGCTCGAGCGTGCCGCCTGCATGTCCGACGAGGAGGGTGGGGGAACGCTGACGGCGCTGCCGATCATCGAGACCCAGGCCAACGACGTCTCCGCCTACATCCCCACCAACGTCATCTCCATCACCGACGGGCAGATCTATCTTGAGAACGACCTCTTCAACGCCGGCATCCGGCCGGCGATCAACGTCGGCATCTCGGTGTCCCGCGTCGGCGGCGATGCCCAGACCCGGGCGATGAAGCAGGTTGCCGGCCAGCTGCGTCTCGACATGGCGCAGTACCGTGACCTCGCCGCCTTCGCCCAGTTCGCCTCCGACCTCGACCGGGCGACCCGCGCGCAGCTGGAGCGCGGGCAGCGGATGACCGAGCTGCTGAAGCAGCCCCAGTACGAGCCCATCCCCCTGGCCAAGCAGGTGATCGCCATCTTCGCCGGCACCCAGGGCTTCCTCGACGACGTCCCGATCGACCGGATCTCCGAGTTCGAGCGATCGCTGGTCCGCTTCATCGAGCAGAACAAGTCGGAGATCGAGAAGGACATCACCGAGCAGAAGCGCATCACCGACGAGACCGAGAAGGTGCTGAAGGCGGCGATCGAGGACTTCAAGAAGGGGTTCGCCGGGTAGCTCCCGGACCGACATGGCCAGCCTCCGCGACATCCGGCGTCGCATCCGCAGCGTCCAGAACACCCGCAAGATCACCAAGGCGATGGAGCTGGTTGCCGCCGCCAAGATGCGGCGCGCGCAGCAGCGGGTGGCGGCGGCCCGCCCCTATGCCGACGAGATCACCTCGGTGATGGCGGAGCTGATGCGGCGCAACCTCGAGTACACCCATCCGTATCTGGAGATGCGTGAGGTGCGGCGGCGGGCGCTCATCCTGGTGACATCGGATCGCGGCCTGGCGGGAGCGCTCAACGCCAACAACATCCGGGTGGCAGTGCGCGAGATGAACAGCGCCGGCGTCCCCGTCGCTGTGGTCACCATCGGGCGGAAGGGACGGGACATGATGCGCCGGCTGCGCAAGGACCTGATCGCCGAGGTGAGCCAGCTCGGCGACGCCCCGACCATGGGCGATGTGCTTCCCGCCATCCGCGTCGCCATCGAGCAGTACGAGTCCGGCGATGCCGACCAGCTGGACATGGTCTACGCGCGGTTCATCAGCGCCGGCCGCCAGGAGGCGGTGGTCGGCCGCCTGTTGCCGGTCGAGCCGCCCGAGGGCGCCGAGAAGGTCGCCGCCGACTTCCTCTATGAGCCCGAGCCCAAGGACGTGCTCGATGCCCTGCTGCCCCGCTACATCGAGGCCCAGGTGTACCGCGCCGTCCTCGAGAACCTCGCCTCGGAGCAGGCGGCGCGCATGGTGGCGATGCGCAACGCCTCCGACAACGCCGAGGAGCTCATCGGCGATCTCACCCTCACCGCCAACAAGGTCCGCCAGGCGACCATCACCACCGAGCTGATGGAGATCGTCGGCGGTGCCGCCGCCCTGGAAGGCTAGGAGAACTGATGGCAGTCGCAAAGCAGGCCACCGGCGGCAGGGTGTCGCAGATCATCGGCCCGGTCGTCGACGTCGAGTTCGAGGGCGAGCAGCTTCCCGAGATCTACCACGCGCTGGAGGTGGAGGGGCGCAAGCCGGAGGAGCGGCTGGTGCTCGAGGTGCAGCAGGACCTGGGCAACGGCGTGGTCCGCTGCATCGCCATGCAGTCGACCGAGGGACTGCGCCGCGGTGAGCCGGTGCAGCATACCGGCGCGCCCATCTCGGTGCCCGTGGGCAAGGAGACGCTGGGCCGGATGTTCAACGTCGTCGGTGACCCCATCGACGGCAAGGAGCCGGTCAAGGGCGGTGAGCGCTGGCCGATCCACCGACGGGCGCCCTCGATCGCGGAGCAGGAGACCGGCACCCAGATCCTGGAGACGGGCATCAAGGTCATCGACCTGATCTGCACCTTCTCCAAGGGATCGAAGATCGGTCTGTTCGGCGGTGCCGGAGTCGGCAAGACCGTCATCGTCATGGAGATGATCCGCAACATCGCCACCGAGCACAGCGGGTACTCGGTGTTCGCCGGCGTCGGGGAGCGCACTCGCGAGGGGCAGCAGCTCTACGAGGAGATGCAGGAGTCCAAGGTCATCAACCAGACGGCGCTGGTCTTCGGTCAGATGAACGAGCCACCCGGAGCCCGCGCCCGGATCGGTCTCACCGGGCTGACGCTGGCGGAGTACTTCCGCGACGAGCTGGGCTCCGACACGCTGCTCTTCATCGACAACATCTTCCGCTACACGCTCGCCGGAGCCGAGGTCTCGGCGCTGCTGGGGCGCATGCCCAGCGCGGTCGGCTATCAGCCCACCCTGGGCACCGAGATGGGCGATCTGCAGGAGCGCATCACCTCGACCAAGAAGGGGTCGATCACCTCGGTGCAGGCGGTGTACGTTCCCGCCGACGACTTCACCGACCCTGCCGTGGCCACCACCTTCGCCCACCTCGGCGCCACCGTGGCGCTGAGCCGGCAGATCTCCGAGCAGGGCATCTATCCCGCCGTCGACCCGCTCGACTCCTTCAGCCGCATCCTCGACCCGCGGGTGGTCGGCGAGGAGCACTACCGTGTCGCCCAGGGCGTCAAGCGCACCCTGCAGCAGTACCGCGAGCTGCAGGACATCATCGCCATCCTCGGCCAGGAAGAGCTGTCCGAGGACCAGAAGCTGACGGTGGCCCGGGCTCGCAAGGTGCAGCGCTTCCTCTCCCAGCCGTTCTTCGTCGCCCAGCAGTTCACCGGGCGTGAGGGCAAGTACGTGCCGCTGGCCGAGACCATTCGGGGCTTCGCCGAGATCCTCGACGGCAAGCACGACGACCTGCCCGAGCAGGCCTTCTACATGGCCGGCAGCATCGACGAGGTGGTCGAGCGGGCCCGTCAGATGGGGGAGGAGTCACAGGGCTGATGGCCAAGCTCCAGGTCGAGATGGTCACCGCCGAGGGCCGCGTGCTCAGCCAGGAGGCGGACTTCGTCAAGGCGCCGGGCCTCGACGGCGAGCTCGGCGTCCTGCCGCGCCACATCCCGCTGATGACGCCGCTCCGCACCGGCGAGGTGCTGGTGCGCAACGACGGGAACGAGGAGTATCTCTTCGTCGCCGGGGGGTTTCTCGAGGTGCTTCCCGACAAGGTGGTGATCCTTGCCGACGCCGCCGAACGCGCCGAGGACATCGACGAGCAGCGTGCCGAGGAGGCGCGGCGGCGGGCGCAGCAGATCCTCGAACAGAAGGGTGAGGTCGAGAGTCCGGAGGCGGCGGCGGCGCTGGAGCGCGCCATGTTCCGGCTGCGGGTTGCCGAGCTGCGCAAGCGCCGGCGGCAACCTCCACCTCCGCAACCCGGC
Source organism: Chloroflexota bacterium (assembly GCA_005880985.1). Taxonomy (GTDB): domain Bacteria; phylum Chloroflexota; class Dormibacteria; order Aeolococcales; family Aeolococcaceae; genus CF-134. The sequence continues at coordinate 72,817 of VBIQ01000010.1, forward strand.
GGTTAGGGCGGTTACATCAGCCGCACCGCTGTTACGCTAGTTCCATGGAACTGCTCCGGATCACCGGCGGCGAGCGTCTCCGCGGCGAGGTGGCTATCTCCGGGAGCAAGAACGCCGCACTGCCGGTGATGGCCGCGTCGCTGCTCACCGATGCGCCGGTCGAGCTGCGCAATGTTCCCGACATCGAGGACATCGACGCCATGGCCTCGATGCTTCGTCACCTTGGTGTCAAGGTTGAGCGTTCCGGCCGCTCCGAGTGGCGGTTGCAGGCGAGCGGCATCGAGAACGTCTCGGTGGATGCCACACTCACTCGCCGCATGCGTGGGTCGTTGCTGCTGCTGGGGGCGCTGGTGGCACGCGCCGGCGAGGCCAGCATTGCCCGCCCCGGCGGTGACGACATCGGCATGCGTCGCGTCGAGCAGCACCTTGAAGGGCTGCGAGCGATGGGGGCGGAGGTGAGCGAGGAGGGCGACGCCTACGTGGCTCGCGCCCGGCGGCTGCGGGGGACGCGCATCGACCTCGACATCCCCACCGTGACCGGGACCGAGAACCTGATGATGGCAGCCGTCCTCGCCGACGGCATCACCGTGATCAGCAACGCGGCACGCGAGCCCCACGTCGTCGATCTGGCACGGTGCTTGGTGGGCATGGGCGCGCGCATCACCGGCGTGGGCACCGAGCTCATCGTCATCGAGGGCAGCGGCAGCCTGCTGCACGGCACCGAGCACAGCGTGACCACCGACTACATCGAGGCCGGCACCTACATGGTCGCCGCCGCCGCCACCCAGGGTGACGTGGTCGCCGAGAGGATGCGCCCCACCGACGTGCGCTGGCTGAGCAACAAGCTGCGCGCCGCCGGCTGCGATGTCGTCGAAGGTCCCAGCCACGTCCGCGTCGTCGGCAGACCGCTGCGTGCCGTGGACGTGACCACCTGGCCTCATCCCGGCTTCGCCACCGATCTCCAGTCGCAGTACGCGGCGCTGATGACCCAGGCGGAGGGCGTCAGTGTGGTGAGCGAGGCGGTCTTCGAGAACCGCTTCCGCCATGCCGACCAGCTGCGGCTGCTCGGCGCCCAGGTGACCGTCGAGGGACGCAGCGCCGTGATCAGCGGTCCCACCCGGCTGCGCGGCGCGCGGGTGGTTGTGCCGGACATCCGCAGCGGCGCCGCTCTGGTGATCGCCGCGCTCTGCGCCGAGGGAACCAGCCAGCTCGAGAACGCCTTCCACCTCGATCGCGGCTACGAGGATCTCGATGGCAAGCTGTGCTTGCTGGGCGCCCAGCTGGAACGGCTTCGCGGGACCGAGGCCGAGGTGGCGATTCGCGACTTCTCGGGAGTGGTCGGAGACTGACGGCGCATGCTCGGCAAGAAGCTGGCCATCGATCTGGGCAGCAGCGCGCTGCGGGTGCACGTGCGCGGCGAGGGCATCAGCCTGGCCGAGCCGTCGCTGGTCGCCGCCGACGCTGACGGCCGCTTCCTGAGCTTCGGCATCGAGGCGCTCCACCGCGCTCAGCGCGGTGACGTGGTGCTGCGCCGTCCCATCGCCGACGGACAGGTCGCCGATGCGGCCGCTCTCGACGCCCTCTTCGCGCTGATCGTCAACCGCGTCGCCGGACGTCAGCGCATCTTCAAGCCCGACGTCATGGTGGTGGTGGCATCGTCGATGAACGGGCCCGACCGCCGCGCCGTCATGGAGGTGGCGACCCATGCCGGCGCTCGCACCACCTACCTGATCGACGCCCCGCTGGCGGCCGCCATCGGTGCCGGGCTGCCCGTCTCCGGTCCCGACGGCCACCTGGTGGTTCATCTCGGTGGCTCGACCAGCGACATCGCGGTGATCTCCCGGGAGGGCGCCATCGCGTCACAGTGTCTGGTGCACGGTGGCGGCCATCTGACCGCGCGGTTGCAGGAGCACGTCGAGCGCCGCAGCGGTGTTCTCCTCGACGAGAGCACCGCCGAGGAGGCGAAGCGGGAGGTCGGCAGCGCCGTCGCCCCGCATGAGGAGCGGGTGATCACCCTGTCTGGTCTCGACCGCCGCCGTGCCGAGCCGGGCGAGGTGACCGTCTCGTCCACCGAGGTGTGTGTGCTGGCCCGCGAACATCTCCGGGTGGCAGCGACCGCGGTGGATGCCGTGCTCGCCGACACGCCGGCAGCGCTACTCGCCGACGTGCGCGAGCGAGGTGGGATGCTCACCGGCGGCGCCACCCGCCTGCGCGGAACTGACCGGCTGCTGGCGGCGGTCACCGGGTTGCCGATGCAGACTGCGAGCGACCCCGAGAACTGCGCCACCCGCGGCGGAGCGGCCGCCATCGAGAACCTCGATGTGCTGCGGCGCAACTTCCTCTACATCCGCTGACGCAAACGTAGCAAACCAAACGATCTGAGCTAGAGGGTCGCTGCCGCCGGTCCCGACGACCCCAGACGAACTCGGCAACTTGCAAGAACGGGGTGGCCGCTGGCGTCGTAGAGAGTCAAAGGGACAATCCTGCCGAGGAGGCACTTCACCGATGACGCACGCTGCGCGCCGCTCCAGCACGCTTCGGATCTGCTTCGCCGGCGCCGCTCTCGGCGCGATCCTGGCGGTGGCGATGGCGCCTGCCCGCACCGCGAGCGCTCTGCAACTGCACCACCGGCCGCTGATCGCCGTCGGCGCGAGCCAGTCGAACAACTGGTCGGGATACAACCAGGGCACGCTGGAGAAGAACGGCACCCTGTTCCACCAGGTCTCCGGCGACTGGGTGGTCCCCACCGCGACCCAGCGGGTGGCGAACCAGGCCGAGAGCTCCGCGACCTGGGTCGGCATCGGCGGCGGCCGGGTCGACTCCAGCGGTCTGGTCGGTGACAACACCCTGATCCAGGCGGGGACCTCACAGGACGTCGACGCCTCCGGGAAGGCCTCCTACACGGCCTGGTGGGAGATCATCCCCGCCCCCTCGATCCCGATCAGCCTGCCGGTGAGCGCCGGCAACCATGTCCATGTCGACGTCCACGAAACCACCCCGGGGATGTGGTCGATCACCATCAACAACGTCAGCACCGGCGGCAGCTTCAACATGACGACGCCGTACACCTCGACCTATGGCACGGCGGAGTGGATCGAGGAGACGCCGGTGGTCGTCGACAGCAGCGGCAACGTGTCCGTCGGTCCGATGCCCAACCTCTCGACGGTCACCTTCGACCAGAGCCAGGCCAACAACGCGGCGGCCAACCTCAACGCGTCGGAAGCGATTCAGCTTGTGGACTTCAACGGAGCAGTGCTGGAGACACCCTCCGCGCCTGATGTCGATTTCGACGGCTTCAACGACTGCGCCTTCGCCAGCTCCTGCAGCGCTCCGACATCGAGCTGATCCGCTGCTCGGCCGCTCAGCCCAGTCCAACCGGCTGAGCGGCCGCCTTCGTCAGGCGGTGTAGACCTCGACCGCGCCGTCGCGCACGCGGCTCCGCAGCCGCGGCAGCGGGCGCAGAGGAATGGTGTACTCGCTGACCAGCGGGCCGCCTTCGAGGTCGAACGCCGCCCAGTGGCAGGGGCAGTCGAGCCGGCGGGCGGTGGGGTTGGCATTGAGCACGCAGCCGAGGTGGGTGCAGATGGCCGAGAGGGCGACGACGCGGTCGCCGTGGTTGACGACGACCCCCTCGACGGCCCCGGCCGAGAAGCGCACCGGAGTGCCCAGCGGCAGGCTCTCCAGGCGGGCCACCGGCGTCCAGGTGCCGGCGTGGGGGACCAGGTCTCCGGTCGGCTGATCGGGCTCGTTCGGCTGGTTGACGCGATTCTCCACGACCGCACCCGCCACCGCCGAGGCGAGCGCCACTCCGGCCGCCCCGAGCAGTCGTCGCCGGGTCAGCAGCGAGACCGGTGCGCGCTCCTCGGCCGCCCCCTTCGCCAGGCGCTGCTCGAGCCGTGCCACGAACTCCTCGCTGGGAGTGTCGGCGCCCGGACGCGCCGCGCTCAGCTGGGCGGCGATGCGCAGCGCGCCGGCGTCCTCGGTCTCCACCGGAAAGCGCGGAGGCCGGCGGTTCCTCAGCAGGGCCGCCACGTAAGCGGCGATGCGATCGGTGGTGTCCTTCACGGGTTCCATCCTTCGCCAAGATCCGCGGCGCGGCGGAGAGCGCGGTGCTGCAGCACCTTGGCGTTGCCGATGGAGATGCGCATCTCGCCGGCTGCCTCGCGGATCGAGTAGCCGCGCAGGAAGCGCAGCTCGAGAATCCGGCGGTAGTGCTCCGGGAGCCTCTCGAGCAGGCGGTGCACCTGCGCCACCCCGCGCACCTCGTCGGCGTTGCCCTCATCGTCGCCGCCGCCTCCGTCGATCTCCGAGGGCAGCTCGACGTCGTAATGCCGCTGCCAGTGTTCGGCAAGCAGCGAGCGCGCGGTCGCCGCCAGGTAGGCGCGCAGCTGCTCCGGCGCCGCCCCCAGGCGCAGGCGGGGGAGCGCGCGCAGGAAGACCTCGCTGGTGAGGTCCTCGGTGTCAGGGCGGTTGCCGACCCGGCGGTTGACGAAGGCGTAGACCCAGCTCACGTGTTCTCGATAGGTGACTTCCCAGTCGACGCCGGCGTCTCCTACTGCGGCTCCCGGAAGGCGGTGAACCACCGCCGGGGTGAAGGGCTGCGCTGGCGACACGGTTTCCCCGATGATCCGCCCCGGTGCCGCGGCGGCCGGGCGGTGCCTCTCCGGTCCCTGCCGTGCGATCACCGAGGTGGTCGGCGCCGGCGGGCCCCGGCGACCAGCATAGAGGCTCATCGCCATCGCGACCGCACGGCAACGCCGTCACTCTCAGTACGAAGGCGGGTTACATCGCCGCCGTCATCGGACCCTCGATGCCGGCCAGGACGTCCTCGACGCGGATCTGACGCATCGCGGTCCAGGTCCCGACCCGACGGGTGCGGTCCGGTGTCACCCCCTGGATCACCCGGTGGGCGCGGCCGTAGGGGCCGCGGACCCGCCCGTCGGTCGGACCGAAGAGCCCAATCGCGGCGGAGCCCACGGCCGCGGCGATGTGGAGGACCGGCGAGTCCCCCGCCACCACCAGGTCGCAGCGTGCGATCACCGCTGCCGTCTCGCTCAGGCTGAGCTCTCCGCAGAGGTCCAGGACCGGCGCGTCGAGGTCGAGACGCACGGCATCGGCGGCGGCACGGTCGGCGGCGGGGCCGACCAGCACCGTGCCGGCGCCGTGCCGCCGGGCGAGCAGGTTGGCGAGGTGGGCGTACCGCTCGCTGTCCCAGCGCAGCTGGGGCGAGGACGGGGGCTCCGCCCAGGCCGCGCCGGGAGCGATGGCGACGAGCAGCCGGCCGTCCTCCATGCCGGAGCCGACCAGCCGCTCCTCGGCCCGGGCGTGTGCCACCGGGCCCGGTTCGAGCGCCGCGGTGAACTGGATCCGGTCCACTCCCAGGGCGGTGGCGAGCCGGAGCCACGCCTGGGCGCGGTTCTCCCCGCCGGCGGGGGGCACGCGATCGGTGAGCAGCGGAGCTGCCGGGCCGATGGCGAGGCCGACCCTGCGGGCGATGCCGGCGGCGTAGACGAGGAGGATGTCGGCGCTGCTCGGGGAGCACACCATGGCGCAGCGCAGCGGACGACCACGCAGCGCCGCCAGCGCCGGCCACACCGCAGCCAGGTCCGGAGCGTCAGCGTAGAGGGCGTCGAGAGCAAGCACCTCGTCCACACCGCTCAGCCCGCGCGCCAGCTCCGCGGCGTTGCCCCCGGGGCACGCCAGGGTGACCCGCATCCCGCTGCTGCCGTCTCCGAGAGTGCGCACCAGCGCTCCCGCCTGCAGCGTCTCGGTGAGGCCGCCACGCACCACCACCACCGTCTCCACGCCGCGGACGGTAGCGTCGGGATCAGCGAGCGTGCCAGCCTCGCCTGGGATGCCGGATCCCGTGCACTCAAAGCGGATGCGGGCGGTAATCGCGGCCGCTATCGTCGGGCGCCCATATACTCGGTGGTGGTGACCACCCCCCCTCTCGCCGGACGCGATCTCCTCAGCATCGCCGACCTGGCTCGCAGCGACATCGAGGCGGTGCTCGAACTGGCTGCGCGGACCAAGGCCGGTGACGACCTGGGTCGCCCCCTCGCCGGTCGCAACCTGGCGCTCATCTTCCAGCGGCCCAGCAATCGCACCCGGGTCTCCTTCGAGGTGGCGGTCACCCGTCTCGGCGGCCATCCCATCGCCATCCACGCGCAGGAGATCCAGATCGGCGAGCGCGAATCGGTGGCCGACGTCAGCCGGATCCTCGACCGCTATGCCGACGGCATCGTCGCCAGGCTGATCTCCCACCGCGACCTGCTGCGCATGGCCCAGTTCTCCGCGTCGCCGGTGATCAACGCCATGACCGACCGCGAGCACCCCTGCCAGGTGCTCGCCGACTGTCTCACCGTGCGCGAGGCCACCGGCCGGCTCGCGGGAGCCCGCGTCTGCTATGTCGGTGATGGCAACAACGTCTGCACTTCGTGGCTGTACGCCGCCGGCCTGTGCGGTGTCGACTTCCGCATGGTCTGCCCATCGGGGTACGAACCCCAGGGTGACGTTCTGGAGCGGGCTGCGGCGATGGCGGCCGCCTCGGGAGGACGCCTGCACGTCGGCCACGAGGCGGCACCCGCGCTCGAGGATGCCGAGATCATCTACACCGACGTCTGGACGAGCATGGGACAGGAGGCGGAGCAGCAGCGCCGCCGCGAGGACTTCGCCCGTCTGCAGGTGAACGAGTCGCTGGTGACGATGGCACCGCCGCAGGCCAGGGTGATGCACTGTCTTCCCGCCCACCGCGGCGAGGAGATCACCGACGCGGTGATCGACGGACCCCAGTCGATTGTCTTCGATCAGGCGGAGAACCGTCTCTGGGTGCAGCAGGCGCTGCTCGCGCTGATCTTCGCTACCCTGCCGAGGCCGGCGACCGCCGCGACCGCAGCCCTCGAGGCGCGGCGGTGAGCTTCTTTCAGAACCTGCACATCTTCCTCGGCAACCTCGGTTGGCGCGACCTCGTCGACATGCTGGTGGTCGCCTTCCTGCTCTACCAGCTGCTCAAGCTGATCCGCGGCACTCAGGCGGCCCAGCTCCTCGTCGGCCTGGTGGTGCTGGTGCTGGTGGGCGTCGTCGCCAACATCGTCCACCTCCGGCTGATCAACTTCATCTTCACCAACGGCGGCCAGGCGCTGGCGATCGCGGCGGTGGTCCTCTTCCAGCCGGAGCTGCGCCGGGCCCTCGATCAGATGGGACGGCTGTCGCCGGTGCGCGCCTTCTTCGGGCACCACGAAGGACTGGGAGTCAACCGCCTGATCGAGGAGGTGCTGCGCGCCGCCGCCTCGCTGAGCGAGCGCCGCACCGGCGCCCTGCTGGTCTTCGAGCGCGGCACCGGACTGGAGAACGTCGCCACCACCGGGGTGCGCGTCAACGGCGAGGTCACCGCCGAGATGCTGGCGACGATCTTCTTCCCGAACTCGCCGCTGCACGACGGCGCGGTGATCATCCGCGACACCCGCCTGGTGGCGGCGGGATGCGTGCTGCCCCTCGCCGACGCCATCCCCGGAGTGGGACGCATGGGCACCCGCCACCGGGCCGCGCTCGGTCTCACCCTGCAGAGCGATGCGGTGGTGCTCATCGTCAGCGAGGAGACGGGCCTGATCAGCGTGGCGCACGTGGGCAAGATCTATCGCGGTCTCGACCAGGCGAAGCTGGGTGACATGCTCGCCCGGCTGCTCGGCGGGGTTCCCGGCGGTCCGCGGGTGCCGATCCCGAGGCCGCTCCTGCGCAGCGGCGCGGTACGCGCGCTGACGCGGAGGTAACCGGGCGGATGCAGCTGCCGGGTGTCCTGACCCGCAACGTGCGCCTCAAGGCGCTGGCTGTGGGGCTGGCGTTGATCTCCTGGGTGGCGGTTGTCTACGCCGCCAACCCGCCGGAGAGCCGCACCATCTCGGTGCACGTGCCGCAGGATGCGGTCCTGTCGGCCAACTATGTGCTGGCCGCGCCCATCCCCAACGTCGACATCCGCGTCACCGGCACGCGTGACCACGTCAACGCCTTCGATCCCGCCACCCTGACGATCAGCGTCGACGTCCACCACATCAGCCACGCCGGGATCCAGCAGCTGCCGCTGAGCGTCATCAATCACGACCGGGACGTCGATCTCGACAATGCGCCGACCTCGGTGACCGCCGACATCGACAAGCAGGACTCGATCGAGGTGCCGGTCAAGCTGGTCATCACCGGCACGCCCCCGGCGGGGTTCGCCTTGGGCAAACAGACGGTCTCACCGAGCACGGTGTTCGTCACCGGTCCGTCGCGCCAGTTCAAGGGCATCCAGATCGAGGCGCGGGTGAACCTCAGCAACCGCAAGGTGAACTTCGGCCCGACCCCGGTCCTGATCACCGTGCTCGACAGTCAGGGAAGGACGGTCACCAACCTCGGGGTCAACGTGTCCCAGGTCGAGGTGACCGTGCCCATCAACTCCGTCGCGGCGTCGCGGGCTTCGACGGTGTATCCACAGAAGACGGGTCAGGTCGCCCGCGGCTTTCAGCTGGTCTCGATCACCGCCGAACCCTTCGATGTGGTCGTAGCGGGGACTGAGGACCAGCTCAACGGACTCGACCGGATCGACACCCAGCCCATCTCCATCGCCGGACTGAGCTCGAACCAGACCGTCACCGTGAAGCTGGCGCCCCCACCCGGCATCACCACCACTCCCGATACAGTGGTGGTGACCATCGTCGTGGCCCCCGTCCAGACGGCCACGCCGACTCCCTCGCCATCGCCGACTCCGACGGCGACGCCCACCCCGACCCCGACGGCCCACCCGTAACTGGCGCCGGGCCGGCCCCGTTCGTGTCTCGAATATGTGCGGCATCATCGGCTACTCCGGCCCCCGCCCCGCCGCTCCGGTCCTGATCGACAGCCTGCGGCGGCTCGAATACCGCGGCTACGACTCCGCCGGGGTGGCGATCCTCGACGCCCATGGCGGCGGCACCTCGACGGTGATCAAGAGCGAGCGCAAGGTCGCCGAACTCGCCCGCCAGCTGGAGGACGGGGCCGAGCCGGCCGGCAACCTGGGCATCGGTCATACCCGGTGGGCCACCCATGGGCGGCCCACCGTGGTCAACGCCCATCCCCACCAGGACTGCACCGGACGCATCCATCTGATCCACAACGGGATCATCGAGAACTTTCGCGAGCTGCGCGCCGAGCTCGCCGCCAAGGGTCACGAGTTCGTCAGCGAGACCGACACCGAGGTGGTGCCGCATCTGATCGAGGAGCTCTATCGCGGCGACCTCGCCGCCGCCACCCGCGCCGCGCTGCGGCGCGTCCACGGCGCCTACGCGCTGGTGATCTTCTGCGCCGAGGAGCCCGATCTGATCGTCGGCGCGCGTCTCAACGCGCCACTGGTGGTCGGCCTCGGCAGCGAGGAGGTCTTCGTCAGCAGCGACATCACCGCTCTCATCCCCTACACCAAGCGGATGCTGCTGATCGGCGAGGGCGAGGTGGTCGCGGCGCGGCCGCAGAGCGTCGAGGTGACGAGCCTGGACGGCAGTCGCATCGAGCCCCGCATCATCACCGTCGACTGGGATGCCGAGCAGGCACAGAAGGGCGGTTATCCGCACTTCATGCTCAAGGAGATCCACGAGCAGCCGGAGACGCTGCGGCAGTCGCTGCGCGATCGGGTCGATCCGGACACGGGATTGACCGTCCTGGCCGGTCTGGGGATGGACGACGCCCGGCTGGCCTCGTTCGAGAACGTCGCCATCGTCGCCTGCGGCACTGCCTGGATCGCCGGGATGGTGACCAAGTACGCCATCGAGCAGCTGGCCCGCCTGCCGGTGCAGGTCGAGCCGGCCAGCGAGTTCCGTTACCGCGACCCGCTGGTCGACGGCCGCACCCTGGTGGTGGCCATCTCCCAGTCTGGCGAGACCGCCGACACCCTGGCGGCGGTTCGCGAAGCCCACGCCCGCGGCGCCACCGTGCTGGGCATCACCAACGTCGTCGGCAGCGCTCTCGCTCTCGAGGCCGACGGCACCATCTACCTGCAGGCCGGTCCCGAGATCGGTGTCGCCGCCACCAAGACATTCCTCGCCCAGATGTCGTGCGGCCTGCTGCTGGCGCTGCGCCTCGGCGATGCCCGCGGCCTGCTCGACGTCGACCGCCACCGCGAGCTCACCCGGTCGCTGCTGGAGCTACCGCCGATGCTCGAGCGCGCCCTGCAGCTGGAGCCGCAGCTGGCGGAGATGGCGCAGCGCTATGCCCACGCCCGCAACGCGATGTTCATCGGCCGCGGCATCAACTTCCCGGTGGCGCTCGAGGGAGCCCTCAAGCTCAAGGAGGTCTCCTACATCCATGCCGAGGGCTATGCCGCCGGCGAGCTCAAGCACGGCCCCATCGCCCTGCTCGACCCGGACGTTCCTGTGGTTGCGCTGGCGACCCGCTCGCGCACCCTGTCCAAGGTGGTGAACAACATCCAGGAGGTGCACGCTCGAGAGGCGCCGGTGGTGGCGCTGATCAGCGAGGGTGAGAACCCATTCGACAGCGGCATGGTGCGCGACGTGGTCGAGGTTCCTGCCTGCGATGAGCTGCTGTCACCACTCGTCAACGTGGTGCCGCTACAGCTCTTCGCCTATCACATCGCCGTGCAGCGCGGCTGCGACGTCGACCAGCCGCGCAACCTCGCCAAGTCGGTGACGGTGGAGTAAGGGGATCGCCCCGCCGGCGCCCGCCATGCGGGGCCCCCGCGAATGCGCAGCAGTCGTGGGGTGGTGGGACGCCAGCGAGCCTCGCGTGATCCGGGGTAGTCTCGCGGCGCTTTGATGGAGGACAGGCGCGCCGTACCGGTGGTGGGGGTGGACGTGGCCTCGGCGACGCGCCTCGCCGCGCTGCTGGAACGGCGGCCGCGGTTCGCCGAGCGGGTCTTCACCGAGGCGGAGCGGCACGAGTGCGCCGGGCGTCCGGAGCGCTGGGCGTCGCGCTGGGCGGCCAAGGAGGCGGTGCGCAAGCTCTTCGGCGCCGGCGGCGGCGCGCCGCTGCCGGCCTTTCGCGACATCGAAGTGCGCTCCGGTCCCGGCGGAGCGCCGCGGGTCACGGTGCGCGGACGGCAACCTCCCGGGGTGGCGCTCTCGCTGACCCACGAGGGCGATGTGGCGGTTGCGGTGGCCGTCGGTGGGACGGTGCCGGAAACGTCGCCGGAGCCGCCTCCGGGGTTGCGCCTCCCCGACCGTCCCGACGACGGACACAAGGGAACCTTCGGCACCGTGGTGGTCCTGGCCGGCGCTCACGGCTACAGCGGCGCCGCCTACCTGTCCGCCATGGGCGCGGCCCGTGGTGGCGCAGGGCTGGTGCGGCTCTGCGTCCCACAGACGCTGCATCCGATCGTGGCGGTGAAGTGCACCGAGGTGATGGCGCACGGCCTTCCCGATGACGATGAGGCGGGAGTGATCGGACCGCACGCGCTCGAGGTGCTCCGCCGCGATCATCTCCCCGCCGCCGACGTGCTGGTGGTCGGCCCCGGTCTCGGCCGCGCCGGCATCACCGAGCGCGCGGTGAAGACGCTGCTCGAGTCGCTGACCTGTCCCACCGTGGTCGACGCCGACGGCCTCAACATCGCCGCCGCGCACGGCGTCGACTGGCGTCGCTCCGGTCAACCGGTGGTGATCACTCCGCACCCCGCGGAGATGGCACGGCTGGCGGGGTCCGATACCCGGGCGGTGCAGGCCCGGCGGGTCCAGACGGCATCGGAGTACGCCGCGTCGGCCGGTGTGGTGGTGGTCCTCAAGGGGGCGGAGACGGTGGTCGCCGCGCCCGACGGTCGCGTCCACGTCGACGGGCACCGGGTTGTCGCCCTGGCAACCGGCGGCACCGGCGATGTTCTCGCCGGGCTCTGCGGAGCGATGCTGGCGGGACATCTCGAGCCCTTCGACGCCGCGGTTGCCGCGGTCACCGTGCACGCCGAGGCCGGTGCCGCGGCGCAAGCGGAGCGGGGCCGCGCCGGGGTGCTCGCCGGCGACGTGCTCGACCGGCTGCCGGAGGCGCAGGAGCGGCTGCGCCGCGCTCTCGAGGCGGCGCGATGACGACCGCGCTCGTCGATCATGGTGCCGCCTGGCCGCTGCCGATCGCAGGCGGATCACCGAGCAAGCGCGCCGTGGTCGACGCGGCGGCGTTGCGCGCCAATACCGCAGCGCTGCGGCGTCACGTCGGTGAGGACGTCGCGCTCATGGCGATGGTCAAGGCGAACGGCTACGGGCACGGCGCCGTCACCGCCGCCCGCAGCGCGGTCGACGGTGGCGCCAGCTGGCTGGGTGTGTCGTCGGCGGAGGAGGCGTTGCAGCTGCGCACCGCCGGCATCGACGCTCGCCTCCTGGTGGTGGGCTGGACGCACCCCTCGTCCCACTCGGCGCTGATCCTCGCCGGCGTGGAGGTGATGGTGCTCGATGCCACGGCGGTGGACTCGCTCGCGGCTGCGGCACGCAGCTCGGGTCGCCCGGCGCTGGTGCACATCAAGGTCGACACCGGGATGGGGCGGCTGGGTCTGCGCCCCGAGGAGCTGGGACCGCTCCTGCAGGCGCTCAGAGCGCAGATCCCGCCCGTGGTGCTCAGTGGCATCTTCACCCACTTCGCCGACGCCGACGGCGTCGACCCCGACTTCACCGAGGAACAGCACCGGCGGTTCGTCGTTGCCGTCGACGCCGCACGCCGGCTGGCGCCCGACCTCGTCGCCCACTGCTGCAACAGCGCTGCCACCCTGCGCTTTCCGCACATGCACCACGACATGGTGCGACCCGGCATCGCCGTCTACGGCTATCCGCCGCCGGGTGCGACCGGCGTGGTCGAGGTGCGCCCGGCGTTGAGCATGCTGGCCTCCGTCGCCCAGGTGAAGACGGTGCGGACCGGCGAGAGCGTCGGCTACGGGCGAACGTGGCGCGCGCCATCGGCGCGGCGCATCGCCACCATCGCCGCGGGGTATGCCGACGGCGTCCACCGCGCCCAGTCCAACCGCGGCCAGGTCGTGGTGGCGGGCGTTCGCTGTCCGATCGTCGGCCGGGTCAGCATGGATCAGCTCAGCGCCGACGTCACCGATGTCCCGGCGGTCAGCGTGGGCGACGAGGCGGTGCTGATCGGCAGCCCCGGCGGTCCCGACTCTCCCGACTGGCTCGGCGCTGACGAGGTGGCGGCCGCCGTGGACACCATCTCGTACGAGGTTCTCTGCGCCATCTCCGCCCGCGTTCCCCGCGAGGTCCTCCATCAACCATGACCGTGCCGGACGACGAGCTCGAGGCTCAGCTCGCCCATCTCGACGCCTTGGAGGAGCGCCAGACCCGCAGCGTCGGAGCCATCGAACCCGACTTCGGTCCGCCCTCGCCGGGAGCGGTGTGGTCGCTGGGGCTGGCCGATCCACCTCCTCCCGACGCCGGCGGCTCGCTGCTCTCGTACATCGCCTGGCTCGACGCCGCGTGTGCTCTGCTCGCCTCCCGGGTCGCCACCAGCCGCGACGAGCTCGCCCGCTTCACCTCGCAGTGGTCGCACATGGTGCGCGGCCTGGCTCGCTTCCGCGTCGACGAGGTGGTGACGGTGGTCGAGGGCCAGGCCCGCGCCCGCGAACGCATCGCCGCCGACGAGGCGGTGCACCTCGTCCTCGGGGCCGAGCGCCAGCGTCTGGCCTGGCTGGAGGCGACGCGGCGCGGTGAGGAGGTCGAGGTCGAGGACGCCGACGTAGAATCAGGCCATCCCTGGGGGAGCGGACGCTGAGAGGCCGCCAGGTGGCGGCGACCCCAGACGACCCGGCCGGTAATGCGGCCGCGGCAGTGGGAGCTGAGCGAGCGTGTCGATACCGCATCCGGACCGAGCGAGGCGTCTCGCCGGTGTTCGCCTGTACGTGATCACCTCCGCCGAGCATCCGCCGGCCAGGGTGCTGGAGACGGTCCGGGCCGCCTGTGCGGGCGGAGCCGGGGCGGTGCAGCTGCGTCGCAAGGGCGACGACGGGCTCGAGACCCTGCGGCTCGCCGAAGGCTGCCGCGAGCTGACCGACGCCTCAGGAGCCGTCTTCATCGTCAACGACCGCGCCGACATCGCCATGGCCGCCGGCGCCGACGGCGTCCACCTCGGCCAGGACGACCTCTCCGTCGATGCCGTCCGGCGGCTGTGGCCGGCCGGGCTGATCGGACGGTCGACCCACTCGCTGTCGCAGGCGCTGGCGGCCCAGCGCGACGGCGCCGACTACGTCGGTGTCGGCCCGGTCTTCGCCACTCCGACCAAGCCGGGCCGGCCTCCCGTGGGCCTCGAGCTGGTTCGCTCCGTCGCAGCATCGGCGCTGGCCATCCCCTGGGTGGCCATCGGCGGCATCGACGCCGGCAACGCCGCGGCGGTGATCGCCGCCGGCGCACCGGCAGTGGCGGTGGTGCGCGCCGCCGCCGACGCGGCCGACGTCGAGGCCGCCGTCGCCAGGTTGATGGAGCTGGTTGCAGCTCGCGCGGTGGGAAGCGGAGTGGTCAGCTCGTGACCGTCATCATCACCGTCAACGGCGACCGCACCGAGGTCGAGGATGGAGCCAGCGTCGCCGAGCTCCTGCACCATCTGGGGGTGACGCCGAAGCGGGTGGTGGTCGAGCACAACCGCCGCATCCTCCGCGCCGAGGACTTCGCCGGCGCCCACATCGCCGCGGGCGATGAGCTCGAGGTGGTCCACTTCGTCGGCGGCGGTTGAGCCGCACCAGCATCGGAGGTTTACGCTAGTCATGACTGTTACAGCCGCACCGCCCGACCCGTTGCGCATCGGAGGGGTCGAGCTCCACTGCCGGCTCATCCACGGCACCGGCCGGTTCGCCTCTGACGCGGTGCTGCGCGACTGCCTGGCGGCCGCGCGGCCCGACATGATCACCCTGGCGATTCGCCGCCTCGCCCTCGACGGCAGCGGCCGCAACGAGCTCGCGGCGATCGACCTCTCCGGCTACACGCTGCTGCCCAACACCGCCGGGGCCAGCACCGCGGACCAGGCGGTGCGGCTGGCGCGGCTGGCGCGGGCGGCCAGCCTCAGCGACCTCATCAAGGTGGAGGTGATCGGCGACGAGCACACCCTGCTGCCGGATCCCGTCGGAACCCTCGACGCCACCCGCGAGCTGATCGCCGACGGCTTCACCGTGCTTCCCTACTGCAGCGACGACGTGGTGCTGGCGCTGCGACTGGAGGAGGCGGGCGCGGCGGCGGTGATGCCGGGCGCGGCACCGATCGGCACCACCCTTGGCATCCAGAACGCCTTGAATTTGACCTTGATCATCGAGAAGCTCAGCGTGCCGGTGATCATCGACGCCGGCCTTGGCGTTCCCTCGGATGCCGCGCGCTGCATGGAGTGGGGCGCGGCCGGGGTGCTGGTCAACACCGCCATCGCCCGGGCGCAGGATCCGCCGGCGATGGCGCTGGCCTTCGCCGAGGCGGTGACGGCGGGGCGGCGTGCCCATCGCGCCGGCCGCGCCAGCATCAGCCTGGAGGCGCGGGCCTCGAGCCCGGGCGCTGGGGTGCCCGCCTCCTGACCGCCACGGGCGGCCGGAGCGCCGCCGATCACCCCGCAGCCGATCACCGCGCCCGCGCCTTCGACGCCGGCGGCCCGACCCTCGGCGACATCGGCGAGGAGGCGCTGCTGTCGGCCCTGCTCGAGGAGGGGCGGCGGGTCTCCCGCCTCTCGACCGCGGTGGTGCTCGGCGCCGGAGACGATGCCGCGGTCTGGGCGCCGCCTGCCGGGCGGGCGCTCGCCGTCACCCAGGACGCCCTGGTCGAGGACCAGGACTTCACCCGGAGCTGGCCCGGTCCCTATCTGCTGGGGCGCCGGGCGCTGGTGGTCTCCCTCTGCGACCTCGCCGCCATGGGCGCCCAGCCGGCCTTCTGCCTGGTCACCTTCTGCGCCCCGCCCGCGACCCAGGTGGACGACGTGCTCGCCATCCAGGCGGGCCTGTGCGACGAGGCACTGCGGGTCGGCTGCTCGGTCCTCGGCGGCGACGTCAGCCGCTGCGACGGGCCCATCGTGCTCGACGTGGTGGCGGGCGGCACGGTGGTCCCCGGGGCGATGCTCCGCCGCGACGCCGGTCGGGCCGGGGATGTGCTGCTGGTGACCGGGGTGCTGGGGCGCGCCGCCGCCGGGTTGCGGCTGCTCACCGAGCCAACCGCGGCCGAGGGCATCGCCGCCGCCGACGCCGAGCGCTGGCGCCGGGCTCAGACCGAGCCGATGCCCCGGCTGGTGGAGGGGCGCCTGGCGGCCGAGGCCGGGGTGCGCTGCGGCGGCGACCTCAGCGACGGGCTGCTCGCCGACGCCGCCCGGACCACCGGCGCCAGCGGGTGCGCCGCCGAGCTGTGGCTGGATGCGATCCCGGTGGATGCGGCGCTCCCGAGCGCCTTTCCGACCGACTGGGTGGAGCTGGCCCTCGGCGGCGGTGAGGACTTCGAACTGCTGCTGGCGGTGCCGCCCGGCGAGCAGCAACGCCTGCACACCGCGTGGCCCGCTCACCTGGCACCGCTGACCGAGGTGGGCCGGCTCACCGAGGGCGCCGGCGTGCGCCTGCTCGACAGTCGGGGGGGCCGCGAGCTCAGGCCACCGGCGGTGCGCGCCCGCCACTTCCGCTGACGGATGCGCGACGCGCGGGATCGGCCCGCCCCGCTCGCCCGCTCGCTGGTGGGGGCCGTCGCCACCGAGGCGCTGGGGCGCGACCTCGGACGGGCGGTGGCGTCCGGGGACCTGCTGGCTCTTCGCGGCGAGCTCGGCACCGGCAAGACCACGCTGGTCCGCGGCCTGGTCGCGGGGCTGGGCGGCGACCCGGGGCGGGTGGCGAGCCCCACCTTCGTCCTCCACCGCGTGTATCGCGGCGGCCGTCTCACCCTGCACCACGTCGACCTGTTCCGTCTCGGCACCGAGGTGGACCTCGCCCTCTTCGCCCTCGACGACCTGCTCGACGGCGGTGCGGTGGTCGTCGAGTGGGCCGAGCTCGCCGACCTGGACCCATACCGTCCGGTGCGCATCCACCTGGAGGCACCGTCCCCCGACGTCCGCATCGCCACCATCGAGGCGACGGCGCCCGCCCGCCTGCGTGACGCGTTCTCGTCGCGCGCGGCGTCGACATGAAGATCCTGGCGTTGGACGCCTCGGCCCGGCGGCGCGCCGTGACCGTCGTCGCCGACGCCGGCGGGTCGCTGCTGGAGGAGCGGCGCACCACCGGCACCGGGTCCGCCGAGGCGCTGCTCGCCGCGATCGGGCCGCTGCTCACCGGCGGCGTGGATGCGGTGGTGGTGGCGGTCGGCCCCGGCTCCTACACCGGGGTGCGGGCCGCCATGGCCATCGCCCTCGGCCTGGCCCAGGCGGCGTCGATTCCGGTGCACGGGGTGGGATCGCTGGAGGTGGTTGCCCATGCCGCCCCCGCGGCGCTGCCGCGGGTCCGCGCCGTCGCCGACGCCGGCCGCGGGGCGGCCTACATCGCCGACTACCGGCGCGAGGGTGGCGTGCTGCGGGCCGAGTCGGAACCGGTGAGGGTCGAGCTCGCTGCGGTGGCGACTCCCGACCGCCCGGCGGTCAGCCTCGACGCGCTCAACCTGGCCGGCGTCGTGGCGCATCCGGAGAGGGCGGGCGCTGCCCTTGCCGCCGCCGCCGCCGCCGCGGTGGCGGCGGCGCCGCTCGACATCCCTCGCCTCACGCAGGTCTTTGTGGGTGCGGGACGTCACCAGCGCGTCGCCGGTCGCACGCCACCGCCGCGCGTATGATGACCGTGGGTGACCACAGCGGCACCTCATCGAGTCCATCAGCGGCGAAGACATTGCAGGTTGTTCCCCGGCTCACCATCGAGCCCATGCGCGAGGATGACATCCCCCTCGTGCAGGCGATCGAACGAGAAGTCTTCCTGACACCCTGGCCCAAGAACGCCTACCACCGCGAGCTCGCGCAGAACCGCCAGGCCAGCTACATCGTGCTCCGCCACGACGGTCAGATCGTCGGCTATGGCGGTCTCTGGAAGGTGCTGGACGAGGCGCACGTCACCACCATCGGCGTGCGCGCCAGCGACCAGCACAAGGGACACGGCCGCGCCCTCCTCACCGCGCTCATCCAGCGCGCCTACACCCTGGGAGCCCGGTGGGTGACACTGGAGGTGCGCAACAGCAACGACCACGCCATCCGCCTCTACGAAGCGTTCGGCTTCAAGTGCATCGGCCGGCGTCGCGGGTACTACACCGACAACGGTGAGGACGCGATCATCATGTGGAGCGACAGCATCCACGCCCCCGCCTTCAAGCGGAACTTCCGGCGATTGCTCAGCGGCTTCGACATCCCGGGTCTCGGTGCCGAGCCGAACGACGAATATCCTCGTTGAATCTGCTCGCCATCGAGACCTCCTGCGACGAGACCGCCGCCGCGGTGCTGCGTGACGGGCGCGAGGTGCTTTCCTCGGTGGTGGCGTCGCAGGTGGCGCTGCACGCCGACTACGGTGGTGTCGTCCCCGAGCTGGCGGCTCGCGCCCACCTGGAGGTGATCGCTACCACGGTCGACGCGGCGCTCGACGCCCTGCCTGGCGGATGGGACGACCTCGAGGCGATGGCGGTCACCCGCGGCCCGGGCCTGGCCGGATGCCTGCTGGTCGGCACCTGTTATGCCCAGGCGGCGGCGGCGGCGCGCCGGCTCCCCGTCGTCGGCGTCTCCCACCTCGCCGGTCACGTCTACAGTGCCTGGCTCGCCGACCCGTCACTGGAGCCGCCGTTTCTCGCCCTGGTGGTCAGCGGCGGCCACACCGACCTGGTCCTGCTTCGCGACCACGGCGACGCGGTGCACCTCGCCGCCACCCGCGACGACGCGGCCGGTGAGGCCTTCGACAAGGTGGCGCGGATGCTCGGCCTGGCCTATCCGGGTGGCCCCTCCGTGGAGCGCGCCGCCGCCGCCGGCGACCCCGGCCGGTTCCCCCTACCGCGCACCCACCTCGAGGGTAGCTTCTCCTTCAGCGGCCTGAAGACCGCCGTCCGCTACGCGGTGCGCGACCTCGGTGCCGCCGCTCTCACCGGGGCGGGAACCCCGCGCGACCCGGCGACCCTGGCCGGCCTCGCGGCCTCCTTCCAGGCGGCCGCGGTCGACCAGCTGGTCACCGGACTGGTCCGGGCCGCGGAGCGCACCGGGGCGGAGCGGGTCGCGGTGGTGGGCGGCGTGGCCGCCAACCAGGCCCTCCGGGCGGCGGTGCGCGAGCGGCTGGGCGGGGCGGTGGTGATCCCCCCGATGGCGCTCTGCACCGACAACGCGGCCATGGTGGGCGCGGCCGGCTGGCAGCGCCTGATGCGTCGCGGCGGCGATCCGCTGGGCTTCACCGTCGATCCGGCGCTCGACGAGTTCGCCTGACGGCACTTCGGGCCGGGATCGCGCGACGTCGCTCTGCGACCGTTGTGAGATGAAAGCTTGACCCCGCTTGTCGGGATTAGGCTACCCTAAGAAAACCACGGGTCTGCGCGGGTCGCGGAGCGCGCGCCCACAGGAGGAGGTCGATGAGCTTCGCCGGGACCGCCGGCCTTGGTGCCGTCGCCGGCTTCACCATTCTCCTCGGGCTTCCGGTGGCCCGGATCGGGCGGCCGGGGACGGCGCGGCTGTCCTTCCTCAACGCGGCCTCGATCGGCATCCTGCTCTTCATCTTCTTCGACGTCATCCGCAGCGCCAGCGAGACGATCACCGGTGCGCTCGATCACGACCGGGCCCGGGGAACCGGCTACGCGGCGCTGCTCGCCGCCGGGCTGACCGTCGGCGTCCTCGGACTGATCGTCTTCGAGCGCTTCACCCTGGGGCGGCGTCGCAAGGGGATGCCCAGCGGCCCCGGGGCGATGGCGATGGCGGTCGCCCTCCCCGCCGCCACCGCCAAGCGGCGAGAGCCGCTTGCTCCGGCAGCGCGAGTCGCCCTGCTGATCGCCGTCGGCATCGGTCTGCACAACTTCTCCGAAGGCCTGGCGATCGGCCAGTCGGCCCGCGCCGGCACCTACTCGCTCCTCTACCTGCTGGTCATCGGCTTCGGGCTGCACAACATCACCGAGGGGTTCGGCATCACCGCCCCGCTGAGCGGGCACCGGCCTACCTGGCGGTTCCTCGGGTTGCTGGGGCTGATCGGGGGCGGCCCCACCCTGGTGGGAGCGGTGGCCGGGTACCCCTTCCAGAGCGCGGCCGTCTCGGTGCTCTTCCTCGCCCTGGCGGCGGGGGCGATCGTCTACGTCATCGGCGAGCTGCAGCATGCGGGCCGCAAGATCGGCGCCCACCACGTCGCGGGGATGGGCATCCTGGCGGGCTTCCTGGCCGGGTACGCCACCGACCTGCTGCTCCACGCCGCCGGCGCCTGACGGGGGTGGCGGCAGCCCCGCCCTTGCCCCTCTGGCACTCGGTCGAGTAGAGTGTTAGCACTCTCTGTCTGTGAGTGCTAGCGCCCTGGGGCCGCCCGCGCCAGGGCACCGTCCAGCAGCCTGAGCGTTTTCCATCTGTGGAGGAGGTCTGAACCTGTGGCCCTGAACCTGCGTCCTCTCGCCGATCGTGTCGTCGTCAAGCCCCTCGAGCGCGAGGAGGTCACCAAGAGCGGCATCGTGCTCCCGGACACGGCCAGGGAGAAGCCCCAGGAGGGCCTGGTCGAGGCGGTGGGCAACGGTCGCTTCAACGAGCAGAGCGGCCAGCGCGTCGCCCTCGACGTCACCGTCGGCGACAAGGTGATCTTCGCGAAGTACGCCGGCAGTGAGGTCAAGATCGACGACGTCGAGTACCTGATCCTGTCCGAGAAGGACATCCTCGCCGTCGTCGCCAACGGCAAGAAGTAACGCGTCTCGATGCCGGCCAAGCAGCTCCGCTACGACGTCGACGCTCGTGAGGCGCTGATGCGCGGCGTCGACGCGCTCGCCGACGCCCTCTCCGTCACCCTCGGCCCTCGCGGGCGCAGCGTGGTGCTGGACAAGAAGTTCGGACCACCCCAGATCACCAACGACGGCGCGACCATTGCCCGCGACCTCGAGTTCAAGGACCACTTCGAGAACATGGGGGCGCAGCTGGTCAAGGAGGTCGCCACCAAGACCAACGACGTCGCCGGCGACGGCACCACCACCGCCACCGTGCTGGCGCGCTCGATGATCGCCGAGGGGCTGCACAACCTCGCCGCCGGCGCCTCGCCGGTGTCGCTGCGCGTCGGTATCCTGGCGGCCGCGGATGCGGTGGCCGACGCGGTGCGCGCCGGCGGCACCCCGGTCAGCGGTCGCGAGGACATCCGCAGAGTTGCCGCCATCAGCGCCGGTGACGAGACCATCGGCGAGATGATCGCCGACGCCTTCGACCGGGTCGGCCGCGACGGCGTGATCTCGGTCGAGGATGGCCAGGGGATGGAGACCGAGGTCGAGGTGGTCGAGGGGATGCAGTTCGACCGCGGCTACATCTCGCCGCACATGGTCACCGATCCCCAGACCATGGAGGCGGTGCTCGAGGACCCCCTGATTCTCATCACCGACCGCAAGGTGAGCGCGGTCAACGACCTGCTGCCGGTGCTCGAACGGGTGATGCAGGCCGGCCGCGCGCTGCTCGTGGTCGCCGAGGATGTCGAGGGCGAGGCCCTCGCCACCCTGGTGGTCAACAAGCTGCGCGGCACCTTCCGCGCCGTCGCCGTCAAGGCTCCGGGTTTCGGTGATCGCCGCAAGGCGATGCTCCAGGACCTCGCCGTGGTCACCGGCGGCGAGGTGATCAGCGAGGAGCGGGGTCTGCGGCTGGAGAACACCCGGCTCGAGCAGCTCGGCCGCGCTCGCCGCGTCGTGGTGACCAAGGACGACACCACCGTGGTCGAGGGCGCCGGTGACAGGGCGGCGATCGACGCCCGCTGCGCCGAGATCAAGCAGCAGATCGAGGAGACCGACTCCGACTGGGATCGCGAGAAGCTGCAGGAGCGGCTGGCACGGCTGGTCGGCGGCGTCGCCGTTCTCAAGGTCGGTGCCGCCACCGAGGTCGAGATGAAGGAGCGCAAGGCGCGAGTCGAGGATGCGCTGGCGGCGACCCGCGCGGCGGTCGAGGACGGCATCGTCCCTGGCGGCGGGGTGTCCCTGCTGCGCAGCCGTCCCGCGATCGACGCCCTGACGCTCACCGGTGACGAGGCGACGGGGGCGCGGATCGTCCGCCATGCCCTCGAGGCCCCGCTGCGGGTGATCGCCACCAACGCCGGCCACGAGGGTGCGGTGGTGGTCAATCACGTCCTCGAGATGGGGCCCACCGAGGGCTTCGACGCCGAGCGCGAAGAGTACGGCGACCTGGTCGAGCACGGCGTCGTCGACCCGGTCAAGGTGGTGGTCACCGCGCTGATCAACGCCGCCTCCATCGCCTCGATCATGCTCACCACCGAGGCGCTCATCGCCGAGGCTCCCGAGCCCGAGGAGGCCGGCCACGCCGGCCACGCCGGCCACGGCCACGGCATGGGCGACATGGGAGGCATGGGCGGCATGGGTGGCATGGGTGGCATGGGCGGCATGGGCGGCATGGGCGGCATGGGCGGCATGGGCGGCATGGACGACGACATGGACTTCTGACGGATGGGGGCGTTTCCGGGGTGGCTGCGGTAGCGTAGGAGCATGAGCGGACCAAGCCCGGAACGACCTGTCCGCATCGCGGTGGCTCAGTACGAGCCGCACGTCGGTGAGGTCGAGCGCAATCGCCAGCTGGCATCGCGCTGGGCCACCGCCGCCGCCGACGCGGGAGCGCAGCTGGTGGTGCTCCCCGAGCTGGCCAGCAGCGGGTACACCTTCGATTCCGTCGAGGAGGCGGAGGCCTGCGCCGAAGACGCCGACACCGGCGCGACGGTGCAGGCGCTGACATCGCTCTGTCGCCAGCGCGGTATCCATGTCGTCACCGGTCTCGACGAGCGGGCTGGCGGAGAGCGCTACAACAGCGCGGTGCTGCTGGGACCCTCGGGGCGACTCGCCACCTATCGCAAGCTGCACCTGTACAACGACGAGAGGTCGTGGTTCGCCCCGGGCGGTGAGCTGCCACTGGTCGACCTGCCCTTCGGTCGCGTCGGCATGATCATCTGCTTCGACCTCTGGTTCCCCGAGGCGGCACGGGCGCTGGCGCTGTCGGGCGCGGAGATCGTGGCACTGCCGACGAACTGGGTCGCGTCGTTCAAGCGGACGGTCTTCGACCAGCACGGTTACTGCCAGGCCAACTATGTGGCCATGGCCACGGCGGCGCAGAACGGTGTGGTCATGGCCTGCGCCGACCGCATCGGTACCGAGCGGGGCGTCCCCTTCCTCGGATCCTCGATCATCGTCGCCGCCGATGGCTGGCCGGTTGCCGGGCCGGCGTCGCGCGACGGCGAGGCACTGCTGGTCGCCGACGTCGATCTCGCCGACGTCGCCCGCTCTCGCCGGCGCACGCCGCGCAACGACCTGCTCGGCGATCGGCGTCCGGCGGGCTACACGGCGGTGCTCGTGTCCTCCGACCAGCCGAGCGCGTCCGCCCCGGACGCTGTCACCGTAACCCCCTGACCACGGCCGGCATCGTTCCGCTGCTGGAGGGTCTCAACGAGGCCCAGCGGCGTGCCGTCGAGGCCCCCGATGGACCCCTGCTGATCTTCGCCGGCGCCGGCAGCGGCAAGACGCGAGTGCTCACCCATCGCATCGCCCACGTCATCGCCACCGGACGCGCGCACGCCGAGGACATCCTCGCCGTCACCTTCACCAACAAGGCGGCCCGGGAGATGCGCTCGCGGGTCGAGGAACTGCTGGGCGGAAGCATCGGCGGCATGTGGCTCGGAACCTTTCACGCCCTCGGCGTGCGGCTGCTGCGCCGCGACGGGTCGGCCATCGGCATCGCCCGTGACTTCACCATCTACGACGAGGCCGACCGGCAGACCGCGCTCCGCCGCGCCATGCAAACCGCTGGGGTCGATGAGAAGCGCTATCCCCCCTCCCAGGTAGGTCACGCGATCAGCGCCGCCAAGAACGAGCTGATCGACGCCGAAGCCTATGCTGCCGCCCCGGCCGGATATTTCACCGCCCAGGTGGCCCGGGTCTACACCGCATACGAGCGCGAGATGCGCATCGCCGGCGCCCTCGATTTCGACGACCTGCTGCTGATGAGCGTTCGCCTTCTCCGGGAGACCGACGCCGTGCGCGAGTCCTACCAGTGGCGCTTCCGGCACATCTTCGTCGACGAGTACCAGGATACCAACCACGCGCAGTACGTGCTCACCAAGCTGCTGGCCGAGAGACATCGCAACCTCACCGTTGTGGGCGACGATGATCAGTCGATCTACCAGTTCCGGGGCGCGGACGTTCGCAACATCCTCGACTTCGAGCGCGACTATCCGGACGCGTTGAAGATCACCCTCGAGCGGAACTACCGCAGCACCCAGACCATCCTCGACGCCGCCCACCACGTGATCCGTCACAACGAGGCGCGTGCCGCCAAGCAGCTGTGGACCGATCGCGATGGGGGAGCACCGGTCCGGCTGATCTCGGTGTACGACGAGCAGGAGGAGGCGCTGGCGGTCTGCGCCGAGATCGAGTCGCTGGTGGGAAGCGAGGGCTACTCGCTCTCCGACTGCGCCATCCTCTATCGCACCAACGCCCAGTCGCGCGCCTTCGAGGACTGCCTGCTGCGCCGCGGGACGCCCTACCGGCTGGTCGGCGGGCAGCGCTTCTACGAGCGGCGCGAGATCAAGGACGTGCTCGCCTATCTGCGACTGGTTGCCAATCCCCGCGACGCGGTGTCCTTCAGCCGGGTGGTCAACGTTCCCCGCCGGAAGATCGGCGACAAAACGGTGGCCGAGGTCGAGCGGCTGGCACGACGGCGCCGGATCTCGCCGTTCGAGGCGGTGGCGCGGCTTGACGAAGCGGAGGGACTCGGCGCCGGCGCACTCACCGCGCTGCGAGGCTTCGCCGAGCTGATCGAGCGGATGCGCACCCTGTCCGGGCAGCTGGCCCTCCCCGACCTGATCGAGCGCATCCTCGACGAGACCGGTTACGCGGCGATGCTCCGCGATCGGACACCCGAGGGGGAGGAGCGCTGGTCCAACGTCGTCGAGCTTCGCGGACTCGCGGCCGAGTACGGTGATGTGCCGCCTCCCGAGGGTCTCAGCCAGTTCCTCGAGAACGTGGCCCTGGTCAGCGACGTCGACAGCCTGGACCTGTCGGGAACCGGCGTCACCCTGATCACCCTGCACCAGGTCAAGGGCCTGGAGTTCCCCATCGTCTTCATCGCCGGCCTGGAGGAGGGTCTGCTTCCTCATCTCCGTGCGCTCGAGGAGGGCGACAAGGGAGTCTCCGAGGAGCGCCGCCTGATGTATGTGGGCATCACCCGCGCCCGCGACCGTCTCTACCTGCTGCACGCGTTCCGGCGCCATCTCTACGGCTCGGCCCAGGTGGCGCAGACCTCGCGCTTTCTCTCCGACCTCCCTGAGGAGGTGCTGCAGATGGGGCGGCGGCCGGGGGGCGCACCGCAGGACCCGCGAGCGCCGGGTGCGGTGCGTCAGGCGCTGCACGCTCACGCGGTCCATCCCAATCCTGTCGACATCGCTCCGCAGCGCTTCCGCGACGGCATGCGGGTGGCCCATGGCAGCTACGGCGAAGGCACCATCCTCAAGAGCACCATGACCCGCTCCGGCGAGGAGGTGGTGATCATGTTCGACACCGCGGGGGTGAAAATCTTCGCCGTCGCCGACGCGCAGCTGACCCTGTTGCAGGCGTGACCACGGCAGTCCCCGAGCAGGCTCGCGCCCGGGCAGAGGAGCTGCGCACCCAGCTCGATCACCACGGTCATCGCTACTACGTTCTCGACGACCCCGAGATCTCCGACGCGGCGTACGACAAGCTGCTCCGCGAGCTCATCGACCTCGAGACGCGCTACCCGCAGCTGCAGGCTCCCGACTCTCCGACCCAGCGAGTCGGGGGCGCGCCCGCCGAGGGCTTCACCCGGGTCCGGCACCGCACCCCGATGCTCTCGCTGGCCAACGCCTTCAGTCCCGAGGAGGTCGGCGAGTTCATCCGTCGCGTCGAGCGCCAGGTCGGCACCGCCGACGGGTACGTGTGCGAGCTGAAGATCGACGGGCTGGCGATCGCGCTCACCTATCGCGACAGCCGGCTGGTGCGCGGCGCTACTCGTGGCAATGGCGTCGAGGGAGAGGAGGTGACCGCCAACCTGCGCACCATCGGCTCCATCCCCCAGGTGCTGCGTCAGGTCGAGGAAAAGCTCGTCGCCGAGTTCGAGGTGCGCGGTGAGGCGTACCTCCCGAAGAGCCGCTTCGCCGCGCTCAACGCGCAGCTCGAGGAGGAGGGCAAACCGCGCTACGCCAATCCGCGCAACGCCGCCGCCGGCGCCGTCCGCCAGCTCGACAGCCGCATCACCGCGCGGCGAGGGCTGGCGAGCTTCATGTACTCGATCGAGCCGACCCCGGCGTCGGTCACCACCCAGGACGGCGTGCTCGATCTGCTGCGGCGCCTCGGATTCCGCATCAACCCGCACGCGCGGCGCGTCGAATCGGCGGACGAAATCGGCACCTATATGGAGAGGTGGCGAGAAGAGCGGCACGAGCTGGACTACCAGACCGACGGTGTGGTGATCAAGGTGGCCTCGCTGGCGCAGCAGGCGGAGCTGGGCGCGGTGTCGCGGTCGCCGCGCTGGGCGGTGGCCTACAAGTTTCCCCCCGAGGAGGTGGAGACCCTGTTGCACGACATCGTGGTCGGGGTGGGCCGCACCGGCGCGGCGACGCCGGTGGCGGTGCTGGAGCCGGTGCTGGTCGCGGGCAGTACGGTGCGCCGCGCCACCCTGCACAACGAGGACGAGGTGGCGCGCAAGGACATCCGCATCGGCGACACGGTGCTTCTCCACAAGGCGGGCGACGTGATCCCCGAGATCGCGGGTGTGATCCTCGAGAGGCGGCCCAAGGGCGCGAAAGCCTGGATGATGCCCGATCGATGTCCTGCCTGTGACCAGCCGCTCGAGCGCGAGGAGGGAGAGGTGGTGCGCCGCTGCCTCAACCCGCTCTGCCCGGCGCAGCGACGCGAGCGCCTGCGCCACTTCGCGTCGCGGGCCGGGATGTACATCGAGGGGTTGGGGGAGGCGATCATCGACCAGCTGGTCGACGCCGGGTATGTCGCCGACGCCGCCGATATCTTCCGCCTGACCCGCGAGCAGCTACTCACCCTTGAAGGTTTCGCCGACAAGAGCGCCGACAACCTGCTGCGCAGCATCGACTCCCGGCGTCGCGTGGCCCTGCCCCAGCTGATCAACGCCCTCGGCATCCGCCACGTCGGCGAGCACACCGCGCACGCCCTGGCAGAGCGATTCGGCAGTCTCGAGGCGCTGGCCGGCGCCTCGGAGGAGGAGCTGCTGGAAACCGAGGGAATCGGCCCGGTGGTGGCGCACCACGTCGCCGTCTGGTTCGCCTCGGATCCGGGCCGGGAGCTGCTCGCCAAGCTGCGCGGGGTCGGGTTGTCCGCGGAGGTCGAGACCGCC
Organism: Chloroflexota bacterium; assembly: GCA_005880985.1. Lineage (GTDB taxonomy): Bacteria > Chloroflexota > Dormibacteria > Aeolococcales > Aeolococcaceae > CF-134. The sequence goes on from VBIQ01000010.1 coordinate 100,237, forward strand.
GGCCCCGGCCCCTGGTCGGGGCAGACCTGGGTGATCACCGGCACTCTCGACTCCATGACCCGACCCGAAGCCGAGGCGCGCCTTCGTGGGCTGGGAGCGACCCCCTCGTCCAGCGTCAGTCGCAAGACCGCCGCGGTGGTGGCCGGCGCCTCCCCGGGCAGCAAGCTCGACAAGGCGCAGCGCCTCGGGGTGCGGGTGCTCGACGAGGCGACCTTCCTGGCCGAGCTGGAGAGGGCGGAAGCGGGCTGAGCGCCACAATGGATGGCATGGCGGAGGTGACCAGCAAGCGGGCGGCGCGGCTCATCGACGAGCCGGAGCTGCTCCGCGAGCGGCTGCGGGCCGCCCCCGAGTCGGCGGGCGTCTACCTGATGCGCGACCTCGGGGCGCGGGTGATGTACGTCGGCAAGGCGGCCAACCTGCGCAGCCGCCTGCGCTCCTACTTCGCCGGTCTCGACTCGCTTCCCCTGCGGACCCGGCAGCTGGTCGACCGGGTCTTCGACTTCGAGGTGATCGCCTGCCTCAACGAGCGCGAGGCGCTGATCCTCGAGAACACCCTGATCAAACGTTACCGTCCGCGCTTCAACGTTCGCCTCAAGGATGACAAGAACTATCTTTACCTGAAGATCCCCCGGCCCGGGATGCACGATGTCGCCGCCCCGGGAACGGCACGCGAGGAGGAGCGGCTGCCTCGCGGCGAGGCAGCGGCCCGGGCCACCCTGTTCCCGCGTCCCTACTACTCACGCCGGATGGCCCGCGACGGTGCTCGCTACTTCGGCCCCTACACCAGCGCCCAGTCGTTGCGCACCACCGTCAAATCGCTGCGAGCCATCTTCCCCTTCCGCACCTGCAGCGACGAGATCTTCCGCCGCGGCCGGGTCTGCCTCGACTACCACATCAAGCGCTGCAGCGGCCCCTGTGAAGGCTTGATCGGCTCCGACGACTACGGGCGGCTGCTCGACCAGGTGGAGATGTTCATGGAGGGCCGGTCGGCGGTGCTGACCGCTCAGCTGCACCGCCAGATGGAGGAGGCCGCCGCCCATTTCGACTACGAAGCGGCGGCGCGCCATCGCGACCGGCTCCGGGCCGTGGATCGCATCGCCCAGCGGCAGAAGATGATCCACGGGGGTCGCAAGGAGCAGGACTGCCTGGCCATCGCCCTCGAGGGGGGGCGCGGCATGGTGGCGGTGCTGTCGGTGCGCGAAGCCAAGGTGACGGGCATGGAGACCTACGAGCTCGAGGGCGTCGCCGACCTCGCCGCCGGCGCCTGCCTGGGAAGCTTCGTCTCCCAGTACTATGGCAGTGCCACCCAGGTGCCGCGCGTGGTGCTGGTCTCCGACCAGCTCGACGAGCCCGAAGTCCTGGCCGACTTCCTCACCGCCCAGCGTGGCGGCCCGGTCGACCTTCGGGTGCCGCAGCGCGGGCCGATGCGCGAGCTGGTGGATCAGGCGCGCGAGACGGCGCGCACCGCCCTCGGACAGGCGCGCATCAAGGCCGACTTCGACGCCGACCGCACCGAGGCGTTGCTCGCCGACCTGCAGGCGCGACTGGATCTCCCCGACCTGCCTCGCCGCATCGAGTGCTACGACATCAGCAACACGATGGGAACCAACTCGGTGGGTTCGATGGTTGTCTTCGAGGACGGACGGCCGCGATCGGCGCACTACCGGCACTTCGGCATCCGGACGGTCGAGGGATCCAACGACGTTGCCTCGATGCAGGAGACGCTGCGCCGGCGGTTCACCCGTTACCTCCGCGCCGCTGCCGAGGAGGGCGTCGACGACGTCGCGCAGACCGGTGGCGACGTCGCGGTCGACGACCCGGCGGGGAGCAACGGCGGTCTCGATGGCGGCGGGGACGAGCTGGGGGTGGCGGAATCGGGCAACGGTGTCGCCGGCGGCGGTCCTCGCGGGCGGCGCCGGCGGCGACGGGCCGCGGCCGGCGAGGACAGCTTCGGCATCCTTCCCGACCTGGTGCTGATCGACGGCGGCAAGGGACAGCTGAGCGCGGCGCGCGAGGTGATGGCGGCGGCGGGGCTGAGTCACATCCCGAGCTTCGGCCTCGCCAAGCGCAACGAGGAGCTCTTCCGGCCCGATGCCGCGGCTCCCATCCTGATCCCCCACGACAGTCCCACGCTCTTCCTGCTGCAGCGCGTGCGCGACGAGGCTCACCGCTTCGCCATCACCCGCCACCGCGCCCGTCGCGGCAAGGCGGCGTTGCGCTCCCGTCTCGACGTCGTGCCCGGGCTGGGACCGGTGCGCCGGCGGGCACTGCTGCGGCGCTTCGGCAGCATCGACGGCATTCGCGAGGCCACCGTCGACGAGCTGATGTCGGTGCCCGGCATCCCGCGCACCGTGGCCCTGCGGCTCAGGGAGCTGTTGTAGTTGGAGGATCCTGCTGGTCGTGGCTGACATCGATCGCACCGCCCCGCGCTGCGCGGTGTCCAGCTTCGGCTACAAGCACGGCCCGAACTCCGACGCCGACTGGGTGGTCGACGTGCGGTTTCTCGACAACCCCTTCTGGGTGCCCGAGCTGCGACCGCTGACCGGTCTGGAGGAGCCGGTTCGCGAGTTCGTGATGCGCCAGGCGGCTGCCGGGGACTTCATCCAGCGGCTCGCCAGTCTCCTGGGATGGACCCTCCAGCGCGGTCGCGATCGTGGACACAACGGGCTCCGTGTCGCTGTCGGCTGCACCGGCGGGCGGCACCGGTCGGTGGTGATGGCGGAGGCGCTGGCACAGCAGCTGCGCCAGCAGGGCATCGAGGTCGACCTGCGTCACCGCGATGTCGAGCGTCCGGACCCGCGGTGATCACCTCGTTCACCTCGCAGGTGGTGGCCGAGCTGGCGCCGCACGTGCCCCCGCTGCCCTGCTGCCGAGCGGCGCTGCTCGAGGGTATGCAGCTGACGGCCGCGCCCGATGAGAACGACGCGGGGTCCGAGCTTTCGACCACCCGCGCGGTGACCGCGCGAGCCGCGCTGCAGACGCTCCACGCCGACCACCGCCCCGCCCACGTCGAGCGGGTGCGGGCGCCGCGGCGCTCGCGCTACCGCGTGGTGGCCGGCGGGAAGCCGGAGGCCGCTGCGGGAGACGGGTCGTGCTGTGCCCGGTCGCGGTTGCGCGGAGCCTTTCTCGCCGGCGGAGCGGTGTCGCAGCCCGACGCGGCTCCCCAGCTGGAGATCCTCTGCGCCAGCAGCGCGGGAGCGGAATGGCTGTGCCGGGACGCCGTCGGTCTCGGCGTCAGCGCGGTGGCGCTGACCCGGCGCGGCCGGCCGCTTCTGGCGGTGCGGTCGGCCGAGGGCGTGGCGGCGCTGCTCAGCTCCATCGGCGCCCAGACCGGACGGCTTCGATTCGAGGAAGGCCGGGTGGTGCGCGACCTCCGGTCGCAGGTCAACCGCAGCCTCAACAGCGAGACCGCCAACCTCCGCCGCACCGTGGCCGCGGCGGTTCTCCAGGCCCGGGCGATCCGCCGGCTCAGCGACGACCAGGAGCGCTGGCAGGCGCTGCCTCCGGCGCTGCGCGAGGCCGCCGTCCTCCGTCAGCGCCATCCTCGCGACAGCCTCGATCGCCTCGCAGGCCGCGCCGGCTGCAGCCGGTCGGCCATGGCCGATCGGCTCCGCCGCCTGCTCGTCACCGCGGATCTCGATGGCGGCCGCGGCCGGCGGTGAGGGGAGTGGTAGGCTCGCGACGGAGTTCCCTGAGTTCGCGGGGAGAAACACGATGACCGTGAAGGTTGGCATCAACGGCTTCGGGCGTATCGGGCGCAACGTGTACCGCGCCGCTCGCCAGAACGGCTCGAGCTTCGAGGTCGTCGCTGTCAACGACATCACCTCGGCGAACACCCTCGGTCATCTGCTCCAGTACGACACCATCCTGGGCCGCTATCCCGGCACCGTCCAGGTCGACGGCGACCACCTGCAGGTCGATGGCCAGCGGGTGCAGGTGCTGGCCGAGCGCGAGCCACAACGCCTGGCGTGGGGCGACCTCGGTGTCGACATCGTCATCGAGTCGACCGGCCTCTTCACCGACGCCACCAAGGCGCGCGGCCACCTCGATGCGGGAGCGCGCAAGGTGGTGATCAGCGCACCGGCCAAGAATGAGGACATCACCATCTGCATGGGGGTCAACCAGGCCGCCTACGATCCGGCCCAGCACCACATCGTCTCCAACGCGTCGTGCACCACCAACTGCCTCGCGCCGGTGGCCAAGGTGCTGCACGACAGTTTCGGCATCGAGAACGGGCTGATGACCACCGTGCACGCCTACACCAGCGACCAGATGCTTCTCGACGGGCCGCACAAGGACCTGCGGCGGGCCCGCGCCGCAGCTGCCGCGATCATCCCGACCAGCACCGGTGCCGCCCAGGCGGTGGCCTTGGTGATGCCGGAGCTCAAGGGGCGGTTCACCGGCATGGCGCTGCGGGTGCCGGTGCCCGACGTGAGCCTGGTCGACCTGACCGCGACGCTGGGCAAGACGGCCTCCGCCGACGACGTCAACGCCGAGTTGCGCGAGGCGGCGGATGGCGCACTGGCGGGAATCCTTGCCGTGACCGACCAGGAGCTGGTGTCGGCGGACTTCCTCCACGACAGCCACTCGTCGATCGTCGACGCGCCGCTGACGCTGGCGATCGGCGACCGCACCGTCAAGGTGCTGGCCTGGTACGACAACGAGTGGGGCTATTCGTGCCGCGTCGTCGACCTGGTCGACTACATGGCCGGCCGGTTGTAACTCGGGAGACGTGACCGCAGCGGCCCACGGCACCCGGGTCAGGGGACTCGACGACCTCCAGGTCGAGGGTCGCCGCGTTCTCGTCAGAGTCGACTTCAACATCCCGATGGAGGACTCTCGGATCGTCAATGACCGGCGGATCCGCGCCTCGCTGCCGACGATCGAGACCCTCCGCCGGCGCGGGGCGAAGATCCTGCTGGTGACCCACCTGGGCCGCCCCAGGGGGACAGTGGTCGACAACCTGCGGGTGGCGCCGGTGGCGCGGCGGCTGGGTGAGCTCATCGGTGAGAAGGTGCCCGTCGCCGCCGACGTGGTCGGGCCCTCCGCCCAGAAGCTGGTGTCGTCGCTGCGCGACGGCGAGGTCGGCATGCTCGAGAATGTCCGCTTCGAGCCGGGCGAGGAGGCCAACGATCCCGCCTTCGCGGCGCGGATGGCGGCGCTTGCCGACGCGTACGTCAACGACGCCTTCGGCACCGCGCACCGTGCCCATGCATCGACCGAGGGCGTCGCCCATCATCTTCCCTCGGCAGCCGGCCTGCTGATGGGACGCGAGCTGGAGGTGCTGGGCGGGGTGCTCGAATCGCCACGGCGTCCGCTGGTGGCGATCATCGGCGGCGCCAAGATCTCGAGCAAGATCGGAGTCATCCGCAACCTGGTGTCGCTGGTCGACGAGCTCTGGATCGGCGGGGCGATGGCGTGCACCTTCTACCGGGCGCTGGGGGAGGAGACGGGGACGTCCCTGGTCGAGGAGGACCAGGTTCCGGTGGCGGCCGGCCTGCTCGAGCAGGTGCGCGACTCGCGTTGCGACCTCCGGTTGCCGGTCGACCTGGTCGTCGCCAGCGCGCCGGCGGCCGGTGCGACCACCGCGGTGGTCGCCTGGAAGGAGATTCCCGCTGATCGCACCGTGGTGGACGTCGGCCCCGACACCGTGGCCCTGATCAGCAAGAGCTGTGCGGCGGCCGGCACGGTGGTATGGAACGGGCCGCTCGGCATCTACGAGATCGAGCAGTTCGCCCAGGGAACCCGGGCCGTGGCGCGTGCGCTCGCCGCCAGCGACGCGGTCAGCGTGATCGGTGGAGGTGATCTCGCCGCGGCGGTGGAGGCGGTCGGCGTCGGGGACAGGATCACCCACGTGAGCACCGGCGGAGGCGCCACGCTGGAGTTTCTCGAGGGCCGTGACCTTCCCGGGGTGGCGGCGTTGCGGTCACCGCAGCGATGAACGCGGCCCGCATCCCGCTGGTGGCCGGCAACTGGAAGATGAACACCACCGTCCCCGAGGGATTGGCGCTGGCGTCCGAGCTACGGGCGCTGGCCCTGCCAGACGGAGTCGAGGTCGCGGTGCTTCCGCCCTTCACCCACCTGTGGCCGCTCTACGACGCTCTCGGCGGGCGCTTCGCGCTCGGCGCCCAGGACGCGTTCTGGGAGGACGCCGGCGCCTACACCGGTGAGATCTCGCCGGCCTCGCTGTCGGGATGGTGCGACTACGTCCTGGTCGGCCACTCCGAGCGCCGTCACCTCCTGGGCGAGACCGACGAGCAGGTGTCCCACAAGCTGCGACGCGCACTGACGCACGACCTGCGAGTGATCGTCGCGGTGGGGGAGACGCTGGACGAGCGCGAACGTGGCAGCACCATCGACGTCGTGCGCCGGCAGATCTCCGCGGCCTTCGAGGGCGTTTGCCTCGCCGAGCTCGAGCGCTGCGTCGTGGCCTACGAACCGGTCTGGGCGATCGGCACCGGGCACACGGCCACGCCCGAGCATGCGCAGGAGGTGTGCCATGTGATCCGCACCCTGCTCGACGAGCTCGATCCGGCGGCGGATGGCGAGCGCCAGCGGATCCTCTACGGCGGGAGCGTCACCGGCGAGAACGCCGCCGCACTCTTCGGCGAGCACGACATCGACGGCGGCCTAGTGGGTGGCGCGAGCCTGAACCCGGCCGAGTTCTTCGCCATCATCGTCGCTGCCGCGCGTTCGGGAGCGATCACGTGAGCGCCGTCCGCCCCTTCGTGCTGGTGATATGCGACGGTTGGGGATACAACCCCGACGTCTACGGCAACGCAATCGCCGCGGCCGCGACTCCCAATCTCGATCGCCTGAGCGAGCAGTGGCCCAGCGCGCTGGTCGAGGCAAGTGGCGAAGCGGTCGGGCTGCCGCCGGGGCAGCAGGGGAACTCCGAGGTCGGGCACCTCACCATCGGCGCCGGCCGGGTCGTCTTCCAGGACCTGCCGCGCATCACCCGCGCCATCGAGACCGGCACCTTCTTCGACAACCCCGCGCTCCGCGAGGCGGTCGACCGGGCGCGCCGCAACGGCACCGCGCTGCACTGCCTGGGCCTGGTCTCGCCGGGCGGAGTCCACAGCCACATGGATCACGGTCTCGCCCTCGCCGAGCTGGCGCAGCGGCGTGGCCTGAGGCGGGTGTACTTCCACGCCTTCACCGACGGTCGCGACGAGCCGCCCACCAGCGCGGCGGGATTCGTCGCTCGATTCCGCGAGGGGCTGCAGCGGATCGGTAGCGGCCGTATCGTCTCGGTGAGCGGTCGCTACTACGCCATGGATCGCGACCGGCGCTGGGATCGCACCTCCCGCGCCTATGAGGTGGTCGCCGGCGCCGGCAGCGGCGTTGCCTGGGACCCGGTGGAGTACGTCGAGGCCAGCTACCGAGCCTCGGTCACCGATGAGTTCCTCGAGCCGGTCTCCATCGTCCCCGACGGCACCGCCCCGGTGCGCATCGATGACGGCGACTCGGTGATCTTCTTCAACTTCCGCCCCGATCGCGCCCGGCAGCTCTGCCATGCACTGCTCGACGATGACTTCACCAGCTTCGACCGGTCGCGGATGCCACGAGACCTCTGCTTCGTCACCTTCACCGAGTACGAGGCTGGCCTGCCGGCGGCGGTGGCCTTTCCCAAGCAGGACGTGGACGACACCCTGGCCGAGGTGGTGAGCCGCGCCGGCTTGCGCCAGTTCCACATCGCCGAGACCGAGAAGTACGCCCACGTGACCTACTTCGTGAACGGCGGCCACGAGCCACCGTTCCTCGGCGAGGACCGGCTACTGGTGCCGTCGCCCAAGGTGGCGACGTATGACCTGGTGCCCGAGATGAGCGCCCATCCCATCACCGAGGCCGTGGTGGAGCGGCTCCGAGGTGGCGACGACGCACTGGTGATCATCAACTTCGCCAACGCCGACATGGTCGGCCACACCGGTCACCTCGAGGCGACGGTGCGCGCCGTGGAGACCGTTGACGGCTGCATCGGCCGCATCGCGGAGACCGTCCTGGCCTCCGGCGGCGGCCTGCTGATGACCGCCGACCACGGCAACGCGGAACGCAACCGCGATCCCCGCGACGGGTCGCCGCTGACGGCGCACACCACCAGCCCGGTTCCGGTGCTGCTCTGCGGCACCGGCGCGCGATCGCTTCGCACCGGAGGAGGGCTGCAGGATGTCGCTCCCACCGTGCTGTCCGCGATGGACCTGCCCATCCCTGCGGCGATGACCGGCCACGACCTGACCGGCGACTGAGCCCGCTCTCCCGCTGACGCGCCCCTTCGCTTAGGCCGCCGCCGACCAGTCGGCGTCGACCGAGGCCTCGAAGGCATTCGCCACCGCGGGCGAGTCGAGGATCTCGATATCGAGCTCGTGGTTGTGCAGGAAGCCGCTCCGCGTCCAGTTGCACGAGCCGAACAGCACGCGGCGCCCGTCGGCGATGCCGGCCTTGGCGTGCAGCTTCTCTCCGTGGCTGCGGTAGATGCGGACGTCGACGCCCGCCTGGCGGAGCTCGGCGGCGGCGGCGTCGCTCGGCCGCTGCGAGGGATCGAGCAGCAGGCGGATCGTGACGCCGCGGGCACGGGCACGCTCGAGGGCGTGGACGACCCCGGTGTCGGTGAGCACGTAGAGCTCGAGGTCGATGCGGCTCTGCGCCGTCTCGATGAGCTGTAGGGCGAGCGGGCGGATCTCGTCCGCGGGCAGGGTGCTCGCGACGAGGATGCCGCGATCCGGTTGCGGCGGTGGCACTGCCGCCTGCCGCCCCGCCGTCGTGAGGTCGCGAAGGAAGACGCGGTGGAGGTTGCCGACCACCGGTCCATGCACCAGTGCGTCGAAGTCGTGGTTGCCGGCCGAGCCGGTTCCCCAGTTGATGCCGCCGATGACGGCGACGTCGTCGTCGGCTTCCAACAGCTTGACGTGGTCGATCATCTGGGCCCGCACCGGGTAGTCGAGGACGTCGATGCCCGCGGCGCGCAGGCGGGCGGCGGTGAGCGCGGTGACGTCGACGGTGGGGTCGTCGATGACGGTGACCGCGACGCCGCGGGCGTGAGCGGCGATCAGCGCATCGGCCAGGTCGCGGCGACCGAACTCATACATCTCGACGTCGACGCTGCGCCGGGCGCCGCTGATGACCGCGGCGATGAGGCTGAAGCTGGCGATTCCGCCGGGAAGCACCTGGAGGCGGTCGTCGCCAACCGCGATCCCGGCGCTGGGGGACGCCGCCGGACCGCGGTGGTTCGCCGGCGCCGAGAGGGGGGATGCCGCCACCCCGGGTCCGCAGGCGGCGACCAGTGGCGCCAGGGCGAGGCAGACGAGGCGGCGGAGAAGGATGCGAGGCGGCGGCATGGCGCGGATCCTGCCACTCGTCAGTGGTTTTGTCAAGAAGAAAACACTGATGTAGCGATTACCACGGGGTGATCGGGAAGAGCGCGGCTATACTCCCCGGCGATGTCTCGGGGAGGTTCTGTTGCGTGAAGAACGCCCTCACGGTGGTCCAGGTCATCCTCGCCGTGTTCACGGCGCTTGGCGTCCTCCTGCAAACCCCCAAGGCGACCGGGCTTGGGGGGACGATCGGGGGCGGGGGGGACATGGGTGGCGGTTACCGCCGTCGCCGTGGTCTGGAGCGGACCATGCTCCGCGGCACCGCCGTGTCGGTCGGTCTCTTCGCGATCGTCTCGATCCTCGCCACCTACGCCTCGACCCGCTAACCGCGCACCATCGCCCGCCGCTGGCGGTCGCGCTCGCCGCAGGCCTCGTTCTCCTCGCCGCGGGCGGCGCCGTCCTGGCGGCGACGATCCGAGGGAGCGGGTCGGGACCCGTCTACCGCGAAGCCGTGGTGACGTCGCAGCGTCCTATCTCTCTCGACCCACTCTTCGGACGAGACGACCCGGCGGTCCGTGACGTTGGCACGCTGCTGTATCGGAGTCTGCTCAGGCTCGACGGTCGAGCCATGCCCGCTCCGGACCTCGCCGAATCGTGGGGGATCAGCGGCGATGGCCTCGCCTACCGCTTCGCGCTGCGAGCCGGTCTGCGCTGGTCCGACGGCAGTCCGCTGACAGCGCGCGATGTCGCCGCGACCGTGGCGGTGGTCCAGAGCCCCGGCTATCCGGACCGCACCACCGCCGCGGGATGGAGCGGGGTGAAGGTGGCGACCGAGGGCGATGCCGTCGTCACCCTGGCGCCGCCGGCCCCACGCTCCTCCTTCGCCGCAGCGGTGGCAGAGCTGCCCGTGCTGCCGGCGGCGGGGCTGCTGGGCCGCACCCCGGATCAGCTCAGGCTCGGCGCCGGCCAGCCGCTTCCCAGTTCTGGTCCGTTCGTGGTGACCTCGGCCGACGCCGACCGGGTCGAGCTGCAGCGCAACCCCTACGCGGTGCCCGCCCCGCGGCTGGGTGCGATGCAGCTGCGGCTGGCCACCTCGGCCGATGCCGCCCTCGCCGACTTCCAGGCCGGTCGAGTCGACGCGGTGGTCGCCTCCACCCCGGCGCAGCGGGAGATGGCGTCGCGAGCCGCGGGGGTCCGCCTGGCGGACAGCACCACCTTCCGCTTCGTCGACCTCCTCTTCAACGAGCGCGTGCCGGGACTCGACGATCCGGCGGTCCGCCACGCCATCGCCGCCGCCATCGACCGGCACCGGTTGATCTCCGCGTCGGTCGGGGGCGACGCCAGGCCCCAGTCCGGCGCGATCCCCGCCGGCATCGCGTGGGCGGCGGGGGCCGCTCCAGAGCAGCCCGCTCCGGCGCTCAGCGCCCGCGCGCTCGAGGCCGGCGGCTGGGTTGCCGGCGGTGCGGGCATCCGGCAACGGGGCGGTGTCCGGCTCTCGTTCATCCTCACCGTTCCCGACGCGCCCCCGATCCCGGCGGTCGCCCGCGAGCTGGGCCGCCAGCTGACCGCGATCGGGGTGGGGGTGTCGGTTCGTCCGGTGCCGGCGGCGAGTTTCCTCGCGGGCACACTGGTCCCGCACACCTTCGAGCTGGCCGCAGCCGACTGGGACAACGGCCCCGACCCCGACCTCAGCTCCTTCTGGCGGTCCAACGCCGCACCGCCCCAGGGCTACAACGTCGCCGGTGGGCCCGCCGACCCCTTCCTCGACAAGGCCCTGGACAGCCTGGCGACGGTGAGCGATCCGCGGGCGCGTCGCGACGCGGCACACGACGTCGAGGCGCGCCTCGCCGACGGTGCGCCGGCGGTGTTTCTCTACGCGCCCATCTCGACCTTCGCCACCTCCAGCCGGCTCGGCAAGGTTATGGTGTCGCCAGTGGGTGGGGCGGCAACCCGCTACGCGGAGGTGACGAGCTGGACGTTGGCGGGGTAATCCTGAGCTACGATGTGCACCCCCAGCCGGGGTGGTGGAACTGGTAGACACGCAGCGTTCAGGGCGCTGTGCCCGTCAGGGCGTAAGGGTTCGATTCCCTTTCCCGGCACGCCTTTTTCCCTGAAGTTACAAGCGTTTTCGCGCTCGTACCCTCATTCCTACCCTCATTTGTACCCTCATTTACCCTTGCCGTCCACCAGGCGGAGCGGGCGGTGGGCGCTATAGCGGGCATTGATGGCCTCGATGAGGTTGTCGATGCTCGGATGTGTGACGTGTGCGTACAGACCGAGCGTCGTCCCAATTGAGGCATGTCCAAGCATGGCGCTGACGACGTGTGGCGGTATGCCGTCCTCCAGGGCCAGCGTGGCTGCCGTATGCCGCAGCGCATGGAAGTTGATTGGGCGGATCCCGGCTCGCCGGCGCATCGAGATCCATCGCTTGCAGAAGGAGGAGGCAGGGATCGGATCGCCCCCGGGCCCCGGCCATAAGAGATCCCCCTGACGCGGCGTCCGTCGCAACGCGTCAACTGCGACGTCCGGCAACCTGAGGCTGCGGTGGCCAGCGCGCGTCTTGGGCAGGCTGATCACTTGTTGATTGCCGATGGTGCGCGTCGCGTTGCCACGCACAACGAGGCGGCGTTCTTCCAACTGGATCGCATTCCACCGCAACGCGCGCAACTCTCCTTGGCGCATCCCCAGGGTGGCAGCTAGCACGTATGCGGCTTCCAGCGGATCCCCACGAGCGCTGGTTATCAGGCGGCTGATCTCGTCTCGCGACAGCGTTTCCACGAGGGGCGATGAGCGCCGCGGCGGTGGCACGTCGTGGACTGCTGGCGAAACAAGGTGACCGTGTCTAACCGCGCTGCGCAGCGCTGAGGCGAGGACGCAGTGGGCGTGTTGCGCAGTCGTTCCACTGACCTTGTGTCGCATGCTCCCGTGCAGCCGCTCGATATAGTCAGGGGTGAGGGCAGCGAGACGGACATCGCCAAGCACCGGGATGATGTGGCGATGCACGTACATGTTGTATGCGAGCCATGTCTGTGCCCGCAATGTGCCTTGGCGCATGGCGAGCCATTCGTCGAGCCAGCGGCGCAAGGTGGGGGAGGGAGCCAGTCTCTGGCGCCACTCGGCTCGGGCTGCATCCGCTTTCACCCGAGTCTCGGCGACAGTCCGACCATAAACGCTGCGCTGTGCACCGTCGAGACGGAATCGGAATTCCCAGCGATCGCCCCGCTTGCGTGCGGTGCCGCCGCCAAATCGTCCTCTGGTACGCGACCGAGCCATCTTCCACCTCATGCATGCGCCACTACCCGCGCAGGTCAAACCTCCACGGAGGATTCTGCTTCCATTCCAGCGCCCTCTGAGCCCTGGCGGCACTTCAATGGGAGGAGTAAACTACCGGCGGGCTCCAGCGCAGCGGATGCCCGCGCTGCCTGGACGGCTAGGGGTCCCGTGGGCATGCGGGATCGCGACCGGGTCGGGCGCCATGGTTGCCGCGAAGCATCCGGCGCCCGGCGCTTGATTCCGTCAAGACTCGTGGTGCCGGTGCTCCGCATCCACACACTTGCCGCAGACACGACAGTTGACGTCCTCGCACCTGTCGCATGCACGGAGGCCGTACACATCGGCACCACAATGTGCGCATTTTCCTGACAGGGATATCGCATCGCCTTCAGACGCGCCGCGTGCGGTCGCGCCGGCGTCGAATCGGTCGCATTCCAGTGCTACGGAACGATCAGGAGCGATGTGGACCGGGTCGTCGAGAGAGCGCTGCGCCGCTCCTCGGCAACGGTGGAGTTCCTTTGCGCTCTGCTCAGGCCTTTGACCATCGGAGTACCGTGGAAATCGGTGCAGGCGCCGCCACCCGATTGAGGCCGACCGTCAGGCACTCTACCCAGAGGCGCTGACATGGTCGCTGCTACATCCAAGCCTGGCCCCTACGATGAAGGTATCCGCGGAGCAGCGAAGCGGATCTCGATCCCGGCCCCGACGTGAGCGAATCGCTCGACGACGCCGATCGCGTGGCTGGCGACGAGCAGCGCGCTGTGCCGCAGGGTCGGCGACCTGACGGGTCGACAGAAGCCGACGATCCATTCGAGGACGCCGATGACGCGGAGTCTCGGCACTAGCGAGTGCGCTGACGCGGCGTTGCGCACTGGTGTCAGCCTGAGGCTACATGGTGTGCGATACGGTGCCCCAATAGCGATTGCGCGCGCTGCCCGGTCGTCAAACCGTGCGAGCACTCCGGCTTGCCGTTTTTGGCATCCAAGTTCCGGTCGCGGACGATGCGAAGACGGCGGTGGTGGTTGCGCGGGCGAGCGAGACGCGAGGGCGTCTGGCAGGACTGCTCACAGAAGACGGACCGCTCAGCCGTCGGAACTCGTAGCAAGGGCGACAATCGCCGGCTCCTCGCTGTCGTCTACCGGCAACGCAAAGCAGGCATAGAGGCCTGGACAGTGAAAGCGCCGGCGGCAGTGGCGTCCCGGAGAGCAGACGACGAGGTCGTCGACGCTGCTGAGATCCTCGTCATCCGCGGCAAGGAGCAGGGGCGCCTGAACCCCGACGACGTCCTGCAGGGCCTTGACGTGATCGCAACCGAGCCTGATCAGCTGGAGCGCGTCTTCCACGTGTTCCGAGCGATGGGCATCGAGATCAGCGACAGCGATGACGACGCCGAAGTCGCCGACGAGAAAGACGACGAGGTGGTCGACACTGAGGCGGTCGATACCTTCTCACTCGATGACCCGATCCGGATGTACCTCAAGGACATCGGTCGGGTCGACCTGCTGCGCAAAGAGGAGGAGGTGGAGTACGCCCGGCTCATCGAGTTGGGCGACGACGAGGCGCGCGACAAGCTCACCGAGGCCAACCTTCGCTTGGTCGTGTCCATTGCCAAGAGGTATGTCGGCCGCGGGATGCCCTTCCTTGACCTCATCCAGGAGGGCAACACCGGTTTGATGCGCGCCGTTGAGAAGTTCGACTACCGACGGGGCTACAAGTTCTCGACCTACGCGACCTGGTGGATCCGCCAGGCAGTGACCCGGGCTCTCGCCGACCAGTCCCGCACCATCCGCATCCCGGTGCACATGGGGGAGTTCATCAACAAACTCGTCCGTGTATCGAGGCGTCTGCTTCAGGAGCTGGGCCGCGAGCCCGACAACGAGGAGATCGCGGAGGAGATGGGCGTCACGCCCGAACGGGTGCGCGAGGCGCTCAGGATGACGAAGGAGCCCCTTTCGCTGAACAGCCCCATCGGGGAGAAGGAGGATGTCCAGCTCGGGGACTTCGTCGAGGACAAGGAAGCGACCGCGCCCTCGGAGGCGGCGTCGCTGACCATTCTGCGCACCGAAGTTGAAGACGTCCTCGACTCATTGACACCGCGCGAACGTCGTGTTCTGCAGCTACGCTTCGGCCTCGTCGACGGCCGTCAGAGGACTTTGGAGGAAGTCGGCAAGCGATTCCGTGTCACTCGCGAACGCATTCGTCAGATTGAGGTCAAGGCGCTGCGCAAGCTGCGTCATCCATCTCGCAGCACGCGGTTGGCTGACTTCCTCGAATAGCTGGTATAGCTCGGCCACGTGAGATTTCGCTGCCGCACGCCAGCGTGTGAATTTGTTACTAGAGCCCAGGGGTCTTCGCAAAACGCTGCAGCGGCACGGCTCCCCGAGCGATGCTCACCGACAACGGCAGGGTTCGCCTCGACGTCCCTCCCGGAAGCTGGCGAGGCCGCTCGAGTTCGAGGTAAGCCCACCGTATGCGGTGCGCGGCTCGTGAGCATCGTCGCCTACTACCTTGGCCAGCCGGCCTCTCATTGGCCTGCTGAGGGTGAGTCGATGTCGACCTGGAGGAGCGACTGCGCCTCTCGCAGCGCCGCCTCAACGGCCACAGGGGCGGACCCACGGGCGAAGACGAAGCCCAGATAGCGGTCGCCCTCGGGAAGCGGGGTCACCGATTCTCCGGCAGGGATGGATATGGTCACACCGGTGACGCCGGCGACACGGGATGCTCGATCGACGCCGGTGATGGCGCGCAGCACGCCGGCGTGTGGGATGGGCAGCATGAGCACGCCGCTGGCGCCGTCGACCGGCCGCGCTCTCCCCAACGGCAGTGCACACGCCTGGCGGAGGATGACCTCCTCGAGAGATCGCTCCGCGCCGGGGGCGTCGTCGCAGAGCAGACGGATCACCTGCGAGCAGAGTCCACCGATCGAACGAGCCGCCACCTCGATCAACACGGGCAGGTCCCCGGTGACGCGCACCTCCGCATGGACGGGGCCGTAACGAAGACCCACGGCAGCAGCGGCCGCACGCACAGTGTCGATGACAGCGCGGAGCGTCGTTCCCTCCAGTCGCGACGGGGTCACGTACAGTGTCTCCTCGAAGAAAGGGCCGGTGAGAGGGTCCGGTTTATCGAAGACCGCGATGATGTCGAGCACCCCGTCCCGGAGCAGGCCCTCGACCGCGACCTCGGCCCCGTCGACGTAGGCCTCGACCAGCAAGGGTGGCGTCGATCCGTCGGCGCAGAGGGTGCGCAGCAACGCCGCGACACGCTGGGCAGCGGCGATCAGCTCAGCGGGGCTGTCGGCGCGGATCACGCCGCGGCTGGCAGCGAGGTCGACGGGCTTGACCACGCAGGGCAGGCCGACGACGCGGATCGCCTCGTCGAGCGTCGCGGAGTCGGCGTTGACATCGAGCTCGACGAATCGGGGTTGGCTGACCGCGGCGGCGGCGAGACATCGGCGCAACAGCCGCTTGTCGCGCGTCGCCTCGACCGCACCAACGGGGTTGCGCCGCGCTGTGCCCAGCCGGTCGGCGATGTGCGCGGCGGTGACCACCGACGCCTCATCAACGCCCATCACGGCGTCGACCGGCCAGCGGGCGGCGAACTCCGCCGCGCGCTCGGCGGACTCTGCAGGGTGCCCCAGATCAAGGGTGAGCACCCGCCCCTCCATCAGCCCGGCCAGCGAGGGCGCCCGGTTCGAGGCCACCACGACCGGCAGCGCCAGGGCGTCGGCGGCACGGAGGAAGGCGGTGGCGCGGTACGTCTCGGTGGGCAGGACCAGCATCACCCGCGCGGACATGCGAAGCAGCCTACGCCCGCGATCAACGGACGTACAATGGCGACGTGAGGGAACCGCGGATCGCCATCACCGACTTCGCCCTAACCCGCATCGAACAGGTGCGGGCCAATCGCAAACAGCCTGACGCCAGCGTGCGTATCGCCATCACCGGACGGCAGGACGGTAGTTTCAGTTACGACCTCTCGCTGGTGCCGTCAGGGGAGGAACGCGCCGGCGACGTCCTGGTTGACGGCCCGGACGGAATCCGCTTCACGCTGCCGTTGGCGTCGGTGCCCTACCTCGACGGCATCACCCTCGACGCCGACCACTCCAGCGGCGCGCTAATGGTCGACAACCCCAACCCGCTCTGGCTCGACGAGCTGGCCCGCAATGTGCAGCAGCTTCTCGATGACGAGATCAACCCCTCGGTCGCCATGCACGGCGGCCACATCGACCTGCTCGACGTCAGCGACGGCGTGGCGTATATCCACATGGGCGGTGGCTGCCAGGGCTGCGGTATGGCCGAGGTGACCCTGGGACAGGGCGTGCGCGTGGCCATCATGGACCGCTTCCCGCTGATCATCGAGGTGCGCGACACCACCGACCACGCCCAGGGAGCCAACCCCTACTACCAGGCGGCGAAGAAGTAATCCGCGTCCCGCGGGGAGGTGGAGACGCACGGTCCCAGCAGCAACGCAGATCACGCGCTACCGAGATCACCATCCGGGGCAAGGAGAAGGGTGGATCATCGCCTGCACTACGTCGGGACGCTCGAATCCCAAGGAGTCGGCCAGGTCGGTGCTGTAGACAACCGTGAGCCCAAGTCTTCGCTGCAGTCGGCTCGGGTCAGGCCGGCTCACGCAAGGGCACAGTCCTCCCGATAATGTCGTCGTCGCAGCACACAGTCTCCCGGGCAGCGCCGGAAACGGCCGCATCCCGATTGGAAATCCTCAAAGTCGCCGCAACGAGCAAGCCGGTCGCAGTCGCCGGCGCGATTGCAGGTGTCGTGCGCACCCAGCACAAGGTAGAGGTGCAGGCGATCGGGGCCGGGGCAATCAATCAAGCGGTCAAGGCAATCGCCATCTCACGGGGCTATGTGGCGCCCGGCGGAATCGATCTCGTCTGCATCCCGTCCTTCATCACCATATCGATTGACGGTGAGGAGCGTACCGGCATCCGCTTGGTCGTCGAAGTGCGCTAGGTCGCGAGTCTGCTCGTGCGGAATCGGATGAGTGTGCCCCAGGCCAACCACGACCCGGAGCCTGGTGTGCGCTTCGCCAAAACGCTGCGCCACTCTCCACAAATGCAACCAACGTGGAAACGAGACTCCTTGTTGTGGGATCTCGAGATCCTCCAGCGCGAAGAACTCTCTCCAGAGTTTTTCGCTACGCTCACCCAAGCAGAAAGCCTTGAACGTCTCTTCTGCCAAGTTGGCGCTGATGCACGCTGCTGCCCCGGGGTCTCGTATGAAACGCTCCTCCCCGTTGCGCTCAGATAGTTGGGCGAGCTGGGCGCTTGCGCCGATGAGCACGAGCCGAGATCAGGCGCCGACATCCGGCATGACCATGAGTCCAGCCCCTTCCGGGTCAGATTGTCTGTCGCCCGTCGTCGCGGGGGTACCTCGTCAGAGTCGCGACAACGTCCGGTGAGCCCTCAGTCCTGGGCTATGCGAGGTAGGTTTGCGTCCCTTCTTCCGCACTCCGATCCGAGAACGGCTCAGGCGCCTCGTCGAGGCGGTGGATCGACACGGCGAAGCCGCTGGCCGCCGTCCACACGTCCCGGTCCCACGTTGACCACCGCTCATGCAGCCGAAGCCCTGCCCGCGCACACAGCATGTCGTACGCGGCCCACGTGAGCCGGCCGGCGTCGAGCTCGAAGCCGGCGACCAGCAGTCCGCCAGGCTGAAGGTGCGTGGCCAGGGCGGCGACGATCGCGGCCTCTGTGCCACGTCGCACGAACAGCATGACATTGCCCGCCATCACGGCGGCGTCGAAGCGGCGGTTCCGCCCCTGCCTGTCCACGAGATGGAGGGTGGCAAGGTCCGCGAGCGCCCACTCCAGGTGGGGTGCCTTGCGCCGGGCAACGTCGAGCATCGACGGGTCGACGTCGACGCCGACGACATCGAGTCCGCTACGGGCGAGCTCGATTGCCATGCGACCGGTGCCACAGCCCGCGTCGAGGACGCTCCGCACGCCGAGGGACGCTACGAAACGTGCCTCACCGTGCACATCCATTCCGTGGCGCGCGCGTGCTTCGAAGGCGGCGTCGAAGTCCTCACCGCGGGTGCTGCGAGACCGAAGGTCCATGAGTCGCCGCAGGCCACTGGAGGGAGGATGCACGGGGCTCCGCTGAGCCTGCAGCCCATGTTTCCACACCGGAGGTCCGGGCGAATCAGCCATTGCGTTCGGAGCCGGCAGGCACCGCGAGAACCGCACCGATGGTGGCCACCCCCTACCGGAAGCGCTGGGCGTCGTGGGCCGCGTAGCGGGTCACCACCCCATCGATGTCGGCGGGGCGCTCCACTCGCTCGGTGACCTCGGCGGCCAGCGCGGCAGGGATGGTGCAGGTCAGAGCGTGGGCGCCCATGCCGGTGCGCGCCCGGCTAGCTGCGACCGCCGGCGAGCTGGTGGCGGAACTCAGCGTCGTCCACCCGGTCGGCGTCCTCGAAGCGGTCCTCGTCCTCGAGGGACCCGTCAGGTCGCCGACCCTCCGGCCCGGTGCGGTGCTCATCGCCGACCTCGCGATCGGCTTCTTCAAGCGGTTCACTCAGACCCGGACCCGGATCCAGGTCGGCTTCGGCGCTCGGCGGATACCCTTCATCGTTCGGACCGGCCATGGGGCTCTCCCCGCGCCGCTGTTAGCAAGGGAAGCCAATCACGCGGTGCGTCTTTCGCATAGTATGGGCCTGCGGTGCCAGCGCCGCTGACGAATGTACGGTGGTCAACCCTTCGCGCGTCGCTGTAGCGGGAGGTTTGGCATGAACGTACGCATCGCCCACTTCCACGGTCCCCTGAGAACTGGGACCGGACTGTCAACCAGATCCGCGAGCAGGTGTTTCCGAGTATCCGCCAGGCTCCTGCCTTCATGGGCTAGGCACCGGCGTAAGGTGTGCAGCGATGACCCCGAGCCAGATCGCCGCTCTACTCGAGGCGTCGGGGGCGCGCCTTTGAAGCGGAGCTCGGTGGGCTGCCCGTCGCCGCGGCCGCGTGGCATCCAGCGTCCGGTGAGTGGTGCGTCAACGAGCGCCTCGGCCACGTCATCGAGGCGAGCAGCGCGGCTTCGCCGGCCGCGTGCGGGTGCTGCTTGCTGGAAACGAGCCGCAGCTCGAGGCTTGGGAACCAGGTCGAAGTCGCACGAGGCCGTGCAGACTGCGGGCGTACGCCGGCGGAGCCGCTGATGGAGGTTGTTCAGCTGCGACGTAGAGTGCTGCCTTGTTGCGCGAGCTGAGCGATGACCAGCTTGGGCTCGCGGGCAGACATCCAAAAGTCGGTTGAGATCGGCCCGGCTTGCGCTTGCCCTAGCAGGCGCCACCGGCGTTGCCGCGGTCATCGTCCGACGCCGTCGCGCTGCCTGAGCAGCGGGCCTGGCTCGGTGACAGAATGCCAAGATTGAATCGACGGGGGGCAGGAGGAGGGCGGTCATGGCGAGCTCGCGCAGTGGTCAGGTCAAGGTCCATGTCGACGCTCTGCCGGAGCGGGTCTGGTCTGTTCTGGCGGACATCGAGCGAATGGGTGAATGGAGCCCGGAGTGCTACCGGGTGCAGATGCTGGCGGGCGCCAGCTCCACAGTCGCGGTCGGTGCCCGTTTCAAGGGCTACAACAGGTCGGGCCTGCTCAGATGGTCGATGCAGTGCGAGGTTAAAGCGGCGGAGCCGAGACGCGATCTCACCTTTGCAACCGTGAGAAAGGGCCGCGAGGTCACCCGCTGGCGCTACCTGCTCGAGCCCTCGGACGGCGGTACCGATGTCACCGAGTCGTTCGAAGCGGTGTGGTGGCCGTTCGATGTCAGGTTCTTCGAGGACATCGTGATGCGCGACCGGGACCGGCGGCGTGAGCAGGGGATGCGCTCCACTCTCGAGCGCATCAAGGCACTGGCAGAAGCGCAGCGCTGAGCCCGACTTGTCGGCCATACTGGACTGGCCAGCTCAGCGAGGCTGGCGATCGCCGACCGGCCCCCACAGCAGCCTGTCGGCGAACGGTGAGCTCCGGGAGGTGCGAGGTGCGACGCTGGTGCATGGTGGTGTCGCTGTCCGCCATAGTGCCCACGGCCGCCGTCCTCCTGAGCATTGCGCCTGGCGTGACCCGAGCGGCCGCGGACACCGCGCCGGCGGCAGCAGTCACCCCGTCCACCACCGGCTGCCCCGCGGCCCAGGGCGGTTATACGCTCACCTCGCAGAAGCTGACCGTCAAAGACGGGCCGGGAAACCTCGTCGCCAAGCAGATCGACACCGACCTCTACGTGCCGGCGGTGGCGACGGCGGCCACTCCGCAGCCGGTGGTCATCTATGCGAACGGCTTTGGCGGCTCGAAGGATGACTCCAGCGGATGCGCCATCGGCCACTGGCTGGCCCAGCACGGCTACGTGGTCCTGGCGTACAGCAGCTCGGGCTTCGGTCAGTCGGGCGGCTGCATCGAGCTCGACTCGCCGCAGTGGGACGTCCAAGACGTCAAGGGGCTGATCGACTGGCTCGGCACTCTGCCATTCGTGGAGCGCGACTCCATCGGACCGGTGGTCGGCATGACGGGCGGCTCATACGGAGGCGCCATTCAGGAGCTCAGCGCCGAGTTCGACGGACGCATCCGCGCGATCACTCCCTTCCGTACCTGGAACACTCTCAATTATTCCCTGACACCGCAGCACCTCGGTGACGGGGCGGCCCTCTACTCACCCAACCAACCGAACGGTGTCGTCAAGTCCCTGTGGACGTCGCTCTTCTTCGCCTCAGGCAACACCCAGTTCCTGATGAGCAACGGGCAGTGCGTCACCGTCGACCCTGTCACCCACGCGACCTGTCCAGGATTCGAGCCGGCGCTGTGCATGGACTACTTCCAGAGCGTGGCGGCTGGTGAGGCGACGCGCCACACCGTGCAGACCCTGGTCAACTCGTCGCCGCTCACCTATCTGACGCCGGGTCCTGGCCCGTCCGGCCTGACTCACCTCGGGCTGCGCGTGCCGACTCTGCTAGCGCAGGGACAGTCGGACACGCTCTTCAACCTCAACGAGGCGGTTGCCAGCTATCGGTTTCTGCGAGCCGCCGGAGTGCCCGCGCGGTTGATCTGGCATGAGGGGGGTCACGGGTACACCGACCAGCCGGGCGAAGGCGACCTCTTCGGCAACGACCAGTCGTCGCCGGACGCGAAGTACCTGCCGCGGCAGATCCTTGCCTGGTTCGACCGCTGGCTGCGCAACGACCCCTCGGTGCCCAGTGGCCCGCCGTTCACCTACTTCGAGGACTGGGTCTCGTACGCGTACACCGGCGACCCGTCGACGGTGCCCTACGCGTCCGCGTCCGATTTCCCCTTCGAGACCACGGCCACCTTCGAGTTGAGTGGCTCGAGCGAGCTGGCCGCACCCGGCCAGGCTTCCACGGCGGGGAGCGCCACCATCGCTGTTCCCCCACTGCCCCCCAACGGTTCCTGCGCCGCAATCCCGCAGTCACGGCAACAGGCCACCTGCTCATTCTCAGAATTCTCGAACTTCCAGCAGCCGGGGAGCAGCCTCCCGGGTGGCGCTCCCAACCCGTGGCCGGGCACGCCCCCGAGCGATCCCCCAGGGACAGTGGCGGCTTTCACGTCCACGCCGTTCAGCAGCGACGTTGTCTCGGTCGGCATCCCCACCGCTCATCTTCACCTGGCCGACGCCAACCAGGCGAACCCGGGCATCGTCCTGTACGCCAAGGTCTACGACGTCGCTCCAGACGGGACGGCGACGCAGATCCACCGATTGATTGCGCCCTTTCGGGTGCCGGCAGGCACCGTCGACGTGTTCCTCGACGGCTTCGCGCACCGCTTCGCCGCCGGTCATGCGGTTCGCCTCGAGCTGTCCGCGACCGATGCGAGCTCGCTGAACAATCCCTTCGTCGACCGGGTGACGATCACGACCGGAGGAAGCGATCCCTCGACCTACACCATGCCCGTGAACGCCGTCTCGGCACTGGTACCGCCGCAGGTGACCGGTAGCGGTCGGTCCGGCGCCGGCGGCCTGCCGAACACCACCGCCCCGTCGCCGTCGCCGGTGCTCGCCGCTGCCGGGTTCACCATTCTGCTCGCTGTCGTCGGGCGCCGCCGTCGCGGGAGAACGGAATGAGAATGAGCCAGTACAAGGTGACCGCACAATGGGCTTGACCCCCTTTGACGGACAGCCAGATATGGGGCTCTGCTCCGTTCAGTGGGCACCTTCCCGCGGCTGAGAGCAGCCAGCGCCCTGTCGCGGAGCCGCTGCCCCGCTGCCAGAGGTGATAGTCGATCAGATTCCGTAGATGTCGGTGGACTCCTTGTAAGAGAGCGAAGCCCCCTTATGCGTAATCCACCTTCTTACACAGACCATTCAAGGCGCCCTCGCAAGATATTGCATGGTACTCACGACGTCGAACACGACAAACACGCTGGCTCAATGAGCCTGCCGTTTTTTGACAGGTTCGGGTCGGTGCATGCGGCAAGGTTGAAACAGCAGGGCCGTCGCTTCCCGTTTTTCATTTTCGAGATACTTACTTGGACCCGTCGTTTGCGCGTATCAGGGTTTTGGGTTGCATTGACCCAGCGAACCCATTCCCAGCGCGCCATCGGCGTAATATCTTTCCATAGGTCTTGGATCTTCTGAGGGGCAGCTGCCAGAGCTGTCTCAAGATCCTGTGGCACGTTCGGCTCCGGCCAGTCTTTGAGTGACTCAATTTCGAGTGTCGCGGTGTCACCCGCTCTCAAAGCAGCGTTTCGTTGTAGCTTTCCATCAATCGTCATCCAGTGGCCAAAATAGCCATCTGGTTCCAACACCGTCTGGAACCCATGGCCATTGATCGTTCCTTGTACTGCCACCTGCCCGCGCGACGGCAGTATCCGGCTCGCCTTCTCAGGCAAGCGCAAGATAGTCCATTTGTCGATCGTGTACAGCGTGGCGTCAAAACGAATTGTTGGCACCCCTGTGCGCTGACTCATGGTAGTCATATATTTTGCAGTCCTACGACCGCGATCTCAAGGTCCGGGCCGCCAAGTCCGATGAGACACCTCGGGTCGGAAGTTACTGACACCTTTGGCACCTCCTTCGAATGAAGGTCATGTGTCTCTCATCGAGGAGGGGTCGGCGGTGGTCATGCTGGCCCCATGCGGGAGGCAGGCACGGATCCTGAGACACCCTGCATCCGCCCGCGAGGGGTCCAGCGTCGCTCCGCCGGGCTCAGGCCGGGGTCTCGGCGCTGTCCGGCCGGTGCCCCTCGGCCCGGCGCCGAGCCCTTCCCACCAGCGCGGCGCCGGCGACGCCGGCTGTGGCGACTGCGGCAACGCCGCCGGGGCCTTCGCCGGTGTTGGGCAGTCCGGCGAGCCCGTTGACCGGTACCGTGGAGTTAGCTGCCGTAGCGCCGGGTGGCCCGCACGGGCCGCCGAGGACGCGGGAGATCATGGTGTCGGCATCCAGGGTGCGCAGCACGCAGAGCTGCCGCTGCCAGTTCTGGTCGACTGCGGCCGCATCGTACGTGGAAGCCTGGTCGACGCCGGACAGGATGGCGGTGGCGAGCCAGTACGACAGCGCCCAGATGGTCAAGGTGACGTTGAAACCAGGCGCCGTGACGTAGAGGCCTCCGCCGGCGTGGTACAGGTTGTCGAAGGCCCAGTAGCGCCCGTAGGGGTTGGTGACGCCGTGCTCCTGGTCGAGCGCCATCCGATGGGTGCCCATGATGTGCTTGCTCGAGGGGATCTGGTTGAAGGCCTGCGAGGTGACCAGCGCCAGCGCGGCCGGCAGGTCGGCGCTCGGCGCGGTGCTGCCGAGCGGGGCGCCGACCGCCTTCAGCGTCGGCCACGGCGAGCTGGGTCCCCCGATGGCGTCCATGATCTCGAGCAACTTCGGCGAGTAATAGGCGGCCGCCGCGATCTCGTACTCGTGGCTGGAGTAGGTGATCCGCGGCACCTTGTGGCCGAAGACGTCGACGATGTTGGGGTCGAGGTCGCAGACATTGGTCGCCTGGGGCATGTCCTCGCCCTGCAGGGTGAAGGCAGCGAGGTGGCGGCGCAGCGGGGAGCTGCGCAGCCCCTCCTTGAGCTGCTCGCCGTAGAGCAGCGTCAGCAGCGAGATCGACTCGCCGATTGGATCCTGGTTGCCGCCCAGCTCGGTGATGCCGCCTCGGGGAACGGTGGGGTCGAAGTGCGCCGGCGCCGGCCCGGCACCGGCGAAGGCGTCGAGGGTGTGGCTGCTGGTGCGGCCGCGCCAGGGATGGATGTCGGTGTTGAAGATGCCGATCTGCTCGGTCTGCAGATGGAACATCAGGTTGCGGCCGAGCATGCCGCCGGGGTCGGTGGCGCTGCTCTTCAGGGTGCCCCAGTCGCCCTGGGTGTCGGTGGGCGATGTCCCGATGCCGCTGAGCAGCGACAGCCGGGTGGCCTCGATCGGGCTGTTGGCCAGCACCACCACGTCGGCGTGCTCGGTGTGCATCGCGCCCGAGGCGTCGACGTAGGTCACTCCGGTGGCGCGGAAGCGACCGCTCGGACCGGGCTTGTCGCTGCGCTCCACACGGAGCACGTTGCACTGGCTGCGCAGCTCGACCCGCCCGGTCTGCAGCGCGTCCTGGAGCTGCCAGACGCCGCCGCCCTTGGCGTTGTTGGGGCAGCCGTAGCCCAGGCAGTGGGCGCAGTCGATGCAGCCGGGGCGTCCCCGATAGGGTCGCGAGTTGATCGACGTCGGCACCGGCGCCGGGAAGTAGCCGAGCCGCGACGCCGCCTCCGCCTGCACGATGTTGCTGTACATTCCCACCCCGGGAGGCATGGGGTACGACGTGGAGCGGTACGACTCGTAGGGGTTGGGGTTGACCACCTTGCCGTTGACCCGGCGGGCCGGCCCCTGGACGCCGACGATCTCCTCCATGACCGCGTAGAACGGCTCGAGGTGCTTGTACTGCATCGGCCAGTCGGTGTAGGTCGTCCCCGAGATCGCGGGCTTGTCGGCGGTGCCGCCCATCAGCGAGTTGGTGATGAAGTCGACCTCGCGGAAGCGGCGGGCCTTGGCGTCGTAGTGGATGGTGCCGCCGCCGACGGTGCTGGGCAGGTTGTTGACGTCGCCGACGAAGGTGCGCGGCCCGTCGCTCGGCTTGAAGCGGAAGGAGCGAGGCTCCAGCCAGGGATCCTGGTAGATCGGGTTCTGCATCACCGCGTAGGCGGCCTCGTCGTTGCTGAACTCGTTGCCCACCGCCGCAGTGGCACCACCGAGCCCGGTGAAGTGGTTGCGCCCCTTCTCCAGGACGAGCACGGTGTACTGGCCGCTCCTGGCCAGAAGTCGCGCCACGGTGGCTCCCGCGGCGCCGCTTCCGACGACGATCGCCCGCGGCATCAGCGGCCCCTCCGGGTGGACACGCCGGCGCGCCGAGCCATCGCCGCGTAGCGCTTCTGCTGCGCCGCCCCCAGGTCCGGCATGGCGCCGTTGTTGGTCGAGGTCTGGCGGTGCTCGCGGTAGCCGCCGGTGGGTTGGTAGACCGCGGGGTCGCCGAACCCGGCGTTCTGGCCCTGCTGTGCGCCGGTGTCCTTGGCGATCGCGGCGATGTCGGCGTCGGTGAGGTTCTCGTCGTAGATGCTGTTGCCGAGCGGCTGGGTGTCGCCGTCGTAGATCATCCACTGCCACATCGGCGGGCCGCCGTGGGTGCCGTACTCGGGCAGTCCGAAGCAGCCCTGGAAGGTGTGCACCGAGATCGGCCCGTACAGGTTGATGGCGTCGGGCGGCGGCGCCGCCGGCAGCCCGGCGATATTGCTGAAGATGCCGCCGAGCACGGCGTTGCCGGCCGCCTCGAGCATCAGGTCCTGCTGCTGCGGGCTCGCCTGGGCAAAGCCGGTGCCGAACAGCGACATCGAGTACCGGTCGAACGCCGTCAGCCCCTTGACGTACAGGTCGCGAAGACCCGTGGGCGGCACCGGGATGGTGCCATTGGCGACCAGATCCCGATACGACTTGGGCAGCGACGCGTCACCGGTCAGCTCCGATGGACCGTACAGCCGCAGCCGCCAGGTCAGCTCCTGGGTCGGGGTCAGCGAGAGGAAGTGCCCGAAGCCTCCGGGCAGGGTGCCGAAGTCGTCGGCGGGCAATGTCGACGAGGGCAGTCCCGTCGCCGGGTCGGGATACGCGTTGCGGTTGCTGAACCGGCCGTGCAGCCAGATCGCCGGGTTGTCGGCGACGACTCCGAGCACGTTGGCCTGGAAGGCGGCCAGGAACAGGTCGATCAAGTCGACGGCGCGGGCCTCCTTGCCGCCGGGCTGGGGCGCGTTGGTGGTCGGATCGGGGCTGCTCGGCATCACCCGCGAACAGATCGCATCGCAGACCGCGTAGAGGTGTGCGTTGCCGCCGGTGAAGAAGTACGGCCCCGAGGCGGCCAGCGCGTGGGCGACCCGGCCGAGCAGCTCGATGGGCAGCGCCGACACGGCTCCGCTTGCGAGCGCGGCCACCAGGAAGCGCCGCCGGGTCAGCTCGGGCATCTCTCCTCTAACCGGCGCGCGGCCAGGCCAGGCCAGTCCGATCCCCTCCTCAATCTGACGCCGCCGGGGACGGGAATCTTGCTGGCGCCATCCTGATCGGTCGGTCAGTCAGTGGACCCGGTCTGGGCGATTCTCTGTGCCCACGTGGACTCGAACGCCGGGCACCCGCGAGCGCAGGCTCACTTATTCAGCCGGTTGAAGGACCCCGAGAGACGGGGGATGGGGCGGGGTCGTGCCCCATGAGCGCGGCCTCGTCTCACCGCTGCGGCTCGTCCTAATCCCGCCCGGGCCGCTGCCGTCCACATTGTGGACGGTCAGGTGACGGGCGCTCGAGAGGGAAGAGGACGTGATCAAGTCGGAGCTGAATATGTTCGCCCCGCACGATGCGGCGTGCTCGTCGCCACCGGTCGGGACACGCTGTCATGGCTGCGGACTGAGTGTGGTGGACGGCGACCGCGGTTTCATTCTCGATTCCGCCGGCGTGACCGTATGGCATCACGATTGCTACGTCGAGCTCAGCGAGATCGCACCCGCTCTGGAGTGGGCGCTGCGACGCGGCGAACCGGCCGCGTCAGCGGCGGCGTTCAGTAGCTGAGGAGGCGGACGAGCTCCGTCTGCATGATGCGGTAGCACTCGCAGGAGGCCCCCTCCAGCCCCTTGCGATCGACGATGGTGACCTGGCCGCGCGCATAGGAGATGAAGCCGGCCCGTTGCAGGATGCCGGCGGAGACGGTGACCGTCGCGCGGCGCACCCCGAGCATCTGCGAGAGGAACTCCTGGGTGATCGGGAAGCGGTCGGCACCGACGCGGTCATGGCTCATCAGCAGCCAGCGGGCGAGGCGCTCCTCGTTGGAGTGCAACCGGTTGCAGCCCGCCGACTGGGAGATCTGGGTGAAAAGCGCCTGCGTGTACCGTTGAACCACTGCGCGAAGCTGGCTGTGATCGTCGATCGCTCTCAGGAAGGCGTCGACCGGCTGGCGGAGCGCCCGACCGGACACTTGCGAGATGGCTCGAACCGTGGTCGATCGAGCGCCCAGGAAGACGGGGACGCCCACCATCCCCTCGTTGCCCACGGTGGTCACCTCGACGATGTTGCCGTCCTCCATCGGCGTGACCAGGGAGATCACCCCGCTGAGCGGGAAGAGCACCGACGTGATGGTCTCCTGGGCGTCGAAGACCACCTGGTGCACCGGCAGCGACACCTCGTCCATTTCCGACCGAAGGCGCGCGAAGTCGGCAGGCGGCAAGGCGTCGAGGATGCGGTTCCCGGTCCTCGGGACGCGGTCTGGGCGGTCGGCTGGCGCCATCGCTCCGGGTGCCTGTGAGTTCCCCCGGGAGGGAGATTTTTTGACTTGACCTCCCCCTGCTCCGTACGGTACCGTACCGACAGAGTGCGCGCAAGGGCTCGCGTGGCGGGCCCATTGGCATTGCCCCCCCTCTCGGGGGCCGGCCTTCGGGTCGGCCCCTTTTTTTGGGCCTTTTCGCCGTCCGGCTGTGACCGCGGATTCGCGGCGTCCGGCCACTACCGCCCAGCGAGGACGGGCCGCGACGGCGCCAGCTCCAGGCCAGCAGACCAACGCTGGCCGCGATGGTGATGACGCTGCGCCTCTCTCCTCGACAACCTGCCAACCCCGCCCTAAGGTTGAGCACTGATGACCGACCAGAGAGCGGGGTCGACCGTTGAGCAGACCACGGTG
The DNA here is from genome assembly GCA_005880985.1 of Chloroflexota bacterium. GTDB lineage: Bacteria > Chloroflexota > Dormibacteria > Aeolococcales > Aeolococcaceae > CF-134. The sequence goes on from VBIQ01000010.1 coordinate 128,954, forward strand.
GCCTTCTGGAGACTACGGCCGCAAACAGGGCCGTGATAGCAAACGCCACTACGCCCGTTTCGGAGCTGTTCGAGGGCGAGCGGCCGGACACCACCTACCTCGCCGACGCCCAACTCTGGATCGACGTGTATTCGCAGCTAATCGACTCTCTATGCCTATGGCTAAACGACGACACCGCGGGAGAGAGCTGGCCGCGTATCGCTCACATGGCCGGCCGCTATCGGCGGCGGCTCGACTTCTGGATGCACCGCGGCTTCGAGCTCCGGACCTTGGACACCCACCATCCTCGCGCGGGTCTGGACAGCCTGCTCCGCCTCATGGCATAGACGCCACGCGCGCGTCCTTCGTCATCGTGGTGGTCGGCACGGAACCTGTATGCGTTTAGAAGACTTCGGGAACCGCCCGCGCAGTACGGATCACCTGGATATCCCCCGATCCTGAGACCGCGCAACTTCATGGTCGCGCACACGGTGGCGGTGCCCACGTGGGCTCGAACCCTGGCAGGCACAGGCCTCCTCGGTCGTGGGCCGCGACACCAAAATGCCGCGATCGTCGAGCAGCCCAGGGGCCTGAGCCCCGTCCTCAGTCCGGCTCGGGGGCGGTCGACCGGCGTCCATTTCGCGTCCAATTCGATGGGCGCTACCTGGCCGCGCGTGACCCGCTATGGCCGCTTCTTCGTACTCGGGCGGCCAGATTTGCGCTTGGGCTTGGAACACGTGGTCGGGTTCGATTCCCTTTCCCGGCACTTTTTGTATTCGAATGGCCAAGGGTATGCAGCCCTTTCGCGGTGCCGAACTCAGGTCGACAAAGGGATTCGCGAGTTCGCGGCAGTCGGGGTCAATGCTGCGGAGTCGGGCCTGGCGTGAGCAAAGTGGGGTCACTTCTGGGGTCCCTTGAGGACGATCCTGGCCTGAACTATGCCGGTCTCAGGCGCTGGTCAGGAATTCATAAAGAGGTCCGCGCGGCTCCAGCTCCTGTGGTCGATCACCCGTTCGCGAGGATTATGAGCCCGACTAAGCGACGTCTACTGGCCTCTATGAGCCTCCCGACCACTCGGCTGAACTCGACGGGACGGCCGGAGAGTCCAGGTGCCTCTACCCGTCGACACGCCATCTGCTCTCGCAATTGCCCTCAACCGCGCGGTCAGGAGGCAGCGGTCGCTGCGGTCGGATCCGGCATCATCGGGCGGCATGATCACGGCCGACCTGTCCTCGTCGATCCATGGGCTCGCGGATCGAGCCGAGGCCGCCGACTGGCTAGCGACCGTGGCTGCTCAGGACCTCCTCTACCTTGCCGCGGCGGTCCTCATCGCGCTCTGGTTCCGTCCTGCGGCGCTCCGCGCCGGCCTTGCCGCCGGGCTCGGCGCCCTGCTTGCGCTCGGCCTTGCGTCAGCCCTCGGGGGGTTACACGCTGAGGCACGCCCCTTCGTCACCGAACGATTCGTCCCACTCTTCCCGCATGACGCCGATGCTTCCTTCCCGTCCGACCATCTCGCGGTTCTCGGGGCGGTCACCGCCGGAGCATGGCTCGGGTCGCGGCGGCTCGGATACGTCGCCGCGACGCTCTCCCTGCTCGTGGCCTTCGCGCGCGTGCTCGCGGGTGTGCATTACGTCGGCGATGTTGTCGTTGGGTTCGTCGTCGGCGCTGCGAGCGGCGTCGTCGTCTGGTACGCCCTCGCTCCTGCGGTACCGATCATCAACACGGTCGACAGGGTCTTACAGGCCCATAACCTGCGACCGCGCGGAGGGCCGGCGTAGCCACCAGCTCTGTCACTAACGTCGCATTGGATGATGAGACGGCCGTGACTTGAGCTATCGGCCGCGCTGTGCTCCAACGTGGGCGGCGAGCTTGTCGAACGCCATGGCCCATCCGGCGGCACCGGGGGAGTCGGCGGCAATCCCGACGTGGGTCATCACCATCTTCGTGCGACCACCGAGATCCTCGAGCTCGATGCGAACTTCGGTCGTGGTTGGATGGCCCGCGGGCATGCCCGTGTCTGAGGCCGACAAGACGTTGCCGTTCTCGTCGGACATCGATTCGGTGTAGACGAGTCGCTTGTTCTCGACGACCTCGCGGTACTCGCCCGCGAACCACCTGTGCATCGGGCCGGCCGGGGTGTGCACCTCCATGCACACCAGGCGGGTCCCACCGACGCGCAGGTCCATCTTCGCGACCGGGATGGTGGCCCCGTCGGGGCCGTACCAGGCCTTGAAGTGTTCCGGATCAGTCCACATCTGCCACATGAGCCCCACCGGAGCGTCGAAGCTGCGTTCGATCACGACCGCGTCTCGGGAACCCAGGCCGTCAGTCATCGTGTTCGTCCCTCCTTTGTTTGCGCTCGGAGCTGGGTGAGGTAGTCGTCCATCCGGTTGAAGCGGGCCTCCCAGACGGGCCGGTACCGCTCGGCCCAGGTGGACACCTCTTCGAGCGGTGCGGCGTCGAGGGCGCACGGTCGGTATTG
>VBIQ01000011.1 GCA_005880985.1 Chloroflexota bacterium
CATCGCCCCTACTTTCCTGACTGGCTAATTTCCCATTTGGGAAAGTACAGGGATCGTCCACCGCCGTCAACCGTGGACTTTGCCCGTGGTGGCTTCGATCGAGACCAACCCTCCGAGCAGCACGGTCATAGGCCAGGGGCTGACATCTGGCGTCCGGGCTTGACAGGCCAAGCAGGCCTAGGTAATCATAAGATTGCTAAAAGCAATTGATGGATGACCACGGCCTCCGCAGCCCCGCCCCCAACCCGCCAGCGTCTGCTGGATGCGGCCCTCGAACTGTTCGCCGACCGCGGTTTCGCCGACACGACCGTCGGCGACCTCGAGGCAGAGGCCGGCCTGAGTCCCCGCGCGGGCGGGTTGTACAAGCACTTCGCAAGTAAGGAGGCCGTCCTGCGGGAAGCGCTCGAGCGCTTCGTGAGCGGTGCCGAGCGCGTGACGGGGACCGCGTTCGAGCTGATGCCGCTTGGTGATATCCGCGCCGAACTCACACTCATCGCGCGGGCTGGGGTCGCCTACTTCTCCGCGAATGGCAAGTTCATCCGCATCATGCAGCAGGAGCGTGCGCGCTTCCCTGACCTCGTGAAGGAAATGTACGAGAGGGCTGTCGCCCCCGCATACGCACTGGGGGCCGCGTGGCTTCAACGCCAGATGGAGAGTGGTTTCTTTCCACGAGCCGATGCCCAGGCACTCGCGATCGTGGTGATGTCGCCGTTCGTGACCTATCAGATCGACCAGGAAACGTTCGGCCGACCGACCGCGGACGTCGGTCCGGAGCGCTTCATCGCGGCGTGGGTAGACGCCATGGTCGCATGCGCCAGAGGCGCGGTCCAAGGGGACTCGTAGTGGAGCGGGACACCGCAGAGTTTGCCAGAGGCTGGAAGGCCGCCTGGGAGTCGCACGACGTTGCGGCGCTCGTCGAGCTCTGTGCACCGGACGTTGTGTGGGACGAACCAGCGCTCGACGAGACACTCCATGGGCAGGAGCAGGTACGAACCTTCCTGGTCGCAACGTTCGAGGCCTTCCCCGATGTCCGATGCGAGGTCGGGCCAGTGTGCCCTGCACCCGATGGCCACACCATCTTTGTCCCTTACCGCTTCGCAGGAACGATGACGGGCGCATGGAAACCGCTCGGAATCGCGCCCACCGGTGCGCGCGTCGACTTCTTGGCGATCGACCGCATCCAGGTCCGCGACGGCGTCGTCGTCCGGTACGAGACGTATTACGACAGCCTCAGGGTCGTACGACAGATCGGAGCGCTGCCTCGCATTGGGAGTCGTGCTGATCGCGCGATGCGTCGACTGCAGCATCTGCAGGCACGCTGGCAGCGCCTGAATCGGGGGGTTAGACCCGCCTCTGCCAGGTCGGCCTGAGTTAGAGACGCGCGGTCCTCCAGTGAAGAGAAGGTTGGGCGTTCTGGGTGAGCGTTTCGTGCTGAATCCCATCTGGCGTCGGGCGGTACTCAGCGGTCGTGCGGGCCGCACCTTTGCGATCCTCGAAACGACAGGACGCAAGACGCGCCTGCCCCGGAGAGTCCCAGTTGGCTACGGTCTCGATGGCGATTCCTTCTGGGTTGTTGCCGCCCACGGACGGCGGGCACAGTACGTCAGAAACGTTGAGATCGATCCCCGCGTCCGCGTCAACATCTGCGGAACCTGGCGAACAGGATCCGCTGTCATCCTGGACGATGATGATGCTCGGGATCGTCTTCGTCTGCTGGCCCGCGCGTACGGAATTGGTCGGCGATTCGATGCTGGCCTTCTCCGTCTCTTGGCGACTGATCTCCTGACAATCCGCATAGACCTCGACCGCCCGGGCGGCGGAGGCTAATCCCCGCTGCGCCTCGGCAGCTTCCGTCCCTTGCGAGTGGACGTGCTTATTCGCGAGGTCAACGCCGCCAGGTGGAATCGCACTCAGAGGGCTGACTCACGCACCCTGGCGTGGCTGACGCTGCTTTCCGCTGCCTGCCGAAAGGACTGACGCTATGCCAGGCGGGCTCAACCAACCGCAGCTAGTCCTGTGTCGGCCTCGGTCCACCTGGAGGCGGACTCGGTCGTCGTGGCGGTGACTGTGCCCGGCCTTCGGCGTGCGCGCTCTCGGCGATAACTATAGAGGCGGCATTACCAGATGTGATTGAAATGTCAACCAACTGGCAAGACTGCTGGTAGGCTGGGGGCATGGCCCGGACCCGGTGGCTGAGCGAGGCCGAGCAGCGGACCTGGCGGACGTTCGTGATGGCCACCAAGCTGCTGTGGGATCAGCTGGAACAGGAGCTCGACGAGCAGACGGAGGTTCCCAGCCACTACTACGAGGTCCTGGCCCGCCTAGCGGAGGTCCCCGAGCGGCGGCTGCGGATGAGCGACCTGGCCGACCTGTCCCAGTCGTCGCGCAGCCGACTGTCCCACTCCATCGCCCGGCTGGAGTCGCTCGGCTGGATCCGGCGCGAGGCCTGTCAGACGGACCGCCGGGGAGCCTTTGCCCTGCTCACCGACGAGGGCTTCTCCGCGCTCGAGGCTGCCGCCCCGGTGCACGTGGAGGGTGTGCACACGCACCTGATCGACCAACTCGACGTTGAGCAGCTCGAGGAGCTGCGGCGGATCAGCGAGCGAGTGCTCGAGCACCTGGTGGCTGTCAAAGAATTGTCCCCTGAGGAACTGGGACGGCTCGGCATGCCCCTCCAGCCACGCAGCTAGCCACTAGGAAGCCGACTTTTCGACCCAGCCTTATGGTTGGCTGGAAGACGTCGTCGACGTCCTGCTCCACGCGCGCCGCCCGGAGTTTCATTGCTAGCAGAAAGCGTGCCGACGCGGCGGTGACCGCCACCCGGCTGACGAGATCGCACGCATCCTCCGCGAGCGGGAAAACGCGGTCGACCCCGGAGTCGACGCCGGATCCGATTCAGAACTCCGACCCTGCGAGAGATGACGATTGGGATTCTGGTCGGTCGATCTAGCCCAGGGATCCCGCGAGCCGCGACGTGTCCTGCGGCGTCCGGCGGTCGTACTGTCGAACCCGTTATCGAGGAGGACTTCTGATGCGCCGCGTGACCTATTCGATGGGCGTCTCACTTGACGGCTACATCGTCGGGCCGGACGGCGACTTCGACTGGACGCCCCCCGACGAGGAGGTCTTTCGCTTCGTCACCGACGAGATACGAGAGGTCGGCGTCCACCTGTTGGGACGACGGCTGTACGAGACGATGCTGTACTGGGAGACCGCAGACCAGGATCCATCGCTCGACGACTCAATGCTCGAGTGGGCCGCGATCTGGAAGCCGCTCCGAAAGGTGGTGTTCTCCACCACGCTGGCGGCGGTGCAGGGCAATGCCCGCCTGGCCTCCGGCGGCCTGGCGGAGGAGATCGAGCGGTTGCGAGCCGAGCCGGGGGAGGGCGACATCGCGATCGGCGGCGCGACTCTCGCCGCCGAGGCGGCCGCGTTGGGTCTGATCGACGAGTACCGGGCCAGGGTCTACCCGGTGCTGGTTGGCGGTGGCATTCCGTTCTTTCCCCAGCGCGAGCGCCGGGTGGATCTCGAACTCGTCGAGACCCGCACCTTCAGCTCGAGAGTCGTGTACCTCCGCTACCGCGTGGCGCGCTAGCACTAGGTGTAGTTCCCACCCACCTTGTTGACAGGCTGAGGGCCCTGCCCGACGGTCTGGGACTGCTTGACGGTTCCGGACCAGGGAGGGCCCTCGGATGCATGGTAGGCGGCTGAGCGAATTCGGTCGAGCGCTGATCGTGGCGCGAGTTCTGGTGCAGGGCTGGTCAGTGGCGACGGCGGCGGAGGC
>VBIQ01000012.1 GCA_005880985.1 Chloroflexota bacterium
CTCGCGCTGCCCGCCGCAGCGGCGGGCGCGGCCGACCGGAGCTCGGCTGCGATAGCGCCGGGCCCCGCCGGTGTTGCCACCGGCAGGGCATCCGACCCGGTCGCGACCTCCGCACACCCGCGAGGCCACTGGCCGTCCGGCGTCGCCGGGGTGTCGGGACGCCAGAGCCGCACTTCAGTGTAAGCGCGCGCACCGACCGGCGCAATGGCGTCAGACCGCCCGCGACGACATCGTCAGCACCCCTCTCTCCCCTGGCACGAGCGGATGTTCGGTGGGACAATGCCGTGGTGGACGGGGTCGGGCTGAGCGCGCCACCGGCGGCCTACGCCAGGGTGGTGCCCGAGACCCGCTCGATCCTGGAGGGGTCCGGGTTCACCTACTCGGTGCCCGAGGCACTGCTGGGTCGCGCCCTCCCCGGCTGCCGGGTGGTGGTGCCGTTCGGCCGGCGCAGCGTGGTCGGCTACGTGGTCGAGCGGAGCGCGGACAGCTCGGTGGAGGAGACCCGGCCGATCACCGAGGTGGTTGACGAGGCGCCACTGCTGGCGGCGCCCCAGCTCGCCCTGGCGCAGTGGATCGCCGCCCGCTATGCCGCGCCGCTGGGAGAGGTGGTCAAGGCGATGCTCCCCGCCGGGGTGCGCGGCGCCAGGCCGGGCGGCCGCCGGCGCGGCCCACGCACCACCTCGCTCGCTCTCGTCGCGGCGCGCGCGGTCGCGGGGGCGCCCGAGCACCCGCCGGTGCTGTCACCGTCCCAGGCGGAGGCGGCCGCGCCCCTGCTCGCGGCCATCGCCGGCGGGTGTCACCGTCGCGTCCTGCTCCACGGGGTCACGGGCAGCGGCAAGACCGAGGTCTATCTGACGGCGATCGCCGCCACCCTGGCCGCCGGTCGCCAGGCGCTTGCCCTGGTTCCCGAGATCAGTCTCACTCCGCAGACGGTGCGCCGCTTCGCGGGTCGCTTCCCCGGCCGTCTGGCGCTGATCCACTCCGGGCTCACCGAGGCGGAGCGGGCCGCCGAATGGGGACGGATTCGCGCCGGCGATGCCGATGTCGTCGTCGGCTCGCGCAGCGCCGTGTTCGCCCCCCTCCCGCGTCTCGGCCTGGTGGTCGTCGACGAGGAGGATGCCTCCGCCTACAAGCAGGATCGGATCCCGCGCTATCACGCCGTCGACGTGGCCCTCGAGCTCGGCCGGCTGTGCGACGCACCGGTCGTCCTGGGAAGCGCGACGCCGCGGGTGGAGACCTTTCTCCGCGCTCACACCGGTGACCTGGACCTGACCAGGCTTCCCGAGCGCATCGCCGGTCGCCCGTTGCCACCGATCGAGGTGGTCGACCTGCGCGACGAGCTGCACGCCGGCAACCGCAGCCCGATCTCGGCGGCGCTGGAACGGGCGATGCAGGAGTGTCACGCCGCCGGTGGCCAGTCGATCCTCTTCCTCAACCGTCGTGGCACCGCCACGGTGGTGCTGTGTCGCGACTGCGGCAGCGCGCTGAGCTGTCGCAACTGCAGCGTCTCACTGGTCTATCACCACGGTCGCGGGCGCTGCGAGTGCCATTACTGCGGTGCCAGCGTGCCGGTGCCGCGCGTCTGCCCCGGATGCCGCTCGCCCGCGATCCGCGGCCTCGGGATCGGGACTGAGCGGCTCGAGGCCGAGGTGCGTGAGCGCTTCCCCAAGCTGCGCCTCCTGCGCATGGACCGCGACAACGTCAGCGAGCGCGACGCCTATCACCGCATCTACGAGGCGTTTCGCGCGGGCGAGGCCGACTGCCTCATCGGCACCCAGATGGTGGCCAAGGGATGGGACCTCGGTGGGGTCCGCCTGGTCGGCATCGTCAACGCCGACACGGCGCTGCACTTCCCCGACTATCGCAGCGGGGAGGTCACCTTCTCGCTGCTGACCCAGGTCGCCGGCCGCGCGGGTCGCGGCGACGAGCCGGCGCGCGTGATCCTGCAGACGTACAGTCCCGAGCACTATGCGGTGCGCCACGCCACCGGGCACGATTACCTGTCCTTCGCCCGCGACGAGATCCGCATCCGCCGGGCGCTTCGCTTCCCCCCCTACGCGCGCCTCTGCGTTTGCACCTACGCCCACCGCGACGACGCCCGCGCCGAGATGGAGGCGAGGCGGGCGGCGCAGATTCTCTCTGATAGACTGCCCCCGGGCGGCGGGCTCGACGTCCTCGGCCCGACCCCCGCGTTTCTGCACCGGTTGCGCGGCGAGTACCGATGGCAGCTGACGGTGCGAGGCGAGGAGATCGAGAGGGCGTTTGCCCATCTTCCCAGTACCCGGGGCTGGAGCATCGACGTCGATCCGGCCCTGTAGAGGTTCGACCGTGGCGATACTCGAGATCTTCACCAAAGACGATCCCCGGCTTCGGGCTCGCGCCAAGCGCGTTCCCCGCGTCGATGACGGCACCCGCCGCCTGATGGACGACATGGTGGAGACGATGCTGGCCGCGCCGGGAGTTGGACTCGCCGGCAACCAGGTCGGCACGCTGCTGCGGGTGATCGTCCTCAAGGTCGAGAACCAGCTGTATCAACTTGCCAACCCGGAGCTGATCCGCGCCGAGGGAGAGCAGATCGGCTACGAGGGATGCCTCTCGGTCCCGGGGTACGTGGGTGAGGTGGCCCGCGCCGAGCGGGTCGTCGCCAAGGGGCTGAACCGGCACGGCAAGGAGGTGCGGATCAAGGGCACCGGCCTGCTTGCGCGTGCCATTCAGCACGAGATCGATCATCTCGACGGCATCCTCTTCACCGACAAGCTCACCAGCCTCGACACCTTGCGGCCCGTCGAGGAGGTCCTGGGCGCGGAGCACTCCGCGGAGGCTGCGGAACTCGCGGTCTGACGCAGAGCGGCGGGCTGCGGCGACGATGCGCCTTGCGTTTCTCGGCTCGGCCGACTTCTCGGTCCCCTCGCTCCGTGCCGTGGTCGAGGCGGGGCACCAGGTCGCGCTGGTGATCACCCAGCCCGACAAGCCCGGTGATCGCGGCCGTCCCGCGCCGCGCCCCGTCGCCGACGCCGCGGGCGCGCTCGGCCTGCCGCTCTGGCAGCCGCCGCGGCTGCGTGACGACGCGGCGGTCGGCCGGCTCCTCGACCTGCGGCTCGAGGCACTTGTTGTCGCCGCCTATGGCCAGATCCTGCCGGCTGCGCTGCTCGAGGGGCCGAGCTTCGGCGGGATCAACGTACACGCTTCGCTGCTGCCGCGCTGGCGCGGAGCATCGCCGGTGGTGGCGGCGATCCTGCACGGTGACGGCGAGACCGGCGTCTGCATCATCAGGATGGATGCGGGAGTCGACACTGGTCCCGTCTACGCGCGTGGGGCCATTCCCATCCCCCCGGACGCCACCACGCCGCGGCTGACCATGGAGCTCGCCGAGTTGGGGGCGGGGATGCTGGTCGAGGTGCTCCGCGATCTCGAGGCGGGCACCGCGCGGGCCGAACCGCAGAACGAGGAGGGTGCCACCTACGCGCCCCGGCTGCGTCGCGAGGATGCCTGGATCAGCTGGGCCGAGCACACCGCTGTCGGGATCGACCGGCGGGTGCGCGCCCTCAACCCCTGGCCGGGGGTGATCGCTCCGCTCGGCGGCGTCGAGGTGCGCATCCTCGCCGGCGGGCTCGGTCACGACAACAGCGGCGGGGCGGTCGACCCCGGCGAGGTGGTGCGCTCCGATCACTGGGCGCTCGAGGTCGCCACTCGCGAGGGCGCTTATCGCATCGACACCGTGCAGCCGCCCGGCCGCCGTCCCATGGACGCCGCCGCCTTTCTCCGTGGACGCCGCCGGTGAGCCGGGCCAAGCGCGCCGTCGGCGAGCGTGACCCGGTGCTCGCCCGCAACCGCAAGGCGACCCACGAGTACTCGATCCTCGAGACCTTCGAGGCCGGCATCGAGCTGCAGGGCACCGAGGTCAAGGCTCTGCGCGCCGGGCGCACCCAGTTGCGCGAGGGATACGTGCGGATCGAGGATGGCCAGGCCTGGCTGCTGCAGGTCCACATCAGCCCCTACGAGCAGGGGAACCGCAGCAACCACGAGCCGGAGAGGCGCCGCCGGCTGCTGATGCACCGCCGTGAGATCGATTATCTCGACGGCAGGGTGCGCCAGCAGGGGCTTACCCTGATTCCGTTGCGCCTCTACCTGCGCGGCAACCGCATCAAGCTGGAGATCGGCGTGGCGCGAGGCAAGAAGCTCTGGGATAAGCGCCATGGCATCGCCGCTCGCGATGCGCGGCGCGACGTGGAGCGCATCACCGCCCGGGTGGCACGGGAGGCGAGCTCGCCGAGCTAGCCGGCGGCGACGGGGACCCGGGAGGCGGCCTCGGCCAGCGCTTCGAAGTTCTCGCCGATGCGTGGGTTGTTGAGGCGCTCGCGCCCCGCGTAGACGAACTCCTTGAGACGGTCCCAGACCTCGCTGATGATGACGAGGTCGAAGAGCAGCTCCTCGTCGATCAGGCCGTGCTTCCAGAACGTCGCCAGGGTCTCGTAATGGGTGGCGAGCAGGACGGCCTTGCCGTACGCTTCGCTGCCGACGCGGTGGCGCTTCGAGAACTCCTCATAGTTGGGATCGAACTCGTCCCCCCAGAGGAAGTTCGCCGCCGACGGCATCCCGCGCAGCGCGGACACCTCGGCGACCTTCATCAGCAGCATGGCATCGTCGTGCTTCGCCTGCGACATTCCCCGTCCTCCTTCGCACGGCGTGCTCGAGAGCACCACCGCCATCTGTCGGAGCAGTCCCCCCGCGCCCACTCTGCCACTCAGAGCCTACTCGCGGCTCGGTGGGCTGACAAGGGGAGCGATCACGCGTGCCGCCGGCGCCGCTGGGCGATGGCGCACGCGGCGAGTGCAGCGGCGGCGAGCCCGGTTGCCGCACTGATCACCGGCAGGGTGACCGGGATCAGCCGGCGGCGCGTACCTCGCCGGTGCTGTCCTCGCCGGCGGGCTCCCCGGAATCCTCCGGCCCGGCACCGTCGACGTCGCTACGACGCCCGCGCGGCTCCGGCACCGCCGCCGCCGCCAGCCGGTCGATGGCGTCGCGCATCTGGCGCAGCCCCTCGCCGGTTCGCGAGGAGACGATGATCGGCTCGACCTCGGCGATGGCAGCCAGCCGTCCCGCCACGGTTGCCAGACGCGCCTGGGGCACCCGGTCCGCCTTCGATACCACCAGCATCGCCGGTTGGGTGCACTCCATGTCGTGCAGGGTTTCGAGCACGGTGGTGAGCTGCGCCTCGGCGTCGGGGTGGGAGGCGTCGACCACCACCGCCAGCATGTTGGCCTGGCGTACCTCCTCCAGGGTCGCGGCGAAGGCCTCGACCAGCTCGGTGGGCAGACTTTGGATGAAACCGACCGTATCGGTGACGATCACCCGCCGCATCGAGGGAAGTTGCAGCAACCGCGAGGTGGGGTCGAGGGTGGCGAACAGCAGGTTGTCGGCGAACACCTTGGAGTTGGTCAGCCGGTTGAGCAGGGTGGACTTGCCGGCGTTGGTGTAGCCGACCAGGGCGCAGCTAGCCAGCGGCACGCTGCTGCGGGCGCTGCGCTGCACCGCGCGGCGACGCTCGAGCTCGCGCAGCCGCAACCGCAGTCGCTTGACCCGCTGACCGATGAGGCGCCGGTCCACCTCGATCTGCGTCTCGCCGGGACCGCCGCGAAGGCCGACGCCGCCGCGCTGCCGTTCCAGGTGACGCCAGCCGCCGGCGAGGCGGGGGAGAAGATGCTCGAGCTGCGCCATCTCCACCTGGATGCGGCCCTCGGCACTGCGCGCGCGCATCGCGAAGATCGCCAGGATCACCTCGGTGCGGTCCAGCACGGGCACGCCCCAGGCGGCCTGGAGGTTTCGCTGCTGACGGGGCGTGAGGGCGTCGTTGACCAGCACCGCTGGCCGGTCCAGCTCGGCCAGGCGGCCGTTGAGCGTTTCCACCGCTCCGGTGCGCAGATAGGTGGCGGGATGGGGCTCGCGCAGCGGGTTCAGTCGCCGTTCCAGCACCGACGCCCCCAGGGTCCGGGCGAGCTCCTCGAGCTCGTCCAGCTCGATCTCGGCGCGCGCCCGAGCGGCAGCGCCGGCGTGGGTGCCGACCACCATCACCGACCGGAGGGTGGCGCCGACGGCGGGGTCGGCGCCGGACCGGGTCTGCACCTGGGCCATCGCGCCAAGCCTAGGTCATCACCGCCCGGGAGGCACGCTTGCGGATCGCCCGAGCGAGAGCCCGGCGTGTGGTGTCCAGGGCTCCGCGGTACCATGACCACGCAGGATCACGGTCGGCACCCCGCAACCGTGCCCGACGTCATGGGGGCGTATGGCTTCGACGGGGTCGTGGGTCGTGGGATGGCGAGCCGAGCCCCGGGCTCGTAAAACCGGGAAAAACATAAGTGCGAACAGCACTCAGCCCGTCGCGCTAGCCGCGTAACCAAGGGCACACACCTCAGGCTTCGGCCTGACGTCGACCGGTCCCTCGGCCGTGGGGGCCGGAGCCGACGTTAATACCAGTGGCCTCGCCGCCCGGTGGCGCCACGGCGCCGGGCGGGACGAACACCGTGGCTGGTCGGGGCGGAGCCTGGTCCCAGGGCGCCGCTCCGGTGAGAACAAAACCGGGACTACGCTCGTAGAGGTCTCACGGGACGCGGCTTCGGACCCGGGTTCGAGCCCCGGCGCCTCCAAAACTCATCCTGTGTAGGCGACGCATCGCCCGTCACCTGTGTGTGGTGTTCGCCAAACGAGCCGTAGCGCTTCACGATCTCAGAGCAGCTACGGGCTGCTTTCGGGCGACAAAGCGGAATTGGTAGTCGCCGATATCGATGGCGGTGTCGGAGAAGCCGATGGCCCTGAGTCGGTCGGCCAGCGCTTCCGGGTTGACGGGGACGAAGGTGTCGTCAACATGGCCCGCCCGGATTGCGTCCAGGTCCCGTGAGTCGGCTCCCACGAAGATCGCACCGGGGCGAAGGACGCGGTGCAGCTCGGCGAACAGCCGGTCCTGCTGCTCGGCGGAGGGCATGTGGTGCAGCATCGAGAAGCAGGTGGCGGCCGAGAAGCGGTCGGCTGGGAGTCCCGCCGTCGTGGCGTCGGCGCAGAGCACTTCCACGTTTGTACCGGCCAGGCGATCTCGGAGAGGAAGCGCCAGGGTGGGATCGATCTCCACCGCCGTGAGCCTGGTGACCCGTTGGCGCAGCAGGTCGGTGGTCAACCCGGGGCCGGGCCCGATCTCCAGCACGTCGTCACCCAGATCTCCAGCAGCCTCGACCCACGGCAACAAATCGCTCTCCAGCATCCGGGCCCAGTCAGGGCTGGAGAGGAACTGCAGGTGGAGCTCATTCATAGGGGTACCGGTACGATTGCCAGGATCGATCAGGAGGAATCATGACCAATCAAACCGGTCTGCGCGTGCGTCCGGCTGGCCTGGCGGACGCACGCGCCATCGCCGCTTTGCACGCGGACAGCTGGCGGCGCCATTACAGCGGCGCCTACTCTGACCTCTTCCTCGATGGAGACGTGGGCGCAGACCGTTCGCAAGTGTGGACCACGCGGCTCGGGGCTACTGATGGGAAAGCCGCGACCTTCGTCGCCGAGGACGAAGAAGCTTTGCTCGGCTTCATCCACGTCGCCCTCGATGACGATCCTGCGTGGGGGTCGCTGGTCGACAACCTGCATGTCATCTACGACCGCAAGCGGCAAAGAATAGGAAGGCGCCTGATGGGCGAGGCGGCCAGGGCCGTCGTCGAGCACGGCCCAGGTGGTCTGTACCTGTGGGTCCTCGAGCAGAACGTCAACGCCCAGGCCTTCTACGAGGAGCTCGGGGCACGATGCGTCGAGCGCGCCCTCGCTGCGGCGCCCCGTGGCGACCCGGCTCACTTGAATGGCATGCCCGCCAAGCTGCGCTATGCATGGCCGGAGCCCGCCGGGCTTCTCCAGCGTCAGTGACCGAGCCCCCATACGAACCAGCCCGCTGGTTCCCGCCCGCATCGATCGGGCATCGCTGTGGAATGCGTGGGGCCGCTATTGCGCCTGGACGATCCGGAGCCTGTCATTGACCGTGACGCCGGCGAGCGTCGCGCCGGCTCCTGACCCGGCCCGCTCGCCTAGGTCAACGGCCGTACGGCCGGAGGCGCCGGCTTCGATCCCCGGCGCCTCCAAACCCTTCTGAGTTCGAGATCCGCCGGGACGTCGCCGGCTCCGCGGGTGCGGGTGGCGGGCGGGCCGGCCGCCATGCTAAGATTCTGAAATCTCAGAACGTTCGGCAAGTTTGCCAAGTTTGCAAGGAAGGGCAGCATGACCGAGACACTGAAGGCGGCGCCGACCCCCCTTCGGCTGGCTCCGGCGCCATGGTTCGATAACCGGCAGGTCGCCCGGCTGCTCCGCTACGCGGCCATCCTCTACGCGGTTGCCTGGGCCGTCCACACCGGCGACCACCTCCGCCGCGGCGTGGGCGTCGAGACGGTCGAGGTGTCGACGCTCGGCGGCATCACGGCCATCGCGCAGCTCCTCGTCGTCGCCACCGTGTTCCTTCGTTGGCGCTGGGCGGCGCTGGCGGCGGCGGCGATCGGCTTCCCGGACGCCGTTGGGATCGCCGCGGTCCACCTGCTGCCGCACTGGAGCGCGTTCAGCGACGCCTTTCCCGGCGCGCACGGCACCGGCGTCACGGGCTTCTCCTGGTTCGCCGCCGTGCTCGAGATCGTCGGAGCGTTGGTCTTCGGGATGGCAGGCGTCCATGCCCTGCGGGCGGCCTCGCGAGGTCGCCAGGGCGTCCCGGCGGAGGGGTCGGCATGAACGTCCCGCTGATCGTCGCCGGATCCCTTGCCATCCTCGGCGCCGCCATCCACGGTGTGGGAGGCGAGGTCCTCGTCGTGAGAAAGCTATCGCCGGGAATGCTGCCGTCCAGTCCCTTCGGTGGTTCGCGGATGACCAAGGCCATGATCCACATCTCGTGGCACATGACGACGATCGCCTTTCTCACCGTCGGATCCGCGCTCCTGCTGTCAGGCTCGGTCCCCCACGGTGGGGCCGCCCGGGAGAGCGGCCTGGTCGCCGCCGGCGCGTGCACCGGCTTCGCCGGGCTCGCGGTGGGACTTGGGGCTGCCTACACCCGGTCCCCTCGATCCCTGTTCCTTCATCCCGGCCCTGCCCTGCTCTCGGTCACCGCGGCGCTTGCGTGGTGGGGAGCTCTCTGAAGAAGATGCCGGTTGCCGCGACGGCCTACGACCTCGGCTCGGATCGCAGCGGTCTGGCTCGACGGACAATGAGGCGTGGTGACGAGGCGGAACCGGCTCAAGCGCTCGGTCATGATGCTCGTGTGGCGTATCAGCAACCCGGCAAACCGGCTGCTCGCGGGGATCGCGCCGTGGTGGGTCCTGATCGAGACGGTCGGCAGGCGCACCGGCAAGCGACGCAGGACGCCGCTGGCGCGCGGCCCATGTGACGGTGACACGACCTGGCTCATCTCCGTCCACGGTAGGCATGCGTCCTGGGTCACGAACATCGACGACTCACCCACGGTGCGATTGCGGGTCAAGCGGCGGTGGCGCACCGGCACGGCATCAGTCGTCCGATACGACCCCGAGATCATTCGCAGGTTCCACCGCTACGCCCGTTTCGGTCCGGCGATCGTCGGCATCGACCCAGCCCTGATCCGCATCGACCTCCTGCCGTGACGCCGGCGATGCTTACGCATCGTCACCTTCCTGTCCGTCTGTCGCTGACGTCGATGGGTCAACGGCGGGGGCTCGGCTCCTCGAAAGCGGCTCTGAGCCGAGCCGTGACCAGGTCAATCGCCTCCTCGGCGACAGAGGTGATCGAGCTCAGCCCGAAGAAGCCGTGTACCTGACCGTCGAAGCGTCGCACCTCAACCTCGACGCCGGCATCACGCAGTCGTTCGCCGTATGCCTCGCCTTCGTCGCGCAGGGGATCAAACTCGGCGGTGATGATGAGCGCCGGTGCCACGCCACGCAGGGAGCTCGCATATAGCGGCGACACCCGGGGGTCCTTGGCATCCTGGCGTCCGCTCAAATAGTGATCAATGAACCAGTCCATATCGTCTCGGGTGAGGAGGTAACCTTCGCCATACGCGTGATAGGACGCCGATGCCATGGTGCAGTCCGCGACGGGACAGAGGAGAACTTGGCAGTGCAGAGGCAGTCCCTGGTCACGCGCTCGTAAGGCGGTCACCGCGGCAAGGTTGCCGCCCGCGCTGTCCCCCCCGATGGCGACGCGCGTGGGATCGCCACCCAACCTCGTGGCGTTGTCGATGAGCCAGAACAGGGCACTGAAGCAGTCGTCCGGTCCGGCAGGGAACGGCTCCTCGGGAGCCAATCGGTAGCCCACAGACACAACCAGCATCTCAAAGCCGGCAGCGAGCTTGCGACAGGTACGGTCAGCCGTTTCGAGATCGCCGATCACGAATCCGCCACCGTGAAACCAGACGAGCATCGGGAGTGGTCTTCCAATCGCGGATGCATAGACACGACCAGGAATGGCGCCGTCGATGCTGATGTCTTCAACTCGCTCGACGGTCACGGGGTCACCGTCGAGCATGGCGATGCGCTGGTACATCTGACGGCCCTGCTCGACCCCGGCCTCTCGCAGCGTCGGTACTCCAGCAGCGGCCACTTGGTCGAGCATCGGCCTGATGGCGGGGTCGAGTGACATGGCTCGCTCCTGGCGATGTCCAGCTCGAAGCACCGTGGGTGGCGGTGCGTCTGGGGACGGCGCGCGATGCCGACATCTGCACCGTCGGGCCCCAGCCTATCAGCCTTCGATCCGCCCCTCCAAGCGAACTTTCACGGTATCGCCGGCTTCCTTCCCGATCGCCCTGCGGAGGTCGGCCTTCACGGGCAGCTTGTGCGTCCCATCGCCCATGGCCATGAATGAGCTGCGGAATGGATGCCCATCGATCGTGCCGCGGACCTTCACCAGCCCTCGAGTTCCAAAGTACTTGACCGAATCCGGCATGACCACATAGGTCCAGCCGCCCTTGTTGGGGCTTCGCTGCAGGGTGGCGGTGAATTGCTTGTTCACGCCGAGGCCCTCCACCGGTCACCACTCCCGAAGCGGCCGGACCTCGATCGCTCCTCTGGCGACGGCGCACGGCGTCTTTGACACCAACTCGATGGCCTCATCGAGGTCGCGAGCTTCGATGACAGAGAACCCCGCGAGGAGCTCATCCTGCTCGCGCTTCGACAGGGCGTTCCAATCCTTCTCGTCACCGTACGCCAGACACAGGAACTTCATCGCTCCTCCTCGTCTCAGCGTCGCCTGCCCTGCGGAGGTAGACGGTATGCGGTCGCCGAGGCACGCTGCCCGCGCTAACGGGTGTGGTTCTTGGTGAGGTGCACGTGGACGATCCGGCCGGTTGCCTCGGTCACGAACAGATCGCGCTTCGGGTCGAAGGAGCCGAAGGCGACCGCGAACTGGACGGCGGTGGGGCTCACCAGACCTGACACCAGCAGGCATGACTGCCCGGTCGTTGGGTCCACCCGCAGCAACTCGCCCGACGCGAAGCCCACAACGTAGAGCCGGCCGTCGGGACCCACGGTGAGGTCGTCGAGCCCCTTGGGGAGCAGCGGGGCGTTCGGATCGGGCTGATAGATCGCCGGTTCCCGCGAGAGCGCGCCGAAGCTCAGCTGCGTGAGCGTGCGGTGGGCGGCTGGGTCGGCGAGCGGCACGAGTTCGATCGGTGAGCGCTGGTCCCAGGTGATCGCGGCGAAGAGGTCGGAGCCGGCGACCGCAACTCCGTTGGCTCCGTAGAAGGCGGCAGCCTGCTCCCAGGCGGTGTCACGGCTGCCGTCGGGGCGGATCCGCAGCACGCTCGGTGGCTGGTCCTCCGTGGACACGTACAGGAAGCCGGCGCCATCGAAGGCCGAGGCGTTCACGCCCGGCAGCCCGGAGACGAAGACACTCGGCGTGGGCCGCGGCAGCGTCGGATCGAAACGCACGACCCCATTTCCCGCGGGGCCACCCGAGGTGTTGGCGTAGATCAGGCCGTCGGGGCCCAACACCAGGCCGCCGGGCCCCGGCACCGGAACGGTCTCGGTCACGTTCCCGTTCGGGTCGTACCTCTCGAGGTGGTTGTCCTGGATGGGAGACACCCACATTCCGCCGTGCCCGTCAAAGGCCAGCTCCTCGCGCCAGTCCTTGAGCGGCACACCGCCAGGCCGGAACACGCTGACCGATGCGGTGACGGCAGGGCACGGCGCCTGGGTGAGAGGGCTTCCCAGGGCGGTGGTTCCCGGATGCAGTGCCACGACCTGCGCTGTCAGCGCCGCGATCCCGGCGGCAGCGAGCGTCGCCACCACCCGGCGACGACCCGTCGTCAGCATCGCCAGTCTCCTCAACACCACTGAGCGCCGCCATCGCCGGCAGCCTCCCCCCACCACGAAGACGGTCCGAGGCCTTGCTTCATTGCGCCGGCGGCGATCACCGCCAGAGGGGCGCGTCTGAGCGATCTCGAGCACACCCTTGGTCCGCTTTCTTGACGGCTCGTCGCCTCGCAGGTAGCTTCCCGACTTCGTATGGGTGAGCCAGTCGACGTCGTCGTGGTCGGTGCCGGCTCGGCGGGGCTGGCCGTCAGCCACGAGTTGGCGGCCGCCGGCGTGGACCACACTGTTCTCGAGAAGGGACGGACCGGCCAGACGTGGCGGGACCGTTGGGACAGCTTCTGCCTGGTGACGCCGAACTGGACCGTCCGGCTTCCCGGAGGGGAGTACGACGGGCCGGAGCCGCAGGGCTTCATGCTCCGCGACGACCTCGTCTCCCACCTCGAGCGATACGCGGCGAGCTTCAGCGCTCCCGTCCGCGAAGGGGTAGAGGTCACCGCACTGGATGCGGGCCCCGCGGGCGGGCTGCGGCTACGAACCTCGGCGGGTGAGATGCATGCGGCGGTGGTCGTCCTCTCTACCGGCGCCTATCAGCGGCCGTACCGGCCCGCCGGCGCCGAGACGCTGCCACCCGGACTGCTCCAGGTCGACGCGGAGGGGTACAGCAACCCGCACGGCCTCCCACCCGGGGCGGTGCTGGTCGTCGGCAGTGGCCAGACCGGGTGCCAGCTCGCCGAGGAACTTCACGAGGCCGGTCGCGATGTGTTCCTCGCCTGTGGTCGCGCCCCCTGGGCCCCGCGCCGACTCGAGGGTCGCGACATCGTCACGTGGGTCGCCGAGACGCCCTTCTTCGACACCACGCTCGCTGAGCTCCCCAACCCGCAGGCCCGCCTGGTTGCCAACATTCAGGCGACCGGCCACGGTGGTGGCCACGACCTCCACTTCCGGGTGCTCCAGGCGATGGGCGTCACGCTTCTCGGGCACCTCCGCGGCGCCGACGGTCAACGAGCCTACTTCGCGAAGGATCTCGCCGAATCCGTCGCCTTCGGCGACACGCGCTACAACGACCTTCGCGAGCTGATCGTCAAGACCTGTGCCGGCCGGGGCGTCCGCCCGCCGGAGATGCCCGACCCACCCCACTTTCGCGCTGATCCACCCGACTCGCTTGACCTGAAGGGTTTCGGCGCGGTGATCTGCACCTCGGGCTTCCGACCGGATTACCGGCGCTGGGTGGCCTTTCCGGACGCGTTCGATGACCTCGGATTCCCCATCCACCGGGATGGAGCGAGCACCGTGGTCGACGGGCTCTACTTCGTCGGGGTCCACTTTCTTCGCAAGCGCAAATCGTCGCTGCTCTTCGGAGTCGGCGAGGACGCCGCCATCGTCGCCGGCGCGATCGCCGCGCGCCGAACGGCGTCCATCCCGGGGACCTAGACGGGCGGAGGATCGAGCCTCGGCGAGCTGCCGTCAGGCCGTCGCCTTGGTTCGCTTGACCTCTTGCACGAGCCAGCTGTTGCCGTCGGGGTCGCTGAAGGACAGGAACGAGTTGTAATCGGCGCGCTGGGGATCCGGCCCCGACACCTGTCCGCCCGACCCGAAATGAAAGACCTCACTGACGTCGATCCCGCGCCGCACCAGCGCGGCCCGAGCGGCGTCGATGTCGCTGACGACCAGGTGCAGGCCCCGTAGGGAGCCTGCAGCCTCCGCGTTCCGCATGATGGTGATCGAGCACGCCGAGCCGGGCGGAGTCAGTTGCACGATCCGGAAGTCGTCGCCACTTCGGTGGTCGACATCCACCGTGAACCCGGCCTGTTCGCTGTAGAAGGCCTTGGCGCGGTCCACGTCCGAGACGGGAACCACGATCAGCTCAAGCTTCCAGTCCACGGGCGGTCAGTGCTCGTCCCAGTGGCCCGCGTGCTGCGAGTGGGCGTGCCCCTCGTGGATGTAGTCGGTGTGACCGCCGTGCTCGGCGGCGGCGTGGCCGCAGCTCGACCCGTGGTCGTGGCCGTGGCCGTCGTGGACGCGGTGGTCTGTCATCGGTGGATCTCCTCGGCGTGTCGGACGGCATCGGCGGCGATATGCGCCAGATGATCATCGTTGAGCGAGTAGGCTACCTCGCATCCCCGGCGACGCGAGGCGACGACGCCGGCCGCCCGCAGCACCCGCAGGTGCTGGGGCGGCGATTGCCTTCAGGAGCACGACGTCCGCGAGCCGAAGGTTCCAGAGCACCCCGCTGCGGTGTCAGTGCGCGGCGGCGCGCGAGTCCCCAGCCGGGCGGGTTCGCGGCAGCAGCAGCGACAGCAGTCCGGTCAACGCCCAGAACCCCGCGTTGAAGAAGAGGACTCGTTCCAGCGAGCCCACGAAGTCGTGGGCCAGCGCCGACTGAGCAGCCCCGCTGGTCGCGGCACTGATCGGATTCGCGGTCTGGCCCCTTGACGGCGATGGGCAACCGGGCACGGGCTGGGTTGGGTCGCTCGACGATGTCTGTGTCTCGAAGCACCGGGTGAAGGTGGCCACCGTCGAGGCGACCGTCGGCGACGGCACGTGGGCGGCATTCAGCTGCGCTCGCAACGCGGGGGTGACATCGGCGGCTGCCGCGGGTGCCCGGCTCGACACCAGTCCGAAGAAGACGACGCCCACCACGGCCAGGCCGATGGCACCACCAAGCTGCTGGAACGTCGTCAGCACCCCGGACGCCGAGCCCGCGTGCCGCGGGGGCACTCCCGCCAGGATCAGGTTGAGCAGCGGGGCGATGACGGTCCCGAGTCCCAAGCCGCTGACCAGGAACGCCGGCACGATCTCGTAGCTGTTGACATTGACGCCGCGCAGGTGGAGGGTGAGCACCAGCCCGAGGATGCCCACGATGAGCAGGCCCGAGCCGATGGCGATGGTCCACTTGCCGAGTCGCGGCGCGACTCTCGTCGACATCGCCGACGCGAAGGCCGAGGCGATGCTCCAGGGGATGGTGGTGAGGCCGGCATGCAGCGCGCTGTATCCCAGACCGACTTGGAGCATCAGGCTGAAGGTGAAGAAGAACGCCGGGACGCCGGCGATGAAGACGGCGGAGATGATCACCCCGATGCGGAACGCCGGGATGGAGAACATCGAGAGCTGGACCAAGGGGAACCGGTTCAACGGCAGGGAGCGCTCGTAGATCACGAACAGCGCGAGCACAATTGGGCTCAGGCCCATGCAGATGAAGGTCCATGCGGGCCAGCCGGCAACCTGACCCTCGACCAGCGGGTACACCAGTAGGAGCAGGCCGACCGTGGCGATGGCGACGCCCACCACGTCGAGCCGGGTGGCGTTCGGCGCTCGCGACTCGCTGACGACGCGGGCGGCGCCGATCAGCGAGGCGATGCCGATGGGCAGGTTGACCAGGAAGATCCAGCGCCACGAGCTTCCGGTCAGGTCGTCACGGATGATCAGCCCGCCGACCAGCGGGCCGGCGATGGTCGCGATGCCGATGACGGCCCCCAGCAGTCCGAAGACTCGCGCCCGTTCGTGCGGTGGAAAGCTCACCTGGATCACGGAGAGCACCTGCGGGTACATCAGCGCCGCCATCACTCCCTGCAGCACCCGGGAGAAGTCGAGCATGACCGCGCTCTGGGCCAGGCCGCAGAGCACGGAGGCGGTCACGAAGCCGGACATGCCGATGATGAAAACGCGCTTGCGACCGTAGATGTCCCCCAGCCGGCCGCCGGTGATCAGCATGACGGCATAGGCGAGACCGTATCCCGCGACCACGAACTGGATGTCAGCGTTGTTGGCGGACAGGTTGTTGCGGATCGCCGGGATGGCGACATTGACGATCGAGATGTCGAGCAGGACCATGAACAGGGCGGTCATCACGCTGGCCAGCGCGATCCACCGCCGCGGGTCGAGCTCCCCGTGCTCGGGGGACTGCCGCTCGGGGGTGGCGGGAGCGGGAGCGATGGTCCCGGGCACCGGCGGGGCGTCGGTCATGCTCTGCCTCCTGGCTCCAGGCCGCGCGTCACCGCGGCGGCGAGGCCGGACGCGTAGGTCGCATCGTCGATCGGGAGGATGTCCTCGCCGAAGTAGTAGCGCATCGCCGCGCGCTGCCAGCAGGAACCGAGCACCAGGTTGGCGGCCATCACGGCGTCGGCATCGGTGCGCACCCGCCCCAGGCGCTGTTCTGCAGCCAGATAGGCGGCGATCGATTCGATGCCACGCCGGGGACCGCGTTCCGCGGCCTTGAGGGCCGCCTGGTGATAGGTCAGCAGCTCGGGGTCGCCGCCGATGGCAAACGTTGACGACACCATCTCGCCGTACGTGCGCAACGCGACTGCGGCGATCGCCTCCAGGTTCTCCTGCACGGTTGCCACCCCGACGCGCTCGATCAGGCTGCCGACGGCGGCGGCGAGGTCTGGGATCCAGCGCTCGCAGACGGCGGCGAGCAGGTGGGCCTTATCCTGGAAGTGCACGTACAGCGCACCGTCGGAGCAGCCGGCTTCGCGGGCGATCTCGCGGGTGGTGAGTCCCCGCGCGCCGCGTTCGCGCATCAGCCGGTCGGCCGCGGCGACCAGCGCGTCGCGCAGGTCCGCGCGCTCAGTGCGCTTCTGCTCATGAGCAGTGACCATTCGCTCATGGTAGGTGAGCAACCGCTCACAGTCAAGCCGAGACGTGTGGAGCCGTCTTCGCGCCCGGGGGCCATGGTTGCAGCTAATGAGGACAATGCTTAATAATCGTGGGCCCGGTCGCCAACCCCACGGGGAAGACGCCACACGGAACGCGGGGAAGACGCCACATGGAAAGGGAGCGCCGTCGACGAGCCCGGTTGACTCGTGCCGCCGGCGATTCACCGCACCCGGTAGGAGAACCAGGATGACCGCCGACACCGCCACCGACTCGCAATCGCGCACAGACGTCGCGGTCAGCCGCCTGGCGAGGCGCGACGCAGCACCCGCCGCCACCGCCTGGAGCTTGGTCCGTTCCTCGGTCGATGAGGCGTCGGCGAGGTTCGCCGCCCTGCTCCGCAGCATCAGCGACGGATCGGCGGGGGCGGTCGGACGGTGGACCATCGCGGAGACCGCTGCCCACACGCTGATCGCGTGCGAGTTCGACGGGTTCGCAGCCGGTGGACGCGCCCCGCTCGTCGAGTTCCTCGACCTGGCCGATGCGATCCTCTCTGCCGGCGTTGCCGACGTCGCCTCGCTCAACGAGCAGGCCCTGGCACGAGAGACCGAGCGCGAGCTTGGCGTCCTCGCTGACCGCATCGAGAGCGAGGTGGCCGCCCTGCTTGCCGCGACCGCTGACCTCGACGGGGAGGAACGCGTCGCCTGGCTCGGCGGTGCTCCGGTGAGCCGAACCGGCGTGCTCGCACATCTGCTGTTCGAGCTGCACATCCACGGGCGTGACATCGCCCACTGCCGGCGGCGGCCGTGGCCCGTCCCGGTACCCCAGGCAGCGGCGATCTACGATCGCTTCTTCAAGGAGTACGGCGTCGAGCGCTTCGCCGTCCCCTCCGCGACGCCGGTCGATGTGAGCCTCGAGCTCCGCGTCGTGGGGAGCGAACCGGAGCGGCTCGCCTTCATCGCCGGCCGGCTGCGTCGCGATGTCCCTGGCGACGGACGCATCGATGTTCGGGTGACAACCGATGCCGCCACCCTGCTGCTGGTGGCCTTCCGGCGCATGCAACCGCTGGCAGCGGTGCTTCGCGGCCGGCTGCGAATCTCGGGCCGGCGGCCGTGGCGTGCGCGCCATCTCATTCAGGTCGTGCGCACGCCATAGGGCGGGGTGGGAAGGCGGCAGGGCACGAGGAAGGGCTGATGACGGCGACGCGAAGGTGCCGGCTGAGGCACGGGGTGTGGCGGAGATGGTGGTCAGCACCACCCTAGGCGCG
Organism: Chloroflexota bacterium; assembly: GCA_005880985.1. Taxonomy (GTDB): domain Bacteria; phylum Chloroflexota; class Dormibacteria; order Aeolococcales; family Aeolococcaceae; genus CF-134. The sequence continues at coordinate 18,154 of VBIQ01000012.1, forward strand.
ACCCTCATCCTCCTGGCCGTGGTCTGCGAGGCGGCGAGCGGCTTCCTGTGGCGCGACGGCGGCGCCGGCGAGCCGCGCTTCTACTGCGCTCGCTGTGACCTCCGCTACACGCGCCACGAGCTCGGTGCCGTGTGGCCCCGGACCTGCCGGCACGGCCACCGCATTCGCCGTGAAGGCGGCTTCCCCATGACCCTGGCGCTGATCAGCGCGTGCGTCACCGTGATCGCCATCGGGCTCATCCGCATCGAGACCGGACTGCACCTGTGAGCTGCGAGTCAGCCGCAGAAGGTGTTGCGGAGCCAGCCGACGGCCACTGCATTGGCCCGCACCAGGTCGGCCCCCCGGAAGTTGTGCATGGCTTCGGGATGGTGTGGCGCGGTGTCGTTGGCGAGACCGTGATGGCCGAGGCACGCGGCATCGAGTGTGCCGGTGATGTCCTGGCGGAGACTCTCACGGTGGTGCGAGCGAGCTGCGATGCCAATCTGGTGCGGGCCGCGAGGGCGTTCGACGCTCGGCTCGAAGAGGTCAGCGAGCAGTTGGAGAGGGAGCGTTCGGCGCTTCGTTACGACGCCCTGCACGATCAGCTCACCGGGCTTCCCAACCGGACCCTGCTCTATGACCGCCTCATTCAGGCCTGTGCCGGCGCAGAGCGCAACGGTCGGCCCTTCGCCGTCCTCCTGGTCGACCTCGACGGGTTCAAGGCGATCAACGACAGCCTGGGACATCGCTGTGGCGACCTCGTGCTGCACGACGCGGCAGCACGTCTCATCGGTGCGCTGCGAGAGTCCGACACCCTGGCCGATTCGGCGGGGACGAGTTCGTGGCGGTGTTGAGCGGGGCCGACGAGCGGGGCGCGAGGGCCACTGCCGCCCGGATGCTCAAGCGTCTGGCTCCTCCGCTCAACATTGCCGGCCAGACCGTGTCGGTGGGCGCCAGCATCGGCGTCGCCCTCTATCCCAGGCACGGCAAGGACGTGCAGAGCTTGCTCGCCGCGGCCGATCGCGCCATGTACGAGGACAAGCGGGCGCACGATGCCCGGGCGGCGGGCGCGTCCGCGTCCGGCCGCTGAGCACGTGGCCCGGGCAGGGGAGCAACACCGAACCCGCTCCTGGATGATCCGCGGAGGCGGCGGATACGTAACCATGAGGTTGTGGACGGTGGCCGCGGCACGACGGATCGATGATGTCGTCCGACGAGCGCATCCTGGAGCTCCTGGGCCAGGCGTCGCCCGAGGGGATCGAGTTGCTCTACGATCGGTACGGCGCCCTTGCCTTCACGCTCGCCCGCCGGGTCCTCGACGACGAGGCGGCCGCCGAGGACGTCGTCCAGGAGTCGTTCCTCTCGATCTGGCGTCGATCCGCGACCTTTGACCCGCGCCGGGGAAGCCTTCGCACCTGGGTGTGCTCCATCGTCCGCCACCGCGCTCTCGACCGGCTCCGAGGGCGCAGCGGGCGGGCGCGCCACGACCTGCCGCTGGAGCTTGCCGTCGAGCACACCTCCATCTCCGACACCTGGGACCAGGTGTCGGAGCAGTTGGAGCGTGACGCCGTCCGCCGCGCCCTCGGCGAGCTCTCCCCCGAGCAGCGGCAGACCCTCGAGCTCGCCTACTACGGGGGTTACTCGCAATCCGATATCAGCTCACTGATGGCCGTACCTCTGGGCACGGTCAAGGGACGCACCCGGCTGGCGCTGCGCAGGCTGCGACAGGTGCTCGAGGGCCGGGTCGCGTGGGAGCCGACATGACCTGCCAGGACGCTGAACTGCTGCTCGCGGCTCGCGCGGTGGGCTCGCTCGATCCGGCCGAGGTCGATCCCCTGGAGGAGCACCTGCGCCGGTGCGAACGCTGCCAGGCAGCGGTCACCGAGTACGTGGCGGCCGCCGACGTGCTGCCGCTGGCACTCGACCCCGTCCCACCGCCACCGTCGCTGCGGACGCGCCTTCTCACCCAGGTCTATGCCGAGGCGGCTGCAGCCGGTCCCCAGGCTCGCGACCGGCGGCTGTCACTCCGGGATGGCTTGCAGCGACTCTGGCGCGGCATCCCCGCGTCGCGAGGGCTCACCGTGGCCGGGGCTGCGGGGGCGGTCGCAGCGGTCGCCATCAGCTGGGCCGTCGCCTCGCACTCGGCCTCGTCGAGGCCACAACCGGTCGCCCTGCAGCTCCGAGGGACGACCGCGGTGCCTGGTGCCACCGGCTCCTTGACCTACGATCCCGGAGCGCACTCCACGGTGGTGAGGGCGCAGGGGCTCCCACCCCTGACTCCGCAGCTCGTCCAGGGTGGGGTGTCGAGTCCTTCCTACGAGCTCTGGCTCATCCCGCCGGACAACCACCCGGTTCCCGTCGCCTTTCTCAGCGAGGCGCCGGACGGGGTCACGTGGACCGCCGCCATCACCGGCCGCGACCTGTCCGGCTTTACCACGCTGGCCGCCACCGAGGAGCCGTCGCGACTGAACAGCACGCCGCAGGGGCCCGAGGTGCTGAGCGCCGCGCTGCAGGGAGTGGTGCGCTGACTCAGCGGACGCTGGGGAGCGCCTGAGTGAAGAGGCCGAGACCGGCGACGCAGACGATCACCGCGCTTCCCACCGACAGCAGGCGGGCTGCCCGGGTCGCGCTGAGCACCCGCTGGCGAGGCAGGCGTTGCAGTAGCGAGGGACCGTGAGCCAGGGCGACGCCGATCCCCACCAGCACCAGCGCGAGGCCGCTGCTGAAGGCGACGATGAGCAGCAGGCCGAACGCCACCCGGTGCAGGGAGATGGCGGCGAGCAGGACGATCAGCGCCGACGGGCAGGGGAGCAGGCCGCCTGACACTCCGAGCAGCACGACCCCACGCCGCCCGGTCCGCGCCTCAGGCTCGTGGTGGTGGTGATGCTCTGATTCGTGCCGGTGGTGGTGTGCGTGGCCGTGGTCGTGGAGTCGTGCCACCGATCGCCAGCGGGCCACCACTAGCCAGCAGCCCATCGCCACCACCAGCAGGCCGCTGATGAGCGTCAACCAGGGATAGAGACGCTCGGGAGTGATCAGGGACGACGCGTACAGGGTGACCAGCCCGAGCGCGAAGACGCCGGCGGTGTGGGTCGCGGTGAGCGTCGCGCCGAGCAGCAGCGCGTGGCGCCAGCTGCGACGGGAACCGACCATGTAGCCCGCGATCACCGCCTTGCCGTGGCCGGGCGACAGGGCGTGAGCCGCCCCGAGGGCCACCGCCGCCACCACGGCGAAGGCGGCGAACGACCACGAGACATGCTCGGGCGCGATGAGCGCTGCAAAACGGTCCTGCGTGGCGCCGAAGCCGGCTCCCAGGGGAGCGAGAGCGGCCGGTCGGGTGAGCAGAAGACCGGGAGCGTACGAGAGGCTCGCCTGCCGGACGTCGAGCGGACTGCTGAGCAGATCCTGCGGGTAGGCGCGCAGCTCGTTGGTCACCGAGGTCGACGGGGCACTGGCCTGGACAACTCTCGCCCCGCCGGTGGCGCGGACGGTGATCTCATGCCAGCCGAGGCGTCCGGGGTCGTTGGCATCGCGGTACACGGCCCGGTGCTCGCCGTCGCCAGGGCCGTCGGCGGCGAAGAGGGCCTCGATCCGCAGCGTCTGCAGTCCGCCCTGGCCGGGGAGAAACCGCATCCTGCGATCCACGGCTCGGATGTGCCGGCCGGCGCCGTCAACGGTCAGGGAAAGGTTGTGAGCGATGACGGCCACCTTGGCATCGAGGTAGGTACGGCTGTCCTGCATTTGCTGCCGTTCCTGAAACGCCGGGATCTCGGCGAGGTCGAGGACGTAGTGGATCCGCACCTCGCGTCCGGCCACCTCGATGCCGCTGTAGTGGTTGACGGTGAAATTGCCGAGCGGGTGCGCGAGAACGGCGAGGGGCAGGATCAGCGTCGCCGCCATCGCGGCGATCGCCGCGGCGAGCAGGCGGGTCCCGCGGCTCATGCGCGACTCTCGAGCGCCGCGAGCTCGTGCCTGGCCTCGTCGGAGTGGATGATCGAGAACGCGGGATTGAGCGTCAGCGTGTGGGCAAGGTCGTTCCGTGCCTGGGCTGTCATTCCCAGAGCGGCCTCGATCATGCCGGAGTGGAAGAAGAAGAGAGGATCCTCGGTGCCGAGCCTGTGCGCCTGGAGTGATGCCTGCAGCGCGCCGCCCAGTTCGCCGTTGACGTAGAGGGTCCAGGCGAGCGCATCGGCTGACTGGACGCTGGGACGGTCGCGCGCCGCGCGACGGGCAGCGGCGATGGCGTCGGGACCGGTCTGTCCGCGATCGGCGTCGAAGAGCGCCAGCTCCTGGTCGAGGTCGACGCCGTTGGCCTGGTAGAGCTGCTGTTCAGCGGCCGCGAGGTCGTAGCTGCGGCGGGCGTCGCCGCTGCGTCCCATCGCGGCCTGTACGTCGCCAAGGGTGATGACGTACTGCGGCAGCGGATAGATGTCGATGGCCTGCTGCAGCAGGGTGACGGCCTCGTCGAAGCGCGACTGAGCGGCGCGGACCCGTCCCAGCGCGGCGAGGGCGTGGACGTAGTTCGGGTCGGCGAAGAGCGCCCGGCGGTACTCGTGCTCGGCGGCGTCGAGCTCGCCGTGGTTGAGGTGGAGATTGCCGAGGAGAACCTCGATGTAGGCGACGTTCTCGGGGGTTCCGCCGCCCGCGTCGGCGGCCATGCGCATGGCCGCTATGGCCCCGGGGACATCGCCGTGCAGCTCACGGACGTACGAGACACGGCTGTACGAGGTGAGGTCGGGGCGGCGATCGACCATCGACTGCACGGTGGCAAGGGCCTCGTCGTAGCGCCCCAGCTCGACCTGGGCGTCGGCGATGACCCCGAGCGGAGCGGCGGCATGAGGCGCCGCCGCCTGTGCCCGCTGACCCCATTCGAACGCTGCGGTGAACTGGTGCCGCGCCAGGCAGAGCACCCCGCTCAGCAGCAGGGCCTGCGAGTCGCCCGGCGCCGCGGCGCGGGCGGTGCGGAGAAGGCCGTCGACCTTGGCGTAGTAGGAGGGATCTCCGACCTCACGGACCTTTTGGAGATAGGCGGCGGAGAGTTGATCGATGGCCGCGACGTCGCCAGGAGTGGCGCGAACGCGCGACTGATCGCGAGCGATGAGCTGGTCGGTCGTCAGGGTCACACCGGTGCGGTTCGGACGAGGCGCCGAAACCGCCGGCGCTGTCGACAGAAGTGACACCCCGGAGCCGCAGCCGGTCATCACCGCGCCGCAGAGGACGAGCAGCCAGGTCCACGATCGGAGTCGCATTGCGTTTCTCGGTGGCTGAGCCGGTGATCCCCGCCGGCGGGCCGAGCCCACCGGCGGGGAACGATCATCCGAAGACGGTCTGTGTCAGGCGGTTCGGCGGCGGGTGGCCGCGAAGACCAGCAGACCAGCAAGCAGGGCGCCGCCGACTCCGGCAACCGCGACCCAGCCGCCGTTGACGCCGCCGCCCGAGCCGGAGGTCTTTGCCGGCAACGCGGCAGGGCTGGCCGCCGGCTGTGAGGCCTTCTGTGCGGGAAGCGAGGCGTTGGGAAGCGCCAGGTACGGGAAGCTCGTCTCGAAGGCCTGCTCGTCGGCGTTCACGCCATCACCGAGGGTGGTCACCGCGGCAGGGTGGGTCGGAAGCAGGATCCCCTCCAGCGCCTGCAGTTCGATATCGACCACGTCGTCGGTCAGCCGCCGGCCGTTGGGAAATCCGGCGTTGTCCTTGGCGAGCACCCCGAGGCGATTCGGCGATGCCGCGGGCGCGATCGCCATGTTGAGGCGCAGCTCCTCCGCCGGTGCGGCGTGCGCGCCCTTGTCGGCGTTGAGCTTCGGAGAGGTGAGACCGTCGACGCCGGTGAGAAAGACCGAGACGAGGTCGTTTCGCGGCGTCGTCGGGGCGGGGATGTTGTAGATCTTCTGGATCAGCTTGGGAACCTCGGGATCGGTGACACCGGCGAGGAACTGCCCGTCGTTGGCAGGCTGCGAGGCGTTGTAGAGATCCTTCGCCCCGACCGGGACGACGACCTCGTTGACCAGCGGACTGCCGAGCCGCGACACCTGGACATACGCTCCGCTCTCGGTGCGGTTGCCCTTGGCGTCTAGCACGGCCGTGCTGGGACGCTCGGTGGTGCTCCAGATGCCGATCACCGGGTTGGCGTTGGCGTCGCCGCCGGTGGCGAGCGCCGACTTGGGCACCTGAAGGGCGATGGTGTTGACGTTGTAGCCGGCCAGGGTGTCGGTGCCCACCTCCTTCAGGTTGGTGCCGAAGAGCAGGTCGAAAACGCGCAGATCGACGAAGAAGGGGTCGTCGGCCTGCCCGGCATACGTGCTGCCACCGCCAGGCAGTGGGGTGATCGCCTGGTCGCGGAGCGCCCGGTAGTTGGGCATCGATGCCACGCCGGTGAACGACGGCGCGGCCTTGCCGTTGCTGATGAGCGTGGTCGACTTCCCGGAGCTGTCGATCAGCTCCAGGGTGTAGGTCTGGGTGAAGTTGAGATTGGGGCTGTCGAGCGAGTCGACGGGTCCCGTGTCATACAGAAAGGTGTTCGGCGACTTGTAGTGGCTGGCGAACGTCCAGCGGTAGGTGAGGTGGGCGTGCGCGTCGCCGACATTGTCGATGTTGATGTCGTAGTGCGCCCCCGGACCCCACGGGTAGAAGTTGGGGCCGCCATTGGGATTCTCGAACGGAAACCAGTTGGCGATGATGGTCACCGTGTCGGGCTTGTCGGGGCTGACGAAGGCATACAGGTCGGTGTTGTCGGCGGTGGGGTCGCCGGCGATCAGCGGCGCCTCGCGGTGGCTCGATGCCAGGCCGCTGAGCGGTGTGAGCGCTAGGCCGACCGCGGCGACGCCGGTGGCCAGGACAGCAGTTTTCCGGAGCACTCGGGTTGCCCTCCGTGTGGTGAGGGCACGCCGACTCACGGTCCGCCGTGGCCCCCCGCGGCTGCGGCGCCGGCTGCGACGCCGCGGTTCGTATGCCTCTGTCTACGTGCTGCCGCCGGCAACGGATCACGCGATCCAGGGGCACGGACCCGGGATGATCGCCCGAGGTCAGGGTCGCCGGGCCAGCCGGATGGTGAGGATCGCCGCCGTCACCAGCACCAGCAGGATCGCCCCGACCGCGACGGCGACGGTCGCCCCTGAACCGCCTCCGCCTCCACCTCCGCCTCCGCTCGATGGCGAGGTGATCAGGGCGACGTCACCCAGCGAGGTCACGTTGGCGGCGTAGGTGTCGGCGATGGTGCCGATTGGGGTGCTGTTCAGCGTGGTCCAGCCGGTGCCGTCGAACCGCGCCACCGTCGCCTGTCCGGCACCGCTCGGGCCGCGCAGCACGATGGTTGCGGGCGCTCCCGCCCGCAGCCCGACGGGGGTCCCGCTCGCGGTGAGCGCGAAGCGGTAGACGTTGCCGTCGACTCGCTGGTGGGCCGGGGCGATCGGTGGGGGAGCGACCGGGGTGATGGTCACCCGGACGGTGGTGGCGCCGGGGGGCAGCGGCAGCGACCCGGCGCCGACCAGGATCTGCGCCTGGGGCGGGTTCTCGTCGCTGCCGGCGATGAACGGCGGAGAGCTTGCGCCGGTGACCGGCACATCCTTGGCCGCGACCGCCGCCGGCGGGCTGGAGGTGAGGAAGCGATAGGGGTCGGCGGGCGCCGGCGCCGAGTCGTAGAGGGGGGGAGCGGTGCGCGGGAGGAGGAGCCACACCGCGGCGAGCAGCAGCACGCCGGCCCCGAGGAAGAGAAGGCGGCACTGGCGACCGCTCACCGCAACCACCACCAGGCGAGGTCGGCGAGCGCGTGGGCGGTCGCGGGCGCGGCAACGCCTCCCGATGCGACCCGCAGCGAGCCCAGCCAGACGCCGGCGGCGAGATCCAGCGGGATCGCCCCCCAGCCGTAGAGGGGGACGTGGAGCGCGGCGAAGGCGGCCGCGGCGACAGCGACCGCGGCGGCGTCTCCGAACATCGCGGTGACGGCGTCGAAGAGTGCGCCGCGCAGCAGGATCTCCTCGGCGGCGGCCACGACCAGGACCGTCGGCACCCATCCCAGCAGGGGAACGGCAGGTGGTGGCGCCAGCGAGTGCGCGCCCAGCAGACGCAGCAGCGCCGGCGGAGCACAGAGCACCGCGGCTCCCACGACACCCCAGCCGAGAGCGCGCCCACCCGGCCTTCCCGGGCGCCACCCGCTCGACGCGGCCAGGCCCAGCAGGATTGCCGAGAACAGCAGCGTCGCTCCCGCCGAGGACGACCAGGTGGCGCCGGTGACGGCGATGCGGATGATCACCGCGGTGGCAACGCCGATCAGCAGCAGAGTCGAGACCGCCGCACTCTGCCTCGCTCCGCGCGGGCGCGGGCGCCGCCGGATCGCGGTCGCGCCGGAGGTGCTCACCTCCCGACGTCAGTCGCCGATGTCACCGCTTCGCCGTCGCCGCCATTCATGGGGAATGATCGCCTCGAGCAGGTCGTCGACGGTGACCACCCCCAGGACGCGGTCGTCGTCGTCGACGACCGGCAGGGCGGTGAGGTTGTAGTCGGTCATCAGCAGGGCCACGTCGGGGAGGTCGGTGCTGGGTCGCAGTCGCGCGGTGACCGCCACCACCGCGTCCCTGATCGGCTGCCGTGGATCGGCACGCATCAGGTCCGACAGTGCCGCCGAGCCGACCAGCCGGCCGTCGCCGTCGACGAGGACGACGACCGAGCCCGCCTGCGGCGGCAGGTCCTCGATGGCGCGAACCGCCGCCAGCGCTTCCTCGACGGTGCCGCTCTCCGGAGCGGTCACCGCATCGGTGCCCATCAATCCCCCCGCCGTCTGCGGGTTGAAGCTGAGCAGCCGGCGCACCTTTGCCTGATGATCGCTCGGCAGCAGCTGGAGGATGCTTGCGCGCCGATCCTGGTCGAGCTCGGCGATGAGGTCGGCGACATCGTCGGGTGCCATCTCGGCGAGCAGTCCGGCAGCCTGCTCGTCGCTTCGTTCCCTGATGAACTCGCGCTGGTGCTCGACGTCGAGCTCTTCGAAGACGTCGGCCTCGAGGTCGGGATCGCCGCCGACCGCTTCAATGATCTCGGCGCCCTCGTCGTGCGACGCTCCCTCGACGAGGTCGGCGATCTGGGCCGGATGCAACCTGCGCAGCCGGCGCAGCGGCATCGGGATCGCCGTCGGCACGTGGCCGACGAATGGCTGGATGTCGGACCAGTCGACGACGCTGGTTGCATCGACAAATCCGGAGCGCGTTCGCCACGGCACCAGCCGATGCAGCGCGCTGGCGCGCCGTGGATCGACGCCGACCAGGCGCCACCAGCCGTCGGCGCGCGCCAGCGCGATATCGTTGGCGTGGATCAGGCGGCCGGCGGAGACGTCGATCAGACGGCGACCCAGGATGTCGTCGTCGAGCAGCACCTCACCGGGGCGGCGCTCGAAGCGGGCCAGGTTGAGCGTCTCGCCGGACAGCTGGACCCGGCGGGGATCAAGCCTGGCGATGCGATCGGACGGCACGAAGACCTCGCGCCTGGCGATCCGCGCGCGCAGGCCGGTGAGCGGCGGGTACGGGCCGTCGGCCAGCCGCACGATGATGTCGTGGACCCGGCCGAGGCGATCTCCTCGCTGATCGAGCAGGGATGCGTGAACCACTGAGCTTGCGCTGACCAGGGGTCCGGCGACCATGCCTCTCCTCAGGGTGCGGTCGAATTCGCCAGCGCCGTCCGCGAGCGGGCGTCCGCTAGGATGCCGATGATGCCCAATCTGCGGGCCGGAGCGGGGGTGCCGGCATCCGCAGCACGCCGGGCCTGACAGGCGGGCGGGATGGATACCGAGCGACCGGCACACGCGCGACGGCGCCGCCGCAGCGGTGGTCGAGATCAGCACGGTTCCGGGCGGCATCGCATCCTGCGCATGGTTGCGGTGGTGCTCGGTTTCGTCGTCGCCGGTATCGCCGGCGCTGTCGCCTACTTCCTGCCGGTTGCCGCCACCGCGCTGCAGTCGACGGGACAGGGAGGCCTGCCCGTCGAATCAACGTCTCGAGCCAACCCTTCCTCGGGCGATCCCTTCACCGTACTTCTGCTCGGCTCCGACAATGACGCCAAGTTCGCCAACAATCACCTGCTCACCCAGTCGATGATCCTGGTGCGGGTGGTGCCCAAGACCAACCAGGTCACCATGCTCTCGATTCCCCGTGACCTGTGGGTGCCCATCACCGGAACCAGCGGGTCGGCCAAGATCATGTCGGCATATGCGAATGGCGGTGCCGCCAACGCTGTGGCCACGGTCGAGCGCGACCTCGGTGTGCGTGTCGATCACTACGTCTGGACCGGCCTCCGCGGCCTGGTCGAGCTCATCGACGCCGTGGGCGGCATCGACGTGGTCACCACCAACCCGGTGCTCGACGACCAGTATCCCGCCGACCTGAGCGGTGGCAACCCGTACGACGTCGCGCGAGTGGCGGTGCTTCCTGGCGCCCAGCATCTCGACGGCATTCACGCGCTCGAGTACGTGCGGTCTCGACACGGGGACATCCGGGGTGACTTCGGCCGCTCCGAACGGCAGCAGCAGGTGCTGCTCGCCCTGCGCGCCACGGCCAGGGGCCTGAGCTTTGCCAACGTCCCCGACCTGGCAGCTGCGCTCAGCGGTCAGGTGAGCACCGACCTGGGAATCCGCCAGATCGGCGACCTGCTCCCCCTGATCGGCGGGATCAACATCGACAGCGTGCAGCGGATCATGCTGCTGCCTCCCTACACCCAGTCGGCGCAGATCGCCGGCCAGGACGTGTTGCTCCCAGACTGGTCCCGCGTCCGGCCGCTGGTCGCGCAAAGCTTCCCCCCGTGATCCGCCGGGGCGGCCCGGTGGTCGCGCTGCTGGCGCTGATGGCCGGGTTCGGCCTCGGCGTGTACCACCTCTTCGGCCTGTTCAGGACCGAAACCACCAAGGCTGCCGCGGCCCCGTCCGAGACGCGGCCGCTGATCGCGCTGCCTGGGACCCTCTACCTTGCCCAGCAGGGCGTCATCTACCGGCTGCGCGATGGCTCGTTCGCCCGGTTCACCCGCGACGCCCGCAGCTGGAGCCAGCCGGCGCTATCGCCGGACGACCACCTTGTCGCCGTGGCGCGCTCGTCGCAGTCCTCCGACCTCTACCTGCTCGACGGCTCCGGCGCGGTCGCCGGGCAGATCACTCACAACGCCGGCAGTGGTCGTGACATCACCACCAACCACTGGGCGTTCTACCCCCACGTCGGCGCCGACGGAATGCGGGTCTACTTCGCCTACGACGCGCCCAAGGATCGGCAGCAGACCTACCGCGTCGACTTCGCAATCTGGAGTGATGCGGTCACGGGGGCGGCGGCGCAGCTGCGCCAGCTCTCCACCCCGAACGACTACACCGGCGGCGATGTCAGCCCGATCCCGCTGGCCAGCGGTGGGCTCCTCTACGTGAGGTACGGGGTCGACGCCCAGGAGCACATCGTCAGCCGCATCGTGCGCCGCAGCCCCAACGGACTGCTCACGCCGCTGACCACGGAGGCCGAGGACTGCTCCGCTCCGGCGCTGTCGCCGGATGCGACGACGCTGGCGATGGTCTGTAGCGGCTCGCGCTCACAGACCGCCAAGCTCGAGGTGGCGACCTTCGACGGCGTCACTCTCGGTCAGCGGCGGGTGCTGATCGGCGACCAGCTGTGCGCCGTCCCGGCCTGGTCCCCGGACGGCCGCGGACTGGCCTATCTCGCCCCGGCGACGACCGGGGGAAGGTTCCAGCTGTGGTGGCTGGCCGGGGCGACGACGCCGGCACCGCCGCCGCGGCAGCAGGTGACCGAGAACCTCGATTTCGACGCCACCTCGGCTCCAGCCTGGAGCGGCTCCTGACCGCTCCGCTGCGGCGCACGCCTCAGTTGTTGAGCAGCCACCGGGCATTGCCGCCGAACAGGGCGCGCCGCGCGCTGCCGCCGAGGTTGCCGGCCATCCGCTGGTAGTCGCCGAGGGGATCGGCGATGCCCTCGGCGTGCGGCCAGTCGCTTCCGAACATGAAGACGCCCTCGCCGGCGAGGCCGACCAGCTGAGCCGGGTCCTCATACGCCAGGCACCCCACCCGCACGTGCTGCAGGAAGTACTCGCTCGGCCGCAGGCGCAGCGGCACCAGGGGACGGCCGTGTCGCGCCGCGTAGAAGTCCGAGGCGCCGTCGAGGGTGAGCAGAAAGTACGGCACCCACTGGGCGGTGAGTTCGATCACCCCGATTCGCAGCGCGGGGAATCGTTCCAGCGTCCCCTGAATGATCATGCTGGCGATCGCCGCGGCGGGTGCGACCCAGAGGAAGAGCGAGCTCATCAGTTTGTCGACCGGTTCGGGGTCGCCCTGGTACCAGGCGGGATGGAGAGGGGGCGGGAAATTGGCGACATGGAAGACCGGCGCAACGTCGTACTCGCAGAACGCTGCCCACACGGGATCGAGGTCGCGATGGGACAGGGCCTTGCTGTCGACCGGGGCGGGGGCGACCATCGCCAGCTTGATGCCGGCGGCGGCGAGCTGGCGCAACTGAGAGATCACCCAGTTGCGGTCTCGGAGAGTGAGATGGGCGACGGGGAAGAGGCGCCCGCGGCCGCTTCGGGCGACGTCGGCCATCCAGCGGTTGGCGGCGCCCATGTTGGCGCAGAGAGCGATCGGGTCATCGGCGAGCATCTGCTCCCAGAGGAGGCCGAAGTTGGGAAAGACGATCGAGCCGTCGATTCCCCACTGGCCCAGCTTGTCGCTTCGCGCGATGGGGTCGGTGTACTCGGGTGGGAGCATCTCGTCGTACCGGTGCCGCGCGACCTCGCCGCGTTCGAGGCGCTGTCGGTCCTCGCCGATCTCCGCTGCGCGTCCGGGTGACTGGACCTCGGCGAGATACAGACGCCTGCCCCGCCAGCTGAGCCAGGAGTAGCCCAGCTCGTCGTCCTCGATTACCAGGGCGAGCTCGCGCAGCCCCGGATCGATGTAGTCGCGCCACATCGTCCTCGGCTCGTGGAGATGGCTGTCGGCGTCGATGACCGCGGGCTCAGTCATCGCCTGGTTCCCGGGCACGCCGCGAGCGCCGGCGCCCGGCGGCGCCGAGCGCGGCCACGGTGGCGGCGGCGGCGACGACGGCCGGTCCGCTCGGCGAGGCGGGCTGCGCGGTGTTGGGAAGCGAGGCGGCGGCGGTCGACGCAGCGACCACGCCGGCGATCGAGCGTGCCATCCGCAAGGACAGCGCCATGATGGTGTTGGTGGGGTTGAAGCCACCCGAGGAGACGAAGACGGCGCCGTCGCCGACGAACACGTTGCTGACGTCGTGCAGGCGTCCGAAGGCGTCGGCGACGCTGCTGGCGGGGTCGTCGCCCATCCGGGCGGTGCCCATGATGTGGGCGGTGGTCGCCAGACCGTAGAGGGGACTGCCGGGCCCGCTCAGCTCGGCGAGCGTACCCACCGGGACATAGGTGCTCGCCCCGGGGATGATGCCGGGTGAGGCGTCGCAGATGGCGCGCAGCATCGGGCCGTAGTGCTCCGAGGCGACCAGCTCGAAGCGGTGCGCGCTGTGGGTGATGCGGGGGATGGCGAACCCGTACACATCATGCAGCTGCGGATCGAGATCCACCCGGTTGTCGATCTGCGGCATGTCCTCGCCAACCATCGAGATCCCGGTAGCGTGGCGGCGGAGCGCCGACTGGCGCATGAGCTGCTTGTGCCCGCCTCCCCCGGCGGGGAAGGCGCTGGCGTAGATGCCGATCTCCTGTCCGTAGCCGAGGGTGCCGCCGGTCTCGCAGATGCCGCCCTTGACGTACGGCAGTCCCGCGGCCGCGGCTTCGGGCGGGCGGGCGGGACCGACGAAGTCGTCGATGGTCATCGTCGAGCTGGGACCGCGGGTGGCGTGGATCTCCTCGTTGAACAGGGCTCCGGCGAGGGTGAAGAAGTGGAACATCAGGTTGTGGCCGAGCTGGCCGGAGTGGTTGCCGATGCCGGCGGGATGGTCGGAGTTGGCGGAGAGCAGCAGCAGGCGGGCGGTCTCGATGGCCGAGGCCGCGAGGATGACGATATCGGCTCGCTCCGATCGGTGGTTGCCGTTCGCATCGAGGTAGGAGACGCCGGCGGCGCGATCCGCGGACGCCATGTCGATCCGGTGCACGAAGCTGCGCGGGCGCAGCTCCGCGCCGGCGCGAATGGCGTCATGAAGAAAGGAGACCGCCGCCCCGCCGCGCGCGTTGATGGGGCAGCCGTAGCCGGAGCAGAAACCGCAGGAGTTGCAGCGGGGACGTCCCCCGTACGCCGTCGAGTTGACGGCCATCGGGAACGGGTAGGCGGTGTAGCCGAGCCTGGCCGCGCCGGCGCCGAGCAGCAGACCGGCATACATCGGCGGGTTGGGTGGCATGACGAACTGGTGCGCGCGCGGTGCCTGAGCCAGGGTGTGGGCCGGCATCCTGCCGACATCACCCTGGACTCCCAGATGCCGCTCGACCTCGTCGTAGAACGGGGCGAGGTCGTCGTAGGTCAGCGGCCAGTCGGCGACGTTGGCGCCGGGCACGGGGCCGTACAGCGACAGTCCCTTGAAGTCCTGGCGCCAGAAGCGAGGCGTCTTGGCGTCCCAGTGGATGGTGCCGCCGCCGACCACGGTGGGAAGGTCGTTGACGTCGCCGACGAAGCTTCTCGCGACGCCGTTGTGGGCGTCCGACTGGCTGCGCAGACTGCGCGGCTCGAGCACCGGATCCTGGTCCTCGAAGGACCGTGATTCCTTGAGGATGTCGTTGCCGAATAGCGACCCGATCGGTCCCGGCCCGCCGAGTCCGGGAAGCAGATTGCGACCCTTCTCGAAGACGACGACGGGATGACCGGCGGTGGCGAGCGCCCACGCGGCCACGCTGCCACCCGCACCCGAGCCGACGATGATGACCGAGGGCTTCGCCATCGCCATCAGCCCCGATTGAACCCGGCGAGCGCGAGCCAGGGTCGCTCGCGTGAGGCGGGCCGGCCGCGCATGCTCGCGAAGAACCGGATCGCGTCGCGACCGGCTGCGGTGCCGAGGATGGAACCACCGCTGGCCGGCTGGCTCACCTCGGCGTCGGTCCATCCCCGCGGCTGAACGTCGCCCTCGAAGTGGGTGTACTGCCAGCCGGCCAAGCCATGGTTGCCGCCGTACTCGGGCGGGCCGTACATCGCGTCGAGGGTCTGCGCCAGGGCGGTGGCCACGAAGGTGTTGAGCGAGTCGCCGGGATTGTTCGCCGCCTCGAGCAGAATGGCGTCCTGCTGGGCACCGCTCACGGCGGCGAACCCGGCCCCGTACGCGGATTGCGAGCGGCGGTCGAGCTCGGCGAGTCCGCTGACATAGATCGCCTGCAGTCCCTGCACCGGTCCCGCGAACTCCCGCTCCGGGATTCCCTTGGAACCCTCGATGCGGATCCGCCAGCCCAGCGCGGCATGGGCGTCGAGGGGGACGAAGTCGGCGAAGTCGTCGTGGCCGGCGCCGGCGCGGTTGGAGAACGGACCGCCGGCATGGATCATCGGGGGGTCGAAGCTGAAGGCGTTGAGAAGAATGTCGACCGCCTCGGCGCAGTGCCCCTCGCGCGCTCCCGGGTCGGTCTCCGGAGGGCTGTTGAGCGGTCCCGGCTGATCGAGCGGTCCGGGAATGAACCGATAGGTGACGGCGCGAAGGGTGTCCAGCTGATGGGCGTCGAGGAAATGCCCCGGGGCTCCCGAGCTCGCCGACGCGGTGATCAACTCCAGCAGCCGGGTGCGCGGCATCACCGCCAGCAGGCCCAGCGCGCCGGCGCCCTGCAGGAAGCTGCGACGGCCTATCGCCATCGGCTGCTGACGCTCATCGACTTCCCTTCCAGCCCCGCAGGGTAGTGCATATGATGGCGCCGATGCTGGCGCTCAACTACCACCCGAGCATCCCGCGCATCGTCAGCACCAAGCTGCTGGGAGCGATACGGCCTCAGCTCTACACCGGGGCGCTGTCGCCGCTGCGGCTCGAAGAGCTGCCCGACCCGCGCCCAGTTCGTGACGACTGGGTCGTCATCCAGACCCGTCTGTGCGGGATCTGCGGCAGCGACTACAAGCAGATCTTCCTCGACGGCGCCCTCGACAATCCGCTGACCGCCGTCATCTCGTTCCCGCACGTTCTCGGCCACGAGATCGTCGGCGAGATCATCCAAGCGGGACCACGCTCCGGACGCGACGCCGGTGAGCGTGTCGCGGTCAACGCCTGGCTGAGCTGCGGCCCGCGCGGCATCGAACCGCCCTGCTCCGCCTGCCAGGACGGGCAGTACCAGCTGTGCCGCAACTTTCGACGGGGCGTTCTGCCGCCGAGCATCCACCTCGGCAACTGCTCGGGTGCCAATGGCGGTTTCGCCCAGCGCGTCGCCGTGCACACCTCGCAGGCGCTGCGCCTTCCCGACGCGGTCACCTGGGATGCGGCGGTGCTCGCCGATCCCTTCAGCGTGGCGCTCCACAGCGTGTGGCTGTGCCCTCCCACCGACTCCGCCCTCGTCTACGGCTGCGGCACCCTGGGGTTGCTGACGGTGGCCATCCTCCGGCACCGCTATCCCGAGGTGAAGCTGATCGCCGTGGCGCGCCACCCTCATCAGCGACGGATGGCCGCCGAGCTCGGCGCCCACCTCGTGCTCGACTCCGCCGACACCACCGCCGTGATCTCGCGCACCGTCGAGGATCAGGGGGGTGAGCTCTTCAAGCCCTGGCGTGGGCTTCCCTGGTCGCTGGACGGGGTGAGCGTCGTCTACGACACCGTGGGGCTGCCGGAGACGATGGAGGTGAGCCTTCGCCTGGTCAGAGCCCGCGGCAGCATCGTCGTCGTCGGGGTCGAGCCACCACGGCGTTTCGAGTGGACGCCGCTCTACTTCAAGGAGGCGGTGGTGGTGGGGTCGAACGCCTTCAGCGTCGAGACCAACCCCGCCGGAGGCGGCCGCAAGCACGCCATGGAGCACTACTTCGACTTTCTCGCCGAGGGGTTCGACGCGACCCGCATCATCACCCACCGCTTCCCGCTCACCGAGTACCGCCAGGCCTTCATCGCCTGTCGCGATCAAGCCGGGCACGGCGCGATCAAGGTCATCTTCGAGCCTTAGTGCCCTGTCACGCGGTGACCCGTTTATTGCGGGGCGGCCGGCACCGCCCAGATGTCGGTGCCAAAGGGTGTGACTCCCGGATCGCACGCGTGCCGCAGGCAGCTCAACCTGAAGATGTCCTCGACGGTGAGCAGCACCGAATGGTGGTTGTAGGGGACGGTCGACACCGCGCCGTGGCGCACGAACGGACCGAGCACGACTGTGGCGATGTGGCCCCCGCCGGCGCCGGTGCTGGTGAAGTCTGTGCTGCAGCAGCCCTGGCTGGCGGTCGCCCCCTCGCCCTCGTCGAAGGTGACGATGACCACACCGAAGTGGGCGTTGGCGTAGGCGAGGATCGGTGGCAGGTTCTGGGACAGCCAGTGATCGGCCTCGGGCAGGCCCCCGGGATTGTCGGTGTACGGTGGGAAGCACGGTTGGTCGTGGCCGTCATGGCAGGTGTCCGGAGTGATGAAGGAGAAGTTGGGGACCGAGCCGCTGCTCATGTCGGCGCTGAGCTGCGTATAGGGAACGACGTGCGCTTGGCAACGCGACGACGCCGCTGGGCCGACGATGTCCTCGAAATAGTTGAAGGGGTTGTGGCGGTCGGCGTACGGCGACTGGAAGGGGTCGGGCAGCTGCTCGACCCCGTGCGTGCAGGGGGCCGGCATGCTGTCCATGTACCCCTTCCAGCTGAGCCCGGCGGCCTCCAGCTGGTCGGCAAGGTTGCTGTCGGCTCCCGGCTGGTAGACGCAGTTGTAGACGAAGCAGTCGTTGGAGGTGTTGGGGTTCTGCTGGTAGCCGCTGATCAGGGCGATGTAGTTGGGCAGGCTGGCGTGGCCGATGCCGTATGAGCGGTCGAGCCGCACCCCCTGCGCGGTGAGCGAGTTGAGGTACGGCGCCGCGGTGCTGCCCCCGGGGCCGAAGACCGCCTCATAGGGCTGGTTCTCGAGCAGGATCTCGAAGACGTGGACCGGCGAGCCGGAGGCGGCGTGCGCGCCCGGAGGAGCGATGCCGGCGAGCGGGGCGAGGCCCATCAACGCCGCCGCACCCAGGAGCCGAAGCCGTCCCCGCATCTCCTTCCTCCTCGAGTGGTCCTGCAGAACAGACCGCTGAAGGGGTGCCGATCTTGCGCGGGAACCCTTGTCGGAGCTGCGCCGCGAGTCCGGGAGCGGCCTGGCCTCCCCCGGCGGGTTAGGACCGCGCGGAGTTTGACCCCCACCCGGCGGCGCCGTCATGATGGCGGGCCGCCACGCGACCGACGAGGTTTGAGGAAGGACACATGGCAGACGCCCAGGTCGTCAAGCGGCCGGCCCCGGGAACGACCGAGGCCGCCATTCTCGCCAGGGATCTCGCTGTCGAGGCGATCGGGACCTTTGCCCTCATCTTCATCGGCGCCGGCAGCATCATCGCCACCGGCGGCAAGGACCTGGTCGCGATCGCGTTCGCGCACGGCCTGGCCATCGCCCTGATGGTCGCCGCCACCGGCCACTTCTCGGGAGGCGCCTTCAACCCCGCCGTGGCCCTCGCCCTCGCCCTGGCCAGGAAGCTGTCGCTGTTCAAGACCATCGGCTACGTGGCGGCTCAGCTGGTCGGCGCGGTGATCGCCGCCATGCTCCTCAAGGCGGTGTTCCCCAGCTCGCTCACCGACCAGGTCGGGCTGGGAACCCCCGCGGTAGGCGGGCCCTTCAGCGCCGGCCAGGCGTTCCTCGCCGAGATCATCACCACCTTCTTCCTGGCGTACGTCATCTTCGGTGTGGCCATCGACAAGCGTGGCGCCACCACCATCGCTGCGCTGGCGATCGGCCTCTGCATCACCATGGACATCCTGGCCACGGGAGCGGTGTCGGGTGCCGCGATGAACCCGGCGCGCTGGTTCGGTCCTGCCCTGGTCCAGAACGCCTTCGCAAATCCGTGGGTGTGGATCCTGGGCCCGGCGATCGGCGCCGCCATCGCCGCGGTCGTGTACTTCTACGGGTACATGCAGGGTCGCGAGCCCGAGGAGCGTCAGCGCTCGTCGTAGGGGAGACCCCGCCCGGCGGTGTGCTCGCTCAGGGCGTCGACCAGCGGCACCATCTTGGGGCGTTCGGGCTGCACGTCCACCTCGACGCCGTGGCGATGGAGCGCCGCAGCGCTCACCGGTCCCACGGCGGCGACGACCACACCTTCGTTCAACCACCGTGCCAGGTGGTCGCCGGCACCCTCCGCCTCGGCAACCCGGAAGAGATTGTCGACCTGCGAGGCGCTGGTGACCATCAGGTCGTCCACCCGTCCCGCCTCGAGCTCGGCGAGCAGGTGGAGAATCGGCTGCACGTCGGCGGGCAGTCCCCACCCGTAGGTGCTCACCGCGACGAGCTCGGCCCCACGCCGTCGCAGCTCCTGGTGCAGCACCGCGTTCTCGGCGCCGTACTCGACCAGCAACGCGATCCGGCCGGACAGGTCGGAGTCGAGGAGCTCGACCACCTCATCGGTGGTGTGTGGGTCACGGGTACGGCGGTCGACCCGGATGCCATTCTGCAGGAGAACCGCGAGCGGCTTGGGGCCGCGCTCCACCACCACCGCGGCGGCGAGTCGCTCGCGGATGGCATCAGCGCATCCGGCCTGCCCGGCGGCGTCAAGGAAGGCGGCCGCGCCCACGCCGGTCTGAAAGACGGCGACGTCGAGGCGGCGAGCGGCGATCTCGCGCAGGGCGCCGTGCAGGATGTCGCGATCGTCGACCGGCACCTCCCGCAGGCAGGGCGCCAGCAGTGGCGTCCCACCCCGCCGGCGGACCAGCTCGGCGATCTCGACGCGCCGGCGGGTCTCGAGCAGGGCGACGGTCCGTCCCGCCAGTGGCTCGCTCACGCCACCATGATGCCGGACGGCCCCGGCGAAGCGGGTTTCATCACGCAACCCTTCTTGCTAGACTGCGGCGATGCGACGGACGTCGTTCGCCGGCATGCAGTGCTCGATCGCCCGCACCCTCGAGGTGGTGGGCGAGTGGTGGACCATGCTGATCATCCGCGACGCCTTCTCCGGGGTGCGCCGCTTCGACGACTTCCAGCGCAGTCTCGGCATCGCCCGCAACGTGCTGGCCGGCCGGCTGCAGACCCTGGTCGACCACGACATCCTCGAGCGGCGGCGGTACCAGGAGCGCCCCGACCGCTTCGAATACCGGCTGACGCCGCGCGGACGCGACCTCTACCCGGTGATCGTCGGGCTGCTCGGCTGGGGCGACCGCTGGGCCACCGACAGCGATCCCGCGCCTCCGGTGGTGCTGACCCACGCCTCCTGCGGTCATGATGTCGTGCCGGAGTTGACGTGCCCGGCGTGCCACCAGGCGATCGCCCCCCAGGCGATGCGCTGGCGCTACGCGGAGCACGTCCCCACTGAGCACCGGCTGGGACATCGAGGAGTGGCCACGAGATGACGACATCCATTTCCGGCACCGTCAACCGCCAGTGCCGGCTCGCCGCCCGCCCCGTCGGAATGGCAGATCCCGGCTGCTGGACCTACACCGACGAGCCGCTTCGGGAGCCGAACGACGGTGAGATGCTGGTGCGGGTGCGCTACATCTCGCTCGACCCCGCCATGCGAGGCTGGATGAACGACAGCCGTTCGTACGTGCCGCCGGTCGGGATCGGCGAGGTGATGCGGGCCGGGGCGGTGGGGGAGGTGATCGCGTCGCGGCATCCGGGCTTCGCCGCCGGCGAGCACGTGCTCGGCATCTTCGGTGTCCAGGAATACGCCTACTCCGACGGCAGCGGGGTCACCAAGGTCGACCCGGCGGTCGCTCCCCTCCCCGTCTACCTCGGCGCTCTGGGAATGCCGGGGTTGACCGCCTACTTCGGGCTGCTCGAAGTGGGGCAGGCGAAGGCCGGTGACACGGTGGTGGTGTCGGGGGCCGCCGGTGCGGTGGGCTCGGTGGCGGGACAGATTGCCAGGATCATCGGCTGCCGCGTGGTCGGCATCGCCGGCGGCGAGCGCAAGTGCCGCTACCTGGTTGACGAGCTTGGTTTCGACGCCGCCATCGACTACAAGAACGAGGACGTCGCCGCCGCTCTGCGGGAGAGGTGCCCGAACCGCGTCGACGTCTACTTCGACAACGTGGGCGGTGAGATCCTCGACGCCGTGCTGACCAGGCTGGCGCGGGGCGCGCGGGTGGTCATCTCCGGAGCGATCTCGCAGTACAACAACTCCGGTCCGATGCGGGGGCCGTCCAACTACATGGCGCTGCTCGTCGAGCGCGCCAGCATGCGTGGGTTCCTCGTCTTCGACTACGCGGATCGCTACGGCGAGGCCATTCGCGAGATGGCAGGGTGGCTCACCGGCGGCAAGCTCAAGTCTCGGGAGCACATCGTCGAGGGACTGGAGACCTTCCCCGACACCTTCCTCAAGCTGTTCACCGGCGAGAACACCGGCAAGCTGGTGCTCAAGGTCGCCGACGCGTGACCCGCCGCGGCACCGGCCGGGTCCGCGCTCGTACCATCCGGCCGCTGCAACGCGCGCTGCTCAGTGCGTTGATGAGCGTGGTGGTCGTCGTCCTGGAGCGCCGGCTGCGGCGGATGTTCGCAGGAGGTGGACATCAGGGAGGCGTTACTCCCGGCCGGTGACCAGGTCGGCGAGAAGGCCGAGGGTGAGGACAAGTCCGAGCGTGCCCAGGCCCGCGCTGAGCCAACCGGCGGCGTGACCAGAGCTCGCGCTGATGGCGGTGCCCACCCAGGCGGCTGCCGCGGTCAGCGCGACAGCGACGCGACGGCCGGCCCGGCGCACGATTCTCTCGAGGTGCTCGGTACCCCGGAAGTCGACTTGCAAACGGGCCCCCGGCCGCGCTCCGGCAGCGCGTTCTACAGCTTCGACCAGGCGTGACACCCGGAGTCGCAGCTTGGCGGCGTCGTAGAGCAGTCGCTGCGGATCGGCGGCGACGCGGAGCTGACCGATCACCTTGCGGCGCATGAAGCTACCCGCCGTCGAGAGGGGATCGAGCGTGGGATCGAGCTCGGCGGCGGCGAGTTGCATCTGGCCAAACGCCTTGCCGGTCAGCGCCAGCGCCGCCGGCAGCCGCACCTGGTGACGGACTGAGAGCGCCGTCAGCTCCTGCAACAGCGGTCCGAGACGGAGATCACGCAGCGACAGGTGACGGTAGCGGCCGACGAGCTCGGCGAGCTCCTCTCGGAAGGTCCCCTCGTCAAATTCAGGTGGCGTCGACTCGCCGCCGAGCATGAGCATGACCTCGGCCAGAAAAGAGGTGTCCTCCTGCCAGAACGCGAGCAGCAAGAGCAGCAGGTACTCGCGCACCTCGCTGTCGACCTCGCCGACCATGCCGAAGTCGAGGAAATAGATCTTGTCGTTCCACCACCGCAGGTTGCCGGGATGCGGATCGGCGTGGAAGAAGCCGTCGCCCAGGACCTGCTGGTAGTAGGACTCGAGCAGCTGGCGCGCTGATTCGGTGCGCGCCTCGCCCGCGGGCGCATCGCGAATTGGAATCCCCTGGACCTCCTCCATCACCAGCAGCCGGGAGGTGGAGAGCTCGGGGAAGACCCGAGGCACGTCGAGGCGCGAGAACGGTGCAAGGACGCTCCGCATCCGATCGACGTTGGAGGCCTCCTGACGAAAGTCGAGCTCGCGCCGGAGCGAGGACGAGAGGTGCTCGATGATCGAGGGAAGATCCACCACCTGGCGGAATGCGGGACGTTCGCCTGCCTTGCTGGCGAACATC
The DNA here is from genome assembly GCA_005880985.1 of Chloroflexota bacterium. Taxonomy (GTDB): domain Bacteria; phylum Chloroflexota; class Dormibacteria; order Aeolococcales; family Aeolococcaceae; genus CF-134. Next base: position 40,838 of record VBIQ01000012.1, read on the forward strand.
TCGAGCAGGCCGAGGTCCTGGAGGATCTCGTCCTCGGCGTTGGGACGCTGAACCTTGACCACCACCCGCTCACCGCTGATCAGCAGCGCGCGATGCACCTGGGCGATGGTGCCGGCGGCCATCGGATCGGGCTCCATCCGCTCGAAGACGTCCTCCCAGGGCACCTTGAGCTCGCGCTCCATCACCGCCACCACCTCCGCCTCGCTGAGCGGGGTGACACGGTCCTGGAGAGTCGCCAGCTCCTCGACGAAGGCGGGAGGCACCAGGTCCGGACGCGTGGACAGGATCTGACCGAGCTTGGCGAAGGTGGGGCCCAGCTCCTCGAGCGCGTCCCGGAAGCGGCGGGCCCGGGTCTGCTCGGCGGCGTCATCCCTGCGGCGCCGGCCGAGCAGGTCTTGCAGGCCGTGCCTGGCCAGCACCCGGCCGATGTGTGCCGCTCGTCGGAGGAGGTGACCCTCGCCTGGCGCCTCGCCGCTATCACGCGCCGCGCCCTCGCGCAGGTCGCCTTCCCCGCGTTGCCGGGGGGCGGTGTCGCTGGTGTTGACGATCACCACCGTGCACCGGGCGTTGTGCGACACCCGGTTGGGCACGCTGCCGAGCAGGAACTGGGTGCGGTCACCCATGCCCAGGTTGCCGACGACGACGATGTCGGCGCGCTCCTCGTCCGCGAGACGCACGATGGCATCCGCGGGATCCGAGTCGTAGACGAGGCGAGATCTCCCCCGCGCGCCCCCCACCCGGGTTGCCAGTTCGGCCAGTTCGGCCGCGGCGGTGCCATCCGCAGCCGCGGCGGCGCCGACGAGGTTCTCCGGGGCAACGACCTGCAGCACCAGCAGCTCGGCGCCGTACCGACCCGCCATCTCCCCGGCCCATTCCACGGCCCGACTGGCCGTGTCCGAGCGGTCGGTCGCGACCAGGATGCGCTCGACCATGCCACCCCTCGTCAAAAGCCGTTGACCCCCAGCGATCCGTATTGTAGGTTCGCGCGTATCAAAGGGAGCGGGGGACGCGGACGGAGCAGAGCTCGGGACGCGCGACCCCGGTGTCGGGAAGATGAAGGGCCAGCAACACCGTCCCATCCGTTTCGAGCGGCAGCGCGACTATCCGATGTCGACGGCGGAGGCGTGGCGCCTGCTCGCCGACACCAACCATCTCAATCGCAGCGTGGGTCTGCCGTCGATCGAGTACTCGCCGATGGGAGGCGACGCCGAGCGCACGCTGCTGCGAGCGCGTGCCAAGGTGCTTGGTGTCGTTCCGGTGCGATGGACCGAGTACCCGTTCGACTGGGTGCGCGAGCGTCGCTACGCGGTGCGGCGCCAGTTCGACGGTGGGCCGGTCGCCTGCCTGGTCGGTGGGGTGGAGCTTCATCCCTCCGGTAGCGGGGTCAACGTCAGGGTCTTCGCCGAATTCACTCCCGCGAATCTGGCAGGCCGGTTCCTGTGGCGGTTGGGCACCCGGGCGGTCCACGACTTTCTGGCCTATTGCGACCAATACCTGTCGCGCAAGGCTGCCGGCAAGGCCGACCCGATTCCGGTGCCTCCGCACCGTCCCTCGGTCGACCGGGGACAGCTCGACCGGGTGATGGCCAGGCTCGAGCAGGCCCCGGTGCAGCGGGAGCTGCTCGAGCCGCTGCGCGACCGGATCGAGGAGGGAAGCGACGACCAGCTCGTCGGCGTCCGCGCCTTTGCGGTCGCCGACGCCTGGGGGGCCGACCGGCTGGAGGTCCTCCGCCTCTTCCTGCACGCCACGCGGGCCGGTCTGTTCGCGCTGCGATGGGACCTGATGTGTCCCAACTGCCGGGTGACGAAGGCCGAGTCGGCGACGCTTCGCGAGCTGCCCCAGCGATACCACTGCGAGGTCTGCGGCATCTCCTACACCGCCGACTTCGATCAGCGTGTCGAGCTGCGGTTCTCCGTCCATCCGGCGATCCGCCGCGCCAGCGACGCCGTGTACTGCACCGGCGGCCCGTTGCGCATGCCCCACATCGTCGCCCAGCAGTACCTCCAGCCGGGGGAGGATCGCCGCCTGGACATCGAGCTGGACCAGCCGCTGCGCCTGCGCACCGTCGGCGCCGAAGGCCAGCTGATCGTGGTCCCCGATCCTCGGAGCGGTCGCAGTCAGGACGTCACCCTGACGTATGCGGCGGGGCGGTGGGTCGGTCCGCATAGCATGGCCACCGCGAGCGACGACACGCTGCTGGTCCCATGCGAGGCCACGCCGCGGCTGCGAAACCAGACCGGTGGGCCGCTGCTCGTGGTGCTCGAAGAGATCGAGCCCGCCGGCCAGGGGACGACCGCCGCCCAGGCGACCACGCTGCAGGAGTTCCGAGACCTGTTCAGCGCCGAGGTGCTCGCGCCCGGCCAGCAGCTGGCCGTCCAGGACATCGCGCTGCTCTTCAGCGACCTTCGCGGCTCGACCTCACTCTACGAGGGGGTGGGGGACGCGGCTGCCTACAGCCGTGTCAACCGGCACTTCGACTTCATCAAGGAGCGTGTCGCCCGTCATAGCGGCGCCATCGTCAAGACGATGGGAGACGGGCTGATGGGCGCCTTCCAGCGGCTCGACGATGCGCTTGCCGCCGCCGTCAGCATGCAGCAGGATGTCGGCGCCTGGTGCGCGTCCCAGCAGATCGACCCACCGCTGGTGCTCAAGATCGGTGTCCACCACGGGCCGGTGATCGCGATGACCGCCAATGAGCGGCTCGACTATTTCGGGCGGACCGCGAACCTGGCCGCCAGGCTCGGCGCCGAGAGTCGCGGAGGCGACGTGGTTCTCCTCAAGGAGACCTTCGAGGAGGCGGCCCCGCCACTGGCTTCCGGTGGGCAGCGGCCGATGACGGTCGAGACATTTCGCGCGCGGCTGCGCGGGCTCGAAGGCGACAGGGAGCTGGTGCGCATCCAGGTTCCGGCGGCCGATGCCGCCGAGCCCGTGCTCAGCGGCGCCTGACCCGTGACGGGTCGGGATCCACGGGTGCGATTCGGGTAGGATTTGGGAGATGACCATTCTCCAAATCGTAGCCGCAGAGAGCCCGTTCGACCGACCGGCTCTGGGCGTCAGGGCCGCCCGCCTGCTGGGGCTGGCCGAGGCCATGGGGCTGCTCACCGGCGGCGTGCCCATCGCCCGGCTCGACCGCGCCGCCATCCTCGGGCCGGTGGCGGAGCTGGTCCGCCTGGGCATCGGCCGTGATGCCGCCCTGGAGCTGCGGACGACCGACGACCCCGACCGCCTCGCGGATCTCCTCGACCGCCTCTACGCTGAGCTGGAGGCGTCCCCCGCGCCGGTCAGCGAATGCCGTGCCCTGGTCGCCGTCCTCGGTCTCGACACCCTTGCCGCCCTCAGCGGCGCCTCGCCGTCGAGCCTGCGGCGCTACGCCGCTGGGGAGCGCGGCGTCCCCGACGAGGTCGCCGCTCGCGTCCACACCCTGGCGCTGATCGTCGCCGAGCTCGCCGGCGGCTACAACGACTTCGGCATCCGCCGCTGGTTCGCGCGTCCGCGCTCGCAGCTGGCAGGCAAGGCGCCCGCCGGCGTCCTCCGCCACGGGTGGAACCCTGACGGCGCGCCGGCCATGCGTGTGCGCGAGCTCGCCGCGGCCATCAACAGCTCGCCGGCGACGTGATCTGGTTCCGTCACACCGATCCCCGCTATCCCTTCCTGTGGGAGAGCGCCGACCAGCCTCCCGCACGCTGGCACGGCGCCGGCGAGGGACCGGTGCACTACCTGGCCGACACCCCGGGCGGAGCGTGGGCCGAGTTTCTCCGCCATGAGGAGATCCGGGAGGTCGAGGACCTTGCCGGGATCCGGCGGTCACTCTGGGCGATCGATGTTCGCGACGAGGGGCCGGTGCCGGGGATCGCCGTCTCCGACGCCGTCGCCCGTGGCGGGCTGGACAGTTACCCGGCCTGCCGTGCCGCGGCGCGCGCCTTCCGCCGCCGCACCCGACTGCGCGCCTTCCTCGCCCCATCGGCCGCGGTCGCCGGCGGTGGAGCCCATGGCTGGCGGGTGGACGGCGGCGAGCTGGCCGCCGAGCCGCGTGACGCGTTGGTGCTGGTCGCCTACGGCCGGCGCCCCGACCTGGTGGGTTGGGCCGCGGCGCACACTGGCCAGCCCGAACCGCGGTTGTTGACCGTGGTCCGCCCCCTCTGATCGAAGTCGCCTGATCGTGTGGGTGAGAGGGCGAGCGCGCGGCTCGCCCTCTCGCTTGGCGCTATGGGGTCACGCTGATTGTATGGACGGGTCGTTTCCTGCCAGGTGGTCTTCAGAATCCGCGGCCGACGAGGACGTCGGTGGAGTTGTTTCCGGTCGGAGCGCGGTTGGCGGGATTGGTCACCGACGTGAGTGCGCGGCAGCTGAGGTTGGTGCAGGTGGTGGCCACGAAGACGGGTGAGAACGACGTCCCCACACTGGTCAGTCCGTTGTAGTCGCCCAGGAAGTAGCCGCCGGCGAACGGTGCGTCCAGGGTGTTGAAGGGACCCGACACGTGCGTCGCCGCGGTCGCGTCGAGGCTGTCGGTGTTAGTGGACACGATCGCCGACGGAGAGGCGCGCCGGATCCAGTAGTCGGCCAGCTCGGAGCCGGTCGACGTTGATTGCCACTGGTAGTAGCTGACGCCGACGGTGCCGTCGGACGCGACGGCGACGTTCGGCGTGAAGGCGAACTGCCCGTTGGGCGCATCCACCCGCTTTGCCGGGCTCCATGTCGCGCCTCCATCGGCGGAGGTGGTGATCACGATGTCGTCGTGGCCGCCGCCGCTGAAGCGCCCGTCCTCCCAGACGGCGTAGAGGTGGCCGGTGGCCGGGTCGATGGCGACCTCGGGGTTGAAGTCTGAGGTCCGGCTGGGCGCGGGTGGGTTGTTGGTCCGCGGATCGATGTTGGTGGGATCGGTCACCGGGACGCTGAGGAGCTTGTCCACGATGGTCGGACCCGACCACGTATCGCCTCCGTCGATGGACTTGAGGAAGGCGACGTTGAAGCCTCGTGGACTGCTCGGCCCGCTGGAGAGGATCATGTTGAAGAAGTCATACAGGGTTCCGGTGGTGGGATCCACGACGACCACGTTGCCGATGGTCTGGTTCTTGTTGCCGGGGTCGAAGATCTGCTTGGTCTGCCATGTCTGACCGCCATTGGTGGTCTTGGAGAACCACGTCGGCCCGTGGAAGTCCTTGGAGCGGATATCGGCTTCGAAGCTCGAGCTGGGCGACACCAGGCGATCCCAGACGGCGTAGGCGGTGCCGGCCTGGGTCGGGTCGGCGGTGACGGATTCCTTGTCATTGAAAAACTGGGTGACCTCGAAGATCGCAGTCGAGGTCCCGGCGTCGGTCTTGAGAGCCTTGGCGGACGACCAGGTGCTGCCGCCGTCGGCGGAGGTGGTGGCGAACACGCCGTTGTCGTTGGTGTTGACGTTGACGGAGATGCTCACCGCATACGCCCTGCCATCAGGACCGACTGAGACCCAGGGGTCCGAGGCACGGTTGTAGATGTTCACATTCACGTCGTTCGGCGCGGCGCAGGCATCAAAGGGGAGCGGGACGTCCGTCCAGGTCTTCCCACCGTCGTTCGACGAGCCTGCGGTCAGACCGTGGGCACCGCCGTTCGACCAGCGGTCCTGTTGCCACACGGCGATCAGGTTGGACTTGTTGGTCGGATTCCCGGAGATGAAGGGCTCGACCTCGGAGTTGCGATAGTTGAAACTGGGCGACGACGTTGCCCCGGTGGTGCAGCCCGTGTATGTCGGCGGAGAGTCCGAGGCGGTTGCGACCGCAGGGGCTGAAGCCGGTTTGGCGGCGAGCGCGCTCTGCGCCAGCACGAGTATCAGCACGGCACCGATGCACAGTGGCGCAGCGCGACCTCGGGATGCGTGCAGGGAGCGTCCAATCGTTGGCGCGACATGCCGCAGGCGTTTGGAACGGTGCATCGAGTCTCCTCCTTCCATGGGCTGCACAGGAGAGGTCCGCCACGTCCCCCCGGTCACGCTTGACCGCGCGCTACATTGCTCCAAGGGAGTCGCCAGGGTCAAGCGTCGATGCCCCGTTTCTTGCGGTTTTCAGAGAGGAGAAGGCGACACCCCGACGTCCTACACTGGCGACCGTGACCGACCAGCTCGCCACCGTCGTAGCGTGGCTGCGCGACGCGCGCCGGGTGCTGGTCTTCACCGGGGCCGGCATCTCGACCGAGTCCGGCATCCCCGACTTCCGAGGGCCCAACGGGCTCTGGACCAAGGTGGACCCCAGCCGATTCACCCTCCAGAACTTCGTCGCCGACTCCGAGGTGCGGCGGGAGTCGTGGCAGAACCGGCTGCACTCGACGCTGGAGGAGGCCCGTCCCAACGCCGGCCACCGCGCGGTCGCCGAGCTCGGGCAGCTCGGCAAGGTGGGCACCGTGGTGACCCAGAACATCGACGGGCTGCACCAGCTGGCCGGCTCGCGCGACGTGATCGAGCTCCACGGCACCACCCGTGAGGCGGCCTGCCTGTCGTGCCGCCGCCGGCTGCCCATCGCCAGCGTGCTCGACCGCGTCCGCGAGGGTGATGTCGACCCGCACTGCGAGATCTGCGGCGGGCTTCTCAAGACGGCCACCATCAGCTTCGGCCAGGCGCTGATCGAGGCCGACCTCATCCGTGCTCACGCCGAGGCGAGCGCCTGCGACCTCTGCCTGGCGGCGGGGTCGACGCTGTCGGTCTGGCCGGCCGCGGGAGTGCCGCTGGAGGCGCGGCGCTCGGGGGCCCGGCTGGTGATCGTCAACGACGGCGACACCGAGCTCGACGAGGCCGCGTCGACGGTCATTCGCGGCCGCACCGGCGAGGTTCTCCCCGCCCTCGTCGCCGGCCTGAGCGGTGCCCAGGTCTGAGAGAACGTCACCGCCCGGCGCGTCCACGGTGACCGGCCGCCCCGTACCCTTAGCCCATGTCGCTGCTTCGCCGCCGGCCCCGGCCGCTGGCGCCGCGCCCGCGCGGCCTGGTGCCCTCCCTCAAGCGGTGGACCATCCCCGTCCTCGGGGCGGTCACCCCGGTGGGGTTGATCGTGGTCAACATCGCCGCCTTCATCGTCAAGCACCTCGACCAGTTCCGCTGGTCGATCAGCATCCTCGCCTTCGTCAGCGGGCTGATGCTCAACTCCTGGGCGGGGGTCAACATCTACCGGACCGGGCGCCGCCGGTTTCCCAACCGGACGCTCTTCCAGAACCAGAACGAGGAGCTGGTGCTGATCGGCGGCGTGGCGGTGGTGATTGCCGCCGCCTTCCTCACCGCCTTCTTCTGCTACCAGGGCCTCAACGACCCCAACAACCTGCCCAACCGGCTCACCTTCCTCACCGGGGTCATCGCCATCGCCCTTCCCATCCTGCTGCAGGCCTTCTTCCACCGTGAGCTCCGCGATCAGCCGCCGGTGAGCACCTCCACCGCGGACGGCCGCACCGGCTCGTCGCCGCCACCGCCCACCTCGGTCGGCCCCACCTCGCGGTACGGGCCGCCGGGATCGCTTCCGCCGTCGTAGGCGGGGCGGCGGCTAGCATGGATCGTGCAGCCGCCAGCCGTCCGTCACCCGCTCGAGGATCATCCGCATGGCAGTCTTCCGCCGCGAGAGGATCGCGGTCCCCGACGCTCGCAAGGGCCAGATCGTCTACAAGTGGCCCGACCTCAACATCCGCCGCTTCACCAAGGCGATCGTCGCTCCCGACGAGACCGCCGTCTTCATGTATCAGGGCCAGGTGGCCGGCACCCTGCCGCCGGGGCAGCACAGCGTCGACGCCACCGAGCTGCCCTTCCTGGGGACCTTCGTGGACATGGCGACGGCCGGCAATCAGTACCGGGTCGAGCTCTATTTCATCAGCACCCGGGAGTTCCCCGACCTGCGCTTCGGTGGCCGCATCGACGACGTCCAGGACCCGCAGACCGGTCTGGTGGTCGCCCTTCGCGTCTTCGGTGAATACTCGATGCGGGTCGTCGACGCGCCGTCGCTGCTGCTGCGGCTGACCGGCACCGTCGACGTCACCAACAACGACGCCATCACCGACTGGGTGACGCAGCAGCTGCTCAAGGTGCTGCGCACCGACGTGGTCAGCAACGTCGTCCGCAACGGCTGGCCCATCCTCGGCCTGGCGCAATACGTCCCCGACATGGAACGCGCGGTGATCGAGCTCAGCAACACCCAGCTGCAGACCTACGGGCTGGCGGTGGCGCGCATGGGGAACTTCACCGTCAGCCTCTCGGATGAGGACGAGGAGACGCTCAAGGGGCTGGCCAAGGACACCGCCTATTCGCGCCTGGCGGGGTCGTTCCAGCAGTACGCCGCCGGCGAGCTCCAGTTGGGCGCCGGTCAGGGGATGGCCAAGGGCGGCGGCGCCACCGGCGGAGCCTTCCTGGCCACCGGCGTCGGTGTGGGCGCCGGCGCGCTGCAGCAGCAGCCGCCCCAGCCACCGCCCCCGCCCGCGCCCGGCTTCAGCGGCGGTGGACCGGGGTTCAGCCCGGCGGCGGGCGCTCCGGCCACCGTCGAGTGTCCCAACTGCCACACCCAGAACGTGGCAACGGCGCGCTTCTGCTCGTCGTGCGGCACCGCCCTGGCACCGCCGGCGCGGCACTGCACCAACTGCGGTGTCGAGATGGCTGCCGGGGCGCGCTTCTGCGCCGCCTGCGGCCACCCGGTCGAGGAGGCCGCGGCCGCGCCGGCAACCGAGACGCCGCCCGCGGCTCCCGCCACCGGCGAGCAGCCGGCGACCGAGCCCGAGCCACCGGCGGAGCCGAAGTAGGACCGCTCGTGGTGGTCACCGGTCTGTCCGCTCTGCTCGCCCGCGCCGGCGGCGGGCAGAACTTCGGCGGCGGTGGTGGCGGCGGTGGCGGCCGCGGCTTCAGCGGCGGAGGCGGTGGCGGTGGCGGCTTCTTCTTCCTCCCCATCGGCGGTGGGGGCGGGGGCGGGGCCGGGATCCTCGTCGCTCTGATCATCCTCGTCGCCCTGATCGCCGTCGGCGTGATGCTGATGCGGGCCTGGATGCGGACCGGGCGGCCCGCCGCGGCCGGCGCCAGCGCGGCGGCCACCTCCGGCGGCAGCGGCGCGCCGGTGGAGTACGACGACACCCGTCCCATCGGTGTGCCCGAGCGCTTCCGGGGTCAGACTCTCGACGGCTCCGACGCCGGCGCCGCGGGGGCGATGGGGGAGACGAGCGTTCAGGCCGCGCTTGACCAGATCCGGGCTCACGATCCCGCCTTCGACGACGCGGCCTTTCTCAGCCAGACGCAGAAGGCGTTCTTTGTCGTCGAGCAGGCGTGGAGCGAGCTGAAGCCGGACATGAGCCGCCGGGTCATGGCCGACGCGCTGTGGCAGCAGCACCGGGTGCAGATCGAGCAGTATCGCGATCAGGGACGGCGCAACCTGCTCGACAGCCTGTCCGTCGGCGACGCCACCATCATCGGCGCCCACACCGATCAGAGCTACGACACCGTCACCGTTCGCTTCCTCGCCGCCAGCGCCGACTACGACGTCGACAGCGGCAACGGCCGCGTCGTCCGCGGTGATCGCACCGTGCGCCAGTGGACGGAGGACTGGATCTTCCAGCGATCGTCGGAGGCGACGACGAAAGCCGACGGCGGCACCATGTCGGACCACTGTCCCAACTGCGGCGCCCCGCTCGACGTCGATCTCGCCGGGGTCTGCTCCTACTGCAAGGCGCCGATCATGTCCGGCAAGTACGACTGGGTTCTCACCCGGATCGAACAGGCGGGCTGATCCCGGTGGACCCGGGTCAGACCTCCTTGAACTCGGCGTCGACGACGTCCTCGCCGCCGCCCTGACCCGGCGGTGTCTCGCCGCCGCCGTTGTGGCCTTCGGGGCCGCCCGTCCCCGGGGTACCCGCCGAGGCGTACACCGCCTCGCCGATCTTCTGCAGGCTGCCCTGGAGGTCGTCGTGGGCACGCTGGATGGCGTCCTGGTCGCCGGCGGCGATGGCGTCGCGCACCGCCTTGACCTTGCCCTCGATGTCGGCGCGGACATCCGCCGGCACCTTGTCGCCGGCGTCCTTCAGCGCCTTCTCCGCCTGGTAGGCCATCTGGTCGGCGCGGTTGCGGGTCTCGACCGCCTCGGCGCGCCGGCGGTCCTCCTCGGCGTTCGCCTCCGCCTCTTTGACCATCCGCTCCACCTCGTCCTTCTGGAGGGTGGTCGAGCCGGTGATGGTCACCCGGTTCTCCTTGCCGGTGCCGCGGTCCTTGGCGGTGACGTGGAGGATGCCGTTGGCGTCGATGTCGAAGGTCACCTCGATCTGCGGCATGCCGCGCGGTGCCGGCGGGATGCCGTCGAGCATGAAGGTGCCGAGGATGCGGTTGTCGCGCGCCATCGGCCGCTCGCCCTGCAGCACCACGATCTCGACGCTCGGCTGGTTGTCGGCCGCGGTCGAGAACACCTGCGTCTTGCTGGTGGGGATGGTGGTGTTGCGCTCGATCAGCTTGGTGTTGACCTCGCCCTCGGTCATGATCCCGAGGCTGAGCGGGGTGACGTCGAGGAGCAGGACGTCCTTGACCTCACCCTTGAGCACTCCCGCCTGGATGGCGGCGCCGACGGCGACCACCTCGTCGGGGTTGACGCCGCGGTGCGGCTCCTTTCCGGTCAGCTCCTTGACCAGCGCCTGGATGGCGGGCATGCGGGTGGCACCGCCGACGAGAATGATCTCGTCGAGCTGTGCGGCCGTGAGCCCGGCATCCGCCAGCGCATCCTGGAAGGGCTTGCGGGTCCGTGCGGTCAGATCCTCGGTCAGCTGCTCGAACTTGCTGCGCGACAGAGTGATGGCCAGGTGCTTGGGCCCGCTGGCATCGGCGGTGATGAAGGGCAGGTTGACCTCCGTCTCCGGCCGCTGCGAGATCTCCATCTTCGCCTTCTCGGCGGCCTCGGTGAGTCGCTGCAGCGCCTGCCGGTCCTGACGCAGGTCGATGCCCTGGTCGCGCTTGAACTCGTCGGCCAGCCAGTCGACGATGCGGCGGTCGTAGTCGTCACCGCCGAGATGGGTGTCGCCGTTGGTTGCCTTGACCTCGAAGACGCCCTCGCCCACCTCCAGCACCGACACGTCAAAGGTGCCGCCGCCGAGGTCGAAGACGAGGATGCGCTCGTTCTCCTTCTTGTCGAGACCGTAGGCAAGCGCCGCGGCGGTGGGCTCGTTGATGATGCGGAGGACGTTGAGCCCGGCGATCTGTCCCGCGTTCTTGGTCGCCTGGCGCTGCGCGTCGTTGAAGTAGGCGGGAACGGTGATCACCGCGTCGGTGACCGACTCACCGAGATACGCCTCGGCGTCGGTCTTCAACTTCTGCAGGATCATCGCGGAGACCTGCTCGGGGGTGTATCGCTGTCCGCCCGCCTCGACCTCGACGCGACCGTCCTTGCCGGCCACCACCTTGTAGGGGACCTGCTTGGCCTCGTTGGTGACCTCGCTGACCAGGCGGCCCATGAACCGCTTGATGGAGTAGACGGTGTTGTCGGGGTTGACCGCGGCCTGGCGGCGGGCCAGCTGGCCGACCAGACGCTCCCCGGTGCGGGTGAAGGCGACGACGGATGGCGTGGTTCGACCGCCTTCGGCGTTGGCGATGACGACAGGCTCGCCGCCCTCCATCACTGCCACCACGCTGTTGGTGGTGCCGAGATCGATGCCGACCGTCTTGGCCATGGGATGCACTCCTTGGGGAGATGGGATGTCGCTGAACAGAGCCAGAGGCCCTGGCCTGTGGATACCTCCGCCGGGACCATGCTAAACGCCCTCGCCGGCCCGCTTCAGCGCCGGGGCGGGGCGCTACCCTGGGCTGCGTGGTCGCCGATCGCACCGCTCGTGGAGACCTCGGCGCGGACTCCGTGATGCGGGAGTTGCGCCGGCGCGCCGACGACGATTACGCGTCGCCGCCCGCCCAGCACGAACGCGGCCGCCACCAGGTCGATCTCCCCGACCTCGGCCTCCGGGTCAGCCTCACCCGCAACCGCTACCCGGACCGCCCCGACGGGGTGGACCAGTACGCGGTGACCATCTCGCGGCTGGCGCTCGACACCCCGCCCGAGGAGGGCCAGACCCGGCGGGCCCTCTCCGCCGCCTTCGGTGAGGAGGGCGCCTCCCTCGCTCGGGAGCGCCCCAGCGCCGGCCTGGTGCGCATGTTCCGGGTTCCCGCCGGGGAGGTGACCGGCCCGTAGCCGATCGAATCGGGGCGCCGGCGAGGCGGGGGTAGGATCCGCCGCGGTGTGCACCATCCTCCTCGCCTGGCGCTGCCTGGCGGACGCGCCGGTGGCCCTGGTGGCCAATCGCGACGAGCTGGTCGACCGGCCCAGCAGCCCGCCGGCGCGGGTGGCCTCGGATCCGGCGGTCGCCGCCGGCACCGATCTGCTGGCTGGCGGGACCTGGCTGGCGGTGGCGGCGGACGGCCGGGTCGCGGCGGTCACCAACCGCCGCAGCGGCGCCGGTGGTGAGCTCGGCCGCGATCCCACCCGGCGGTCACGAGGCGAGCTGCCCATGGCCGTCCTCGGCGGCGCCTCCGACGAGGGCGCGCGCCGGGTTCTCTCGGGGTTGGATCCGGCGGCCTACAACCCGGTCAACCTCCTCTATGTCTCGCCCACCGCGGCGCTGGTGGCGCATGCCTCCGGCGCCGGGCTGAGGCTGGTCGCCCTCGACCCGGGACCGCACGTGCTCACCGTTCACGACGTCGATGACCCGCGGCCGGCCAAGGACATCGCCCTCGCGGCTCGCCTTCGAGCGGCGGTGGCCTCGGCGGGGTCGGGGACGGCTCTGCTGGCGGCGATGGAGGAGATGCTGCGCGACCCTGGGGCTCCCGGCGCCGATCCGCTCGACGCGGTCTGCATCCACGGCGACCGCTACGGGACCGTCTCCGCCTCGAGCGTGCTGGTGGCGGCGAGCGGGCGGGTCACCTACCGCCACGCTCAGGGCCGGCCCTGCACCACACCCTTCGAGGACGTCAGCGCGCTGCTCGGGTGACTCTCCGGAGGCTCAGCTGGCCTCCGGGAAGCCACCGGCTCCGAGCAGGGGGACGAAGCGGCAGGGGCCGAGGTCGTCGCGCATGGCCTGGTCGCCGTAGCGCCGCACCCGGATCAGCCGGTCGCAGTCGGCCGCCGCCACCGGGATGCAGAGGCGCCCGCCCTCGGCCAGCTGGGCCACCAGCTGCTCCGGCACCCGGGGCGCCGACGCCGCCACCGCGATGGCGTCGTAGGGACCCTGCTCGGGGAGGCCGAGGCTGCCGTCGGCCTCCACCACCTCGACGTCGAAGCCCAGCCGTTCCAGCCGCCGGCGCGCCGACACCGCCAGCCGCTCGAGGCGCTCGACGCTGATCACGTGGGCGCCGCAGGCCGCGATCACCGCCGCCTGGTATCCGGAGCCGGTGCCGATGTCGAGGACGCGTTCGCCCGCCGTCGGGGCGAGAGCCTGCACCAGCACCGCGACCATCAGCGGCTGCGAGATCGTCTGGCCGTAGCCGATCGCCAGGGCCCGGTCGGCGTAGGCCTCGGTCTCCGAGCCCTCGGTCACGAACTCCTCACGCGGCACTCGCGCCATCGCCTCGAGCACGCGCTCGTCGCGCACACCGCCGCTGCGCAGCCGTTCGAGCATGTCCTCGCGGGTCGAGTCCTCGAGCCCGCGACCGGGGCCCAGCCAGTGCCGAAAGCGATCACCCGCGCCCATGGTCTCGGTGTACCACCGCAGCCCCGTCCGGAAAAGCGCCGGGCCGGTCAGCCCCGGGTGGGGGTGCCGCCCTCTCCGGCGCCGCCCGGCGGCGTTTCATCACCCGGTGGCAGCGCCGTCGGTGGCGCCGGCAGCCAGAGACCGGGCCGGTGCAGCGGCGGCAGCTGGGGCAGGCCGTCCTCCTCGTGGTAGCTCCGCTCGCCGCTCGACGGGTCGACGTAGACGCGCAGCCGCCGTCCCGAGTCGGGGTCGATGAAGATCTCGGTGGTGGGCAGATGCCACTCGGGCCGGCGCGGCGACGGCCGGTAGCGTTCCCAGCCGAAGACCACCACCAGCAGACCGACGGCGAGAATCAGCGCCCAGCCCCAGACCGGCAGGAAACCGAAGAAGGCGCGAGCGGCGTCCATGACCCGCCGACCTGGGGGCCGCTATCCCGGAGGTGCGGTCGGCTCGACGATCACCGCGGTGCCGTAGGCGACGATCTCCGACATCGTCTGGCCGATCTCCGAGGAGTCGAAGCGCATCATCACCACCGCGTTGGCGCCGGCGGCGGTCGCGGACTCGACCAGGCGATCGATCGCCTGCCGGCGGGCATCCTCGAGCAGCTTGGTGTAGGAGCGCACCTCACCACCGGCGAGTCCGCGCAGCGCCGCGGCCACGTTGCCGCCGACACCACGGGTGCGAACCGTCAGCCCGAAGACCTGGCCGAGCACGTGGCTGACGCGGTAGCCGGAGATGTTCTCGGTGGTGACCACGATCACGACTCGTCCTCCGTGCGACCTGGCAGGGGTCAGCTAAGTATGGAGGGTCCCGGCGATGCCGGCGGGTGGTCGCGGCGTCCCGCCGTGCAATGGGGCGGTCTGCGGACGGACCGCGGGCTGGTACCCTGCGCCGCAGTCCGGCCGAGCCCGATCCGGCCACCGGGGACGGCCGCGACGCGCGCAGCGACGGGGAGTGCAGCCATCGACGAGAGCGTGCAGCGTGCGGCGTCTGACGGCGACATCGAGGTCGCCGTCCTCGCCGCCGAGGATGACGCCGCGGTGCGCGCGCTCCTCATCGACCTCGCCGTCGACGAGCAGGAGCGGTACCGGCATCCGCGCCAGTCGCGTGACCAGATCGACCGCGGCATGCCGCCGTTGCGGGCGCAGTTCACCGGCGAGAACTGCGTCCTCGTCGCTCGCGACCGGCAGGGCGAGGCGCTCGGCGTCTGCTGGTGCGTCCTGTTCGATCCCGGCACCGGCCTGGAGGGGGAGGTGGCCGAGCTCTACGTCCGACCGGACTCCCGAGGGAGAGGCCTGGCGACCCGCCTGCTGCGCGCCGCCATGGCGCTCTTCCGCGAGCGCAACGTGACCTTCGCCTGCGTGTGGACCCGCGACGACAACCCGGCGGCGATGGCCGCCTACGGTGCCGCGGGATTCACCCCCACCGAGCAGACGGTGCTGACCTGGCTGCCGACCTCGCGCTGAGCCCGGATAATGCCCCCATGCCGCTGACCCCGGAGGACATCGCCCACGTCGCCATGCTCGCCCGCCTCGGACTCAGTGACGAGGAGCGGAGCCGCTACGGCGCCCAGCTCGACGCGATTCTCGAGCACATGACCAGGCTCAACGACGTCGACACCTCGCCTGTCGGCGAGACGGCACAGGTGGGCGAGCTGGTCAACGTCTGGCGCGAGGACATCTCGCAGCCGTCCTTGAGCGTCGAGCGCGCGCTCGCCAACGCCCCCGCGCGCGAGGCCGATTTCTTCCGCGTCGGAGCCATCCAGGAATGAGCTTCACCGGAGGTACCGTCGCCGCATCGGCGGCGGCTCTGCGCGAGGGTGGCGTGTCGCCGCAGGAGCTGCTCGCCGAGGCGCGGGCGCAGTTTGAGCGCGTCGACGCCGAGGTCGGGGCGGTGCTCACTCAGACGTGGGAGCTGGCGGAGCGGCAGGCGGCGGATGCCCAGCGCCGGTTGCGCGAGGACCCGGGCGCGGCGTCGCCGCTGTGCGGGATCCCCGTCGCTCTGAAGGACGTGCTCTGCCTGGAGGGCGTCGCCTGCACCGCGGGATCGCGAATCCTCGAGGGTTTTCATCCTCCCTACACCGGCACCGCGGTGCAGCGCCTGCTCGACGCCGGCGCGGTGGTGATCGGCAAGACCAACTGCGACGAGTTCGCGATGGGCTCGTCCACCGAGAACTCCGCGTACCGTCCGGTGCGCAATCCCTGGGACCGCTCGCGGGTGCCGGGCGGCAGCAGCGGCGGTAGCGCCGCGGCGGTGGCCGCCGGCATGGTGCCCTACAGCCTCGGCACCGACACGGGCGGTTCCATCCGTCAGCCGGCGGCGCTGTGCGGCGTGGTCGGCTTCAAGCCGACCTACGGCCGGGTCTCGCGCTACGGGCTGATCGCATTCGCCTCGTCGCTCGACCAGATCGGACCCTTCGCCCACACCGTGGAGGACTGCGCCCTGGTCTACTCGGCCATCGCCGGTCACGACCCGCGCGACAGCACCTCCTCGCCGACCGCGGTCGAGGACCCGATGGAGACCCTGCGCGGCGGGATCGCGGGGATGCGCCTCGGTGTCCCGCACGAGTACTTCGGCGAAGGGCTGGAGCCGGGGGTGCGCCGCGCCGTCGAGGAGGCGTTGCGGGTGCTGGAGGGGATGGGCGCCACCCTCGACGAGGTGTCGCTGCCCAGCACCGGCGCGGCGCTCTCGACCTACTACATCATCGCCCCCGCCGAGTGCTCCTCCAACCTCGCCCGCTATGACGGGATCCGCTTCGGCATGCGCAAGGAGCATGACGCGCTGCTGCAGATGTACCTGGACACCCGCGGCTGCGGATTCGGGGCCGAGGTCAAGCGGCGGATCATGCTCGGCACCTACGCGCTCTCGAGCGGCTACTACGATGCCTACTATCGCAAGGCGCAGAAGGTGCGCACCGTCATCGCCGAGGAGTTCGCCGCCGCCTTCGAGCGCGTCGATGCGCTGGTGTGCGCCACCTCACCCACCGTCGCCTTTCCTCTGGCGGCGCGCGAGGACCCCCTGTCGATGTACCTCTGCGACGTGCTCACCCTTCCCGTCAACCTCGCAGGGCTGCCCGGCGTCTCGCTGCCGTGCGGCATGGCGGACGGTCTCCCGGTGGGCCTGCAGGTGATCGCCCCGCGCTTCCAGGACGCGCGGGCGCTGCGCGTCGCCCACGCCTACGAGCAGGCGACCGGCTGGCACCGCGCCCGCTCCCCGCTGGTGGAGGCGACGGCGTGAGCTCGACCGCGACCCACGGCACCGACACCCTGAGGGTCGGCGACCGCGAGTACCAGGCGGTGATCGGCCTCGAGGTGCATGCCCAGCTGCTCACCCGCAGCAAGATGTTCTGCGGCTGCAGCGCCGCCTACGTCGGTGCGCCACCGAACTCCAACACCTGCCCGGTGTGTCTCGGCCTGCCCGGCACCCTGCCGGTGATCAACCGCCAGGCGGTGGAGTACACGGTGCGGACCGCGGTGGCGCTCAACTGCGAGATCCCGGAGTTCACCAAGTTCGACCGCAAGAACTACTTCTATCCCGATCTGCCCAAGGGCTACCAGATCTCGCAGTACGATCTGCCGCTGTCTCGTCGGGGGTGGCTGCAGTTCCACGTCGACGGCGAGCAGCGTCGCTGCGGCATCACCCGGGTCCACCTCGAGGAGGACACCGGGACCATGTACCACGCCGGTGACGTGCTGCAGAGCGCCACCTCGTCGCTGGTGGACTGCAACCGCTGCGGCGTTCCCCTGATGGAGATCGTCGGCGAGCCCGACCTGCGCACCCCCGAGGAGGCGCGCGAGTACCTGATCTGGCTGCGCCGGGTACTGATGTACATCGGCGTCAACGACGGGAACCTCGAGCAGGGGTCGTTCCGCTGCGACGCCAATGTGTCGATCCGTCCCCGCGGCAGCGACCAGCTCGGCGTCAAGGTCGAGATCAAGAACATGAACAGCTTCCGGGCCGTCCACCACGCGTTGGGCTACGAGATCGAACGGCAGCGCCAGGTGCTCGAGCAGGGTGGCGCGCTGCCGCAGGAGACCCGCGGCTGGGTGGAGACCCAGCAGGCCACGGTGTCGCAGCGCAGCAAGGAGTACGCCCACGACTACCGCTACTTTCCCGAGCCGGATCTGCCGCCGCTGCAGCTGGAGGCGGCGCTGGTGGAGCGCATCCGCGGCGAGCTGCCCGAGCTGCCCGACGCCCGGGCGGCGCGCCTGCGCCGGCAGCACGGCCTCGGCGACTACGACGCCGGGCTGCTGACCGCGACCCGGGAGGAGGCCGACACCTACGAATCGGTGGTGGCCACCGGTGTTGGTGCCAAACTCGCCGCCAACTGGATGCTCGGGGACGTCGCCCGGCTCGCCAACGAGCACCGGCTGCCGCTGCAGCAGAGCGGCCTGGGGGTCGCTGGGCTGGCGGCGCTGCTGCGTCTGCTGGAGGCCGGGACGATCAGCGGCAGCGTCGCCAAGGAGCTGCTGGCCGAGCTGTACCGCGACGGCGGCGATCCGGCGGCGCTGGTCGAGCAGCGCGGCCTCGGTCAGGTCAGCGACGCCGGCGCTCTGAGCTCGCTGATCGACGAGGCCATCGCCCAGGGGAGCAAGGCGGTGGCCGACTTCCGCGCCGGCAAGGAGGCAGCGCTGCAGTCGCTGGTCGGATATGTGATGAAGCAGACCCGCGGCCGCGCCGACGCCCAGCTCGTCAATCGCCTGCTGCGTGAGCGTCTCGGCGGCTGACACGCCCGCACCACCAGCTCGGCCCCGGCGCAGCTCCGGCGAGCAGCACTTGGTCCGCTGCCAGGCCATGGTGCACGGCGGCGCCTGCCTGGCGCACCTCGACGGCGGCGAGACCATCCTCGTCGACGGAGCGATTCCGGGCGAGCTGGTGCGCGCCCGCCTGACCCACCGGCGCGGCGGCACCTGGTTCGCCGCCGTCGATGAGGTGATCGAGGCCTCGCCGCACCGCACCGCGCCTCCCTGCCCCTACGTTCCCGAATGCGGCGGCTGCCAGCTGCAGCACATCGACTACGCGCATCAGCTCGAGCTGAAGCGCGGCATCGTCCTCGACGCGATGCGGCGTCAGTCGGTCCCGGTCCCGGATCACCTCCCTATGCATGGGATGGACGATCCCTGGCGGTACCGCTGGCGCGGCGAGTTCCATGTCATCGCCGGCACGGAGGGGATGGCCGCTGCCGGCCTCGGCTTCAAGCGTGCGCACAGCTGGAGCACCATCGCCGTCGACGACTGCCTGATCCATCACCGGGCGATCGCGGGCTCGCTGCCGGCGCTGCGCCAGGCGGTGCGCCGCGGGGGCGCTGCCGGGCTGACCGCGCTGCACCTGACCGCCGGCGAGGATGGCAGCGAGGTGCTGGTGAAGCCGCGACCGGCGCGGCAGCTCGACGCGTCCGCGGTCGACGCGGCGGCGACCACCCTTCCCGACGGCCTGCGCTGGAACACCGACTCCACCACCCTCCGCTGGCGCGGGAACACCATCAGGGTCCGCGCCGAGACCTTCATCCAGGTGAACCAGGCGCAGATGGAGGTGCTCTACGGCCTGGCACTGGGGCGCCTCGGCGACCTGCGCGGAGCGCGGGTGGTCGACGCCTATGCCGGCATCGGAATGCTCAGCCTGGCGATCGCCGAGACCGCTGCCGAGGTGGTCTGCATCGAGGAGAACCGCATCGCCGCCCGGCTGGGGATGCTCAACGCGGAGATGAACCGAGCCGCGGCGCGGGTGCGCTACCTGGCGGTCCCGGTGGAGGAGGGGCTGCCGGTGGCCGCGGCCCAGGGGCGAATCGACGCGGTTGTCATCGATCCCCCGCGGGCCGGCTGCGCCGGCAGCGTGGTTGGCTGGCTGGCGCTGGCCGGACCGCCCCGCGTGGTCTACGTGTCGTGCGACCCCGCCACCATGGCCCGCGACCTGCACATCCTGGCGGCGTCGGGACCGTATGCGGTCGAGGAGCTCGACGTGGTCGACATGTTCCCCCAGACCCACCACGTCGAGATGGTGGCGAGCCTGCGCCGGAGGGAGTAGCGGGGCCGTCGCCGCGTCCTCCCGCGGGCGGGGAGCAGACTCGTTCTCCGCCCTGGCGCCGGTGCCCGGCTGATGGTACCGTACGCCTGTTCGCAGGGCGCCGGTAGCGCCTGCCAGCCTTCACCGGGAGACCGATGCCCGCCGTCGATCCCGCCCCGTCAGCCGAGCCGTCCACCCCCTTCGTCCACCTCCACACCCACACCGAGTACTCGCTGCTCGACGGCGCGGCCCGGATCGGCGAGCTGGTCGAGACCGTGGCCCGCCTGGGCCAGCCGGCCCTGGCGATCACCGACCACGGAGTCCTCTATGGCGCGGTCGAGTTCTACGCCGCGGCCCACGAGGCGGGGATCAACCCGATCATCGGCTGCGAGGTCTACACCGCACCGCGCTCGCGCCACGACCGCGAGGGCCGGGCCGACCGCGATCCCAACCATCTGGTGCTGCTCGCCCGCAACGACGCCGGTTACCGCAACCTGGTGGCGCTGGTCAGCCGGGCCCACCTCGAGGGCTACTACTACAAGCCGAGAGTCGACCGTCAGCTGCTGGCCGAGCACGCCGAGGGATTGGTGTGCCTCTCGGCCTGCCTCGGCGGCGAGGTGCCGCAGGCGATCCTCCGCGGTGACCTCGACGCCGCCGAGCGCATCGCCCGCGAGCACGCCGAGATCTTCGGTTCCGACAGTTACTTCCTCGAGCTGCAGGACCACGGCATGGCGGAGGAGGTCGAGGTCCGCGCCGGCCTAGTCGAGATCGCCCGGCGCGCCGGCCTGCCGCTGATCTGCACCAACGACTCCCACTACATCCGCGCCGACGACGCCGAGGCGCACGACATCCTGCTCTGCCTGCAGACGCAGTCCCGCCTCGAGGAGGAGAAGCGCTTCAAGTTCGCCGGCCCCCATTTCTACCTGGCCGGCGGCGAGGAGATGCGCTCTCGCTTCGCCGCCTACGGCGAGGCGGCGGCCAACACGGTGGCGCTGGCGGAGCGCTGTCACGTCGAGATCCCTCTGGGCAGGTCGCTGCTGCCGCACTACTCACCGATTCCCGAGGGACTCGACGCCGACACCTATCTGCGCGAGCTCTGTGAGCAGGGGCTTCGGGAGCGGTACGGCGACAGCCCCGGCCAGGAGGCCCGCGAGCGGCTGGCGATGGAGCTCGACGTCATCCGCGAGACCGGCTTTTCCGCCTACTTCCTCATCGTCTGGGACCTGGTCCGCGCTGCCCGCTGCCAGGAGGTCAAGGTCGGACCGGGGCGGGGCAGCGCCGCCGGGTCGCTGGTGGCCTACGTGCTGCGGATCACCAACCTCGACCCGCTGCGCTACGGGTTGATCTTCGAGCGCTTCCTCAACCGCGAGCGGGTGTCCATGCCGGACATCGACATCGACTTCGACGACCGCCGCCGCGACCGCGTCCTCAACTACGTGCAGGAGAAGTACGGCCGCGACCGGGTCGCCCAGATCATCACCTTCGGGACCATGGCCGCCCGCGCCGCCATCCGCGACGTCGGCCGCGTCCTCGACGTGCCGCTGCCCGACGTCGACCGGCTCGCCAAGCTGGTGCCACCCACCGTCGGCATCACCCTCGACCGGGCCCTGGAGTCGCGAGAGCTGCGGGAGGTCTACGAGAGCGAGGAGTGGGCCCGGCGGGTCATCGACAACGCCCGCCGGCTGGAGGGCATCTGCCGCAACGCCAGCACCCATGCCGCCGGTGTCGTCATCGCCCCCGAGCCGCTGCAGAACCTGGTGCCGCTGCAGAGCTCCGCCAACGACCGGGACGCGACCGTCACCCAGTTCGACATGGACGGCGTCCAGAAGATCGGCCTGCTGAAGATGGACTTCCTGGGGCTGACCAACCTCACCATCATAGAGGAGGCGGTGGAGAACGTCGAGCAGACGACGGGAAAACGCATCGACATCGATGCCATCCCCCTCGACGACGCCCCCACCTACGCGCTGCTGGGGCGGGCCGACACCCTCGGCGTCTTCCAGCTGGAGGGAGTCGGCGCCAAGAAGATCCTCATCGACATGCAGCCCACCTGCCTCGAGGACCTCTCGGTGGCGAACGCCCTCAACCGCCCCGGCCCCATCGAGGGCGGGGTCATCGACCTCTACATGAAGCGCAAGCGGGGCGATGAGCCGGTCAGCTATCTGCTCCCCGAGATGGAGCTGATCCTGGCAGAAACCTACGGGGTCATCGTCTACCAGGATCAGGTGATGAAGATCGCCTCCGCCGTCGCCGGCTTCACCCTCGGCGAGGCCGACATCCTCCGCGCCGCGATGGGCAAGAAGGACAAGGCGAAGATGGCGCAGCAGCGTGAGAAGTTCGTCGCCGGGGCCACCGCCAACGGAGTCGCCGCCAGCGTCGCCGGCGAGCTCTTCGACCTCATCGCCTACTTCGCCGGCTACGGCTTCAACGCCGCTCACGCCATCTGCTACGCGCTGATCGGCTACCAGACTGCTTACCTCAAGGCCAACCATCCGCTGGAGTACATGGCGGCCCTGCTGAACAGCAAGGCGGGCGACTTCGACCGGCTCAAGGTGGGCATCCTCGACGCCCACGCCCGCGGACTGGTGGTGCGACCTCCCGACATCAACCGCAGCCAGGGCGGCTTCGCGGTGGGAGAGGTCGCCGCCGGGGAGATCCTCTATGGGCTGCACCACATCAAGAACGTGGGCGAGAAGGTGGTGGAGGCGATCCTCGAGGGCCGTGCCACCGGCGGCCCCTACCGCAGCCTCCTCGATCTCTGCCTGCGCGTCGGCGGTCGCGACCTCAACCGGCGGGTGCTCGAGGCGCTGGTGCGCAGCGGTGCCTGCGACTGTCTCGGCGACCGCGCCGTCCTGCTGGCCCTGATCGACCGCGCCATCGACCGCGCGGCGCAGATCCGCCGCGAGCGCGAGTCGGGGCAGACCTCGCTGTTCGGCGGTCCGCCGGCGAGCGAGGTCGCGGGTGGCGAGGACAGCGCGGGATCGGTCGCTCACGGCGACGCGGCCACAGCCGCGGCGCTCGGCTACGAGGACATGGAGGCCCCCGCCGGCATCGCCCCCGCCGGCGACGACGACCGGCTCCGCTGGGAGCGCGAGCTGCTTGGCATGTACCTCAGCGATCATCCCCTGCGACGCATCGCCGATCAGCTGCACGAGCGTGTCGACACCAACCTCGGCGAGCTCGGCCCCCATCTCGACGGCCTGGTGGTCCAGGTGGGTGGTTGCGTGCGCGACGTGAGGGCGGTGGTCACCCGGCGCGGCCAGCGCATGGCCTTCCTCCAGATCGAGGACATGACTGGCGCCTGCGAGGTCGTCGTCTTCGCGCGCATCTTCGAGGAGGCGGCGCAGGTGCTCCATCCCGACGCGGTGGTGGTGGTCCGCGGTCGGGTCGAGTCGGCCAGGCCCGGTGGCGCCCTCACCACCACCAACGGCAACGGCAGCGGCGACGACGAGGAGCGCGGCGAGAACGAGCCCGCCAAGATCATCGCCGACGCCGTGCTCGCCCTTGAGGACCCGCGCTTGCTCGCCTGGCGGCGCAACCAGACGCTGCGGCTGATGGTGCCGTCCCGCCGCGCCTCCCAGCTGGCCGCACTGCGCGAGGCGCTGGAGCGGCATCCAGGCGATGTGCGGGTGGTGCTGCACGTCGAGGGGACCGAGAAGATCGACGAGGTGATGCTCTCCGAGCAGCACGCGGTGACGCCCGCGCCGGGGCTGGAACGGGCGGTGACCGCCCTGCTCGGCGACGGGACCTATCGCATCGACACCCGACGCGAACGCGGCCCCGAGCCGCTGCGCCGAGGGGAACCGATGCGGACCGCCGGGGCGCGACGGGAGTCCGGCCGGCGTCCGTGATGCCGTCGGCGCCGTCCGGCGAGGCCTTCGTCGCCGACACCGTCGCCCTCGACATCGACGGGGTGCTGATCGATGTCCGGGAGTCGTTTCGTGAATGCATCCGGCTGACGGTGATGGCGGTGCAGAGCAGCATGGCGGTGGGGCGTCCCTGGCATCCCTCCCAGGCCGACATCACCATGCTCAAGCGCGGCCGAGGATTCAACGACGACGTCCACGTCAGCATCGCCCTCTCCGCGGTTGGCGCCGGCGGCCGTGGCTCGTCCCTGGTGGAGATCGCCGCCGCCGTGGAGGCCGCCGGCGGGGGACTCGCCGGTCTGCGGGCAGCCTGCCCCGAGCTGCCGCGCATCGACGGGGCGCACGTGCTGCAGCTCTTCGACCGGTACTACTGGGGTCCGGCGGGCGATGGTGACGATCGCCGTGGTCTGGTCGAGAGCGAGCACACTCTCGTCGCCTCCGACCTGCCGGCCCGGTTGCGCCGCGGCGGCGTCGAGTGTCTCGGTCTGATCACCGGCCGCACCCCGCGGGAGGCCGAGGCAGCGCTGGCGAGACTGGGTTGGGAGCGGTCAGAGCTCGCGGTGGTGGTCACCGGCGACATCGTGCGCAAGCCCGACCCACGCTGTCTCGACCTGGTGGTGGAGGCCTGCCGCTCGCGCACCGTGGTCTATGCCGGCGACGTCCGCGACGACTGGGAGCTGGTGCAGAGGTTCCGCACCGAGCGCGGGGGCGCGGTGCGGGTGCGGGGGGTTCTGGTCGGCGACGACGCCGAGATGGCGATCTACCGCGGGCTCGGGGTCGACGCCACCCTCCGCTCCGCCGACGATCTCCCGGCGCTGCTCGACCGCTGGGGGTTGGCTAGCTCGTGAGGATGACGTGGTTGAAAATCCAGACGATCACAGACAGGCTCGCGATATAGACCGCGAGCGCGACGAGCGCCGGAGTGTCAAAGCTGCGTGAGCGCGGGCCTATCCCGGCGAACGGGCGGACCAGCGGCGTGGAGAGCTGCCGGATCAGCATCACGAGAGGATGAAAAGGGCTTGCGTTGAAGATTGAGATGAATAGGCGCAGCAGCACGAGGACGATAAAAATGATCGCGATGGTGCGCATCACCTCGTACAGCAGAATGCCTGCCTCGTGGCTGACTGACACATTCGCGGAGGCGGCGAGGTCGCCCACCAACCGCGAGGCTTCAAAGGCGAGGAGGATGGCCAGCACCGGCGAGAAGTCGATACCGGAGAACGAGGGAAGAATGCGCCGAATCGGCGTCAGTACGGGATCTACCAACGCCCGTAGCACACGCACGAGAGGATTGTGGTAACTGATGCCAGGAAACCAAGACATCAGGATGCGGACAAAGATCAGCCAGCCGTAGTAGTAGAGGAGTGTGCTCAGGGCGTCGAGAGCGCGTTCCATGGTCAACGAGTATAGGTGCGCGTGGCCGATCCGGCCCGAATCAACCGAGCATGGGGCGCAGGCTACCACTGCAGCTGCACGCTGCGTCGCGCAGCAGGGGTAGGCCGTAGACCTCCTCAATCCCGCGGAGGATGCCAGCCTGATCGATGACCTGATCGAACTTGTGGCCTCCTTGCAGCCGTTGCGACACGACCACGGTGGCAACGTGGCCACCGTGAGCCGTCTGGCAACAGCCCACGGAGCTGCTGCCCTCGTCCCAGGTGATGATGACCGCGCCTCCCTGCCGGTACCAACCCGAGCCCTGCACCATCGTCAGCAGGCCCCGCAGCCAGCGTTCGACCTGCCCGTTGCCACAGTCGTGACCGTCGTCGCAGAGGTTCGGGGTCACCCACAGAAACGGCGCCGCCCGTCCCGAAGCAAGGTCGGTGGCGAGCTGGCCGAAGGGCACCACGCGGGCGCAGTCGGCCCCGTCACGCAGATGACGGACATAGACGAAGGGGTCGTGCTTCTTCGCGTAGCCGTCGCTGGCGGCTCCGGTGAAGCAGGGTGACGGCATGCTCTCCATGTACGCGCGCCAGCCCAGCCCGGCGGTGTCGAGCTGGTCGGTCACCGTCGGCGCGTCGACGCTGCAGCCGGTGCAGTCGCTGCTGATGCCGAAGGTGGTGCCGGCGATCAGCTCGAGATAGTTGGGCAGGCTGGGATGGCCGGTGGCGTAGGCCTGGGTCGCCAGCCCGTAGCGGTGCGCCAGCTGGTTGAGGTAGGCGCTGCTGCTGCCGATCACCGCCGAGTATTCGCGGTTCTCCAGCACGATGAGCATCACGTGGGGAGGCGACGGTCCCGTCGCCGGCGCGCTGACGCTGGACGGTGGCTGGGTCGGCGCCGCCGCCGCCGCGGTCGCGCGCGGCGTCGGACCAGTGGTCGCAATGGGGGAGGTGGACACCGCGGTGCCGCCGCCGCTGCAGCCGACGGCCAGCAGCGCCGCCGCCGCTGGTGCCGCGCGCCAGACCCGGGTCACGGGGCCAGGCGCCGCACCGTGTCGCGGATGGATCGGCGCCGCTCCGGCACGTCGGCGATGCCGCTGAAGGGCGCCAGGCAGGGGACGCGCACCCCGGCGTCGACATACTCGGCGACGCGGCGCCGGCAGTATTCCGTGTCGCCGGCGATGATCAGGGCGTGGATCAGCTCGTCGCTCATCGCCTCCAGGGCGGCGCGCCGGTCACCGGCGCGCCATGCCGCCAGCACCGGGTCGATCAGCTCACCAAAGCCGATCCAGCGCAGGAAGGACTCGTACACCGGCGCGGTGACGTAGACGGCGAGGATGAAGCGGGCTGCCAGCCGCGTCTCGTCGGTCCAGCCCTCGTCGCACACCATGTGCCGGGCGACCACGTCGATGGCGTCAGGATCGCGCCCCGCCGTCTCGGCGCCGCGGCGCACCTCGGCGAGCACGGTGGGCACCGCCGACGGGGGAAGGAAGTTGATGATCACCCCGTCGGCGACCTCGCCGGCGAGACGCAGCATGCCGGCGCGCAGC
Organism: Chloroflexota bacterium; assembly: GCA_005880985.1. Lineage (GTDB taxonomy): Bacteria > Chloroflexota > Dormibacteria > Aeolococcales > Aeolococcaceae > CF-134. The sequence goes on from VBIQ01000012.1 coordinate 67,274, forward strand.
GCGGCGATGTACACCGGGACCGGCTTCGGTGGCGCCGCGTCGAGCTTGAAGGCGCCCTTCTCTCCGTCGTGCAGCGACATCCGCTCGCCGGCCAGCGCCTGCCGCACCCGCCGCACCGCCTCGCGCACCGACGAGACGGGACGCTGGAAGCGGACGCCGTTCCAGCGCTCGACGATCACCTCGGTCGAGCTGCCGATTCCCAGCACGAAGCGGCCCGGTGCGGCCTCCTCGCAGGCGGCCGCCGACATGGCGAGTAGCGCGGGCCCTCGGGTGAACGACGAGACGATGGCGGTGCCTAGTCGCGCCCGCTGGCTGAGCGCCGCCGCGTGGATCAGCGGGCTGAAGCCGTCGAGGCCCGAGGTCTCCGCCGACCACAGGTCGGTGTAGCCGAGCTCCTCGGCCTCGCGCACCACCGCTCCCATCTCGCCCAGGCGATGGGCGTGGAGGGGAACGGTGAGCCCGTACCGCCGCTCGCCGTTCACCCGGTGGTGCCGAGCGGTGACGGCTCGAGAGTCTCGTCACGGGCCGCCGGCTCGCTGGATGGCGCCGCTCCCACCCCCCGCCGCCAGAGGAGGTAGGCGAGGGGCGCGCCGAGCAGCAGCACCCCGATGGACGTCCACTGAGCCTGCTTGAGTCCCAGAAAGATGGCGGGCTCGCTCGCGCGCCAGTGGAAGATGATGAGCTGGCTGATCGCGTAGAGGGGCAGGTAGGCGAGGCTGAGCACCCCGGTACGCACCCCGCGCCGTCGCAGCAGCAGCAGGATCACCAGGATGCCGAGGGTGCCCAAGGCTTCGTACACAGCCGCCGGCTGATACGGGATGTTGTTCTGGAAGCCGGGCTGCAGGATGGCGTGTTCGTTGGTGTAGGCGGTCGCCCAGGGGAGAGTCGGCGCGTAGCCGCCGAGGATGTCGCCGTTGATCACGTTGCCGATGCGGCCGATCGGCTGGCCGACGCAGGCGAAGAGCACCGCGGAATCGAAGACCAACCAGAAGGAGATGCGCTCGCGCTTGGCGAGGAACCAGATGGCCGCGACCGAGCCGATGATCGCCCCGAAGAAGGCCATGCCCCCTTTCCAGACGGCGATCAGGTCGATGGGGTGGGTGAGGTAGTTGAGGAAGCCGCTCTGCAGGTCGTAGTAGAGGCGCGCCCCCAGCAGCCCGGCGACGATGGTCACGGCCAGGATCACCTCGATGCGGTCCTCGGATACGCCCCGTGGTCGCAGGTGCGGCACCACCGCCACCTTCCAGCCGACGTAGAAGGCGACCGCGTACATGACCCCGTACCAGTGGATGCCGAGACCGCCGAGGTGCAGAACCGGGTCGATGCCGATGTGGATGACGGCAAGGGAGGTCATGGGCGGCCGCCATGATGCCACCGGCACACCGACCTCGCGGATTCACATCTGGCGTTCGCTGTGGACAACCCGGTGGAAAAGCCGCCGCTTATGCACAGCGGCAATGACACGTTTTGCCGCGCTGCGCCAGAGCGAATGAGGGGATCCCTGTCGTCGTCTCGTCCGACCGGTCATGCGAAGCCGCCGGTCGGCGCCCCGGTGCAGATCGGTAACGGAGCGGTGGAGCTGCGGTAAACGTCCGTCTGGAGCGGGCGGCCGGGGCGCTGGAATTCCCGGGTGAGCGCAGCAATCGTGCCGGTGGTGGACCACCGGCCGGCGCCTCCGGCTCCCACCCGGGCCGGGCCCGGCCGGGGGTGGGAGGAGCTCCGGCGCACCGCCGGGGTGGTCGAGGCGGCCGCCTCGAACGGGCCTGCCGGCTCGGGCAGACCGGTGGCGCGGCGGGCGCTGGTGACCGCCGTCGCCCTGGTGGCGGCGATGGCGGCGGCGCGTGGCGGCGCTGGGCACCCTCACCCGGCGTCGGCCGACGGCAACGCCGATGCCGACCTGTTCTCGCTCACCAACCAGGACCGCGCCTCCAACGGCCTGGGGGCGCTCGCGCTCCACGGCACCCTGCAGTCGATCGGCGAGAACTACGCCTACTCGGGCTGCGGGTTCCCGGTGTCGGGCCGCTCCTTCGACATGGTCAACCGCAACTTCTTCTCGCACACCATCCTCAACTGCGGCAGCCAGAACGTCTTCAACATGATGTCGGCCGCCGGGGTGCCGTACCGCTCGGCGGGGGAGAACATCGGCTGGACCGGTGGGATCAGCGACCCGGCGTCGGCGGCCAACTACGTCAACCAGTCCTTCATGAACTCGCCCGAGCACCGCGCCAACATCCTCAACGGCACCTACACGCACCTCGGCATCGGCTCAGATCACGCCGCGAACTGGAGCTACCCGGGCGGCGGCACCTACAGCAACGTGTGGATGTTCTCGGAGGAGTTCGCCCAGCTCGCGTCCTCCCCGCCCCCACCGCCGCCACCGCCTCCGACGCGTCCCCCGCCCGCCCCACCCCCGCCCGCGCCCCGACCAGGCCAGCCGGTCCGCAATGAACCGGCGCCGACGCCGCCGCCGGGCAGCACCGACGCCACCAGCCCGCCGATCCCGGCGTCGCCGGGGGCGCCGACCGCGGAGAGCACGCCCGCCCCCTCCCCGGAGCCGAGCCCCGTGGCCGGCGGCACTGCGGGGGCGGAGACCCCGACCGGCCAGCCCCTGGTCTGGTCGGACAGCGGTCTGCTCGGCGGCGCCGTCGAGGCGGTGCTCGAGGCCTATCTCAACTGATGGGTGCCGACCGATGACCGACCGCACCGCGTCCACCCCCCTGGTCACCGTTTCCGACCTGCACAAGACGTTTCACATCAGCCGGCCGCCGCGTGAGGTGCTGCGCGGCGTGTCGCTGACAGTTGGGCGCGGCGAGTTCGTCGCCGTCATGGGGCCCAGCGGCTGCGGCAAGAGCACCCTGCTCCACGCCATCGGCGGACTCGAGCCACCAGACCGCGGCACTGTGGCGGTCGACGGCCAGGATCTCCACTCGCTCGACGACGAGCGCCTCTCCGCCTTCCGACGTGACCGCATCGGCTTCGTCTTCCAGCGCTTCAACCTGATCTCCAGCCTCACCGCGGCGGAGAACATCGCCTTGCCTCTCCGCCTGCGCGGCCGCGCAAGCCGCCCCGGCCGCACCGCGGTGATGGAGCGCGTCTCCGCGCTGATGGACAGTCTCAGCCTGCACCGGCTGCAGGGCCATGGACCCGAGGAGACGTCGGGCGGCGAGCAGCAGCGGGTCGCCATCGCCCGCGCCCTGGCCGCCAATCCGGTGTTGATCCTCGCCGACGAGCCGACCGGCAACCTCGACTGGTCCACCGGCCACGAGGTGATGTGGCTGATCAGCAAGCTCTGCCGCAGCGAGGGGCGGAGCACGGTGCTGGTCACCCACGACGCCCGCATCGCCGCCTACGCCGACCGCGTCCTGGTGATGAAGGACGGCACCCTGGTCGAAGAGGTCGTCCTCGACCATCGCGCCGACACCGAGGGACGGCCGCCGGTGGCGGGTCCGCTGATCGCCCGGCTGGCCGATCTCGAGCTCTGACGATGCTGCTGCGCTGGTGGCGGGCGCGACCGCTGCAGCCGCTGCTCAACATCGCCGTCATTGCCGCCGGCGTCGCCCTGGTGCTGGCGATGCAGATCACCCTGATCGGCCTCGACCGTCAGGCCGACCAGGTGGCGGCGCAGCGGGCGGGGGGATCGACCCTCGACGTGCGAGCCACCGCCGGCGCCGGGCTGTCGGCGGCGCAGCTGGGGCGGGCGGCCGGCCTGCCCGGTGTGGCCGCCGTCGCGCCGCTCCAGGAGAAGAGAGTTATCGCCCGAATCGACCCGAACTCCATCGTCGGGCTCACCGCCACCGTCGTGGTGCTCCGCGACGGCGGGGTGGCGATGCGTCCACTCCAGCTGCGCAGCGGGCGGCTGCCCCGCCCCGACAGCCTCGACGAGGTGGCGGTCGACGACGGCATGGCCACCGCTCTGCAGGCGACCGGTGGCGGCGGGCCGGTGCGCGTCGGCGACAGCGTCCGGCTCACCACCGAGACCGGTCCCGACCGGTTCCGCGTCGTCGGCATCGGCACCGAGGGAAGCGGCGCCGCCGGGGCCTCGCTCTCGCGCTCGGCGGTGTACATCACTCCCCGCGAGGCGGCCAACACCTTCTCGCTCGGCCTGCGGACCCCGCTGGTGGCGCTGCGCGCGAAGGCGGGGCTCGGCGCCGCCACCCTGGCCACCGGTGTCGAGCGGACCCTCGGGCCGGCCGCCATCGCCGTCGATCCCGGCCGCGACCGGCAGGCTCCGCTCGGCGACCTGCGCCCTCTGCTGGCGCTGCTGGTCACCCTCGCCATCCTGGTCGGCGCCGGTGTCGGCGCCGGCGGCGTCGCGCTCAGCCTCGAGGAGAGGCGTCGCGACCTGGGACTTCTGCGCCTGGCCGGCGCCAGCCGCCGCCAGGTCCGCCGGCTCCTCCTCGGTGAGGTGGGCGTGATCGCCGCCGCCGGCTCCGCCGTCGGAATCCTGCTGGGGACACTCGTCGCCGCCCTGGTCGACGCCCACTACCTCGCCGCCGGCCTGGCTGGTCCACCCTGGTACGGCGGCGGCCGCGCGCTGCTGCTGGCTCTGGCGGTCGGGATCGGTATGGTGGCGATCGGCAGCGTCCCGCTGGTGCTGCGCGCCGCCGCCATGCCGCCGCTCGCCGCGCTGCGTTCGGCGGACAGCGCGACGCCGCGACACCTGCCGGGGTGGACCGTCCTGGTCGCCGCCGGGCTGGCAGCGTTCGGGCTGGCCTCGCTCGCCTCGAGCTCGAGAAGCCTGCTCAGCGCTGGCGCCGGCGCCCTGCTTCTGAGCCTGGTCGTCGGTGTTCCCGCGGCGGTGCCGCGGCTGGCCCGCGCCATGGCCGGCGCGGGCCGGTGGACCGCCGACTCGGTCCGGCTGGCGGCGGCGAACCTGGCGCGTCGTGGTCCCCGCACCACGCTCACCATCGGCGGGCTCAGCCTGGCGGTGGCCGTCGCGGTGGCGGCCTCCAGCCTGGTGCTCGCCGCCCTCGGCGCCGGCGACCGGTGGGTGGGCACGCTCTTTCCCGGCGACGGGGTGGTGACCAGCCCGGCGACCCAGCCGGAGCTCGTCGCCCAGCAGCTCGAGCGCACCGCGGGTGTGGGCGAGACCGGGATGGTCCGCTTCTTCAACCTCGACCTCGCCGGCCGCGGCGTCGGCTTCGCCGCCATCGACCCCGGCGTCTATCTGCGCCACGGAGGCCTGCGGTTCAGCACCGGTGACCGGCTCACCGCCCTGGAGCTGCTCGATTCCGCTCCGAGCCTGGTGGTGCCCGAGGATCTGGCGGCGGCCTACGGCTGGCGGTTGGGCGATCATCTGTCGCTGCCGACCGTCGACGGCATCTCCGACGCCATCGTCGTGGGAGTCGTCGAGCACTCCTTCCCGGCCGGCGACGGCCGCGAATCGGTCCTGATGGGCAGGAACGTCGCGCGCCACCTGCTCGGGCCGCTGGCCGCCGGCTTCGACGACCTGGTGGTGGCCGGCGGCGCCGACAGCGCGCTAGGTGCCGCCGCCGCGGGCTACGGCATGCAGCTTGTGCGGGTCGACACCGTTCGCGAGAGCGCCGACGCGGCGGTCGCCCATTCCGTCGGATTGCTGCTGGCGGTGGCGGTGGTCACGGTGCTGCTGGCGGTGCTGGCGGTGGTCACCACCCTGCTGGTGAACATCCGCCAGGGGATGCGCGATCTGGGCCTGCTCCGCGCCGTGGGGCTCAGCCGCCGCCGGGCGAGGCGGGTGATCCGGGCGGAGGCGCTGCTGCTGGCACTCACCGGCACCGTTGCCGGGATCGCAGGAGGCACCCTGGTCGCCCTTCCCATGACCCGGGTGATCGCCGGTCCAGGCTTCGCTCCGGAGTTCACCTTCCCGGCCGTGGCCGCGCTTGCCGCCGGCCTGGCGATCCTCGCCACCGCGGTGATCGCTGCCGCCCTCCCGTCGCGACGGGTGACCGGTACGAGCATCGTCGCCGCCGTCCAACACGATTGATGCGATCGAGCAGATTGATCGGAGCCATCACCCAAATTGGCTATGCGACACCGTTCGACGTTAGGATTCGCGGACGGATCACCGGAGTGTGGGTAGGGGTGGTGAGCAGGAAGGGATCCAGCAAGCGCATCGCCGGCTGGCTCGGGGTGCCGGCGGCCGATCTGGCCGGGGTCCCCGAGCACATCCTCGAGGCCGTGGCCAGCCGCATGGAGGCCGCCGACCAGGCGGCTGCCAAGCTGGAACCGGAGCTGGTCGAGCACGTCCACGACGTCGTCAGCCGGCTGCGCCGTGAGGCCGCGACCGACCCGCTCACCGGGCTTCCCAACCGGCGGGCGATGAGCAAGGGCCTGACCGAGGTGCTGGCCCAGGCACACCGCGGCGGCTCCCCGGTGGCGGTCCTGGTGGTCGACCTCGACGGGCTGAAGTCGGTGAACGACCGCGGCGGGCACGCTGCCGGCGACATCGTCCTCCGTGAGGTGGCGACCCGGCTCCTGCAGGCGGTGCGACGCGGCGACCTGGTTGGTCGCTGGGGCGGCGACGAGTTCGTCGTCGTCTGTCCGGACACCGACGAGCAGGGCGCCGGGCACGTGGCCGCCAAGCTGTGCGCCCTGATCGCCGCCCGCCCGGTGACGCTGACGGATGGTGAGGTCAGCGTCAGCATCAGCGTCGGCTCGGCGGTCGCCGCCACCGTCGAGGCCGCGGCCGCCATCGCCGCCGCGGACGCGGCCATGTACCGGGCCAAGCGACTGCGTCGCTCCGGCGTCGGCCGGCTCGAACAACTCGAGGCCTGAGCTCGCCCGGTCCCGCTGCAATGCCGCCCGGGTCGGGGCGCGCGCCATCATGCGGCCATGGGCTTCGCCTTCGGCCACGTCGGCAAGGCGCTCGAGTACGCCTTCGACATGTTCTGGGAGGTGCTCTGGCCGCTGGGGCTCGGCTTTCTGCTCTCGGCGGTGGTGGAGACGCTGGTCTCCAAGCAGGCGATCTCGCGCCTCCTCGGCCGCGATGCCCCGCGGTCGGTGGCGCTGGCCACCGCCTTCGGCGCCGCGTCGTCCTCCTGCTCCTACGCGGCGGTGGCGGTGGCGCGCACCCTGTTCCGCAAGGGCGCCACCCTCGCCAACGCCATCATCTTCGAGTTCGCCTCGACCAACCTCGTCTTCGAGCTCGGCCTGGTGCTCCTCATCCTGCTCGGCTGGCAGTTCCTCGGCGCCGAGCTGCTCGGGGGGCTGTTGATGGTGGTTCTGCTCGGCGTGCTCCTCCGCCTCACCCTGACGCCGCGCCTGGTCGCCGCGGCGCACGCCCAGGCGGACCGCGGCCGGCTCGGGCGGATGGAGGGACACGGCGCCATGGACATGTCGATCAGCGGCGGTCCCTTCCTCCGCCGCCTTCTCTCCGACCGCGGCTTCACCGCGATCAGCCACTACTTCTTCATGGGCATCTACAGCATCTGGACCGACCTGGTGATCGGTTTCCTCGCCGCCGGTGCCCTGGCCGCGTGGGTCCCCGACTCGGCGTGGTCGACGCTGTTCCTCAGCGGCCATGGCGCCGCCACCGAGGTGTGGGGAGCCTTCATCGGACCGCTGGTGGCGGTGCTCAGCTTCGTCTGCTCGGTCGGCAACGTGCCCCTGGCCGCGGTGCTGTGGAGCGGTGGCATCAGCTTCGGGGGAGTGATCGCCTTCATCTTCGCCGACCTGATCATCCTGCCGATCCTCAACATCTACCGGAAGTACTACGGGACGGCGGTCAGCGGCTACCTGTTCCTCGTCTCCTTCGTCACCATGGCGACGGCGGGCCTGATCATCGGCACGCTGTTCAACGCGCTGCACGCGGTGCCGAGCAATCGCAACATCACCGTGTTCCAGTCACACCCGACGTGGAACTACGACACCTTCCTCAACATCGCGGTTCTGCTGCTGGTGGCGCTGTTCGGCGTTCGCTTCCTGCGCACCGGCGGGGTAGCGATGCTGCGCGCCATGGAGCATCCCCCGGCGGAGGGAGAGGTGGCCGGGACAGCCCACGACCATCACCACCACGGGTAGCCGAGGTTGGACATCTTCGTCCCCGTCAGGTCAACCGCGCCCGACGGGGGAGCCGAGCGGAGTGTGATGGAGGTCACCGAACGGCTCAGCCGCCGGGGCCATGCGGTGCATCTCGTCTATCGCAACGACGGGGCGTTCCTCAACCAGTATCAAGGCTTCTGTGCGTCCGTCAGCCGGATTGCCTACCCGGGCGGTGCACGTCTCGAGCCGTTCAGCGCAGCCGCCGCCGCGGTGATGGCCTCGGTGCGTGCCCGCAGTCTTCGGAGCGGGATCTCCTACCTCAACGCCCTGACCGATCTTCCTGTCGCCATGATCCGGTCGGCGCCGGCGGTGTTGCATCTGCGTGAGCCCCCACCGAGACGGTACCTCCGCATCTGGGCCTCGCTGCTCCGCCGTGTCGCAGGCTGCATCGCCGTGTCGCAGACGGTCGCCGATTCGTTTGTGAACCGGTTCCCGATGCTCGAGGGCCGAGTCGTGGTCGTTCACAGTGGTGTCGATCCGGACCACTACCGCCCCGCCACCGAGCATGAGAGAAGCGCGGCCCGGAGCGCTCTCGGCTTCGAGAGTGAGGAGGTCGTCCTGCTCTATGCTGGTCGGCTGTCGCCCGACAAGGGCATACCAGTGCTGCTTCGTGCGGTCGAGCAGACGCAACCGGCTCGCCTTCGATTGGTGGTGGCGGGAGGCCCTGACTCCTTCAGGCCGAAGCTGGCCTCGCACCGGTATGCGAGCTGGCTTCGCAGCGTGGCCCCACCCGGTACCGCCTTCGTGGGGGCCAGGAGCGACAATGTCAGCCTGTTCCACGCCGCCGACATGGTCGTTCTGCCGAGCACCTGGGACGAGCCCTTCTCGCGGGTCGTGCTGGAGGCAATGGCGTGCGGGGTTCCGGTCTTGGCGAGCCGCAAGGGCGGAACGCCCGAGGCCTACGAGGGTCTCGAGCACTACCTGTTCGACGATGTACCGCAGCTGACCAGACTGATCGATCAGCTGCTGACGATGGGTGACGAACGCCGGCGCGATCTCGGCGCCCGCATGAGGGGTCATGTTGCTGAGCGATTCCCTTTGGAGCGTGCGGTGGATCGCATAGAGCAGGTGCTCGCGACAACTGCGTCTCAACACTGACGTGGCGACTGCCCGTCCGACGCTGGCGAATGAGTTCTGGCTTCCAGAAGGTAGGCCGAACACGCTGGTACGACTACGGCAGCGCTGGTCGGACTATGTGGCGGTCGCTCGACAGCGGGGACGAGCCGACCACCATCACGCGGCCGGTCGGATTCGCATCTTTGGCATGGTCAACCATGTCGCGCACCAGTACGAGATGCTGAAGCTCGCCGAGAGGTGGCCGGTGTCGTTCACCTACCTGATCGGCCGCCGCCGCTGGGAACAGCGAGTCCGGCCCATGCCGCACCATCTGTCATGGGTGTGGCGGTATGAGCCAGGCGCGTATGACCTCGCGATCCTCCACCTGGACCAACGCGCTGCTCATCCGCGCACTCCGACGCATCGCGCGTACCTCAGAGTCAGCGACCGGGTGCGTGACATCCCGCGGATCACGGTGAATCACGGAACTCCCCTCTTCTCGGAACCCGACCTGGGCGACATGCCGGAGGAGGTCGTGATCCGCCGCGTCAAGCAGCTGGTGGGCGACGACGTCATGATCGTGAACTCCGAGGCCGCCGCTCGGCGGTGGGGATGGGGACACCCGCTGCGGCACGGCATGTCACCAGAGGAATGGCTGCCGCTCCCCAAGCGCCCTCTGGTGGTTGCCCAGGTCAGCCGCGGCATGCCCCGCTACCACGGCATCCCCCTGCTTGATGCGATCACCACGGAGCTCGGCCGTCGAGGGATCGGCGTCATCAACATCGGTGAGGACGTCGTTCCGCGAACGTGGAGCGATCAGCGTCGGCTGCTGGGCGCGGCGCTGATCTACCTCGACACCACCTTTGACAGCCCGATGCCCCGAGGTCGGACCGAAGCCATGCACTCCGGGTGCTGCCTGCTCACGACCCCACGCCATGACGCCGACAGCTTCGTCGAGAACGGTGTCAGCGGATTTCTGTTGGGAGATGACCCCCAGGACTGGTGCGACCTGGTGGAGGACCTCCTCGGTCCACGATTCGACGAGGCCGTACGCATCGGGCGGCGAGCTCGAGACGTGGCGACTCGTGCGTTTCACATCGACGGGTATCTGGCCGCCCTGTGGGAGATCGTCGCCGCCCGAGCGGCTCGCCGTCGTGACCTCTGCGAGTGACCGATGACCTCGGTGCGGTTCCTCACTCTCGAGCACGTCAACCCCAGGCATCGATATGGCAGCACCCGCCTGCGAGTGCACAACCTGCTTCGCTACTGGCCCGAGGCCGGGCTCTGGCGCCGCGGAGACCGCCCGGACGTCCTGGTGCTGCAACGCGTCTACCGGCGCTTCCCGCGGGCACCGCTGACCATCCTGGACATCAGTGACCCGGACTGGGACGCCGATTGGCGCGTGATGGACGCGGTGCGCCAGGTCGACGCTGTCACCTGCCCCACTCCCGGCCTTGCCGAGTTCCTGCGGGATCAGGCCAGGCAGGTGCTGGTGATCCCCGACCGCCACGATGTCGCGGCGCTGCCGGCCCCACGCGAGCATCATGGGCGAGCGCGACGCGTGGTGTGGTTCGGTTGGCACCACAACGCCGGGCCCTTGAGCCAGCTGGTGCCGGCGGTGGAGCGGATTGGCCTGGACCTCACCGTGGTATCCGACCGAGACCCGCGCGCCGACCGCTGGGCCATCCAGCCGCGGGAGTTCCGCCGCCGCTACTTCTACCGCCGCTTCGAGTGGAGGTCGATCCACAAGATCCTCGGCGGCCATGACATCTGCCTGGTGCCTCGCAGTGGGGTGCCGTCGGACGAGTTCAAGAGCGACAACCGCGAAACCCTGTCCCTGCTGTGCGGCGTTCCCACCGCCAGTTGCCCGGCGACGCTGCTCACCCTCGCGAACGACGCCGCGGCAAGGAGCCGGCTGGCAGCGGAGGGTCGTTCGTGGGCGCTGGCCAACCGTGACTGCCGTCAATCGGTGTCGGACATGCAGACGTTGATCGCGCGCCTTCGGTCATCGACCACTCCCCATCCGGCGTCGCGAACTCTGGCTGATCCCGCCTCGACGGCTGAGGGCGGTCGATGAGGCTTGCTCGCCACCCGTCTGCTCACGGGTCGTCGCTTGCACCTGGCCGGCCACCCGACCGAACCGTCTGCATCGTCGCGATACTCCGAGACGAGGCGTGGTTCATCGACGAGTGGCTCGCCTATCATCGGATCATCGGCGCGGACCACTTCGTGCTCTACGATGACGACCCCCGCCGCTCACTGCGCGACCTCGTCGCCCCGCATGCCCGCTACACCAGCGTCGTTGACTGGTTCAGGCGAGGCGACCGCCTCTCGGGTCGCAACCGCCAGACCAAGGCATATACCGATGCGCTGAGTGGAATTGCAGGCTCGTTTGAATGGGTGGCCTTCATCGACGGAGACGAGTACATCGTGCTCCGAAAGCATGCCGACCTCCACGCATTCCTGGCGGAGTTCAGCCAAGTCGGCGCGGTTTCTCTGCAATGGCACGGCTTCGGCCACAACGGGTTCTATGCCGATCCCCCGGGGTTGGTGACAAGCTCGCTGACCAGGCGCCGGCGCGAACCAGGGCGGCTGGCCAAGAGCATCACCAGGGTCGCCGCGATCAGGCGCATCCGCTCCGCCCACTACTGTGACCTCAAGCGTGGCTTCCGATGGGTCGATCCCAATGGCCGCCAATTCGAGGACGCGCTGTATCCGGGGAAGACGGACGTTGCCCACATCAACCACTACATGGCCCGTTCCTTCCAACGATGGATGCGGAAGGCCGAGCGTGGAGACGTCGCCTTCAATTCGGCCAACCTGCCCGCGAAGGACCGATGGAAGACGCACGAGGAGGGGTGGCTGCGCAGTTTCATTGAAGTGATCGCTAAGGACTGGAACGAGCACGTGGACGAGTACATGGTTCAGTACGAACCGGCTATCCTCAGCCATCTCCGCAGCATCGGCATCGAGCTGGCTGAGAGACACTCGGCCTAGTCCGGCACACCAGTCGGGTGCAACTGCATTGCGTGCAGTGCAGGTGCGGGCGGTCAGCGGAACCGACTACCGGCCTGAACGGCTGGTGGTGGCCAGCACCAGTGCCAGAGTGGCGCCGCCGCTGCGCTGGGCCCCCACCGCCCAGCAGCTGAGCGGGTCGACGCAGAAGACACGGTTCAGCCAGGTGGAGGTGCCCGGCGCGAGCGACTCGGTGGCCCAGCTCGAGCCGCCGTCGCTGGTGGTGACCAGCAATCCCACCTGGGGGAACTGCTCGGACGGGACTGGGGTGGATTGGTCTCGCGCTCCCACAGCGCGGCAGTGCAGCGCGTCGGCGCAGTCGATACTGGCTGCGTACTGCGGCGTCGGCTGCTGGGACCAGCTCGTGCCGCCGTCACGACTGACCAGCGAGCCTGATGGTGCCACGCCAACGGAATGGCAGTCGACAGTCGACGCGTCGCGAACGCAGGAGATGTCGGTGATGGCCCCGCTCCCCGTGAACTGGGACCGCCAGGTTGCCCCACCATCGGTGGTCGCCTCGACCACGCCGGTGCACCCGTTCCCCGGACACAACCCTCCCCCGACCAGCCATCCGCGCCTGGCGTCGACGAAGCTGAGACCTCTGAGAAAGCAATTCGCGGCCAGCGAGCAGACGCCGTCCGGTGCGCTGGTGGCGGTCCAGGTCGTGCCTCCGTCGGCGGTGATGTCCAGCACGTTGGCCTTGCGATTCTGGTCCTGTCCCAGCGCGTAACAGACCGACGTGCCCACGCACTCGAGCCGCGCCAGGCCCGACTGACCGTCGGCCGGCAGCGCAACCTGCGTCCACGTGGAGCCACCGTCGACCGTCCTCAGAATCACGCTGGTGGTCTCACCCGGATACGTCCCCGCCACGGCAACGCAGAAATGCGTGCTCAGACAGGAGACGTCGAACACCGCCTGCAGCCGCGCCGGCGTGTCGGGCACCGTCTGGGCCGTCCAGACATTGCCGCCGTCGGTGGTGGCCAGGATCTGGGGGGCGAAACCCGTCGGATCCTCCCCAACCGCCCAGCAGTGCCGGCTGTCGGTGCAGGTGAGCCCCATGGAGCCCCCCGCCGTGGCGGGCATACGCTGCGGCTGCCAGGCTGCGATCACCACCGGCGGCGGGGTCGCGTTGGGGGTGGGAGTCGGCGGCGGCGCCGGCGAGTCGGTCGGCGTGGGCGAGGGCGCCTGGTCGGCGGTCGCGACCGGGGAGAAGGAACTGGTCGCCGCCGTGGTCGAGGTGGTCCGCGACGTTGCTCCCGCCGCAAGCCGGGCGCTGCGCGGCCCGCAGCCGGACACGAGCACGGCAGCGACGAGAACCCAGCAGGCAGCGGCCGCCCACCCCACCTGTCCTCCCCGTCGCACGCCCACGGCCGGTGAAACGTGAGCGAGGATGCGCCGGTTCCGCCTGCCGCGCATCTGCTGTCCAAACACCGGCCGTGCCGGGCGAGGGAGTCGAACCCTCACGGGCTTGCGCCCAACGGTTTTTGAGACCGCCGCGTCTACCGTTCCGCCAGCCCGGCCGTAGCCCGTCCATCCTAGGGCTCGGCCGGCGGCGTGACGATCCGCCGGAGATGGAACCCGGCGGCACGGTGGCGCGTATGGTCCGGTGATGGACGACGACGTCCTCCTCGAGCGGGCTCGCGGAGGGGATCGCGAGGCGTTCTCGGACCTCGTCGTCCGCTATCAGGACGAGCTCTACACCATGGCACTCCGCTTGCTGGGACGGCCCGCCGACGCCGCCGACGTGGTTCAGGAGACCTTTCTCCGCGCCTACGTCCGGCTGCCGGGCCTCCGTTCGGGATCGGTGCGCGCCTGGCTCTACCGGGTCGCCATCAACGCCTCGCACGACATGCGCCGGCGGGCGGGACGCAGGCCCGAGCAGCCCCTCGAGGACGCCGAGGGCAAGGTCGTCGACCTGCCCGACCGGGCGATCGGGCCCGAGGCGAGCGCCGAGCTTCGTGAGCAGCTGGAGGCCGCCCGCCGAGCCCTGCTCGCGCTGCCCGCCGACTATCGAACCGCGGTGGTGCTGCGGGACGTCAACGAGCTGAGCTACGAGGAGATGGCCGAGGCCCTGCGGGTGCCGCTGGGCACCGTCAAGTCGCGCCTCAGCCGGGCCCGGACCATGCTCGCCTCGGTGCTGCGCGAGGCGGCGCCGGCGACCTCGATGGGGGAGGCGTGATGGCCGGCCAGCACTTGGAGTGGCTCTTCTCGGCGGCGATCGACGGCGCCCTCACCACCGACGAGAGGCGCCGTCTCGACGAGCATCTCGCCGTCTGTCCCGCTTGTGCCTCCGCATTGGCGGCGCAGCGGGGCGCGGTCGAAGCGGTTCGTGCCCTGCCGCGTCCGGCGATGCCGGTGGCGGTGGTCCTGCCGACATCGCCACCGGTGGCCGAGGCGCCACGCGGTTGGCGATGGTTGGCTTGGGCGGCGCCGCTGCTGCGGCCCGGGCCGGCGTCGGCCACCCTGGTCGGCGCCGCCGGGGTGGCGGCGGCGGTGCTCCTGGTGGTGCACGCGCACTCCGGCGGCTCGCAGGTCGCCACCAGCGCCCGCGGCGGTGGCGGCGGCGCCTCCGCGGCGGCGGCGGCACCACCGCCCGGCTTCGGCTACAGCGTCGTCAAGAGCGACCCCTCGCGTCCCGGCCAGCAGCTGGTGCTCGCCGTCTCGAGCTCCGGGTACAGCGCCGGGCAGCAGGTCCTGGTGTACGCGAGGGTCACCGGTCAGAGCCAGGGCAAGAGCCAGGGCCGGTTGGCGGCACCGCAAGCCGGCGCCCCCGCCGCCCCGGGGGCAGCGTCCACGGCAGGGCAGCTCCCGGTGGTGACCCTGACTCAGGTCACTCCGGGCGCGACGGGCAGCGCGGGCAAGGGCGCCCAGGCCGGATCCGCCGGATCCCCGGCACCGGACGCGGCGGGGGCAGCGGCACCACCGTACGCGGCTTTGGCTCCGGCAGCGCCGGTGCAGGTCGCATCTCCCACCTTCGACGTGGTCGCCGGCGACGGGCCCCTCCAGGTGATCACCATCCCCGGCGGCCTCCCGGCCGGCACCGTTCTTCAGCTCACCGCCCAGTTCCCCCCGCAGCCTGGGCTGAGCGTCAGCGGAAGCCCGGTCAGCGTCTCGCTCACGATCACCGTCTCCTAGACTTCTGCCGTGCTCCGCGGCGCGGCGGCGGTCCTGGTCACGTCGCTTCTCGTCACCGCCTGCTCCAGCGGCGGCTCCCCCGCGGCGTCGCAGAGGCTGGTGGTGATCACCGCCGGCGGTGAGGCGCTCGTCGACGGCGCCGCCGACGTGCCACCCACCCTCGAGCTGCGGGTGCTGCCGGGGACGGGGGTCTCGGCCCAGCTCGACGGACGCTCGCTCGCCATCGCGATCACCGGAGATGCGATGACCGCGGCGGTGTCGCCGATGCCGCTGGGATCCGCCCACCGGCTGCTGATCGATGACGGCAGCGGCACCCGGTCGTTCGCCTTCCACGTCGCCGGTCCGACCGGGGCCATGGCCGCCGTCCACTCCGAGGTGGTCGCCGGGACGGTGCTCGACGCCGTCTTCGAGCGGGCCCCGGATCGTGCCGCCGTCCAGGCCGGGGTGCCCGGCGGCACCCGCGTCTGGTCCGACGACCGCCACCTTCGGGTCACCTGGCCGTCGCCACCCGGCGGCGAGCTCCGCATCCCGGCCACCACCACGACCGACCGGGGCTCGCATCTGGCCGGTGACCTGGTCATCGGCCTCAGCGCGGTGGCCCCGGGGACCCTGCGCCGGGTCACCGTCCCCCGGCCGGTCGCGGCATCGGTGGGGCCGCTGGTCGTCGCCTTCAGCACCGCGACCGCGCGCTCCCGGGCCGCGGTCGCCGCCCACGCCGGCCAGCTCTCGCTGGTGAGCCCGACCGGCTGGCAGGCGCTGGCCGACGGGTCGACCTCCGGCGCGCCGGACACCGGCGCCGTCGCCGCCGCCCGCGATGACGGCCTGCCGGTCTGGCCGCTGCTCCAGAACCACAACGTCGACAGCACTGAGGTCGCCACCCTGCTCGCCGACGGCGGGGCGGTGAGCCGGCTGGTGGCCGCGGTGCGCGCCGCCACCGCCGGCAACGGCTTCGGCGGCGTCCAGCTCGACTTCGAACAGGTGCCTTCCGACCACCGGGACCAGCTGTCCACCCTGGTGGAGCAGCTGGCTCGCGCCCTGCACGCCGACGGCCGCCGCCTGGCGGTGGACGTCGTTCCTCACAAGCCGGGACATCTCAACGTCTACTCCGCGGCCTACGACCTGCCGCGAATCGCCGCCGCCGCCGATCTGGTGGTGCTGATGGCCTACGACCAGCACGCCGCCGCCGGCGACCCCGGTCCCGTCGCCGGGCTCGACTGGGACCGGGCGGTGCTCTCCGGCAGCCTCGGCGGCCTGACCAGGTCTCGCACCCTGCTGGGCCTGCCGCTCTACTCGCGGGCGTGGGGCGCGGGCGGCGTCCCGCATGCCGACGGCTACGCTCCCGCGCTGGCGGCGGCGCTGGCCGTCCCCGGCGTCCGCGTCGACTACGACTTCGCGGCGGCAACTCCCCTGGTCCGCAGCGATGCCGGGGCCACCGCTCAGGCGGTCACTTGGTTCGACGACGCTGACAGCCTGGTGCGCAAGGCACTGCTGGTGCGCGACCAGCATCTGGCGGGGGTGGCCATGTGGCGGCTCGGATTCGAGGATCCCGCGGTCTGGGCGGTGCTGCCGGCCGGCGCCCGCCGCCTCTGACCGGTCCGGCGGTTCAGCTCTCCGGGGTGCGGGGAGCGTCGCCGAGATCGGGGAGATCCATCGAGTTGATCATCTCCCGGAAGATGGTGAGCTTCTCGTCGCTCTCGGCGTCACCCAGGGCTCCCTCGGCCTCCTTGTCGGGCTCGGGGAGCACCCCGGCCTTGTCGAGCACCTCGCCGGCGACGAAGATGCGCGCCCCCACCCGCACCGCCACCGCGATGGCGTCGGAAGGACGGGCGTCGATGTCGAGGCTACGACCGTTCACGGTGGCGACGATGCGCGCGTAGAAGACCTCGTTGCTCAGCGAGGTGACGACGATCCGGCTGACTGAGACGTCGGTGGCGCCGAGAATGTTGACCAGCAGGTCGTGGGTGATCGGCCGCTCTGGGGTGATGCCGGTGATCTTCAGCGCGATGGCATTCGCCTCGTTGATGCCGATCCAGATCGGCAGGTAGCGCTCGGCACTCTTCTCTTTAAGGATCACAACGTGCTGCCCGGTCGGCATGTGGACGCGGATGCTGTCGACGGCCATCTCGACCAGCTCAGCCATGGGCTGATGATACCCCCGCCTCCAAGACAGCTTGGGGGTGTGTGGAGAACTCTCAGCCGGGCGCCGGCGCTTCGGCGACCGTGGCCCCCTGGCCGGGCGACTCCTCGACGCTCAGCTCCAGCCGCACGGGTGCCTCACCGAGGCGGCGGCGGACGCCCGCCAGCAGGTGTCCGGCCAGGCACTCGCAGGTGGTGTTGACGATGGGCAGCAGGCGTACCTCGGCGCGGGGAAACACGAAGCAGCGCTCACCCTCGCGGACCTCGACGTGACCGTCGCCACGCTCGCTGACCACCACCCGGGCACTGCCGGTGGGAAGCAGCACGCTGTGGTCGAGCGCCTCGCACTCCGCCGCGATCGCCGCCTTGAGCGAGGCGAAGTCGACCACGCTCCCGTCACCGCGGACCGCCCCCGAGGCACGCAGCCGGACCCGGTAGTTGTGACCGTGAAGCGGCTCGGTGCCCTCGTCGAGGACGCTGAAGTGGGCGGCGGCGAAGCCGTGGACCGGCTTGTCCACCTCGAGCACCGCATGGTCCGGGCGCGGCGCCGAGCCCCCGGGTGGCGAGCTCATCGGGGACTACCATAGCGCGTCGTGGCCGTTCCACCCACGCAGACCGCGGAGCGCGAAACCCTGCTGCTCATCGACGGCCATGCGCTGGTCTTCCGCGCCTTCTTCGCCATGCCAGCGCTGACCAACAGCCGCGGCGAGATGACCAACGCCGTCTACGGCTTCACCTCGATGCTCCTCAAGGTGCTCGGCGAGCACACCCCGACATACGTCATCGGCTGCTTCGATCCGCCCGGCCCCACCTTCCGCCACGAGGAGTTCGCCGACTACAAGGCGCAGCGGCCCAGCGCCCCCGACGAGATCCGCCGCCAGCTACCGCTCTGCCGCGATGTCTGCACCGCGCTGGGCATCCCTCTGGTGGAGCTGCCGGGATACGAGGCCGATGACGTCATCGGCACGCTGAGCTGCCGCGCGGTGGAGCAGGGGCTGGACGTGCTCATCCTCACCGGCGACCTCGACACCCTGCAGCTGGTCAACCAGCACGTGCGCGTCTACGCCACCCGTCGCGGCATCACCGAGACCATCGTCTATGACACCGAGAGGGTGCGTGAGCGCTTCGGCTTCGAACCGCCGCTGGTGGCCGACTTCAAGGCCCTACAGGGCGATGTGTCGGACAACATCCCGGGCGTTCCCGGCATCGGTGAGAAGACGGCGATGTCGCTGGTGCAGGAGCACGGCACCGTCGAGAAAATCCTCGCCGCGGCTCCCGCGATGAAGGAGGGCCGGGTCAAGCGCACCCTGCTGGAACACGCCGACCAGGCGATGCACAGCAAGCGCATGACCACCGTCGTGCTCGACCTCGACGTTCCCCTCGACCTCGAAGCGGCGCGGTTCGGCGGCTACGACCACGCCCAGGTGGTGGAGCTCTTCGACCGCCTCGAGTTCCGCAGCCTGCTGCCCCGGCTGCCGCAGTACGGCACGCCGGTGGCCGCGCCGCCACCGGTGGTGGCCGCGCCGTCGCGGACCGAGGTGCACGTGCTCGCCGACCTTGCCGCGGTGACGGCGGCGGTCACCCGCTTGCGCGGTGCCGGCGGCGGAGTGGCGGTGCGCACCGTGCTCGACGAGCCCGCGCGCCTCGGCCGCATCGCCGGTGTCGCCCTCTCCCCGCTCGACGATCCATCGATCGCCTATTACGCGCCGCTCGCTCACCCGGGTGACGGCAGCCTCGAGTCCGGCGGCATCGAGCAGCTGGCGGCGCTGATCGCCGATCGATCGGTCGCCAAGACGGCGTACGACGTCAAGCGCGAGGTGCTCGCCTGGCGCGGGCGCGGCGGTGACGCCGCCGGGTTCGACTTCGACTGCCTGCTGGCGGCGTACCTGTGCAACACCCGCACCCGGGTGCCGCCGCTGACCATCCTCGCCGAGGAGACCGCTGCCACCGAGCTGGCCGCGGAGGAGACGGTGCTCGGCACGGGCCGGGCGGCGCGGCTGCCGTCGCAGCTCGACATCGCCGAGGCCGCCGAGTACTACGGCCGCTGGACGGCGCTGCTCGCCCCGGTCCGTGAGGCGCTGGAGAGTCAGCTGGCCAGCTGGGGCGTGCATTCGCTGCACGACGACATGGAGCTGCCGCTGGTGCCGATCCTCGCCGACATGGAGCTGCGCGGCATCGCCGTCGACAGCACCCAGCTGCACCGGCTGGCACGGGAGATCAGCGACCGTGTCGCCGCCATCGAGGCGGAGGTGCAGGACGCCGCTGGCTACACCTTCAACCTGGGCAGCACCCAGCAGCTGGCGCGATTCCTCTACGACGACCTCGGCCTGGCCACCGGCCGGCGCACCAAGACCGGGCGCAGCACCGATGCCGACTCCCTCGAGGCGCTGCGCGAGGAGAACCCCATCGTCGACCTCATCCTCGAGTGGCGCCAGCTGACCAAGCTCAAAGGCACCTACGTCGACGCGCTGCCGCTGCTGTGCGACTCCCAGGGCCGGGTCCACACCTCCTTCAATCAGGCGGTGGCCACCACCGGGCGGCTCTCCTCGGCCGACCCCAACCTCCAGAACGTCCCCATCCGCAGCGAGGTGGGGCAGCGCATCCGCGCCGCCTTCGTCGCCGACCGGGGGCATCAGCTGGTCAGCGCCGACTACTCGCAGATCGAGCTGCGGGTGCTGGCCCACGTCACCAACGACCCCGCCCTGGTCGACGCCTTCCGCAGCGGCGAGGACATCCACGCGCGCACCGCCGCCGAGGTCTGCCGGGTCGATCGTGCCGCGGTGACGCGGGAGATGCGACGCAACGCCAAGGTGGTCAACTTCGGCATCGTCTACGGGCTGTCCGACTTCGGGCTGGCGCGCGACACCGGCATGAGTCGTGAGGAGGCGCGCGCCTTCATCGACGCCTACTTCGCCACCTTCGCCTCGGTGACCGCCTACCTCGAGCAGACGCGCAACCACGCCCGCGAGTGGGGCTACGTGGAGACCCTCTTCGGCCGCCGCCGCTACATCCCCGACATCCGCGCCGCCAACCGCCAGATCCGCGGCGCCGCCGAGCGGATGGCGGTCAACATGCCGATGCAGGGGACCGCGGCCGACATCATGAAGCTGGCGATGATCCGGGTCGACCGGGCGCTGCGCGAGTCGGGCTTGCGGGCGCGTCTGCTGCTCCAGGTGCACGACGAGCTGGTGCTGGAGGCGCCCGAGGCGGAGGTTGTGCAGCTGAGCGGGCTGCTGCGCGAGGCGATGGGAAGCGCGGCGCAGCTGATCGTGCCCCTCGACGTCGATGTCAAGATCGGCAGCAACTGGAGCGCCGTCACCGCGGTGGCGGAGACCGCGCCGGTCGCCTCCTAGCGGCTTGAACCGACCGGCGTGCCCGAGCTCCCCGAGGTGGAGACGGTGGCGCGGGACCTCCGCACCGCCGCCGTCGGCCAGCGCATCACCAGGGTGCGGCTCAGCCGTCCGGACGTCGTCCGCCATCCCGGGCCCGAGGCGTTCGCCGCCGGGCTGCGTGGCACCCGGGTGGAGGCGGTGGAGCGGCTCGGCAAGTTCATCCTCTGCGCCCTCGACTCCGCCGACGAGCTGGTGATCCACCTCGGCATGACCGGTCATCTCTGGGTCTGCAACGCGTCGCTGCCGCCCCGGCCGCACACCCACCTGCGCTGCCGCCTGGAGGACGGGCGCGAGCTGCGCTTCGCCGACGCGCGCCGCTTCGGCCGCCTGCTGCTCGGCCCGCGCGCCCTGCTCCGCGAGGTCGGCGTGCTTCCCCTGCTCGGCGTCGAGCCGCTCTCCGATGAGTTCACCAGAGACCGCTTCACCGCGGCCCTGCGCCGCACCACCCGGCCGATCAAGAGCGTCCTTCTCGACCAGCGCAGCATCGCCGGCATCGGCAACATCTACGCCGACGAGATCTGCCATCACGCCGGGGTGCGACCGACGCGACGCTGCCACCGCCTCACCCGGGCGGAGCGCGTCCGGCTTTTCGAGGCCGTTCCTGCCGTGCTCCACAAGGCGATCGCCAACCGCGGCACCAGCTTCGACGACTACCGCGACCTCTGGGACGCCCGCGGCAGCAACGAGGAGGAGCTGCAGGTCTACGGCCGCGGCGGCCTCGCCTGTCCGCGCTGTGGGTCGGTGCTCCGACGGACGGTGCTGGGCGGACGGAGCACCGTCTACTGCCCGGATTGCCAGCGGTGAACGCCACCCTCCGCGCCGTCATCGCCACCTACGACGGCGAGCCGCCGATCGGTGGCCAGGGGGTGCTGGTGCGCGGGCTGCGCGCCGCGCTGGCGGCGCGGGGCGTGGACGTGCGGATGGTGGCCGGCCACGGCGAGGGAGCGCTGCGGTACCCGCGCGTCACCGGCCGGGGACCGCTCGACTTCTCCATCGCCCTCAACCGCGACCCGGTGCCCCTGCTGGCTGCCGGTCCCGGTCTGGTGCACGCCCAGGGCGGCCCCGGCGGGGTGCTGCTGCTGCGCCGGCTGCCGGTGCCGGTCGTCTACACCGCGCATCACACCTATCGCCAGGCGTACTCGCCGCGGCGGCTGCAGCGCGCGATGTCGCCGCTCGAGGCCCGCGCCTACCGGCGTGCGGCCCTGGTCATGGCGGTGTCGCCTTCGACCGCCGACGCGGTGCGCGCCCTCGGCGTCGGCGCCGGCCGGATCGAGGTGGTTCCTCCCGGCATCGACATCGATCGCCTCGACCACGGCGAGGCGTCGCGCGAGCCGCGGCGGCTGCTCTTCGCGGGCCGGCTGGAGCCCGAGAAGGGCGCGCTGGAGGCGGTCGCGGTGATGGTGGCGGTCAGCGGTGCGGTCGCCGGCGTGCGGGGCGCGGTGGCCGGCGCCGGCGGGCTCGACTCGCGGGTGCGAGCCGCGGCTGCGGCCGCACCCGGCGGGGGAGTGGAGGTGCTCGGCGCGGTGAGCGACGAGGAGCTTTGGCGGCAGTACGCCCGCGCCGCGGTGGTGCTCATGCCGTCGCGGTACGAGGGCCTGGGTCTGGTGGCGCTGGAGGCGATGGGGGCCGGCTGCGCCGTCGTCGGGTACGACGTCAGCGGGCTGCGCGATGCGCTCGCCGGCGGAGCCGGGGTGCTGGTGCCGGCCGGTGACCAGGCCGCCCTGGTCGCCGCCTGCCGGAGCCTGCTCGAGGATGAGGCCCGGCGGAGCGAGATCGCGGAACGCGGCAGGGCACGGGTCCGCGAGCGGCACGCCTGGGATGCGATCGCCGGCCGCGTGGCCGAGGTGTACCGCGCGGTGCTGACGCCCCCCTGACGGCGGGCCGCGAGCCGGCGACCCGCCGTGCGCCATTCCCTTCCCGGCGGGCGCTGGCGCAACCGGCCGGCGACACCGAGGATCCTTCCTGACGGGAGAGGGGGAGGGGCCAGGCAGCGGAGGAACGCTCCGGCCCTCACCTCACTGTGTAGACGCTGGTCATCCGAGGATCTTGCGGAACGCGGCGAACGCGGCCGTCGCGCCGTTGCCGCGCCGGCTCGCCATCCACGGGCGCTCGGCCGAGCCCTGGGTAGACTGGCCTCCGTGGCCCGCTTCGAGCTCGTCGCCGACTTCGCTCCCGCCGGCGACCAGCCGCAGGCCATCGACGCCCTGGCGGCCGGGGTCGAGGGGGGGACGCGCGAGCAGACCCTGCTGGGCGTCACCGGCTCGGGCAAGACCTTCACCTGCGCCCACGTCATCCAGCGCCTGCAGCGCCCCACCCTGGTGCTCTCGCCGAACAAGACGCTGGCGGCCCAGCTATGCGCCGAGTTCCGCGAGTTCTTCCCCCGCAACTCGGTGGAGTACTTCGTCTCCTACTACGACTTCTACCAGCCCGAGGCCTACATCCCGCGTACCGACACCTACATCGAGAAGGACTCCTCACGCAACGACGAGATCGATCGCCTGCGCAACAGCGCCACCCGGGCGCTGCTCACCCGGCGCGACGTGATCGTCGTCGCCTCGATCTCGTGCATCTACGGTATCGGTTCGCCGGAGAACTACCTGGGTGAGTCGCTCAGCGTCAAGACCGGCGAGTCGATCCGGCGTGACATCCTGCTGCGCAAGCTCGCCGACCTGCAGTACACGCGCAACGACACCGATTTCGGCCGCTCGCGTTTCCGGGTGCGCGGTGATGTCGTCGACGTCCAGCCCGCTTACGAGGAGATCGGCACCCGGATCGAGTTCTTCGGCGAGGAGGTGGAGCGGATCCGTGACTTCGATCCGCTGACCGGCGAGATCCTCGGCGAGCGCGACGAGTTCACCGTCTTCCCCGCCTCTCACTACGTGACCCCTCGCGAGCAGATGAAGCGCGCTCTGGCCGCCATCGAGGCCGAGCTGGCGGAGCGCGGCGGCGAGCTGGAGTCGCGAGGTCGCCTGCTGGAGGCGCAGCGGCTACGCCAGCGCACCATGTTCGACATGGAGATGATGCGCGAGACCGGCTCCTGCGCCGGTATCGAGAACTACTCGCGCCATCTCTCGGGGCGCGCGCCCGGTCAGCGACCGTTCTGCCTCCTCGACTTCCTCCCCGACGACACCCTGGTGATCGTCGACGAGTCCCACGTCGCGGTGCCGCAGATCGGCGCCATGTACGGAGGTGACCGATCCCGCAAGATCCCGCTGGTCGAGTACGGCTTCCGGCTTCCCTCGGCGCTGGACAACCGGCCGCTCACCTTCGAGGAATGGGACTCGATGGTGGGCCAGCTCCTCTACGTCTCGGCCACCCCCGGCCCCTACGAGGAGGAGCACAGCCGCGAGATCGTCGAGCAGATCATCCGGCCCACCGGGCTGGTCGACCCGCAGGTCGAGGTGCGGGCGAGCAGGGGCCAGATCGACGACCTGATCGCGGAGATCCGCCGCACCGCGGAGCGCGGTGAGCGCACCCTGATCACCACCCTCACCAAGAAGATGGCGGAGGACCTGACCGACTACCTGCGCGAGACCGGAGTGCGGGTGCGCTACCTCCACAGCGACATCGACACCCTGGAGCGGGTGGAGATCATCCGCGATCTCCGCCTCGGAGTTTTCGACGTTCTTGTCGGTATCAACCTGCTCCGCGAGGGGCTCGACCTCCCCGAGGTGTCCTTCATCGGCATCCTCGATGCCGACAAGGAGGGCTACCTGCGCGGCTACCGCTCGCTGATCCAGACCATCGGCCGGGCCGCCCGCAACATCAACGGTCAGGTGGTGATGTACGCCGACAGGGTGTCGGAGGCGATGCGCCAGGCGCTCGACGAGACCGAGCGCAGGCGGGAGAAGCAGGTCGCCCACAACCAGGCGCTGGGGATCACGCCGCAGTCCATCGTCAAGGCGGTGCGCCAGCTGGAGCACCAGCGCGAGGAGGTGTCGGCGCGGGCGGCCAGCTTCACCGAGGCGGCGGGGCTGCCCCCCGACGAGCTGCTCCGGCTGGCTCGCAGCGTGGAGCGCGAGATGAAGTCGGCCGCCCGCGAGCTCGAGTTCGAACGCGCCGCCGAGCTGCGTGACCGGCTGGTGCAGCTGCGCCGGCAGCTCGACGGCGAGGGAGAGGAGACCGGGCTCGCCGGCGCCGGGGCGGGCGGCGGAGGGCGCCCCGCGAACCGGCCACGTCCGCGGCGCAGACGCCAGGGTCCCTGATCGCCTTCCTGACGGCTGGGTTGCTGTAGCCTGCGCCCGGCTATTGCCGGTACGTGTTCCTCGCGCGCACCAAGGACAGACGGAGGCAGAAGTGGCAGCGTCGTCCACCGGCTGGGTCCGGCCCACGGCACTGGTCGGCCCTGGGCTGCGTTTTGTCAGCGCCTTTCGCGACTTCTCGCGCCATCCCACCACCCTGGCCGAGGCCCGCCGCGTCGTTACTGCGGCTCACCAGAACCGGGACCGGGCCTTTCTCGACCGCCTCGATGAGTTGGTCTGGCCGTTTCCGGCGAGCCCCACCGCGCGGCTCATGGCCTGCGCTGGGATCGAGCGCGGGGACGTGCTGGAGATGGTGGAGGGCCGCGGTCTCGACGGAGCCCTCGAGAGGCTGCGCGACGCCGGCGTCTACGTGTCGTACGCGGAGAGTCTGGGCCAGATGCCGGTGCGGCGTGGCAGCGCCCGCTTCGAGCTCCACCCCAAGGACTTCCGCAATCCGAGGTCCGAGGCCGACTACATGGTGGTGACCGGCGGCAGCCGCAGTGGAGGCACCGAGGCTCAGTCGAACTTCCACTACATCCGCCGCCAGTCGATAACTCGGGTGCTCCAGACGGCGATGTGGGCGGTCAATCGGGTGCCCACCGCCGCCTGGGCGCCGGTCTTCCCCAGTGCGGGAATCGGCACCATCCTCAAGCTGACGGGAGCAGGCAACCAGCCGGAGCGGTGGTTCAGCCAGATCAAGCCGAACCTCAAGGGGGTCACCTACCACAAGCAGCTCGCGAACCGCATGCTCCAGGTGATCGGTCCACTGCGCGCCGTGGGCCTGCCGCCGCCGGAGTTCGTGCCCGCCTCCGCTCCGGAACCGGTGGTGGCGTGGGTGCAGGAGGCCCTTGGCCGGGCCAGCCGCGTATGCCTGGTCACAAGTTCCAGCTGCGGCGCCGCGCTGGGCGTGTACGCGACGGAGAAGGGGATCTCGCTGGCCGGGCTGGTGATCTTCATGGGCGGTGAGCCGGTGACCCGCGCCAAATTGGAGGCCGTCCGCTCCACGGGCGCGGTTGCGGTCGACAGCTATGCATTCGTTCCCGAGGGCACGATGGCGGTCTCCTGCCCGTCGTGTGGGCCGGAGGAGATGCATTTCTGGGACCACGACAACGCCGTAGTCGGCCGGCGGCGCGATCGAGCGGATGGCGTCGAGGTGACGAGCTTCTGCTGGACGTCGCTCGCGCCCGACGCGCCCCGGGTGCTCGTCAACGTGGAGAACGACGACTACGGCACGCTCTCTGTCGATGCCGAACCCTGCGCCTGCCTCATCGGCGAACTCGGCATGCGCACCCGCCTCGCACGGATTCGGGGTCTGACCAAGGTGGTGACGGGAGGGACGACGATTCCGTGCGAGCTCCTCGAGAGGCTGGTCGAGGAGGCGCTCCCCACCCACCTGGGCGGAGGGCCGGGTGACTATCAGTTCGCCGAAGCCGAGGAGAACGGCGGCATCACCGGTCTCATCCTTCGGGTGGACCCCCGACTCGGCGCCATCGACGAGGCGGCCGCGGTCGGCGTGGTGCGCGAGGCGCTGGGCTCCTCGGACAACGGCCTCCTCGCTCGAGGGGTGTGGGGCGACCGGGTACGGGTGCAGCGCACCGCCCCGGTACGCACCCCGACGGCCAAGCTTCTTCCCTTCGAGCCCCTACCGGCGGGATCGATGTCTCCCATCGACCCAGCACCAGACCGGGATGATGGCTGACCTGGCATCGACCGACCTGACCCGTCGCGATTTCCTGCTCGGCGCTGCCGGAGGAACGGCCCTGCTCGCGTCGGGGTTGCTGCTGCCGGCCTGCGGGTCGAGCTCGTCATCGACGACGTCGTCGACGTCGACGGCGCCTCCGGCCAGCCTGGAGCTGCTGCTCGCCGGTACCGGCAGCATCGACTACGCCTGCGAGTTTGTCGCCGATGCCGGCGGCTTCTTCAAGAAGCAGAATCTCGACGTCGCCACTCACAACCTGCGCAACTCGCCGCAGGTGCTGCAACAGGTCGTGGCGGGCGGCCTCATCGTGGGGCAGCTGGAATCGCTGAACCAGGTGGAGGCTGCCGCCAACCGGGGGGCGCCGGTGGTCGCCATCGGGGTGGTGTTCCAACGCTCGCCCTTCCTTTGCGCCAGCAGTTCCGCCCACCCTCTGCGCACCATGGCCGAGCTCGGCGGCCGCACCGTCGGCCTGCCAACCCTCGGTGGGGGCGCCGAGGAAGTGCTCAACGTGACTCTCAAGCTGGCGGGCGTTGATCCCGGCACCGTGCGCCGGGTTGCCGCCGGGTCTGCGCCGGCTGCGCTCGGCTTCGTCAAGGATGGCCGGACGGACGCGGTCTTCGTGACCGTGGAGCAGGTGGTCGAGGCCCGCCGCAAAGGCGAGGACGTCTACGCCTTCAATGTCTCGGGAGTCAATCCGGTGTTGGGCAAGGCCTATGTGGTGACCCGTGACACCCTGGCGAGACACAGCTCGACGCTGGCCAGGTTTCTGAAGGCGGTCCAGGGCGCCGCCCTTTCCATCATCAACGACGCGAAGCTCGATCACACCCTCTCGCTGCTGCAGCGGTACGAGCTGCCCGTGCTCTCCGACACCGAGGCCGCGAAGGAGACGCTGCGAACGATCTCCCAGGGCTGGACCGCTGCGGGTCGCGAGAACCTAATGCGCGTGGTCCCGAAGCTCTGGGTCTCCGGGGTGACGCAGCTCAAGTCCGCCGGCGTGCTCGACGGCCGAACCGATGCCACCACGCTGTTCGCGACCGGCCCGGGCAAGGAGGCGTTCGGCTGAGCGCAGCGATCCAGCTGGTCGGCATAAGCAAGACCTTCGACAACCAGAGGCGCGTGGTTCACGCCCTGGGGCCGCTCGACCTCGACGTCGGCCCCGGCGAGATGGTGGTCGTGCTCGGTCCTTCCGGCTGCGGCAAGACCACCCTGCTGCGCATCCTGGCCGGGCTGCTCACGTCCAGCACTGGCGAGATCCGCCATGGCGATCCCCATCAGGGATCGTTGAACGGCACCGGCTTCTCGGTGGGCATGGTGTTCCAGGACTCCAACCTTCTCCCCTGGCTGACGGTGGACGAGAACGTCGCTCTCCCCCTCCGGTTGCGTGGCGTGGGCCGGCGCGAACGGCTGGCTCGCGCTGCTGAGCTCTGCCGGTTGGTCGGAATCGACGGCTTCGAACAATTCCGCGCCGACCAACTGTCGATCGGCATGCGACAGCGTGCAGCCACGGGCCGGGCCCTGTGCGGCGAGCCCGACCTGCTGCTCCTCGACGAGCCGTTCGCGGCTCTGGACGCGCTCACGCGTGAGCAGATGAACCTCGAGCTGCAGCGCATATGGCTGGCGCGTCCCTGCATGGCAGTCATGGTGACCCACAGCATCAGCGAGGCGGTCTTTCTCGCCGATCGCGTGGTGTCGCTCTCGCGCCGCCCCGGCAGGGTGGTCGCCGTGACCGATATTCCGCTACCCCGGCCACGGTCGCTCGAGATGCAGACGACTCCCGCCTTCCAGGATCTCGTCGCCCGGTTGCGCCGCAGCCTCGAGGAGCGGGAGTGAGCAGCATGCGACGGGTGCCACCGCCACTGATCAGTGTCGCCCTCGCGGTCATGCTGGTGGCGGCGTGGAAGGCGTGGACCGTGTGGTTCCACGTCTCCGACCTCCTCGTGCCGCCGCCGGAGTCGGTGGGGCGCGGGCTTCTTGCTCTCGCCACCAAGCCCTCGACAGCGCATCACGCAGCGGTGACCCTGTACGAGATCGTCGCGGGCTTTCTCGCCGCGCTCGCCGCCGGTCTGGTGGTGGGAACCGCGCTGGGGCGCTCTCCTCAGCTGCAGCGCACCCTCAATCCCTTCCTGGTCGCCTTGCAGGTCACGCCCAAGATCGCGCTGGTGCCGATCCTGATCGTATGGCTGGGGTTCGGAGCCGGCACCAAGATCGTGACCGCTGCGATATTCGCGTTTCTGCCGCTGGTCACCGGAACGATCGCCGGCGTTCGGGCGGTCGATCCCAATCACCGCGACCTGTTGCTGAGCCTCAGGGCGCGCCGGTGGGCGGCCTTTCGCATGCTCGAGCTGCCGAGCGCGCTTCCCTCGATCCTCACCGGGATGGAGGTGGGAATCGTGCTGGCCACCGTCGGAGCGCTGGTCGGCGAATACCTCGGAGGCGAGGAGGGGCTCGGCTACCTTGCCGTGCAGGCTCTCAACCAACTGGACGTCGCCGGCCTCTTCGCGCTGATCGCGCTGCTGTGCCTGCTCGGCTACGTCCTCTTCGCAGCGGTGACCGCTCTGCGCGCCTGGCTGATCCCCTGGCACCACTCGGTGCGGGCGATCGATCCCTCGGTGGAGGCGGCGGCGTAGCCGAGACGGCGAGCGGGCTTGCGTCACGCACATCCGTTCGCTACAATTTTGTGGTGGTCACCGCTGCCGCCCGGCTTCTACGCACCCGCTATCTGTGCTCCGCCTGCGGCGAGGCGAGCCCCAAGTGGCAGGGGCGGTGTCCCAGCTGCGGTGAGTGGAACAGCCTGGTCGAGGGTGAGCCGCCGCCCCGCCCGGGCCGGGCGGGGCTCGGCAGCCCTCGTGACGGGGTCCGGCCGAGTGTGGTACTCGGTCTGGATGCCGTTGCCGGCGAAGATGTCCGGCGCCGGACGTGCGGCATCGGCGAGTGGGACCGGGTTCTCGGCGGGGGGCTGGTCCCGGGTGCGCTGATCCTTCTCGGCGGCGATCCCGGGGTCGGCAAGTCGACCCTGGCGCTGCAGGTGGCGCGAGGCGTCGGGTCGGCGGCGTCACCGGCGCTGTACTGCGCCGGAGAGGAGTCGGCCGCCCAGCTCGGGATGCGCGCGATGCGCACCCGCTGCGCCGGCCCCGAGGTCGCCGTGCTCGCCGAGACCGACCTCGACGCCCTGCTCGCGGGCATCGAGTCCCGCCGGCCATTGCTGGCGGTGGTCGATTCCGTGCAGACGGCCTACGACACCGCCGTTCCCGGAGCCCCTGGGAGCATCTCCCAGGTCCGCACCGCGGTCACCCGGCTGCTGCTGTGCGCCAAGGCCACCGGCGTCACCATCGTCCTGGTGGGGCACGTCACCAAGGAGGGCGCGATCGCCGGCCCGCGCACTCTGGAGCACATGGTCGATGTCGTCCTCTACCTGGAGGGCGAGCGCCATGGCGAGTACCGCCTGCTCCGCGGGGTCAAGAACCGCTTCGGAACCACCGACGAGCTGGGCATCTTCACCATGCGGGACACCGGCATGGAGGAGGCCGAGGCACCCGGGCGTGCCTTTCTCGACGAGGGGTCGCTCGGCGTCCCCGGCAACGTCCTCACGGTGAGCTGCGAGGGCGCACGACCGCTGGCGGTCGAGGTCCAGGCGCTGTCGGTGGAGACCCCGTACCCGGTGCCGCGGCGCACCGCCTCCGGCTTTGATCTCGGCCGGCTGCATCTGCTGCTGGCGGTTCTCCAGCGTCGCGCCGGCATGCACTTCGGCAAGTCCGATGTCTACGTCAATGCCGTCGGTGGTGTCCGTCTCGCGGAGCCGGCGGTCGACCTCGCCGTCGCCCTTGCCATCGCCGCCTCGGTGCGCAATCGCTCCCTGCCACCCGGATGCGTCGCCATCGGCGAGGTCGGTCTCGGGGGGGAGATCCGCCGCGTCCGCCGCCTCGACCAGCGCCTCGCCGAGGCCCAGGCCCTGGGGATCACCAGCGCCATCCTTCCCGCGTCGCAGGCAAGCTCGGTGCCCGCCGGGATGCGCTGTCACGCCGCGGCGTCGCTGAGCGAGGCCCTGCGGCTGGTGCCGGCAACCCCGTCCTCCGCGGCTTGAACCCGGCTCCCGGCCGGGGGCAACCGCGACGCGACCGTCGCGGTGGCGGCGACGGGGCTGTGGTTCAATCGCCAGCGAGATGGAACGGCACTCGCCGCGCGCAGTGAGGCGCGCCCGTCGCATCGCCCGCCTTGCCGGGGCCCTGGCGGGGGTGCTGGCGGCCGTCTTCTACGGGCTGTTCATCATCCGCAGCTCACCCGACACCCTGGGGGCCAACCGCATCGCCGCCGAGAGCGCCTTCGCGGTGATCTGCGCCGCCGGTCTGGCCGCCGGCGCCTTCGCCGGTCCGCTGCTCACCGTCGACCCCTTCCTCTGGCTCGAGGACGCCCTCGACACCACGCCTCCCGGCGAGCTGATCGGTGGCGTGATCGGGCTGCTGGTGGCGCTGGTGGTGGCCGCGCTCGTCGGTGCCCTGCTCGGTGGCATCCCCAACGGCGGCGGCACCGCGATCTCGGTGGTGCTGGCCGCAGCGCTGGTCTACATCGGCGTTCGCGCCGGCATGCGACGGCGCGTCGACATCAGCGCCTTCGCCAATCATCTCGGAAGGCGCAACGAGATGTCGACGCCGGCCTTCGCTCAGGGTCCGCCGCCGCAGGACGGTCCCCCGGTGGTGGTCGACACCAGCGTGCTCATCGACGGCCGCATCGTCGACGTCTCGCGCAGTGGTTTCATTCCCGGCCGGCTGGTGATTCCCGAGTTCGTGGTCGAGGAGCTGCAGCGCGTCGCCGACGCCGGCGATCCTGTCAGGCGTGCCAAGGGCCGGCGGGGGCTGAGCGTCCTCGAGGAGCTCAAGGAGAGTCCCGACATCGTGTGCGAGATCGTCGAGGCCAGCTTCCCCGGCACCCCCGAGGTCGACGCCAAGCTGGTCAAGCTGGCCCGGCTGCGACAGGCGGCGATCATGACCAACGACTACAACCTCAACCGGCTGGCGCAGGTCGAGGGCGTGCGGGTGCTCAACCTCAACGACCTCGCCAACGCGGTGAAGCCGATCGTGAGCACCGGCGAGACCATGCGGGTCACCGTGGTCAAGGAGGGCAAGGAGCCCCACCAGGGCGTCGCCTATCTCGAGGACGGGACCATGGTGGTGGTCGAGAATGGACGGCGCCACATCGACGAGTCGGTCGACGTGACGGTGACCAGCATCCTGCAGACGCCGGCAGGCCGGATGATCTTCGCCGCCGCGCCGTCCACCGACGACGGGAGGGCGCGGCCGGTGCGGGCCGTCCGTCCCCCACGGGTCGTCAACCGCTGAGCGTCACCGTCATCGTCCCCGCGGCGGGTCGGGGCGAGCGCCTGGGTGCGGACAAGCTCTGGATCGAGGTGCAGCGGCGCCCGCTGATCGCCTGGACGCTGCAGGCCATCGCCGCATCGGCCATCTTCGACAGCACCGTGCTGGTGGCGCCGCCGTCAGCGTGGGAGCGGTTGCGCGCCCTCGCGGCGGCCGCCGGGTTGGCGGACGTCCACTGCGCCGGCGGCGGTGAACGCCGCCAGGACTCGGTGCGCGCCGGCCTCGACGCGACGCCCGAGCAGGGGATCATCTGCGTCCACGACGCCGCGCGCCCGCTGTGTCCGCCGCAGCTGTTCGGCGCCGTCGTCGACGCGGCCGCCCGGGCCGGGGCCGCCACCGCCGCGGTGCCGTTGGTCGACAGCATCAAGCGGGTCGATGGCGACCGGGTGGCGGAGAGCCTGGACCGCGCCTCGTTGGTGGCGGTGCAGACGCCGCAGGCGTTCGACGGCGCCCTGCTGCGCGAGGCACACGAACGGGCTCGCCGCGACAGTGCCGACGCCGACGACGACGCCGCCCTGGTCGAGCGGATCGGCCACCGCGTGCTGGTCGTGCCCGGCGACCCCGCCAACCTCAAGGTGACGACGCCGCTCGACGTGGTGCTGATGCGCACCCTGCTGGCGGCGCCGTCGTGAGTCTGCGGATCGGGCACGGGGTCGACGCCCATCGCCTGGTCGAGGGACGTCCGCTGGTGCTGGGGGGCGTCCACGTGCCCTTCGACCACGGCCTGATGGGACACTCCGATGGCGACGTCGCCGCCCACGCCCTGACCGACGCGGTGCTCGGCGCCGCCGGCCTCGGCGACATGGGCCGGCACTTCCCCTCCTCCGACGAGCAGTGGCGCGGTGCCGACAGTCTCGACCTTCTGCGGCGGGCCGCCGCCATGGCGCGCGACGCCGGCCTGTCCGTCGCCTCGGCTCAGGTGGTGGTGATCGCCACGGAGCCCCGATTGGCACCGCACGTCGACACCATGG
Source organism: Chloroflexota bacterium (assembly GCA_005880985.1). Taxonomy (GTDB): domain Bacteria; phylum Chloroflexota; class Dormibacteria; order Aeolococcales; family Aeolococcaceae; genus CF-134. Next base: position 100,307 of record VBIQ01000012.1, read on the forward strand.
CGGCGCGACTCGCCGCCGCCCTCGGGGTCGAGGTGGATCGCATCGCGGTCAGCGCGAGCACCACCGACGGCCTCGGCTTCGCCGGCCGCGGCGATGGCATCGCCGCCTCGGCGGTGGCGCTGCTGGCGCCGATATCCTGACCGGCATGTTGCGGCTGCACGACACGATGACGCGGCGGCTGATGCCGGTCGAGCCCCTCGAAGCCGGTCACGTCCGGATGTACACATGCGGACCCACAGTATGGAATCGCGCCCACATCGGTAATTTCCGCGCCTTCGTCTTCGAGGACGTGCTCCGTCGCGTCCTCGAGCAGCGCTTTGGCCGGGTCACCCACGTGATGAACCTCACCGACGTCGACGACCGGATCGTCAAGAACGCAATGACCCACGGCCATACCCTGGAAGAGGAGACGGCGCCGTGGATCGTGGCGTTCTTCGCCGACGTCGATGCGCTGGGGATCCGCCGGGCGCATCACTACCCCCGCGCCACCGACTACATCGAGGAGATGGTCTCCTTGGTGGAGCGGCTCGACGCCAGGGAGGTGACCTACCGCAGCGACGGCAGCGTCTACTATCGCATCGCCGCGTTTCCTCGATACGGCCAGCTGAGCGGGGTGCGCGCGGTCGCGCTCGTCGCCGGCGCCAGCGGGCGCATCGATGCCGACGACTACACCAAGGAGGACGCCCGCGACTTCGCGCTCTGGAAGGCGGCGGGGCAGGGCGAGCCGGGTTGGGAGACGCGCCTCGGCTGGGGGCGTCCCGGCTGGCACCTGGAGTGCTCGGCGATGAATCTGGCGCTGCTCGGTGAGACCATCGACATCCACTGCGGCGGCGTCGATCTCGTCTTCCCCCACCATGAGAACGAGATCGCCCAGAGCGAGGCGGCGACCGGGAAGAAGTTCGTCCGGCTTTGGTGCCACAACGCCTTTCTGCAGATCGACGAAGCGAAGATGTCGAAGCGGCTCGGCAACTTCCTCACCCTCGGCGACATCGTCGACGGCGAGGAGGGGAGGCGACCTTCGACGGTGCGCTACCTGCTGGCCGCGACCGCGCAGTACCGCAAGACGCTCAACTACTCCGACGAGTCACTCGAGGCCGCCAAAGGGGCCGTTGACCGCCTGATCCTCTTCCGCGACCGCCTCGATGCGACGGCGCCCTCGCGCCGGGACGGCGATGCCGTCAAACTCGCCGCCCGCATCCGGGCCGACTTCGACGCCTGCCTCGACGACGACCTCAACCTGCCCGAGGGTATGGGTCATGTCTTCACCATGGTGCGCGACGCCAACCGCCTTCTCGACGAAGGCCGGGTGGACGGCCCCGGGCTCGACGCTCTGCGCCAACTGGTCGAGCACGTCGACGATGTCCTTGGTGTGCTTCCCCTGGTCGACGTCGAGCGCGCCGCGACACTCAGCCCCGAGGACCGCCGAATGCTCTCCGAGCGCGCTGAGGCGCGGGCGCGCAAGGATTGGGCCACATCCGACCAGATCCGCACGGCGCTGGCGCGCCGCGGCATCCTGGTCGAGGACACCGCCGGCGGTCAGCGGTGGCGTCCAGCCGGCTGACGCCGGGCCGCCATGGTCGACATCCTCTACGGACGCAACCCCGTGCTCGAGGCGCTCCGGGCGGAGCGACCGGCCCGCAAGCTGGTGATCGCCGAGGGCCTGCGCCACGACCCGCGGGTGCGGGAGATCCTCGAGCGGGCCGACGCCGCCGGGATCGCGGTGGAGACGACGGGGCGGCGGCGGCTTGACGACATCGCGCACACCGAGCACCACCAGGGAGTGGCCGGGTACTTCCACTCCCGCCCGCCGCTCCTCCTGGAGGCGCTGCTGGAGCGGATGCGCACACCGGGGCTGCTGCTCGTCCTCGACAGCGTCCAGGATCCCCAGAACCTGGGGGCGCTGGCTCGCACCGCCGAGGCCGTCGCTGCCGACGGCCTGGTGCTGGGACGGCATCGCTCCGCCGGGGTGACACCGGCGGCGGCCAAGGCCTCGGCCGGGGCCACCGAGCACCTCCCGGTGGCCGTGGTCGCCAACCTGGCGGCAGCGCTCGAGACGATCGGCGCCGCCGGCCTCTGGCGCGTCGGCCTCGCGGCCGAGGGAACGGTGCGCTACGACGACTTCGACTACACCGCGCCGGTCGCGCTGGTCGTCGGCGCCGAGGGACAGGGACTGCGCCCGCTCACCCGGCGGCACTGCGATGTGCTGGTCTCGCTACCGATGGCGGGCCGGGTCGCCTCGCTCAACGCCGCCGTCGCCGGCGGCCTGCTCCTCTATGAGACCGCACGCCAGCGAGGCTTCGCGGCACGATGAGGGCATGCGCCAGTTGATCGTCGACGGCTACAACACCATCCACGCCTGGCCCTCGCTCAGGGCGGTGCTCCGCCAGGGTGGGTTGGAGGAGGCCCGCGGCGGGCTGATCAGCCGGCTCTCCGCCTATGCCGCGGTTCGCAACTTCGACATCACCGTGGTCTTCGACGGGCGCCGCCGCAGCCCGGCGACCCAGCCGGCCGAGGTGGTCGACGGCATCACCGTGATCTTCAGCGGTGGTGCCGGCGAGTCCGCCGACCACTGCATCGAGCGTCTCTGCGCCGAGGCCGCGCGTCGCGGCGAGGCCGCGTCCGTGCTGGTGGCCACCGCGGACCGGCTGCAACGCGACATGGTGGGTGCGATGGGGGTGGGGACGATCAGCGCCGCCGACCTCGAAGCCGATGTCGACGCTGCGGTGGTCGAGGTCAGCACCGCCGCCCGACGGCTCTCCGAGGCTGACCGCTTTCGCGGTCGCATGGAGAACCGCATCGACGCCAAGGCCCGGGCCCGGCTGGAGCGGCTTCGACGCGGCGGCTGAGCTAGTTGACCGTCAGGGTGAACGACGTGGTCGAGGTGGGGAGACCGCTGCTGGTGCCCGTGACGGCGAAGGTGGTGGTCGCCCTGGTCGAGTTCGAGTACGTCCTCACGGTGAGGGTGACCGTCCCGCCGGTGGCCGGATCCTGGCTGAACGTGCAGGAGACGTACGGCGAGGTATACCGGCCCGGGCAGCTGGCGCTGAGCGTCACCGCTCCGGTGAAGCCGCCGGTGCGGGTGATGCTCACCGTATAGGTGGTCGAGTATCCGTGCCGCACCGTTCTCGACTGTGGCGAGACGGCGATGCTGAAGCTCTGGGCCACCACCTGGACGGTTGCGCTGCCGCTGATTCCGGTCGCCGTGGCAAGCACGCTGCCCGGACCGGTGGCCGTCGAACTGGCGGTGAAGACGACGTTCGATCCGGTCGCGCCGGACGGCACCGAGCCCGGAGTGTTGGCATCCACCGTCCAGCTCGGGTTGATGGAGACCGCGTTGTGGTAGGCGTCCTGGCCGGTGGCGGTGAACGTCTGAGCGCTGCCCTGGGGCACCGTCACCGACGACGGCGACACGGCGATCGTTGCCAGCGCGCCGGCGTTGACCGTTTCGACCTGACTTGCGGAGCGGTATCCGGTAGCACTCGCCGTCAGCGTTGGGCTGCCGGCCAGGGTGTCCTGGTAGTAGACAGTGGTCCCACCCGACGGGACGCTCACCGAGAGGGTGGAGGTCCATGATCCGGCTTGCGATGCCGAGAAGCTGCCGGAGGTGGACGTGGTGGCCAGCGTGGCTTGGGGGCTAGCGGTCGCGGCAGCGACCTGAAGCGCGATCGGGCTGCCGCCCGCGGTCATCGTCTGTGGCGCGCTGGTGAAGCTGAGCGCCGGCAGCGGAGCGGAGGTGAAGGCACCGGCGCCGTTCGGAGTTCCCAGACCGGTCGGACCGTCATATCTCACTCCCGCCGTGCAGAGGTAGGAGCCGCCGCAGCTGCCGTTGCTGCCCGAGGTGATGTCGAACAGCGAGCCCGCGTTGTTGTAGGGGTTGGTGGGAGAGCTGGCGGTGTTGCCGGTGAGGGCGTACACCGAGCCGATGATGGGCGACGCCACGCTGGTCCCGCCGAACACGTACCAGCCGCTGCTGTAGCGGACCCACACGCCGGTGTTGGGGTCGGCCACCGCTGAGACGTCCGCCACGGTCCGGTCCACGCACGCGCTGTCGGTCTGCCAGCTCGGCTTCGCCTCGTAGGCGCTGCAGCCACTGCCGGCGCCGCTCCACGCCGTCTCGGTGGCGTTGCGTGAGCCGGTGTTGGACAGCTGGTTGAGGCTGGTTCCTCCCACCGCGGTCACGCATTGCGAGGACGCGGGGTATTCGACGCCGTAGCCGTTGTCGCCCGAGCTGACGGTGATCGCAACGCCGGAGTGGGCGCAGTAGGCCGACGTGTCGAACCCGGTCTCGGAGCTGAACTCACTGCCACCGTAGCTGTTGCTGATGGCACTCGCGCCGAGCCGCGTCGCGGTATTGACGGCGGTGGCGAGGTCGCCGTACGAGGCCGAGTTCGCCTCGACCAGGAGGATGTTGCAGTTGGGGCAGATGGCGCTGACCATGTCGAGGTCGAGCGAGATCTCCTGGGCCCAGCCGCTGTTGAAGGGCGGGAGCGGGCCGGAGCCGCCGGTCTGATTGACCTTGGTCAGGGTGGTCGGGCTGAGCCCGAAGAAGCTGCGATAGGCCGACAGATCACTAGCGGCCCAGGGATCGTCGTAGGCGTCGACGATGGCAACGGTCTGGCCTGCCCCGGCGGAGCTCGACGCTGACGTGAGGTTGTATGCGGACTGGAGGTAGGCAGGGTCGTAGGCGCCGCTGTTGCCCACCACGTTGGGCTGAGCCACCGGCATCCGTCCGGCCACGGGCCGGTTGCCCGTTGCCTCGGCGTCGGTTCGACGGTGGGCGAAGCAGCGGGCATGGCCAGGCCCTGGATCAGCGCACACCTTCACATGGGTCTTCGCCGAGGCCGGCGCGCGCGACGCCCCAGCGGTGACGACCGGCAGGACAGCGACGGCCACCAGGACCGACAGCGCCACCGAAGCTGTTCTCAGGAGGTTTCTCACGACTCGCCTTCCTACTGGGCAGGGATGTCGGCGGCTCAGGGGCACCGCCAACTGGAATGCGAGCCTATGGGCGCGGCGCTCGGCAGTCCACCGTGTCTGGTATAGAGGTGTTAAGAGGCTCGCGATTCCCGGCGATCGCGTCACCGCCGCGACACACACTCCCCGCCCGCGTTGGCTTGCACTGAGGACTCGTCCGCGAGTGGACGACCTCCGCGCCCCGGGTCAGCCGCCGGGCGTGGTCCTGGCTCGGCCTCTGCTCTCGATCACTGGCGACTCGTCGCGCAAAGATTGATACTCGAGTCGGAAAAGACGTCGATCGACAGGGATTTTCACCTGATCGGGTTATGGCGACAGCAGAACAATCCGCGCAGACTCGCACGTCCAAGGGCTTCCCCATGACCACAGCGTCGGGTCGCATCTCGGTCGTTCTTCTCGAGGGCCGTCCCCTCGTGCGCGAGGGGCTGCAGGCATTGCTCGAACGAGAACCGGACATCGAAGTGACCGGTGAGGCGTCTCGGCTCGACCAGGCCATGGAGCTCGAGGCTGAACCGGACGTGATCGTCTCGGAGCTGGTGCTCAAGGAGATCCGTGGCGCCGCGATCATCGGCAGTTTGCGCCGGCGCTTCGAACGATCCGCCATTCTCGTCCTGACGATGGTGACCGAGCCCACCGAGGTCGAGGCCGCGTTCGCCGCCGGAGCCAACGGCTACAGCGTCAAGGACGCCGCCGCTCGCGACGTCGTCGAGGCCATCCGCAAAGTCCACCGTGGCGAGGAGTACGTCGAGCCCTCGTTGGGGGCGGCCCTTGCTCGACGGACCGAACGGCAGGGTGGCGACGCCGGCGGCGAGTTGACGGTGCGCGAACAGGAGGTCCTGCGGCTGCTCGCCCTGGGGCACACCAACGCGGAGATCGCGGCGCGAATGCGCGTGTCCCTGCGGACCGCGGAGGCGCAGCGCGCCAGGCTGCTGCAGAAGCTGGGTATGCACACCCGGGCAGAGCTGGTGCAGTGCGCGCTGGAGAGAGGGCTGCTGCGCTCGCCCGATTGAGCCGGCATGCGGCAAGCTCGCGGGAGCTGACCGCACAGGCCTACGGCGCCTCTCCGCCGGGGGGAAGTCACAGGGTGCTTGACGGGTCCGTCACAGGGAGGAGACAGACCGCCGAGTCCCGTTCGAGGGCGCGGCCGTCCTCGTACCCTCGCAGAAAGCCCACGCCTCCCTGGACAGCCCATCCGTCGTCCGCGTCCCTCTCACGGGCGTCGGAGCAGGCCGCACCCACGGAGGCAGCCATCGAGAGGGTGTCCGGTTGGAGAGTGAGGCCGCGTATCTCGACCACCCGACTGGGGTCACGGCTTCGCCCCATCTCGGTGTCGTGCGCAGTTCGGGTCTTCTCGCCCCGTCCCTTGGCGCACCCCGGGCTCTGCCACGGCTGGCTGCCGGGCTGGGTCTGTGGGTCAAGGGGCGAATCGCACCGCTATCCCTGATCGCGTTCATGGTCGCCGTCTGGTCGCTGGAGCGCGTCTTGATCGGGCAGGTTCACGCTGGCCGTCCCATCGGGTACCTGGCCTTCGGGGCGCTTCCCAATGCGACCGTGGTTGGTCGTGGCAGCCCGGATCAGTGGTGGCGGTACGTCACCAGCGCGCTGGTTCACGACAAGGCGAGCGTGCTTCCCCTGGGGGTCAACGCCGTGGGGCTGCTGCTGGTAGGCCGATGGGTCGAGCAGCTGTATGGCCGGCTCGCCTTCCTGGCGACCCTGTCGGGGGCCACGGTCGCGGGAGGCATCGCCTGGATCGCATGGACTGCGCTTGGGCTGGCCGCGGTACCGGGCTACAGCCAGGGCGCCTCTGCCGGCGTCTGCGGGCTGATCGGCCTGCTGCTCGCGTACGGCAGAGCCGAGGGCACCAAGGCGCTGCCCAAGACGCGGCGACAGGTCCAGGTGCGGGCCGCGGCGGCGATCGCTCTGTTCGTGCTCGCGGGACTGGTCGTGCCGAATCTCAACAACGTCGTGCACGCATCGGCCCTCGCCTGCGGGCTGCTCCTGGGTCGGATCATCCCGGCCATGGCGAGCGCGGGCGGGCGCCACCAACGGCACCTCGAGCGCGCAGCTCTGTGGAGCGTGCTGGCCGCGTCAGCCATCGCGGTGGTGATGGCGGGACAGAACCTGGTGCAGCGGCTCCTTCAGACCTGAGCTCCGCAGTCATGGCACCGAATTCCCGCCGAGTTCGCGACGGAGACGGGGTATGCTCTCCGGGCGAGGCCGGCGTAGCTCAGCGGTAGAGCCACTGTTTTGTAAACAGCGAGAAGGGCCTGCCGAATTCACCTTCATCGTACCGCATCGAGTCTCCGCGTGCGCAAGCCCACTGTCCTTGCTCGCGTGCGTGCACCATGTTCGTCTAGGTCATTTCGACTGCGGTCACTTCAAACCGCATGCCGAACCTGTCTTCATACCCGTTACGTGGCCCGGTGCCGCGCTCTCATGATCAGAAGAAGCACTCCAATCACGAAGACCACCCATGCAGACACCGCGAATGGGATGAGATGGCCGACCGTTAGAGCTACCGCCGCGCCAAGCGCGACAACGCTCGCTCTCACGACCCAACGGATCTAGGTCAGGTCCATTCTGATAGCCAACGTACTCAGTCGGCGTAGCCAACAGAAACTGCACCTAGTCTTGACTGTCTGGGTCAAAGGGTCCACGTCTGGAGTGTGGTGTTGTCTCACCGGGCCTGCGGTACTGAAGGGCACTGACGAGCAGCCACCCGATGGCGCTGCCGACGTAGACGCCTGGGTCGAGCCGGTGGCCGAGTGCAGCTGCTACTCCACCGATCAACGCCATCGCCAAGCACCCTTGCAGCAGTCTCCAAGACATGTACCGAATGAGAGTGCCGGACATCCATTCCCTTCCTTAAGCCCGGAGGTGCTCACCGAATTCAACCCTTATTGAGCCACGGCGCCGAGAACACGCGCAAGCCATGGACTCGACGCCGGACGTCTGGCGACTTACGCTCCTCATTGCCCGGCAGGCGCCGCCGCTGGGCCTCAAGGGTTCATGGGTCGTGCCAAGTCAGTGATATGGACACGGCGTCCATCCGCAAGATTGGTCCTTGCCAACTGTCTCCTAGGTGTATGGAGGGTCGTCCGCGGACTTCGGCTCGGTCTGAGAATCGAGGCGGAAGTCACTGGATACGGGAAGCGGGACGTGCCCTGGGCCTCGCGTGTCTCTGTGGCGGCTCGTTCATGCTCGCAGGCCACTATGCGGCCCACAAACCAGTCGCGGATGTTTGGCCTGGGGCAGCTTCCGGGGCCGGGACGTGGTTCATTGTGAGTCTCTTGTTGTGGAGATTCGCACCATGGGTGCGGGGATCTGTAGGGCGGTGGCTCGGAGAGGCAGTGAGGCGGTTCATAACGGGTCCGAACTGACCCGGGGCACTGCGAACCTCCGTCGCGCTCGAGTGGACATGTGTCCTCAAGCTGCGCCGCTCCCGGTACGGGACCGCCCCTCAGGCCAGGGTGCGTGAAGCACCCTTGAGCCACCCTTCAGACCACTTCCGCCGCTGGCGCCGCCGCCAAGAAGGCGACATCGACTCCTCGAGCCGACCAAACGAGCGCCCAGATGGCAACGACCTCCCCGCCTTCTTCAACTAAGGGGCGAAGCCCTGCCTTCGCGAGACGATCGAGCCATTCCGACAGGACGAGCGCCTCATCATGGGTCGGGCGCACCCGGCCGATCGTTCCACCGCGTCACAAGGCTGTAGCGCCATTCCAAGATGAGCTTCACTCGCTCGTGCGGTCTCTCAGAGACATATCCGCGAGATGAGATCAGCGTGCAGTGGCCATGGCGACTGTCGGCGTGCTGGATGCAGTCGTAGACGTTGCGGGTGAGACCGTCGGAAAGGTGGTGGCCGGTGATGGGCTCGGGGACGGCGAGCCCTTGCACACCCTGGGGTCACACTCGATCGTCGTTGAAGGCGACCGTGAACCGACCGCCATGACACCATTCCAAGCCGCGATCACCTCCCACGTCCCCTCGTGTAGGTAGACGCGCGGGTAATCCTCTCGCCCGCTCACCCCAAAGGGTGCCAGGACCGTGACTACGCTGCTCTGCGACGCTGGCACAACGAGGCGCGGGTTTGAACAGTTCGGGAAGAAGGGACCCAGCAATGCATTGTATGCCGGGGTAGTGTCGTTGAAATATCCATGGATCATGACACTCAGCCGGCATTCGGCCCCGGTCGGGGAGGAGGAAGGGGGGTAGCGAGTCGACACCCAGCATGTCATCGCGGACCGGTTCGTCACATTCACCGTCACCTTGACGACCTCGCCAGGCCGGTAAGTTCTGCGGTCCGTGGTGGCGGCGTAGGTGAGGCTGCCGAGCGAACACTGACTCGCGATCACGGTGACGGTAGCGCTTGCACTGGGGGTGGCGGACGACAACGCAGTCGCGGTCGGTGATGCGTCGGGAGACATCGAGGGTGAGGGCGCACTGGCCGCGCTCCCCACAAGCTGAGGCGTTGAACGGCCATGCATCGTTCGGGCAGCGGCGAGGCCGATTGCCGCGACGAGAGCCAGACCAACTGCTACGGTGACCTCCTTCCGCCTTGGCTTCATGACGTGCTGGGCGCCCTCCGATCGGCCGTCCGCGCCTGCCGGAGCGTCTGCAGGCCCCCTGGAAGTAGGCCATCACCGCGTCGAGCATGGGCGGGGCCCTCAAACGCGCGCATTCGTTGCGCCCGCCAGCTTCTCGGTGAGGTCGCGCGCGGCGAGGGTGACCCGAGGTGTGGGAAATCGAAGAGGTCGCCCATGTCGAGGAGAAGGATGTCACCTTGCAGGGCTCAGTGCACGGCGACGAGTCCGGCTATGCAACCGTCAACCAGGCCAGGGTGCGTCAATCACCCTTGAGCGAGCCGCCACGCGCCAGGCGCGCTGAGTACGCTGGCAGGTTGGCCCCGACCCGCCTAGACATCCATGCCCGCCGGATGGCGCTGGTCGGCAAGAAACACGCCGGCTGGCTTCCGGACGGCACGGCAGCACCGCTGCCGAAGCCCGTGTCCGAGGTGGTTGTTGACTTCGTGATCGAAGGCGACGACCAGGGCGCGATGCTCTACTGGACCGGACGCGATGGATCGCGTTGGAATTACTGGCGTGAATCCGTGCGAGGGGCCATCGAGCGGGCTGAGTTCTCGTGGGGAATCAGTCCCGACGAATGGGAGTCCACGTAGGTCAACACGTGGTCGGCGCCGGGTGTGCCAGAGCAGGGAAGGCGACCGCCACACAGGCCAGCATGCGCCACTCACGCCTCACAATTGTTGCCACGCAGGACCTGCCTACCATGCCTTCTGCGGGCGTACGCCTCAGGGGGCGTCTGCCGGCGTCGTTGCTGTGATAAACGCACCAGAGGAGTAATCGAGCACGACGCGAACAGTTGTGTTCGGCGGCGGACAAGGATGCTGTACGGGCGACACTTGCGGGGGCGGCGACATTAGCCCAGGGCCGCATGAGCCTTGGAAGGTGCCGCGAAAGATGACCGCCCACACGGCGCGGTTTGGATCGGGGACGGCCGTCCCGGCGTGACGGCCCAACTCGCTGCGAGGCCCTAACTCGCTGAAGTGCCCCGACGCCGCGGAAATCAAGGCGACCGGGGTGCTCGACATAGGCTGGGCCTGCTTGTGCGCGGCCGCCACCGCCTGCTGTTCGCTCAAACCGCTGCCACACGCAGTTACGAGCCATGCGAGCGCTGTTGCAGCCAAAACGATGCGTGCCACGGCTTGCCAAGTGTACTTCAGGGATCTTCGTTCAAGTGCTCTCGGACAGCGCCGACAATGCGGCGGCTCGGAGTGAGGTCGCCACCCCTCCGCAAGGCCTGGGTGGTCGCGGTCCCGCGGGCACCGCAAAGCAGAGTTCCAAGCGCAAGGCCAGAGAGCACCGCGTCGCGCCTCATGGCATCCAGTGCCACATGAGTACCCGGCACGAGGCTATGGCGGCGACAGGACTGGCGGGCCGGCCTCGGAACGGCAGATTGGTCGGCTATCGGAGTTTCGCAAAGGCTGGAACACGGCTGACGGACAGCTCACGCATACCGCTGCGCGAAGTCGTAGAGTACGGCGGCGCACAACTCATGATCGTCGGCTGGCAGGGTGCAGGTCTCTTCCAAGCCCGTCTCCGCTCCGGGCGACGACGAGGGTGGGTGATGACTGATCAGACCATTCGCTGGATATGCGCCACCGGAAGGCGCTCCATCCCCAGCGACACCGGGCGGGTCCTCGAAGGCGGCGGTGTTGGCGGACGGGTAGCTGACCTGCTCCTGGCGAGGCCGCGCGTGGGGGCAGGGGCCCTGGGTGGCTGCGTCCGCTTGGTCGATGAGCAGCGGGCAGATCAGTTGGTACAGGCACCCGCGACAGGCACTGCTCTCGTAGGCGGTTATGGCCTGCCGCCCGTCGGCGATGTAGGGCTGAGGCATCTCGCCGAACGTCGGGGTCGCCGTTCCCGGGGGCACGACGCTCAGTCCTCCGGCGCCATTTGCTCCGTACGACGCAGCACAGTGCCAACCTTTCGGTCCGACGACGGTGAAGATACCCGCCCGGTCGGCGTAAGCGGCAAGCTGGCCAGCCAACGATGAGGGAACCTTTGCGGCGACTTGGGACGGCGGTTTGCTTGGCGTGCTGGGGACGCCGAAGCTGGTTGGGCACTCGACATCCGAGAGGGTTGCCGTCGCGACTGGTGGCGACGCCGCCGTCGCCGTGGAGATCGATGTGGAGCTGTGGGTTGCTGCTGTGCGGTCACCTGTCGGACCGCCGCCGCAGGCCATGATCAGCAATGTCAGCAGCCCAACCACCTTCCACTTCGCGTTCATCGTCGCCATCGCAAATCAGGGCTGCGAGATGGTCGCCACGTAGCTGGGCTCGACAGGGGACAGGTGGACTGTTGATCCCGGATCGCCTGGACCACAGTAGTCCATGGGGACGTTGCCAGTGATCGAGAGTTGCAGCGAAGAGTAGTCATCGGGCGGAACTACCCGAACCATCGTCGCATTCATCAGTTCGCCAGCATCACAGCGATACTTGTTCAGAGTCACATACGCCGTGCTTCGTGGCGCAACGTCGACCTGGGAAGGGACCGATGATGTCACGACCTGATCGCCTGTTCGCGAGTAGCGAAGCGGTAGAGCGCGTCCCCTGCTGTCCGTGAGCATGATCTCAGGATATCCGAACATGTAGCAGCCCTGGGCTGAGGAGGCGTTGGTCAGCGTGAGCGACAGGGTATGCTGTCCCGTCGGCTCGCTGATTCGACCGCCCCAACCGAGCTTAAGGTGCGATGCCGAGCAGCGGGTTGCAAAGTGGGTTGGTGCGAATGTCGACGCGGGGTTGGACGTGGACAAGGAGGAGGGCGTGAGCGTGGTCGTGTCGGCGCTGCCGATGCCTGGGGTCGCATGGAAGCTGCCGGTCGTAGCCTGATGCGCGGACCCGCACGCCGACAGGGCAAGTGTTCCAGCAAGCGCTAAGAGGGGCGCGCGCATAGGCCTGCTTAACATCTGAGGGGGCCCGGTCGGTTGGCGCGAGAGCGAGAGGGCCAACGCTTCACAAATAGCGCACGTTGGCAATGATCTGGTCCATCAAGCTAAGGTTCGTGTCACGAGTGCTCGTGCTGAGGGTCAAGAACTGCAGCTCGTAGCATGTGGCATGGTGTAAGCCATTCGCGATCACCTTGCCGCCGCCGTCCGCATCCTCCACGTAGACGGTCACCGCATCTCCACCTTCCTGACCCGAGTGGTGCGCCACCACCTGGCCTCCCCGAGTGTTTGCCGTGGCGCAGTCAGACGCGCGTCCTGGTTCCGGACTGATCGTTAGCCAGATGCCATGAGCACTCATTAGAACAGGCGTGTCGACGTTGTCGGTGGAGAAGTACGCATGGTTGGGGAGGCCACTCCTATTCAGAATCGCATACCAGGTGGATGGGTACGTGAATGCATACCCATACTGAGCGTTGGTATATGCCGTCCATTGTCCCGATTGAGGCGCGGTCGGGCTTGGACTCAGGGTTGCAAGAGGTGATGGTGAAAGCGTAGCCCGGCTGCGGCTTAGACTACCGGCAGTTTGCATCGCATTCGAGCCAACCCCACTCCGGGTGCCGCCACAGGCCGTCATTGCAACGACAATCAGTACGAAAAGGCAGAGACGAGGCGGAGGCGTCATCCTGGCTGGCCCGGGTACCCGTGCACGACGGCTTGCTTGGCGTGCTGCGGACACCGAAGCTGGTTGGGCACTCGACATCCGAAAGAGTTACCAGTCGCGACTGGTGACCGCGCTGCAATCGCTATGGGGATCGAGGTAGCGCCGGAGGTTCCCCGTGTACGCTCAACTGTGACGCCACCGCCGCAGGCCACCAGTAGCAATGGCAGCAGGCCAAGCGCCTCCCACTTGGTGCTCGTCATCCCCCTCGCTCGAGGATACAGGCGTCGTGCCCGACGCTCCCTAACGCGGACAAGGCTAGGCCGTTACCGCCTAGATCATTGAGCCAGACATGGCGGTGCCCCGGTGACGATACGAACGCAATATTCATGTCGGTTGAAAGCGCACCGGCTGCCACTGATGTCCGCCATCGAACGTCATGAGTAGCGTTCCAACCCCGGTATGCGTCTCGATGACGACGCCCTGAGCAGCACTCGTGAAGCCCAGCTCAGCCTCCGTGGTGCCGTTGGCGGGGGCGCCGCGGTATACGGTGGTCCAGCTCGTACCGCCATCATACGTGGCGAGGAGTCCGTCCGTCCCGTCGTCGGCGTACCCGCCAGCGATGACGGCGCCTGGTCGCGGGCTTCCCACGACACCACCGAACGCCTGCGGGAGCTCTCGTGCCGCGCGGCGGAAGCTGGCTCCGCCGTTGCTTGAGAAGTACGCATGCACGGTCTCCGGCCCGCTCGTCCAGGTGCCCTCGTGACACACGGCGACGAGGCTGGTAGGGGTCGAGGCGGCGAGCACCGCACTGCCGCCTGCCGAGGCGCACGGAGGTTGCCAGGTGAGCCAGTGACCGTGGGCGAGCCGAGCGCCCCCGATCACCGTGCGGTCTACCTCCGTTAGCCAGCCGGTACTGCCCTGGAGAACGAGCTGCGCGGAAGGGACCGGTCCTGCGCCGACCGGAATAGTGACCGGTGACAGGTCCCAGGAATCTGCGCCGACGGGGCTGCTCTCGATCCGAACCTTCGCCGACGCATCGAAGAGGACAGCGTGCACTACTCCCGCCGCAGCCTCGAGGGCCACCACGAACGGTGGCGAGGCCGCGCCGGGCAGCGTTGGACGCTGCCAATGCGCGCCGCCGTCGTGAGTCGCCCAGAGCTCCGGATCGAAGACCCACCCGTCGTTGACGTCGGCGAAGCGAACCATGCGGACCCCGGCCGGCCTCCCCGTGTAGAACTGCGTCGGTGGAGGTGGGATGCTGACCCAGGTGCGGCCTACGTCCCGGGTTCGTAGCAAGGAGATGCATGAGGTGGCCCCGCACGGCGCCGTCCCCAGCACCCAGCCTACCTGCGGCGACACGAACGTCACTGAGGCGGGCGAAAACCCTTGCGGCACGGGGCCGATGGGCAGGACGGGCGGAGCTGGAACGTAAGGCGTGGCTACTGGGGAAGGGGACGGCTGGGATATGCCTTTCGGGCTCTCCGTCGCGTTCGATGGGTGAACGCTCCGAACCGCGGTCGGGGAGCCCCCGGTGCATCCCGCTAGCGCCCACCCGAGCAGGATGACCGCGGCTCCTATCGTCGACCGCGCCGTCATTAGCCGGAACTCCCGAACTGTTGCAGAACAGCGTAACGCTGTCGCACTCGCTGCGGTTACGGCCACGGCGCCGGGCGGTGCCGGGTGTGGTGGTCGAGATGGGCGGGCTCGACCCCCGGCTTGTAAGGGCTCGGCGGGATCTCGCCGAACTTGGCTGCTATTCAGGCACCAAGGCCATCGAGAGCGCAAGCCTCCTGACTCCGCGCTGGAGCTCCGGGTCCCGGCTGACGCCATAGTTAGCCAACGTGTTTCCTACACATCGAGTCACGCCGGAGCGTCCTTGCCTAGAGCCGGAGCCTCGCTGCCCCTGACCGTGGGTAGACCGATAGAGGGATCTCGTGCAGACCCGGGAGCTTTGGCTATCTTCCCGCCGAGGGCAAGGGCCCAGTTCCGGGGTGTTGTCTACGCCGACGGCGAGGGAAACTGGTAGTTGAGGTGAGGAGGCTCTGTTTTCGTAGCGACGTATTTCTGTCCGGACCACTTCCAGGTAAGCGTGGTGTGTAGGTCGGGGCAGCAGCGCGGAACGGCCTCGCTGGAGTAGCCGTATACCGTTATAGAAAGGTCCATCCCACTTACTGTAGTTCCGTTTGGCGCGGGTAGCCAATTATCCTCCCCGCTCAGCAGCGTCTGCCTAAGGTGGGGGCTCCCGCCAGGTCCGGAGTCGTCGTAGACAAGCACGGTAACCGGAGGACTCCCAGCGCCGGCTCTGCAGGTGGCGAGTACGACAGCGAGATTTGCCCCTGGTTCTGGATTGGCATAAGCAGCGACTGACCCAGTCGACTTACCACCACAATTGACTGGATAGTTCTGTGATGACCAATCGACACTGGGAAAGGGAGGTGGCGTGAGTTCCGCTGTCGGCGCAGGCGTCGGCGTTGGAAGAGGGGTGGGCTGAACGCCCGGGCTCACGAGCTCCCAATGGGAGCCATCCCACTCCCACGTCTCATTTATCGGGTGCGGACTGCACGCCTCGGTCAGGCAATGCAATGGTTTGAGCGGAGCCGTGCCCCCGAACGCGATCACCCGATCGCGAGCGCTGTCATAGGCGAGGGCAGCGGTCGGCCCGGCGGGGGGCATCGCGGCGGCCGATACCGGGGCCCAGCGATCCTGCGACCAGCTCCACATCGATGGTTGATCGCTGGTCGTGGTCTCTCCAAGCAGGAGGATCGTGCGTCCACCGTCCTCCACTAAGCGGCCTCGCATGACCAGCGCGGGTCCGTCTGCTTTCGAGCTCCAGGAGCTGTCCTTCAGCGCTGATGTCTGCTGACGGCCGTTCGTTATGGGCACAGGAGCAGCGCAGAAGTCCGCGGGGCTGCAAGTCCCCTGCGCGGCAAAGAAGATGAGATTCCCGGATGAACGATCGAAGGCGAGGCTGGACCATTGTTCCAGTACCGGGCTCGGACCAGTCGAGTCGAGTGCAGTCCAGTCACCACCACGCCACTCGTAGAGCTGGACAGCTGCGGGCGGGGACGTGGGCGGAGAAGACCGTCCGTATTCCAAAAGGACCACCGCCCCACGAACTTGGTCCGTGACCATCACAGTCGCCGAGACAGGGTTCAACGGATGATGCTGCGGCTTCTCCGCCAGCCAACGCCCGCCGTCCCAGGCCCATGTGTCAGTGAGGTGAAGTTCTTGGCAGTTGAGGTATGGACGATCGAGCGGGAGCATTGGGGGCGGGCAGCTGCCCGGAGGAAGCGGGCTCAACGCGACCCCCCCGAAGAGGATGAGGCGGCGACTTTGCGGGTCGTAGGCCATGCTGGCACCGGCCCGTGGCGCCGGCTCGGCGGCAGTCGCTTGCTCGTGCCAGTGCTCGCCGTCCCATACCCAGGTGTCGCCGGTGACACCGGCTGACCCCGAGCCGCCGAACAACACCGTGGTGCCATTGGCCGGGTCGTACGCCATGGCCGCGTCGACCCGGGCCGACGGCGTTCCCACGGGTCCAGCAACAGCGGAGAGCGCTGGTGCTGGGGAATGCCCCCGCAAGCGGATGCCCACAGCTGCGCCCGCAGCCCCGATGAGCACAGCGAGCACCGCCGCGCCGGCCAGCGAACGAGCCACCGACCAGCGACGTGGCGACAATGATCTACCCCGCTCGAGGATAGCCTGGTACCGGCGGCTGAGGGTTGCGGGCGTGTGAATGGCCTCAAGACGCGTGCGTAGCCAGCGTTCGTCGTCGTTCAGATCGTCGTGGAGGTCAGTCATGTCCTTGCACTGCGGTGCGCAGGCGCTTGATGGCACGGTGGCCAGCCACGCGAGCGGCTTCCTCTGTCATGCCTAAGATCTCCGCGATCTCCCCGTAGCCGAGTCCGGCAGTAGCCCGCATCGCGACGATGGCGCGGTCGCGCTCCGGTAACCTAGCCATTGCGGAAAGAGTTGTGCGCAAATCGTCTCGCACGTCTACTGCGCTCTCCACGTCTATGCCG
Source organism: Chloroflexota bacterium (assembly GCA_005880985.1). Classification (GTDB taxonomy): domain Bacteria; phylum Chloroflexota; class Dormibacteria; order Aeolococcales; family Aeolococcaceae; genus CF-134. Next base: position 117,428 of record VBIQ01000012.1, read on the forward strand.
GGGGTGGGGCGCATGAGCAGCCGCCCCATCAGCGCGCGCCGCCGCGCGGCGCGTCGAGCTTGGTCGGCGACGGCGTTGTGAGCGATGCGGAAGAGCCACGCGCGCACCCAGCTGGGCTCGGGCCTATTGCGGGGGAATGCCTGGCAGGCGTGTGCGAGTGCCTCGGCCGCTGCTTCCTCGGCCAAGTCCGGATCCCGGAGCTGCGACCGGCAGTAACGATAGACCGCATCCGCGAGGCTGGCGTATACATCTTCGAAGGTGAGGCCTGCCTCGAGTGACGCGGGAGGCGACGGCTGAGTGCCTTCCGCGTCAGAGTCGTACATGGCCTCAGCTTAACTACGCAGAACCAAGCTGACCGTTACAGCCGGGCTTGGCCTGGTGGTTCAGGCAGATGGCGGGGCGGGAGCAACGAGAAAGGCTCAGGACTGCAGCCTTCGCGGCTGGTGGCTTCAGAATGCCGGTAGCGTGGGTTGGAACCAGCCAGCCTAGTCAGGCGTAGGAGAAACGAGGTGACGCAGCGTCCGCATCCACGGGTGGCCCGCCCGCGGTCCAGGCGACCGCCGATCCGCCTGGCTAGCTTCACTGCGGTGATCCTCCTGTTGCTTGCGGGGTGTGGCCGTGGCCCAGGAGCCTCCACAAGCTCGCCGCCGGAGGCCCCCTCGCCGCGATCCGGCAGCGCGATGGCCTACGACCCAGCGACGCATCAATTGATCCTGTTCGGAGGAGCCGACGCCGTCACCCGTGACGATACCTGGGCGTGGGACGGCGCACGGTGGTCACTTCTGACGCCGGCGCATCAACCATCAGCTCGCGAACACGCGGCGCTCACCTACGATCCCTCATCGAACCAACTACTTCTCTTCGGCGGGGATGTCGACGACGGCCAGAGCGGGCCGCGGAATCTCAACGACACGTGGACGTGGGATGGAAGCGACTGGCACGAGCTGCATGCCCCCACCAAGCCGTACGCTGCGAAAACCCCACACATGGCAGCCGACTCGGTGAGCGGGCGAGTCGTGCTCGTCACCCAGTCCTGCTACTGCGGTGGCGAGAACAATGAAACGACGTACACCTGGACCTGGGATGGGAGGACATGGGCGCGCCAGGCGGCGGCGCATCGCCCCCTCGGTGACGGAGCCGGTCTGGACGAGGCGCCCGGACAGGCCTCGGATCGACCGCTCATTGCCGGAGGTGGTGGGCCGCTGAGTCAGAGCACGGCCATGGCCAGCGATCCGGTGTCGGGCCGTCCAGTCCTTGTCGAACGCGTGTGGTACGGCGACGCCGGTGTGCCTAATCCCACGGCGACCTGGACATGGGCCGGCGACGACTGGCAGCTCTCCGCGCAACACAACGCTCCGGATCCTCCTCCGGTCACCCCGCTGCTGGTGGCCGACTCCCGGACCCGGACGGTCCTCTACCTGGATGTGGCGATGCATATCTGGGCCTGGGACGGCGCCGCGTGGCAGCCGCGCAACGATGGTGCGACACCGCCCGCTCGCAGCGATGCAGCGATGGCACTGGACGAGCGCAGCGGGCGGCTCGTGCTCTTCGGCGGCGTCGGTGGGACCCCCGGTGGCCTACAAGGCGATACCTGGACGTGGACGACGGCGGGTGGCGGCTGGACGCACGTCGCCGGGGCGTCCGCGCCGCAAGCGGTGGTACGCGCACCGGCCACGATTCCGCCGCATGGCATCAGCGCCCAGGAAGCAACTCGCCGGGCGGCCCTGCGAGTTGCTTCCACCTTCGGCACTGGCACGCCCGTCCGCACCGTCTCTGGACGCCAGCGCGACTTCTGGTTCCACGGCCGCCGTCCGGGTGGCGACCGCTACGTCTGGGCAGTTGCCCTCGCGGGTACCTTCGATCTCGGGACATGTGGCGGTGGGCCGCAGATCGGCAGCCAGGGCCCTCGGCCCACGTGCTCACCACCTGCGACGAGCGCAGCTGTCTTCCTCGACTACGTCACGGGCGAATGGCTGAGTGACGAGATCCCTGCACCACCGCAGCTTCTTGGGCGTTAGGTGGCGCGAGCGGCCTGATCAATCCCCGCCGCCTGGCTCCCTCCTGCTAACAGACAGTTCCACCTCCGGTGGGGGAGTAAGTGGCGACCCGGATGTTTCCCGGGCTCGAGCGGAGGCTGGTAGCCGCATCCAGGCGCCGGCGCCGCGGCTGCCGGGGCGCGATGGTCGGGGCGACGGCAACGTCGGTCGGGATCCGATACGGAGAGCGTCGGCCGCAGCCGCGCCTGGCTTCTGGCGGATCGACGACCCCTGCGGCGACCAACACCTGGAGTGACTCCCAGACTTTGCCGGCGCCTGTGGATAGGAGCCGGCGGAGCTCCGGCTGCGTGATCTGTGCTCGGCCAGTCGAGTCGAGGTTGGCGAGCAGGCTGAGGAATGTCGCCAGCGGCAGACCGGAGAGGCGTAGGGCGGCGATGCGCTGGAGCGCCTCAGGCGAGACGTGGATGGGGTGGCGGTCCTCGATCACAGCGACACTTCAAACCTACTCCCACATGGGATGTGAAACTGTGTGTATGGGGTTGAGGGGCGAGGCAACGAGGGGATGAACGGGCGGGTCCGCACCGATGAGAAGGGAGGATGAGGACGGGCGGTTGTGCGGAGAGGAAGGACCAAAAGCGGGTGACGAAGAGAGCCGGTTGTAGAGGAAAGGGGAGAAGCACAGGTCGCGGATCGGGCGCGCCATCGCGCCGATGGTCGACGCGGTGGGCCCCACGGGGCTGCCCACGGCGCGCGGCTGGTGTCCGCGGCTCGCCCTGCACCGCTCCCTGGTCCACGCGGCCAGAGGGCACCGTGGACCAGGCGAACCGGGCCAAGCAGCGGGCGTGCTGCCCGCGAATGTCCAGGGTGACCCGGACCGCGACGCCCGGTTGTCAAGGACGTGCCGGAACCCCGGAGTCGCGACTCGCGAGTTCGTAGCCGTCCCCGAGCCTGTGCAAGTCCACCTCACGCTTGACGAACCAGGTCCACCACATCGTTGACACTCGTCTGTTCAACCTCTACATTCCTGTGTGAGTTCCTGCGATACAGCGCCTCCCGCTTGGTGTCGCCGCGGACGTAGCCCCCGCCCGCCGCGACCCGGTGGGTGCGGACAACCTCGTTGTCCACGACAAAGCGAACGAGACCGTTGTCGACGGCGACGGTGACCAGGTGGCCGGCGAACCGCCGGCCGATGCTGTAGACGGCGCCCCCGAACCCGACTGTCCCCTGCCTGTGGACCTTCCGTTGCATCAGTGACGCGTTGCTGAGCGGCTCGAGCGCCGTCGCCCTGGCCGTCGTCGAAGGCTGCGGCACCAGGACTTGGATCTCCTCATCGCTGAGCGGCGGTTCGACCAGGCGGGCGGCTTCGTCGTACGCAAACCGCCGCGCAGGGGTCAGCATGCCGAGCGCTTGGTGAGGTCGCTCGTTGTTGTAGTGCTCGACGTACGCGTCGATCGCTGCCTGCGCCTCCTCCACGGTGCTGAACCGCTGAGTCGCGAACAGCTCGGTCCTCAGGGTGCGGTGGAATCGTTCGATCTTCCCCGTTGTGGTGGGCGACCGTGGCTTGGTCAACAGGTGACGGATCCCCTGCTGCTGACAGATCCGCTCAAACAGCACCAGGGTGGGGTGGAGCCCACCAGTGAAGCGGCCGGTGAAGACCATCCCGTTATCGGTCAGCAGCTGGTCGGGCACGCCGTAGCGACCGAGGGCGGCGGAGAACGCCGCGCACACCGACCGGGAGTCGGCGCGTCGCAGGACGGCAGCGCAGACGCAGTAGCGGGAGTGGTCGTCGACGCCCGTGAGCAGCGACAGCGAGGCCCGGTCGGCGAGTTGGAAGCTGACCACGTCCATCTGCCAGAGCTCCATCGGCCGGGCCCGCTCCCACCGCCGGTACACGGCGCGGCGGCGCCGGCGAGCTGCCGGCTCGATCAGCCGGTTGCGCTCGAGCGCCCGGTACACGCTGGTTCTCCCCGGGACCGGCTCGACTGCGCGCCGCTGCAGCTCATGCACGAGGCGCCACGGCCCCCAGAGGGGGTTCTTCCGGCGCAGCTCGCAGATCAGCTCCTCGACCGCCGGCGGCATCCGGTGCGGGCAGCCAGCGGGCCGGCGCGAGTGATCGACGAGACGGCTCATCCCTCCGCCTCGGTACCGCCGCAGCCAGTTGTGAACGGTTTGGCGGCTCACTCCATGTCTCGCTGCTACCTCGACCACCGGCAGCCCGTCCTCCAGAACCTCGAGCACGACCCGGTAGCGCTGCTCCACGACGTCCATCTCCACAAGCACGGATCCCGACCCTCCCGGCGGCGCTCGGTCAATCCGGGCGAGCCGAGCCGATCGGGGACGGCTGTGTCAAACATGTGGCGGACGCGCCGGGTGGCGTCAAAGATCACCCGGACCTGCTCTGTCAACTATCTACCGGACTTACACAGCCGTCCCCGAGCCAGGCCTGTTCATGCCGTGTTCAAGATCTGTTCAAGGTCCAATCCGGGCCTGTTCAACCCTGTGTTCATCCGGTGTTCACGGCACGCTGCACCGTGCCACCCGTGCCCGGCACCTTCCTCTCTCGCTCCGGCTCCGGCGATCCGGCTCGACGTCGTCGCTATCGGCATGACGCCTACCTAGACCGCACCTTGTCGGCGGGTGTCCGGTGACCCACCGATCGCGCATCGCCTCTCCCGGGTACCACGAGCGGCCTGGGAGCGATCTGGTCGTCCGTTCTCGCCGGATGACCTGGAGGGCAGCGACCGACGTGATTGAGCGGGAGCGGATCGTCCGAGGACTGACGCGCGAACAGCTGGCCGCGGCGGCTGGGCTCGATCCCAAGACCGTGCGCGACATGCTCAACGGCCGGCGCCGGCCGACGCTGGGCACCATCGGCCAGGTGGCCCGGGTGCTGGGCCGTCCCCTCGCCGAGGTGATTGTCATCGCCGAGGCCGCCGCCGGTCGAGGCACGGGCAGCCACGAGCGTCTAGGAGCCAAGCACCCGATTCAGGGGGAGCTGCCGCTCGTCTCATGACGGCCTGGCGATGGCTCAGTCGACCCGCGCCGGCGGCGCAGGGATGAGCTCTCTCCAGTCCCGCAGAGGCCCCAGGTCGCGCTCAGTGGCCAGACGCACGTACCGGTGGAGCGTCGCGTAGTCGACGTGCCCGATGAAGGCCCGGAGATGTTCGAGCGACCAGCCCAGCTGCACCATGACCGTGGCCCACGTGTGCCGGAAGGCGTGCGCGTGGACGCGGAATCCGACCTGCCGCTCCAGGCGGTCCATGACGCTGGCGAGCCCGAACGCGGTGTACGGTCGCTCGCGTCGGTTGATCAGCAGCTCCAGCGTGGCAACGTGTGGCCGGTCCCGGAGCTCGTAGCGCCGCATCGCCTTCATCAGCGGAAACGCTACCGGCGTGCGCCGGGTCTTGAGGCCCTTGGCGCCGGCGTCCCAGCGGACGCGCAGCGACGCGTACCCACGGGCGAGGCTGTCGGCCTCGAGGTCGGGCAGCCCGTCCGGCCCGCGCAGGCAGACGCCGACGGCTTCCGAGATGCGAAGGCCGGTGCCGGCCAGGAGCCGGATTGCCAGCTGCTCGGTGGGGGAGGTTGTGGCGGCCAGGAGGGCGCGGATCTGGTCGATGGTGTAGACGGTGGCGTCCTTCTGCGGGACGCGCGTCTTGCGGAGCTTGAGGATGCGTGGGTCGACCGAGTAGCCCTCGTCCATTGCCCAACCGAAGAAGGTGCGCAGCACCCGCTGCGAGCCGACCAGGCTCAGGTGGTCGAGATGGCCGCTGCGACCGTCCAGACGCCCCCGCTCCTGCAGGTGCAGCCGATAGGCGAGGAGGAGCGCCTTGCTGACGTCATCGGGGCCGCCACCGTCGGTGTCCTGGTCGATGAGCCAGGTGACGAACTGGCCGAGGTGGTGCCGGTAGTCGCTGATGGTCTTCGGCTGTCGCCGCTCGGCCCGCCGTTCGAGGATGAAGAGCTCGACGGCGTCGCGGACGCCGACCCAGCCGGTGTCGCGCGGGGACATGACTGCTGCCGAGGTCATCGCCGGTGCCTCCATCGCGGCCAGGATGCCGCGGCTGTCGGAGGCAGGACCCGTTTAGACCCACTGTCCTCGAAGGTTCCCGGGCGCCTCCCGCCGCGCTCCCGGGAGTCGCCCGGTGCCCTCCCGCCGAATTCCCGCCGAGTTCACGGCGAGGGCGGTTAAACTGTCCGGGCGAGGCCGGCGTAGCTCAGCGGTAGAGCCACTGTTTTGTAAACAGTTGGTCCTCGGTTCGAATCCG
>VBIQ01000021.1 GCA_005880985.1 Chloroflexota bacterium
CCTCGCGCCCAGGCCTCGAGGATGTCCAAGCACTGTTCCCTGCCGACCACCGGTGGGCCCTCCTGCTGCAACGTGAGCTGCGTCCGGGAGACCCTCCCACACCCCTGTGGTGGGGAATTTCAAACCGGGCTAACTGGGGATTTTCAGACCGGGGCTGACAGCCACAACTGCTTGGAACGGCTCAGGATGCCATATCGTCGTCGCCGACGAGGAACTGCCCGCACCGGCTGGCCCCTGCGCCGATTGCATGCCGTTTGGCCCATGCATTGGGCTTACGGGCGAGTAGCCCCCTCTTTTCCCGGCCCGCCATCAGCAGTCGAGCTTTCAGGACAGGGGTCCTGCCGGCGACGGCGCCCTGACCCGACTAGCCATGCAGCTAAGAGCGCGGCGGCGGATCCGCTGGTGCCGAACGCTGCCACCAGCGGACTTCGCCACGCGTCGCTTCCATTGAGCGGTCTTGCCGCTTCCGGTGAGGCGACGCCCCGGGAAGACGGGAGGGAAGGGATCACGTAACCGGCGTGCGCTCCACGATCGCCGGCGCGCAGGGCGCTGCTGCACCGACTGGGACCACACCTTGGTGCGGGGCCAGCTTCGCTATTGGATCCCGGTCCAACGCCACCCGCCGTTGGACCGGGCGGGCACGATGCTTGCCACGTGGCGCCGTCCGGCCTGCAGAGTAGGCCTGCGGCTTGGGGTGAGAAGTAGCCTGCGAACAGCCGTCCATCCGGGGCGACGGCAATCGCTGTAGCACCAGCGTCAAGCGAGCTGGGAAAGGCGATCTGCACCCACGTGTCCCCGCCGTCGGAGGACCGGTAGATGCCACCCACCACGCGTGCTGATACGCTCTGGCCGGTGACCCGCAGAATCGCGGCGAAGACGGAGCGTGCCGGTCCCGATTCCCGGTAACCGGGGCTGAGAGCGAGCATCGGCGTCGATGCCCCCGCTGCCTCGCTCGGCGCGGGGATGGATATCGCCCTGAAGGTCGCCCCGCCATCCAGGGATTTGTACAGTCCACGCTCGGTCTGTGCGAAGACAACGCCGTCATCCGCGTAGTCGTCTGAGGGAAGAAGCGTAGGGGGCACCGACAGCCGCTCCGAACCTGGAAGGGGACTGGACTTTGTGCAGGCGAGGCCAGCGTCACAGCGTTGGATGATCGGACGCCCGGACCGAGGATCGGCGGCGCTGAGCAGTACAGGGGCACGACCGCCAGCCGACGGGTACGTGGGCGCGTATGTGAACAACTGGTCGACCAACGTTCCTCCGGAGCCTCGCACCGGGAAAGTCGCTCCATTACGGAGCAGGTAGTCGCGCTGTCCAGCGACGGCGACAGCTCCGTCGCTAGGATACGTGGGCGCGGGGGTAGGCCTGCCGCTCTGACCGACAGCGAGCCAGTTCTCTCCTGCGTCATCACTTCGCACTACCGATGGGCCAGACGAGAAGAACACCTCGTGACCGGTGCGATCCACCGTGATAGCCAGCCGCCCGGGAGACCACCCTGATGCAGCGGCGCGCTTCCAGGTTGCTCCTCCATCATGGGTGACCCAGAGATGTGCACAGTTGAGCGAACAGTGATGAAGGACCACGGATGCAGCCGCGACCGTCCCAGTCTCTTCGTACCGCGGCGACACGGAGATCCAGAAGACAGTTTCGTCGCCGATTGCCGAGGGGAGCGCGGCTGACGTTGGCGGAGACGCATCCGCGCCTGCAGCCCTCGCGGGTAGCACACTCAGGAGCACCAGGGACGCGGCGGCAGCCACAGAGGAACGCCATAGGCTTCTCCGCTCTGGGTTCCGCGTCATTGCCACCCGCCCGTGTGCGCTCCCGGGATGAGACCCAGTGCCTCGGTGCCTACCCCGTCTGAACGTTGTCATGCGTCCCGCGATCGCCTCGCGAGGCTGCCCATGCCGCGCCCAACGCGAATGATGTGCGGACGAGGTCGGAGACCAATTCGTGGGCGATGTCGTCGGACTCGATCCCGGGCGCTGGCAAAGCGTCCTGGTCGATGCCTCCGGACGGGGGCATCTCGGAGGTGCCCTCCACCGAACCGCTCCGGCGCATCCCCCACAACACGGGAAGCAGCGTGTCCAAGTTAGAACCCAGTTCTTTGTCGATCACGCCTTCCCAGGCCGTGAGGCTGCGCCAAGCTGGCCACAAGTGGGCAGCGGTGACGAGCGCATCGCCAGCGTCTTCTACTCCCAACTCGTAGCCGACGGTCGCCACGAACGGCCGACGCCACAGGGCCCCGCGCGACGAGGGTTCGAGGAACCCCTCTCCCTGGCTCACGTCGTCCGTGCGCACCACAGGCGTCCGCTCAATCCATGCGGCCTCGGGTTCGGCCTGCGTGATCGAAGGAGGACCGCTGACGCGTGGATTGGTGCGTGCGCCTGAGCGCCACCCACGCCCGGTACATCATGTGCGCCTGGTGTCGACACAGCGTCTCGCGGGTAGGCCAGCGTCCGGGAGCCGCTTCCCACGCTCTCCAAACCGCACGTCAGGAAGCGCTGCCGGGTCGTCCTGCGCACACCCGCGTTGATCTCGAGGCCGCGGCTGCGGCTACGCCCAATCTTCGAGGGTTGCAAAGGGGTCATCCCTCGGGTGTCCCGGCCGGCGTCTCATGACCCTTCCACGCCTGAAGGGCGGGAAAGACTACAGACCACAGCCGAGCGGACCCTCACCGTCAGCCCCCAGACCTTCCCGAGGGCTGCCAGCCGTCGTTCGGTGGAGGTGACGGCTCCTTCGCTCAGCGTGAAGTGTCGCGACCTTCAAGGTGCGTAAGAAAACGACCGACAGATGACTAGAACGCATCAAGAGCGGCAGTCGATGCACGCCTGTCGCGATAAGGGAGGTCATGAGACGTGTTGAGCTTCACGAAGCCAGTTGCCCTCGTCCCACTGGCCGCGCTCGTCGTCTGGGGTAGCCCTTTGATGCGAAGGCGCAGACGGGTGGAGGGGGAGGCCTATTCTCGGGAAACGTAACCCTGCTCCCGGGCATTCCGCCCCCACCGCCAGCGCCACCACATGCACCGACGGCCTCGGCACGCACGTGGGAGCGGCTCAGACGAGCATCACATTCAGTTCGACGCTTGTAGACGCGCTATTCGTTGACGATCAAGGTGATAAGTACGTCGGCCAGATTTCCGTTTCGGCATCCGCTGACTCCGCGCCAGTAACCGTCGGGGCACAGACAGTGAACTTCTCCTGTGAAAGCTATGCCGCGGGATCAGGCGTGATCACGACCCTCTCAGGCTCGGGGACCGATGCGCTGGGCAACACGATCACGGCCAGTCTAGACGCGACCCAGAACAACTACTACGTGCGGGTCAGTTGCCACTCGTTCATTAGCATCCACCTCTTGGTGTCGATCAATGGTCGCCCGATCCTCAGGATATGGGTCTACATTTGGCTACCCTTCCTTTCGAGTCAACCGCCGGCGACTATCGTCGCTGCCAGTGGCAGCGGCCCCTGGGTGGTTGAGAATGTGGTGCCCTGACGCGAACTAACGGCAGACTACTTGAGGGGGCCGGGCGCCATTTCGCCCGGCCCCCTAACAACGTTATCGTCGGGCCTCGAGCCGGGTCCACTCGGGCATACCTAGGGACCCTGGTGGCGGGTTCGGACCGTCGAACTAATGTTCAGCACCATACCGCATGGAACGAGGTGAGACGCGCGTCTACCAAGCTGTGGGCCCGTGCGGGGCTCGACTGCGAGCGCGACCCGACGGGGCGCCGGCGGACAGATGGGCATCGCTCTCTACGGCATCGCTCTCTACATAGTGGCGGGGAGGGGTGCCTTGGGACATCGCCGGCTTCGGGCCGGTAGACGTGTAGCGTTTCGCAGGCTGGCGCGTGTGTCTGGCATGAGCACCCTCGAGACCGACTTCGCTGAGCTACCGACGCCGAATAGACAGAGGCCTCAGGCCTGGCGAGTTCAGACCGAGCCTGTTCGTGGCGTCACGGTGCTCACCTTGGCCGGGCTCCCAGCAGCGCAGTCTGGGGCTCCGAACACGGCCGAAGTGGCCTGGGGACACAGGTCAAGCTGCTGGACCCTCCTCGACCTCTATCAGGCGTATGAGCCACAGGTCGCGGCGCGCTGCCGCGCCTACCTCCGCAACTCGTCCGACGCAGAGGATGCCAGCCAGGAGACCTTCCTACTCTTGACGCGCTATCTCGATCACCTCGAGCCGAACTGTGGCACATACGTCGTGCAAACGGCTCGAACGGGCTGCTACAAGGAGTTGCGGCGCCGCCGTCGCGTGTACCCTACCGAGCGCCTTCGCGCTGCTGCGCCCGATGCCTGCGCGGACTCGTTGCTTGACTGGCGCGAGTCTATCCGCTCTGTCTGGTCCAAGCTGACGAACCGCGAGCGGCGCCTCATCGGCTACGCGTTCGCGGGCTTCAGCTACCGAGAGATCGGCGAGCGGCTGGGGCTGACTGAGAACTGTGTCGGTGTGGCCATGGTGCGGGCCCGTGCGCGAGCGCGCCGCGTTGCCTCCAGGGAGAGGGGCCACCAACGTGGCGCCGAAGCGCTGGAGGGGCACTGTGCCTGATCCTCGCGGGCGAGGGCGACGAGTTCGATGGCGGACGCGCAAGCCCGCGAAACGCACTCTGACGCGTGCGGTGGCAGCCGGCACGGTGGTTGGCCTGATCCGTCATGCCCTGCCACGACCTCGCCGGCGTACGTGGTGGCTGGCAGCGTCCGTCGGTATGACGGCCATCGTCACGGGAGGGCTGACCACGCAGTCGACGCGCGCAGCGGCGGACGGGTCCGCGATCGGCAACGCCACTGTCTCCTGGATCGCCGTGTCCCCCGTCTACACCAAGACGGGTCTCGTCCTCGCCGTCGCCTCGACCTCCCAGGGCTGCTCGCAGAACTGCCAGCGGCTATGGGTGAGCCACGACGGGGGCGGTTCCTGGCGACAGGCGCGAGCCGCCGGGTGGAACGGCGGAGCGCCGATGATAGCTGTCGATGCCCTCGATCACGACGTCCTCTACGCTGGGGGTACCTCCGTCGAGCGCAGCAATGACGGGGGTGACAGCTGGGCGACCGTCGGGGGAGGAGGGTCTCCCACGCCAGCCCCCACCTACCACACAAATGGCGTCGTCGCAGTGGCTGCGCCCCAGAATCATGACTATGTCCTGAGTGCGCGTGGTACGGAACCCGTCCCCGGATCCGGCGGTGGTCTCAGCGACGCATCGTTCATGTACGCGCCGAGCTTCCCTAACGGCGGAGGGCGCGCACCCGCCCTGCTCGGCGGGCTCGACCCCCGCAGCGGTCTCCCAGCGGTTGCACGATGCGAGGCGAATCTCCGCTGCACGGGTTCGACGCCGCTTCCCGGGGCCACTAGCTTCTCCGGGCCACCCACGTTGCTGCCCTCTAGTGCATATATCGACGATGGCGCCGTCTTCGCTCAGACGGCAAGCGGGATCTACAAGTCGGCCGATGGGGGGTTGACGTTCACATCGGTCCCGGTCGGCGCGCAGGGTGCGAAGGCGACGGCGACACCGAGTATGGCTCTCGAGCCCGGATACACCGAACACGGTCCGATCCGTTCGGTATACGTCGGCGTGATCCAGCTGTTCACGGAGCGAACCGCCCCGCGCGTCGGTGGAGGCCTCTACCACAGTTCGGACGCCGGACAGACGTGGCAGGCGTTGGACCCTCAGGGCCCATTTAGCGCAGGCGCCACCGCGGTGGCCGTGGCCCCCGACGGGCGGCTGTTCGCTGGGTATTCGGGCGGGCTCCTCTGCCGCACCGCCAGCGGCCAAACTTGGGACCGCACCTGCCCCCCCGTGGGCATGGGAGGTCCCCGTTCTGGTGCGGGCTCGCAGCCCATGCGCGGGTCCGGAACGCAGGCCTCCGGCGGGGCACAAGGCCACGCAGCCACTACCATGGGCGCTGCCGACAGCGGAGAGGCCGGCTCGACCGTCCTGCCATCGCGGTCGTCTCTCGCCCGTTCGACCACTCGCCAGGACGAGGAGCATTGGGCGCTCGTCCACTGGTTCCTCGTCGTCCCTGTGGTGTTGGTGGCGATCTGGCTGGTCGTCGCGGCGACGCGCCGGCGGCTCAACCGACGGCGATGACCGACCGCCGGTCAGGCTCAGCTGCCGCCGGTCTGAGGTGAGGCGGCAGCGCTGCCGGCGGTTCAGTTCGACCGTCCCGGCCCTGTGTGATGTCTCAGGTGATGGTGGCCACCTGTCTCACGTCATGGAGGGCGACCCCAGGGGGTGCCCAGGGGCTGGTAGTCGCGAGCGGGATCGAGTCAGGTCGCGGAGCAGTCGCCCGTCCTCGGCGACGACGCGGACGTGTCGGCCGGCGACCAGCAGGGTGACGGGCTGGTACTTGTGCGCCCGGCCGATGGGGATGTGGCGGAGGCGGCTGAGGGTCGGCGGGATGGGCCTTCAGGCGGGCGTTGAAGGCGACCAGGGGCATGTGGCCGGCGGAGCTCGATAGGGCCGATGGTGGTTGTAGTAGGCGCAGAAAACCCGACAGACGGTCCTGGCTCAGGGACATCGGTCGACGGGCCACGCTCCATCGGCCGTCCTGGCCTGCAAGAAACACGAGTAGACGACCGTCTTCTTACGCATGACGCCTTGGACTAGGCGACCTCAGGCGCCGGCCGCTCCCCCAGAACTCCTGGGGCAGCCGCCTCTGTGTGACCGGCGGGGTGTCACCTGGGCCCGTCTGAGCCTCGCTCGGGCGCTGCACTCTCAGGGCTGCCCCGATGTAGCAAACCGGACTAGTCGCCCGTGAGAGGGGTGAGCCCGCCGCGTGGTGGGTGTACGGGAGGTGCAGCCAGACGACGAGTACTCGAGGGTATGGCGCCTTCGGGTGGGTCGGGGCACTCGAGGGCAAGGACGTAGCCCCGAACAAGCGAATCACACGCTGTCGGGCAAACAAACCCAAAAGGGAAAAGGGACATGATGAAATTCGCGAAGCTGGCTGTCTTGGCGCCAGCGGCGGCACTCGCTGTCTGGGGTGGACCGCTGACTGCGCATGCCGCCGGTGCCGGCGGCGGCACGGTCGCTGGCACTGTGACTGGGCTCAACCTCAACCCAGTGGCCTGCGCCGTACAGAACGTCACGTTCACATCGAGCACCCTCCTCCAGGGGACGCTCACTGACGGCAACCAGACGTATGTGGGAACCGTCACAGTCAGTGCCACTGCAATGTCTGGCCCGGTTTATGCCGGGCAGGATTTGTCCTGCGAGAACTTCGCAAAGGGTTCGGGCTCGGTCCAAACCCTAACTGGGACCGGATCCGGGACCGTTGTTACCGGTGGCGTGGCGACCTCCGGCACGGTGACGGTTGGTCTGCAAGCGGGCGCCACCCAGTACTACGTGCGTGTAGGCGGCGCAGTCGCTGTCGACCTCCATCTAACGGTTCAGATCAACACAGGGCCCGTCGTTAATGCGCACGTCTTGGTTGCGGCGGAGTTCAATCCTTCTACCGGTCAGCCGGCTCTCGGTCCGGTGACGCAAGCCGACTTCCGCGGAGTCTGGGCAGGCCAAGACCGAGCCTAGTAGCCACTGATCACCAAGGGGCTGAGCGCACCCGCGCTCGGCCCCCCATCGCTCATCACAAGACGGAAGGAGCTGCATGGTTAGGAGGGCAGGCGGACGGAGTACAGCCCGAGTCACGCCAGCAGAGCGTGGCGACCAGTGGGCCTCAGCCTGTGTGCCGTCGAGCGCCTCGATCGCAGTAAGGTACGGCACGACGCTGGCGGGTTGGCCTGGCGCAAAAGACCTACCATGCGCATGGCGATCGACGGCGCTCAGACTCGCGCTCCTGTTCCTAGTCGTGCTGGTCTGCTCACCGTTCCTCATCGCCAGCTCGCGTAGTGGCGCCGCTGCTACAGATACCGGGCCCTTTCAGTACCTCGGCCGTCTCCGGTTCGGTCCCGAGTTCAAATCTTCGGATGTCGGTACCAACGACGTCTACTGGAATCCTCGGCTCCTCGTCGACCCAGAACTCCATCGCGGGTTCATGCTTCCCCTCGCAGATGGCACCGGCGCAAAGAAAGTCCGGGTCTTCGATCTGAGCGCTATGAAAGCGGAGACCGACGTCGTCACACCGAAAAACGGTGTCTTCGGGAGCTACGCTCTGGAGGGTCCCAGTGCAAATCCCCGCTTCTATTCCGCGCTCGATCCGACACGACATCGCATCTACTACGCGGATTCCGCCGTCGGGGCGCCCACCTGCGCGCCCCCTGCAAGTGCTCTCGACCCCGATACACAACAGAACAAGTTGTTGTGGCTGGATACATCGACTCTGCAGTGGTTTAGCCTGCAGCTCCCGTGCTTTCCTGACGGATTCGGTTCTGTTGTAACCGGCATCTTCCCCGATTCTGCGTCACCCCACTACCTCTACCTCGCCGGACACGACGCGGTACACGAGGACCAGGGAACTCCGGAACAGGACTACATGTTCGCCCTGAATCCTGAGACCGGGGCGATAGTGTCGCAGATCGCCCTCAACGTTGCCTGCAGCGCGTACGACGGCCCTAAGCGCTGGCCTTTCCATAACGGCGCGCTTTGGCGATACGGCGCTTCTCTCTACGGGGCATGCATGCTCGTCCCGCCCGGAGGGAACAACTACGGCTCAGATGCCCTGCTGAAGGCCAGACTGAACCCGGATGGAACCTTCGCCAAAGGACCGACTGGCCCCGCCGGTCAGAACGGGCCGGTGACGACGACCATCCCAGCTCTGCAGAACACTGGGGTTCAGGCCGATCCGGCGAGCGGCCAGGCGCTGGTGTGGAGCAACGACTCGGCCAACTATGGTTTCGCAGCGTTTGCCTACAGCCTGACGACTGATACGTTCGTCGGCGCCATAGCGAGCGGCGGGACCGATCCGTCATTCGCCCTGACTGCCGCCGGATACAACCCGGTGCTCGGCCGCGTGTATATACGAACCGTCCACGCCTTGGTGACGGGTGACGTACGGCACCGTCCCCTCCCAGGGGGCACAACCTACGCGGCTCTTGCCGACCCCTACACGACGCCCAACCGGTCGGCCCTCCTCATCGCCGTCGACCCCACAACGAGCACTCTGTACATCCCCGACCGCACCTCCCAGAGCTTTCTGGTGTACCGGGACACAGCACCTCCCACCCCCGAGGCCGCACCTGCGGATCCCGACGCTGGCACCGCCAACATCGACGAAGTGCCGGGAAAGACCGCCGTCAACTACGCGGGCGCCGGCAACGGCTACGGTGCGCGCTTCGAGCTGCTGGGCGGTCCCAACACGCAATACGCCAACCGGGATCCCTTCTGCCAGGCGGATGTCCTTGGGCTTGGCCAGGGCGACGCATTCCGGCAGTGCCTGGGCGACGTAGCGACGACCCCTGGTGACCGCAGCCTCATCTTCTCGCCGGTCGGGTTACCGGACATTGGGTCAGTCGCGTTCTCACCGCAGGAGGCGAACGCGGACGCGCAGCCCGCCTTCATAGACCGGTACACGCAGGCCGACCTTAGGGGGAACACGCTCACGGGTTCGTTCGGGCGCGTATGGACGGCCCAAACGGGCCAGCCACCCCCGGATCCGTGTAACCCGCCCCCGGGTCAGCAGCCTCCTTCGGGATGCCAGCTGCTGCCCACGCCCTATGACGCCATCAGCGCGTCGAAGGCCACGGCACCGAGCCACTGCAACGACACTGGGGGGGCCAAGCAAGCCATCACGAGCGGGAACACCCCGTACGCGGCATCAGCCACCTGCAGCCTGGAGGGCGGGGTGGAGGCCTCGAGCTCGACGGGCCCGGGGGGTGCGCCCCCGATTGTCTTGGGCTCTGACACAACGCTGCCCACCATCGTGAGCGTGTCTATCGGAGGTTCGGCGACAAAGGTCATAACGAGTCGCGACCCCGCCAAAGGCCTCGTCACGGCGGCGACTGCCAAGGCCGATAACGTGACCATATTTGTCGATGGCGTGCCGCAAGTGCTGATCGGGACTGTGACCACTACCGCCGACGCTTACGCGCATGGCCGCAGCGGCTCTGCGTCGGCAACCTTCACTCGGAGTTTCGCCAATGTTTCCGCCCCCACGTACCAGTGTACCAACGACTGTAAGGAGGCGGAGGTCCGAAAGGCCATCCAGGCGGTGTTCACGCAGGCCAACATCAATGCACAAGTCTATACTCCCAATCCAGACGCCACCTACGTCAGCGGCACCCCGAAGGGTTACCAGGCGGTGGTCAGCAAGGACGAGGCGCTCTTCCTATCGGACTTCTCTATCAATCACGACCGCATGGACGCTGCACCAGCTTTGGAGATTGTCATCGACAACGACGGGCGCGCAGGGCCCTCGCGCGAAGTTGTCGAATTTGCCGGTGTCCATGCCGAGTCTCACTTTGGCGTCTTCCCGCTGCCGTCGGTGGCGGGTAGCGCTACTGGCACGACGAGCTCGGGTCCCAGCGGTTTGCGATCTGCCGTCCTGCCATCCGTCTCGGCCGACGCGGGCAGCGCTCCGAAATGGATCCCCGGAACGGCGGGAGGAATCACGGCGCAACCGCACGGCGGCGTCAAGACAGCTCCGGCTGTGTCGGTGAACGGTCTCGGTGACGTCCCAGCTCTCTTTCGAAACGGGTGGCAGTTCCTCGTCAACAACCCCGCTCGCGCCGGTCTCCTAGCGGCTCTGTGGACTTTGCTACTCGCTCCTCTCTACCTGGCGGGGCGACGTGGCCGACTGCGTGGCGTACTGCGCACATTCGCGTGAGGGCGCTCTGATGATGAACGACCGTCCTAGTGTCCACGCAGGCCTTGGGCGCTCGACGCCCACGAACTTCATCGGGACAGCGTGGGCGGCGTGGACCGCAGCCGCCGTGGTCGTGGCGATCGCAGTGCTTTCGACGTTCGCCCTCTCTCGCCCCGACGCCAACGGCGTCACTGGCCCGGTGACAGCCGGATCTGGGACTCAGGGCAACAATGCTCCCAGCGCCACGGGGCCCGACCAAGGCGGCGATCAGCAGGGGCAGGCCGGCGGCGGTTCGGCCGGGCAGTTCGCTGGCGGCCGGGCAGGCTCCGCTGGCACTAGGGGAGGTCCGGTCATCGGTCCTGGCAAGTCAGGGGGCTCGAGCGCGGGCGTCTCGAGCGCACACTGTGCCGCCGGTCAGAACGGCGGCAACACGAGCCCTGGCGTGTCGGGCAGCGAGATCAAGCTGGCCTCCACCGTCGTCAAATCCGGCATCGGCACGGCGTTTCTCGGTGACGTCGAGTTCGGCATGCTGGCTGAGATGAACAAAGCGAACCGCGCTGGTGGCATCTGCG
Source organism: Chloroflexota bacterium (assembly GCA_005880985.1). Taxonomy (GTDB): domain Bacteria; phylum Chloroflexota; class Dormibacteria; order Aeolococcales; family Aeolococcaceae; genus CF-134. Next base: position 11,261 of record VBIQ01000021.1, read on the forward strand.
GACGCCAGTTGAGCCTCAAGCTCGTTGATGACGGCTGGAATGCCAGCACCGGTGAGTCGGACATACGCAATTTCATCAATGAGGGTTACTTCGCGCTGGCTGTGGAGCCGTCGTCAGAAGGTCTCCGTGGGGCCATCGACGCGGGCGACATCGACAACGCCGGCATCCCAGTCGTTGGTACCGACGGCATGCTCCAAGACCAGTACACCGACAAGTTCGTCTGGCCGGTTTCGACATCGACGAGTTCGCTGATGCACATAATGGCCAAGTATTCGTACGGAAAGGGTGCGCGAGACTTCGGTTTGGTGTACGACGGCAACTACCGATTCGGTGTCGAGGGTGAGGCCGCATTCCGCGGAGCGCTCAGCCGGTTGGGCGGCGCCAACCTCGTTGCGGAGCAGAAGCTGCAGGCGGGCCAGCCCTCGTACGATCCGACCAGCTTCAATGTGAGCTGCGCCAGCTGTGACTTTGTGGGCTTGCTGCTTGAGCCCGACACGGCGAACGCCTGGATCCAGAGCGGGGCCTACCTGGGAACGTCGGGCAAGAACGTCTCGCTGGGCGCGGCGGGACCGCAGACGCTGTTCACCCACCATTTTGGGCAGGACTTTGCGCAGCACTGTAATCCGTCGTCGTCATGCCACGCGCATTTCCTGGTGTGGACCGGGTTTAAGCCGCCCGTGTCGCCCGACGACACCGATCCGGCGGTGCAGACTTACGTCAATGACCTGGCGGCGACGAACGCGTCGGCCGACAGGTACAACCAGTTTGTCGAAGGGGGATACGCTGGCATGGCGCTCCTCGTCCAGACCCTCCAGCAGGTGGGTCCGAATCTCACCCGCGCCGCGCTGAGGCAGGTGCTCGACCAGACGAACTTCACCTCGGGCCTGACCGGCGGAGCGGAGAGCTGGCGCTCCGGACGGCACTTCGCGAACATCACAGCCCAGGCGTTCTCGTTCGTCATCAACAATGGCAGCTTCGTCAACTTCCGGTACGAGAACACCGGCTGGGTGTCCGATCCATGGGTCGGCCAGGACCTGCTCTCCGGATAGCACGATGAACGAGCTCAAGCTGGTCGCCGACCACGTCATTCTCGCGCTGCCGCTGATCGGCGCGTATGCTCTGTTCGGTCTCGGCATCGTGGTCATCTATCGAGCGTCGCGCGTCCTCAATCTGGCTCACGGAGCCATGGTCATGCTGCCGGGATACATTGCGTACTCGGCTGCACCGCGCGTCGGGCCCGCTCTTGGCCTGCTCGTCGGCATCCTCAGCGGTGGCGTCCTCGGCGTCCTGGTCGAGCGCCTCGTGGTCCGCAGGCTCCGTCCGATCTCCCAAACGGCCCAGACGGTAGGCACGGTCGCGGTCTTCGCTGTCCTGGTGGCGCTCGCGGCGAAGGTATGGGGCACCGAGGTCCTGCCGGGGGTCACCGTGGTCCCACGCCACGCATATCAGGTCGGGGTCGCCGTCGTGTCGTCCGACGACCTTGCCCTCTTCGTCGTAGCTGCTATCGCTTCTGCGTTCTTCTTCGCCCTCTTCCGGTTCACCAGCCTCGGCTTGGCGATGCGCCTGGCCGCCGACAACCGCCGTGCGGCGGCGCTGATGGGCATCGATCCCGAGCGTACGACCTCAGCGGCATGGCTGATCGCCGGCCTCTTCGCCGGGCTCGGTGGGGTGCTCCTCGCCGGTGCCACAGGGCTGCACCCCTACATCAACTCGCTCGACGTGCTCCCCGCGTTCGTCGCGGTGCTCATCGGCGGCTTGGAGAGCACCTCTGGGGCACTTGTGGGCTCTGTCGCCGTCGGACTGGCGATCGGACTCGTTCCCTCCGTCGGTTTCATCGGCGATCAGGAGGGGGCACCACAACTCGTCCTCGCCATCGTGGCCTTCGTGATCATGGCCTTGCGGGGGCGCAAGTTCCAAGCGTCGGATGTCAGGTCTGCGCTGGCGTGATCGAGCACCAATTGGACCCGCGTCTCGCGCCGATCTTGGCGTCAGACCCGGAGGAGGAGGTCTCACCCCTCGTCCGGGCACTGACAGATCCCGCTGCGGCGACGGTGGGACGGCTGGTGCTGCTCGCGGCCCTCATCGCGTGGCCATTCGTCCTTCCCCTGCCGCTGGCCATCGTCAACGATGCCAGTCGCGCAGCGGAGTACGCCATCGTGGGCGTGTCCCTCGTTCTCCTGACGGGCTGGGTGGGCCAGATCTCGCTGGCACAGGGAGCATTTGTCGGTGTCGGCGCCTTCGCCACCGCACTCGCTCAACACAAGTTGCACATTCCCTTTCCGCTCAGCCTTCCAGTCGCCGTCGCCACAAGCGCCGCCGTTGCGATCCTGCTCGGCCTCGTGGCGCTGCGTGTGCGAGGTCTCTACCTCGCTGTGGCAACCCTCATCTTCGCGTACGCGGCGGACAAGTGGCTGTTTGCGTCGCCGTGGTTCGTTGGCGAAGGGGGTTCGACGTCCCTGCGAGTCGACAACGTCGGGAGGCAGGGAACCTTTCCGAGCTTCGACCTCCACGATGGACGGATCTTCTATATCGTGGCCGTGGCCGGACTGGGTTTGGCGCTCTACGCAGCGGCGAACCTTCGCGACTCTAAGACTGGGCGTGCCTTCTTTGCGATCCGCGGCAGCGAGGTCGCGGCGGCGTCACTCGGCATCGACATCACACGCTACAAGCTGCTGGCCTTCGGCTTGTCGGGAGCCCTTGCGGGCCTGGCAGGCCATCTCCTCATCGTCGACCAGCGGAGCGCCGTCCCGGATACATTCAACTTTCTCACGTCGCTCTTCTATCTCTCGATCGTGGTCGTCGGGGGTCTGACCAGTCTTCCCGGCGCGGTGGGGGCCGCGATGCTGTTCAGCGGCCTCCACGAAGTCTTCTTCCGTGTGAGCGCGCTCAACGGGTACATCGACATCGTGTCTGGCCTGCTCCTCCTCGGCGTGCTTCTCGCCTATCCGGGGGGTCTGGCCGCCGCAGGTCGTCGTGTGCGGGTGTGGGGTGGGACGCACGTCGGGGTTCGACTGAAGGCACTCTTCAATCTTGGCGCCGCCGACGGAGCCGACGGGCTCCGAGAACGCCTTCGCCTCGCGCCCGAGCCTGAGCCGTCGCCAGATGACGCCCCAGATACCACCGACGAGGCGAGCGTCAACGTTGGTCTCCGCGGTCAGAGGGCCGGGATCGCACGCGAAGCCGTCCTCGCCGCTAGCCACATCACCGTCCGGTTCGGGGGCCTGCTCGCCGTGGACGATGTCTCGATGACGGTTCCTCAGGGCGACATCGTCGGACTGATCGGCCCGAATGGGGCGGGGAAGACCACCCTCTTCAATGCCATCGCGGGGTTGAACGATCCGACGGCCGGCAAAATCCATCTCTTCGGTCGAGATGCGACCAAGCTCGCAGTGCACGAGCGGGCACGCCTGGGCGTTGGCCGGACATTCCAGCTGGTCCAGCTCTTCGCCCAGCTGAACGTCTTCGACAACCTGCTGACGGCGACACACGTTCGTAATCGAAGCGGCTTCCTGCAGCACATCGCCGTGAGCGAGCGGGCAGTGCTCCACGAGCGCCGTAGCAGGGAGCGTGTCGCGGCGGTGATCGACTTCCTCGAGCTGGGCGAGGTCGCCTACCGGACGGTGGCCGGGCTACCCTTCGGCATCCTGCGCTCGGTGGAATTGGCGCGAGCTCTGGTGACCGGTGCTCCCTTCATCATGTTGGACGAACCGGCATCGGGCCTGGACAACGCGGAGACCGAGCAGCTCGCTCGTCTCCTTCGGCGCCTTCGCTTCCAGCTCGGCATCACCATCCTGCTGATCGAGCATGACGTACCCATGGTGACCGGGGTCAGCGATTATATGTACGTCCTGAACCGAGGCCGGCTGCTGGCCGAGGGCAGTCCTGCCGACATCCAGCGCAACGACGAAGTCATCGCGGCGTACCTTGGCGAGCCGGTTCTCGCGGCGGTAGGCACGTGAACGAGCCGGTCCTCAGCGTCTGCGACCTGGACGCACACTACGGCGCCATCCAGGCGCTCCGGGGCATGAGCCTGCAGGTCGCTCAGGGTGAGATGGTCGCGCTCCTCGGCGCCAACGGCGCTGGTAAGACCACCACGTTGCGAACAGTCTCGGGCATGATCCGGCCCTCGGCGGGATCGATCCTCTTCGAGGGCGCGCAGATCGGTGGGCTCGCGGCTCAAACCCTCGTCCGCCGCGGCCTGGCGCACCTTCCGGAGGGTCGTGAGCTGTTCCCGACCATGAGCGTGGAGGAGAACCTCAGGGCTGGATACTGGGTGCATCGCCGGAGCGTCTCCGGATACCGATCCACTCGTGATCAGGTCATGTCGCTCTTCCCCATTCTTGGCGAGCGCCGGCGTCAGCACGCCGGTACCCTGAGCGGGGGCGAGCAGCAGATGCTCGCTGTGGCGCGCGCGCTGATGTCCAAGCCGAAGCTCCTCTTGGTGGACGAGCTCTCTCTCGGACTGGCTCCGATGATCGTCCGGCAGCTGTTTGAGATCCTCCGCGCCGTCAACAGCCAGGGGACGGCGGTTGTCATCGTCGAGCAGTTCGTGCATATGGCCCTGGCGAACACCAACCGTGCCTACGTGCTCGCCAAGGGACAGGTGGTCCTGGATGGCCTCAGCGCCGATCTGCTCGCCAATCCGCAGCTCATCGCCAGCTACCTCGGGGAGACGGCAGAGGTGAGAGGTCGGAAAGGGTCGGAAGAGGCTGGTCCCGTCGAGGTCGGCGGCTCGCGCGTCGGGCGGTGATCCCAACCGTGTCCGCCGACCTCGCCAGCCGCAGGGCTGCCGGTGGACACCGGCGCACCGTTCGGCGGTTCCCCGGTCCCGCTCTGTTTCTCACCGTGGCGGGCGTGGCGATCGTGGTGGTGTTGACAAGGGGGCCGGCAGCCTCTGGTCGCCCCGACGCAGTGTCCGTGCGCTCCTACCAGGAGCAACTCCACACCATCGCCGCCGACGGGGGGCGAATAGTCGTCAGGGAGATCCAGCCCGCACTGGCCGATCTTGTCCAGGGGAGGCTGGCCCCGCAGGATTTCGTAGCCCGAGCTCAGTCGTGGCGTACGGAGCTCGAGGTGACGCGAGAGCGGGCTGCCAGGCTGCGCGTGCCCCCAGGGGTGGAGCACGGAGCTGCTCTCTTCGATCGCTCGCTGCGCGAGTACGAGGAGGCCGTCTCGGCCTTCAGCCGTGCGGCGCTGGCCTCGGACATGCCGGCCGCTATCCGTGCGGCCGTCCCGCTTGCGAGTCGGGCCGACGCCACCTACGACCAGTCCGTAGCGGTCCTTCGAGACGAGCTGCAGGCCATCGGACAGCCGACAATAAGACAATAAATTGGGGCCGCTGAGCCACCTGTCGACCTCTGAGGCCCTGCCATCGTGTCCCCCCTTCCCAGGGGCGACCCACGCCTACGGGACATCAGCCTGTCGCAGCGGCCGGAAGGCCGGCAGCCTCAACTGGAGGCGCGACTCTCCTGGAGGGAGGCCACGAGCTCGCCTCTGCCGAGGGACGCGCTCAGCAGGCCGGCGGCCACCGCCTGCCGGCCAGCTAGGATGAATCCTCTCAATAATCGTAGTGTCTCCTTTTGGGCCCGATCGAGCCCGACGCCCCATCCATCGCTCCGCCGAACGGCCGGTCGAGCTCGGCACCTGAGATCAATCTGCCCCCTCCCCGGCTCGACCGCCGCCTTCGTCGCCGATAGGGTGCAAGAAATGGCCCGGGCAACCGTCTTGTTCTGGTGAACGAGCGTCCACGGGAGCGGCGGGATCGCCGGGGGTGCTGACTTGGGTGCATCGAGCCACGACGTAGCCGAGGTGTATCGCCCAACGCCGCCCTCGCTCGCCGAGGCCCAGACCTTCCACGATCTCGTCGACCTGTACCGGCGCCACGAGAGGCGGATCTTCCGCCTCTGCCGGGCCTACCTGATGAACTCCGCTGACGCCGAGGACGCCACCCAGGAGACCTTCATGCGGGCGGCCGGCCGCCTGGCGAGCCTGTCCGGGGATCCGGCTGCCTACCTGACCGTCATCGCCCGAAACGTCTGCTGCAACGAGATCCGCCGCCGCAAGTGCGGTGGGGCCGCCGCGCTCAAGCAGCCCCCGGACGTTCCGCTCGAGGTCGATGGAACCGTCGCCGCTCGGGCCGGGCTCGAGGCCGTCTGGGGAGCCCTCTCGACCAGCGAGCGCAAGCTCCTTTCCCACAGCTTCGCGGGCTTTTCCTACGGCGAGATCTCCGAGCTGACGGGCCGGTCAATCAAATCGGTCTCGGTCGGCCTGACTCGTGCCCGCCAAAAAGCGCGTAACCTCGCCGGTTCGCTCTCGTCCGTCATCCTGATCCCCGCCGGTCTGTGGCGTCGGCGCCGCCACGTCCTGCGCCGCATCACCCGCATCAACCAGGACGTCGCCCCCGTGGCCCAGGTCGCGGCCCAGCAGGCTGGACTCGCCTCCCCAATGCTGGCCACGCTCGTAGCGGCGGCCGCCTTGTCAGCCACCCCGGCGATCGTGCTTCCTTCGCATCACGTGCCAGCGCTTGGAGCGGCCACGGCCGCCGGTGGCACTGGCCATCTAGGCCCGATCCCGGTCCCCGATCCATCAAGCGTCTCGGGAGGACTCGCCTCCGACCCCACCGGACGGAGCCATTCTGGGTCCGGTTCGTTCTCGCCACAGAGTCCCTCCGACATCACTCCCCTGACACCGACGTCGCCCGCGGTCCAGTCCTCTCAGGATGCTGCCAATTGGACTCTCGTGCCGGGCCAGAACGCAAATCCGGCGGACACCAACTTCGCTTCTCTCACACCTTCGCCCACCTACGGCCGCGACCGTACCGTCTTCGCCTCGGGCACCCTCGCCAGCGCTTGTGGTCGTCCAACCTGCCCTGTCCTCTTCCGGAGCAACGACGGAGGCGCGAGCTGGCAGAAGGTACCGGCGAACGGCTTCGCGGGCGGTACGGTCCTGCTCCCGCCCGCATATCCAGTTGATCCCACCATCTTCATCAGCGGTCCCGCCGGGCTGCAGCAGAGCGACGACCGAGGCCTGACGTTCCGCGTCGTGGTTCCGATCCCTGGGCCCATGACAATGGCGCCAGACTCAACGCCTGGAAACGCCAGAGTCGTCATCGGAGCCCAGCCGATTCTGGTGTACAGCGCCGGCACCGGTCAGGTCGCACCCGGTCCGCCGCTTCCCCCTGGGATAACGCCACCCGACGATATCGCGTATGCCGGGCCAAACACCCTCCTGGTCACTGCCGAACAGTTCGATCCCACTGCGTCTGGTCAGCAGGACGGCGTGGTACTCCGCTGTGACGGCGGGAGTACCTGCCAACCCATATTTGTTGCTCCCGGTGTCATCGTGTGGAAGCTGGTCGTCTCCCCGACCTACCTCACCGATCGCACCGTCTTCGCATTCTCCGGCTCGCACATCGCCGTGTCTCGCGACGGTGCAAGCACGCTCACCGAGCTGGCCGGCATGTCCTTTGGTAACCTCAACACCTTGGTACTTGCGCCCAACTACGCGCAATCGCTTCGCTTGACCGTCGGCTCGCGGGTTGCGGACATCTCCGGCCACCAGCGACCGACCCTTATGAAGTCCGCAGATGGAGGCAAGACCTACGCGGCGCTTGCTGGTTCGGGGCTGACCGCCCCCATGTTGCTCAACGCGCTGGTACACCTCCCGGATGGCCGAATCCTGGCTGCTCTGGACGGGCCTCAAATCTTTGGGCTGCGCTGCTCAGCAGATGGAGGCGACACATGGCTTGCAACGTGCTGAGGCGTCGCGCTCATCAACGGATCTCCCGATTCGCACTGCCGATCCTCATTGCTCTGCTCGTTACCGGCGGCAGCACGGCACAGGCGACCTCGCCGCCTCCGCCAGTCCCGACTCTGCCGCTTCCACTTGCTGGGTCCTGCCTGGTCAGCGGCAGCGAAGCGTTCAGCCCTAATGTCACCCTGGTGCCGACCACCATCAACGTCACATCACTCAACGTTAGCGGCCCCTGCTACGACAACGTCTTCAAGAATTCCGTCACCGTGAGCATGAGCGGTGCGGCCGCCCTGCTGTCGTGCAGTACAGGAGACGGCACCGTCTCGGGGTCGGTTTCCTTCACCGTAAATCCGCCCAGTCAAGGGCCCAGCGCCTTCTACCTCGGTGGCCCCGACAGCACGACCCTGACCATCGTCGCTCCGCCGTTTCTCGCAGGCGCGGATCTCGCGTGGACAACTGGGGCGACGACGTGTCCGCTTTCCCCCGGCGCGGCCTCGACCGGGCTGCTGGGCACCTTCACCTACGTCTATCTGTGACGGCAACGGAAGGAGCAGACCCCAAGGCGCCTAAGCGTCAACACGAACCGCCAGGACCGCTAGACTCTACAAGTGTGCTCCGTACCCCTCGGGTCCTGACATGCGCGGCGCTCCAAAGATGACTCCCGCTCGCGAATCCGCTGCGCCCTCGCCCCGATCCAAGCGCGGTGATCGACCCTTGCCCGCCGTCCATTTGCCGGTGGTGCCGGCAAGGCCCGGCCGAACGCGCCGCAATCTCCCGGCCGATGAGTGGAAGCTCCGCATCATTCAGGCAACCCGCGTCCTGTTTTCGGAGCGCGGCTATGACGGGACGACCATGGAAGACATCGCGAAGCTGTCCGGCATCTCGCGGGCACGCCTCTACCGCCTCTACCCAGGCAGGCGCGAACTCTTCGAGGCCATCATCGCCCAGGACGCGAAGAATCTTGCCGGCGAGCTGCTCCTCGAGCTAGCCCAAGCCCAGGGCACGCCTGCCAAGGTCCGGGCGATGGTGACCGTCTTCTTCCGCTTCGTCGAGACGCGCCGTGAGCGCAACCGCGTCCTCTACAGCGACCCCGGCAAAAGCGACCCCGCCCTCACCGAGCTGATGCGCACCGTTCGCAACGCGCTCGCCGACACCTTCGCCCAGGATCTCTTAGTCGCAGTCGCTCCCACCACCATGGATCGGGACGAGCTCCGCCTCATGGCCCACGCCGTGATCGCCATGGCCGAAGGCGCCGCCACCGCATGGGTCAGCGGCCCCCACCTCGACATGGATCGATCGGTGGAGATCGTCACGAACGTCGCCCTGCGCGCCCTCCACGACCGTCAGGTGAAGGACAGCGGGTAGTCCCCTGGCCACTCCCTTAACCGATGGCTCCCTCCAGCCTGGCCGGGCTACCCGAGCCGCGAAGACCGTCTTCTCGCGCCGGCGCACCCGTAGTCATTCCTCCCTCCACACCGTGTTAACCATCAGGGACCGGTTGTGGAGTCCCGAAGCCTCAAGGAGGGTGACACATGCCCTGGCGAACAAGATTTGGCGGCCTTCTCGGGATCGGCCTCGCAACCCTCGCCCTCGCCCTAGGACCGACGACGGCTCGCGCCGAAGGCCCATATCCCCCACCTGGGGACATTTTCATCATCTCAGGAGACGGTACCCTTAACCCTCCGGTCTCCCTCTCGCCGAGCAGCGGAACGTACAGTTTCACCACCACAGGGGCAGCAGACGACTTCTGTCTGTACTACTCCGACGGGGATATCCCCTCGAATTTCCTTCCCGAGCTGGGCTTCTGCAACCTCAGCTCATCCGGCACCTTCACAAATCAAGTCTGTGGTACTGGAACGGCCACTAGCTCGAATGCCACAACCGTAACGACAACTGCCGTCGAGGGTGAAGGAGAGGGGACCGTCTCGAGTGTCGCCTACACCATGAGCTTCACCGCTGGCGTCGGCACTCTGACAGGAACTGCATTCGAGGGTCCAGACCCCGGCGAAGCAGCCGGGAACAACGTGACCCTCACTGGAACACTCACCCTCACCCCGACCGTCGGGAACTGCAGCACAGGCGTGACCGGCTTCCACCTGGCTGGCACTGTCGTCGCCACAGATCAGTAGGGATGACTCGAAGGGGGAGCGAAAGGTCGCTCCCCCTTCCCGCGTTACAGCCCGCACCTCATCCGCGCAACAAACTCGTCCACATGCAGGGGAGGGCCCATGGCCAAGGTTGACGCGTATCACACCAACTCGCCCGAGTACCCGCCAACCCATCGCAATGTCTACCACGACCACGACGACTGCAAATACGGCCGTGAGATCAAGCTCTGGCATCGAGTGCCAGGAACGGGAAACCGACCGCGTTGTGACGAGTGCATCGCGCTTGGCTGAAGAAACCCCACCCGAGCGGCTCGCGGCACGCGTGCCACGTTCCCCGACGCTTTCCTCGAACCCGCCCTTGCAACGGCTCGAAAGGAGCTGACCGTGGATTGGGTGGCGATCTGGACCGGCGTCGGAGCCGTGTGCACGGGCATCACTATGTTGGCGATTGTTGTCGGCGGATTCCTCGCCTACCGCCAGCTGCGCGAGACCGGTCGCAGTAGCAAACTTCAGGGTGCAAGCGTTCTCCTCAGCTCGACCGATCAGGGGGATCTCCGTCCCGTCCGACGTCTCCTGTACGCGACGGGCCTGCAGGAGGATCTCGACAGGGCGCTGGAGCCCCGCGACGGTTCAGACTTCCGGCCCAAGCTGGACAAGGTTCTGAAGGACTACTCCGAGGCGAGCGCCGTCGTTCTCCACGATCAGCTTCATGGGTATGTCGCCTCCTTGGAAACGGTCGCCATGTTTGTGCTGTATGGCCTTGCACCTTACGACATGATGACGGGATACTTCGGCCGCATCGTCCTTCACCACTGGCCACTGTTGGAGACGTACCGGGAACGGGTGCGTGCGGATTATGGCTACAAGGAATTCCTACAGCATCTTGAGCACTGGCACGGCATCCTCGAGAACCCTCAACACGCCCTCGGCGCACGCGGGCGATTCGCCACGCGGAGCATCAACCGAGGCATACGGAAGGCGCGGCTCAAGGCAGTTCGTCAGATCCAGGCGGGATTGCTGAGAAACACACAGCAGCCGATATAGGTTCCAGTGGACTACAAGCCGCGCGCCTGTGAGGCGGTCAGCCGTGCGAGTGTCGATGCGGTTGCTCAGAGTGTGACTTGTTGCGCCCGCGTGCCGCGGATGCAATCCTTCGGGGCACAGGTGGAGCGCCATGGTTGCTATAGACTCGTTGCACCCGCTCGATCTCTGCGTTCAGTTCGGGGTTCAATGAAAACCACTCGCCATCAACTCGGTAGACGTCCAACTTGCGGTGATACTCGTGCTCACTCTCCCGTGGCTCTCCGACGGCGACGGCTAACAATTCGAGGCGTCCGACATTCCCAGTTCGGAACCTGCGGAGGCGCTCCGTTGGCCGTCCCCACCCAATCTTGATACAGTCACGCCCGTCAAACAGGAAGTATACGCCCGCCTTTTTCTGCCAGTCGAGGTGTGCTGCCACCGTCCGTCCCCTCTTCGCTTGTGGAAGGAAGAATGCAGCGGCCGTGCGAATTATGAGACAACCACTTGGGCCCGACGGACATTCGTCTCGGAGTTTGTTGCCCCATGCCCTTCCGGTCCACCCAGGGCCGGTAGCCGCGGGCATATGGATTCTCCTTCCGTTAGCGGGCGAACGCCAAGGTGACCTCGCCTGTCCCCAGCCCCGCTAGCATGGGCGGCGAGAGTTCAGGGGCCCGTATCCGCCGACGAAGAACCTTGCTACACTACGAACACCTGTTCGCCTGGACTCCGACCGAGACGTGATGGCAACACGCAACCACGCCGCGCTCCTCGCCCTCGCTGACGCCACCCCTCACGACTGGCACAAGTTGGCTGCCCTGGTGGAGGAGGCAGGCAGCACCGAGCGTCTCCTCCGACGGGAGTGGTCAGGCTTCGAGACATACGACGTCGACGAGGTCGAACGTCTCGTGGATCGCACCGATCCCGAGGCCATCCCCCGCTACGAATCCACGCTGGAGCGACTTGCCGAGCAGGGCATCCGCATGACCTCGGTCCTGGACGATGACTACCCCATCAATCTGCGCTACATCCACAACCGGCCGCCGTTCCTCTTCATCCGGGGCGACCTGACCGCGCAGGACAACCGGGCAGTGGCCGTCGTGGGAACACGGACCCCGTCCCCAATAGGCGTGGACCACACACATCGGCTAGCGACCGAGCTTGCTCGCCACCACGTGACTGTCCTGTCCGGCCTGGCCCGCGGCATCGACACTGCGGCGCACCAGGGAGCCCTTTCCGCCGGCGGGCGGACGGTCGCGGTAATGGGGACGGGCATCAGCGCCCCGATCTACCCGCCAGAGAACAGGCCGCTGGCGGAGCAGATCGTCGAGCACGGCGCTCCTGGTCTCACAGTTCCGACCAGATGCGCATCCGTCAAAGTTCTCATTCCCACTTCGCAACGTTGTCATGAGCGGAATGGCGGTGGGCACCGTCGTCGTCGAAGCCGGTTCGACCAGCGGAGCCAAGATGCAGGCCCGCTTCGCGCTCGAGCACGGCAAGCGCCTCTTCCTGATGGAATCGCTCGTCGCCGCGCAGGCGTGGGCCGCCAGATATGCCGAGCATCCGGCCACCACCGTCGTCCGCTCCGTCGACGACATCCTGGAGGTTCTCGTGAGCCTCGCGGCGCCTCCGAAGCAGCTGACCTTCGCCTGACCGTTCGTGGCAACGCCCGAGGAGATCACGGATCCCCTCGTCTCCACCTACTTACCCGTTCCACCCGTCGGTCCCGGCGTCTGTGACGTCTGCCACACTTAGCCGGGCGTCGACTTCTCGCGTTGCTACAGCTGCCACCTCACCGTGCAGCATCTCTCACATCCAGTCACCCGAGTGGTTCCCATCTCGCTCTGCGAGCGCAATGGCCAGCTGCATCACGTACTGCGAAAGTACAAGGACTCACCCAACTGGCAGGTCCGCGCACAACTGAGCGTTCAGGTTGCTGCCCTGATGGCCCGCTTCCTCGCCACCCATCGCAGCTGCATCCAGAGGGCAGCCAGCGGAACCTGGGAGGCGCTCACCGTCGTGCCATCGTCGCAACAAGGCACCGGGCCCCATCCCCTTGAGCACGCGCTGTCCCTGATTTCCGGCTGGGATGAGATCCTCGTGACCACGCTGCGCCCGGGCGCAGCGCAACTCGGCCATCAGCAGGCCGATGACCATGGGTATGAGATCGTTGTCGGTGTGGCAGGCCGCTCGTACCTTCTCCTCGATGACACCTTCACCACCGGCGCCCGCCTGCAGAGCGCTGCTTCCGCTCTCCGGCTGGCGGGCGCGCATGTTGTCGCGGCCGTCGTCATCGGCCGCTTTGTCAATCCCGAATACTGCGCAGAGTTGCTTCAGACAGCCAAGACAGATAGGTACGACTTCGCCCCATGTTGCCTCGAGTAGGTTATGCGGTCGCCGAACATGTCCAGGTCATTCGGCCGGCAAGTGAACCACCGCGCCAAGGCAGGCCGATCGGCCCGACGTCAGAGAAGACAAGATTCCCCGAGCCATCGGGCGCAATGCTCATCCGAGCCACGGACTCCGGCCTTGTGGCATACAACTGGCTTGCCATACCACCGGAATAGTCCAGCACGCTCACCTCCAGGCTCCCATCATGAGCGACGTTGAGGACGGTCCCCTTGCCGCTCTCGGCGCTCACCTCCACGTGCACGATGACCTTCATCGACTCACCGCTATCGACCTCGACCGTGGGAAGGCCCAGCGTCTTGGCACCTCCCGCCTCACTCATCGGCCAGGTGCAGCCCCCCGGCGACACCATCTCGGCCCCAAACGCCCCACCATCAACCCGTGCTGCGCCACTGACCGTCAGTGAACCGACGAAGGTCAGCCGCGTCAGAGACGGCGCTGGCAGCGTGCTGGGGCTTATCGATGCATCGCGTTGATGCAACAGGTCGGTCGGCACCGCCGGAAGCGCACAACCGGTCGTGGCCGTCATCAGCACCACCACCGGAACGAAGCACACGGTCCCCGGCGATGGCCTCTCCAAGGCTCTCAGACCGCGGCGCCAAGGACGGCCAACAGGTCGTGGACGGGACCCTCTGACCCCACCTCAGGCACGAGCGGGCTCACCCGCGCGGACTCGGCAAGCGGCTCGAGGGTCATCTCACCCGTGTCATCGATCCGCGCCGTCCCACCCGGCGTAGGCGACATCCCGAGATCGATCAACAATCGACCGCCGTCAATCGTGAGGCTAAGGTGACGTACGACACGCCGTAGCTGGCCGGCTGTCTTGGTGATGTACAGGTCAAAGGTTGCCGCATCGACATGGATCGCGTCGGCACCCACCCGCTGACCCGACGGGGCGACCACCGACAGGTAGTCAGGCACTGCCGAAGCGTCGAATGTCTCTCGCAGGTGCTCGACCACTTTCCCGCTCTCACGTTCCTCGCCTAGGACGCTCAAATCGGCAGAGGCGGACAGATCCTGCAATGTGAAGTCACCCAGGATCGGAGCATCGACCGCGTCGGGAATCGACACCGCCGGCTGGCCACTCCGCTTGAGAGCGACGTCGTGGAGGGTGGCGTCGATGCGCGTCCCAGCCCGATCCGCTGGCGACGTCACCTCAATGATGGTTGGTCCTCCCGACCCCCCGGGGTTGACGATATCGGCGCCCACGCTCACAGACCGGCTGGGTCCCACGATGCCACCGAGCTCTGCACCGGCATTGCCACTGTCAACGCGCACCGTGACGGTGGCGTGCCCCATGGTCCCTTGGTCCAGCGTGCTCTCGATCGTCGATCGGGCACGCCCGATTGCCTCGATCGTCGAGCTGCGCACCGGTGCATCTGATCGACAGGTCCACGAGAGATGGCCATCGACCGCCGTCGCGGTGGAATGCCCAATCGGCCGAGCTCCGGTGTAACTCAGCAATCCCGAACCATCACCGTGGATGGTGACCGACAACGTCGATCCGTCACCTTCCCCAGTGCGAAACTGTTGGCTGTCCCGGCCGGCGTGGTAACTGGTCAGGCTGACCACGAGCAGACCGAGTCGCCGCAGATCTGTCGTCTCGCTCCTGATGTGCGGCAGCCCAAGCCTGGCGCGTACCGTCACCTGGTCGCCACCGGCGTCCCAGACCTGCGCCTCCGGCATGACCACGTGCGTAGCTCCGTACTCGGTGATGGTGGGATCTGTGCACGTCCCGCTGCTGTTCGTCACCGCTGCCGTGAACGGAGCATCGACAAGGACCCCACCCCGGATGTCGACATGCCCCTGAAAGTGCAGTGTCCGAACGACGAGTTGCGAGGCCTCACGGCTCCCACCCGGACTCGGCCCACCTACTCCCGCAGACCCGCACCCGGCAACACACAGGAGAGCAGCGACGGCGGCAGCGATTCGACCCACCTACCCTGCCCACTCGATGACGATGGTGTCCTGCTCCACTGCCACTGTCGCTGCGTTGGGGATGTCCCTTTGTCCGAGCACCAGCCGAAGGTAGCCCGCGGTTCGACGTGCCTGGTCGTTGAGTTCGTACGTCTTCACGGTCCTGCCTTGCAGCGCCGCTGAGCCCCGGTCGGTGCTCACCGTCCGTGTAGGTGGCCGTCCGCGTCGCCTCATCGGTTCGGCTTGGCGATCGGGCTGGGGCCCCTCACTACCAGCGAGCGGCGTCTCCACCCCTGTGGCCTCGTCCACGTCGATCAACGGTATGTCCCTCCAAATCAGGCCGGAGTGTCTCGTCTACCCTCTTCATGGCCCGCCCGTGGTCACTATCCCCTAGTCGCCTCTGCGCAGAAAGTCGTTCAAGCAAAGACACGATCACGCCATGCTCCGCTTATGCGTTTTCACTATCCCCTGGTATCAAGACAGCAAAACTTCCTCTGGCGGCGCGTAGTTTTTCCGCGGCTTCCGTCGTTAACGAGGTGAAGACTGGGTATTCGAGGGGAGAGGGATGCTGAGACCGCATACCGACGCCGCTCCCGGCGACCGCCGGCCCTTTGCCCAGCGACTGGTTCTTCCCGGCTGCATTGGCAAGCAGCGGTTCACCAGCCCCGGCCTCGCACACCAGGTCGCCCAGCGGATGATCCGGCGACGCCACATCGGCATCCGCTCCTACCGCTGTCGCTTCTGCGGCGCCTGGCACCTCGGAACCCCTGAGGACCGATTGGTTCCACCGCGTCGAACGTAATCGCCTACGCACCGTGTAGGCGCAGCCAGCTCGAGAAGGGTTCGGTCCGCTGGCACACGGCCAGCTTGACGATGTCGGGCGACCGCTGTCCCACGAGCACCAGAGCGCTCCCTGGCTGCAACTGGCGGATGGCCGCCGCGGGAAATCGGGGCTGCTCCACCAGCCCGTGGTGCTTGCTGACGCTCCAGTCCACAGTCCATCGCGGTCCCTGCACGTCGGTCCTGGTCACCTGCGGGACCCAGTGCTTCCCCGCGAGCCCCTCGATCCTCTCCAGCGTCTCAATGTCCGCCACGCCGGGCAGGATCACCTTGGCCCCCACCACGCTGAGCAGTCCAGCCGCGACGTCGCGTCCCCATCGGCGCGCTGCCTGGCTCAGGTCCTGTAGCGCGATCAGCAGCACGATGTTCCGCCCCCCTCCTTCGGACGCGATCTGAGGCAGGTTGGGCAGCGGGCAGATGTTGGCGATCTCGTCGAGGGCCAGCAGCAGTGGCTGCGCCACCCCCCCGTCCGCATCGCTGCGACGCAGGGCCGCCACCCGAATCTCTTCGACCAAGCCGACGACCAGGGGCGCCAGGCTGACGGACAGGTCGGCCGGCGCGACGATGAAGAGCGCCGACTGACCCTGCAGGAAGGCATCAGCATCAAACGGGCAGCGATCGCCAGCGTCGGCGCTGTCGAGCACGTCGGTGACATCGAACGGGGCGAGCGCGCCAGCAATCGCCGACCATATGGATCCGCGCTCACGCTCGGGCGTGCGGGCAATCCCGCCCAAAACGGCTTGTGCATGTGACCCGGCTCTCGCCTGGCTGCTCACCAGATGCTCCGCCGGGTCGACCCGCCCGGCATGGACCCAATCCACCACCCTCGACATCCGCAGGTCGCCAATGGAGGCGGCATGGAGCAGTGCCGCGAGCAGCTGCGCGCCCCGACTGCGCCAGTGGTCCACGTCCTCGGTACCGTGCCCGGCGGTGGCGACCAGCGCTCGAGCGCGAGCGCAGGCCGTGTCCCATCGCTCACACCCCCGGAGCGGAGACCAGTCCAGCCGCTGCACCCCGGGCGGCAGTAGCCGTTCGCGTTGCATCGGGTCGCAGCACCACACCTCGCCGCGACGGCCCCGCACGCCGGCACAGACGTCGAGCACCTCCCGTCGCGTGCTGGTGCTCACCACCGGCCCCTGCCACTGCAACACATTGGGGATGACCACCCCAGTGGTCTTTCCGCTCCGTGGCGGCCCGATGACCAAGGCGCCGATCTGCTGCGGGGCCGCGACCCATCCCGCCCGGGCCCGACCAAGCAGCAAACCAGGGGGGATGCCATACGCCGCCGGATCGAGGAGTCGCAGGCGCCGCCGCACCGTGGTGTCGACTCGGCGCAGAAGGCCGACCGCGGCCATTCCCGCTCCCCAGCCGACCGCCATCTCTGCCGTCGAACCCGCGGGGGTGACACCCAGGTCGGCCGCGCACGAGGCCACCCAGATCGCCGGGACGATGGCGAGGCCGACGGGAGCCCAGCCCCGCAGCCGCCGAGGCAGTGGTTGCGCCAAGTACGCGACCACGCTCAGTGGTGCCAGCAGCCATGGGCTCAACAACGATGCGGCGACGACTGCCGTCACCCACAGCAAGGCGCCGCGGTGCCGGCACGTCCATTGCTGGCACCTCTCCGGCAAGCGCTCCCAGACGTCACGGGCGGCAGCGTCGCCGGCATCGAGCCGGCGGGCGACCCTGGCCAGCCGTCCATCGGCGCCCGCCGGGGTCGTCGCCTCAGCGTTCGTCCGGACCGTCCTCCCCCGACCCTGGCCCGATGGACCGCGCCATTACCTCTTCGATGCTCGGTGTCGGCTCAGGGTCCGCCCACGGTGACTCTCGGGGTGGATGCACACCATGGTGGCCGTGAAGCGGCTCGCAGTCGCGGATCAGCGGCGCCAGTCCGCTGCTCCACCAGTCGGCTGCCTCCCGGGCAGAGCTCCCCTCGCCAAATGCATCGCCGCGCCAGTGCGCCAGAGCGAGCAGCCGTTCGACCACCCACCCATGGACATACCAGCACGAGGGAATCTCGACGTCGTCCTCGCGGAGGCCGTCGACAAAGCCAACCAAGTCCGCCCAGGCCTCCGCTCGGACCGGGGGATCGAGGCTCTTGAGGTCCCACGGGACCGCCGCATCGTTGCGGGTGGCGGTCACGCCGCGCCGCGCGACTCGCCTGCGGTCGCCCATTGCTCAAGCTCGGGGATCACCGGAGAGGAAGTCACGGCGCGTGCGATGCGCAGTGCGGACGTCACTGTCACGGCGCGGCCATGCACCGCCGCCGATACGGTCGCCGGCGCCACCTGGGCCAACTCCGCCACTCGGCTCGCTGTCAGCCCGCGCACCCGCAAGGCGCGTAGGAACTCATCGTCGAAGCGGTACTTCATCGTCGGCCTCAGCCCGCAGGCGGGGTCGTCAGATCGATCGCGCCTGGCGGACGAGTGATGGGAACCGAACTGTCGAAGTTGTCGAGGTCGATGGTGGTGACACCGGTCAGGCCGATGACGCCGGTCCCGTTGGTATCCGAGGAGGCGGTGCAGTCGCTCGGTCCCGCCGTCGAGACGCCCGCCCCTGTCTGGGTAAGGCGCAACGGGTACGGCACCCCACTGGCGGCGGCGTCGATCGTGAACGCAGGCTGGCCACGGCCCGCGGCTGCCGCCGTGATGGCGATGGCGGCAAGGCCGCGGACAGTGGTCGTCCCCGCCTTGCCGAGGCTTCCATGGCTCCCGAGAAGGCAACTGCTGATGTGCCCAGGAGCTACGTACGTGCGGGTCAGGGCGGGCAGCCCGCCCGGCGGGATCTTGAGCCAGCGATCGTGCACCCGACCGGCCAGCTCCGGCGGGATCAGGTCCGGGTCGTTCGCGTAGACGTCGCTCCCGATGAAGACGAACGACCGGGTGACTCCACTAGTGGTAATGGACTCCGCGACATTCCCCGCTGTGTCGTACCGGATCTCCGCCGTTGTCGACTGGCCGGCGTTGCTCGTGCTGGTCAAGCGAAGCCGGTATGCCTTGGCGTGAGCGAGCGCGTTGGCAGCATCGGCATAAATCGCGTCGGCGCTCTTGGCCAGCTCGGCGGAGCCACCAGAGGTACGGTCGACGTGGCTCATCACCACGGCGATGGCGACAGCGGTAGCACCCACCGCGAGCGCAACGCTGCCGGCGAGGGGGCGCAGCACGGTGGCTCGCCGGCGGCTGGTCAGCACGCGGTGGGGGAAGGGAGTGGCATCGGCCATCTCGCGGACCGCGCGGTGAGCGAGGCCGCGGACCTGGGTGTCGAAGTCCTCGACCGTCCGCGTCATCGAGGGACCTCCGTCGGCACTGCACCATCGACGTTTGCGCTCGGCGGCTCGATCCCGAGGCTGCCCGCCAGCCGCTGCCGGGCCGCTCGCAGTTGATTCTCGACCGTCCTGGGCGAGCAGCTCAGGATCTCGGCCACGTGCGCTGTCGGCAGATCCTCGCAGTAGAAGAGGACCACGCAGGCCCGCATCCGGGTTGGCAGAGTGCCCAGGGCGTTCATGAAATCGAGCGCATCAGGTGTCCACTCTTCGTGCCGCGGCCGCTCATAGACGCGGGCCAGGCGCAGCAGTTCTCGCACCGCCTGGCGGCGCCGCTTGCTGGCCAGGTGGACCAGCGCTGTCCGCAGCCATGGCCAGGCCGGGTCGCGCAGATACCCGGGGTCACGCCGGATCCGCTTCAGGGCGTCGAGGAACACCTCATGGGCCAGGTCCTCGCCGGCGGCGGGGTCTCCCGTGAGCAGCCGGCCGAGCGCGCTGAGGCGGCGGAACTCGGCGCGGTACACCCGTTCGAGCTGGTCGTCGATCGGATCGCGCCTGGGGAGATCGCCGGCGACGTCACCGACGAGGCGGGAGGACACGGCGCTGGCCATTCTGACTGTCCATGGCCATCCCCGTTGCTCGCTCCCCCTATGGGCAGCAAAGTGTTTTGGCTATCGCCAAAGGACGACGACCAGAACCTGCTGACGCAAACCCTTCAAAGAGAGACTCGTGTCAACTTCGAGCGTGACGCCGCTGCCCATAGGCGGTAGGATTCTGGGCGAGGCGAACGCTCCAGAGGTCGTAGGGGGTGGTGACATGGCGAACGTTCAGATTGCCGTGGTCAATGCGAGCACTGTGCTCGAGGACCGTGACGTGGCGGCAGTGGTGCCCGCCCTGCAGAAACAGGTCTCGCGTGACTTCGCTCCTCCCTGGGGAGCCGACGCCGATCTCACCTTCGTACCAAAGGACGGGACCCCGGCTGCGGGCACCTGGTGGCTGAGCGTCCTCGACAACTCCGATCAAGCCGGCGCCCTTGGATATCACGACTTGACCAACGAGGGGCTTCCGCTGGGCAAGATCTTTGCCCTTAGTGACAAGCAGTACGGCTTGCAGTGGACGGTCACCGCCAGCCACGAGCTGCTCGAGATGCTGGCCGACCCCGACATCAATCAGACGGTCTTTGTCCAGAATGACGCCACCTCGGGAATCCTCTACATGCATGAGGTCTGCGACGCATGCGAGGCCGACAAGTACGGGTACGAGATCGACGGAACTCTGGTCTCGGATTTCGTCTTCCCCGCGTGGTTCGAATCGTTCTGGAAACCGGCAAGCACGCGGTTCGACTACCAGAACCAGATCCAGGCTCCCTTCACGTTGCTCCCCGGCGGCTATATCGGGCTCTTTGACGTCACCGCCGGCACGGGATGGCAGCAACAGACCGGAGCGGAAGCGGCCGCGACGTACGGCTCGCGTCCGCGGCCTGGCAGCCGCCGGGAGCGAAGGCGGACCCCCAGAAATCAGTGGCTGCGCAGCGAGGTCAGGGTCCTCCAAGCAGCCGGGTAACGCGCAGCCCGGACGGGGGCGCAGGCAACGCTTGCGCCTTCCGTCCCCCTCTGAACCGGGAGGTCACGAGATGTCGTTCGAGCAGAACCCCCTTCTCATGGTGCCGTTCATCCTGTCGGTGGTGGCCGGCTACGACATTGCCAAGGCCGCCATCCGCCATCTGATGAGCACCCGGGCGAGGCAGCATGACCGGTAGCGCCGGCCCCGCGCCGGTCGACCCGCGGCCGTTCCGGACCATGCAGCAGAGCCAGGCACCATGGCCCCGGATGACCATCGCCGGATCCCCAGCCAACTACTGGCTTCTCGACTACGACACCATCAACAACATGCAGTGGGTGGTCAGCGCCAAGGACACCCGCATCCCGCTCTTCCCCGACCCCCACGCCTGCATCGTCGGAACCGTCTCCCAGGTCATCAATGAGCAGGACGGCGACACCCATATCTGGGTGACCATGGACGGCACCAGCAAAGGCCGCTTTGCCTGCGAGATCACCCCCCAACAGAAGATAGCGCCGCCCCGGGTGGGCCAGCACATCAGGGTCTACGGAATCTTCCGCTACGACCTGCAGCACTCGTGGCCCGAGATCCATCCTCTTGACCACTGGGAGGTGGTGTGAGCTGGAGGTGGCGATGATCGAGGTCGCGAGTTTCCCCGAAAGTCTTGGGGAGTGGAAGCCTGCCGAGCAGCCGTTCTACTTCGAGGTCTTCGGCGAGACGCGTCCCGTGGTTGACGCGACCTCGCGGGCATCGACGCCTGCGGCTACCCGAGTTACTTGGGTCGCGCATGAGGCGTGCCGCCGCAGGGATTACTGCCTGGGCCGGGAGGGCAGCAGGCAGAACCGCCGGGGAGGCCACTTGGACATCTCCGCGGTGGGCACCGATGGGCCTTTCCTACTAAAGGGGTGCATCGATGTCCTCACGGCACCGCTGTCTCTCGGCGAATCCACACGGAGTCTGTGTCATGGCGGACCACAACGACCCCAACGCAGTCAACACCATCTTCTCCGACGTCGAGCCCAGCGCCGCGGACGTCTACGACCTCTTCGGTTTCCCCAGCCCGGACGTGGCCGGTGGCGAGAAGGTGGTGGTTGCCCTGACCTTCGCCTCCGTGCCCGAGGCGGGGACGCTCGACGCCGACCTGCTCTATCGCATCCACTTCACCGCGCACCCGCGGGTGGTGGCGCCCACCGCCACCGAGCACAGTCTCGAAACCATCCTCGCCTACATCGAGGCGGTCCGCGACAGGTACCTCGGCGAGCTGCGCAGCAGCGAGGTGCGGGTCAACGTCGACGCCGGTGGCCAGGGCACGGTGCAGTTTATCGGCTTCCCCGGCGGTGATTTCACCACCACCGTGCCCACCAATCAGGTCACCGCCGTCGACAGTTCCGGCGGGCACCGCATCCAGGTGTTCCTTGGCGGGCGCGACGATGCCTTCTTCAACGACCTGACCGGCTTCTTCCGATCCATCAACTACGCGCCACAGTTCTACCACGTGCCCCACGACATGGTGGAGGCGCGCGAACTACCGATCCCCAAGACGCTCATCGAGCTGGAGGGCAACGTCCTCTTCAACTTCGACCCGGCCAACCCCGAGTTAGGACACCACGGGGTCAAGGGCACGCTGCCGGCAGGGCCGTGGACCTGGACGGGCGACCGCTTCAAGAAGGACGCCGACGGAAACTACCGCTTCGTCTACACGGGGGTTGATGCCCAGGCCGGCAAGAACGTCAACACGGTGGTGCTGGAGATCCCGCTAGGCTTCGTCACCGCCTCGCCAGCCGAGCACCGCATCGTCAACACCTGGGCCGAGAGCTGGGTTCGCCTAGGGGTGGGCAAGGTGCCGGGGATCCACGAGCACCATCCCTTCTGGCAGGAGCATCCCTGGGCCCTGCTGCACCGCCTCACTCTCGATGGCGAGCTGCGTCGCTACAAGCTGGTCGACACGGTGGGCCAGCCCTTCGCCGACGCGGCCCTCAGCGAGCGCGAGGACAGCCGCCAGGTGGGCGCCAACAACGTCGCTCTGGGGCCGCACTTCATCAAGCGGCTGGCCCACCTCGGCTGGGGCTTCGGGCCCTCGATCACCGCGCTGGGCCTGCACACCTCGTTCGACCACGACAACTCGCCGGTCTCCGTGCATCGCACGTACGAGCTGGCGGTCGACGCCTTTCCCCGAGTGCGCAGGACGATCACCCAGCAGCTGCGCATGCCCGACGAGTCCTGGAACCCGCGCGGGCTGGACATCCCGCTGCGCCGCCCCTATGAGATCTTCATCCCCAACGTGTGCGCCATCGACATGGACACCACCGGCACCTGGCCCTTCGGCCGGCGGCTGGAGGACCAGGTGGCGACGCGTTTCCTCTCGATGTTCCTCGACCATGAGGCGACGCTGAACGGCAGGTCGTACCACGTGGAGATGCTCAGCAACCAAGCGCTGTGGGACGCGGTCCCCATCGTGCCCAGGACGCCGCCCAACCCGCTGCGCAACGACAGGGACTTCCTCGACCACTTTCCCTACCTGGCCGAGCCCTGGTGAGGAGGGGGCAGAGATGAAGCAGTCGCTGTCCTCCCGGGTCTTCACCGGCATCACCGAGGCGGTCGACCGCGTGGTCGGCTGGGACAAGTTACCCAAGCCGCTGGGCATCGTCACCCTGGTCGGCATCCGTGACAAACTGCGGGCGGAGAACCTCTACGATAGCGGCAGGGGACCGCTCGACCGCCCACTGCCTGCTACCTCGGTGGACCGGTTTGCCTTGATCTCGCGCACCGTCGACGGCACCTATAACGACCTCAACTCACCGCTGATGGGCAGCCTGGGCAGCCGCTTTGGTCGCAACGTGCCGCTTAGCCACGTCTTCCCCGACGAGCGCCACATGCTTGATCCCAACCCGCGGCTGATTAGCCGCCGCCTGCTCACCCGCGACACCTTCCACCCGGCCACCACCCTCAACCTGCTGGCCGCCGCGTGGATCCAGTTCGAGGTGCATGACTGGTTCAGCCACGGCAAAAATCAGCCCACCGATCCGTGGCAGATCCCGCTAGAGGCGGATGACCCGTGGCCGGAGCGGCCGATGAAGATCGCGCGCACCATGCGCGACCCCAGCGCCGACCCCAACGGACCCCCCACCTTCGTCACCGCCGACACGCACTGGTGGGACGCTTCGCAGGTCTACGGTGACGATCCCGGTTTCTGCCAGCTCCTGCGCTCCGGTCAGAAGGGGCGTCTGCGCGTGGACGAGCACGGCTTCTATCCCCCCGATGTCGACCAGCATCTCGACCTGTCCGGCGTCGCCGGCAACTTCTGGATCGGCCTGGGACTGCTCCACTCCCTGTTCATGCTGGAGCACAACGCAATCTGCGACATGCTGGCGGATCGCTATCCGATCATGTCAGACGACGACATCTACCGTAAGGCTCGCCTGATCAACGCGGCGCTGATCGCCAAGATCCACACCGTCGACTGGACGCCGGCGATCATCGCGCATCCCACCACGGTACTGGCTCTGCGCGCTAACTGGTGGGGCCTGCTCGGCGAGCGCGTCGACAGGCGTTTCGGCCGGCTCTCCAGGTGGGACGTGCTGCGCGGCATACCCGGCTCGCCCACCAACCATCACGGCGTGCCCTACTCGCTGACCGAGGAGTTCGTCGCCGTCTACCGGATGCACCCCCTCATCCCCGACGACTTCACGTTCCGCTCCCTGCGTGACGATCGTGTGCTGCAGACGCACACGTTGCCCGAGGTGGGCGCGCTGGAGGTGCGCAAGCGGCTCGACGAGATGGCCATGAGCGACATCCTGTACTCCTTCGGCCGCTCCAATCCCGGGGCCATCACCCTGCACAACTACCCGCGCTTCCTGCAGAACTTCAACCGGCCTGACGGCACCCTCATCGACCTAGCCGCCATCGACATACTCCGCTCACGCGAACGCGGTGTCCCGCGCTACAACGAGTTCCGCCGCCTCTTCCACCTGCGCCCGCCACGCAGCTTCGACGAGCTGACCAGCAACGCGCAGTGGGCCACGGAGCTGCGCGAGATCTACCACGGCGACATCGAGCGGGTCGACGTGACCATCGGCATGTACGGCGAGCGGCTGCCGCGCGGCTTCGGCTTCAGCGACACCGCCTTCCGTATCTTCATTCTGATGGCCTCGCGCCGCCTCAAGAGCGACCGCTTCTTCACCGTCGACTACCGGCCCGAGATCTACACCCAGCCGGGCATCGACTGGGTCGAAGGCAACTCGATGCGCACCGTGCTGCTGCGCCATTACCCGCAGCTGGAACGGGCGCTACGCGGCGTGGCCAATCCCTTCGCGCCCTGGACTTCGATCGGCGCCGCCGCATCGTGAACGCCAGTGCGCGCACTGGAGGCTCACCATCATGTCAGCACTGACCCTCGCCGATGCGCCCCGCGTTGCGCTCGCCGCCGTCCGGCTGGTCAACGGCGGCGCCGCGTTGGTCCTGCCCAGGACGTTGGGTCACCGCCTCGGCATCGATCCCGACGCCAACCGCGCCGCGAGCTATGTGCTGCGGCTCTTCGGCATCCGCACGGTGGTGATTGGGCTTGCCCTCGTCGACAAGGACCCGGTGGTACGCGCCAACGCCGTCGCGGTGGCCGCCGTGGTGCATGCCAGTGACGCGGCGTCTGCGGCGCTTGCGGGCCTCACCGGCCAGCTTCCCCGCCGGGCGGCGCTGACTGCGACGGCGATCTCCAGCGTCAACGTGGCGCTGTCCCTACTTGCCCGCCGCGCCCAGATCGCAGCTCGCTGAGCCGCCGATGAGCGAGGCGGCGTCCTATGACTACATCGTCGTCGGCTCAGGCGCTGGCGGCGGACCGCTGGCCGCCAACCTGGCCGAGGCAGGGTTCAGCACCCTGCTGCTGGAGGCCGGCGGTGAGCACGAGGACCTCGCCTACCAGGTCCCCTGCTTCCACGGCCTGGCCAGCGAGGATCCTGACATGCGCTGGGACTACTTCGTCCGTCACTACGCCTCCGAGGACCAGCAGAGGCGCGATAGCAAGTTCGTTGCCGACCGAGACGGCGTCCTCTATCCGCGCTCGGGCACGCTGGGCGGCTGCACCGCGCACAACGCGATGATCACCGTCTACCCGGGCAACCAAGACTGGGACGACATCGCCGAGCTGACCGGGGACGCGTCCTGGCGGAGCGAGGGCATGCGGGGCTACTTCGAGCGCCTCGAACGCTGCCGCTACCGGTGCCGCGGGCTGCCGCTTCCCCCCGGCGGGCGGCTCGCCGGGCTGCTGCGTTCCACGCCGCTTCTGCGCGACTTGTTCGGCAACCCGTCCCGCCACGGCTTCTGCGGCTGGCTGCCGGTCAGCGCCGCCAAGCCCAAGCTCGCCCTCGGGGACTGGGAGGTGGTGGACATGGTGCTGGCCGCCGCCCAGGAGACGCTGGCGGAGCACATCGGCAGGCCGCTCACCCGCCTGGAGAGCCTTGAGGGCTACTTCGATCCCAACGACTGGCGCGCGGTCACCAGCAGCATCCAGGGACTGTGGCGGACGCCCGTCTCCACCGACGGCGTTCGCCGACACGGCGCCCGCGAGCGCATCCGCGCCGTGGAGCGGTCCCACTCGACGCTGACCGTGCAGAGCGGTGCGCTTGCAGCAGCGGTCCTCTTCGACGGCGACCGCGCCGCGGGTGTGCGCTACCTGCGGGGCGAGCACCTCTACCGCGCTGACCCTCGCGCCGCCTCTGCGGCGAACCCGGTCGAGTGCGAGGCGACGGCACGGCGCGAGGTGATCCTCTCCGGCGGTGCTTTCAACACTCCTCAGCTCCTCAAACTCTCCGGCATCGGTCCTCGTGCGGAGCTGGAGCGGCACGGCATCGCAGTGCGTGTCGACCTCCCTGGTGTCGGGGAGAACCTGCAGGACCGCTATGAAGTCGGCGTGGTCAGCCGGTTGCGGCGCGACCTCGCGCTGCTGGGCAGGTGCAGCTTCGCGCCGCCGCAACCCGGGGCGCGGCCCGATCCGTGCCTATCCGAATGGCGGACGGGCAAGGGCGTGTACACCACCAACGGCGTGGTCGTCAGCATCGTGCTGAAGTCCGATCCCGCGCATGACCAGCCGGACCTGTTCGTCTTCGGCCTGCCGGCGTCCTTCCGGGGCTACTACCCCGGCTACTCCGAGGTCCTCGAACGAGGTCGCCGCTCCTTCACGTGGGCCATCCTCAAGGCGCACACGCGCAACAAGGCGGGCAGCGTGCGGCTGCGCTCCGCCGATCCGCGCGATGTGCCGCTGGTCGACTTCCACTACTTCGAGGAGGGCGACGACAGCACCGGGTACGACCTCGACTCAGTGGTGGCCGGCGTACAGTTCGTGCGGCGCCTAATGGCCAGGGCGTCGGGAATCACCGAGGCCGAGGTCGTACCCGGCTCCGAGGTCCAGACCTCCGACCAGATCCGCGAGTTCGTGCGCAACGAGGCCTGGGGACACCATGCCTCGTGCTCGTGCCGGATCGGACACCCCGGCGATCGCATGGCGGTGATCGACAGCGAGTTCCGGGTGCGCGGCGTTCGCAATCTGCGCATTGTCGACGCGTCGGTCTTCCCGCGCATCCCCGGGTTCTTCATCGTGTCGGCCGTCTACATGGTCAGCGAGAAGGCGAGCGATGTGATCCTCAGCGCGGCGGGGGCACGGCCGGCGCGGAGGCGCTGACCGGTCGCGTCCCTGTGCAGTCCTCGAGCGTGCCGCCGAGCCCGTCAAGAATGGCGGCGGCGCGCATCGCGCCGTGGTACCCGAGCGAGCGGTAAGCGTCGAAGCGCTGGTCGTCGAAGAACTGGTCGAGGGTGGAGTCCATGGGGAAGCGCGCGTCGCTCTCGGCGTAGGTGCGCACATCCACGGGCACATCCTTTGGGAGGTGGTTCTTGACGATGACCAGGCGCCCGGTTCGCCCGTCAGGGTAGCGGATCCTTCCCCGCGCGCACATCGACACGCACCGGCGGGGGTCCTTGGGGTCGTGCGCAGACCCGGGCCACAGCTCATCTACCTCCACCTCGACGGTGACGTTCAGCTCGTCCTTGGCGAGGGTCATGGCCTGCCCTAGCGCGCTGAGCGGCTGGTCGCGATCCTCGCTTGCGTCGAAGCAGACGATGCGCGTGCAGCCGCGCCGCAGCAGCTCGACCAGGCCGAGGTTCTCCCAATGCCCCCCGTCGGTGACGTATACGTAGGGCAGGCGCAAGCTGTTGCCCCCGAAAGCCTCGCGCAGCGAGTAGGACCAGCCCGGGCGCAGCCGCGCGGGCGGCGTGCCTACATCAGGAGGAGTATGCACATCGACCTGTTGGGCGAGGAAGCGTGACCGCCGGCGCGTGAGCCTCTGTTCCATGCCGGAGCTGGCCACCGGGGCCAGCGGACGGCGGCGTGCAGTCTCCAGGTCAGGCAGCCAGCGCGGGTTGGGCAGCCACATGCCGAGACGCACATCAAAGAGTGCCTGCAGCAGCCGCCATCCCGGGCGCGTCGTGCGCCCCATCAGCGGCGAGAACGCGGCACCAGCGATGGCCATCATCCCAGGTAGAGTGAGCACGCCCTCGCCCGCCGCTTCCTCCATCACCCGCGTGGGCGCGTAGCCGGTGAGCGGGCCCCCGCAGCGCTCCTTCTCGAAGGTGAAGACGCCGACGAAGCGCCCGGGCGGCACCACGTCGTCGTTCACGTTGACCGAGGCGCAGATCACCAGCCGCGGCATGCCCGTGACGTCCAGGGTGGAGAAGTCGATGGCCTCCCCCCACGGCGGCTCCGCGGTGGTGATGCGACCATTCGTGTCCTTGGCACGCAGGCGGATAAAAGCGGTCGACAGGCGTTCGCGGTAGAGGATGTGCAGCGGCGCCCGTACCTCGTCGTCGAGCAGCCAGACCGCGACCAGGAAGGCGAGCGAGCTGACCACCCACATGGCGGTGTCGAAGCCGTCCCACCGCGGGCCGCGGCTGGCCGACACGTAGGCGACGAGCAGGAAGCCCACCAGTAGCACCAGCGGTCCGGCCACATACGCAGCGACCAGCGTGATCACGCGCCTGAGGGTGCTCGCGGCGGTGTGCGCCCGTCCCGCGATGCGCATCAGCATTGCGATGAGCCCCAGGTCGGCACCGGCGGCGCCGGTTAGGTGTCGCACGTCGTCGCCGAGGCGCGAGAACACGATGGGCACCAGGCAGAAAAGCACGCCAGCGAGCACGCCGAGGCCAACGAGGCGCACCGTCCAGATCTCGAGCGCAGCGTGTGCGGCATCGACGTGCCGTCCCTTCGCGCGCAGCACCAGCCACAGTAGCCAGATCACCACGGTAGCCACGGCACTGACCACGGCGACGGTCAGCGAGGTGCCGGCGCCTTCCGCGCGACCCGCCACATGCACGCCGGCGGTCGCCGCGACCGCGCCGACAGCCGCCGCGAGCCCAGCGATCGCCGTCGCCGAGCGACGGATCCGCTGGCACTCCGTGTCCGCCGGGGGAATGGGGCGGATGCGCTCCAGGCCTTCGCGCATCAGCAGTTGGAGCGCGGCCAGCGCCAGCACACCGCCGCATCCGAAGATCGCCACACTGCGCACTGCGGTGAGGTCGATGCTCGGGGTCGAGCCCTGGACCGACGCGAAGCGCAGATGGGGGAGAGCGAGGAGGAGCCAGCCGTAAAGCGTGCCCAGCAGGACGATCAGGGCCGCGAACGGCAACAGGCGCCGGATGGCGCCGTAGAGGATCACCGACACCCCCCAGACGCGCCCGACAAGGTCGGGAGCCAGGTACTGGGTGTGATTGCGAAGGTTGACAGTTTCGGGCGCGGTCAGCGACCAGGGCGGAGGCGTGCGCAGCAGCTCCTCGACAGCGGCGGCGGACGCACCGGCGGGTGGGTGCTTTCGGGTCAGTCCGAGGAGCGCGGCATGCGCGACGGCGAGGTAGCCACCGCCCGAGACGGCGGAGAGGTAACACGCCTTCTCGAAGTAGCCGCTGGAGTGGTCGCGCAACGCCTCGAGGCCCCCAAGACAAAACGAGGCCGCGCGGATGCCTCCACCGGAGAAGCAGATGCCCAGGCGTTCCGGCGTGGGGGCGCCGCCTCCGCCTCCATCTCCGCCTCCGTCTCTCGTCCCGGGGGGCAGGTGGACATAGTTGCTCCAGTCGGTTCCGGTGGCGATGTCCTCCGGGTCGATCTCGGCGATCCCGGCGAGCGGTGCGGGACGCGAGCCGAGCAGCCACCCTAGCAGGCCGCCGCGTTGCGGCACACCTGGCATGCCCGATGCCGATCCGACACCAGCGGTCAGCTTGAGCGAGGGCGGTCGGGGCTCAGCCATCACGTGCCTCCTGCCGCTGGCCGGACGGACCTGTCCGCGACGACACAGTTGCCAAACGCTTGTCACCGCGGATCGCCGGCCGCGACCCCTCCTCACCGGCCTTCCTCCCTGGCCACCCAAGTAGCTCCCGCCCAGCAGCCTCGCATTGCCGAACCGCCGTTGCCCTCCAGCGTCGTCGGGCGGATACGGTGGCCGAAGGATGACGTACGGCACCTTTGGCACGCTCACGGCTCAATGTGTTGCGGACAACGCCTCGGCTCTGTGCCTCAACCAGGCCACCCGCGGCGTCGACGATCACGAAGGCATAGGTTCCAGCGCGCCTCAACGCTGTTCCCCCGTGACGCCGAGCCTCAGCGAAGGGGATAACCCAATCGACAATCCCCGTCCGTGAGTACGGCCGACACCTCGCGGCTCCAAACCCATCAACGCTGCCTGACTCATCGCGATCCAGACGTGTCTGGTCGTTCTGCAGCAAGGCGTCGCCGTTGGAGGTCGTCTAGAACGGCTTTGGCGTAATCTGGATTCATGTTCGCGGCGAAAGTCTGGGCGCTGTCCTGGGAGTCTCGGCTCGCCGTACTCAGAGTCTTGGATGCATCGGCGCTTGCCGCGGCTGTCGCATGAATCCCGAAGAACGCGGTAATGACCGTACCGATGACACCCGTCACCGCCCCGAGCACTGCAACCACGTCCTTGGCGTCGCTAAACTTGACGATTGTTCCCGCAAAAACGCCACCAATCGCTAGTAAGCCTGCGGCCACCACCACGGCCCCGATGATGCCGCGCTTCCAATCAGGCGGTCCATTACCGTTCGCCATTCTGCTCTCCTCTGTCGGCCAACGCGGTATCGGGATCGTGAAGTCCACGAGCCGCCCACCCGTAGCACCGGCGACTGCGCGATGACCGCGGATGAGGACCCGTCCCACCCGGCCAGTTGTCATCGCCGTCGTCGGTGCGGAAAGCCATGCCATCGGTGCCGCTCTCGGTCCCTGTGCCCGCCGCGACGCTCCCGCCGACCATGCTGAGGGAGTCGACGCGCTGGCCGGCGAGCCCGACCACCGACCACGTGTCTGACGACAAGCTCAAGACGATCATCCGCCAGCCGCGTTGGGTCGGCGATCCAAAGGAGACCCTCTTGGACAAGCCGGCTAGCAGGGCCCAACGCCTGATGTCGAAGCGGCAGGCCAGCCCGACCACCACGCGAGCGACGCCGTAGCTTCGCGACCTCCTCCATCGCGGGCTCGGGCGGTGACCACCGTACCGGCATTGACGGCGTGTCGAGAGCAGCAGGGCGGCGGCAGGCAAGCCAGCTCGGCTATCGACGCGGGAACTGCCCGCGTGAGTCTCGCTCATGCCCCTTGGTCCCACCAAACAAGGCGAGCGGCCCGGCAGCACCGAACTCGCTGCCAGTTCGCCATGCCTAGACTAGACGCCGAGGGACCAACATGCCCGGCGGGTTCCGGAACGTCCGAGGCGCAGCAGAACTCGCAGCGGTAGCACCGTATGCGGAGGTGGCGTCGCCGATTCATGCGTCTAGCGAACAAGTGCGCGAGCCCGGGATTTGGAAAGGGGCGCTTGCCCGTCCAGCCCGGAAGCGCCCGACGCTCGCGGAGGCGCGGGGGCAATCGGCAGCCACCCCTGTGGAAAGAGTCACCCATTGGTCCTCCACGTCATATGATGGGTACCCTCTTACATCACACTTGGGCGCGGGGGAAAGCTACGTCCGCGGGGCCTCTAACACTCGCAACGGCTTGAAGACTTACCGTCCTGTCGGCGACCATCCTCTACAAGGACGGACGCGGCGGGCAAAAGCTACAGGGGCGCCGACGGCCGTTAGGCGCGACGTTAACCGGTGACACACTCAACCGCCCGGAACTCTGGCGGCTCAGGGGGACGCGCTACGGACGAGGGGTATGCGTGGGCAGGTCGCGTGCTTGCCGTTAGCCGGCTGCCTAGGGCAGCTCGCGTCTACCCGTGGACCGGCCGAAGTGGTCTCGAGGGGTTTGAGCTGTCTGCGCGTACTGTGCACGCGCCCCAAAGCTGCACAGCCTAGGGCGACTGGCGGCATGCAAGAGCCGCACCGTCGCCGTGCTCACCGAGCCGCCGACACCTTGCCCAGCCCCACTATTGAGGGGCGAAGTCGCCACGGCACTCGGGGCTGACGGAGCGTCCACACGGAGCCGCATCCATGATCAAAGCCCTCTACTCGGACTGGCGCCCGAGTGCTGACTATGCTCAGGTTACGCGGCGCTATGCTGCGACCCATGTGGCCATGGTCGCAGGTGATCACCATCATTTCCCTCGCACTCGCTCTCATCGTCGCGGGCATGATTGAGCTCATCCGCGAGGTGCATGGTGACCGCCCTCCGTGGTGGTTCGTGCCAGTCGTTCTCACATGGTGATTTGGCGCCGCCCTAGTGGCCCTTGCCGCTAAGCGAACCCCGAGTAGCAGCCCGAAGCGAGGGTCCACCACCGTTTCCCCGTCGGCTGGCAGGGGAGCTACAGGGGGAGCCGGGGCTGGCTTCTGGAACAGTTGCTCGACGAGCAAGTCTAAGTGGTGCACGGGAAATGATGAATGGATCGTGGTGTGGACTTCTCATGAACACACGCGGCAGGCGTGGAATCCGCGAGCGCCGCCATAAGGCCACCGAGGCGCCGTCGACCAACTGGCCAAGCTGCGGCGAGGGCACGGCTACAAGATGGGCAAAAGTGACCGTCGGGCCCTATCCAGCTCAGTCCGAGTACGCCTCGGGCTCCTCCCTCCGACGGAATGAACACGGAAGTGCCGTGCCCTACTCTACTTGATCACCCTCGGGTAGACGACAGAGCCCACTCGGGCAGCGCAACGCCGTGGACCACGGCACGGTGCATCACATAGTCGCGGGCGACGTCGTAGGGGCTCCTCCGGCTCTCCCCATTGCTCCACCCGCACTGACACGCAGCCGTCTCCGTGCCGTCGGACCGATGCAGAGTTATTCGGCCCCATGGAGCCGGACGCGTGCTCATCCTATCGCCGAGCAGCAGCGGCGATCGCGGCGCACGTCGCCAGCATATTCTCCTGGGTCTCGTCTGTGGTCATCTCGACTGCATTGGCGCTGGGCTGAACAACTGCGGGCGCCCAAACAACGCGGCTGCCAACAAACACCGCGAGATGGTTCATCGGACTCCCCGGCGGGTTGGCGAAAGGCAGCCTCCGTGTCTCCCGCCCAGTGAAGCGCGGCCTGCGGCGTGAACCGAATGTCGCACGCCCACCGCGGCTGCCCGCGCGGCGCGTCTGGGTTTGCCGGCGCGATGCCCATTGGTCCGATAGCCGGGTCAATTCTCCAGTGGTAGCCCATGGGGTAGAAGCTGCGGTCTCCAAACTGGTCGGCATCGTACAGGTTCTCCTGATCCGTAATGAACTGCGGATCGTGGGATCCGGGTCTCCCGGCACGGCCGTACCCGCGTTGAATGGCAGCGGCTGAAGATGACCCGACGGACACGGCGATGCCAACGCGGGAGTAGGGTAGTATCCGGACCAGAAGGCGCTGCCCCGCGCCGTGGAAGCCTGTCGGCGCGATACCGTTGCCGCCGCACGCCGCCAATATGACAAGCGGGAGCGCCGTTATGGCGCGAGCGCCGAACGGCCGTAGGTACCGCCCTCCTATTTTCAGTCCTCCAGCTGCGGCATCCAATGTAGAGTGGATACGCGAGCAAGGCTAAGCGTGGTGGGCCGCGGTGGCGAGCGTTAGCCGAGGGCGATTCCACAGACGGGGCAGGCGGCGTGGTCGTCGAGAGCGCCACAGCCTGGGTGGGCTCGACCACCCCTCCCCAGGTTGTCCATTAGTCGGCCCCGGTGCGCCGCAACCTGGGCGGGCGAGATCCCCACGGCGGCGGCGATCTCGGCGTCGCTCTGCCCCAGGGCGAGCAGGCGCAGGACGTCCCAGTCCCGCTCCGGTCCGGCAGCGAGCACCTCCGCCGCCTGCGGTCGGCCACGGCCCACGGCGGCTGATCGCCCTACGGGGTGGGGAAGCAGACCGTCACCGGGGGGGTGAGCGGCCAGCTGCCCCAGTAGATCGATCCCACCGTGATACAGGTGATGGACTGGGGCGAATCGGCCCCCGTCGCCGCCGAGGCCGGTGTGAGCAGTCCGATCGACCCGGTCACCAGGATGCTGGCGAAGCTGGCAAGCGCCGCCTTCTTCTTCATGCCCTACATACGCCGGCGTCCCCTCCGACCGTCGCCGGGCGGGAACTTTCGCTGCTCAGGGCCGGCAGCCGATCTCCCGCAGGGTCAGCTCGACCCCTTGCCCCACACACCGCTGCAGGCTCTCCAGGAGCGTCTCCTGCTGGTCATGCTTGGTGACGGTCACCGGCGACCAGTGAACCGAGTTCGGCTGGCCGACGGCGACGGTGGCCAGCTGGGTAGTCCCCGGTCGGCGAGGCACCCGACCACCCCCGCCGGCGAGAGGCCAACCGGAGCCGCCGACGACCGGTGTCCTCGGGGGAGCGGTGGCTCCCAGTGGTCGCTCTGCCGAAGCCAGTCCGGACACCACCTGCTGGTCACCGGTGACGTGCTCCGGTTGAGCACCGAGGTGAGGGGAGTGGATCGCGGGGGCCATCAGAACGATGCCCGCCGCTGAGATCGCGACCAGGCTGGGGGTTGGCGCAGTCCGAACAACTCGTCGGACCATCGCCACCGTCACCGCCCCTGCCGCCGCGGCAAGAAGGCGAAGGTGCAGCCGTGCCCGACGGAAGGCGCTGTCTGCCGCGTCCGGGGTGATCCCCAGCGCTCTGGCCGCCTCGGCCGGCGGCTTGCCCTGGAGCCGGACAGTGATGACCTCTCGCTCGCGTGCAGGCAGCTCCGCGACCCGCCCCACCAGCCACCGAGCCTCCGCTCTGTCCAGCACCGCCTCCTCGGGAGGAGCTGGCTCGGCCTCGTGGAGCCGGGCTCTGGCTCTGACGTCCCGCCCACGCTGGCGATGGGCATCGACGACCAGCCTCCACGCGACCGTGCGGAGGAGCTGCACCGCCCGGCTCTCGTCCAGCGCCCTGAAGCCGACGACCCGCGCCAACGCCTCGTGGGCGCAGTCCTCGGCATCGGTCAGCGGGAGCCCCCGGCGGCGAACCAGCCCGACGATCTCGTCCCGGTACGGTGCCAGCAGGCGCCACCGTCGCTCCAGCACGTCTGCCGATAGCGCCCACGGCCGAGCCGGCTCTGGCTTCGACCGTCGCCCC
>VBIQ01000005.1 GCA_005880985.1 Chloroflexota bacterium
TGCCGACCTCGACCCCTCGCTGACCGACAAGGCCAGGATCCTCCTCCACCGCTTCCCCGACCTGAGCAGCGAGGCGCAGCTGCAATCCAAGCTGCGCTCCGCCATCGACGACGGTCTCCGGCCCACCGGGCTCAGCTTCGCGAAGGATGTGCAGCCCTGGCTGGCCTCGCAGCTCGCGGCGGTGGCAAGCATCGACGGCGGTGACAACTCCGCCTTCCTGCTCTCCAGCAAGGACGACGGCGCCGCGCGCGCCGCACTGACCAGGCTGCGGACGGGTCCCGAGGGACAGAAGTACGGATGGTCCGACAGCGACGACCACGGGGTCACCATCAGCAGCGGCAAGCCGACGACCACCAGCAGCACCCAACCGCTGGTCTACACGCTCGTCGACCACGTGGTCGTCATCGGCACCAGCACCGCCGCCGTCGCCGAGGTGATCGACACGGCCCAGGGGCGGCGCGCCGCCCTGCCCAGCAACGCCCGGTTCGCGGGGACGATGAGCCTGCTGCCCTCGAACCGCCTCGGCTTCGTCTATCTCGACGGCCCTGCCCTGGCGCGCAAGCTCCGCTCCTCCGCAGGCCTGAGCAGCGCCGACCAGTCACCCGGCCTGGCGCAGGCGCTGTCCGAGCTCGACGCGGTGCGCGGGCTCGCCGCGGCGGTGACGGCGGAGAGCAGCAGCGTCACCGCCGACACCGTCGTCAACCTCGACCCCGCCAAGCTCACCAGCGACACCCGCCGCCAGCTTTCCGCCGTGCCGCGCCAGAACGCCGCCCTCGGCTTCGTGCCCGCGCGCGCCTACGGCTTCATCGCATTCCCCGGCGTGCAGGCCGCCGGCAAGGCACTCTCCTCCTATCTCGACACCGCCGATCAGAGCACCCGGCAGTCGGTGGACCGGCTCGGGCTCACCGGGCCACAGGGCGTCCTCGCCCACCTCACCGGCGACGCCGCCATCGAGGTGGGACCGGGTGCCGCCAGATACCCCCGAGGCGCCCTGCTGGTGGGGACCGACGACGAGACGGGAATGCGCGCCTTCCTCTCTCAGACCGTCGGCCTCGCGGCCGCCGGCGCAAGCGGGGCCGGTGCGACGGGCTCGCCAGCGGTCGCTCCCCACTCCGAGACGTATCGCGGCGTGAGCATCACCTCGGTGACGGTGGCCGGGCTGAGCGGCGCCGGAGTCGAGCCCGCCTACGCGGTCACCGGTGGCATGGCCATCGTCGCCTCGTCCCCCGACGAGGTGAAGGCGGCGATCGACGCCCACACCGGCGGCGGCATCACCTCGGCGGCGGACTTTCAGGCCGCCGGCCGCGCCGCGGGGACCCAGGACCCCTTTCTGTATCTCAATATCGCGGCCACGGTCGGAGCGGTGCGGCAGGGACTGCCCCTCGAATCGCTGGGGAGCTTCGATCGACAGGTGGCGCCCAACCTGGCACCGCTGCGCGCCGTGATGGTCGCCGGCGGCGCTGCTCCGGATCGCCTCAGCGCCCGCCTGGTGCTGCTGACCCGCTGAGCGCCTGCCTGCCCGCCGGCGGCCGCAAGCCCTGCCGGCCGTCAGTGGGAGCACGTTCCCGCGTTGTCAAGGACAAGCACGGGCCCACCGCAGCCCAGGGCCCTAGAAGGGAGACGTTGACATGCGCCTGATCACCGGCCTCGTCGCAGGTTTGCTGCTGGCGGGTGGGGTCGCCTTCGCCGCCGAGGGGCATGGCGGCAGCCGTCCGGCGGGAACCCAGCTCACGGTCACCTCGACCGAGAGCGCGTCGTCCACCAGTTCCGAGGAGACGTCGCGGAGCACCCGCGGCGAGTCGAGTGAGACCAGCAAGTCCGCTGAGACCGGCGAGAGCAGCGAGTCCACCGAGACCGCCGACTCCGCGACGGCCGCCCATCCGGGCTCGACGAAATCAGGCAGCTCGCAGGGCAACTCGTCGGCGGCTCACAACTGCCCGCACGGCAGCGCGTCCGACCGCGACGCGCACGGCGATTGTGTCAGTGCGGCGGCGCGGGGGAAGCACTAGGGAGGCTGAGCGAGAGGACGTCGCGGCCCGGTTCCGCTCGCAGCCTGGGCTCGTCGTCCGCCCGCAGTCCGGATTCGTCGTCCTCGCCGAGAGCGGTGAGAATCGCGCCCAGCGCTCGCTGAGCGGCCTCCAAGCCGGCGCACAGCTCCTCGATGATCGCCCCCTGTTGCTCGGGGCGGCCGAAGCGCATCAGCCCCCGGGCATTCTGGTTGGCGACCTCGAGGGTCCGATATGCCTGGCGAGCTTCCTTGGCCCAGCTGGGCCGATCCGGCATTGCGTTCACTCCGCGAGCGCGAGACCAAACGCGCTTCACCCGGCCTTCAGCATAGGACTTTCTAAGGCGACGCGGTCGGCGGTATCCGGCGCAACCGCAGGCTTTCGCGGACGAGGCGGAGCTCTTCGCGGCTGACCCCGCCGGTGATCAGCATCGCGGCGACGTACGCCACCGCCGCGGCCGGCACCGCCGCCGCCGCGTGGTGGCGCAGCCCGAAGGTGACCGCGGCGCACACCAGGCCGCTCACGGCGATGGGCAGACTCGGCCGCCACCACGGCAACGCCCCCAGGTATCGCGCCAGCGCCGCATAGCCGATGGCAAAGAGGAAGACCTCGGTGAGCAGCGTCGCCCAGGACGAAGCGAGGTAGCCCTGGTCGTGAGGGAAGAGCGGGATCAACACCACGTTGAGGACCACATTGACGACAACGGACAGGCCGGTGAGCAGGGCGAAGACCAGCTGCCGGTCCATGGCGCCGAGAGCGTAGATGAAGGAGTTGTTGACGAAGACCAGCAGCAGGGCGATGCCGAGCACCCGAAGCGACGCCGTGGTCGCGGTGTGGTACGAGGCCCGGTAGGCGATGTCGACGATGGTGGGGGCGAGGATGGCGGTGCCGATCGCCAGCGGCATGCCCAGCGCCGCCAGCAACCGGTAGGCGCGGGTGTAGGCGGCTCGCATCGGACCGCGGCCCTGGAGATGAATGACGCTCAGCACGGGAAAGACCACGCTCATCACCGCCTGAGGCACGAAGGAGAGTCCCTCGAGGAACTTGTACGCGGCGCTGTAGAAGCCGACCTGGGCGTCGCCCCGCATCCGGAAGAGGATGACGGTGTCGATCTTGAAGTAGACGGTACTGAGCACGAAGGCGAGGGCGAACGGCAGGCCGCTGCCGAGCAGCCGGCGCAGCGCCGCCGGCTCCCAGCGCAACCGGAGCGGGGTGTAGCGGCGTCGCACCACCAGGGCGCTGAAGATGACAGTGAAGGCATAGGACGCGGAGTAGGCCCAGATGTAGAAGGCGATGCCGCCGCCGACGTGGGCGGCGACCTCGGTGACCGCCAGCAGCACGCTGGTCTCGCCGGCGATGGCGATCACCTCGAAGCCAAGCTCCCCTCGGGCGTAGAACGACGAGCGAAGCACGTTGGCGAGCGAGGTGACCACCAACAGGGCGAAGACCGCCGGGACCAGATACAGCAGTTGATGGGCGAGCAGCGCCGTGCTCGCCGCCAGCAGCCCACCCCCGATGGCGGCGAGTGGCAGCTTGGCCGCAAGGGTCAAGGCGAGGTAGTCGCCAAGCTGGTCGGGCCGACGCGACGCCTCGCGCACGTAGACCACCTGGAGGCCGAGGTCGGCCGCGATGCTGGCGATGTTGCTGAGGACGACGATGGTGGTGAAGTCGCCATAGCGGTTCTCGCCGAGGGCGTTGGTGGTGACGATCACCGCGATCAGCACCAGCACCTTGCTGAGCGAGCGGGCGACGAAGAGCAGAGCCGTGTTGCGCAGGGTTCGCCGCGCGAGGACTCCGCTGTCGGTCACGCGCGGAAGGCTACACTGGCCGGCCATGTCCTCCCCCGGCCCGCAGCCGGGCCGGCGGCTGCGCATTCTGAGCGGCATGCAGCCCACCGGCCGGCTCCACATCGGCAACTACCTCGGAGCGCTGCGCAACTGGGTCCGGCTGCAGGACGACTACGACTGCTTCTACTGCATCGTCGACTACCACGCCCTGACAACGGTCACCGATCCCGCCGCGCTACGGCCCGCGGTCGAGGACTGCGCTCTCGACTGGCTGGCGGCGAGGCTGGACCCGGAGCGCAGCGTGATCTTCCTTCAGTCCGATGTCCCTGAGGTGGCGGAGCTGCACCTGCTCCTCTCCATGACCACCCCGCTGAGCTGGCTGGAGCGGGTGCCGTCGTTCAAGGAGAAGGCAGACGAGCACCCCGACAACGTCAACTACGGGCTGCTCGGCTATCCCGTGCTCCAGGCCGCAGACATTCTTCTCTATGCCGGTGAGCGGGTTCCGGTCGGTGAGGACCAGCTTCCCCACCTCGAGCTCACGCGCGAGATCGCACGGCGCTTCAACCACCGCTACCGGCCGGTGCTGGTGGAGCCGCAGCCGATCATCAGCGACACGCCGCGGGTGATGGGCACCGACGGCGTCAGCAAGATGAGCAAGAGCCGGGGCAACGCGATCCTGATGAGCGCCGAGCCCGACGAGCTGTTGCGGGTGGTGAGCACGATGGTCACCGACGTCCTGCGCCCTCGACGCAGCGATCCCGGCCATCCCGAGAGCTGCAACGTGTGCCAGCTCCACCGCATCTTCTCCCCCGATCGCTACTCGGAGATCTGGGAGGGCGAGCGCACCGCGCGAACCGGCTGCGTCGACACCAAGAAGGCGCTGGCGGTGGCGGTGGCGGAGTACTTCGCGCCCGTGCGGGAGCGACGCCATGAGCTCGAGGCTCGGCCCGGGGCGGTGTGGGAGATCCTCGCAGAGGGCGCCGCGCGCGCCCGCGTCACAGCGCGCGAAACCATCGCCGCGGTGCGCGACGCGATGGGGCTCGGCGCGGCCGGCTGAGGGCCCGGCCAACCGAACCGGGCCCCCGCTGCTCAGGTGGCGATCTGGCTGTGCTGCGCCAGGCCCACCATGGGAGCGTTCAGACGGCGACCGCCCATGCTGCCCTGGAAGGGCGCATCTCCGAAAGCGAAGACGCCACCGTCTCTACCGTCGAGCCAGTAGCCACCGCTATCGACGGTAGCCGCCATTCCGACCATCGATGCGTTGAGGTGCTGGCCACCCATGCTCCCCTGGAACCGCGCGCTGCCGAAACTGAAGACGCCGCCGTCGACGGCGTCGAGCCAGTAGCCGCCCCCGCCCGGGGTGCCGGCAATGCCGACGACCGCGGCGTTGAGGTGGGTGCCACCCATGCTACCGGCGAACTGCGCGCTGCCGAAGGCGTACACGCCACCATCGGCTCCAACCAGCCAGTAGCCGCCACCGTCAGGGCTCGCGGCGATGCCGACGATCGGGGCATTGATGTGCCTGCCCGCCATGCTGCCGAAGAAGCGCGCATTCCCGAATGCGGAGACGCCTCCATCGGCGGCGACCAGCCAGTAACCACCGCCGTCGGGCGTCACCGCAATGCCGACGATCGGCGCGTTGAGGTGCCTGCCCCCCATGCTGCCGAAGAAGCCCGCGCTACCGAAGGTGAAGACACCCCCATCGGCCCCCGCCAGCCAGTACCCGTCCCCGAAGGATGTCGCCGCGATGCCGACGACCGGCGCCTGGAGGTGACTGCCCCCCATGCTGCCGAAGAAGCCCGCGCTGCCGAAGGTGAAGACGCCACCGTCCGCCCCCGCCAGCCAGTAGCCGGGCGGCGGGGCCATGCCACAGCACGGTGGCGGCGGGCCGGGGGTGGGAGTCGGAGTGGGAGTCGGGGTCGGGGTCGGGGTCGGGGTTCCGGCGGGGATCATGTCGTAGGGCGCGGTGGAGTCGATCACGTTGAAGATCTCGGTGCCGTCCGACGCCGGACCGGGCTGAGTCGCGGACAGCCCGGTGACGCTGTCGAGCGTGCTGGTGGGTGCGTTGCCCACGTCGGCCACCGGAACGTGAATGGTGATGGTCCCCGGCGCCGTAGCGGTATAGCTTCCGGTGGCCGAATGGCCACTGGGCGGATAGGCGAGGAATTTGCCGTGTGATGTCGAGAGCGTCGCGGTGGTGCCGTCGTAGAAGGTGGGGGCCCCTCCTCCGTCCGATTCCATGGCGGCGAAGAAGACCTGTCCCTGGTTGTCGGTGGTGGGACTGGGGTTGGGCAGCTCCCAGCGCGTCAGCCAGACGCCGTTGCCACCGCCCTGGGAGACCGAGAGACTGGTGAGGTCCTTGACCTTCATCGTCACCGTGTACATGCCAGCTGCATCGGGTCCCTGCATCGAGGAGTCGAGAACCGTCAGATTGTTCGGGGCCGCGGTCTCCGCTCCGTTGCCGGCGAAGAACGCGGCCGCTGAGCCCGGAGCGCTGCCGAAGGCCGGTACGGGGCCACTCACGTCGCCACCGAAGAGGCTCGGGCCGCCCACCTGGCGGGCAAAATCGATGACCGGTGACGTCTCCCCGCCGTTGAAGTTGGTGTTGGCACCGTCGGACCACACCACCTCTGCAGCGCCGTCGGGTCCGACCGCGATGCTGAGGAAATCGAGCAGTCCGCGGTCACCCCCCGTGCTGCAGCTGAGACCCATGGTGCAGACCGAGCCGAAATGGTTCGGATACTCGGTGATCTTGGTGGTGGTGAAGGTGGGCGTGGCGTTGGGCGTCCCCGCGAGGGTCACCGCATCGAGCGTCTGCGCCATGTACACGTTCCAGCTGCCGTTGATGTTCCCCGGAGCGCAGTGGTCGGGGCAGGC
Source organism: Chloroflexota bacterium (assembly GCA_005880985.1). Taxonomy (GTDB): domain Bacteria; phylum Chloroflexota; class Dormibacteria; order Aeolococcales; family Aeolococcaceae; genus CF-134. The sequence continues at coordinate 6,671 of VBIQ01000005.1, forward strand.
GCCGATGGTCGGCGTCCCGTACCAGGCGAGATCCATATGGCCCGGCGACCCGGCCACCAGCGTGGGGAAGACGTTCATGGGCAGGAAGCTGGGCACTTGGTCGCTGACGTTGATGGGACTGCTCCAGGTGGCACCGTGGTCGGTCGAGGTGGCCATGTAGATCTTGCTGGGGCCCGCGTTCTGACCACTGGCATCGACTGGCGCCTGCGACCAGGCGATGTAGATGTTGCCGGCGAGGTCGATCGCCATGGGGCTGAAGTCCTGTCCAACTGTCACCGTGCTGTTCAGTGTGGTGGCGTCGGGATGCGAGAAGAACGCGGTATGGCTCTCGCATGGTCCGACAGCGTTGTACGGCTTGCAGAGCGACACGCTGCTCGGCGGTATCGGCAGCGCGAAGTTGCTGCTGAAGCCGCCCGGGAAGCGGTCGACGACAATCGCGTTGTCATTGCCGTTGCCGTCGATGCCGCCGACAATGGCGCCGGTGTTGTCCGTGTACCCGGTGTGGACGATGTAGAGGTCGCCGCTGCTCTGGTCGACGACGGTGCCGCCGACGATCCCGTCCGGCTCGATCTGCTGCGCGGGCAGCGGTGAGAAGAATTGCCCCTGGGCGGCCGAGCCCGAGGTCTGGGTGAGCTCGAGCAGGTTGCTTCCCGCCTGCCCGAGCCCGCAGTTGACCGTGCACTGGTTGGTCTGGTCAACGGTCATGTACTCGCGCCCGGTGGTCAGCGGGTCACCGAACGTCGACAGCCAGGGACGGTCGACGCCGACGGCATTGGCGGAGTTGCAGGTGCCGAAGAACGTCTTGCCCCCATCGGTGGAGAGGCTGGCGCTGACGTTGGTCAACCCCTGCAGGTCGGCGAAGTAGAGGTTCCCAGCCGTGTCGTTGACGATGCTGGTGTCGCCGCCGCCAGCGCAGGTGGTGGCCGGCTTGCCCACCGGCGGCTGCTCGGCGCCGACGAGGTGGAAGGTCTGGCCGCCGTCGCTCGACTTCCAGATGAAGCTGGCCGTGGTGGAGAAGCCGAAGGGCGCGCTGACGTAGATGTCGTGCTGCCCGGCGGCGTTGGTCAAGGGCGAGATGGAGATGCTCGGCTCGCCGTCGACCCGCTGGTGGTCGACCACCGTGGCGTGGCCGAAGGTGGGGGAAGCGGCGGCGGCAGTGGGCCGCGGTGCGCCGCTCAGCAGCATCGGCAGCGCCAGGGCCGCCGCCAGGGGAACGACGAGAGCTCGGCGCGTGGTCACAGGGCCTCCTCCTGAGATATCGGCTCCACCCCATATAGAGCCCCTCTGCTCCATTCTTCTTGCATGCCAGCTTGCATGCCACCGCTTGCAAGCTGCGGCCGCGGGCCCCAGCCGGAGGCCCCCGCCCGTGGCGCGGCTGGGCGCGGCGGGCTAGAGGGACCCATGCTCGCGCTCGCGCCGACGACGCCGGGCTCGCTCGCCGAGGACGAGGCTGGCCAGGCCGGCCGCGCCCAAGGCCAGTGCCCACAGCAGGCTGGGAGTGCTGTCGTCAGTCGCCGTCGATGAGGTGCGAGCGAGGACATCGACAGTGAGGGCGAGCACCCGCAGCGAACCATCCGGGCCGATTCCCGACGCCTCGAGGGCGAGGGCGCCGACCGGGGAACGCAGGGGTAGATGAACCGTCGTGTCGAGGCGCCCCGAGGGATTGGCGAGCTCGCCCTGCAGCAGGACCTGCGCGGCGAGCACCAGGGTCACTCGCGAGCCGCCCTTCCAGCCATCCCCCGAGATCGCGATGCTCTCACCCTGCTTCACGGTGGTGGGACGACCGGCGAGCTCGCCGTTGGCGACGGTCGCGGACCTCGTTTCGCAGTCGTCTGAGCGGGTCGCATCGCCTGCCGGCTGGCCGGCGCAGGCGGTGACGGTGATGGATCCACCGAGAACCACGGCACCACTGGCAAGCGCCGATTCGATGTCGATGCCTCCGAGGTAGGCGCCGTCGATCTGCTGACCCGGCCCCAGTTGTACGACCAACGGTTGACCGGACGAGCCTCTCGCGAACAGGGGCGCGAGCCGGTCACCGAGCAGCGGACGAAGCTGGCAGTCACCAGAGATGGCGCCGCGGTTCTCCACATTGACGCTCAGATCGACATGCGCGTTCGAGCCAACGATGGTGGGAAGGTTGATGGCGTCGAGAGCGCAGGCGACGTCCGGCAGCAGCCCGGTTCTGATCGCGCCCTCGAGAACCGCACCGGTCTGCCGGCAGCGCTCCCGTGCCTGCGCCTGTGACGGCTGTGGCAGCGCGCTCGCACACAGCGCGAAGGTCACCGTGTCCCCGACGCTCACTGCTCCGCCGATCAGCGCATCCGCCATGTCCGTCTCGCCGAAGTACACCCCGGCCGCCTCTTGACCGGGCTCCAGGCGCCGGGTATCGGCCTGCCCGATGAAGCGCGGCGCGACCATGCCACCCGATCCCGTGAGGAGGGACCGCACCTTGCAGTCGCCGGCCGCGGCACCCTCGTTGCGGACGGCTCCCCGTATGTACACGCGCGTATTCGAACGAACCAGCTTCGGCACCGCGACGCTGGTGACAACACATTCCACGGTCGCAGCGGCCGGACCCGTCGACGCTGCCCCTGGCCCGGCCGCACCAGCCGCGATCTGCACGGTCAAGGGGAGGAGGAGAGCCATGACGGCAATCGTCTTCCGTAGAGCCCGCGGCCCCGTCAGCACGATGGCGATAGCGTACGACGCGGCCGCGGCAACGACGCCCGCTCCGGCGGCCGGCGTGGCAGCGCTGGCGCCGACCACCGCGGTCGCCGCATTCTTTCTCCATGCCGCCGCCCCGGGCCCGGACCTTCGTCTTCGAGAGCCTCGCCGGCTTCGACGACGAGGCGCTGCACACCTTTCTGACCCCCGGCGATGGGGGCGTCGACCCTCGCCGGCTGGGCGTCGCCCTCCACGGCGCCGATCACGACGAGCTGGCCGCGCGCGTGCTGCGAGCCTTGCCCGAGCAGGCGGCCGCCGCGGTGGCCGCGGCACGCGCCGAGCCGTCCCCCTCCGAGGCGGTGGAGGAAGCGCGACGACACGTGGTGGGCCGGCTCTTCTGGGCGCTGCTCTACTGGCACGATCCTGACGGCTACGAGGAGCTGGTCGCCGGTGAGCACATCCATCCCGGGCTGCTCGACAGCCTCGACCTCGACGGCAGGGTGGTCGCAGACCTGGGGGCAGGCGCCGGTCGATTCACCCTCTTCGCCGCACGTCACGCCGCCCGAGTCATCGCCGTGGACGCGGTGCCGGCGCTGCTGCAGCGGCTGGAGCAGCATGCCCGTCAGCAGGGCCTCGCCAACATCGAGACGCGCCGGGGCAACTTCACCCATCTCCCCCTGGGTGACGCCTCGGTCGATGTCGCGGTGGCCTGCTCCTCCCTCGCCAGCCAGGCACCGTGGGGAGGCGAAGAGGCGCTTCGTGAGGCGCAACGCATCGTCCGTCCGGGCGGTGAGCTGATCGTCATCTGGCCGGACAACCCGCAGTGGTTCATCGCGCGTGGCTTTGTTTACCGCACTGTCCCTGACGCCGATCAGCTTTCCCTGCACTTCGACAGTATCGAGGCGGCGGAGCGCATCTGCCGCGAGTTCTATTCGGAAGATGCTGCCGGCTGGGTGCGAGAGCACAGGGCGGAGTCGGTGCCGTTTGCAGTGCTGGGAATGCGCCCCCCCAGCGACGCCTGTGTCTGGCGGCAAGCGGACGACAGACCGACGTGACGAAGCTGGCGCACGACTACCCCTTCTCGGTCACCTTGTACTCGAGATAGGCGCCGAACATCAGCCGGGTCTGCGACTCCAGCGCCGGGATGACGCTGAGCGCGAGCCCGACGATCGGATAGAGAAACAGCTGCATGTCGGCCCAGCGCCGCCGCCACCACGGCCACGCCGCCGGCTTCGGACACATGCGGTGGTCGACCAGGATGAGCAGAAGGGTGTTGCTCAGGGTCAGGGTGAGGATCCCGGTGGTGGCGTATCCGATCACCGTCGCCGCGGTGGAGAGGCTGTAGTCGAGGTCGATCAGGGCCGGTAGCAGCCCGCCGAAGAAGAGCAGCACCGGCAGCGTCGTCCAGGTGAGGTGGTTGAAGACCAGGTGCATGAAGCGCCGGGCCCGGAGCCGCCAGGGGATCTCCGGGTGGTGCAGCATGCGGGTGATCACGTAGGGAATGTCGGTGACACCCCAGGCCCAGCGCTTGATCTGGTTGTACTGGGACACGTGGCTGGCGGCGTAGTCGTGCGCTCGCGGGGCATCACCGTTGACGGTGATGAAGGCGGGACGGACATTGAGCCGCTCCCCGTAGCGGAAGAAGCTCTTCCAGAAGAACCGCGAGTCCTCGGGGATCACGTCGTTGTCCCAGTAGCCGACCTCGTCGAGCAGCTGCAGCGGCATGCTGTACGACGAGAACATCACCAGGCGGTGGGGATTCTGATGGAGGAACATCTGCCACTGGGTGGCTGCGGTCGCCATCACCCGCACCGCCGCCGGCACCCGCCAGAGGTTGTTGAGGAACACCGGCACCGGTTGCCAGATGGAGGTGAGCCGGTCGGGAGCGGCGCAGAACTGGGCGGTGATGTAGGCGAAGTACTGTGGGTGCAGGCGAAAGTCGGAGTCGAGGTCGGTGACGAGGGTGGTCCGCGGATCAAGTCCCATCTCGTCGCAGGCGCGCTTGAGCACTGGACCGCCGTAGGACATCGCCGCCGATTTGCCGACCACGATGCCGGGAAGCAGCGGATCCTTGAGGTGGAGGAAGGCCCGGAAGCGGTCGCCGAACTCCTCGCGGAGCCGGGCAACGTTCTCCCAGCCGCCGGTGTCGCTGACCCTGGTGATGATCGCCACGACCCGCTGCTGCTCGGGGAAGTTCTGGCTGGCCAGCGCCGCCACCGTGCCCCGCAGCACCTCGTACGACTCGGTGTAGGTGGGGATCAGAGCGCAGTGCACGACCTGCTCCGGGTGCGGGGCTCCCTCGGGGACGCGCAGCTCGCGGCAGCGCTGCCACCAGTCGATGCTCTCGGTCCGTCGCAGCTCACCGAGCGAGAGGTGGATGGCACGGACCGTCAGCGCGGTGCGGCCGAACCAGTAGATGTCGAGCAGGATGGCGCCGATACCCAGCAGCCACAGCTTGGTCGGATCGGCGAGACGGATGAGAAAGGCGATGGCGACGGGGGTGATGAGCACCGTCCACGTCAACGCCCCGGGAAGGATCTCGAGCAGTCGCTGCTGCGACGCCGGCGACAGCGACGCCGACCAGCGGCGGGCGACCATGGCGCTCGATTCTACGCAGGCGTCGCCGTTCGACCCCGGCGTCGTATGCTGCCCGGCTGCCGGCCCGCCCGGCCCATGGTCCATCGCCTTTCGTGAGAGCAGATGCCGCCACGTCGCACATCCGATTCCGACCAGACCGCGTCGCCCGACGCTTCGAGCAGCGAGGAGTCGGTCGAGCCCGAGGCCGAGAGCGAGGTCGAGCCCGACGTTCTCAGCGAGGGCGAGGACGACGACGAGGACGAGGTCGCAATCGGCGACGACCTCGACACCGCTGAGGAGGAGACCGCCGAGGAAGAGGAGGTCGAGGCTCCCAAGGTCCGCGTCGCGCCGAGGCCGTCGCCCGGGCGTCCGCCGACGGCCAAGGAGGAGCCCGAACCCCCCTTCTACGTGGCCGAGCGGGTGGTGCTGATCAAGAACACCCGGCCACGGACCGGCTCGCCCATCGGCGACCACCCGGTGGGCGCCACCGGCCGGGTGGAGACGGTGCTGAGCCAGACGGCGATCATCCGCTTCGATCGCGCTCCCGACATCAAGGAGGTGGTCGCCTTCGTGTGCCTGGAGAGCATCGACCCGGAGGCGCAGGAGCGCCGCCGGGAGCGGGCTGCCGAGCTGGCGCGCGAGGCCGCCGCCGCCGCCGACGGGCGAACCCCAGCCACCGTCGGCGCCGTCACCGACCGCAGCGGCCAGGCCGCCGCGGCGACCATGACCGTCCCTCCCCCGACGGCACGGCCGGCTCCGGCGCCGCCGCCACGCACCCAGCCGGCGGCCCGAAGCGTCGGAACACCGCCAGCCAAGCCGGTCACGGCCGCCCCGAAGCCAGCGGGCACAGCGGCGCCCACACCCGCCGCCAAGACGGCCGCCAGACCCGCCGCCGTCAAACCTGCCGCCAAACCGGCCGGCAAACCGGCCGCCAAATCGGCTGCCAAACCGGCTGCCAAACCCGCCAGGCCCGCTGCCAGGGCCACCGCCAAGCCTGCGGCGAAGACTGCCGCCAAACCGGCCGCCAAGGGCGCCGCCGGGAGAGCCGCGCCAAAGAAGCCGGCGAAGAAGACGCCGGCGGCCGCAAGGTCGGGAGCGAAGACGGCCGCTCGGAACGGGGGCGCCCGGCCGGCGGCCAAAGGCGGCGCCAAGGGCGCGGCCAAGCAGGCCGCCAAGACCGTAGCCCGCCGTCCTGCCAAGCCCGCGGCCAGAACGGCGAAGACCGCCGCCAAGCGTCCGTCGAAACCGGCGGCCAAGCGCCCGACCAGGGCGCCGGCCAGACCCACCGCCAAGCGGTCCAAGCCGGTTGCCCGGCCGGCCAAGAGCGCGAAGACCCCCGCCAAGCAGGCCAAGAAGGCGAAGGCAAAGGCGCCGGCGCGTCCGGCCAAGCCGGCGGCCAAGCGGACCGGCGCCTCCACGACATCCCGTGCCAAGCCACGGACCACGGGTCGCAGCGGCGGGACCAGGGCGCGATAGGAGCCGACCGGGCCCCTTTCAGATGGCCCCCGAGACCACGCGCGCCTGCGCCTCGTTGGCCAGCGACGCGACCGGCTCGGCGTAGACACCGCGGTAGTCGGCGGGCAGGAGGGCGGCGATCTGCACCGCCGCGAGGTCGGCGGCCGCCTGGTTGTCGGTGGTGGCCGGGCCCTCGCGGGGGGGCATGAATGGCTTGCCGTAGACGAGATGGATGTCGACCCGCCGGGGAAGCCGGTGGCCTTTCACCAGCGCCCGCTCGGTTCCCCACACCGCGACGGGGAGCACCGGGATCCCCGCCCGCCGCATCAGGAAGCCGACCCCTTGCTCGGCGCGATTCATCCCGGGGCGGGTGGCACGCGTGCCCTCGACGAAGAGCAGCAACCGGCCGGTGGGACGGGCGCAGACCTCGAGGGCGGTCCGCAGCGCCCGTCGATCGGGGGTGCCGCGGTCGACGGGGAAGCAGTTGCACCCCGCCCACAGCCAGGCGAGCAGGCGGTTGGCGAAGAGTTCGCGCTTGGCCATGGCGAACAGGGTCCGTGGGAAGAAACTGCCGAAGATGACCGGATCAAGATTGCTGAGGTGGTTGCAGGCCACCAGGCAGGGTCCGGTGGGGATGTTCTGCTGGCCCTCGATGCGAAGCCGGCGCCCGAAGATGACGCGCAGCACCACGTGTCCGACCAGCTGGACGATCCGGTAACGGAGTGGCCGGCGGTCGTCGTCGCGCACCGGGAACCGCTCGGGGAAGCCGCGCACCGGAGAGCTCATCGATCGGTGCGGTGGAGTACGGCCTCCAGATGGAAGGCCGGAGGGTTGCGATCGGTGGCCATGCGCAGCTGGTAGCGCAGCTCGTCCCCGACGACGTCGATGTCGCGCTCCAGGAGGGTGACCGATTTGGCGGTCGGGGTGCGCCGGATCGACGCCGAGGCGAGGCGCAGGTGCCCGTCCTCGACGGTGCCCAGCTCGATCTCGGCCACGCCGATCCCGTGGGCGACGACGAACTCGACGGCCCGGCCGGGGCCCGGTCGCCAGAAGCCCATCTCCGCGTGCAGCGGCCGTCCGTCGTCGAGCGATGCTGTCCTCTGCATGTAGAGGATCACCGGCTTGCCAGCGTGCCAGAAGCGCACCCATTCGTGGTAGGCGAAGGGCGGCCCCTCACCGGTGCGACCCCGCCCCTCGCCCTCCCACTCGCCGAGGAGAAGCGCCAGTGGTTCGAGGTCGGGATGGAGCGCTGGTGTGGTCACGACCACCGCCTATGGTGACGCAGGAGGCGACTCGCCGGTGGTGTACGCCCAGCCGTACCAGTTCTCGATCTCGATGGCGATGATCGCGTCGATCCCGATCTGGTAGCGGTACTGCGGGTACTTGGCGCGCAGCAGCTCGATCGCGCGGGTGGCGGCCGGCGCGTCGACCAGCCGGCCGCGGCCGCGAATGCGCACCCACCAGGTGCGGCTCCAGTCCTCCTCGTAGCCGTCGACCAGCAGCGTCGCGCGTGGGTCGGCGTCGAGGTTGCGCAACCGCTGCAGCCGGCTGGTGCGCTTCGGTTTACCGTCGACCGGCGTGTACACGGTGTCTCCGTCGAGCGCGAAGACGCAGGGAACGAGGTGGGCGCGGCCGTGCGGGTCGACCGTGCCCAGGCAGGCGACTCGTGCGGCCACGAGCCGACGCCTCATCTCCGGTAGGTCCATCGCGGGACCCTCGGTGCTGGATTGTCAGACGGCAGACGGCAGACGGCGCCGCGGGGACGAGGGTACAGGGAGGTGCAAGCCCAGGGCTGCTGCAGCACCCTGCTACGCTGGCGGTGTTAGCGTAATCCGGGAGGTCACGGCGGAGTGGTGGTGACCAGAGGACGTCGAGAGTGATGCGGCCGCGAATGACCGGTGACCCGGTCGCCGTCGAGTCGCTGCTGGCCTCGGTGGCGCGCCGGGCGCTGATGGTGATCTCCGCGGCGCTCGGCGTCGCCGCCCTCGCCTTCTGGGCGTGGTTGATGTCGCTGCTCGCCCAGCGCGTCGGCGGCGGTTTGATCGGCGTCATGCAGGTCTGCGCCCTGGTGATCATGGGCGCCATCGCGGTCGCGGTGGTGGCCGGCTCGGGATGGGCGGTGCTCCAGGCACCCCAGGTGCGCCGCCGCCTCCGCCGACCCGGACCCGCGGCCACCCCGCCACCTCCGGCCGCGACCACCGAGGCGCATTAGGCGCCGGCGCCGCCCGCAGATGCTCATCGGCGCGATGGTGCTGGCGGGACTGGTGCTGCTGGTGCTCGTCGCCGACCGGGGCACCGCGCTCATGACCCGCGTCGCCGACGCCGGATCGCTGGTCTACTGCCGGCCCTGCGACATGCGTTATCCGCGCGACCAGCTGGTCGACGGAAGCCGGCGCTGCCCCCAAGGCCACCACATCGCCACGGCATCCCGCGGCTTCTCGATGAGCACCGTGCTGATCGCCGCGTGCATCGCCTTCATCGCCCTGGGGGCGCTGCTGGTGGCCAGCGGTGCGGTGGCCACGCGGTGAACCGCGGTCGGCCGCCTGGGAGCGCCCGTACAATCGCTGCGGCCCCCTTAGCTCATCGGTAGAGCAGCCGGCTTTTAACCGGTTGAGGGAGGTTCGACTCCTCCAGGGGGCACGGCTCAGCATCCGTGTCGCAACCCAACCCAATGCCGGAGACTGGGTGATTCAAGAGGGGCCTCGGGTGACGAGAATCGCGGCCACGTTCCCGACCGGAGTCGAGCGTCTGGCCTACTCGCTGTCGTCCTTCCATCCGCGCCGGGTCGTACCGTGATCAGCGTAATCCTTGCCATGCGAGACTCCACCCAGGCGATCGATGCCCAACTCAAGGCGCTCGCCCGTCAGACCTACAGAGGATGCTGGGAGCTCGTTGTCGTGGACAACGGCTCGACAGAAAAAAGTTGCGCAATCGCGGCGACCTGGCAGGCGCGGATCCCAAATATGCGCCTGATCAATGGCCCAAGCCATCCGCTTGGACCCGGCGCAGCGAAGAACCTCGGCGCCCGTCATGCGCGAGGCGATACGCTTGTGTTCTGCGACCACGACGACGTGGTTCGGGATGGTTGGCTAGAGGCGATGGCCGAGACCATGATGAGTGCTGACCTAGCTGGAGGGGGCGTCGAGTACGGCACGTTGAATCCCCCAGGATCGGCGCCGGTTGATGGAGGCACACTCGTCGGGCTCCCCGTGGCTCTCAGCTTCATGCCGTTCACAATCGGCGCCAACATGGCAGTGTCTAGGAGGGCGTTCGACCACGTTGGTGGCTTCCGAGAGGAGCGGCCGTGGGGCGGAGTGGATGTCGATCTGGCGTGGAGATTGCAGCTGGCTGGCTACCGCATCAACTTCGTGCCTCACGCGATCATCGATAAACGGGCTCGTCACCGAACGATCGACCTCTGGCGCCAGCACGCAAACTGGGGTCGCTGCTGCGTCGATCTCTACCGCAGGTACCAGCATGCGGGGATGCGCCGGCGGTCAATGATCCGTGTGGCGGCTTCCTACGCACGGCTGATCGTATGGCTGCCCCGGTGCCTGACCGCGAACGGCAGACGACGCTGGGTGCGGGACGCGGCCGTACGTTGGGGGTGCCTGGTTGAGTCTGGCCGAAGCCGAACCCTCTACCTATAGGGAGACGCCCGCGTGCGCCTGGGCGATCCTCGTCGTGATGCTGGTCAGGGGTGGACACATCCAGGAGAGGCCTATGATCTACCGTCGGCACGTGCGGGGGGCATGCCCCGGAACCGCTCTTCGCAGTTCTCCAGGCGTATCGCTCGATACGTCCGCGGGATTCCTCCGCGAAGGCGGGACCCGAGCGTAGGTGGTTCCACGTGGGGGGGCCAGCATCTGGGGCGGCTCGCCGGCAGCATGAGGCACCAATGTCTGCTCCTGTGATCGAGGGGCGAGGCGAGCCTCCCTCGACGCCGGATCGGGTTCTGGAAAGCCTCCACCTCTCGGCCGCAACCGTCAAAGCTGCCCAGCCAATAGCCCCGCTGCTTCCGCCTCTCGAAGACGAACGCCTCGGTCGGGTCACGGCCGGCCGCGTCGCCCGGCACCTGATCCGAGAGCTCCGCAGCGGCGCGTACCAGCCTCGCCCCGCACTCCTGGTTCCCGTGCCAAAGCGATCCGGCGGCACGCGCTCGGTGGCCGTACTGACTCTCGACGATCGCGTCGTCTACGAGGCGCTCGTCCGTTCGGTGGCTCCCTTCGTTGAGCGGGCGCTGTGCGGTCCTGAGACTCTGTACGGACCGCGGGGCGTGACTCGCGCGCTGCGATGGCTGACCTTCGAGCGGGCGGTCTTGCGCTTCCGACCGACATGGGTGGTCGTCGCCGACGTGGCCAACTGCTGGCCGACACTTCGACACGAGTTGGTGACCGAGGTATTGCGACGTGCCGGCGCCGGCCCATCAGCAGACGCCCTCGGCTCGCTGCTCGGAGTGTTCATGGCGACCGACACCGGGCTACCCCAGGGCCTCGGCGCATCGCGGGTCTTGTCCTCGGCGGCCCTCTCCCGCGTCGACCGGGCCATGATCTCGCGCGGCTGGCACTACGTGCGTTGCGTTGATGACTTCCGGATCGCTGTGGACGACACAACCGCCGCTGCCCGCACGCTGGCCACCCTCGACAACGAGCTGGCGGCGATCGGCCTTAGTCTCCATCCCGAGAAGACCAGGTTCGTGGCGGGTGAGGAGTACGAGCGGCAGCTGCGGTCGGGTGCACCGTGGGAAGTGTGGATGTGGGACCACCTCGCGCCACTTTTGGAGGGTCGTGCCGACGAAAGGTGGCTCAAACGCCTCGGGGCGGGGCTCCTACGACGCGTGCGAGCCATGCCTGGTGGCGTCGCGGCTGCGACGCAGAGGTTACGCGAGGCCGCATTGTATGAGAACGCGCCGGACGGCGATCGGGAGCGCAACAGCGCTTCGGTGGCGAGCGCGCTGGGCATTCTCCTGACCGCTCGGCCTAGGGGTGTGGTCGAGTGCGCCGTGCCTCTCCTCAAGCGGTATCCAGCGGAGACGCCCGCGCTCGCCGCGTGTCTGCGTGGCTTGAGCGCGACCGAGCACTGGCGCGACGTCGTCGATGTTGTCGAGGCCGCCCTGGCCGAGGACCGGACGCTCGAGGCCTCTCAACGAGCATGGCTGTTCTGGGCGCTGCGACCCACGGCTCATACCCTGCCGGCAGGAATCATCACCCATGTCAGCGCTGCGGCGAGCGAGGACGAGTGGGTCTCCCGCTTGCAGGCCGTCTGGCTACTGGCTGGCCGCGGCGAGCTCGGTGGCGATCTGCGACGCTGCCTGGAAGCGGCCGTGCCGGCTCCGCTGCGAGCCTCGCTGCCGACTCACGTCGAGTCGCCCAGAGTGTCATAGGAAGCGAACCCCCCGCCGCATCGAACCCACGGCGCGGCCGAGCCGATTCCCGGCGACGCTCGCCCATCGGTGGCGCCCATCCGGCCGGGCCGCGAGGCCGAGGCTGCGGGCTAGCCATATGTAGGTCCCAACGACCTCCCACCCCTGAGCGCGCCGCATACCTTGGCGGCGGTGTCGCTTGTAGAGAACCGGCTCGGCCATGCCACCGGCCAGGGCCGATCGCCACACGCTCATCGGGCTGGGGCGGAGCCGTTTATGCACGACGGCCCGCGGCTCGAAGTGAACGGCGACCCCCGCGTAGCGAGCGCGCCAGCCGAAGTCGACGTCCTCAAAACTGCGGAGGGATTCGTTGAAGCCCGTCAATGCGTCGAAGAGCCCGCGACGCAAGCCCAGGTTGCCCCCGTGGGCGTACGGCAGGAAACCGCAGGCGCGGGGGGGCCCATTGGATGCGACGTCCCACATCCAGTCGAACTGTTCCGGACGGTTGAGAGCTTCGAAGTCGTTGAAACCCGTCACCAGCGCATGCTCTTTCAGGGCGCCCGCCAGGTACCGCACCCACTCGTGGTCAACGACGTCGTCACCGTCGCAGATGAGGATCATGTCTCCTCTCGCAGCGTGGATGGCGACGTTGCGCGCGTGGGCCACGCCGCGCTTCCCTGCCGCTTCAACGCATCGCAGGTCAGGAACCCGGCCTTCCCAGGCCGTGACCCGGGCTCGCGTCGCGTCGGTGCTACCGTTGTCGGCGACCACGACCTCCCACCGGCCGCGGTACGTCTGGGCTTCCAGCGCGGCCAACTGCTCATCGATCGTGGTGGTGACGTTTCGGACGGGAATGACCACGCTCACGAGCACCGAGCCGCTGGCCGCTGCTGGTCCACGCTCCGGCTCATGCACGTGTGACTTCCCGGTACACATCTTGCAAACGTTCGAAGTAGGTGTCGGGGTCGTGCTCCTTGCGGACGCGTGCCGATCCCTGTGCACCCATGGCTCGCCGGAGGTTGGGATCGGCCGCCAGCCGTTCCACCGCCTCTGCCAGTGCCACCGGATCCCGGGCCGGGACCAGGAGGCCATGGACGCCGGTCTCGATGGCCTCTGGCATCCCGCCCACGTTCGTGCTGACGATGGGCAGGCCCATGGCCATCGCCTCGAGCGCCGCGATGCAGAGGCCTTCGCTGACGCTGGAGAGAAGGAAGATGTCCGCCCGCGACAGGGTGGCCCACACGCCGCCCTGGTCCAACTGGCCGACGAGGCTCACCACATCGGCCAAGCCTCGATCGCGAATGTGCCACGCGAGCGCGGCTCCCGCTCCCTCATCCGGACCGACGATGGTGTAGGTGAGCCGGCAACCACGATCCCGGAGCCGCCCGACTGCCTCGAGCGCATACTCGTAGCCCTTCACCCAGTGCAGGCGACCGACGCTGACAAGGCGGATCCTGTTGGAGTGATCGGCTCGTCCCGGCGGTGGGCGGAAAAAGCGTGCATCCACGAATGAGCGGATCACGACCGTCCGCGCTGGGTCAGCTCCGTAGGTGCGTGCGAGACCGGCCATCTCCTCGGACACGCATATGACACGGTCGACGCGGGACAACGCGCGGGACATACGCTCACGACTCTGCTCGCTCACCCGCGGGTAGATCCGGATCTCGTCGCCTCGACAGGTGACGACCTTTGGCATCGGAAGCAGCGGGAGAACATCGGCGTATTCGGCGGCATGGTCGGCAAACTCGAAGTGGACCAGATCGGCTGCCTCGCAGACGATTCGCAGACAACGATCCAGCTCTTGGCAGAAGTGGCGCCCGTGGCCGTAGTCTCGCCGGAGCGCGACGGCCAACCGGCGAACCGAGCGGGCATCAGTCGCCAGAGCCTCCATCAACAGCGAAACAAGGGAGGCCAACTTGGTAGCACCACTACCGGAAGGAAGGTGGCGCAGACGCAAGGTGTTGCTGGGCCGGTCGCCGCGAATTCGATCGAGGTGCGTGTCCCCAGGACGGCTGATGACACAGACACGGTGACCACGATCAATCAAACCGGTCACCTCTACCGTCAGGAACGGCTCGACGGCCAAGGGGAACCGGTGGGTTACGATGACGATTCGCAACGGCTCAACGGGGCGTGGGGTGTGTTGCACGAGAATAAGGCGTCAAGCGCCTGAGCGTTGCCGTGTCTCGTGGCCCACACGGTTCCACCGGAGCAGCCGGCGACGAGACGCGCTGACTCCGCGAATGCGATTTGTACACACGGCCGACCGAAGCGCCGCCTCGATCGCATCGACTGTGTGCCCGGAGGTGAAGCTTCGCCGGACGTGTTCCCGGCATACCGCGCCCAGACCAGGCTCCTGGGTCCGCCACGCGCAGACCTGCTCCAGGAGGCTCGCCAGGGCGACCGCATCGCCGGATTCGAAGAGGAAGCGGGCCAGCTGTCCCGTGAGCGCCTCGGGGATGCCCCCGACGCGCGACCCGACCACAGGCACGCCACATGACATCGCCTCGATGATCACCCGGGGGAATCCCTCGTCGCCAATGGTCGGGACCACAACGACGTCCGCCGCCTGGTACAGAGGCACGACATCGACCAGCAGCCCGGCGAGGACCGTGCCGGCCGGGCTGCGCCGCACCACGGACTCGGCGTAGGCGCGACCCGCCTCCACGCTCGGACGCGGATCGACCGCGCCGGCGACGACCAACCGCCAGTCCGGCCGTGCCACCCGGACCATGGCGTCGGCCAGGACGTGCGCACCCTTGCTCGGATGGAGCCGGCCGGCGAAGACGACAAGCGTCTGCTCGGGTCCGACCCCCAGCTCTACTCGCGTACGCTGGATCTCGTCCGGGTCGCCTGGGGCGTACCGAGCAGGGTTGACGCCATTGTGCACGACATCGACCCAGTCGGCTTTCAGGCCTGCGGACACCCAGGACCGCTTTACGTGACGGGAGACAGCAATGTAGCGCGAGATGCCGGGCGTCGTGAGGATGTTTGACCAGCCGAACTGTGGCGGGGGGGCAAAATGCAGATGGCACACGACGGCAGCCCGCTGTGCGAATCCGACGGCAGTCCCAAAAACGTCATGGCTCGGGTAGTGCAGATAGACGATGTCGTGCCGCTTTCGCAGACTCCGACGCACACCGCGCAGCACCCCCAGACTGCTCGAGACTGGGGTTTGGCGATCGAGACGCAGGTTCGGCGTCCACTCGATCGTCCGGCAGAACCCGGCGTACGTCGCGAGGAAGTCGCCGCGCTGTGCGTACACGAAGTCGATCACGTGGCCCCGCTCCGCGAGCTCGCGACTGACTTCGAGCACCGTGCGCGCGACACCTCCCCCATGCGATCCCGGGCGCTCGTCGGCGAGGAGCAGCTCGATTCGTGACGTCCGCTCCGCGCCGCGTTCGCTCAACGATCCGACCGCGCGCTGGTAGTGGGTGCGCGCCATCGCAGGTCTGCGATGCGTTGTAGCTGCCCGACCGGCGGGGGGCACGGATCAACAAGGGGAACGCCCCCGCGGACGATCTCGACGTACCGGCATGTCGGCGGCGGCTCATACGTCGGCCTCCACGTCCACGCGGCGTGGCGTTGATAGAGCTCCTTGACTGTCCGGTAGAGGTCCAGGTCGACCGGCAACTCGACCTCGGCCAGACCGGGGGGAAGCGGGTCGTAGAAATCGCTCCGGGTGCGGCACCCTCGAGCTAGTAGGTCGGTTACGGGTAGTCCGTCCCACGCCCACACGGAGCGATGATGGCGCTTCGCGAGCTCGATCACGGCGTGACACACCTGGATGTGCTCTTCGTGCCCGTACTCACCCCAAGGATTGTGGGTGCACACAACGGCGTGACGGCGGACGTAGTCGTCCAGTTGATCGAGGAGCCGAAGGTAGTTCTCCATGTACCGTTCCCGATACACCGTCGGGCACGAGCGGCGGAGACTCACGCCGTAGGGCGTGAGTCGGCGCCGGCGCCAGTCGGACCGCCGGTACACGTCCGCCTGCGAGAGCGGCAAGAAGACGAAGCCGGCCACGGGGTACGCGGCAAGGACCAGCTCTCGCGCACCGGTGAGATCGGGCGGGTACGGCGCCCCCGGCAGGGCGGCCACGAAGGTTCTCGCCAGCGGAATGATCGGCGCGAGCCACAAGATCTCGTCGTCGGGATGCGCCACGACCACGAGGATGCTCTCTGTGTCCGTCACGCTCGCTCCTACTTTGCCCCGCAAGTCGTCACGCGCACGGGCGCGGTCTTCACGGCGCGAGTGCCGCGGCACGCTAGCAGAGCGACCCGGGCGGTGCAAGGCGATGGGGGCAGCCACGGAGGCCGTAGCCTTCGCGGGCGTTGCCCACGCTTGTCTACTCTCCCAAGGGCATCACTCGCGAACATCGCGAAGGGCGATCGGGCGCAGATAGTCGCCGACCAGCTCGCGCGTCCACCACGCCCCGCTTTCCCGGCGCTGCGGCCAGGTCGTGAACTGGTAGCGGTAGAGACGAGCGCGGACAAGGCTGGGCGGCCGTCCCGAGAACGGGTTGTGGCCAAGCAGCGCGAGCGTGGCCGAGTCGTCCTCGAGCAACCTCACCATCAGCGGCACGAACCAGCTCCGCGCGTAGATCGGTGAGAGCGCGGCAAACCACATCAGCCAGTCGAGGCGAAGGTGGTACGGCGCGACCTGAGGCGGTCTGCGGCACGGGTCGCCCGGTTTCCCCTTGAAGCCGTACTCCTTCCACACCGTCGTCGGGGTGACCTCCTCCTCGCCGGTGCCTTCGATGACGATCTCGTTGCGCACCCGGGTGACGCTGCCGAAGGCGCCGTAGGTGTTGACGAGGTGGATGCGGTTGAAGCTCAGGTTCATCGCCTGGCGGGACGAGACCATGTTGCGGACCGGCCACCAGCTGAGGACGACGACCACCACCGTCAGCAGCACCACCACCGCCTCGTACCACGCCGGCGGACCGGTCATCGCCGGAGCAGACGCCGGGATGATGTGGTGGAGCCAGGAACCGTCGAAGGCGGAGATCGCCAGGGTGATTGTCAGCACGTTGAGCCAGGAGAAGTTGCCGCTGAGCACCAGCCACAGCTGGGTGATGACCATGAACGTCGCGGCGATCTCGGCGCCGGGCTGCGGAGCGAAGAGGCCGAAGGGCGCGACCAACTGGGCGACGTGGTTGCCTGCCGTCTCGATCCGGTGCAGCCGCTTGGGAAGGCGATGGAAGTACCAGCTCAGCGGGTTCGGCATCGGCTGCGTCTCGTGGTGATAGTCGAGACAGGTGAGGTTGCGCCAGCAGCGGTCACCGCGCATCTTGATGAGACCGGCGCCGAACTCGAGCCGGAAGAGAAGCCAACGCAGCAGCCAGATCACCAGAACCGGTGGCGGCGTGTCCGACGAGCCAAGGAAGATCGCCAGAAAGCCGCTCTCGAGCAGCAGTGACTCCCACCCGAACGCGTAGAACGTCTGCCCGACGTTGACGATCGAGAGGTAGAGGACCCAGAGCGCGAACCACACCAGCATCGACACCGGCAGCGAGGCGCGCTCGGGCAGGGAGAGGACGGCGGCGGCTGACAGGGCGACCCCCGTCCACGCCACCACGGCGAAGAGGCGATTCGAGTAGCCGAGGTGAAAGAGGCTCGGCGCCCGCCGGAACGACGCGGCGCGCAGGAACTCGGGCACCGGCAGCAGACCGCGCTCACCGAGCAGCGGGCGAAACTGGTTGACCGCGACCAGAAAGGCGACGAGATACACCAGGGCGAGAGCCCGCTGGAAGACGAACCTGGTCAACCAGTAGTCGGGAGCCGAGAACCAGTCCATGCGTCGAGCGCCCGCGCCGCCGCCGATCTCAGAGCGTGCTGCTCGCGGTTGCGCCGCGGCCGAAGACACGACGCAGGGCGACGCGGGCGGCGTGGTATCCGCACATCCCGTGCACCCCCGGACCGGGCGGCGTCGCCGAGGAGCACAGATACACTGTCCGGTCGGGAGTCGCGTAGGGGACGGCGGCGAGCACCGGCCGGAAGAAGGTCTGCAGCCCGCTGAAGGCACCGCCGGCGATGTCGCCACCGATGTTGTTGGCGTTGCGGGCCTCGAGCTCCGCCGGTCCCGTGGCCGCCCGGGCCAGCACCCGGTCGCGAAAGCCCGGGGCGAAGTGCTCGATCTGCCGCTCGATCGCCTCGCTGAAGTCGCCGTCCCAGCCGAAGGGCACGTGCGCGTACACCCAGAAGGTGTGCTTGCCCTCGGGCGCGCGGGTGGCATCGAACAGGCTCGGCTGAGCGGCGATGAGAAACGGCGGATCAGGCAAGCGGCCGGTGGTCGCGGCGGAGAGCGCGGCGGCGATCTCCTCGAACGAGGCGCCGATGTGAACGGTGCCCGCGCGACTGCAAGTCTCATCCGTCCACGGCACCGGCCCGTCCAGGGCGAAGTCGAGCTTGAACACGCCGGGGGCATGCCGGTAGCGGCGCAACCGCTCGAGATATCGGGTTGGAAGGCGCCGTCCGGCGATGGCCTCGACGTTCCACGGCGCCACATCGAGAAGGTAGGCGGAGGCGGCCGGCAGCTCGTCGAGTGAGCCGACGCGCACGCCGGTGACGATCTCGCCGCCGAGCGCACGCAGGTACGAGGCGAGCGCATCGGCGATGCTCTGTGAGCCGCCAAGAGGGATCGGCCAGCCGACCGCGTGCGCCGCGAGCGCGAAGAGCATCGCGGTGCCGCCGGTCGCCGGGGAGGTGAGCGGAGCGATGGCGTGGGCGGCGAGGCCCGCGAGCAGCGCGCGGGTGCCGGCACCGCGCATGCGACGCGCGAGCGTGGATGCCGGAAGGATGCCGATCACGCCGAAGCGGGCGAGCAACAGCGGATGGCGCGGCATGGTGCCGAGGACTGGGCGAAGCGCCTCCGCGGCCAGCTCGTCCCAACGGTCGGCGAACGGGCCGACCAGCCGCCGGTATCGACCGCCGTCGTCTGCCAGTGAGGCGGTCGTCTCGTCGATTGAGCGTGACAGCACCGCTGCGGACGCCCCCGGCAGGGGATGGGCAAGCGGCAGCTCCGGCTGAATCCAGCTCAGCCCGTGCTCGTGCAGCGGGAGCGACCGCAACACCGGTGACCCAGCACCGAGCGGATGAACCGCCGAGCAGATGTCGTGCCGAAAGCCGGGAAGGGTGAGCTCGCCGGTCTGCGCTCCTCCTCCCACAGTTGGTGCCGCCTCGTAGACTCGGACCGCGAGACCGGCACGGGCCAGCGTGATCGCGCCAACCAGCCCGTTCGGTCCACCCCCCACAACGATTGCGTCGATCCGTTCAGCGACTGCCATGAGCGGAGCGTGCCACGGCGCACCTCCCCACGGTTCGCCCGCTCGAGCACCCGGGCGAGCCGGTTGTCCTTCCCACCAACGGCACCAACCGCGCCAAACGCGCGAAAGGACGAGTATCGCAATGCGTGGACGGCTCAGACAGCGGGTGCGGCCCGCCTGGCCGCGGTTCGGCCGGCTTCGCCCGATCGCCACCGGCGCGGCCACGCTCGCAGCATGCGCAGGTGCGGATCGCCTCTGGGGTCCCGCGCTGCGCGACTGGGTCGTCGGGCTGGGGATGGACGGCGAGCGCGCCGCCCTCATCGCCTCCCTGCTCGTTGCCGGTGGGGCGGCGCTGCTCGCCTCGGCGCTGGCCGGCATCGTCGGGGCACGCGCGGGCGCCGCCCTCGGCTTCCTCGCCATCGGGCTGGGGCCGTTCCTCTGGCGGGCGGCCCACCTCGAGACCACTCCCGGCCTGCAGGCCTCGCGCGACCTGCAGGGGTGGGTGCTGCAACCGCTCGGCATGCTGCTCCTCGCCGCGGTCGCGGTCATCGCCGGAGCCGCCATCGGCGATCGTGTCCGGGTCGACGTGCGCACGCTGTGGCGGTCGCTCCGACGCAGCCGATGGCGCTGGGTCCCGGTGGCCGTGGTGGCGGCGGCGATCCCGTTCGCCGGCGCGGCCGCCGCCAACGCTCTGCAGAACGGACCCATCGGGTCGCTCTACAGCTATCGCGATCCGCAGCCGGCTCGCGCCGCGGGCCCCGTCGGCGCGCGCGAGACGGTGCAGGCGTCAGGGACGCGAAGCCGCATCGACCATATGACGGTCGGCGGCCGCTCAGTGCTGGTCTATCTCCCCGCGGCCTACGCGGCGGATCAGCAGCGGCGCTTTGCCGTGGTGTACCTGCTGCATGGCTTTCCGGGAACGGTCGATCAGTGGCTGGGGAGCGGCGCACAGGTGCAGGGTGTCCTCGATCAGGTCATCGCCGCCGGGACCGTTCCCCCGCTGATCGCGGTGATGCCCGACGGCAACGGGAGCGTGTCCGCCGACAGCGAGTGGGGTGACACCGCGCGCGGCGACCGGGTCGAGGACTGGTTGGTCCGTGACGTCGTCCCCGCGCTCGACGCCGGGTACCGAACCCGTGGTGCCGAGTTCCGCGGCATCGCCGGACTGAGCAGCGGTGGCTTCGGCGCCCTCAACCTCGCCATCCGCCATCCCAGCACCTTCCGCTGGGCAGCCAGCTACTCCGGCTTCCTCCTGGCCCGGCAGGACATCTTCGGCGCCGCCTGGCGTGCCAACAGTCCTCTCCTCACCGCGCCGTCGGTACCGCCTGCGATGCGCATGCCGCTCTTTGTCGTGACCGGCAGCGACGAGCAGAACTATCTCGGCGGCGCCCAGCGGTTCGCCACCCAACTCGGCGGACTCGGCTGGACGGTCGACGTCGAGGTCGTCCCCGGTGGCCACGGGTGGGAGACGTGGCGAGCCGAAATGGTGCGGAGCTTCATGCAGCTGGGGCAGCTGTGGGGCAGTCCGACGTCGGCTTCACCGGCAGGCGTCCCGGGGCCTCGTCATGGCAACTAGCGCGGGCACGGCTGTCGCCGCCGACACCGAATGCATCGAGGCGGCACGGCTGCAGTACGGCGTTGCCCACATCTCGTGTTTCGCCGGCTCCCACGACAAGCGCGCCCTGCTCCTCCACAATGGCGGGGTCGTCGCCTACCGCGTCTGCATGGGCGTCGCCGTCGCCGTCGGTGACCCGCTGTGCGCGCCCAGCCAGCAGGCCGACGCCATCACCACCTACGCAGCGGAGTGCCGCGCCCGGCGGTGGGTGCCCTGCTTCTATCAGACCGATCCAGCGCTGCGCGACGCCTACCGACGGGCGGGTCTCGCCATGGTCAAGTTCGGCGAGGAAGCGATCGTCGACGTCGACCACTTCACCCTCGACACGCCGTCCCGGGCCAACCTGCGACGCGAGGTCGGGCGCGCGCATCGCGCCGGTCTCGACGCAACGGTGATGCCCTGGCCGGATCGCGACCAGGAGATCTGGGCGGAGCTCACCGAGGTGTCGGATCGCTGGCTGGCGACCAAGGGAGGCCGCGAGATCGGCTTCTCGCTGGGACGCCTGCGCGACGTCGTCGACGCCCGAGGCCGGCTCACCCTCGTGCGTGACCAGAGCGCACGGGTGCACGCCTTCACCTCATGGGTCCGGCTCGGCGCGGACGCGCTCGCCCTCGACCTGGTGCGCCGCCGCCCTGACGCTTCGGGGGGTGCAGCCGATCTGGCACTCGTCGCCGCCATCGAGGAAGCTCGCCGGCTCGGGATCCGCTCGGTGTCGATCGGCGCGGTGCCCTTTCGCGACACCGTCGGCGACGCGCCCGATGGCGTCGTGGCGCAGAGAGTCCGGCGCCTCGTCTACGCGCACGGCGTGGGCTCGTACCGCTACCGCAGCCTCGCCCACTTCAAGGACAAGTTCGCCCCGCGGTGGGTCACCCGCGACATCGCTCTGCCCCGCGGACGAGCGGGGGTGACCGCCCTGGCCGGGCTCACCCGGGTGCACCTGACCCCGTGACGGTCGATCTCAGAAGAGGGTGACGTCGTCGAAGAGCGTGTAGGTGGGATCCGCCCCGTAGTTGTCGTCGTGGCTGATCAGGGTCAGCGTGTAGGAATGGCCTGCGGTGACGCCGGCATTGACCACGGTCCAGCTGTTGGTGGTACAGATCTTGGCGAGGATGGTGCTGGTGGTGGCGGTCGTATTGTCCCGGAGGGTCGCCGTCGCCCAGTCGTAGGTGATGGTGTCGGGACAGGTTTCCTGGTAATAGAAGCTGAGCGTCGTGTTCCCGCTCGGGACAGTGAACGTCTGGGCGATGCTGCTGTCGCCGCTGGTCGCCGACGTGGAGCCGAGGCGCGCCGCGTTGGTACCCGAGTGGGCGCCACTGTTCACCACCGAGGTCGAGGCGCCGGCGGGCGTCCAGCCGCTGAGGCTGCCGGTCTCGAACCCGCCGTTGGTGATCCCTGACGGGGGCGGGGGCGGGGGCGGCGGGGCTCCGAGCGTCACGTCGTCGAAGAGAGTGTAGGTGGGATCCGAACTGAAGTTGTCGTCGTGGCTGGTGAGGGTCAGCGTGTAGGAGTCGCCGGCGGTGACGCTGGTGGTGACCTGGGTCCAGGTGTTGGTGGTGCAGATCTTGGCGAGGATGGTGCTGGTGGTGGCGGTTGTGTTGTCCAGGAGGGTCGCCGTCGCCCAATCGTAGGTGAGGCTGTCGGGGCAGGTTTCCTTGTACCAGAAGCTGAGCGTCCCACTACCACCGGAAGCCGTGAAGGTCTGCGCGATGCTGCTGTCGCCATTGGTCGCCGAGGTCGATCCGAGGCGCGCCGCGTACGTACCTGAGTGGGCGCCACTGTTCACCACCGACGTCGAAGCGCCGCTGGGCGTCCAGCCGCTGAAGTTGCCGGTCTCGAACCCGCCGTTGACGATGCCACCGCTGGGCGCTGCGTTGACGGTGAGCGAGACCGTCGTGCTGTGAGTCGCCGCCGGCCCGGTGCCGGTGACCGTCACCGTGACCGTGCCGGTGGCCGCGGTCGACGAAGCTGTGAAGGTCAGCGTCGAGCTGCCGCCTCCCGCGGTGACGCTGGCCGGGTTGAAGCTCGCCGTCACCCCGCTGGGCAGCCCGGTCGCGCTCAGCGACACCGATTGGGCCGCGCCACTGGTCAATGCCGTGGAGACGGTGCTGGTCGCGGTGCTGCCCTGATTGACCGTCACCGGGCTGGTGGCGCTGATCGAGAAGTCACTCGGGTTGACGGTCAGCGCGACCGTGGTGCTGTGGGTCGCCGACGACCCGGTGCCGGTGACCGTCACCGTGACCGGGCCACCGGTGGTGGCCGTCCACGAGGCGGTGAATGTCAGCGTCGAGTTGCTGCCTCCCGCGGTGACACTGGCCGGGTTGAAGCTCGCCGTCACCCCGCTGGGCAGCCCGGTCGCGCTCAGCGACACCGATTGGGCCGCGCCACTGGTCAAGGTGGTGGAGACGGTGCTGGTCGCGGTGCTGCCCTGATTGACCGTCACCGGGCTGGTGGCGCTGATCGAGAAGTCACTCGGGCCAGCGGTGACGGTCAGCGAGACCGTGGTGCTGTGGGTCACCGACGATCCCGTCCCGGTGACCGTCACCGTGGTCGTGCCGGTGGTCGCCGTCGCCGAGGCGGTGAAGGTCAGCGTCGAGTTGCTGCCTCCCGCGGTGACGCTGGCCGGGTTGAAGCTCGCCGTCACCCCGCTGGGCAGCGCGCCGGTGCTCAGCGACACCGACTGGGCCGAGCCGCTGGTCAGCGTCGTGGAGACGGTGCTGGTGCCGGTGCTGCCCTGAGTCACTGTCACCGGGCTGGTGGCGCTGATCGAGAAGTCGCTTGCCGTGACGGTGAGCGTCACCGTCGTCGTATGGGTCGCCGACGGCCCGGTGCCGGTGATCGTCACCGTGCTGCTACCGGTGGTGGCCGTCGCGGTGGCGGTGAAGGTCAGCGTCGAGCTGCCGCCCGATGAGGTGATGGGATTGGCGCTGAAGCTCGCCGTCACTCCACTGGGCAGCGGGCTGGTGCTCAGCGTCACCGTCTGCGCCGAGCCGCTCGTCAGCGTGGTGGTCACCGTGCTGGCCCCGGTGCTGCCCTGGTTGACGTTGACCGGGCTGGTCGCGCTGATCGAGAAGTCGTTCGCCGGAGCGCTGACGGGAAGCGACACGTCGTCGAAGAGCGTGTAGGTCGGATCCGCCGGATAGTTGTCGTCGTGGCTGAGCAGCGTCAGCGTGTAGGAGTGGCCGGCGGTGATGGCAGCGGGACTGCTGTGCACCCAGGTACCGCTGTTGCTGCAGGTCTTGCTCAGCAGCGTGCTGCTGCTGCTCGACGTATTGTCCTGGAGGGTCGCCGTCGCCCAGTCGTAGGTGATTGTGTCGGGGCAGACGATCTTGTACCAGAAGGTGAGGGGACTGCTCCCGCTGGGCGCGGTGAACGTCTGCGAGATGCTGCTGTCACCGCTGGTCGGCGAGGTGCTGCCCACCATCGCAGCGTAGGTGCCCGAGTGGACGCCGATACTGCTGGTGACGATCGACGTGGTGCCGGCCCTGGTCCAGCAGCTGAAGTCACCGGTCTCGAACCCTCCGTTCCCGATCCCTCCCGAGGCAGCGGCAGGGCAGTTCACCGTCAGCGTGACCGTGGTGCTGTGGGTCGTGGTCGACGGCGTTCCTGTCCCGGTGACCGTCACCACGTACGAACCAGTGGGCGTCGTGGGCGCGGTGCTGATCGTGAGCGTCGAGCTGCCGCCCGACGTGATGGGGTTGGCGCTGAAGTTCGCAGCCGCCCCGCTGGGCAGCCCGCTGGCGCTCAGCGTGACCGATTGCGCAGAGCCATTTGTCACCGCCGTCGAGACGGTGCTCGGTCCGCTGCTGCTGCCCTGGGTGGCGCTGACCGCACCGGGATTGGCGCTGATCGAGAAGTCATTCGCGGGCGGCGGCGCACCGCAGCCGGTGAACTTGAACGAGCCGATCCGCGTCTTCCAGTTGAAGGCTCCGTTGGAGGGGATGTACTGATTGACGTACCAGAACGTGCAGTCGTCGCTGGGGTCGACCGCCATCGCGGTGTAGTCGCCCCAACGGCTCAAGTGCTGCCCGCTCTGTGAGCCTCCCCCGTTGATGATCGTCCCCTCCCCCTGGGGCATGGTCCCCGCCGGATCGCTCGGCAACCGCCCCGCGTAGTGGATCTCGGGGTGGAGCGAGCTGCCGCTGAGGCTGAAGCCGAGGCCCATGTCGCCGGAGTGGTCCATGGCGATGCTGCCCATCCAGCGATAGTTGGAGTCAGGCGCGTAGGTTCCCTGTTGATTGATGGTGAGGCTGCTGCCGGCAACGCGCAGCTCGTACCAACGCACCCCGACAGAGCTGCCCGCGGTGATGCTGTGATTGACGACCAGGGCCTCGTGGTCGCCGAAGTTGCGGTAGGCGAGGCGGTACATGAGCCGGTCGGCGAGGGAATCGAGCTGCTGGCCGGTGCCGGTCTGGGGAATGCAGGTGCCGCCGCTGCATGCCTGCGTAAAAGCGGCTGTGCTGAGGGTGGCCGGACCGGTCAGGGTTGTATTGGCCGGTGTGGTCCAGTCGGTGTGAAACTTCCAGTACGCGAGTTGGCTGGCGGCTGCGCCGAGGGCGACGATGTAGTTGGGCGCTCCGGCCGGCGGCTGCTGCGAACCGTCGATGTCAGACGGCAGCAGGCCTCCGTAGCTGGTGCCGAGGTTGAAGCATTGCTGGGTGGCGGCCGCCCCGGACAGCATCTTGGTCCGGTCGTAGGCGCACACCCAGCCACCGCTGAAGGTCGTCCCACCGGCGAACATGTTGAAAGTGGTGTAGTACGCGTCGGGCCAGACCGACAGCTTCGGGTAGTCGGGGAAGTCGGAGTACTGGAATGAGTAGCGGTTGTAGCTCCCGGTCGGATCTGGGCTGGTGGAGACGGCCACGCACTGCAGGTAGGGCGTGGTGGTGACCGAGAACTGGCTCACCACCCAGCGGTCCGCGATCGGGTCGTACTTGACGGTCGGGTCGCCGTCGTTGTTGGTCTGGCAGCCACCCCCGAAGCCGCTCCAGAGCGTGTTGATCTGAACCGGCCCGTAGATGACGGTCCCCGACTTGTTGAAGATCGCGAAGTCGCTGTTGACGATCTCGACGATGTGGTTTGGACCGACCGAGAGGTTGCTGTCCGAAGGCGCGGAGTTGACCGTGAAGGTCCCCTGGGGACCGCTGAAGCCGTTGCCAACACCGTCGAAGTTGCTGCTCGTCGACGGGATCGCGGGAGTGAGCGAGTGTCCGCTGGTGTCAGCCGCCGGCGGGCCGCCCGACGGATGCCCACCGCCGAACTTCTTGGACGGGTGGGAGTGGCCCGGAGTTTGGGAGGGCGGGATGCTGCTGAGCGGCGGCGACGTGTCGTAGTGAGCCGCGGGGCTGACGACAGGCTGCTGCGCGCCTGGCGCCAGGCTGCTGGAGGGTGCGTTGGCGGCGGCCTCGGACCCGTAGCCGGCGGCGAAGCCCAAGGCGGTGGCGAGGCCGACAGACAGCGCAGCGAGAAGTGGACGTCGTGTCATGCAGTGTGCGCTGGTGAATGCCAGCGGCGCCCAGCCTAGCCGGGGCTGTGCGGATCAGCAACCCGACAACTGTAAACGTCGGTAAATCGTTTCCCGATCGCGTCAGAGAACGGGGAGGCGGTGCTCTCCTCCGTTCCCGCCAGCCGAGAGCGGGGCCATCACGACCAGGACCCCCAGATTGAGCGTTGCGCGTGAGCGGACCGGGTCCACTCTGTGCGGGAGGGGGACATCCGCTTCCCATGCGCCCACCTGCCAATCGCGCCGGTGATAGCGCTGGCTCTCCTGCGGGTACTTGCACTCGGCACGCAGGCGCATCGACTCCGACGTCAGCACGACCTCGACATGTTGCGGATGGGCGCCGGGGATGGGGACCACGACGCTGAGCTGCCCGCTTCCCTCATACACGTTGATGGGCGGGACGGATGGCTCGAGGCTCACGGACTGACCTCCTGCGTGGGCGGCTCCTCACCTCATCATAAGAGGCGGTCGTCAGCGTCGGCTCAGGCAGGCTGCGGCGCCGGTACCGCGCGCAGCTCGGTGAGACGGCCGAGCCGGTGGGCCTCGGCGTAGGCGACCACGCCATCGAGAACCCGGATGGCGGCGCCGGGCTCGGTGAAGTTGGCGGTGCCCACCTGCACCGCGTCCGCACCGGCGACGAAGAACTCGAGGGCGTCGGCGGGCTCCGCGATCCCCCCGACACCGACCACCGGGAGGGACACCGCGGCGCGCACCGCGGCCACCGCTGCCAGCGCCAGCGGCTTGATCGCCGGGCCGGAGAGACCGCCGGTGCCCCGCCCGGGCAGCACCGGCCGCCCGCTGCCGAGGTTCACCTTCATGCCGATGTAGGTGTTGACCGCCGAGACGGCGTCGGCACCGGCTGCCTCCACCGCCCGCGCCACCGCGCCGATGTCGGTGACGTTGGGACTGAGCTTCACGATCAGGCAGCGCGACGTCGCCGCGCGGCAGGCCTGCACCAGCCGGCCGGCGGCGGCAGCGTCGCGACCGAAGTCGAGCCCGTTGGCGATGTTGGGGCAGGAGATGTTGAGCTCGATGCCGGCGACGCCGTCGATCTCCAGACGGCGCAGGCAGTCCACGTACTCCTCGACGGTGGCGGCGGCGACGTTGACCACCACCGGGACCCGCCATCCCGCGAAGCGCGGCGCGTAGGCGGTGGCGACGTGCTCGACGCCGGGATTGTGCAGACCGATGCTGTTGAGCATCCCGGCGGCGGTCTCGGCGACCCGCGGCGGCGCGTTGCCTGCGCGCGGCAGCGGCGTGGTGCCCTTAGTGTAGATGGCGCCGAGGCGCTGGATGTCGACCAGGTGCTCGAACTCGAAGCCGTAACCGAAGGTGCCGCTGGCGACACCGACCGGGTTGGGCAGCAGCAGACCGCGGCCGAGGTCGACGCGCGGGTCGAGTGTCAGCTCACGCGACATGCGCGGGCGGCAGCTCACGCAGCCGCTCCCAGTCGACCGCGGTGATCGGCATCACCGGGCCCTCGGTGCAGCACAGCGCCCAGCGCCGGCCATCGCCGTCGTCGACGGGTAGGGCGCAGCCCAGGCAGGTGCCGAAACCGCAGCCCATCGGCGCCTCCAGCGATGCCTCGGCGACGGACGGCAGCAGCGCCGCGTCGGCGCGGCCGATCGCGCCGGCGAGGGTCGCCAGCATCGGGTTGGGACCGCAGGCCCAGAGCGCCACGACGCTCGCGTCCAGGTGCGCCTCGACGAGGTCGGTGACCAAGCCGCGGTGTCCGCGGCTGCCGTCGTCGGTGGCTTCGATGACGGAGATCCCGCCGTCGCCGCGGCGATAGCGCTCGGGCGGGTAGAGACGTGCCGCGGTGGCGGCGCCGCTGAGCACCGTCACCTCGCGGCCGGACCGTCGCGCCCAGCATGCAGCCAGGGGGAACGGGGCACAGCCCAGACCACCGGCGACGATGAGCACCCGACCAGCAGCCGGCGGCAGCGTGAAGCCGGTGCCCAGCGGTCCCAACGAGTCGAGCGGATCGCCGCGATGCAGCGCGGCCAGCCGGCGCGTCCCCTCGCCCACCCGCTCGAAGACGAAGGCACAGACATCGCCGGCGACCCAGGCGACGCTGAACGGCCGCCGCAGCAGCGGCACCGGACCGGGGCCACAGCGCAGCTGAGCGAACTGCCCCGGCAACGTTCGTTCCGCCAGCAGCGGCAACCGCGCCGACAGCTCGACGAGGCCGCCGTCGAGCTCGTCGACGGCGACCACCTCGCCCCGTTCGTCGACGGTGCGGGTGAGGTCGCTGCGCCGGAGACGGTCGGGCACTCGTCTCACGACGTCGCGACCGCGGTGGGACCCGGATCGCGACCGCCGCCCGCCCTCGCCACCGTGCCCTCGCGATAGCCGCGGACCGTCGCCACCGCGACGGTCTCGCCGGCGCGATGTCTGGTCATGGCGTCGACCAGCGCTGCCGCGTTGTCGAGCGAGGTGCAGCAGGGCACCCGGCGCTGCACCGCCGCCATCCGGATCAGGTACCCGTCCTTGACACTCCGCCGGCCGTTGCCGGCAAGCGCCGCATGACCGTCGCCGGCGACGTCGAGCTCGTCGGTGTCGACGTGGGACACGGTGTTGATCACCAGTGCCACGCGACCCTCCTCGATGACGTCGATGACGTTGGGGCGACCGGTGCCGATCTTGGCGACGGACACCGCGGAGATGCCCGCGTGGGCGAGCGCGGCGGCGGTCCCGGAGGTCGCGTAGAGCGTGAAGCCCATCCGGGCGAGCTGGGCCAGCACCGGAAGCGCCTCCGCCTTGTCGGGGTCGGCGATGCTGCAGAGGGCGCCGCCGCGGGCGGGCATCACCCCCATCGCGGAGACGAACGCCTTCTCGAGGGCGGCTCCCAGCTCGAGGTCGATGCCCATCGTCTCGCCGGTGCTCTTCATCTCCGGCCCCAGCGCGGTGTCGACGGCGGTCAGCTTGACCATCGAGAACACCGGCGCCTTCACCGCCACCAGCGGCCGGGCCGGCACCAGACCGCTGCCCCAACCACACTCGCTCAGCGGCTCACCGAGCATGGTCCGCACCGCCAGCTCCACCATCGGCACCCCGGTGACCTTGCTGAGGAAGGGCACGGTGCGCGACGAGCGGGGGTTGACCTCGATGACATGAACCCGGCCGCGGTGCACGACGTACTGCACGTTGCACAGGCCCCGCAGGCCGAGCGCCACCGCCATCCGCTCGGTGCTCTCCACGATCTGGTCGGTGATGGCCGGATCGAGGTGGGCGGGATAGACCGCCATCGAGTCGCCGCTGTGCACTCCGGCGCGCTCGACGTGCTCCATGATCCCGGGGATGAGGACGCTGCTGCCGTCGCAGACGGCGTCGACCTCGACCTCGATGCCGAGCAGGTACTTGTCGATGAGCACCGCACCCCGGCGCCCGTCGCCGTGCTCGGGCAGGGCCGCCATGGCGGCGCCGAGGTATCTCTCCAGGGCCGCCCGGCTGTGGACCACCTCCATCGCGCGGCCGCCGAGCACGTACGACGGTCGCACCAGCACCGGGTAGCCGATGCGGTCGGCGATCGCCGGTGCCTCGGCCACATCGGTGGTCGCGGCGCCCTCCGGCTGCGGGATGCCGAGACCGCGCAGCAGCGCCTCGAACTGGCGGCGATCCTCGGCGGCGTCGATGGCGGCGGCGGCGGTGCCGAGGATGGTGATGCCGCGTGCCGCCAGCGGGGCGGCGAGATTGACCGCCGTCTGACCGCCGAACTGCACCACCACGCCGCGCGCATCCTCCTCGGCGATCACCGCCGCCGCCGACTCCTCGTCGAGCGGCTCGAAGTACAGGCGGGTGCTGCAGTCGAAGTCGGTGCTCACCGTCTCCGGGTTGCTGTTGATCATCACCGCGGGGACGCCGAGCCGGCGCAGCGCCATCGCCGCCTGCACGCTGCAGTAGTCGAACTCGATCCCCTGCCCGATGCGGATGGGACCGGAGCCCAGCACCACCACCGAGGCCGGCTCGGCGCGGTCACCCATTGCCGCCGTCCCGGCGGGGCCCTCGTCCTCGCTCTCGTAGCTCGAGTAGTAGTAGGGCGTCGCCGCTTCGAACTCGGCGGCGCAGGTGTCGACGCACTTGTAGGCGGGGCGCAGCCCGAGCTCCTCGCGGCGGCGACGCACCTCGGCGGCGTCGACGTTGCTGAGGCGGGCGATGCGGGCGTCGGTGATGGCCCAGCGCTTGGCCAGCCGCAGCACCTGGTCATCGAGCCCGCCCCAGTGAAGCCGCTCCTCGACGTCGACGATGGCGCGCAGCCGCTCGAGGAACCAGAGGCCGATGCTGCTGCGGCGGCCCAGCTCGTCCACCGCCACCCCGGCGCGCAACGCCTCCATCAGCGCGAACAGGCGGCGGTCGTTGGGGGTGTCGACCAGCACCGCCTCACGCAGCGCGGCCGGATCGGGAGCGGGCTGCTCCAGCGAGCGGATCGCCTTGACGATGGCGCCCTCGAAGGACCGCTCGATGCTCAGCACCTCGCCCGTCGACTTCATCTGGGTGGTCAGTCGCCGGTCGGCCTCGGGGAACTTGTCGAAGGGCCAGCGGGGAATCTTGACCACGCAGTAGTCGAGAGCGGGCTCGAAGGCGGCGCAGGTCCGCTGGGTCACCGCGTTGACGATCTCGTCGAGGCGCCGGCCGGCGGCGATCTTGGCGGCCACCCGGGCGATGGGATATCCCGTCGCCTTGGAGGCCAGCGCCGACGAGCGCGACACCCGAGGATTGACCTCGATGACGAAGTACTCATGGCTGCCGGGGGCGAGGGCGAACTGGACGTTGCAGCCGCCGGCGATGTCGAGAGTGTTGATGATCCGCAGCGCGGAGCTGCGCAGCTGCTGGTGCTCGCGGTCGGTCAGCGTCTGCGAGGGCGCGACGACGATCGAATCGCCGGTGTGCACCCCCATCGGATCGAGGTTCTCCATGTTGCACACGGTGATGCAGGTGCCGGCAGCGTCGCGCATCACCTCATACTCGATCTCGCGCCAGCCGACCAGCGAGCGCTCCAGCAGCACCTGGCCGATCGGTGACGCCGCCAGTCCGGCGCTGACAATCTCGCTCAGCTGATCATCGGTCTCGGCGATGCCTCCGCCGGTGCCTCCCAGGGTGAAGGCGGGGCGGACCACCAGAGGAAGGTCCTCGCGGTTGGTGAAGGCGCGTGCCTCCGACAGCGACGACACCGTCGCCGAGGCGGGCACCGGTTCGCCGATGGACAGAAGCATCCGCTTGAAGAGTTCGCGGTCCTCAGCGGCGCGGATGGCGGCGAGTGGGGTCCCCAGGACGCGGACGCCGTGGCGGTCGAGGACCCCGGCGTCGGCGAGCTCGACGGTGAGGTTGAGTCCGGTCTGCCCCCCGAGGGTGCCGAGCAGGCCATCGGGCTTCTCCGCCTCGATGATGCGTTCGATGATCGCGGCGGTGAGCGGTTCGACGTACACCGCGTCGGCCACGTCGTCGTCGGTCATGATCGTCGCCGGGTTGCTGTTGACGAGGACGACGCGGATGCCCTCCTCGCGCAGCGCCTTGCACGCCTGCGTCCCCGCGTAGTCGAACTCCGCCGCCTGGCCGATGACGATGGGACCGCTGCCGATCACGAGCACGCAGCGCGGCGGGGCGAGGGCGGGAGCCGCGGCCGATGGCGCCAGGCCGGTGAGCGCGGGCGCGGTTCCCGCGGCGGTGGAGATGGTCACCGGGCGCCGGTCCCGCGCCGCCGCCGCCATGGTGAGGAACTCGTCGAAGACCGGGCCGCGGTCCTGGGGACCGGGAGATCCCTCGGGGTGGTACTGGATGCTGAAGGCGGGAAGCTCGGCGTGGCGCAGCCCCTCGACGCTGCCGTCGTTGAGGTTGCGCTCGCTGACGAACCAGCCGGAGGCCTCGGGCAGGGTCGCGCCGTCGACCTGGAACTCATGGTTCTGCGAGGTGACGAACACCGCGCCGGTGACCCCGTCCTTGACGGGATGGTTGCCGCCGTGGTGGCCGAACTTGAGCCGCGAGGTCGATGCCCCCACCGCCCGGCCCATGATCTGGTGCCCGAGGCAGATGCCCAGCAGCGGGATCCGGCGTTGCAACAGCTCCTGGCACAGACGGACCGGCCCGGGCAGGTTGGCGGGATCGCCCGGACCGTTGCTGAGGAGCACCCCGTGCGGCGCCTGGCGGAGGACGTCGTCGACGGTGACGTCGTGACGGAGGATCACCACCTCGGCGCCGCGGCTGCGCAGGGCGCGCAGCGAGTTGCGCTTCACGCCGTAGTCCAGGACGGCGACCCGCACCCCGCTGAAGGCGCCCACCCGGCCGGAGAGACGCACCGCGCGCTCCAGGGTGTCGTCGAGCGGTTGGTCCCAGAGCTGGAAGGGCTCACGGATCGAGACCTCGGCAACCAGGTCGTCCTCGGAGACCGAATGCGCCCGGCGGGCGAGCTCGACCTGCTCGACCGGCGACATCGCGGCGGCGGCGGCCACCACTCCGCGGAGGGTGCCGCGGTCGCGGAGGTGCCGCGTCAGCGCCCGGGTGTCGACCTGGCGCAGCCCCGGCACACCGCAGCGGCGCAGCTCCTCGTCGAAGGTGCGCTCCCCGCGGGCGTGCCCGACGGTCGCTGACAGCTCGCGCACGACGACGGCCCGGGCGTGGACCCGCCACGATTCCGCGGTGTCGTCGCGGCACCCGTAGTTGCCGATCAGCGGGTGGGTCATCACCACCACCTGGCCCGCGTACGAGGGGTCGGTCGCGACCTCCTGGTAGCCGGTCATGCAGGTGTTGAAGACGACTTCGCCCGAAACTCCGACGCCCTCGGGCACGGTGCCGAAGAGCAGCCCGTCGAAGACGGCCCCCGATTCCAGAGCCAGGCGGCCGGCGGCGTCAGGCATGGGCAGTCTCGAGCAGCGATGCCAGTCCGGAGGGCGCCGCCCGGTCGAGGTGGACGCAGCGGCCGCCGGCCATGGTGACCAGCACCCGCCCGCGCAGCCGCGACCCGAGCAGCGGGGTGTTGCGCGAGCGCGAGCACAGACCCGCCGCCTCGACCACCCAGTCCTGCGCGGGGTCGACGATGACGAGGTCGGCCGGCTCACCGGCCCGCAGCCGCGGCGGATGCAGACCGGAGGTGGAACCGAGCACCCGCCACGGCCCCGCGGTGAGCCGGTCGATCAGCACCGGCACCCAGTGGCCGTTCATCCCGCCGTGGGTCAGGCAGACGGCGAGCGCGGTCTCCAGCCCGATCATCCCCGGAGCCGCGGCGTCGAAGTCGTCGCCCTTGTCGGCGTCGACGTGGGGGGCATGGTCGGTGGCGACGGCGTCGATCAGCCCCTCGCGCAGCGCCGTCTGCAGAGCGGCACGGTCGGCGTCGTCGCGCAGCGGCGGGTTGACCTTGCGCAGCGACGCCGGTCCCGTCCCGCCGGCAGACATCCCGAGGTGGTGCGGCGTCACCTCGGCGGTGACGGCGGCGCCGGTGTCACGCGCGGCGCGGAGCGAGCGCACCGCGCCGGCGACGGAGAGGTGCTGGAGGTGGAGCCGGCCTCTGCCGGCGAGCGAGAGCGCGGCCAGGGCGCTGTCGACGGCGGACACCTCGCAGGCGGCGGGTCGCAGGGGACCGCGGGCCACGTCGTCGGTCTCGGGGTTGGCGATCCGCACCATCACCTCGTCCTCGGGGTGGACGAGCACGGCGCGGTCACACCCCGCCGCGTCGCGCAGGGCGGCGCTGAGCACCTGCGTCGATGCCGAGTTGCGGCCGTCGTCGGTGAACGCGGCGGCGCCCGCCGCGGCGCAGCCGGCGACGTCGACCAGGGCCGTGCCCTGCAGGCCCCGGGTGACGGCCGCCGCGTTGAGCACCCGCAGCGGCGCCGCCGCGGCCCGCGCCGCGGCGGCGGCGACCCGGCCGGGATCGTCGACCGGTGGCCTGGTGTTGGCCATCGCCAGCACCTGGGTGAACCCGCCGGCGGCAGCGGCGGCGGCGCCGCTCAGGATGGTCTCGGCAGGCTCACCACCCGGTTCGCGGAGATGCGCGTGGAGGTCGACGAAGCCCGGGCACACCAGCAGCGGTTCGTGGCCAGGCGCGGGAGCGAGGTCGATCACCGCGACGGCATCGGGCGCGATGTTGTCGTCGATCGCGGCCAGAACACCGTCGCGCAGCCAGACATCGGCGGGATGGCGGTCCACCCCTGCCATGGGGTCGATGACCCGCACCCCTCGCAGCACCAGGTTCATCGCGCCGCCTTGTGATCGGCCGCGTCGCGAGGCACCAGCCAGGCGCCCGGCGGCTGATCCCAGCGCATCCGCACCACCACCCAGTCACCCGCCGATGCGGGGATGTTCTTGCCGACGTAGGTCGCCCGCAGCGGCAGCTCGCGCTGACCGCGATCGATCAGCACCAGCGGCTCGACCGCGGCGGGACGGCCCTGGTCGGCCAGGGCGTCGAGCGCGGCTCGCAGGGTGCGCCCGGTGTGCACCACGTCGTCGACCAGGACGACGACGGCACCGTCGATCTCCGGAGCGGGTGCGCCGGTCCAGGCATGGCGGGGACGCGCCGCCGGACGGGGACGGTCGTCGCGATACTCGCCGACATCGAGCTCGCCCAGCGGCGGCTCCCGGACGCCGAGGTCCGCCAGGATCTCGCGCAGCGCCCGCGCCACCGGCACACCGCCGCGCCGAACCGCGGCCAGCACCACGCCATCGAGACCGGGATGGCGCTCGATCAGCTCGTGGGCCAGCCGCCGCAGGGTGGACGGCAGCGAGGCGGCGTCGAGCAGCTGGCCACCCCGGGGAGCGCGCTCGTCGATGACGGTCATGCCAGCAGCATCTCGAGCAGGGCCATGCGCACCACCACGCCGTTGCGCGCCTGGCGGAAGTAGGCGGCGCGCGGGTCATCGTCGACACCGGGGTCGATCTCATCGACCCGCGGCAGCGGGTGCATGACGATCGACCGCGCCGGCAGCATCGCCATCAACTCGGCGCCGATGCGGGTGTCGCCGCGCGCCCGAGCGAACTCGGCGGGATCGCCGAAGCGCTCCTTCTGGATGCGAGTCTGGTAGATGACATCGGCTTCGGGAACCACCGCGTGCAGGCTGTCGTTGAGCCGGTAGGGAACGCCCCGCTCGTCGAGCAGAGCCCGGATGTCAGCGCCGATCTGCACCACGTCCGGGGCGACAAAGCTCATCCGCACCCCCGGGAACTGGGAGAGCAGCAGGACGAGCGAGCGAGCGGTGCGGCCGTAGCGGAGGTCGCCGCAGAAGACGACGTCCACTCCCTCGATGCGCCCGAGCTCGTTCTCGATGGTGAACAGGTCGAGCAGCGCCTGGGTGGGGTGCTCACCGGGCCCATCCCCGGCGTTGATGACGGGCACGTCCGAAACAGCTGCGGCCCGGGCAGCGGCACCGGCCTGGTCGTGGCGAAGGACGATCACATCGGCGTAGGCGGACACCATGCGAATGGTGTCCTCCAGCGTCTCGCCCTTGATGACGCTGGAGAACTCCCGCGCCGCCTCGGTGCCGATGACCGCGCCTCCGAGACGGAGCATCGCCGACTCGAAGGACAGGCGGGTGCGGGTGCTGGGCTCGTAGAAGAGGGTGGCCATGATCCGGCCGCTCAGCCGCCGGTCGCGGACACCGCCGAGGCTGCGGGCCCGCGCGAACACCGCCTCCAAGAGCGACCGGCCGAACTGATGGCTGCTGAGGACGTGGTCGAGCAGGCGGGAGGGGGGGGGTGCCACCTGCATCGTGCAGACCTCCGGGCGGGACCCAGGAGGCTCGGGCAGGCAGGCCCACGGTGCGACGGTCGCGCCGCCGGACGGCCGTCCCCTTGCCGCCTCGCCGGGCCGGCTTGAAGTGGACGTGTCCGCGGCAGTGTAGCAGCCGAACGGATGTCCGAACGGACGGCCGAAATAGCTCCGAACGCACCTTCGCGCGGCTACGAGCGCGCCAATACGACCATGCCCGTCGCGCAAGCGCACCGCGCGCGAAAGGAATCGGGTTCCGAGCGCGTCGTATGAGAAGGGGGCGGCATGGATGCCGTGCCGTCGACGTGTCCACTGCACCCTTGATGCAACTGCCCCACCACAACTTCGGCGCACGCCGCGCGGTCCTCGCCATCAGCACCGCGATCGCGCTGAACTGCGCGCTCACCGGGGTGGTCGTGGCGGCCATCCTTCCGGGCTCGTCCAGCCAGGCGTCGCCGTCGCCGTCGCCGTCGCCGACGCCGTGTCCCAGCGACCCCACCGGGGTTCTCTGCCAGCTGACCGGAGGCGGGCAGCCGCCGGGGGGCGCGTCGCCCACCCCGCAACCCTCCCCCGGCAAGCAGCCACCTCCTCCCGCCCCCGGCGGAGGCGGCGGTGCCCCACCGGGCGGCTCCTCGACTCCTCCTCCCGGGGGGCGAGGGGCGGCACCCACCCCGGTTCCCGGACCCAGCGCCGCCCCGGCGGCCCTGGTGGCGGCGACGTTCAAGAACGCCCCCTTCCTGGGGCAGCTGCTCGGCATCCTCACCAACCCGGTGGCGTCGCAGCGTCCCGACCTTCGCCACTTCCGGGTGGCCGACGCCGCAGCGGCTGGCACGAGTGGCGGCGCCGGTCCCTCCGGGCCGGGCGCCGGCGGGATCGCCACCGCCGTGCGGGCCGGCTCCGCCCTGGCGGTGCTCGACGCCGTCCTGCTTCTCGCCCTTGGGCTCGGGCTGGCGCTGCGCGTACCCGCGACCCGCCGCCGGCTGATGGCGATCGCTGCCCGTCCGGCGATCGCCGCGCGTCTGGCCGCTCTCCCGCGCCTCCGCCGCCGCCGGATGACCTCGGCGCGGCGCATGCTCGGCGCCGCCACCGCCGCCGTCCCGCTGTTCGCGGTGGTGGCCGCCGCGTCGGGAGGCGTGCCCAAGGTGGCGTCACCGGCGGCCACCGCCAGCGTCGCCGGGGCCCCGGTGGTGGTCCAGCTCCCCCACCCGCGTCCTCAGGTCCAGGCGGCGGCACCCGCCTCCCAGGCTGCCGCCACCACCACCGCGCCGGCGGAGGCCTGGCAGCAGCTGCTCCAGATCGAGCGCGGACTGGGCGCACAGCACGACGAGCTGGCGGGCCAGGAGGCCACCATCGCCCGCATCGCGGTGGTGGTGGCACACCTCGGCGACGTGCGCGACGACGCGATCTCGGTCGCCGTCGGCGTCGACAGCCCGGTGCAGTTGCGCGAGCGGCTCGAAGAGCTGGTGGCGGCGCACCAGGCGACGGCGTCCGCCTACCAGGCGAGTCTCGAGGCCGAGTACGCCCTCTACCGTTCCGCGGCGCAGAACCCGCCGCAGCGGCAGCAGCTGATCGAGGCGGCGGCGAAGGCGCCTCAGCCGGAGGTCCGCGACGCAGTCGCCTATGACCTCAGCCTCATCCAGACGCAGCTCGCCCAAGAGGCGACCATCGCCGCCGCCGAGGCTCAGCTGCAGGCGGTGGGGTCACTCACGGCGGCGCAGCTGGGGGCCATCCGCCGTCATCAGCCCTTCATCGCCCCGCTGGTCGCTCCCGTTACCCAGCCATTCGGTCCCACCGACTTCTCCCTGGAGCCGCCGCTGAACTATCAGGGCACGTTCTATCCCCACTTCCACACCGGGCTCGACCTGGCGGCACCGCTCGACACCGCGGTGCACGCTGCCGCCGACGGAGTGGTGCTGCTGGCCGCCTCCAGCGTTGACGACAAGGGCCATCTGGTCGGTTACGGCAACTACGTGCTGATCGCGCATCCCCAGGGTTTCGTCACCCTCTACGGTCACCTCGACAGCCTCGCCGTCAAGGCGGGGCAGCTGGTGCACCAGGGCGAGATCATCGGCCTCGAGGGCTCGACCGGCTGGTCGACCGGGCCGCACGTGCATTTCGAGATCCGCCACAACGGGCAGTTCCTCGACCCGGCACCCTACCTGACGGGACAGATCGCCTTCTAGAACGGCACGTCGGTGTCGGGAATCCTCAGGTCGAGGACGACGACAACGCGCCGCAGGAGCTCTGCAGGTAGCTGGTGATGGCGGTGCCGGCGGAGGTGATCGCCGGGCCGTTCAGCGAAGAGAAGGCCCCGCTGAGATCTTGCAGAGTGGTCGCGTTCTGCACCTGGCTGTTTGCCTGGTCGAAGGCGCTGCGCAGGGTGTCGAAGGCCGACTTGATCTGGCTGGGTGCCGAGTTGTCCAGACTGTCGAGCAGGCTGGCCTCGGCGGCGATCGTCTGCTTGATCGTGGTGACGCTCGGGACGGCACCAGGACTTGCCCGGAACGCGGAGCCGATCTGACCGAATTGGGCCACCGCGGTCGCCACCTGGGTGCAGAAGGAGGAGCCGGCCGGTACCGAGATGGACGAAGAGGAGGAGGACGTGGAGGACGACAACGTCGACGTTGTTGCGGACGAGGGCGACGAGCTCCCACAGGCGGCGAGCGCGACACCGCCCGTGAGCACCAGCAGTGCGCCGGTGACAAAGGAAGGACGATGCACTTCGCCAACCCCCCTGTGAGCGGACCGAGGCGGGTGGGCCGCCGACGCCTCCACAGTGCTTGGGCGGAGGTTGGCCAGCGCCACGCCGCAACGGAGGTAGACGGTAGGGGCGGCGGCCTCGCAGGTCAAGTCGCTGGAGAGGGCGACACCGTGTCCGTTCGCAGCCCAGTTGCCGACCTCTGGTCCTAGCTCTGCGCGCAGCTGTGGTCGACCCAGGGCGCCAGCCAGT
This sequence comes from Chloroflexota bacterium, assembly GCA_005880985.1. Lineage (GTDB taxonomy): Bacteria > Chloroflexota > Dormibacteria > Aeolococcales > Aeolococcaceae > CF-134. The sequence goes on from VBIQ01000005.1 coordinate 45,752, forward strand.
AGTCCTCGCCGTCCACCCCGTGGGAGATCACCGCGTAGTTGCGGTGGTGGAGCATGTCCCACAGCGCGGGCGGCGGCGGAGCGTCGACGACCAGCACCGCGGGTGGGTGCGCGGTGAGGTCGGCCAGCAGCCGCTGCTCGTTGGCCTTGTCGATGTAGTAGGCCGAACCGAGGCTCGGGTAGCGGCCCGCGGGGACGCGATCGCTGAGAGCGTAAGCCCAGTGCACCGTGCCCCAGACGAAGACAGGCTGGCCAGCACGTGAACAGCGTTGGAAGAGATCGACGACCGCTCGCTGCCGCTGCATGTCGGCGGGAAAGGTGGCGGCATACGCATCGGCGCTGATCCGACCGGTGAGCCGTTGCCAGCCGTGTTGGTAGTAGGCGGGAAGCTCGCGAACGCCGAAGTTGTGGTGCTCCCACGATGGCGCCGGTTGGTGCTGCGCCCACGCCACCTCGGCCCGAGGCAACCACAGGGCGAACTCGGCGACCGGCCAGGTGAGCACGAGAATCGCGGCGGCGACGAAGGGTCCCGCGCGACGCTGGCGGCGCAGAATCGCGGCCGCCGCCATCGCAGCGACCAGGACCAGCGCAGGCTCGGCCTGCTGGATGTAATGGGTCAGACCACGGGCGCTGACCATCGCCGCCGACAGGTCGCATCCCAGCCAGAGAGCGAGCACCGCCGGGCCACTGCGACCGCGGCGGACCAGCCAGAGTGCCGCCGCCAACCCCGAGATCACGGGAATGGCGAGGCGGGAGACGGTGAGCAACGCGAGGGCCACTCTCGTGTGCGCCCCCGCCAGGTCGTTGCTCCAGCGCAGATAGTCGACGTCGGCGTGGGTCAGGACGTCGACAAGGCCGCGCAGCGAGCCGCCGAAGGCGAGCGCCAGGGCAGCACCTCCCAGCAATATCGCCGAGCCGGCGACGACGCCGGCGGCGCTCCGCACCTCGCGCGTGCCGGGGCGGCCGCCGTTGGCTGACGCGAGCAGCCACGGCACCGCTGCGACGGCGATCAGGTCGACGACGAAGACGGCCTTGACGAGCACCGCTGCCGCCACCATCGTGCCCGCAAGCACGGCGACCTGCGGTCGTGGTGCCGTTTCGCGGAGCATCAGCGTCATCGCCAGCAGCACGAGAACGGCACCGACGACCTCGGCGTTGAGCAGGTCACCGTCGAAATTGGGCAGCGAGGCCAGCAGCGCGTAGGTCAGCGACGCCATCACCGCCACCCGCCCTCCGCCGAGGCGGCGGCCGAGGATGAACACAGCCAGCGTGCCGACCGCGCCCAGGGCGGCCAGCACCGCGTGGAGGACCGGCACCGACACCCCGCGCAGGGTCAGCGCGGTGGTGAGCCAGTACATCGCTGGAGGTTTGTTGTCCCAGACGTCGCGGTAGAGCACGGCGCCGTGGGCGAGGGCACGGCCGATGTCGGCGTAGGTGCCCTCGTCTGGGTACCAGCTGGGTTCGACCAGGCTCGGCAGCCGGAGCAGCACCAGGGCGACGACGGCGGGTACCAGGCCGAGCCACGCCGCCCGGGACACGGCTCGAGCCGGCGGCTGCTCGCCGGCCGCCCCGCTGGGAGGTCCTCCGGAGTGGGTAGAGGCCGCCCCGGGAGGCGCGTGGAGTGTCACCGCCGGCCAAGTGTGCCGCACCGGCCGGTCGAGAACGCTGCCGCGAAGCCGGCATCTGAGGAGCCGGTGGCGATGGTGCGACGACCCGGTTGCATCGCTGCTCGGAACGCGCCCGGGCAGCCGATACTCGCGGCGCCATGCTGCGCCTCCGCACTCCCCTGTCCGCCGCGGTGTTCGCTGCCGCGCTGGCCCTCGGTACCGGGCTGGTGGCGGTCGCGGCCACCCACACCGACGGCTCCGCCCCACATGGGATCGGCGCGGCCGAGCTCACTGCGTCGGGAACAACGAGCACCGTGAGCTCGAAGACCGAGAGCGCGGAGTCGAGCGAGTCCAACACTCAGGCGGTGACGCAGACGGTCACCGTCACGGTCACGGCCACGGTCACCGCCACAGCGACAACCACCCAGACGGTCACCGTCGCCCAGACTGCGTCGGCCGCCTCAGAGCAGGACACCGAGGACCAAGGCGAGAAGGGCGACCAAGCCGAGAAGGACGACCAGGGTGACCAGGGCGACCAGGGCGAGACGGGCGACCAGGGCAAGCAGCAGACCATGCAGCACGGAAAACAGGGCGAGAAGCAGGACCAGGCGCACGGCAGCGGGAACGACTGAGGGCGCCGGCGCGGCGGAGTCGAGCGGGCCGGCGCGGTAGGCTGGTGACGATGATCGGTTTTGGTGGCCCGGACCTGGGCAAGGTGCTCCTGATCATCGGCCTGCTGATCGCCATCTGCGGAGTGGTTCTCGCGGTCGGCGGGCGTCTGCCCTTCGGCCGCCTCCCCGGCGACCTGTCGGGATCACGCGGCAACCTCTCCTGGTACGTCCCGCTGGGCACCTCGCTGCTGATCAGCGTGGTGCTCACCGTCGTGCTCAACATCGTGCTCCGGCGGTAGCAGCGGGCGGCGTCGCCGCGCTAGAAGACCGGCGACTCGCGGAAGGTTCCGAAGACGTCTTCCAAGGCGGTAATGATCTCGCCTTCGGTGGCGCGGGCGCGGACGCAGTCGACCAGCGCCGGCATGGTGTTCTCGGCGCCGGCGGCGACCTCCTTCAGCTTGTCGAGCTGGGTGGCCACCGCAGTGTTGTCGCGCGCCGCGCGCAGCCGCTTCAGCGCAACCACCTGCTCGCGCTCAACCTCGGGGTCGATCCGCAGGAGCGGCGGAGGCCTCTCGTCGATCGACTGGTCGAAGGCGTTGACGCCGACGATCACGCGATCGCCCGCCTCCAGCTGGCGCTGATAGCGGAACGCGGCGTCGGCGATCTCACGCTGCGGGTAGCCCTGCTCGATGGCGGAGATCATGCCGCCGCGCCGGTCGATCTCGGCGAAGTAGCGTTCCGCCTCGGCCTCCATCCGGTCGGTGAGCGACTCGACGAGGTAGGAGCCGGCCAGGGGATCGGCCACCGATGGCACCCCGGTCTCGTAGGCGAGCACCTGCTGGGTGCGCAGGGCGATCTGCGCCGCCTTGGCGGTCGGCAGCGCCAGCGTCTCGTCGAGCGCGTTGGTGTGCAGCGACTGGGTCCCGCCGAGCACCGCGGCCAGCGCCTCGTAGGCGGTGCGGACGATGTTGTTGTCGGGCTGCTGCGCGGTCAGCGAGACACCGGCGGTCTGGGTGTGGAACTTCAGCTTGAGGCTGCGCTCGTCGCGGGCGCCGAAGCGCTCGCGCAGGTGGCGGGCCCAGATGCGACGGGCGGCGCGGAACTTGGCGATCTCCTCGAAGAAGTCGATGTGGGAGTCGAAGAAGAACGAGAGGCGGGGAGCGAAGTCGTCGACATCGAGACCGGCGGCGATGCAGGCCTCGACGTAGGCGAAGCCGTCAGCCAGGGTGAAGGCGAGCTCCTGAGCGGCGGTCGCGCCCGCCTCGCGGATGTGGTAGCCGCTGACGGAGATGGGATGGAAGCGCGGCAGCTCGCGGACCGAGAAGGCGATGCTGTCGACGGTCAGGCGCAGGTGGTGGCGCACCGGGAAGCACCACTCCTTCTGCGCGATCACCTCCTTGAGCGGGTCGTTCTGCAGGGTGCCGCCGAGACGGTCCCAGCGGACGCCGGTCTCCTCCGCGACCACCAGGTACTGCGCCAGGGTGATCGAGGCCGACGGATTGATGGTCATGCTGGTGGTCACCGCGCCGAGGTCGATTCCCCGGAGCAGGGTGTGCATGTCCTCGACCGAGTCGACGGCGACACCGCATTGGCCGACCTCGCCCAGGCTGCGAGGGTCGTCGCTGTCGCGTCCCATCAGGGTGGGCATGTCGAAGGCAACGGACAGGCCGGTCTGCCCGGCGGCGAGCAGCTGGTGATATCTCTCGTTGGTCTGCGTGGCGCTGCCGAAACCGGCGAACTGCCGCATCGTCCAGACCCTGCCGCGATACATGCTCTCGTGAATGCCGCGGGTGTAGGGGAACTCACCAGGGGTGGCGAGATCGCGGACTTGGTCGAGATCGGCGATGTCGGATGCGTCGTAGCAGTCCTTGAGCGGCAGGCCGCCCAGGGTGTCGGGAGGGATCGGCGGAGACGGCGGCGCGGGATCGTCTCTGCGGACGGGGGATGCCATCGGGCTACTCCGCCGCCGGGTGACCGTTGTCGCGCGCCATCCCCTCGCGGAGGATGCTGTCGGCGACGGCGTAGGGGTCGAGTCGCGAGAGATCGCCATCGGCCTGGACGGGTAGCGTCGCGTCCCGCAGCGCCTGGCGAGCGGCGGTCACCGCACGACCGGCGACGATTGCCTCCACCTCGGCACGAAAGCGCTCCTCGCGGCGACGCTGCAGCTCGCCGTTCTCCTCGATGCGAGCGCGGTGGCGGTCGATGGCGGCGACCAGTTCGTCGACGCCCTCACCGGTGCTTGCCACGGTGAGCACCACCGGCGGCTCCCAGCCGCTGCCGGTCTTGGTCTCGTGCACCAGGCGGCGCAGATCCTTGGCCACCTTGTCCGCACCGGTCATGTCCGCCTTGTTGACGACGAAGATGTCGGCGATCTCGAGGATGCCGGCCTTGATCACCTGGACGCCGTCGCCACCCGCCGGAGTGGTGATCACCACGGTGGTGTCGGCGGTCTGCATGACCTCCAGTTCCGACTGACCGACGCCCACCGTCTCCAGCAGGCAACGGTCGCGGCCGCTGGCGTCGATCAGCCGGATCGCCTCGCGCGTGGCTGCGGCCAGGCCGCCGAGATGACCGCGCGCGGCCATGCTGCGGATGAAGACGCCGCGATCGGTGGCGTGCCGCTGCATGCGCACCCGGTCACCGAGCAGAGCGCCGCCGGTGAAGGGGCTGCTGGGATCGACGGCGATGACCCCCACCGTCTGTCCCGCCGCGCGCCACCGTTCGATCAGGCCGTCGGAGAGTGTGCTCTTCCCCGAACCTGGGGGGCCGGTGACGCCCACAACGTGCGCGCGCCCGGCACGACCGCGCAGCTCGCGCAGCAGATCCTCGATATCCGGGCTGCCGTTCTCGACCTTGCTGATGGCGCGCGCCAGGGCCCGCACGTCTCCGCTCTGGATCCGCTCTGCCAGGGTCACCCAGCGAGTGTACCCGCGGCCGCCACACCACCACCGCTAATAGAAGACCTGGGCCAGCTCGTAGAGTTCGCGGGGCACGCGGCGCTGTTCGCGGACCACATCGGCGATGCGGGCGGTCTCCACGGTTCCGCCACGCACCACCGGCATCATCCCGGCGGCACCCTCGACGGCGAGCCGGAAGGCGGCGTCGCCGACACGCGTCGCCCAGATGCGGTCGTAGGCAGTGGGAGAACCGCCGCGCTGCGTGTGACCGAGCACCGTGGCGCGCGTCTCCAGGCCGGTGCGCCCCTCGATCAGCGAGGCGAGCCGTTCGCCGACACCGCGGCGTCCCAGCTGCACGTGGCCGAAGGCGTCGCGAGCGATGCCCTCTTCGTCCTTGCGGCCCAGCCCCTCCATCTCGACACCCTCGGAGACGACGATGATGCTGAAGTCGCTCCCCTGCTCGCGACGCGCCTCGAGGTGGTCGACCACCTCGGCCACCGACACCGGGAACTCGGGGATGACGATCATGTCGGCTCCGCCGGCGAGACCGCCCATCACCGCCACCCAGCCGGTGTCGCGACCCATCACCTCGACCACCATCACCCGGTGGTGCGACGCCGCGGTGGTGTGCAGACGGTCGAGCGCCTCGGTGACGATGGCGACGGCGCTGTCGAAACCGATGCAGTAGTCGGTGGCCGAGAGGTCGTTGTCCATGGTCTTGGGGACACCGACGACGGCGGTGCCCTGCTCCGCCAGCCAGGCGGCGACGCTGAGGGTGTCGTCGCCGCCGATGGTGACGAGCACGTCGACGCCGAAGCGCTCGAGGTTGGCGCGCACCTGCTCGCGGCCGCCCTCGATCTTCATCGGGTTGGTCCGCGAGCTTCCCAGCATGGTCCCGCCCACCGCGAGGATGCCAGACACCGCCCGGCGGGTCAGCTCGTTGATCTCACCGTGCCCGATCAGTCCCGCCCAGCCGTTGGGGATGCCGAGCACGGTGTGGTGCGCGGCCAGGGCGGGACGGGCGACCGCGCGGATGGCGGCGTTGAGACCGGGGCAGTCGCCGCCCCCGGTGAGCAGCGCGACGCGCATCGTGATCCTCCAGCGAAGCGGTGGAGACCACGCTGAGCGTAGCCGGATGGGCGCCGCCGGCGGGGAAGCTCCGAACTAGCCCGAGCTCATTGGCACTTGAGCACCAGCGGACAGGCCGTGGGGGTGGGGGGCAGGGTCGGCGCCGGCGGCGCGGTGGGCGCGACCGACGGGCGAGGCGTGGCCCGGCGCGAGGTCGGGGTGGAACTGGTCGAGCCCGTCAGCGGGCTGCCGAAGCCGCCCGGCCCGCCGCCGCTGCCCCTCTGGGGGTTGCCGTTGAAGCTGCGCTCCTCGTCCTGGCCGAGGATGACGGTGACTCCCGATCCCGCCGGGGCCGCCGCCGGCCCGCTGGTGCCGGACGCTTGCGGCCGCTCGACCGAGGTGCCGAAGTAGGACGCCAGCCACTGCGCCGTCTTGCTGTCGCGACCACCGCTGTTGTCGATCACCCGAGTGGTTGCCGTGGTCCGGCCGGCGCCGCCGTCGCTGGCGGTGAAACCGACCATCCCCAGCAGCTTCGACCAGCGCCCAGAGCCGTCCTGGCCGTAGCCGCTGCCGTCGGCCACGGTGATCGGGGCGCGCTCGCGGAGGGCGTCGTTGCTGGGGAAGGAATTGTTGATGTAGTGATGCAGCGACGCGTACGACCGGTCGCGCGCGTACAGGTAGGCGGCCGAGCAGCGGGCGGGGTAGCCACACGCGTACAGGTAGTTGCTGTCGTCGATGCTGATGTGCTCGAAGTTCTTGCTGTCGGTGCCCTTGATCAGGTCGTAGATCGCGCTGTCGTCCTGGAAGGAGAGGTCGGTGATGACGTGGTCGCCCAGGGCGCCGAGCAGGTCGGGAAGGTGACCGATTCCGCCCACGCTCAGCACCTTGGCCTTGAGCGCCTGGAGCACCAGCTGCTGGCGCTTGCTGCGGGCGAAGTCGGTTCCCTCGGCGGGATTGTCGTAGGCGTGGCGCGAGCGGGAGAAGATCAGGGCTCGGGCGCCATCCATGTGCTGCGGGCCGGCGTTGAAGTGGACGGTCATCACCGCGCAGTCGCCCTGATCGCACTCCCCATGGGGGTACTGATTGTCGGTGAAGGTGTTGGCGACGTTGACGTCGACGCCGCCGACGGCGTCGACCGCGGCTTGGAAGGCGTGGAAGTCGACCCCGACGAAGTGATCGATGTGAATGCCGAGGAGGTTGCTGAGGTTGGCGTCGGCGATCTTGCCCCCGCCGTGGGGGTCGCCCTTGTACTGCGGCGCCGAGATCGGCCCCTGGTTCATCCCGTCGGCGTAGGCCTCGTTGATGCGCCCGTAGCCGGTATGGCCGTTGCCGGCGTCGATGGGCACGTACCAGTCCCGGGGCACGCTGATCTCCGCCACCCGGGCGGGCTGGCCGTCGGACTGAGGCTGGATCGACACCACCATGATCGAGTCGGTCAGGTAGGCGCCGTCGTGTCCCGAGCCGCCATACCCGTAGAGGGCGATGTTGATCCGCTGGGTGGTGCCGGCCAGGGCCGAGTCGCACTTCACCTTGGTCAGGCATCCCAGCACCTCGCCCGGCGAGCTGCCGGTGAGGTGGGAGATCCCCATGACCGTGCGAAACGCGTAGATCCCCACGATCCCCACCAGGACCGCGGCAAGGGCCGCGGCGACACGGCGGACGCTGACCCGAACCGGGAAAGCGTGGTACCGAGAGCGCCGGCGGCGGCGCATGGTGGTAGATGCCATAGGGGGGTGGTCGATCTGCCCTGAAGGTGCTCGGCTTGTGGTCGAACACCGGTTCCGATTCGGGGCTCGGCCCCGCGCGCACTGAGTGGGACGTCGAGAGGAACGGCGCGGCCACCGGCAATCCGGCGGACATCGGGACAACGGCACCCGGCGGAGCCGGGTTACATCCCGGTGCCTGCCTAGGTTAACCCACAGAACGGGTGGGGTGGGCTCCCCTCGGAGAACAGCAAGGGGCGCCCGCCGGCATTCGGCGGGCGCCCGGGGAATGGGAGACCGTGGCTTACGAGCAGCAGATCAGGTTGGGCACCGGGGCGAAGGAGCCGGGGCTCGATGCTCCATCGTCGTTGAGGCGCTGGAGCCGGCCGGTGTTCGATGTCGGCGCGACCGGCTTCGGCTGCACGGCCACCGGGCTCGACGTCCCGTCGTCGTTGAGGCGCTGGATCCGGCTGATGTTCGATGTCGGCGCGACCGGCTTCGGCTGCACGGTCACCGGGCTCGACGTCCCGTCATCGTTGAGGCGGCGGAGGCGATCGAGGTTGACGCGGGGTGCCGGAGCCGCCTGGTCGATGTGCTGCGGCTGGGTGGTGGCCGGCACCACCCGAGCTGCCGGCACCGATGCCGTCCACCGGCTGGTCCAATAGCCGAGCAGTCCGCCGACCATCAGGGCCGCGACCACCGTGGCGAGAAACGCAGCCAGGACCTTGGTCTGCTGGGTGGGTCGATGCTGAATGGCTTCCATCGGGTGTCTCCTCTTCTGCGGCGCCGTCCCTCAGCGTCCGATGGGAAGACCGTACGAAGAGACCGGGACCGACCGAATCGGGAGGGTTCCCTACTTCGGCGCGGCGCGCCCCCCATCTTGGGCGGGGGCAACTCCCAGCTCCGCGGCGCGGCGCATCGCCTCGCCTCGCGAGCGGACGCCCAGCTTGGCAAGGACGGCGGACACGTGATGGTCGACCGTCTTGTCGGAGAGGAAGAGGCGCTCAGCGATCTCCGCGTTGCGCAGGCCGTCCGCGACCAGCGCAAGGATGTCGAGCTCCCGGGAGGTGAGGTTGGCCGGGTTCGCCCGCGTCGCCGCTCGGGGTCCGCGCGGCAGGGCCCGGGCGCCACGTTCGCGCAGCCGGCGCGCCACGATGTTCGCCGCGGGGCGGGCGCCGAGCCGCTGGAATTCCGTCAGGGCGCGGCGAAGGCCGTCCTCCCGGTCGGCGCCGGCGAGGGCCAGGGCGGCGTCATACGGGCATCCCAGCCCGGCCCACAGCTTGGCGGCGCGCTCCCACTCGCCGGCCATCTCCAGGACGTACGGCTCCGCCGAATCCCCGGGAACCGCCTGCGTCAGGCCGGCCCGCCATCGCCAGCAGGCCATCTCGCCGATCACCCATGGGGCGCCGCGATGGAGGCCGATCGCGAGCCCCACTTCGGTCGCCTCGGCAACGCCCTCCGAGTTGCCCGCGAGCCAAGCGACCTCAGCTCTCGCCGCTGCTGCGGGCTCGATTCGTTGCAGCTCCCTGGTGGGCTCCGCCAGCGCCCACATCTCATCGAGTATCGGCCGGAAGTCGGCATCTCCGCGGCGCGCCCGCACCAGCCCGAGCACGGCGAGCGCCACGAGGCGGGGAACTTGTGCGGAGCGGGGATCGCGGACCACCAGCTCCGCGGAACGCACCGCATCGCCCCAGCGCCCCGCGTCGAGCTCGGCTCGGGCCCTGTAGGCGAGCAGCATCAGCCGCCACAGATCGAGCCCACGCTCGGTGCAGTACTCCAGGCCTGGATCGAGATACCGATCGGCGCGTACGTACGACCGGCTGCGCTGTGCCCACCAGGTGAGCGCGACGAAGGCACGGCCGGCATGCTCTTCCATCCCCGACCGACGGGCGAGCTCGAGACTCCGCTCCAGCTTGTCGATGCCCTCGGCCTTCCCCGCGAGGTACTCGATGGTGCCGATGTTGGTGAGCGCGTACACCTCGGCCTCGACATCACCGATGCGCCCCGCGAGCTCCAGCGCCCGAGTGCCCCAGCTCAGCGTTTGCCCGACGTCCTCCACGATCATGCAGAGATGCGAGACATTGCAGTAGGCCATGGCGAGCTCGCGACCGGGCGGGAGACGCTCGAGCACCGTCACCGCCTCGCGCCCGACCTCGGCGGCTCGGTCAGGCTGGCCGAGGTAACGCAGAAACCGGGAGAGTGAACGCAGCGCCTCGCCCTCTCTGCGCTGGTCACCCAGCGCGCGGTGACATTCAACCGCGCGCTCCTGCGCCTCCAACGCCTCGGGGAAGTCGGCAGTGAGGGAGGCGGCGTAGGCGCGGCGCTCCAGGAGGTCGGCGAGCGCGGCGCGCGGAGCCGCGTCGGCGAAGCGGAGAGCACGCGCGTACTGGGCCGCGGCCTCGCGATGCGCGCCGTACGACGCCGCACGCTCACCCGCGGCCGGCGCGAACCGCAGCACCGCCTCCGCATTGCCGGCCACCTCGGCGTGGTGGGCGAGCCGGGTGGGATCGAGAGTGCCGGACGGCGGCTCCGACAGTGCCGCGAGCGCCGCACGATGAAGTGCAAGCCTTCGATGAGCCGGCAGTGACTCCTCCACCGCGAGACGGGTGAGCTCGTGGCGGAAGGCCACGCCGGCAGGGGTGCTGGTCAGCATGCCCGAGACCAGACACTCATCGAGCCGGTCCACGGCCTCGGGAGCCACCGCTGCGAGAAGCCAGAGCTCCGCCTGTTGCGGGGCGACCGCGACCGCATCCAGCAGCGACCTGGCCGCCGGCGACAGCCGGGCCGCGCGAGCGAGCACCGCGTCGCGAACCGTCTGCGGGATGTGCCCGGCCGCGGCCGCGAGCACCTCGGTGACGAAGAAGGCATTGCCGCCGGTGGTGCGATAGAGCTTGTCCGCATCGACGCCGTGCGGCCCGGCGAGTCGGGCAACCGCCGCCGGCGACAGCGCGGCAAGCTGCACCCGGCTGACCGCCTCGCAGGCGGGGAGCTCTCCCAGCAGGATGCGCAGCGGATGGGAGCGATCGAGCTCGTCGTCGCGGTAGCTGGCAAGGACCAGTGCCGGAACCGATTCGACGCGGCGTCCGAGCAGCCGCAGGACGTCGAGGGTGGCCTCGTCCGCCCAGTGGACGTCCTCGAGGACCAGAATCGTCGGCGTGCGTTCGCGCAGCTCGCGCATGAGCGCGGCGGCAACGTCGTATGGGCGCGCCCCGCTGGCGATGACACGCCCCAGCTCGCCGCCGGTGATCTGGGCCACGTCAAGCAGCGGCCCGAGCGGGCGCGGCGTGAACAGCGCATCACACGCTCCCCAGAGGAGGCGCGCCGACGCATGGCGCTCGTCGCAGAAGCGGCGCATCAGCACCGTCTTGCCCACTCCCGCCTCGCCGGCGACGAGCGCGAGGCGACCGGTGGTGCGCGCGATCACCTCGGCCAGCAGCTGATCGAGCACAGCCAGCTGTTCCGAGCGCTCCAGCAGCTCCCGCGGCCGGCTCGATGTGACGGTCCGTGCTTGCACGCGTGGCCCCCTCAGAGGCTCGAATGGTGCACCCGATGGCCCCAGGGGGCAAGGCTCCGCAGGCCGATTGACTCGGCAGTCGGCCGCCTCATGCTGGGGGGAGTGGCCTCGCGGGCCAGTTCAGCCGGATGCCATGCCCGCATCCCCGAGGACCGTCGCATAGACGTCGAGGAGCTGCCGAGCCGCCACGCTGAAGTCGAACTGCAGAGACCTCGTGCGACCGCGGACGCGCCGCTCCCGGGCGTAGGCGGGGTCGTCGAGCACCCGCACCGCGGCCTGCGCCATCACCTCTGGGTCCCTCGGCGGACAGAGGATTGCGCCGTCGCTGCCGGTGTACTCAGGGACGCCCCCGACGTCGCTGGTGACCACGGGTAGGCCGCAGGCCATCGACTCCAGTAGGGCGTTGCTGGCGGTCGCGTCTTGGTAGGGAAGCAGGGCGAGACTGGATGCTTGGTAGGCCGCCAGCAGCTGATGGTCGCTGATCCCGTACCTGAACTCGACACTGCCGCCTCCAGCGCTGTAGAGCGATTGCTGCCACCGGGTTGGCGCGCCAAGGATGACGGTGCGTAGTCCGCGAACGCGCTCGCGGATCAGACGAATGGTGTGACCCAAAGTCTCGAAGTCACGCAGGTGACCTCCGACAACGATGCACCTGGGTGGCCCTGCTGCCGGGGCTGGGGCCGGATGGAAGAACTGGGTGTCAACGCCGTGCATGGTGACGAAGACTCGGGTCACCCCCTGCTCCTCGAAGTACCGGCGCTGGGAGGCGGCGACCACCAGCACCGCCTCGAGACCTCGCAAACGCCGCCTGTCGATGCCCTTATGAGCGAGCCGCGCGGGAGGGGAATGAAATGTGGCGATGACCGGCCGGGTGAAGAGGCGCGGCAGGGACCTTGCCAGGGTACGATCACGCTCGCCGTAGAGAAGGTGATACAGGCTGCCACCTCGCCTCCACATGTGTCGCGCCACCACTATCTCGGTGAGCAGGGTGCCGAGCGAGTAATTGGGCTCGCCCTTGGACTGGGTCAGCAGCCGCCGCACCAGGGCGCGACTCAGCCATCGGTACTCGATCGGAGAGTTCAACTTCTTGACCTGCGCGCTGAGCTGGCACGCCAGTGAGGCCGCCACCGCATAGTCCGCATGCGCCGCGTGGTGGTGCCACCGCGGTCCGACAACGTAGACCGTCCGCTCGAGAGCCTCAGGCATGGCCGCCTCTCGGTCGCCACGCGGGCGCGATGCGTCGCCGAGGGGGGACGCTGGCTTTCGTTCGAAGCCCTACTTCAGCAGGTCGCGCCCGATCACCAGGCGCTGGATCTGCTGCGTCCCCTCGTAGATCTGGGTGATCTTGGCGTCGCGCATCATCCGCTCAACCGGGTACTCGTTGACGTACCCGTAGCCGCCGAGCACCTGGACCGCGTCGGTGGTCACCTTCATCGCCGCGTCGCCGGCGACCAGCTTGGCCAGGGCGCAGGCGCGGGAGACGTCGCGGCTCCTGGCGTCGATGAGCTGCGACGCCCAGTAGACGAGGGCTCGCGCCGACTGGGTTGCTGCCTCCATGTCGGCGAGCATGAACTGGATCGCCTGGAAGTCGGCGATCGGCTTGCCGAACTGGCGGCGCTCCTTGGCGTAGCCGACGGCGTAGTCGAGCGCACCCTGGGCGATGCCGACCGCCTGCGCCGCGACCCCGGGGCGCGATCGGTCGAGCACGCGCAGCGCGATCTTGAAACCCTCGCCCTCCTCGCCGATGCGGTTGGCGGCGGGCACGGGCGTCTCGTCGAGGAAGAGTTCGGCGGTGTTGCTGCCCCGGATGCCGAGCTTGCCGTGGATGGTCTTGGCGCTGAACCCCGTCGCCTCCTTCGCGTCGAGGATGAACGCCGACACGCCCCGCGACGCGGCCTTGGCGTCCGTCTTGGCGAAGACCACGATGGTGTCGGCCACCCCGCCGTCGGTGATCCACGTCTTCTGACCGCTCAGCAGATACTGGTCGCCGCGACGCACCGCCCTTGTCTGCATTCCCCCAGGGTCACTGCCGGCGCCGGGCTCGCTGAGCGCGTAGGCGCACAGCTTGCGACCGCTTGCCAGATCGGGGAGATAGCGCTGCTTCTGGTCGTCGCTTCCGGCGAGCATGATCGGGTAGGCGCCGAGCGCCTGCACCGCGAGGATCAGCGCGCTGGTGGCGCACACCGCGCCGAGCTCCTCGATGGCGATATTCAGCGTCAGCGCGCTGCCCGAGAGTCCGCCGTACTCGGGAGGAAAGGGAAGGGCGAAGAGATCGTGCTGCCGGAAGAGCTCGACCACGTCCCAGGGAAACTCGCCGCTGCGGTCGATCTCGGCGGCGCGGGCGGCGATGCGGCCGCGCGCCAGGTCGCGCACCGTCTGCCGGATCATCAGTTGCTCTTCGTTGAGGCGGACGTCCACTTCAGTGACAACTTCCCGACGGGCGGGACCGCGAGAGCACGCGGCCCGACGCGATGCCCGGCATTATGCCGCGATCCCCGACCACCTCAGGCCCGCAGCAGCTCACGGGCGATCACCATGCGCTGTACCTGCGAGGTGCCCTCGTAGATGGTGCAGGCGCGGGCGTCGCGCAGCCGCACCGCGGCCGGGTGCCATTCGTCTGTCGAGTCAGGAGCGCACAGGTCGACCGCGGTGCTGGCGACCGCAACGCACGCCTCGGTCGACCACAGCTTGGCGACCGCCGCCTCGCGGGTGAAGGGCCGACCCGCGTCGCACAGAGCCGCGGCGTGGTGGGTCAGCTGTCGCGACGACGCGACCTGGGCCTCCATGTCGGCGAGCGGTCCGGTGGCGGCGAAGCGCAGCGCGGCGTCGGTGGCCATCAGCAGATCGAGATCCCCCACCGCCCGGTCGCCGCTGCTTCGGATGCGCTCGACCGCGACATCGAGCGCCCCCTGGGCGATGCCCACCGCCTGGGCGCTGATGCCGATGCGGCCGCTGTCCAGCGCGGTCATGGCGATGCGGAAGCCCGCGCCCTCGGCTCCGAGGAGGTTGCCCGCCGGTACCTCGACGCCGTCGAGATGGAGCTCCGCCGTCCACGAACCGCGCAATCCCAGCTTGCGCAGCGGCCGACCGGGGCGCACGCCGGGCCGCTCCGCCTCGACCAGGAAGGCGCTGATGCCGCGCGCACCCTCGCCGCCGGTGCGCGCCATCACCAGGTAGAGGTCCGCGGCGCCGGCGTTGGTGATCCACATCTTGGTCCCGGTCAGGCGGTAGCCGGCGTCGATATGCTCCGCGCGTGTCTGCAGCGAGGCGGCATCGCTGCCGCTGCCCGGCTCGCTCAGGGCGAAGGCGCCCAGCCATTCACCGCGGGTGAGCCGCGGCAGGTAGCGCCGTCGCTGGTCCTCGCTGCCGAACTGGACCAGCGGCTCGATGGCGACGCTGGCCTGCACGTCGAGGATCACCGCGGTCGACGCGCAGGCGCACGCGGTCGCTTCGATGAGACGGGCGAAGTCGAGGTGCGTTCCCGCGCTGCCTCCATGCACCTTCGGCACCAGCAGCCCGCACAGGCCGAGGCGACCCGCCTCTTCGATCACGTATCGAGGAAAGCGTTGCTCGTCACCACGCGCCATCTGGGCAGCCTGCGGGCGCACCACGCTCTCGACGTACTCCACGATGCGCTCGTCGAGCGTGGCCGGCCGGCGCGCCGCCTCAACCGGCATGAACGATCGTCGCCTCTCCCTGGGCGAGCCCGCTGCAGATCCCGGCGGCGCCGTAGCCGCCTCCGCGGCGGCGGAGCTCGTAGACCAGCGTCATCAGGATGCGAGCCCCGCTGGCACCGATGGGATGGCCGACGGCGATGGCGCCACCGTTGACATTGACCCGCTCGGGATCGACCTCGAGCATGCGGGTGGCGGTGATCGCCACCGCGGCGAATGCCTCGTTGATCTCGAGCAGCTCGAGGTCGGCGAGACTCATCGTGCCGCGGGTCCGCGCCAGCGCCGACTCGATCGCGGTGGCGGGAACGGTCGCCAGATAGGGGTGCTCGGCGGCGGACTCGCCGGCGCACACCCAGCGCGCCAGCGGCTCCAGTCCCGCGGCGCGGGCCCGCTCGGCCTCCATCAGCAGCACCGCGGTGGCACCGTCGTTGACTCCGGGAGCGTTGCCGGCGGTGATGCTGCCGTCCTCGGAGAAGGCGGGACGCAGCGATGCCAGCTTTTCGGCGGTGGTGTCGCGCCGCGGCTGCTCATCGGCGCGCACGGTGGTGCCGTTGACGGCGACCGGGATGATCTCCTCGTCCAGCCGGCCGGCCGCCAGCGCAGCCTGGTAGCTCATCTGCGAACGCAGCGCCCATGCATCCTGCTCGGCGCGGCTAACGCCGAGCTCGCGGGCGACCTCACCGCCGTGCACCCCCATGTGCACGCCGTCGACCGGGCAGCACAGCCCGTCGCGCAACATGCTGTCGACGGCGATGCGGTCACCGAGGCGCGCGCGGAAGCGCTGGTCTTCGAGCAGGTACGGCGACCGCGACATCGACTCCATGCCGCCGGCGACGACGACGTCGGCCTGGTCGGCGCGGATGAGCAGGGCGCCCAGGTTCACCGCCTTCAGGGAGCTGGCGCACACCTTGTTGACCGTGAAGGACGGCACCGACGCCGGCAGCCCGGCCTTCAGCCCGGCCTGCCGCGACGGGACCTGACCCTGCCCGGCGGCGAGCACCGTGCCCATGATCAGCTGGTCCACGTCACCGGGATCGGTGCCGCTCCGCGCCAGCATCTCGGCGATGACCGCGGCGCCGAGGTCGGTCGCCGCCAGCGGCGCGAGGCCGCCTCCGAGGCGGCCGAACGGGGTGCGTGCGGCGGCGACGAGAACGGCGTCCCTCATCGCTCGATCCTACTCGCTGATCCCGGAGCGGCCGCGGCTCCGCCCAGCACCGGGCAAGGGTGCGAGGGCGGCGGGTTAAGCGGTGGTTTGGGGATGGCGCGCCTGCGGGCTCCGGGGACGCATGACGATCGGCCTGGAGCTCCGCGCTACTCGATGGCGAAGGGGGCGAGGAGGTGGCGCGCGATGAGCATGCGCTGCACCTCGCTGGTACCCTCGCCGATCTCGTTGACCTTGACGTCGCGGTAGTAGCGCGCCACGGGCGACTCCTCCATGAACCCGTAGCCGCCATGGATCTGGACGGCCTGGTTGGCGCAGGCGGTGGCGACCTCCGAGGCGTGCAGCTTGGCCATCGACGCGTACACGCCGGCGCGGCCACCGGAGTCGATGGCGGCGGCGGCGCGCCAGGTCATCAGTCGCGCCAGCTCGATCTGCGTCGCCATGTCGGCGAGCTTGAACTGGGTCGCCTGGAAGGCGGCGATCGCCTGGCCGAACTGCCTGCGCTGGGCGCTGTAGCGCAGGGACGCGTCGAGGCAAGCCTGGGCCAGTCCGACCGACAGCGCCGCGATGGCGACACGTCCACCTTCGAGGATGGCCAGGAACTGCTTGAGGCCGCCCCCCTCCTCGCCCACCAGATTGTGGAGTGGCACCCGGACGTCGTCGAGGATCAGCTCCCGGGTGTCCGACGCGTGCCAGCCCAGCTTGCGGTACTTGGGCGCCTGGGTGTAACCGGGAGTGCCACGCTCGACCGCGATGCAGCTGATCTGCTTCTCACCGCTGACGTCGACACCGGTGACCGCGGTCAGGGTCACCCCCGCGGAGATGTCGGTTCCGGCGTTGGTGATGAAGACCTTGCGCCCATTGATCACCCAGTGGTCGCGGTCACGGACGGCGCGCGTCTGGGTACCTCCTGCGTCCGAGCCGGCCTCGGCTTCGGTGAGCCCGAAGGCCCACAGCCTCTCGCCGCGCAGCAGCGGGGGCAGCCAGCGCTGCTGCTGCTCGGCGGTGCCGAATTCCACCAGTGGCGCGATCCCCAGGGACACCGCTGCCTCCAGGGTGATGGCGACGCTGGCGTCGGCACGGGCGATCTCCTCCAGCGCCAGGCAATAGGAGACGAAATCGCCGCCCGCGCCTCCGACGCGCTCCGGGAAGGGAAGCGCGAACAGGCCCAGCCGAGCCATGCCGGCGACGATGTCGTAGGGAAACTCGCCGGTCTGATCGTAGTGCGCCGCCTTGGGAGCGATCTCGTTCTCGGCAAACTCGCGGCACAGCTCGCGGATGGCGCGCTGATCGCCGCTCAGCTCGAAGTCCATGTGACCTGGTGGGGACGCGGGCGCTAGCGCGCCGCGGTCGCCCCCATGCGTTCACCGGTCAGGCGCACCACGTCCTCGATGGTGTCGGCGATCGACGCCCCCGCGGCGGTGAGCGCGTCGACCTTGCTCTGAGCGCTGCCCTTGTTACCGCTGATGATCGCCCCCGCGTGCCCCATGCGCTTGCCCGGTGGCGCGGTGCGCCCCGAGATGAAGGCGACCACCGGCTTGTCGAAACCGCCGGCGAGCACCTGCTCGGCTGCATTCTCCTCGTCGGAGCCGCCAATCTCGCCGACCATCACCACCGCGGCGGTGGCGGGATCGCCGGCGAACAGACGCAGCACCTCGGTGAAGGACAGCCCCAGCACCGGGTCGCCGCCGATGCCCACCGCGGTGGTCTGCCCGAAGCCCGCCTGGCTGAGTCCCTGGATCACCTCGTAGGTGAGGGTGCCGCTGCGGGCGACGATGCCGACGCGCCCCGGACGGGCGACATGGTTGGGGATGAAGCCGATCTTGCACTCGCCGGCGGTGAGCACCCCGGGGCAGTTGGGGCCGATCAGCCTGGTCGGCGTCGTCTCCACGAAGGCGCGAGCGCGAACCATGTCGTGAACCGGGATGCCCTCGGTGACGCACACCGCCAGCGCGATGCCGGCGGCAGCCGTCTCCATGATCGCGTCGGCAGCGAACGGCGGCGGCACGATGATGAAGGCGGCGTCGGCGCCGGTCTCGCTCACCGCCTCCGCGACGGTGTCGAAAACGGGCGCGTCGAGATGGGTGGTTCCCCCCTTGCCGGGCACCACCCCGGCGACCACGCGGGTGCCGTAGGCGATCATCTGCTCGGTGTGGAAGCTCCCCTCCCGGCCGGTGATGCCCTGCACCACCACTCGCGTCGCCTTGTCAACCAGGATGGACACGACTAGCCACGCCCACCGGCGTCGCGGGTGAGCTCGACAATCTTCCGGGCGGCCTCGACGGCGCTGACCGCGGGAACGATGCCCGCCTCCTCCAGCAGCCGCCGTCCCTCCTCCTCGCGCGTCCCCGTCATCCGCACCACCAGCGGCTTATCGATGTGCAGCTCGTCGCGAGCCTGGATGATGCCGCGGGCCACCTCGTCACCACGGGTGATGCCGCCGAAGATGTTGATGAAGACGCCGCGCACCTTGGGATCGCTGAGCACCATGTCGAGGGCGTTGCGCACCACATCCGCCCGAGCCCCGCCGCCGATGTCGAGGAAGTCGGCAGGGTCGCCGCCCTGCTGCTTCACCAGGTCAAGGGTGTTCATCACCAGGCCGGCGCCGTTGCCGATGCAGCCGATGTGGCCGTCGAGGTGGACATAGGTGAGTCCACGCCGCCGGGCCTCGACCTCGAAGGGATCGTCGCCGCTGCGACCGTCGTCACCAACCGCGTCACGGGCCAGCTCCTCGGCGAGGTCGCGGTGACGCCACTCGGCGTTCTCGTCCACCTCGAGCTTGCCGTCGGCCGCGACCAGATCTCCTGCCGCGGTGAGCACCAGCGGGTTGATCTCGCAGGTCATCGCGTCGAGCTCGATGGCGGTTCGATAGAGCTGCTGCGTGAGCGACACCAGCGATCCCACCACCCGAGCGGTGCCGTCGGGTGGCGCCGTCGCCTGGCGGAGCGCGGCAAAGGCGAGCTCACGAATCTCAAATGCCTGGGGGCCGCGGAAGGGATCGGGCCACAGCTTGGCGATCCTCTCCGGCTGCGTCTCGGCGACCTGCTCGATGTCCATGCCGCCGGCGGCGGAGAAGATGACCACCAGCCGGCGACGATCGCGGTCGAGGGTGATGCCCAGGTAGAGCTCGTTGGCGATCTCCAGACCCGTCTCGCACCAGACGCTGCGCACCGGATAGCCGCGGATGTCCATGGCGAGGATGCGCTCGGCTTCGCGGCGCGCCTGGTCCGGCGACTCGACGACCGCGATGCCGCCCGCCTTGCCGCGACCACCGATGGGCACCTGCGCCTTGACGGCGATGCGCGTGCCGGCATGCCGTTGAAGCTCCCGCGCCGCCGCCTCGGCCTCCGCCGCACTCCGGGCCAGCCGCCCCGCCGGGATGGCGATGCCACGCCGCGCGAACTGCTGCTTGGCCTGGTACTCGAGGAGCTTCACGGCCGCGGAGTGTACGCGACACGCGCCGGCTGCCTCCGGGCATCATCGGGCGATGTCGGTGCGCCTTGCCATGCGCTAGCCGCCGGCGAGGCGCCGTAGGCGTCAGCCGACGAAGCTGCCCTGCACGTAGTAGGTGAGCAGCTTGGCCATCAGCAGAGGGAAGAGCAGCAGCAGACCCAGATGCAGTCGGGGATGTCGCCGGCCCACCATGGCCAGCACCGCGAAGGCGGGGAAGACCACCAGCGCGAAGCGGTCGGCGCTCTGCATCGGATGCCCGCCACCGTTCTCGCGGAAGAGCATCGGCAGCATTGCGGTCACGGTGTAGGCGAGATAGGACAGAGGAAGACGGCGCCACATCGCCACCGCCGCGGCAGCGAGAAGGAGCAGCGCGATCGGGTTGAGGATCTCGCCCGAGTATCCCTGGCGAAGGGCGATGTCGAGCGAGTCGAGCAGCGGCCGCCAGGGCCAGACGTAATGGCCGCCCCAGTATCCTTCCGCGGCGAGCGGCGACGCTCCCACCACCCGCGTCGCGTACAGGTAGAAGCCGACCAGTGCCAGCGGCGGAAGCAGCAGCGCGAGGTGCGCGCGGCGCAGCGGCTGCTCACCGGCGCGGTGGCGTGCCGCCAGGTCGCGCGCGACCTCGACGGCAAGCGGGGCGAGGAGCAGGATGCCCTGGGGACGCGACAGTGTCACCAGCGCGCCCACCGCACCCGCAGTCACGAACCGACCCCGTCGTGCTGCGAGGAAGGTGCCGGCGGCGAGCAGCAGGAACAGTGACTCGCTGTACGGCGCGAAGAAGAAGAAGGCGGTCGGCGCCAGCGCCGTGTAGAGCACGGTGCGCCTGGCGGTGACCTCGTCGACATCGGCGGCGACGAGGCGGTGCACCACCGCCAGCGCCGCCACCAGCAGCCCGGTGTTGAGCAGCAGGCCGGCGAGCGCGTATGCCCCGCCGAGGACGACCCCGCCCGCGTGCATCAGCAGCGGATACAGCGGAAAGAAGCCCACGGCGGCGGCGCCGTGGCGGTACCCGTCGACAGCGATGTGCTGGTAGATGAGGGCGTCGAAGCGCTGCCACGGCGCGACCAACGGCCACAACGGCGAGCCCGGCGACACCACCAGGGACCGATCGGCGTCGGGCGGAAGGCCGTGACCACGCGCGGCGAGCCAGGCCACCACCCCGAGGGCGACGCGCAGGCCGACCACGAGCAGCACCGCCTGGCGCAGCTCCGGAGCATGCCACGCGCGTCTGAGCGCGCTGCGCACGGCACCCGCGCGGCCCTGGTCCGAGTGCGGCAGCGGCCGCCGGTCGACGAGGGCCTCCACGGTCGGAACATAGACCGGCCCGAGCAATGGGCCGGCAGGCGTGGCGGCCGTGTTACCGCATCATCACCCTGCCGGGCCAGGCGAACCGGTGGGGTAGGCCCGGGTCCACCGGCGCCCGGCGGACCGAGGGCTACAGTGCGCCACCGTGACCGAGCCGATCGCGCTTCTCGGAGGGACCGGCCGCTCGGGACCGGGTCTGGCGTTGCGCTTCTCGCTGGCCGGCGTCCCGGTGGTGATCGGTTCGCGGGAGCGGGCCAAGGGCGCGGCGGCCGCGGCCGAGGTCAGTGCCAGGGTCGGCGCTGCCGGCGGGGGCGCAGCGGTCACCGGCATGGACAACGCCGTTGCCGCCGCCGCCGCCGGCACGGTGCTGATCACCATCCCCTATGAGGGCCAGGCGGCGCTGCTCGGCGAGCTTGCCGCGACCCTCGCGGGCAAGCTGGTGGTGAGCACCGTGGTCCCGGTGCAGGTCGATCGCACCCTGGGGCCGAGCCACATCGACGTCCCCGAGGGCTCGGCGGCAGAACAGGCGGCGGCGCTGCTCCCTGGCGCGCGGGTGGTCGCGGCCTTCCATTCGCCGAGCAGCGCCATCCTCGGCCGGTCGGGCCGCCCCGTCGATTCCGACGTCCTGGTCACCGGCGACGACGCCGAGGCGAAGAGCCGGGTGATCGAGCTCGCCGAAAGGCTCCCCGGAGTCCGGGGGATCGACGCCGGGCCACTCCGATACGCGCGCTATTCGGAGCAGCTGACCGTGCTGCTCCTCTCCATCAACCGCATCCACAAGGCCCACGCCGGGGTCCGCATCACCGAGATCCCGGCGCGCTGACCCATCTCGTCCGGCGTGGGTGCCTGCAAGGAAGACGGCGGCGGAGCGTCTTCTCCCACAGGGAGGGTCGATCGCCACCGCCTCGCGAGGTTGCCGCTTGCCGTACCGCACCGTCCGCCATCTCGCCGCGGCCGGTTGCGCCGCCATCCTCGGCCTCGCGGTTGCGGGCGCGTCGCGCGGGGCCGCCGCCGGCCCCAGCGTGCTGCGGGTGGGCAGCTACCACGGCATCGCGGGGACGTACGCATCGGTCCAGGTCGCGGTCGATGCCGCTCAGCCCGGCGACTGGGTGCTGGTCGGACCGGGCGACTACCACGAGTCGGGGGCCAACGACACCAGCGTGCCCAAGAAGGTTGCCGGCGTGCTGATCACCACCGCGGGCGTTCATCTGCGCGGCATGGACCGCAACGGCGCCATCGTCGACGGAACCAAGCCCGGCGCCGCGGGCCCATGTGATCCCGCCGCGGGCCTTCAGCAGTTCGGTCCCAACGGCAGCGACGGCACGCCGACGGGGCGCAACGGGGTCGAGGTCTACAAGGCCGACGGCGTCTCGGTCGAGAACCTGACGATCTGCAACTTCCAGTCCAGCGACGGCGGCAACAACGGCAATCAGCTGTGGTTCAACGGCGGCGACAGCAGCGGAAAGATCGGGATGGGCCCCTTCGCCATCTCCTACATCACCGCGAGCGACAGCTACTACAAGGACTCCGCTCACGGCCAGGGCGCCTACGGCATCTTCACCAGCAACGAGCGCGGCCCAGGCGTCATCGCCCATACCTACGCGAGCAACATGGGCGACAGCTCCTACTACGTCGGCGCCTGCCCGGACTGCAACGTCGATCTCACCGATGCCCACGCGGTGAATAGCGCGCTCGGGTTCTCGGGGACCAACGCCGGAGGCCACCTCCTGATCGAGAACAGCGAGTGGAACGACAACAAAGTCGGCATCCTTCCCAACTCGCTCAACAACGACGACGCCCCCTCGCCCCAGGACGGCGCCTGCCCCAACGGCGGCACCGGTCCCACCGGGACGCCGTCCTGCACGGTGATCCGCAACAACTACGTCCACGACAACAACAACGCCAACACCCCGCAGCTGGGCATCGCCGGAGCGGCGCCGGTGGGTGCGGGAATCGAGATCTCCGGCGGTCACAACGACACCGTGGTCGACAACAGGATCATCAACCAGGGTGGCTGGGGCATCGTCATCAACGACTTCCCCGACACCGGCACGCCGCCGCCGGTGGCCAACTGCAACGGCGGATTCAACACTCCGGCCGCCTGCGACTTCGTCGCCTACGGCACCGAGGTGGCCCACAACACCCTGGGCAACAACGGCGGCTTCGGCAACCCGGGAAACGGCGATCTCGCCGTCGCCACCGCCCCAAGCGGAGCGAATCCCGGCAACTGCTTCCACCACAACCGGGACAGCTCGGGCACGCTGAGCAGCGATCCGCCCGCCATCGAGACGCTGATGGGCACCTGCGGCCAGCCCAACAGCGGCTACTCGGGACCCACCACCGCCGGGCTGTTCTGCGCCACCGGCGGGATCATCGCCATCGGCCCGGTCACCCCGCAGTGCGCCCTGAGCAACCCGCCGCTCAACTATCCGACCCCAACCCACCCGACGACCGCGCCCATCCCGCACGACCTGGCCACCATGCCCGACCCCTGTACCGGCGTCCCCGCCAACCCGTGGTGTCCGACGGCGGCGGTCGCGGCGGCCACGGCGACCGCCCCGACCGCGCTGGCCAACACCGCAATGACACCGGTCGCACCCGGCGTGCCCGCCGTGGCAGCGGTCGTCGGACTTGTGCTGACGGCGGCGTGGCGCCGCCGCGAGAGCCGGTCCGGCTAACCGCGCGACCGGCCAGCCGCGACGAGCTCACCCAGCCGCCGCAGGGTCGACCGAGCCGACCGCCGCTGGGGACCTCCGAGGAGGAGCTCGTCGAGGAGCCGGCCCGTCCGGCCGCCGACGGGGAATCCGCTCTCCGCCTCGCTCACCAGGGTGACCTCGGTTCCGCCGCCGGCGGCGGGCTCGAGGCTCATCGAGGTGCGTACCGCGGGGCCGGGCCCCTCGGCGACGGTGGCCAGCACGTGAGGCGGGCTCAATTCGACGACCTCGGCGCGCAGCTCGCGCTCGACGCCGCGAGCGCGGATCGTCGAGGTGACCACCGAGCCGACCAGGGGGGGATCCGGACGGCAGGTGCGCTTGATCACCCCCCGGGCCGGATCGGGGCGGAGGAGGAGCTCCAGACAGGCCCGCCAAGCCTCCTCGGGAGAGGCGGCGAGATGGACCCGGCGGACCACGCGACGCATCGGGGAACAGGGTGCCAGGGCAGCCTACGTGATAGCCTCGACATCACCTTTCATTCTCTTGAGGTATCGCTTGGCGGTCAGCGCACCCCGCCGTCCCGCGGCACGGCCCTCCACCGCCCCGAGCGCCGCCAGGCGCCCGGGTAGTCCGGCAACCCCAGCCAGGCTTCCCGGCGCCGATGCCCTGCGGGCGGTGGCGATGCTGGCGGTCATCGTGGTCCACGTCTCCGCCTGGCCGCGCGCCGACGGTGGGGCCGACGAGCAGGTGTGGGACAGCCTGTCGCTGCTGGCGCGCTTCTGCGTCCCCGCCTTCGTCGTCCTCAGCGGTCTGCTGGTCGGCTACCGCCCCGGTGGGGACGCGCCGGGGTTGACCTGGCTGGTGCGAAGGGGGCGCCGCACCCTGATCCCGTGGCTCGCCTGGGCCCCGGTCTTTCTGGTGGCCGGGATCTTCATGCTTGGGACCATCAACCGGAACGCACCGGCCGTCGCCAACTGGGTGGGCGGCGGTGCTGGACACCTCTACTACCTGCTGCTCATCCCGCAGCTGTACCTGGTGTCGCTCCTCTGGCCGCAAGGCGCGCGGGCGGCCGTGGTCGCGGCCGTGGCGGCGCTGGCGCTCCAGACCGCGCTTGGCATCGACCGCCTCTACGGCCCGGTCGGCGGGAGCGCCACCCGCACCCTGATCCTCTGGCACGGGTACGAGCTCTTCCCGTTCTGGATCGGGTACTTCGCCGTCGGCGTCGCCGTCGGGCGGATGCTCGCCCGTGGCCGCCTCCGGCTTCCGGCGACCCCGTTCCTGCTCGCGCTGCCGCTGACCGCGGCGGCGCTGCTCGTCGTCAACGTCTCCACCTCGCGCGGCCAGTTCGCGGAGGGCACCGGCGCCTTCCTGCGGCCCTTGCTCCCCCCGCTCGCCCTGGCGGTCAGCGGCGCTGTCTTCTGGGGCGCACCGGCGTTGCTGCGCCGCAGCCGTCGGCTGGCCCGCGCGGTCGGCGTTCTCAGCCGATATTCGCTCGGCATCTACATCGTCCACCCGCTCGTGCTCGCGTGGATCGGGCCCCGGCTCACGGTGCTGACCGACCGTCGCCTCCCGGTCTCGATGGCCGGCGTCGCCATCGACGCCGCCGTCGCTCTCGCCGGGGGGCTGCTGCTGACCCGCCTGCTGACGGCGACGCCGCTGGCGCCGCTGGTCGGCGACACGCGCCGTCCCCTGCGACGCGCGCGCGAGCCCGCGCGCTGGGCTAAGGCTGCCTGAGGCCGACCGACGAGCCTACAGCGGGATATTGCCGTGCTTGCGCTCGGGGCGGAGCACCCGCTTGTCCTGGGTCATGGACAGGGCGCTGATCAGCACCGCCCGCGTCTGCTTGGGCTCGATCACGTCGTCGACGTAACCCCGCTCCGCCGCGTAGTAGGGGTTGGCGAACTGCTCGCGGTACTCATCGATCAGCTGGGCCGCCCGCGCCGCCGGGTCGGCCGACGCCGCGATGTCGCGCTTGAAGATGATGTTGACCGCGCCCTGGGGTCCCATCACCGCGATCTCGGCGGTCGGCCAGGCGACGTTGTAGTCGGCGCGGATGTGCTTGCTGCACATGACGTCGTAGGCGCCGCCGTAGGCCTTGCGGGTGATCACCGTCAGCTTGGGAACGGTCGCCTCACAGTACGCATAGAGCAGCTTCGCCCCGTGGCGGATGATGCCGCCGTACTCCTGCGCCGTCCCGGGGAGGAATCCGGGAACGTCGACGAAGGTGACCAGCGGGATGTTGAAGGCATCGCAGAAACGCACGAAGCGCGCGCCCTTGATCGAGGCGTCGATGTCGAGCGCACCGGCGAGCACGCGCGGCTGGTTGCCCACCACCCCCACCGGGTGCCCGTCGAGCCGGGCGAAGCCGGTGATTAGGTTCTGGGCGTGGTAGGGCATCACCTCGAGGAACCGTCCCTCGTCGACCACCCGGGTGATCACCGCGCGCATGTCGTACGGCTGGTTGGGATTGTCGGGGATGATCCCCTGCAGCTCCGGGTCGGCGCGATGGGGATCGTCGAGAGTGGGCCGCAAGGGAGGCTTCTCCCGGTTGTTGCTGGGCAGGTAGGAGAGCAGCTCGCGGATCTGGGCGAAGGACTCGTCCTCGGTGTTGGCGATGAAGTGGGCCACACCGCTGCGCTGGTTGTGGACGTCGGAGCCGCCCAGCTGCTCGAAGGTCACCTGCTCGCCGGTGGTCACCTTGATCACGTCCGGACCGGTGATGAACATGTAGCCGACCTTCCGCACCATGAGGATGAAGTCGGTCATCGCCGGTGAGTAGACCGCGCCGCCGGTGCAGGGGCCCACGATCAGGGAGATCTGCGGGATGACCCCGCTCGACTCGACGTTGCGGTAGAAGATCTCGGCGTAGCCCGCCAGCGAGACCACCCCCTCCTGGATACGAGCGCCTCCGGAGTCGTTGATGCCGATGCAGGGGGAGCCGGTGCGGGTGGCCAGGTCCATGATCTTGCAGACCTTCTCGGCGAAGACCTCACCGAGCGACCCGCCGAAGACGCTGGCATCGTGGCTGAACACGAAGACCTGGCGCCCCTCGATGGTTCCCCAGCCGGTGACCACGCCGTCGCCCCGGATCCGCTTCTCGTCCATGCCGAAGTTGTTGGTACGGTGGACGGCGAAGGTGTCGGTCTCGACGAACGAGCCGGGATCGAGCAGCCGCTCGATGCGCTCGCGCGCGGTCAGCTTGCTCTTGCGATGCTGGGACCGCTCGGCAGCGCCGCCGCGCTGGATCGCGTCGTAGCGGCGCTTGCGCAGCAGGTTGATCTTGCGCTCGGTGACGCTCCCGGGGGAGCCGGCAGCGGCTCCGTCATCGCTGCTCGCGGCGCGCAGATCGGCGGCGCTGAGAGCGGGACGGTCGCCCGCACCCGCGGGAGGGATGCCAGGTCGCGTCGCTTTGGCCATCTCGCGGCAAGGCTACCCCAAGCGTCGAAGCTGGTGTGCCCTACCGGTGAGAGCGGCGGATGCGAGGCGCCGCGCCACCGCGGTGCGGCGGCTGTCATCGAGAACACGGATCACGCAGACCGCCACGGTCGCCAGGAGCAGCAGGTTGCGCAGCAGGAGCACGCCGGTGGCGGTGGGTGACCCTGCCAGCACGGCCGCATACCACTCGGCGTCGAGCATGGTCAGACCGGCGACGGCGATGACAAGCCAGCAGATGCGCCGCTCGCCCTGTTCCCAGGCGAGCACCGCCGCGGGGAGCAGCCACACCACGTACTGCGGTGAGAACACCGAAGACGAGACGATGAGCAGCCCCACCGCTCCCACCCATCCGGCGGCGAGCGATGCCGGACCGCGGCTGCGCCAGCAGACCACCAGCGCCAGCAGCGCTCCGGCAGCACTCACCCCGGCGAGGGGCACCCAGGAGGGCGCGGCGACGCGAAAGGCTTCGTTCTCATCGAAAGGGTGGGCGCCGGTGACGACCCGGATGACCGAACCGCTCACGCTCTCGATCTGGACACCGTGAGCTCCGCGCAGGGTCACCACCTCGACGATGCCCTGCGGCCCGGCGAGCATCAGCCAGCCGAGCAGGATCAATCCCGCGGTGATCACGAAACCGCCGGCAAGACGCCGCCGGCCGGAGCGGTCGGGCAGTTGATTCCACAGCAGTGGGGCGAGGAGCGCCGGCCAGAGCTTGAACCCTGCTCCCACCGCGAGGAGCACTCCCGCCAGCGCCGGCCGCCGCCGCACCACCGCGGCGACCGCGGCCACCGCGCAGGCGGCGGGCACGAGGTCGAGGCGGCTCAGCAGCAGCTGCTCCAGCGGCAGCGCCGCGACCAGCCATATCAGTGCCGCGCGGCGACCCCAGACGCGCAGCAGGACGACGGCGATCGCGGCGTCGGCGAAGGCGTTCACCACCGCGACGACGGCGCCCAGGCCGTGCATCGAGCCGGTCAGGCCGAGCAGCTTGAACAGTGCCAGCATCAGCGGTGGGTACTCGACCTGGTAGCTCAGGTACGGCCGCCCCGGGCTCTGGGCGATCTCCCAGAACCGCCGGATGTCGAGCTCGGCCGGCTGGGCGACCGCACCGGCGACCATCACCAGGCGAAGCGCGATCAGGGCAGCCACCAGTCCGAGCAGGAGAAGCGGCGCGGACGGTGCCCGCCGCCGGATCGCAATCACGGTGCTGGAAGCATGGCCAGCGCCGGGCGCCAGACCGGCCGGTTCGCTGATTCGTGACCGGTCGGTGATCCCGGCGCGGCGCCGCGACCGGCGCCGGTCTCAGAACACGTCGCCGGGACGGTAGACGCCGAAGACCGACCGCAGGGTTCCCGCCACCTCCCCGATGGTCGCGTAGTGGGCCAGCGCCTCGCGCATCAGCGGCAGCAGGTTGTCCCGTCCTCCCGCCGCCGCCTTCAACGCCGCCAGAGCTCGATCGACGCGGTCCTGGTCGCGCCCGGCGCGGACCTCGCTGAGCCCGCGTACCTGCTCCGCCTCGAGCTCGACCGACATCCGCAGGATCTCGACCGGTTGCTGCGCGGTCTCGGTGAACCGGTTGATGCCGACGATGACCCGATCACCGGACTCCACCAGCTGCTGATGGCGGTAGGCGGACTCCTGGATCTGGCGGTGATAGAAGCCGTTCTCGATCGCCGCCACGGCTCCCCCCAGCTCGTCGATGCGCGCGATCAGCTCCCGCGCCGCCTCGGTGAGCCGGGCGGTCAGCGACTCCAGCAGGTAGGACCCACCCATCGGGTCGGCGACGTTGGCAGCGCCCGACTCGTAGGCGATCAGCTGCTGGGTGCGCAGCGCCATCTCCGCCGCCTCCTGGGTCGGCAGCGCCAGCGCCTCGTCGTAGGAGTTGGTGTGCAGTGACTGGGCACCGCCGCAGACCGCGGCCATCGCCTGGATCGCCACCCGCACCACGTTGTTGAGCGGCTGCTGGGCGGTGAGGGTGGCGCCGCTGGTCTGGGCGTGGAAGCGGAGCATCTGGCTGCGTGGGTCGGTGGCTCCGAACCGCTCGCGCATCACCTCCGCCCACAGGCCGCGGGCGGCGCGGAACTTCGCCACCTCCTCGAAGAAGTCGTTGCCGACGTTGAAGAAGAACGACAGCCGCGGACCGAACCGGTCGACCTCCAACCCGGCATCGATCGCCGCCTGCACATAGGCGATGCCGTTGGCGATGGTGAGGGCCAGCTCCTGCGGTGCCGTCGCCCCGGCCTCACGGATGTGGTAGCCGCTGATGCTGATCGGGTTCCAGCGCGGCAACCGTTCGGTGCAGTAGGCGAAGGTGTCGGTGATCAGCCGCATCGACGGGCGGGGCGGGTAGATGTAGGTACCGCGAGCGACGAATTCCTTGAGGACGTCGTTCTGGATGGTGCCGCCGAGCCTGCGGGTGTCGATGCCCTTGCGCTCGGCGGCGAGCTCGTAGAGCAGCAGGAGCATCGCCGCCGGCGCGTTGATGGTCATCGAGGTGCTGACCTCGTCCTGCGGGATCCCCCGCATGAGGAGCTCCATGTCGGCCAGCGAGTCGATGGCGACGCCGACCTTGCCGACCTCGCCGCGAGCCATCGGATCGTCGCTGTCGTACCCCATCTGGGTGGGCAGGTCGAAGGCGGTCGACAACCCCGTCTGGCCGGCGCGCAGCAGGTAGTGGAAGCGCTGGTTGGTCTGCTCGGCACTGCCGAAGCCGGCGTACTGCCGCATCGTCCACAGGCGCCCGCGATAGCCGTCGGGACGCGCCCCACGGACGAAGGGGTAGCTGCCGGGTGGCGGCGGCTCGGAGGCGCCGGGGCAGTACACGGGATCCAGCGGCAGCCCGCTCTCGGTCTCCGCGGGCGGAGTGGTGGGACCCCGACCCGCCGGCTGGGCGGGGCCGGCGGCGCTCGGCGCGGCGGCCGCCCCGGCGTCGCCGGCCACAGTCAGTGGTCCCCGGAGGGTCGCGACGGATCGGGCTGGCAGATCTCGGTCAGCACTCCGGCGGCGGCGCGGGGATGGAGGAAGGCCACCAGGCGGCCGCCGGCACCGGGCCGCGGTGCGGTGTCGAGCAGCTGCGTCCCCTCGGCGGCGAGGTGGTCGAGGGCCAGCTGCACGTCGGCGACCCCGTAGGCGACGTGATGGATCCCACCGCCGCGCTTGACGAGGAAGTTGGCGATCTTGGAGTCGGGGCCGAGCGAGCCCAGCAGCTCGATGCGCGACTCGCCGACCTCGAACATCGCCGTCTCCACCCCGTCGGACGCGACCACCTCGCGATGCGTCGGCTCGATGCCGAAGAGCCGCGAGTAGACGGCGACGGCGGCGTCCAGGTCGGGCACGGCGATCCCGATGTGGTCGATCTTCTCGAGCATGCGACGCTCCAGATCCCGCTGAATCCGTGGGTTCTCCCGCAGCGAGTATAGGAACGCCGCCCGACGACACCGCCCCGGGGAGGGCCCGACCCTCGGGAACATCGCGCGGGCTGCCGCCGCCCGGGACAGGCTGGTCGCGGCTTGGTCGCGCGACGGGGGTGCCCCGAAGCCCGGTGTTACGGTCGGGCGGCCGTGGCCCCGCACCGTCGCATCCTGGTCGCTGCCGGCGCGGCGCTCGCCCTGCTGGTCGTCTACCTGGTGCTATGGGCCGGCGTGTCCCGCCTCGACATCGGCCGCAGCGACTTCACCTCCAGCTACGTCGCCGGCACCCTGCTCCGGGAGGGGCACCGGGGCGACATCTATGACGAGTCGGTCCAGCGGCCCCTCCACGCCCGGCTGATCGACCCCGACCGAGAGGGCAACCTGCCGTTCGTCAACCCCCCGCCTGCCGCCGCCCTCGCGGCTCCGCTGACGGTGCTC
This sequence comes from Chloroflexota bacterium, assembly GCA_005880985.1. GTDB lineage: Bacteria > Chloroflexota > Dormibacteria > Aeolococcales > Aeolococcaceae > CF-134. The sequence goes on from VBIQ01000005.1 coordinate 76,679, forward strand.
GGTCTCGACGCCGCCTACCGGCTGTGGTCGCTGCTCCAGCTCGGCCTGCTGGCCGCGGCGGTCGCGGTTGCGATCCGGAGCGCGCCCCGGCCGTCACGGCGGTGGGGCCGGGCGCTGCTCACCGGCGGGGCGGTGGCCCTGGCCGGGCTGGGCACCGCCAGCACCCTGCTGCTGGGGCAGTGGGACGGCGTCTCGGCGCTGGGCCTCGCCCTCGCCTACGCCTCGTGGCGGCGCGGCCACTCGATGCGCGCCGGCGCATGGCTGGCCGTCTCCGCCGCCGTCGCCAAGCCGCACCTCGCCCTGGGCCTTCTCGTCTACGCCGCCGCCCGTCGCGATCGCCGGCTGCTTGCCGGCATGGTCGCCGGCCTGGCCGGGGTGCTGGCGGCCTCGCTGGCCCTGGTCGCTCCATCCGGACTCGAAGGCTTCGCCCATGCCACCGTGTCGGGGGCGTCGCGCTGGCCGGCGGCCGGGATGCTCGGGCTCAGCGGCCTCTTCGGCTCGTGGCTCGGCGATGGCGCCGCCACCCAGGTCCTCGTCGCGGTCACCGGCGCGGCCGGGCTGCTGGGTTGTGCGCTGCTGGGCAACGCGGCGCGGGGGCGGCCGGACCGCCTGGAGTTCAGCCTCGCCGGCGCCACCGCCCTGTCCCTGGTGGTCTCGCCCCATCTGCTCGGGCAGGACCTGGCGCTGCTGGCGCCGGCGGTGGCCTGGTGCCTCGGGCGCGCCGCAGCGCTCGACCGCGAGCGGGCGGGGAACTGGCCCCGGGCGGCAACCTTGCGAGTCCTGCTGCTCTGGGCTGGGATCAACGCCGCCGCGGTGGTCGATCTCGGGCGCAACACCACCGGGCCGCCGGGGCGGCTGGTTCCCTGGGCGCTGGTGGCCGCCGGCGTGGCCGCGCTTCAGGCGACCGAGAACAGACGGGTGACCCGGTTGAGCGTGCGCAGGTGGCGCAGGCCGTGGATGCGCAGACGGCCGCTGACCATCGCCCGCAACACCGCCCGGCCCGGCGCATCGAGGTAGTTCGGCAGACCCAGCGGACCGATGCGTATCTGGCCCAGCGCCATGAAGGTCTCCGAGTCGGTGCGCAGCGCGATGGTCGGACGGCCGGTGCTGCGGCTGTGGACGGTGCAGCGATCGCGGTCGAAGCTGAGGGTCACACTCTGGCCGAGGTCGGCGACCTCGATCAGCACCTCGGCGCTCAGCCGTCGGAAGTCCTCGAACTTCTCCCGCGAGCGTTCGACGTTCTGGGCCAGCAGCGTTGCCACCATGCTGGCGAGCCCGCTGGCCCCCTCCCCCTCGGCGAGCACCACCTCTGCCACTAGACGGCCACTGCCACTAGACGGCCTCAGCCACCGGCGGGCCGCTACTCGTCAGGCCACTCCACCGGCACCCGGGTGGTGCACTCGGTCATCTCCTGGGACGCCTTGGTGTAGCGCACGATGGTGGGGAAGTCGCCGCGCAGCTTCAGCTGACCGAGCATGATGCCCTTGGTCGCGTCCAGCTCCTTCTTCGAGACCTGCTTCCAGCGCGAGTACGGCCCGCTGATCACGAAGTCGGCCTTTTCCGCCTCATCGCGGCTGGTGATGCGGACGTCGCGAGCCTCGCCGTGCCACAGGTCCATGAAGATTCCCAGGTCCTCGGGTACGTTCTTGTCTGGTTCGGCCAGAACGACCAGGCCGACCGAGCCCTCCCATCCCGCCGCCGCCTGCTTGTACACCGCGGAGCGGTTGATCTCGTCCTTGTACGCCTGGGCCCATTCCGGACTGTATGCCTTGAACGTCACCGACACCTCCTCGCGGCGCTCCGGGACTGCCCGGTCGACGACGGCCAGGCAGACCTGGCACCGATGTGGGCCGCAGGCCCGCGACTATATGCAGGCGTCCTCGAGCCGGTCAACTCGTTCTGCGCAGCCGGGGCGCGCGCTCCGGCAGATGACCCCAACTCGAACGTCCCGGTGTAGACTGCCGCGGCTGGAGCCGTCCATGGCCGCGACCTCGTGCCGGGTCGTCTCCGCGCAGTGTTGTCGCGGTGCCAAGGAGAGGGGTGCGGTGCGCAAGCGGATAGGCCGAGGCCGGCGTGCCGCCATCGGGCTCACCTGCTTTCGCCGCGCCGTGGTCGGCGTCGGCGTCCTCGCGGTGGCAGGCGCGTGCATCCCCGCCGTCTCGGCGGCCGCGGGCACGCCCTCTCCGTTCGGCGGGGCGTCTCACCGGGTGGTCAACCGCCTCCACGTCGACCTGCGCGCCGTCCCAGCGGCGCCGGCCGGAGTCCGCACCCCCCACCTCGCTCCACTCACGCCCCGGCACCAGGCGGTTGCCCTGGCGAAGGCCAACCCGGCGGGCGCCCCCGTAGCCTCGACTCCTGGGCGAGGTGCGCTGACCGCAGCGCCGACCCCCACCGAGGAGCAGCTGACCTCGTTCCCGGGCCTGACGGAGGCGGGCAACGTCGCCCTCTTCGGAAGCGACCAGGCGCTGGCGCCGCCGGACACCCAGGTCGGGGTGGGGCCCACCCAGGTGGTGGTGATCGTCAACTCCACCATGGCCGTCTACGACCGCTCCGGCATGCTGCTGCACTCCACCGATCTCAACACCTTCTACCCCATGCCCACCAGTTCGATGGGGGTCCGCTACTCGGCGAGCGATCCCCGGGTCTTCTACGACGCGGCGAGCGGGCGGTGGTTCACCAGCATCCTGGGCTTCGACGCCACCAACCTGACCGGCAGCGAGACCTTCCTCGCGGTGTCGGACAGCTCGGACGCCGCCGCCGGTTGGAGCGTGATCGACCCCCTCGATGCCACCGACCCGCGGCATCCGGTCCCGAGCAACAACGGCTTCCTCTACGACCAGCCCACCATGGGCGTCAGCGACAACCTGGTGGTGCTGACCGCCAACGCGTTCAGCAACGTCAACACCCCGACGCCGACGTACAACGGTGTCCCTCTCAGCGTGGTCCAGAAGTCCGACCTGCTTGGCACCGGCATGATCCACCTCAACGTCTACAACCCCAACCCGAGCGTGTTCGCAGTCATCCCAGCGCTCTCGACCACGCCGACCGTGGTCCAGTACATGGCGTACAACAACTCGGATCCAATGCTGGGAACCAATCCCGGTGCACCGTCGCCGGCCATCGGCGTCATCGCCATCACCGGGACTCCGGCAGCGGGCAACGTCGCCATCACCGAGAGCGACCCGGCCGTGAACGGAACCACGATCCCGCCGAATGCCGACCAGGCGGGATCGGCGACAACCATCGCCACCGATGACGACCGGATCGAGCAGACCCTGTTCCGGAACGGCTCTCTCTGGACGACAGCCGCCTCGGGCTGCGTGCCAGCGGGAGACGTCGCCGTCCGCGCCTGCAGCGCCATCTTCCAGTTCGCCGTGTCGGGGACGACGGCGACCCGGACCCAGCAGTTTCTGGTGTCGCAGACGAACGGGCATCTCTTCTATCCCGCCCTGGCGCTGGACGCGGCGGGCAACGCCTACATCGTGATGACCTCGTCGTCATCGACCACCCATCCCAGCGTGGTGGCCACCGGGCAGCTCGCCGGGGCGATGGGGAGCACCACGCCCGTGGTCCCCGTCACCGCCGGCTCCGGGGTCGGGGTCTTCGACTGCGGGAGTGGCTGCCTCACCGGCGGCGGCAGCGCCTGGGGAGACTACTCGGGCGCCGCGATCGACCCGGTCCATCCCACCGATGTCTGGCTGGCGGGCGAGTTCGCCGCCTCGGCGACCAACCAGCACGACTGGGGCACGGCCCTGGGACGCTTCACCTTCTCGCCACCGACGATCACCAGCATCAATCCAACCCATGGACCGCCAGGCGGCGGCACCATGGTGACCGTCGTCGGAACCGACTTCGCCCCCACATCGACGGTGAGCTTCGGGCCGACCGCGTCGCCGGCCGTGGCGGTCCAGAGCCCCGAGCACCTGACCGCGACAACGCCTGCGGAACCGGCGGCAACCGTCAACGTGTCGGTGACCACCCCCAACGGATCGAACCCCGCGTCGTCCCAGTCGGCGTTCACCTTCGGGTCACCGCCACCACCGCCACCACCACCCCCACCACCCCCACCACCGCCACCCGGCGTGGGCGGCTATTACATCCCAACGGTGCAAGGCAACCTGTACGGCTTCGGCGACGCCACCGCCTACTTCGGCAACCTCACCGACCACCACTTCCCCGGCAACCCGGCAGGCATGGCCCTGACACCGGACGACGGGGGCTACTACATCGTCACCACCCAGGGCAACCTCTACGGCTTCGGCGACGCCACCGCCTACTACGGCAACCTCACCGACCACGGACTACCGGGCAACCCCGCCGGTATCGCCCTGACCCACGACGGCGGCGGGTACTACATCATCACCACCCAGGGCAACCTGTACGGCTTCGGTAATGCCACCGCCTACTACGGCAATCTCAACGACCACGGACTGCCCGGCACCCCCGCGGGGATCGCCCTGACGCCCGATGGCGGCGGCTACTACATCGTCACCACCCAGGGCAACCTCTACGGCTTCGGTGACGCCACCGCCTACTTCGGCAACCTCACCGACCACGGCTTTCCCGGCACGCCCGCCGGCATCGCCCTGACCTTCACTGGCGGCGGTTATTACATCCCAACGAAGCAGGGCAACCTGTACGGCTTCGGCGACGCCACCGCCTATTACGGCAACCTCACCGACCACGGCCTCCCCGGCACGCCGGCCGGGATGGCGCTGCGCCCGTAGCGACCGGCCTCCGCGGCGGTCGTCGCCAGCCAGCCAGCCGCTTACAATCCCTGACAAGCGCCGGGCTCACGGCGCGCGCGGGGGAGACGCGCCCACATGTTCATCGCCGGCATCCGCCATCTCGACCGCGTCCGCGGGTCGGGTTGGCTCGACTGCCCGAACTGCCACGAGCACGCGCTGCAGGACGTGGTCGACAACATGCGGTTCCTCGAGGTGCTGCGCTACCGCATCACCCCGGCAGGACGGCGGCGCGACCTGGTCTGCCGGCGCTGTGGCTACCGCCGCCTCGCCAGCCAGCAGGAGCTCTCCGCCCTGCAGACGGGAGGAAAGCCGATCCGGAGCGCCTGGATGGTCCCCCTGGGCGGGCTGGGTATCGCGGTGGTGGCCGGCCTCGCGCTGTTGGTCGCCCATGTCGGCGCCTCGACCGGGGCGGAGGTGATCCAGAACCTCACCTTCACCGAGCACACCGGCATGAACGTCGCCCCGGTGAAGTTCCTCTCCCCCAACCAGTGGAACTACGACGCCTCCACCGACAGCGACCCGCCGACTCTGAGGGTCGCGGACGTCAACGGCAACGAGTACTTCGCCCTGCGACGGTTGAGCGATCCCAGTCCCACCCTCAACGACATCGCGGTCAACCACTTCGCCGACGAGCAGGGGATCAACAGCCTTGGCTTCCCCACCCAGCCGCCATGCGCCAAGGCCACGGCGGTCGCCGGCCAGAAGGCGGAACTTCTCTCCATCCGCTACACCAGCCATGGGGTCGATTCTGAGCAGCGCTTCTACGCCTTCATCCACGACGGCGTCGGCTACACCCTCACCTTCGTCGCCAGCGGTACCGACTCCATCGCCAAGATCAAGGATGTCGAGAGCGAGGTCCTCAAGGGATTCAAGTTCACCGCGGCGGAGACGCCGGTGAGCCCGTCTCCCGGGGGGGCGTCGGCAACCCCGTCGCCGGCCGCCGGTTCCTCGGCTGCGGCATCGCCGGGTGCATCGCCGGGAGCATCGCCGAGTCCGACCCCCAGCGTCACTCCCTGTCCGGGCTAGCTCCGTTCAGGAACTGCAGCACCCGGCGGTTGAAGACAAGGGGCATCTCGCGCTGCGGGCAGTGACCGCAGTTCTTCAGCACCAGCGTCTCGCAGATGCTCAGGTGGGAACGGACCAGCTCCAGGTGACTGATCGGCACCACCCGGTCGAGCTCCCCCCAGACCACCAGGGTGGGCACCTCGACGCGCTCGGGAGGCTCTCCCAGTCCGAGGCCGGCGCGCATGCCGCGCAGACCGGTGCCCTTGCGCGAGATCTCCAGGAAGGCCTGGCGGGCGCCCGGCAGCGAGGCCAGCTCGGCGATGCGCTCGACCTCCTCGTCCTCGATCAGCGACGGGTCCGCGTACACCCACTGCAGCGCGCGGCGGACGCGGCGCGCGGTCACCCGGCGGGGCACCACGAACGACGGGATCATCACGCTGGCAATGCGCATCAACCACGAGAGGTCAGATCCGAAGCCGGCGGCGTCGACCAGGACCAGGTGACTGACCCGCTCGGGATGCTCGGCGGCGAAGCATGCCGAGATCACCCCGCCCATGGAGTTGCCGACCACCGCCGCCCGCTCGATGCAGTGGAGGTCGAACCAGTCGCGCAGCAGCTGGGAGAACATCGACAGGGTGTAGCCGCCGGGCTTGTCGGAGTAGCCGAAGCCGGGGAGGTCGATCGCCATCACCCGGAACCCGGCGTCGGCCAGCGGGCCGATGGAGTGGCGCCAGCCGTGCAGGCTGTCTCCGAGGCCGTGCACCAGCAGGATCACCGGCCCCTCGCCGACGTCGACGTAGCTGATGCGGCTGTCATGGAGGCGCAGGAAACGGGGACGCAGCGCGACGGGGGGCGACAGGGCCACCGCGTCGGCGGCGTGGCCAGAACCGAGCCCGGCGGCGTCGACCGGCGCCTCCGCCGCAGCGGCTTGCTGCGGTGCCTCGGTCGCCGTCATCGCTTCAGCGAGCGCTCCACGTAGACGGCGATGTCGTCGACGGCGAGGCGGTCACCCAGCTGGCGGCTGGCGATGCCCTCGTCGAACATTGCCAGGCAGAAGGGGCAGGCGGTGGCAACCTTGGCGGCCTCGGTGGCGACAGCCTGCTCCACCCGCTTGTGGTTGACGCGGGGCTGACCCTCCTCCATCCACATCCGGCCGCCGCCGGCGCCGCAGCACATGCCCTCGTTGCGGTTTCGCGCCATCTCCACCACCCGCAGCCCGGGGATGCGCTCGAGGATGTCGCGGGGCGGCGCGAAGATGTCGTTCCAGCGGCCCAGGTAGCAGGAGTCGTGGTAGGTGATCGTCTCCTCGATCGGCCGCTCCAGGGTGATCCTGCCGCTCTTGATCAGCTCGTCGATCAGCTGGGTGTGATGGATCACCTGGTACTCGCCGCCGAAGTCGCGGTACTCGTTGGCGAAGGTGTTGAAGCAGTGGGGGCAGGAGGCGATGATCTTGCGCACCCCGTACTTGCGCAGAGTCTCGACGTTCTCCTTGGCCCGCTCCTGGAAGAGGTACTCGTTGCCGATCCGCCGCGCCGGGTCGCCGTTGCACTTCTCCTCGGTGCCGAGGATGGCGAAGTCGACGCCGCCGGCCTGGAGGATCTTGACCAGCGCGGTGGCGATGGTCTTGGCGCGGTCGTCGAAGGAGGCGGCGCAACCGACCCAATAGAGGTAGTCGGCGTCTGGCTTGTCCGTGGCGAACTGCACCCCGAGGTCCGCCGCCCAGTCGGCGCGCGTCTGCTGGGAGATGCCGTAGGGGTTGGCGACGTTCTCGATGTTCCGCAGTGCCGCCTCCGCCTGCTTGGGCATCCGGCTCTCCTCGAGCACCAGCGCGCGCCGCATGTCGATGATCTTGGGCACGTGCTCGATCAGCACCGGACACTCGTCCATGCACGCCCCGCAGGTGGTGCAGGACCACAGCGTCTCCTCGTTGATGGTGCCGCCGAACAGCGGTCGGTCGCCTCCCCCGCCGCGGGTCACCGCGTCGGCGACCTGGTCCGGCGACAGCCACGACGGCTGGAACATCCCTGGTAGAGCGTCGCCGCCGTCACCGTTGGGATCGGTCACCCACATCGCGTCGGCGCCCTGGAGCTCGACGTGCCCGTCGCCGCCCTGGTGTCGCTCGCTGCCGACGGTGTGGGCGCGATGGCTGGTCTTGTCGTAACCGCCGGCGAGCACCTCGTAGGCGTGGTCGCGCAGGTCGGTGATCAGGGTCTTGGGCGAGAGCGGTTTGCCGGTGTTGAAGGCGGGGCAATGCGACTGGCAACGCCCGCACTCGGTGCAGGTGTAGAGATCGAGCATGTCCTTCCACGAGAAGTGCTCGATCCGGCTGGCGCCGAAATGGTCGATGTCCTCGGCCTCGAAGTTCGGGGTGGTGAAGGCGCCCTTGGGTCGCAGGTTGCGAAAGACCACGTTGGGGGCGGCGGTGATGATGTGCAGGTGCTTGCTGTATCCCAGGTACACCAGGAAGCTGAACACCAGCGCCAGGTGGCCCCAGAAGAAGGATCCGTGCAGGATGTCGAGCGCGGTGAGGTGCGCTCGGAGGGGGTCGAAGATCCGGGAGATGGCCGAGGCCAGCGGTCGCCACGTCGCCAGGGGCTCGTGCCCGCGGGCGATGCGGGTCGCGTAGTTCAGCTCCATCATCGTCAGCAGCGACGCGATCCAGGCCAGGATCAGCACGGCATCGCGGGTGTGGCTTCCGGCGAAGCGAAGCGGCCGCACCACCAGCCGGTTGACCAGCGCCATGGCGACCCCGACGAGCACCAGCACGCAGAAGAGGTCCTGGAGGAGCGCGACGATGCCGGCACCGGGCAGCAGGTCGAAGCGGAAGCCGACCTCGATCGCCTCGACCACTCCCTGGGCGATGGCGGTGAGCAGCACCAGGAATCCCCAGAAGATCAGGGCGTGGAGGACGCCGGAGTAGGGCCACCGCAGCAGCCGGCCCTGGGCGAGGACGTAGACGCCGAAGGCCTTCGCCCGCTCGACGAGCCGGTCGAAGCGCGGGTCCTGGCGCTGCCCGCGCAGGGCGAGGCGCAACAGCTTGCGCCAGCGCAGACCGCTGAGGCCGACGGCCCCGCCCACCAGTGCGATCAGCCCGATCGGGCTGAGGATCACCGTGGCCACGCCATGCCTCCCATGCCGCCACCGCCCGCGGCGCCACCGACTGCAGTGGGGGCCGTCAAGGACGCATCAGCTCGGTGGGAATGTGTGGCCGGGATTATAGGCAGGCGGGCCTGCCATGACGCGCCGCGTCAGCGGCCTCGCCACCCCGGCGCGCGCTTCTCGAGAAAGGCCCGCACCCCTTCGGCGGCGTCCTCGCTGCGGAAGACGGTCACGAATTCCTGGCGCTCGACGCCGAGCGCCTCATCCATCGGCCGGTCCAGGCCCCTGGCGACCGCTCGCTTGGTGGCCGCGACCGCCAGCGGCGCCTTGGCCGCCAGCTTCTCCGCCAGGGCCCGGGCTCGCTCCAGCAGCTGCTCGGGCGGCACCACCTCGCTGACCAGGCCGAGGCGCAGCGCCGTCTCCGCGTCGACCATCTCGCCGCTGAGCAGCAGCGGCATCGCCTGGGTACGCCCGATCAGCCGGGGGAGCCGCTGGGTCCCGCCCCAGCCGGGGATGATTCCCAGGTTGATCTCCGGCTGGCCGAAGCGGGCCGCGGTCGAGGCGACGCGGAGGTCACAGGCCATCGCCAGCTCGCACCCCCCGCCCAGGGCGACACCGTTGACGGCGGCGATCAGCGCGACCGGGGCCGCCTCCATCTCCAGAGTCAGCACCTGCCCGGCGGCGGTTCCCTCGCCGCCGGCGCTGCCGAACTCGGTGATGTCGGCGCCCGCCGAGAAGAAGCGGCCGCCGGCCCCGGTGATCACGGCCGCGCGCAGCTCCGGCTGCGCCCCGGTGATCGCCTCACGCAGCCCGGCGATCACCGCCGCGCTGATGGCGTTGGCGGGTGGATGGTCGATGGTGATGACGCCGACGGCGCCCTCGCGCTCAACCCGGACCACTGTCTCGGACACGGCGACCCTCCCAGCGTGCGGATGGGGGGCACAACCCTAACAGGCAGCGGAAAGCCGGCCTGGCGGCCCGGGCGAGCTCGGGATGACCGGCGGTGGGGTGGCATGATCGTCGCCGATGTCGTCGCCGGCGGCCGATCCGGGACCGGGCTCGCTGCCCCCGCTTCCCGAGCGGGTCGAGCCTGAACTCCTGCGCGAGCTGACCGACAGCGAGCTGCGGTCGGTGCATGCCGCGATCACCGAGAGCGAGCAGGCGATCCGCACCGCGATGGCACCGTACGAGCGGCAGCTCAAGGAGCTGCGGGCGCGCGCCGCCGAGCTGGCGACCGAGCAGCGGCGCAGGGAGCGGGCCCAGCGCCACGCCGCCCGCGTCGCGGTGCGCTCCCAGGCGGGCAGCGGCGAGATGCCGACCGTGGCCGAGGCGCTGGCGGCGCCGGAGTCACCGGTCGACGAAGGACGTGCGCTGGCCTCGGTGCGGGCCTTCCTGACCACCGGCGGCGAGGTCGGTTTCGGCTACCCGACGCGCCCCGGCGCCATCGCCTTCACCGATGGCCGGCAGGTGGCCCAGGCGACCACCTTCGGCGAGGCCCGCCGGCTGTTCGCCGAGGGTTGGGAACCGGGGGCGGTCGGACTTCCCGGACTGCGCGTGCACCTCGTCGGGACCCGGGTGGAGCGGGTCGTGGCCGACACCGAGGTGGTCCTGGAGCGTAGCAGCACACCGGGCGCGGAGCCGGGAGGACAGCCCCGACCGGAACCGTAATGCCGGGGCGCGAACAGCTGTCTTTTCGGAGTGTGACGTGGTCCTTGCCCTGACGCTGATGAGGAGGCTGGTGGTGGCTGGCACGGAGCCCGCGCCGGCGATCAGGGCCGGAGCCGCGACGCAGTTGACGGGAATGCGCCGCTGTCTGCGCCCCGCCGAGTGTCCCTTCGCGCCGGGCGCGGCGCAGCGGCATGGCGATGACGCCCTCCGGCGACGCGCCCTGCTGGAGCTGCTCCCCGGCGACACCGACCTCGCCCAGGAGCTCGCTGCCGTCATCGCTGCACTGGTCGCCGGTCAGTCCTGATCGGAGCCGGCCTCACGGGAGCCGGCGATCTGCTCGAGCCGTCGGTGGATGCCCTCGACGGCGAGCTCATGCTCCGGCTTCATCAGCACGCTGCGGAGGATGCGCACCGGGGCGGTGGTGTCGGCGCGCAATCGGTGGCGCCGGCGCAGGCTGTCGGCGGCGACGCGGGCGACGGCGAGGTAGATCGGGTCGGGCGCGGTCATCGCCGCGTCGAAGAGACGCTCACTGGTGGCGTCGATCGCGCTCATGCTGCCGCCCTCGGCGGCAACAAAGAAGGTGACGATGTCGAGCTCCGGCTGCTGGTAGAGGTCGAGAACCGGCGACGCCTCGAGCAGCTCGGCCCATCGCCGCGCCGCCCGCCGTCCCGCCGCGAGGACGGCACCCAGCCCCGCATCGGTCAGCGGGAACAGCCGCAGCGTCGTCCACAGCGCCGCCGCCGCCGCGCCCGCACGCGAGCACTCGAGGCTGATCTCGCCGAGATGCAGCGCGCCGGAGGTGAAATACGTGTACGGCGAATCGTGCCTGTAGAAGCGCCCCACCGCGGGGTCGCGAAAGAGGATGCAACCGCAGCCGTAGGGTTGCAGACCGTGCTTGTGAGGATCGACCACCACCGAGTCGCACTCAGCGATGGCGCGAAGTGATGCGGCCGGCACATCCGCGCTGTTCGACCACGCCGGGATGGCGAAGAACCCGCCGTAGGCGGCGTCGACATGGATGCGCACCCCGTACTTCCGGCACAGCCGCAGCGCCTCGTCGATGCGATCGACGGCCCCCAGCGAGGTGGTCCCGGCGGTGACGACGACGGTGCCGACCTGCTCGGTCCGCAGAGCCGTCTCCAGCGCGTCGAGGTCGATCCGTCCGCGCTCGTCCACCGCAATCCTGATGGCGCGAACCCCGAGCAGATGGCACATGCGCTCGTGGGTGTAGTGACTGTCCTCGCTGTAGGCGACGGCGGCGCCGGGGGCCAGCTCGCGGGCGACGAAGAGCGCTTCGAGGTTGGCGATGGTGCCGCTCGAGGTGAGATGCCCCAGGGTCTCGTCCGGCAGGTGGAACATGGCCGCGATCGCGCCGACCACCTCCTTCTCCATCGCCGCCGTCGCCGGACCGCCGTCGAGGGCATGGTTGTTGGGGTTGATGAGCATCGCCATCAGGTAGCCGGCGACCGCCGCCGGCGACGGCGGCTTGAGCATCTGCCCGGCATAGTCGGGATGGAAGAACGGATAGTTGTCCTGGAGGCGCTCCGCCAGCTCGGCGAGCACCGCCTCCATGCTCGACTGGTCGATGCGAAGGCTCGGATGGGTGCTGAACCCCGGCCAGCGCGACTGCCATCGCTGCACCGCATCGAGGGCGATGCGGCTCGATGCGGCGAGATCCACGGCCAGCCCTTAACCGTGCGGTGGCGCTACAGCTGCTCGAAGCGACTCACGTCGAGCACGAAGACGGTGGCGCCACCGACCTGCACCTCCACCGGGAAGGGGTTGAAGAGCTCCGCCGGCTCGGCCACCGGCGGCATCGCCGGCGCGATGTAGTCGTGGCGCTCGCGGGCATTGCTGCGGAGCAGCTCCAGTACCTCGTCGACGCGGGCGTCGTCGACTCCGGTGACGAGGGTGGCGTTGCCCTTCTGGAGAAACCCGCCCGAGGTGGTGAAGCGGGTGCTGACGAAGCCGGCATTGGCGAGCGCGTCGCTGCAGCGCTCGGCATCGTGCGCCTGCACCACCGCGATGATCAGCTTCACCGTCGCCGCGGCGCGCTCACGCGAGCTCCTCGCGCAGCTCCTCGAGCCGCTCGCTGACAGCGGCCCAGATGTCCTGGGAGACGACCACCGCGGGACGGCCGGCGGCGATGGTGACGATGCGCTGTGGCTCGGCCGCCGCCAGCGCGCGAAAGGCGCCGAGCACCGCGACGTGGAAGCCGGCCGGAGCGCTCTCCATCCGGTCGAAGGGCAGCAGGGAGGCCCGCTGCCGGGTCTCCGCCGCTTCCCGGGGCAGGTCGAGGAGCAGGGTGAGGTCGGGCCAGACGTCGCCGCAGGTGTCGCGGTGCAGCCGCCGCAGCACGTCGAGGTCCAGTCCCCGGCCACCACCCTGGTAGGCGAGGGTGGAGTCGACGTAGCGGTCGGCGATCACCACCGCGCCACGCTCGAGCGCCGGCAGCACCACCTGACGCAACAGCTGCGCCCGCGCGGCGATGAACACCAGCGCCTCCGCCCAGGGATCGATCGGCTCGCCGCCGTACTCGGCGAGCAGCAATGACCGGGCCAGCTCGCCGAGGGCAGTGTCGCCGGGCTCGCGCACGGCGATCACCTCGTGCCCGTCGTGGCGCAGCGCCATGCCGAGCGCCGCCACCTGGGTGGTCTTGCCGGCACCGTCGACACCCTCGAAGGAGATGAAGAAGCCAGGCCAGTGGCCGCCCACCGCCCGCGGTGCGCCGGCCTCGAGGCTGGTCACTCCTCGTCGTCGCCGCTGTCGCTGCCGAGGATGACCAACCGCCGGTTGGGCTCGGCGCCGGTGCTGCGGGCGGACATGTCGTGCTGCTCGACCAGCTGATGCTGGAGGCGGCGCAGATAGCTGTTCTGCGGTGCCAGCTCGACCTCGTGGCCGGTGGTCCGGGCCCGCTCGATGCCCTCCAGCGCCTCCTGCAGCGCCACCTCACCGGGATCACCGACGTCGACCCCATACACCCGTGCCAGAGCACCCTTGATCTGGGCGATGGTGTTGCTGCGGAGCACCTGGATGGGAATGCCCGTCGACTCCGCCGCGCGGACCGGGGAGTCCTTGCGCCGGTAATAGTTCTTGAGGGTGAGCACCATGTCGGCATCGTCGACGTGATGCTGGATGCGGACCGGGAGGCGGAGCTCGCGCACCGACTGCTCCAGGTAGCTGCGTGAGACCCCGTAAGGGAACACCGACAGCGGCTGGTTCGGACGCTGGGCCCGGGTCACCTCCCGCAGCTCACGCTCGCGTCCCTCGTGGGCCAGGGTGAACTGGTCGGGCTCGTAGGTACGCAGCGACCGCCGCGGACGCCCGTCGCGTTCGCGCCGCGAGCTGCGAAGGCCGCTGTTCAGACCGGTGGCACCGCCGTACGCCGCGGGGTCGAAACCTCCGCTGACCGCGCTCGTGTCGATCCGCCGGATGATCTGCCCGCTCTCTCCGCGGATCCGCAGCTGGGGCGGCCGGACGCGGCCGCGCAGGGCTTCATCGATGGTCTCGTCCACCGGCATGTGCACCGCCACCCGGTCGCGTTCCTGGATCTCGACCAGCACGTCGAAGGTCGGTGGGGCCTTGCGCTCGAGCACGCTCTTCTGGGTGCCGCGCCGGCGTGCCTCCTCGTCGGAGAGGGTCACCGACTGGATGCCACCGAGCAGGTCGTTGAGGGTGGGGTTGACCAGCAGGTTGTCGAGGTTGCGGCCGTGGGCGGTACCCACCAGCTGGACGCCGCGCTCGGCGATGGTGCGCGCCGCCGCCGCTTCCAGCTCGGTGCCGATCTCGTCGATGACGATCACCTGCGGCATGTGGTTCTCCACCGCCTCGATCATCACCGCGTGCTGCATCGCCGGCGTCCTCACCTGCATGCGGCGCGCGCGGCCGATGCCGGGGTGCGGGATGTCACCGTCTCCGGCGATCTCGTTGGAGGTGTCGACGATGACCACCCGCTTGCCGCACTCGTCGCCGAGCACCCGCGCGCACTCGCGGAGCATGGTCGTCTTGCCGATGCCGGGCGGTCCCATCAGGAGGATGGAGTGCCCGCTGACAACGATCTCCTTGATGATGTCGATGGTGCCGGTGACGGCGCGACCCACCCGGCAGGTGAGCCCGACGATCCGCCCGGAACGATTGCGGATGGCGCTGATGCGGTGCAGGGTGCGCTCGATCCCCGCCCGGTTGTCATCTCCGAAGACGCCGACCCGGGTGGCGACATAGTCGAGGTCGGCCTCAGTGACCTGCACCTCGTCGAGGATCGCCTCCCCGTCGTCGAAGCGCGCCTCCGGTTCGCGGCCGAGGTCGAGGACGATCTCGAGCAGCTCGCCGCCTCGAGTATCGATGATGCGGCGAGCCGCCTCGGCGAGTCGGGGGGGAAGAGCAACCAGGAGGAGGCTCAGCTCCTCCTCCCACGCGGGGCCGTACGGTGTCATGTCGGGGGCGGTGAAGGCGATGTTGACAGCGAAGCCTCCAGATGATGGACCGAAGGGCCGGTGCTCCGCGCCAGTCCGGCGTGGATGAGGACTCCCTTCTTCTTCTTCGCCGCCACCGCCGGCAGTCGCACCTTGAGGGCCAGGTCGCGAACCAGCAGCAGCTGCGATCCGTAGATCTCGAATCCGCGCTTCTGCAGAGACCGGATCAGCTCCGAGTCGTAGTGGCGCAGGACGCACGACACCGGCCCGGGATGGAGCTGTGCCAGGGCGGCATCGATCACCTCCTCGCGCAGCTCGGCGTCCTGGCCTTCGCACATCAGCGCCATCAGCGCCGGACGTGCCTGGGACGGTGGCCGGGTGGCAACCCACGCCACCACGCCGGGACGCTCCGCCACCAGGTGACGGACGTCGTCCTTGCCGAAGCGGGCCGGCCAGCCCTGCTGGAAGCCCGCCTGCCACGCCTTCTGCGTCGGTCCTTCGAGGTGGGCGACATGGCTGGGAGTGGTGCGCAGGTAGAGCAGGTAGGCGGCGATGAGGTCCTCGCGGCGCGCGGGGCGCAGGATTCCCCCGCCGTTGTCGACGACGCGCGGAGCGCCGCCGCTGTCGTCGCGGAAGAGGATCTGCTCGGTGGCGTACTGGGTGAACCCCTGCTCGAGGAACAGCCCCACCAGGGGGTGCTCGACCGGGACGCGCACGAAGAACCGATGGGCGCCGTGCTCCATCCCCTGGGCGGCAAGGTGGGTGAGCAGCTGGGGAGCGGCGAAGTGGCCGCGGCTGCCCGAGATCACGCACAGGTTGAGGATCTGCCAGCTGCGAGTCTGCGCCGGCGCCTTCTGCGCCTGGATGAAGCCGACGATACCGTGCTCGGGATCCTCGGCCACATAGAGCGCATCGCCCTGATCGGCGATCGGCACCAGCGCGGAGAGCGACTTGCTGACCGCGTACCAGAGGCGGACCAGGGCCGTCTGGGGCACCGGGCTGTCGCCGGTCGCGCTCAGACCCGGCACCACTCCCGCGTTCTCCTCGGCCGCGGCAGTCTCGCGATGGAGCTGCTCGATGCGACCGAGATCGCGAAAGCTCGCGTTGCGGATGATCATCGACGGGTCACGTGGGTCACCCAGGCGGGCACCTCAGCACCAGGCCGCCCGGCGCCCGAGCCCGAATGTCACGGCGTCAGTGTACCCCCGGGATGGCGGAGCCGACCCTCAGCGGGATCGGGCTCACCACCGCCGCCAGAGCGGCGCCGGCCTTCCCCTGACGGCGTCACGCGGCGCGGACGCGCCCGGCGACGCGCTCGAGGAAGAGACGGTGCAGCCGGTCGTCCCGGGTCATCTCCGGATGGAACGCGGTGGCGACGTGACCGCCGTAGGCGACGGCGACGGGGTGACCGTCGTGCAGCGCCAGCACGTCCACCTCGGGCGCCGCGGCCTCGACCACCGGCGCGCGGATGAACACCCCGCGGAACGGCTCGGGGCCGAGCCTGGGAATGGCGAGGTCGGCTTCGAACGACTCGTTCTGGCGCCCGTACCCGTTGCGGCGCACCGTGATCGGAAGGGCGCCGAGGGCAACCTGGTCGGCGCGGCCGTCGCGCACCTCGCGGCTGAGCAGGATCATGCCGGCGCAGGTGGCCAGGCAGGGCAGGCCCTGATCGAGACGACGACGCAGAGGTTCCTGCAGGCCGAAGACGCCCAGCAGGCGGCTCATGGTGGTCGACTCGCCACCCGGAATCGCCAGGCCGTCCACGGCGTCGAGCTCTGCCGCCAGGCGTACCGCCGTCGCCCGCGCTCCGCAGCGTTCGAAGGCGGCGAGGTGCTCGCGGACGTCGCCCTGCAGCGCCAGCACGCCGATCACGGGTCCGGTCATAGCCTCGAGGCGTCGGTCCGGACCTCGATGCCCGGGCGCGGGATTAATCTCATCAACTCCAGTCTATCGACCGGCCGGCGCCCCACCGGATGGCCCGGTACGCAGCCTGTCACCGGCCCGTCGCAAGACGGGTCGAGGCGGATGGGCGCCGCGGAGCGCATGCCACAGTCGCGGGCGTGAGCGACGCCGCTTCGTCCGCCGCTCGGCGGGAGGCCTTCCCCGGGCGCGTCTCCGCCGGGCGCACGACCCTGGTTCTGGGCTCCGTCCTGCTGGCCAACCTGGTGGCCCAACCGCTGCGTGGCCTCCGCTACGCGGTGCACACCGATTTCGTCGCCTTCGTGACCGGCGGCCGCATCCTGCACGCCGGCTCGACCTGCCTCTACTGCCCGGCCACGCAGGCGGCGGTGCAGACCCGGCTCCTGGGGTTCGCGCCGAGCTGGGGGATCGTGCCCTATGCGAACCCGCCGCTCTTCGCCTACCTGATCCAGCCGCTGGCGCTGCTGCCATTGCGGGCAGCGATGGCGGTCTTTCTCGGACTGTCGCTGCTCGCCCTCGGTGGCGCCGCGGTGCTGCTGGCGCGATGGCTGCCGCGCGAGTGGCCCCTCTCGCAGCGTTCCCTGCTGCTGATCGCATCGGTGGCGTTGCTCCCCGGCGCCGAGTCCTTCGCGTGGGGTCAACTGGATCCCCTGCTGCTGCTCGCCGCCGCCGGCGCGATGGGGTTGATGGCGCGGCGACCGGTCATCGCGGGGGCACTGCTCTCGGTCCTGATGGCCAAGCCGCAGCTGGTCTGGCTGGTGGTGCCCGCGCTGGTGCTCACCGACTCCTGGAGGGTGCTACTCGGGTTCGCGGCGGGGACCGCGGTCTGGCTTGTCAGCGGCCTGATGATCCTGGGAGGCCAGCACCTGGCGGACTGGCTTCGCTACGTCCTCCCCGCGCATGTCGGCGAAGCCGGCAAGACGGTGGGGCTTCCCGCGGTGGCCGGGGGCAGCGCGTCCTTCGCCCTGGCAACCCTGCTGGCGGCGATCGCCGTCGGGGTCGCCTGGCGGTTGCGCGAGACGCTGCGTTCCAACCCCGCCGCCTGCCTGTCGCTGGGCCTCGCCGCGTCCCTGGTGTGCGCTCCGCACGTCTACTCGCAGGACCTGCTGTTGCTGGCGCCGCTGCTGGTCATCTGGGGCGGGCGCCACCCAGGCGCCGCACTGCTGGCCGCGCTGGCTCTCGACGGGGCGTACCTGCTGGATCAGTCGCTGGCACCACTCCACGCCGAGGCGATCGCCACCGCGGCGATCCTGCTCGCGGTGACGCGATCGCTGGCGCGGCCGGCTGCGAGCCGCCCCGCTACCACCCCCGAGCGGCCAGCAGCTCCTCGCGCGGCAGAGTGGCGACATCCAGACCGCGCATCGCCCGCCCCAAGCCCGCGCTGACCTCGGCGACGAGCTCCGGCTTGTCGTAATAGGTAGTCGCGGCGACGATCGCCTTGGCGTAGCGGCTCGGATCCTCGCTCTTGAAGATGCCACTGCCGACGAAGTTGCCCTCGGCGCCGAGCTGCATCATCAGCGCGGCGTCCGCCGGCGTGGCGATGCCCCCGGCCGAGAAGTTGACCACCGGGAGGCGTCCGGTCTCGGCCACCTCGAGCACCAGCTCGAAGGGAGCCTGCAACCGCTTGGCCTCGGCCATCAATTCATCCCGCCGCAGCGACTGAAGGTGGCGGATGCCACCGCAGACCGCGCGCATGTGACGTACCGCCTCGACCACGTTGCCGGTGCCGGCCTCGCCCTTGGTGCGGATCATCGCCGCACCCTCGCCGATGCGCCGCAGCGCCTCGCCCAGGTCGCGGGCGCCGCAGACGAACGGAGCGGTGAAAGCCCACTTGTCGATGTGGTGCTCCTCGTCGGCCGGGGTCAACACCTCGGACTCGTCGATGTAGTCGATGCCCAGCGCCTGGAGCACCTGCGCCTCGGTGAAGTGACCGATGCGCGCCTTGGCCATCACCGGGATGGTCACCGCCGCCATGATCTCCTTGATGAGCGAGACCTCGCTCATCCGCGCCACCCCGCCCTCGCGCCGGATGTCGGCGGGGACGCGCTCCAGCGCCATCACCGCGACCGCACCGGCGTCCTCGGCGATGCGCGCCTGCTCGGCGGTGACGACGTCCATGATGACGCCGCCCTTCAGCATCTCGGCCAGACCGCGCTTGACGCGCAGCCCGCCGGTGGCACGACCCTCCGGCTCGGGCGGCTGTTCGCCGCTGCCGTTGTGCTCCATGGCCTTCTCCCCGACCGCCCCTCCGACTCGTGAACGGAGGCGGGCGACCCTGCGGTCATTGTAGGGCGGCGCCGCGATTCCAAGCTGTGGCGGGCCGCCCATCGAGGAGCGCGCGGCGGTGATCTCTGGGTCACGAGCGGGTGACGGCGCCGCATCCTCACCCGCTCGGTGCCGATCGCACCTTCGTCCGCACCGCGCCGTGCGCGGAACCGGTAACGGCGGCGCTACATCGCTGCGGGAAGACGGCGACTTGCCCGCCACCGGTGGGAACGAGCCCTAGGCTCGGATGGTCATGAGCCTGCGGATCGAGTGCCGCCGCCGTGCGAGCGGCCTTGTCACCGCCGCCGGGCTGGGAGCACTCCTTCGCCGCCACCGCGGACGGTTCTCACGCTTCGTGGTCGTCGGCGTGATCGGCGTCGGGGTCACCAACGGGCTGCTGGCAGCGCTGCACGAGTGGGGCCACCTCCCGGTGCTGCTGGGAGGCACGATCGCCTCCGAGGGCACGATCGCGACGACGTTTGCGTTGAACAACGCGGTCACCTGGAACGACAGCCGCCACCGCTCGCTGCTGCGTCGCGCGGGCCGCTACCAGCTGGTGACCTTGGGCGGGCTGGCATGCTACCTGGCGAGCATCTGGCTGCTGTCAGGCGTCCTGGGCCTCCACTACCTCCTGGCCGCCACCGCATCGTCGGGAGTTGCGGCCGTCTGGAACTACACCGGCAACCACCTGCTGACCTTCGGACTTCGGCGATGCCGGGCGGACACCATGCGTGCGCGCTCCCTGGCAGTCGAGAGCACGGCGGCGTGAGATGAGCACCACCGCCAGGCCCGAGACGGCACCACTCAATGGGGCAGCCATCGCCGGCAGAGGATGTGCTCGAGCAGGGCAGGCAGGTTGCTGCGCCTGCGGCTGAATCTCGTGTCCGTGGCCCTGAAGCCGCATGTCTGCCGCTGACATCGTCGACGCCCTCCCGGGGCTGGTGATCGTCGGCCTGGCGCCGGGGTTCGCGCTGATCAGCCTGCTGGTGCCGTCGTGGCGGTGGTGGCAGCGCCTGGCCGCCGCGCCGGGGCTGTCTGCCGGCATGGCCGGCGTCGTCGGCCTGGGCATGCACGACACCCGCGTGCCGTTCCGGCCGGCCACCGTGCTCCCCGTGTATGTGTTCGTCCTGCTGGTCGTTGCGGTCGTGCGGCACCGGCGCAGGCGCCGAACCCCCCGCCCCAGCGGCACCCTGACGCGACGCCAGGAGCTGCTGATCGTCGGCGCGGCGCTGGCGGCGGGAATGGCGACCACGATCACCGCCGGGATCTCGCTCCACGACCGCGTCGTGCCCTATGGCGGCGACACCCCGGTTCACGCGGAGGTGGCCAACGCCATTGCCCGCACGAACGACGTGCTGCCGACACTCCCCTCCCCGGTGGAGCAATCCGCCTGGGTTCGCCCCCGCACCGGGGTGGAAGCCGAAGCGGCGTTGATCGCAGGGTTGGGCGGAACCGCGCCCTATCGCGCACTTGCCCCGCTGACGCTGCTGTCTGTGCTGCTGCTCCCGCTCAGCCTCGCGATGCTCGCCTGGCTCGCCACCGGCTCGGTGGCCTTGTCCGCCCTTGCCCCGGCACTCGGCGTCGGCATGACCTTTCCCGCGCTGCCGCTGGAGCTCGGCGAATATCCGCTGATCGTCGACTCAACCATCGTCGTTGCCCTGATCGCGGCCATCAGCCGGACCATACGCAACCAGGATGCGGGCGGGAACTGTGTCCTCATCAGCGGGTTGGTGGCGGCTGCGTGGGTGGTGCACGGCCTGGAGATGCTCACCGTCGCCGTCATCGGGGCCGGCCTGGTTGGCGGCGCGATCGGCGCGCACCGTCGCGACTCGGAGCTGCCCAGGCGCCTGTTCCTGGCCGGCTCCGCGATCGTGGTCGGGGCGTTGGCAGTCACCGTGTTGACCCGCGTGCCCGCGGTCCCCGCGCCGGTGCAGTCGAGCTTGAGTGGCCCGCTGGTTCCGCAACGCACTTCCTTCTTCACCCAGGCCGCCGGAGCGGACATCGGCTCGGTCTTCCACTTCTTCCTCGACGGCGTCTTCCCCGTGGCTGCCATCGGCGCGCTGTGGGCGGTGGGTCTGGCGATCGCGGTGGTGCGCCGGCATCGGCTCCGCTGGGCCGCTGCCGTCAGCGTTCTCCTGGTGGCGTGCTTCGTCGATTCCGTCGACACCGGGGTGCTGCGCCGCCTCTGGGAAGAGCTCTTTCCCTGGTCGGTTCCCGATCGCCTGGCCTCGCTCCAATACTGGCTCGCGCCCCTGCTCATGGCGCTGGCTCTGGTGACGCTTGGTGATGGCCTGCGCCAGTTGCTGTCGCGGATCGGCGCTCCGCGCCGCATGACCGCGGTCACTCTGACGGTCGCCGCTGCAGTCTCAGTGGCGGCGTTTGGAGTGCAGCGGGACCGGGCTCGCTTCGTCGTCGCCGCGGCGACCCAAGGCGGGATCACCGCCGCAGACGTCGCGGTGATCGACCGGTTGGCACGCAACGTCGGGCCGGGGACGGCGGTGCTGACCGACGGCTCGTCCGACGCCGGCCGATGGCTCGGCGTGCTGGGCCCCGAGGTTCTCTACATGCCCAAGGCGTACCTCGACAGCCACCCCGCCGACCAGCGTCTCACCGCGCTTGCCGGTGCCTGCAACGATCCGGGGGCTGCCACATCGGCATTGGCCGGGGTCCACGCCGTCTACCTCGGATCCAAGCTGGACGCTCACGATCCGTACCCGTGGCGGCCCGACTGCCTTGACCGGGTGCCGACGCTCCACCTGCTGGCTGCCGCGGTGGACGAGCAGGGCAAGGCCAGCGCCTTCATGGTCGCCCGGTAACGACGCGTCACGGCGGGGCCACCTTTCACACAACAGTGGCCGGACGGTGACCGGTGAGTTCTCGGATCGCTGATAGCGTCACCTCGTGATCCAGACCCGGGCTCAGGTCGCCGCCCTGCCGCTGCGCCGCCGCCGCGGTCTGCTCGTCTCGGAACGCCGGCTGCTGCTGATCGCCACCGACGTGGCGGCGGTGGCCCTCGCCTACATCACCGCCTTCAACCTGCGCACCGCCCAGGTGCGCGAGGTGGGTTTCTACCTGCCGCGGTCAGGAACCGTCATCTGCGTTGCGGTGTGGCTTGGCGCCGCCCGCCTGATGGACGCCTACGACCTGCGCACCGCGGCGAGTGTACGGGCCACGCTGCACGTGGTCGGCGGTTCGCTGATGCTGACACTGGCTGGGCTGATGGTCGTGTTCTTCGTCATGCCCTACCGGGTCACGCGGCCCACGGTGCTGCTCTGGTTGCCGGTAGCGGCGGTGACGGTGACGGTGGGCCGCTTGATCTACCGCCGCACCCTGCAGAGCGCCGCGCTGGCCCAGCCGATCGCGCTGGTCGCGACTGGCGAGGTCCTCGAGCACATCTGGCCCGACGTGCGTGATCACGCGGCGACGCTCTACCGCGTCCGAGGACTGGTCGACCCCACCAAGCCCGAAGCGGCAGCGAAGCTGACAGAGCTCGCCATCTCGGGACACGTCAGCCAGGTTGTTCTCGGAGTGCGCGAGGACGTCTCGCGCGAACTCTTCCGCGTACTCCTGCGCTGCTACGACACCGGGGTCACGGTTCGCTCTCTCGCCGACGTCTACGAGGAGCTGACCGGACGTCTCCTGCTCGACCAGCTCGGGCACGCCTGGCTGATCTCGCTGCCGATGCGCAGCGAGACCTCGCGGCTGTATGCCGTTTGCAAACGGAGCATCGACATTGTGGCGGCCACCGCCGGGCTGCTGGCGCTGGCGCTGATCCTCCCGGCGGTGAGCCTGGCCACCAAGCTCAGCGGGAGGGGGCCGGTCTTCCATCGCCAGACGCGCATCGGCAAGTACGGCAGGCCGTTCACGCTGTGGAAGTTGCGCACCATGCGCAGCAGCCTCGAGGATGGGGGCGAATGGGCGCGCCGTGGAGATCCGCGGGTCACTCCGGTGGGCCGGGTGCTGCGCAAGTTGCATCTGGACGAGCTGCCGCAGACCTGGGCCATCCTGCGCGGGGACATGAGCCTGGTCGGTCCTCGCCCCGAGCAACCCCACTACGTCGAGGAGTTGCGCCGGCAGATCGACTTCTACGACACCCGGCTGACGGTGCGGCCCGGCTTGACCGGCTGGGCGCAGGTGAGCTACGGGTACGGCAGTGGTCTCGACGGGACGCGGGTCAAGCTCTCGTACGACCTGTACTACGTGAAGCGCCAGTCGCTGAGTCTCGACCTCCTGATCATGGGGCGGACTCTGAAGTCGGTGCTGTCACTGAGCGGACGCTAGAGCCCGGCTGCCGTCTCGGGTCAGCGGCGGGCAGCCTTGGCCGCGAGCTTCTCCGTCTGAGTTTTGAGCGCCTCCACCGATCTCTCCAGGTTTCCCCGAAACACCGGCTCCGCCGCCCGGGCCGCAACCCTGCCGGCGATCCCGCCCGGAAACTCCACATCCGCCTCCAGGGTCGCCTCCGTCCCTCCGCTCTTGGTGGCAAACGTCCACCGCCCCTCCTGCTTGATGCCCTTGCGCGACACCCAGGCGATGGTCTTGTTCTCCTTCCATTCGGTAACTTCCATCACCCCGCCCATGGTCAGCGGCCCCGCCTTCATGGCCACATCGAAGGTGGCCCCCTTCCCGTGCGTCGTTGAGCCGGCCGGCTCCCACTTGGTGAGCCCCTGCATGTACTTGACAGTGTTGCGGTGATCGTCGACGTAGCCGAACACCGCCTCCACCGGAGCCTTGATCGAGCGGGTCACCGTGATCTTTGCCACGGGCCATCCTCCTGTCACGCGTACAGCTTGTCGATCACCAGCGCAAGGCTCTGCTGAACCACCTTGCGCTTCACCTTCAGGGTCGGCGTCAATTCGCCTCTCTCCTCGCTGAGGTCGCGGTCGAGCACGGCAACCTTCTTGATGGTCTCGTACCGCGCCAGCTTGGCGGAGGCACGCTCGGCGATGCCCTGGTAGAGCCGCTGCACCCTCTCATCGGCGGCGAGCTCCGCGTCAGAGGTGGCGGTGACCCCGTTTTGACGCGCCCAGTCCCGCAGCGTGTTGAACTCGGGAACGACCAGAGCAACGAGGTACTTGCGCTGGTCGCCGATGACGGTGGCGCGCAACACCAGAGGGTCCTGCATCATCGCCGCCTCGATCGGTCCGGGGGCGATGTTCTTCCCCCCGGCGGTGACGATGAGGTCCTTCTTTCGATCGGTGATCCGGAGAAAGCCGTCGCCGTCGAGCTCTCCGATGTCCCCGGTGTAGAACCAGCCGTCCTTGAGCACCTCGGCGGTGGCCTGGTCGTTTTTGTAGTAGCCCTTCATGATGGCCGGACCGCGCAGCAGGATCTCGCCATCGTCGGCGATGCGGATCTGGTGACCGGGAATGGCGCGGCCCACGGTTCCGAAGCGGGGTGCCTCGGGATCGTTGGCGGTCACCCCGCCGCTGGTCTCGGTCAGGCCGTAGCCCTCGGTGATGGTGATGCCGAGAGCGTCGAAGAACTCCAGGGTGGCGACGTTGATCGGTCCCCCGCCGCTGCTGAAGATGCGGGCGCGTCCACCCAGTCCGTCGCGAATGGTTCCGATCACGAGCCGCTCCCAGAGGCGGCAGCGCAACGCGAGCAGCGGTGGGATCCGGCGCCCCTGCCGCCGGCGCCGCGCCCGTTCGGTGCAGTCGACGATGCCGCGCCTGCCGAGCATCGCCCGCAGACCTCCGGCGGCGCGGATGCGAGCCTCGATCGCCTCCTGCATCTTCTCGTAGAGCCTGGGCACCGCGTTCATCACCGTCGGCCGCACGGTGCGCAGGTCACCGGCCACGTCGTGGAGATCCCGTGCCACCGAGGCGCTGATTCCAGCGGTCATGCCCGCGAAGATGCCCTGCACCCGCTCGTACACGTGGGCCCAGGGCAGGAAGGAGATGCCATGGTCATCCTCTCTGAGCCTGACCACCTGGAGAATGGCACGGAGCTCCTCGACCACGTTGCGATGGGTGAGCATCACGCCCTTCGGCACCCCGGTGGTGCCGCTGGTGTAGATGATGGTGAGGATGTCGTCGGGGCTGAGGTGGCACGCCCGCTCCGCGAGCTCCGCGAGATCATCAGCGCTGGCGGCCGCGGCCAGCTCGGCGAGGGAGACGAACCCCCTGGCCTCGCCCTCCATCAGAACCGCGGTCCGCAGCGCCGGGCACCGGTCACGCACCTCGACCACCTTTGCCGCCTGCTCCGGTGTCGAGCAGATCACCGCGACCGCGTCGCTGTCGCCGAGGATCTGCGCCACCGTGTCGGCGGTCGAGCTGGCATAGATCGGCACCACCACCGCTGCCGCCAGCTGGCTGCCGCCGTCGCAGTAGAGCCACTCCAGGCGATTCTCGGAGAGCAGCGCGACCCGATCACCGGCGGCCACCCCCGCATGGACCAGGGCGGCGCCGAGTGCCACCCCGGCATCGCGGAGCTCCTGCCAGCTCGCCTGTGGCCACCGCCCCTCGGCATCCTTGCAGGCGATGCACGGACGGTCGCCGTGGCGCTCGGTCTGGCGGAGGAACACGCCGACGTAGGTGTCGCCGTCGACCCGGTCGGCGGCCAGCCGCCATGACGCCGGCGGGCGGAGCAGCGAGGGGCCGCCGCTCGCCACTGCCATCTCCGGCGTCGTCATGGTCATCGGTGATCCTCCATCGCCCCGATCGCCCGGTCAGCAGCGGTGGCGCAGCCTGCCACAACCGCCACCGCGAGCACCGTCCGGCTCGGCCCCGGTCACGACATCGAAACGGGCGTGTACCCGGTCGGAGCCGCACCCTTCTGGGCCTCCGCAGGCCGCCGAAGATTGGGTCGATGAGCGTTCTCACCCGGGCTCGTCCGCGCCCGCTCGTCCTGCTCCTGCTGGCCGCCTACGTGGTCCTGCTGCTCTCCAGCCTCGGGGGCGAGATGACCCGTGAGATACGAGCCCCACAGGCGACCGACTTCATCAGCTTCTTCACCGGCGCCCGCCTGGTTCAGACCGACCCCTCCTGTCTCTACTGCGAGCACGCCCAGCGTGCCGTCCAGCTCCAGGCGGCGGGGCCGATCGGCCACAACTTCTTCAACGCGTTCGTCAACCTGCCACTGGCCGGCTGGGTGCTGAGCCCGCTCACCCGGCTGTCGCTCAACCAGGCCACCCTCGTCTTCGATATCGCCTCCCTGTTCGCGCTGCTCGGCGCCACCGTCTTGCTGTCGCGCCGCCTGCCCGCGAGCTGGCCGCGGTGGCTGCGAGCGGCGATGCTCACCGCCACCGCCGGCCTGCTGTGCACCGCCGACGCCATCGCCCAGTGGGACACCTTTATGTTGCTGGCGCTGGCGGGTACTCTCGTCGCCTTGGAGGCGGAGGCCGATCTGGCAGCGGGACTGCTGCTCGCCGCCTGCGTTGTCAAACCACAGCTGGTGTGGCTGGTCGTCCCGGCGCTGATGGTGATCGGCCGCTGGCGCGTGGTGGGGGGTGCCGCGCTGGGTGGCGCGGTGTGGCTGGTCAGCGGCGTGGTGCTGGTTGGTCCGGCGCAGATGGTTGAATGGGTGCGGCTGGCACTGCACACCGATGTCGGACAGACCAGCGCTCAGGTTGGTCCGGCCGGACTCGCCGCTCTCGCCGCCGGAAACGGCGCCGGCATCGTCTTTTCCGTCGCAGCGGTGATCGCGTTGCTGGTGCTCGGCTGGCGCTTCCGTGATGCTTTGCGCCGCGACCCTGTGGCCGCGGTGGCCATCGCGATCGCCGCCTCGCTCGCCTCCACCCCGCATCTGTGGATCCACGACCTCCTGCTGCTGGCCGTCCCCCTGGCGGTGTGGGGGGTTCGGCGCCCGGGCGCGGCGCTGGCAGCCGCGGGGGCTGTCGACTTCCTCTATCTCGCCGACATGGTCTCGGCCAACACGCTGATCCACCTCGAGGCGCTGGTGGTGGTCGCCGTGCTGGCGGGCCTCGGTCAGAGCGTGATCAGCGGGCAGAGGCGGCCGCGGTCCCAGATGGCGACGCTTGAAGCGGTGACAGCTCGCCGGTGACTTCTCGCGTTCCGGTGGCGGTCGCGCGATGGGATGTTCGCAGATGTGACCGTTCTGCGACGGGCACTTGATCTTCGCCTTCCGATCTCGGTCCTATCCTGGCCCCACACCGCCCCTCTCGAGGATTCACCTTGAGCGCCTTCTCCGGAAAGACTGTTCTCGTCACCGGCGGCACCGGCTCGTTCGGGCAGCATTTCATCAGCGTCGTGCTGGACAGGCACGATCCCCTCGCCGTGCGCGTCTACAGCCGTGACGAGCTGAAGCAGTACGAGATGCAGCGACGCTTCAGCGATCCCCGGCTGCGCTTTCTTCTGGGCGACGTACGGGACGCCGAGCGCCTTCGGCGGGCCGTCCAGGGCGCCGATATCGTCGTCCATGCCGCCGCGCTGAAGCAGGTGCCGGCGTGCGAGTACAACCCGTTCGAAGCGGTGAAGACGAACACCCTTGGCACGCAGAACGTCGCTGAAGCGTGCATCGACGCGGACGTCTGGCGTGCGATCGCGCTCTCGACGGACAAGGCGGTCAACCCCGCGAACCTCTACGGCGCCACGAAGGCATGCGCGGAGAGGCTGTTCGTGCAGGCCAACGTATACGTTGGCCATGGGCGGACGCGACTGGCGTGTGTGCGGTATGGCAACGTCGTCGGTTCGCGAGGGAGCGTCGTTCCGCTGTTTCGAGATCAGGCAGACCACGGACGGCTCACCCTGACCGATCGCCGCATGACGCGGTTCTGGATCACCCTGGACCAGGCGGTGGCGTTCGTCACCCGGTCCATCGAGCGGATGCGGGGAGGCGAGATCTTCGTCCCCAAGATCCCCAGCATGCGCGTCGTCGACCTCGCCGAGGCGATCGCACCGGGCATCGCCCTCGGCGTGACCGGCATCCGTCCCGGCGAGAAGCTGCACGAGGCTCTGCTCGCGAGCGAGGAGGCGCGCCACACGACCGACGGGGGCGACTGCTACGTCATCGAGCCGGAGCAACCCTTCTGGGCGGATCGCGGACGCGAGGAGGGTGCGCCGGTGCCCGACGGGTTCTCATTCACGAGCGACGCGAACACCGAATGGTTGGGCGTCGACGAGCTCCGGCGACTCCTTGCCGAGACGACCGTGGAGCGACGCGCCGCCACGGCACCGGCAGTCGCGTGATCTGGGCGGCGACCGAGCTACCGGCGATCGCGGGGGGTAACCCCATCCGGGAGTCGATGCTCCCCTATGGTCGCCACAGCCTCGACGACCGCGATATCGACGCCGTGGTGAGGACCCTGAACAGCGGAACCCTCACGGGGGGCGATGCGGTGGCGGCGTTCGAGGCCGCCTTGGCGACGGAATACGGCGTCCGCCACGCAGTCGCGTGCAGCAGCGGAACCGCCGCGCTCCAGATGGCGCTCCGAGCGGTCGGAGTGGGGCTTCGGACGTCTGTCGTGGTTCCACCGCTCAGCTTCGTCGCGACGGCGAACGCCGCCCTGCTGGTCGGGGCGACGCCCCGGTTCGCGGACATCGGGGGCGACCGCTGCCTCGATCCCGAAGCGGCAGCACGCGTCGTGGAACCGTCAACGGCGGCTGTCATCACCGTCGACTACTCGGGCCTTCCCTCGGATGTGTCCGCGCTCCGTGCCTGCCTGCCCCAGGGGTTGCCGATCATCGTCGACGCCGCACACAGCCTCGGCGCCCACACCACCGGCCGGCCTCCGGTTGTGCACGGCGATATCACGATCCTGAGCTTCCACCCGGTCAAGCACATCACCACCGGCGAGGGCGGAGCCACGCTCACCGACGACGACGACCTCGCCCACCGGCTGCGGCGGTTGCGCAATCACGGGATGACGAGTGAGGCGGGAGAGCGCGCCGGCCTGACGTGGCGTTACGACGTGCTCGAGCTGGGTGAGAACCATCGGCTCTCGGACATGCAGGCGGCCCTGGGTACCGCACAGCTGACACGTCTTCAGGCGTGGGTGGCGCGGCGCCGCGAGCTTGCCTCGCGATACGACGAGCTGCTCGAGACCGTGCCCGGTATCGTGCCCCCTCCGCGGGCCCCAGGACGCGAAAGCGCGTGGCATCTGTACGCGATCGAGGTGACTGAGGACTTCGGCATGGCACGTGACCCCGTCATCGACGGGCTGCGCGCGGAGAACATCGCTGCGACTCTTCACTATCCCGCGATACATCTCCTGTCGATGTATCGACGACTCGGGCATCAGGTGGGCGAGGCGCCGGTCGCCGAGGCAACGTGCTCGCGGCTCGTCACCCTGCCGCTCTTCCCTGCGATGACCGACGCGGACCAGGACGGCGTCGTCGAGGCGATCACCCGGCTGCGGCGGTGGGGAGGCGGGTAGCCGGCCATGGCGATGTCGGCCCCGCCGGATGTCCGGGTCCACCGCGACGCCGACGGGCGCGCCTTCCACCACGTTTTGCGGGTGCATCCGGGCGCCAGGAGCCTCGTGGCCCATTTCAGCGCGTTCTTTGGCGAATGGGGGAACGCTCGGCCCTACCGCACCAACTACCAGGGCTATTTCCACCGCCTCCGCATGCTCGCTGACGTCGACCGGCACCACTGGCTCTTCCTCTGCGATGAGTACGGGGCCGAGCACAATGGCACGTACTACACCGGCGAGCGTGGAAACGACTTCGTCGCGCGCGCGACGCAGGCAATTGTGGTGGGGGCACTCGACGAGGTGGGACTCACGGCGGACCGCCTTGTCACCATGGGGTCGTCGATGGGCGCCACGGGCGCCCTCGACGTGGGGCTCGACCTCGGCGTCGCGGGCATCGTCGCCATCTCCCCGCACATCGACCTCGACATCGCCGCCGCGATGTGCGGACGAGATCGACATGTGGCGGCCATCTGTCCCGACGGTAACCCCCTGTCGTCAACGAATCACGTCGTCACGCGAAGGATCCGACGCCGGCTCGAGAGCTGGACGCCCGAGCGCCCGCTTCCCCGGCTCTTCGTGCAGAGCTGCTGCGATGACGTCGGCGTTCACAAAGAGCAGGTCCTCCCATTGATTGAGACGTGGCGCAAGCTCGGCGGCCGAGTCGACCATGACGCGCGACCCAAGGGCGGCCATACCAGCGACTGGGCGACACGTGAGCTCCTCCTCGATACGACCGACCGCATCCTCGCGCATGAGCCGATCGATCTGACCTTGTATCAGACGGCGCCGCCATACCTCGGAACGAGAACGACCCCACCTCTGTCGCACCGTCTCCGGCGAGCAGCCAGCCTCACCCGCAAGAGGCTGCTCCGCGGGGGTCAGCGCGAAAAGAGCACCGTCGGCCGTCGATGAGCTGGCGGGGCAGGCAACGGAAACGTCACATCGATGCGGCGCCCCGGTAGAGAGAGGAGACCGACGGCGCGCGCGGCCGCAGCGCGAGGTATGGTCCTTTCATGGCGACGCGAGTCGCGATCATGCAGCCGACCTATCTCCCCTGGCTCGGGTATTTCGACCTGATGGATCAGGTGGACTGCCTCGTGCTCCTCGATACCGTGCAGTTCTCGCACCAGTCGTGGCAGCACCGCAATCGCGTCCGAGGACCGGACGGTCTCGTGTGGCTCACTGTGCCCGTTCTCACCGCGGGCCGCCTCGGGCAGAGGATCCTCGACGTCGAGTTGCGGCCTGTTCCGTTCGCTCGCAAGCACATCGCGACCCTCGATCAGTGTTACACGCGCGCTCCCGGCGCGGCGGATCTCATGCTCCAGCTGCGGCCACTCCTCGAGCATGGAGAGCGCAGCGGCCGGCTCACCGAGCTCACGGTCCCGGTGCTCGAGGCGCTGGCTCGCCAGTTCGGTGTGACGACCCCGCTGCTCACAAGCTCCAACATGAGCGCGACCGGACGCCGATCCGAGCTGCTGGTATCGATCTGCGAAGAGCTGGGCGCGCGACACTACGTCACCGTGCCGGGTTCCCTGAGCTACCTCGCCGAGGAGTCGGACATCTTCCGCAACCACGGTATCTCGGTCTCGGTGCACAGTTACGACCATCCTGAGTACCGTCAGCGATTCTCACCCTTCCTCGCCCACGTATCAGCGGTCGACCTACTCTGCAACGAGCCGGATGCACCTTCGATTCTGCGCTCGGGTCGGCGGCCACTCCTACCACTTGACGAGGCCATGTCGGTCCATGCCTGACGCCATCAGCATCGGTTCGCGCCTGGTCGGCCCCGGCGAGCCGACGTACATCATTGCCGAGCTGTCCGCGAACCATGGCGGCGTCTTGGAGAACGCGGTGCAGCTCGTTGAGGCCGCGGCCGCCGCAGGCGCCAACGCCATCAAGCTGCAGACGTACACAGCCGACACGATCACGATCGACCACGCCGAGGGCACCTTTCTCATAGGTTCCAACTCCCCGTGGGCGGGCCGCACCCTCTACGACCTGTACCGGGAAGCGTCGACGCCCTGGGAGTGGCACCGTCCTCTCCGTGACCTCGCCCACCGATTGGGTCTTGACTTCTTCTCCAGCCCGTTCGACGTCTCCGCAGTCGACTTCCTCCAGCGCCTCGACGTACCGGCCTACAAGATCGCCTCCCCGGAGATCGTCGACATCGGGCTCATCAAGGCAGCGGCAGCGACCGGCCGGCCGTTGATCATGTCCACGGGCATGGCCAGCGTCGTGGAGATCGAGGCGGCCGTCGAGACAGCGCGGGCCAATGGCATTGGTGGCGTCGCGCTCCTGCGTTGCAACAGCACGTATCCCGCGCCGATCGAGGAGATGGATCTGCGGACGATCCCCGACATGATCGCCCGTTTCGACACCGTTGTCGGGCTCTCCGACCACACCATCGGTGGGATGGCCGCCCCCATCGCGGTGGCGCTCGGCGCATCGATCGTCGAGAAGCACCTCACCATGTCGCGAGCCCATGCCGGCCCGGACAGCGGATTCTCGTCCGAGCCCGACGAGTTCGCCGCGATGGTCCATGCGATTCGTGAGGCCGAGACCGCTCTCGGCGCTGTGCGGTATGGACCGTCGTCCTCAGAACTTGGCACGGTGCCCTTTCGCAGGTCCCTGTACGTGGTCGCCGACATCGCCGAGGGGGACGTGTTGACCGAGACCAATGTCCGTTCGATCCGGCCGGGCGACGGTCTGCCTCCGAGACACCTCGACGACGTGCTCGGCCGGCGGACCGGGCGGGCGCTTCAGAAGGGAACTCCGCTGCGGTGGGAGGACGTGCGTGACTGACGCCTCCGAGGCGTCGCGCCATGCCATCCGACAGTTCTACGATGCTCTGAGTGCGAGCACGAATGAGCTCGTGGCCAGCCACCGGCCGCCGGACACGCGGCGTGGTCAGATGGCGATCCTGCTCGACAACATCGTCGAGGCGCTGGCTCCGCTTCGCGACGCCAGGGTTCTCGATATCGGATGCGGGACGGGCGTCCTCGGGTTGCAGATCGCGCGACATGCCCGGCAGTACGTGGGCATCGATCTATCCCCGGCGGCGGTCGACGCCCTGCAAGATCGCGCCCGGGCCATGGGGCTCACGAATGTCGAGGCGCGTGTGGCGGATGTGCTTGCCGACGACTTCGCGGCAGCCGCTCCCGGATCGCGCTCCTTTGACCGCGTGTTGATGTACACGGTCATCAACCTCGCGCAGACGGAGGAGGAGGGCCGGCGCTTCATGCAAGGGGGTCTCGACAGCCTCGCTCCCGGTGGACGTGCGCTCGTCGGCAGCATCCCGATCGAGGAGCTGCGGATGACGGCTCCATGGCGGGGAGCCGGTGGTCGGGGGGTCGGCGTTGCCCGGTGGGTGCTGCGGTCGCACGCGGGTCTCCCGCACACGCGCGCTTGGAAGGTGCGCAGTCTGGCCCGGCGAGCCTCGGACCGGCTTCGTCCGCTGGCAGCGGGCGTGGCTGACGTCCCACCGCACACGCCCGGGCAATTCGTTCCGCTTCGTCGCGACATGGTCGAGGACTGGGTCAGATCCACACACCCGGAGATGCGTTGGCGATGGGCGGTCGAGAGAATCGGGGCTCCGATGCACGCCTCGCGCGCCGACCTGATCGTCGAGGCGCCGGGGTCGACCACCGGCTAGCCCGGGGCGAGGATGGCCCGCGCGACCCTCTCCGGGCCGCGACCGTCGACGGCAGCGAGCGCCGCCTGGCTGAGGCGGCGGCGCTCACCGGTCGGTGCAAGGGCCCGCAGGGCGCCGGCCAGATTTGCGTGGGCGCCCGCCTTCCCCTCTCCAACGTAGATCGCCGCGCCCGTCGTCGCCGCCAGGTGGGATGCGCAGTCCTGATTGTCAGCGACCTTGATCAGCGCCGCCGGGATGCCCATACACATCAGCTCCAACGCCGTCGTTCCTCCGCCGCTGATCGCCGCGTCCGCCTGATCGAGAACTGCCGCGACCTGGTCCGGGTTGCGATGGACCTCCAACCACGATCGCGGTGCTTCGGATGGCACTGGCACGTGCGGGCCGGCGAGCAGCACGACTCTCGAAGCCGGCCGGACCTCGTCGAGGATGTCCAGTACGACAGGTACGAGACCGCAGGGATCGCCACCGCCGAGGCACACGGCGAGGCAGTCAAACTCGCGAGCACGCAGGCGCCGGAAGCGAAGGAATTCGTGGCGCACCAGAGCATGCGGCAGCCCGCACAGCGCGACTGACCCTGGTCGCACACCCGAAGGGGGGACGTCGCTGTCCGCGCAGATCACGACGTCCGCCTCCTGCCAGCCCGTCCCAATGGAGTCGACGGCGCAGCTTCGCGCACCGCGATGGCGCACGGCGTCGAATGCCTCACGACCAAGGTGGTAAGCGTCGACGAGCACGGTGTCGCTGGGTCGGAGCGCGGTCGTCCAACCGACGGGGTCACCCCAGGCGCAGAGCGTCGGGGCGAATCCATGCCTGGATACGAGTTCGGCGCCGGCACCGGCGTCGCCCACGATCCAGAGGATGTCGACCCCGCAGTCACGCGCCACCTCGGCCACAGCGAGCGACCGCATGACGTGCCCGATGCCGATCGTCGCCGAGGCGTCGGCGCGGATCACGAGGCGCGTCATCTCGTCGACCAGTGCCATGCCCTCATCATCTCAGCCCTCGTCGATCCGCTTCTGTCTCGTCGAAGCGTTGATCGCCACGAGGTCAGGGCGGCTGCGGAGAAGGGCCACGGCATCGCCGAGGCTGGGCGGCCGGTCGCCGAGCTCGCGGACGACCGCGTCGATGAGCAGGGCGTCGTGGGGCGTGTCGAGCGTGAAGCGGAGATCGCCGGCAGGTGGCGAGTAGACGAGTGTGAGCGTTCTGAAGGACGAGACTTCGGCTGCTGCCGAGAGGACGTGCACGCGGTGATACCCGACCGCCTCTGCGTCGAGCCGGGCCAGCGCGCTGGCGGTCACACCTTCCACATCGAATCCGCGTGGCACTGTCGTTATGTCGGTGGTCACATAGTCGACCCCGGATGCGGTCAGCGCGCACGCCGCCGTCCGGATTACCACTGGATCGTGGAGAGGGCAGTCTGCGGTCAGCCGGATCACGTCCATCACGCCCCGTGTCGTCTGCACGAGAACGAAGCGAGACAGCACGTCCTCGACCGGCCCGCGCACGCAGGGGACGTCTTCGCGACCGCACCAGTCCTCGATCGCGTCATCCGCAGCATCGGTCGTGGTCGCGACGACGATCTCGTCACAGCAAGCGGCCGCCTGCGCGGCTCGGACCACCCACTCGAGCACGGGGCGGCCACCGGGCAGGGCGCGAAGGACCTTCCCCGGCAGCCGGGACGACCCCATCCGCGCCTGGATCACTGCCCGCAGCAATGTCAGCGCTCCGCTCGCGATCGGGGCGTCACCAGAGGACCGCGCCCACTGAGCACGTGGCCCGCGATGCGGTCGAGCACCGGATCGGCTCCTGGAGCGATGGACGCGGCATCGGTCGCAAGGAGGCGGGGCCGGCTTCTTCCCTCCTCGTGGATCAGCGACCACGCTTGGTGAAATTGAAAGAAGAACAGGTTGGCGTAGCGGCGTGCAAGATCGCGCGTGGCGGCCCTGTCCGTCGGGTCGGGCGGGTCGTCGAGAACGAGATCAATCGCCGCGCGCCACGTCTGCGCGTCACCGGGGTCGATGGTGAACCCACGCCCGCGATAGTGCACGGCCCCCGCCGTGACCACCGGGTGGCCTAGACAGGCCATCTCGAGGCCCACCGTCGACGTGTAGACCAAGCCAACGTCCGCGATCTCCATCAGCCGGTAAGAGCTGATCGTGCTCTCCGGCTGGATGATCCTGACGTTTGCAGGCATCGCAGCGAAGGCGGCGGACAGGACATCGCTCATCCGCTCTCGCGTCGGATGGTTGGCGAGCTTCACCTCGGCGGGATGGAGCCGGAGGACGAGGTCGACATCGGGCCGCTGTGACACCCACCGGACGGCCTCAATAACCCACTCGGGCATCGAGGCGAAGGTCACCTCCTTGTCCTGCACGGCGCTGTCCCACAGGATGTTGGAGAAGAGGACCGCAAGCCGGCGGCCCGGCTCGAGCGCGAGCTCGGCACGGATCGTCGCGATGTCATCCCGATTCTCGACCCAGAAGCTGTCGAAGGTGCGCCCGCCGCGCGTCCGCTCGTCGAGGTATTCGTCGAGCATCCGATTCTCTTCTTCGCTCAGCGAGATTGTGGCGGCGCTGCGCCACGCAGCGTCACCTACCTCGAGGTCACATGCCGCGGCGCCTTCAGTGACGAGCAGGGTGTCGAGCAGGAAGCCCTTCTCGTAGGTGACGACGGGGATGCCAGCGCCCTCGGCTATCGCGCGGAGGATGCGCTCGGCGAAGAATGAGCCGTTGAGCAGGAAGACCCGTCTCGGGCGCACCTGCTCGAGGAGTCGGCGGAATGCGGCGGCCACCACCATGCCGCTGACAAGGAACCGCCTGTATGTCCGGCGCACGAGCGGCTCCTCCGGTAGGCTGCCCCGGCTGAGGAACCAGGCGGTCGAGACCCGGACCAGGCGCCCGATCGCGAGCCCGTCGTGCTCGAACGCCTCGCACTGGGCAACCGTCGAAATCTGCGCGATGCGCTTCCGAGCCAGCGCCGTCTCCACGCCGACATCGACGACATCGCGGAGTTCGAGCGCCTCGAAGCCGCCGGCCGTGAGTGCGCCTGTGGCGTACTGCCGGCACGAATGACAGGGCATCGGAGGCGCCGCCTCACCCGGCACGATGTCGCAGATGGGCAAGCGCCCCCCACAGGTCGCGAACACAGG
Source organism: Chloroflexota bacterium (assembly GCA_005880985.1). Taxonomy (GTDB): domain Bacteria; phylum Chloroflexota; class Dormibacteria; order Aeolococcales; family Aeolococcaceae; genus CF-134. Next base: position 112,968 of record VBIQ01000005.1, read on the forward strand.
CTCGGAGCCACGGCGGCGGACCGCATGGGCTAGCACGGTCTCGTACATCAGGTGGGTGGACCATCCCCTCATGCTGAGAAACAGGACCCGCGGTGCATCAGCGGTCCGTGCCGCGGTCCCCTCCAACGCGGACCGCAGCCGCCGCAGGTCCTCGAATTCCGGCGGCTCGAGCACGTGTGGCATCCCCGAGCGAACGGCCGCGGTCCGGCCGATGCCCCACGCCTCGCGGAGCAGGACGCGCAGTCGCGGGTGAGCATAGGTCCTGTCGAGGGCGGCGCCGACCAGTCGCCGACCGTTCATCGCCTCGTCTCCTCGTCGCCCGCGCAGCCCTGACCGGCTCGACGACGCTGCTGTTCCGTTACAAGCGTACGGCGCCGTCGAACTCGACCGAGCCCCCGTCGACAGGGTCAGCGCACCATTGTGACGGTCATGTAACCCTGCAGGAGGGCGTGCCCGACGACACTCCGTGGCACACTCATCCCCGGAAGGCAGCATGTGCATCCGCTGACCCAAGAAGGCACCGCCCTCGACACCGCAAGAGGTGGTCACCGTGCCGACACGAGGCGCCTGACGACGACGCGCTTGCGCGGCATCGGCGCACGCCTGTCGAAAAGGGCGGCGCGGGGCATGGAGCAGGTCGTCGCGAGCCCGGTCCTGCGGCGCGTCGCGCTTGACCCGATCCTGTCGTGGGGCTGGCGGCGATACCTCGCCGACGGTCGAACTCCCACATTGGCGTACCGCGCCATGCGGACGTCCTTCCTCACGCCCGCCACGTCCACGCGAGGGCGTCTCGAGGAGCGCGCCAGGCACGAGCAGCCGCCGCTCCGGCTCCCGCCGGAGCCGGACGGACTCGTCGCCGGGATGCGCCGCGATCTCCTCGCCGAGCTTCGGCGTGATGGGCTCGCCGTGCTCCCGTCGCTGCTACCACCGGCCATGTGCGATGAGATCACCGGTCATGCCCGTTCCGCGACCTGCACCCTCGTCGACCCGCACCACGGCGGCGCTGCGAGCGCACCGTTCGACCCGTCGGCACCCCGCGCCATCCGCTACGACCTCGCGGAGGAAGACCTTCTCGAATCCGCCTGCATGCAGCAGTTGCTTGCGGACGAGTCGCTGCTGGCCCTCGCCCAGGACTTCCTCGGCGGCTCACCGGTCCAGGACCTGGTCGCCGGCTGGTGGTCGGCTCCCGGACCCGGGTCGCAGTCGCGAGCCGCGCAGCTCTTCCATTTCGACCTGGACCGGCCGAGTTTCCTCAAGCTCTTCGTCTACCTGACGGATGTCACCACGGAGACCGGCCCTCACGCCTTCGTGCGTGGCACGCACCGTGCCCTGCCCCGACGCTTCCGCGCCGATCGGCGGTACAGCGACGCCGAGGTGATCGCGCACTTCGGCGGCGACGTCGTCCGCGTTTCGGGGCCTCGAGGCACCCTCTTCCTCGCGGACACGCGGGCGCTCCACAAGGGAGAGCCCGTCCTGAGCGGTCATCGACTGGTCGTCCAGCTCGAGTGGGCGACATCCCTGTTCGGGGCCCCCTATGCCCGGCCACAGCTGCGCACCCCCGAGCCGTCGCTGGTCGAGGCCATGCGCCGACACCCCTCGGCGTACCGCCGCTTCGACGGCTGTCCGCCCGCGCGGTCAGGGGCGGATCAGCGGCCGGACCGATACCAGGGAGCGTCGATCAGCGCTCGCTGAACATCTGGCGGAGCGGGCGCGCCGGCGCTCCGGTGCGCGCCCGGGCCAGTAGCAGAAGGGTCGTGTACGCCCCGGCACCGGTGACGCCCGCCGCGGCCACGGTCGCGACGTCGGCGATGGGAAGGCGGGAGATGGCGACAGCCGCACCGGCAAGTGCGAGCACGGGAGCGACGGTCGAAGCCAACACCGTGCGGACGAACTTAAGCGGTGTCTGCTGGACCACACCAAGGAACGCTCCCGCGAGCAGCGGGATGAGGACGATCTCGGCCGCCACGGTCCCGAGGAACGCGCCGGTCACGCCGACCACATGGACCAGCGCCACGGTGGCGATGACGTTGACGGCGAGCGCGGCGGCTGCGGCGCGGAGGACGCTTCCGGCGCGACCGGTTCCCACCAGCAGTTCGCTTCCGACCTGCAGTGGCACCACGAGGGCGATGGTGCTGAGCGCGACGAGAGTGGGCGCCCAGGCGGCGTCGGACCCGACCCAGAGCCGCAGCGCCGGAGCGCAGACGATCGCTGCCAGGACGATGACGGGCAGGGTGATCTGCGCGGAGAAGCGGGTGCCGCGCACGAGGAGGGTCCGCAGGCCGGACGCGTCCGACCGGGCCGACAGCCACGAGGAAGCCGGCAGCACGGCGTAGGCCGAGGCCGACAGGATCCCGGCCGCGCCGTTGGCGACCTGCGTGGCCACCTCGACGACCGCCACCGCCGCGGGTCCCAGCATGATTCCCACGACCAGGCGATCCAGCGTCCGCTCCATCACCCCGAGCGGCCGGAGCATCGCAATGGAGCGGCTGGCAAGCAGGAGCCCCTTCATCTCCGCGACCGAGACCACGAGCTGATCCCGCCGGGCCACCCACGCCATCACAGCGAGGGCGGCGACCAGGCCGATCGCGGTTCCGGTACACGCAGCCGCGGCGACGCCGACCAGCCCGTGCCCAGTGACCGCTGCGCTGCAGGCGAGGCCGGCGGCGAATGTTCGGCGTACGGCATCGATGGCGCGCGAGAGGTCAACGCGCTGCAGACCCTCGAGACACGACTCGACGCCCTCCGTCATCGCTTCTGCCGCCACCTGCACGGCGAAGATGAGGATCGCCGTGCGGAACTCGCCCGCATATCCTGCACCGATCGCGAAGATTCGCGGCAGGACGGCGGGCCCCAGCACCGCCAGGAGCGTTCCCACCGCCACGGCGCAGCCGGCGAGGAGCGCGATGCCGCTGCCCAGCGACCGGCCGCGCTGGCCGCGCTCGCCGACGCCATCGGCGGCGGCGACGGCTCGGGTCACCGCGGTGCCGGGGCCGGCGTGCACGAGAGAGGCCCACCCCGTGACCGCGGAGAGTGTCTGGATCAGCGCCCACAGGCCGAACTGCTCCGCCCCCAGAGAGTGCAGGAGGACCGGAAGGGTGATGAGCGAAACGACCATTGCCCACGCGTTGCCCGCAAACGTCGCTGCCGTGCCGCGCACGATGTGCCGGCGCAGCGCGGATCGGTTCATGAACGCCGCCGGGCCGGAAGCAGCGTCTCGGCGACGCCCGCCCAGAATCCGGTCCCCCAGGCGAGATGCAAGAGCCCCAGCACGAGGGGCACCCGGCGCCGAACCGGTGCGACCGTCCCGCGGGAGACTCGGTGAGCGGCCACCACGCATTGCGCCGCGTAGGCGGCGGCGAGTCCTACCGTGAGCGCCCGGCCGCGGTGGGAATGCAGCGAGGCCGCCGCCGCCACCGCGCACCCGGCGACGAGCGTCGGAGGGGCGAGGTGGTGGGGGCGGACGACACCGGGGTGATGCCGGGCAACGCGAACCTTTCCTCGACCGTAGCGGAAGTACTGCCGCCCGATGGCGCGCCATGAGGTTCGCGGCCAGTAGGTGGTGGGGATCGCCGGGGAGAAGACGATGCGCCCGCCCGAGGTGCGCAGCCTGTGATTGAGCTCGTAGTCCTCATGCGGTGGGAAGCGCTCGTCGAACGGGCCGACCCTGTCGAGAGCTGTTCGACGGAAGCAGCCCAGCCACACCGTATCGACCTCGCATTCGCGTTCGGCGTAGCGATAGGTTGCGCCACCGACGCCGAAACGCGAGCGCGTCGCCAGGGCGAACGCCGTGCCGACCGCACCCTCGCCAACCATCGCCATCGTTCCACCGACGTTGTCTGCGCCGGTCCGCTCGAGGATCTCAACGCAGCGCTCGATGTGCTGCGGCGACCATGCGGCATGACCGTCGAGACGCGCGATCACCTCGCCCGACGATGCAGCGATCGCGACGTTGAGCCCGGCGGCCTGCGTCCGTCGAGGATTGTCGACGAGCCGGATGCGCGGGTCGTCGGAGGCGACGGCGCGGACGATGTCGTGGGTGGCATCGGACGACCTGCCGTCCGCGACGATGACCTCGATCAGCTCGCCGGGATAGGTCTGCGCAGCAACCGACGCGAGGCAGCGCCGGAGGTAGCGCTCCTCGTCGAGCACGGGGATGACGACAGAGACCCGCGGTCGCCAGCTAGCCACCAGCCAAGCCTATGGCCGGGTGCCCAGAAACGCGGCTCCCTTGCCGTCATCGCCATCCCCGCGTCACCGCGCCGCGACCGTCGAGGCAAGACTGGCTGGCTGATGCTCGGCCGACGTCCGCTGGCACCCACGCGAGCTCGGGTCCGCAGCGCCGCTGAGTCGCGGCTCCCCGACTGATTGCGCGCCTCGCCGCTCGAGCTCGAGGCGGTGCCGAGCATCAGCTCGGCGGCGCTAGAATGCGCGCCTCGGGAAGTAGCTCAGCCAGGTTAGAGTGCACGGTTCGGGACCGTGAGGTCGCGAGTTCGAATCTCGCCTTCCCGACCAGCACGCTTCACGCAAGTCGCTTCGCGCTAGCGCGTCGGCGACGACCGTGTTGTCAGCGTTGCCGGTCGAAGCCCGTGGTCCGTATCGCTGTCAGCGCTCGACGTTGCTGCTGGTGCGACGATCGACCCCCACGAGCTCGGCGACGAGCTCGACCACGCGGGCCACACCGTCCACACTCTTGGGCACGTAGTGGATGCCATCGCCGGGTGCGCCGCCCATCACCTCCAGCGAGAACCCCGAGAAGACCACGATCGGTGTGTCGGCGTGCTCCCCGTCGGCACGCAGCACCTCGATCAGCCGCGTCCCCATCATCCCGGGCATCAGCAGATCGGTGACGATCACCTCCGGTCGGACATCCGGCAGCAGCTCCAGGGCCTCGGTTCCTCCTGGGACCCCGGAGACCTCGACGCCCCGGGCGTACAGCGCCTCACAGAGCAACCGCCGCAACGCGTCGTCATCCTCGACGACGAGCACCGTGCCGTCAGCCATGGCGACCCTCGGTCTACTCGATGCGCTCGCCCCCTTTCGCGCTCATGGTGACCGGCGGACCGCTCGAAGTAAACCTCCCGAGCCTGGAACCGAACCAACCGGACGGTCCTCAGCCGGGTGGCAGGTAGGCAGCCCCCGTCACCTCGCCCCGAGAAGACTCCAAAACCCACACCGACCCCTTCTCCCACCGCGCCTCGGCCGCGGCGACGACTCCCCGCTCGACCAGCCGCCCGACCAGCGTGCCGATGACATCGGCGTGGGAGCAGAGCGCCGCGGCGCCGCGCGCCGTGCCGGCGTCGATCAACCCGTCGGGGCCGGCACCCTCGGCGAGCGCATCGCTGTCCTCCACCGGCAGGCCCGTGGCCGCGGCCAGCGGCTCGACCGTCTGCCGGCAGCGGACATAGGGGCTTGAGAGCACCGCGCTCAGCGGCCGTCCCTCGAGCATGCGCACCAGCGCCCTCGCCTCCTCGACCCCGCGCCGAGACAGGGGACGCAGGCGGTCGTCACCCCGCCAGACGGCGCGGTCGCCGGCGTCGGCGTGACGGATGACGTAGACGATCGCGTCGCCACCGGCAGCCGCGGTCATGGCGCCGTCGCCCTGGTGATCAGCACGCGGTCGTGCGCGTAGCTGAGCAGCGCTGCGGCGTCGGCCGCCGCCAGCCAGCGCAGCTCATCGACCTCGCGCGTGGGAGCGAAGCTGCCCGAGATGACTCGCATCGACCAGTACCAGACGACCTTGTCGCGGCCGCGCCGGTCGAGGTAGGCGAGCGTCCCCAGGCAGCGGTCGATCAGGCATCGCAGCCCGGTCTCCTCCTCGACCTCGCGCAACGCCGCCGTCTCCAGCCGCTCGCCGGCCTCGAGCTTTCCCTTGGGAAGGGTCCAGTCGTCATAGGCGGGACGGTGCACCACCGCGACCCGCACCACGCCACCGTCGCCATCGCAGATCACGCCGCCGGCGGCGCGCACCACCGGCGTCGCGGCGCGCGCCGCGGCCACCGCCTCCTCGACCGGCTGCTCACGCATCGTGCAGCACCACCGGGACCGGGGCCACCGCCCACCGGTCGAGGCGGTGCGGCCGCTCCATCCCGGCACGACGCGACGATTCGCCGATCTCGGTTCTCTCCGTGGTTGGCCCTCCGCCGGCGGCGCGATGGTAGCGCGGCCCTCGCGGGAACCTCGGCGGCGGCAGCAGCGTCTCAGGCGGTGACGCCCCGCTCCGGGGGCGCGAGGAGGACCGAGTCATGCTCCGTCGTCTGCTCGCCGGCGGCGCCCTCGCCGTCGCCATCGCCGCTGCCCAGGCGATCCCCGCGGCCGCATGCGGCGGCCTGGTCGCGCCCAACGGCGCGGTGCGCCTCGCCCGGGCCACCACCTTCGTCGCCTGGCACGACGGGGTCGAGCGCTACATGACCAGCTTTACCTACCAGGGCGTGGTCTGGGGCTCGCTCGGCTGGATCGTCCCGCTTCCGGCGGTTCCCACCAAGGTGGAATCGGGCGGCGGCTGGACGCTGCAGCGGCTGTTCCGCGAGACCCATCCGATCCAGTTCGACGCATTGAGCGTGGCGGGCGCGGGGAAGGCGGGCGCTGCTCCGGCACAGGCGGTGGTCCTCCAGCAGACCACCGTCGAGGCGCTCGACATCACCGTGCTCAAGGGCAGCGGCCAGGCGGTGATCGACTGGTGCCGCACCAACGGGTTCACCCTTCCCGACGAGACCCGGGCTCACATCCTGATGTACGCGCAGGCGAGCCCGATCTTCATGGCGGCGCGCTACGACGTCGAGTCGGCCCGCAGGCTGGGGCGATTCGAGGGCGACGGCACTCCGGTGCTGATCACCATGCCCACCCCGCATCTGTGGGTACCGCTGGAGGTGCTCGCCAACGCCCAGGATCCGGTCAACGCCGACCTCTACCTGCTGACCGACCAGCGGCTCACCACCGGTGAGGAGTGGAGCATCTTCGGCATCGGCAGCTCGTCGGTCGGCGACACCCTGCCCGGCGCGCCCGGGTTCGTGGTGCGAGACCAGCGTCCGATGAACGCCGCGCTGTACCGCGACCTCTCCCGCGACCGGCACATGGGCTGGGTTCCGAGCACCGGCTGGCTGACCTACCTCGCGCTCGACGCGCCCAGCCCGAAGGTCGACTACGACCTGGGGGTGACCGGCTCCGGCACCATCCAGCTCGCGTCCTTCGCCGGCCGGCCGGGCGCCGTCGCCGAGCCTGGAGCGGCGTCGGGACCGTACGCGCCGCAGGCACGCCCGTCGGCCGGACTGATTGCCCTGGCAGTGCTGATGGTGACCACCGTCGCCGCCGCGGTGGGACTGGCGACACGGCGGGTGCTCGGGCGGCGGCGACCGATGCCGTAGCGTCACCGGTCGGTCACTGAGTGCTGTTCCAGCCTGGATAGGCTGGAACGACACTCCAGTCAGACCGAGGCCCCCCGTGCACCGTGCCGCTGCGTTCGCCGTCTCCTTGTTCACCGTGCTCACACTCACCCAGTGGGCGGGTCGACCTCTGCCCGCGGCGGCCGCGGCGTCTCCGACCGCCAGCTGGGTGCAGACCGTCGGCGGCGCCGCTCCGTCGGGCTCGCCCGCGCCGCAGCCCTACGGCAGCCCCGCCCTCGGCGACCTCTTCGGCGACGGTCGCCGCGAGGTGGTGGCCGGCTTTCCCAGCGGCAACGTGCACGCGTGGTTCGCCGCCACCGGCGCGCCGCTTCCGGGGTGGCCCCGCTCCGGCGGCGGCGGCCCGGTGCACGCCAGCGTCAGCCTGGCCGACCTCGACGGCAACGGCAGGCTGGAGGTGATCGCCACCTCCGAGGGGGGCACGGTGTCGGTCTGGTATCCGGACGGCCGCAACTACCCGGGGTGGCCGCAGAACCCACCCACACCGGCTCCCGACTTCCTCCCCGGCTTCTTCTCGTCGGTGGCCGTCGGCGACCTCTTCCACGATGGCGGACGGGAATTGGTGGCCAGCTCCTGGGACCACGAGATCTGGGCCTGGACCAAGAACGGAGCGGTGCTGGCCGGCTTTCCCATCAACCTGTGGGACACGGCCTGGGACACGCCCACCCTGATCGATCTCGAGCACACCGGACAGCTCGACATCGTGGTGGGTTCGGACAGCAGCGCCGGCGAGCCCGGGCCCGCCAACCACAACGGTGGGGTCTACTGGGCGTTCCGACCCGACGGCTCGCAGGTGCCGGGCTGGCCGCACACCACCGACCAGGTGCCCTGGGCATCGACCGCCGCCGACGTCCTCGGCGGCGACGCCGTCGTCGATGTCGTGGCCGGATCTGGCCATTACTACCCAACCCCGGCGGGGCAGCAGGTCAACGTCTGGAGGCAGGACGGGAGCAGCGCCGCCGGCTGGGCGCAGCCCACCGGGGGGCGCAACTTCGGCTCCCCGGCGGTCGGTGACCTGTTCGGCAACGGCGGGCGCGAGGTGGTCGAGAACAGCGAGGACGGGACCGTCTACGCCTGGGACGCCGCTGGGCACCCGCTGCCGGGATGGCCGTTCAACGCCAACAACGGTGCCCTGCTCTCCAGCCCCACCATCGGCCCGGTCGACGGCAGCGGTCGCAACGGTGTCTGGGTGGCGGCGGGCATCCACCTCTATGGCCTCAGTGGCGCCGGGCAGGTGATTGTGGACATCTATCTCCCGAACTCGGGGATCGGCGGGGCCGGCTTCTGCGCGCCGCTGATCGCCGACCTCGGCAACGGTCACCTCAGCGTGGTGGTCACGCTGCAGGCGACAACCGGCGATCCCGCCGGCGAGACCCACTGGCAGGCGGCGGCATTCCCCATCCCGGGCACGGGCGGCGCCGCCATCCCCGCGGGCGCCTGGCCGACCTTCCACGGCAGCATGCTGCGGAGCGGCACCACCATGCCGGCGTTCTCGCCGGCGCCGCCCGCGCCACCTCCACCACCTGGCAGCCACGGCTACTGGATGGTCGCCCGTGACGGGGGCGTCTTCGCCTTCGGCGACGCCCCCTACTACGGCAGCATGGGTGGCCGGCGACTCAACCAGCCGATCGTGAGCCTGGCGCACACCGCCGACTCCGGCGGCTACTGGATGGTCGCCGCCGATGGCGGCATCTTCTCCTTCGGTGACGCGGCCTTCCATGGCAGCACCGGCGCCTTGCGGCTGGCGCAGCCGATCGTCGGCATGGCCGCAACCCCCAGCGGAAGCGGGTACTGGCTGGTGGCGAGCGACGGCGGCATCTTCGCCTTCGGTGACGCGCCGTTCCTGGGCAGCATGGGTGCCCACCCGCTGGCCCGTCCCATCGTCGGCATGACCGCCACCCCCAGTGGCCGCGGCTACTGGATGGTCGCCAGCGACGGGGGCATCTTCGCCTTCGGCGACGCACCCTTCTACGGGTCGATGGGCGCCAGCCGGCTCAACGCTGCGGTGATCGCCATGGCCGGCAACGGCAGCGCCGGCTACTGGATGGTGGCGACCGACGGCGGCGTCTTCGCCTTCGGCAACGCACCGTTCTTCGGCAGCATGGGTGGCCATCGGCTCAACGCCCCGATCAACGGGATGGCGTCGGCCAGCGGCGGCGCCGGCTACCGCATGGTGGCCAGCGACGGCGGCATCTTCGCCTTCGGCAACGCACCGTTCCTGGGCAGCATGGGCGGCCGTCCGCTCAACCAGGCGGTGGTGGGGATGACCGCCTTCGGCTGAATCGCCGCGCAGGCTGCCGAACGCGATCTGCCAGTCGTTCCCGATTCACCATCGGTGGTGAACCGATATTTACCGGCTCGACGTGAGCTTTGACGCACCACCCCGAGATGATTCCTGAGTTGGATCCGACGGGGGAAGGTCGCCATCGCCCACGCTGAAGACGGAACGCGTCGCCACGCGTCGCTGCCCTCCACGCGGCGATCGCCGGCGATCTCGGCGAGCGCCTCGATCCCGCGGGGGGCTCTGGCCGCGTCGATGGCCAGCGCACTGGCGCTCGGCTGCGTCCTGGCGCTGAGCGCCCTGCTGTTCCCCCAGCGGGGAGTCGCCCTCACCTGGTTCGTCCCGGTCGTCGACGCCCTGGTCATCGCCACCCTGGTGGTCGCCGCCACCCTCGGCTACGCCGACGCCCTCAGCCGCCGCCACAGCCGGGCGCTCCCCATCGCCAACGCCTGTCTGGGGAGCGCGGTCCTGTGGGTGTCGCCGATGCTCACCTTCCCCGGAGTGCTGCCCGGCGGCCCGGCCACGACCACCCCGCTGGGTACCGGGCTCGCCTTCCATCTCGCCCACATCGGCACCCCGGCGCTGGTGCTCTGGGCGCTGCTGCAACAGGGACACCCGGTGAGCCGGCCGCGCCGGACGGTGCTGGGAGCCGGCGCCGCCGCGGCGCTCGGCGCCGGCGCTATTGCTGCCATCCCGTACACCATCGGGGCCTGGCTGGGAGTGCACGCCACGACCGCGGGCGTCGGCGACCGCATCCTCTTCAGCGTCGCCCTGATCCCCGGGCTGATCGCGGTGCAGCGCATCCTGGCGCACAGCTTTCCGGACGAACGCAGCCTGGGCGGCACCATCGCCGCTCTGATCTTCCTCACCGCCGAGGCGCTGGCGGCGCCCTGGGTCGAGACGACCTACAGCCCCGCCTGGTACGTCCTCACCATGGTGCGGTGGCTGCCGGCCTGCGCCCTGCTCCTGGGACAGCTCACCCTCTACCGTCACTCGGTCGCTGCTGAGCTCGACTCTCGGCGGGCCGAGAACGATCGGGTCCGCGAGCTGACCCTGATGCAGGAGGCCGCCGAGGCGCTCTCGGTGTCGCTCGACCGCCAGGCCATCCTGCAGACGGCGGCGCGCTATGCCGCCGAGATCGTGCCGGACGTCGGCGCCCGTGCCCAGATCCTCGAGGTCCGCAACGGGCGGTGCACCGTGGTCGCCGAGCACGACAACGGTGGTGGCGCCTCCCGCATGGGGAAGACCTTCCGCCTCGCTCCGACGGCGACGCTGCGGACGCTGCTGGGCAACGGCACCGCCATCTCCGCCCCACTGATCGGCACCGGGTACGACGCTTCGATGCGCAAGGCAGGCTACGCGGTGGCGGCCTACGCGCCGCTGCGCAGCGGGGTGCTGATGGCCGGCGTGCTGGCGCTGTGCGTCCCTGATGAGGACGTCGTCTCGGCCGCCGGAGTGCGGATGTTGTCGGGAGTCGCGCATCTGGCCAGCCTGGCGCTGGCCAACGCCGACAACTACGGCCGCCTCCAGGCGATCGCCACCCGCGACCATCTCACCGGCCTCGCCAATCGCCGCGAGATCGACCAGCGCCTCGAGGCGGTCGCCGGCCTCCCCGTGGCCGTTCTGGCCATCGACGTCGACAACCTCAAGGTGATCAACGACACCTACGGACACGAGGCCGGCGATGCGACACTGCGGTCGGTCGCCGACGTGCTGCGCGACGGTCTGCGGGAGGGCGACGTCGCCGCCCGCACCGGCGGCGACGAGTTCGTCGCGCTGCTTCCCGGTGCCGGCCAGGCCGAGGCGGTGGCGGTGGCCGAGCGCCTCTGCGCGGTGATGCAGGGGGTACCGACCCCCAACGGGCTCGGAAGCATCAGCATCGGCTGCGCCTGGACCGAGGGCGACGAGCATCCCAAGTCGGTGTGGGACGCCGCCGACCTGGCGCTCTACGACGCCAAGCGGGCGGGACGGAACTGCGTGCGATTCCCCGACCAGGCGACCAGCGATGCGCGCACCGAGATCCTGCAGTGGGACACGCTGCTCGAGGAGATGCTGCTCACCCGCCAGGTCGTCGCCGTCTTTCAGCCGGTGGTCCGGCTCTACGACGGCGCCGCGTTCGGCTACGAGGCGCTGGCCCGGCCCGCCAACAGCGATCCTGACACCAGCGTCGAGCGGCTCTTCGCCGCCGCCCAACGCCTGGGGCTGTCGCCGCACCTCGACTGGCTCTGCCGCCGCGTCGCGCTGCAGCCGAGCAACCGCCTCCCCGCCGACACCCTGCTGTTCCTCAACGTCGGCGTCTCGGCCCTGCTCGACCCGCTGCACGACATCGACCAGATGATGCTGCTGCTCCGCTGGTCGGGGAGGCGCGCCGAGGACATCGTCCTCGAGATCACCGAGCGCGAGGCGGTGCGCGACGTCAGCCGGCTGGAGACGGTGGTGGCCGCCTACCGCGCCGAGGGCTTCCGCTTCGCCCTCGACGACGTGGGCGAGGGGCATTCCACCTTCGAGCTGCTGGCGGCGGCGGCGCCCGAGTTCATCAAGATCTCCAGCCGGCTGGTGCGCCGCCACCATGTCCCCGCCGCCCGCTCGGTGATCCGCGGCATCGTCGCCTTCGCCGCCGCCAGCGGATCGGAACCGATCGCCGAGGGCATCGAGGGCAACGAGGAGCTGGAGGCGATGGCCGAGCTCGGCGTGTGCCTCGGACAGGGATATGCCCTCGGGCGCCCGGTCAACGCCGCCGATCTTCCCGCGGAGCTGCTGGCGCCGCTGACCTGGCGTCTGTCACTGCGCAGCGTCGCCGGCCACCTGAGCTCGAGCCTGAGCGCCTGACGTCACAAAGGACTCAACCATGACCGCGCCCGCCTATCTGCCTGACACTCAACCGCTTGCCGGAGCGCCGGACGCGGGGCTGGAGTCGTATCTGCGGGCGCTCGGCCCGCTGCGCCCGCTGATCGAGGACGATGGTCTCACCGAGATCATGGTGAACGGACCCGATGCGGTGTACGTCGAGGAGGGTGGCCGCATCCGACTCACCGAGGTGCACTTCGCGAGTCGCGAGGAGCTGCTGCGCGTCATCGAGTTCATCGTCAGCGCCGTCGGTCGCCGGGTCGACAGCCGCCAGCCGATCTGCGATGCGCGCCTGCTCGACGGCTCCCGGGTCGCGGTGAGCCTGGCACCGGTGGCCCTCAACGGACCGCTGCTCACCATCCGCAAGTTCGGCCGGGCTCCCTTCACCGTCGAGGATCTGATCAGATTCGGCACCCTCGGCCACGAGGCTGCCGCCTTCATCGAGGCGTGCGTGGTGGTGCGCGGCAACATCGTGATCAGCGGCGGCACCGGCACCGGCAAGACCACCCTGCTCAACGTCTGTTCCAGCTTCATCCCCCACTGGGAGCGGATCGTCACCATCGAGGATGCCGCCGAGCTGCGCCTGCGACAGGCTCACGTGTGCTCGTTGGAGGGCCGACCGGCCGACAACGACGGCAGCGGGCGGATCAGCATCCGCGACCTGGTCATCCACTCGCTGCGGATGCGTCCCGATCGCATCGTCGTCGGCGAGTGCCGCGGCGGCGAGGCGCTGGACATGCTGCAGGCGATGAACACCGGGCACGATGGTTCGCTGACCACGGTTCACGCCAACAGCCCCCGCGACTGCATGGCGCGACTGGAGACGATGGTGTTGATGGCGGGCCTCGAGCTGCCGGTTCGCGCCATCCGGCAGCAGCTCGCGTCGGCCCTCGACCTGGTGGTGCAGCTCGCCCGGCTCAAGGACGGATCGCGGCGGGTGGTGGCGATCTGCGAGGTGCTTGGCATGGAGGGCGAGACCATCACCATGCAGGACATCTTCACCTTCGCCGCCGCCGGCACCGACGAGTCTGGTGCGATCATCGGCACCCTCAAGCCCACCGGGGTGCGTCCCCACATCCTCGATCGTTTCGAGGACAGCGGCCTGAGCGCCCCGGCCGGGCTCGCCGCCCTCTTCCCGGTGCGGCGCCGGGCGCCCCTGAGCGTCATCCCGCCGGCGCCGAGCGTCAGCCACTGAGCGGCTGCGTCGTCAGCGACGGAGCCGCTCACCTCGCACCACCTCGCGCACCGCGGTGCCGATCAAGGCGGCCCGCCTTCGGTCATCACGAGGCGGCGCCGGCGGCGACGCGGTGGTCCTCGGTCGCGAACACGGACCTGCCGTCGCGAGACGGCCGCACCAGCCGCTGCTCGGCGCGAAAGCCGGGTTTGGCGAAGAGCAGCTGCGCGTCGTGGATGCGACGCTCCCGGAAGGCGCCCTCGCAGTACGAGAGATAGAGCATCCAGGTGCGCCAGAAGCGCTCGTCGAAGCCGAGCGACATCACCGCCTCCCGCCGGGCGACGAGGTTCTCCCGCCACCACCGCAGCGTCTCGGGGTAGTGGGGGGTGATGTCCTCGAGATGCACCAGTCGCAGGTCGGTGACCCGAGCGGTCGACCCCACCATGGCCTCGATCGACGGCAGGCAGCCACCGGGAAAGATCACCGTGTTGGTGAAGCCGGCCGAGCTCCGCCCGCTGAGGTACAGCCGGTGAGCGATGGTGATCGCCTGGACGAGCATGGCGCCCTTGGGCCGAAGCAGCCGGCTGCAGCGGGCGAAGAAGGCGTCGAAGTACTGCCATCCCACCGCCTCGATCATCTCGATGGACACCAGCTTGTCGAAGCGGCCGTGCAGATCACGATAGTCGCTGAGCAGCACCGTCACCCGGTCTGCGAGACCGGCGACGCGGACCCGTTCGGTCGCGAGCCGATGCTGATCGCGCGAGACCGTGGTGGTGGTGACCCGGCATCCGTACCGGGTCGCCGCGTGGATCGCGAAGCCACCCCATCCGCTGCCGATCTCCAGGACCTCGTCGCCAGGGCCCAGGTCCAGCTTGTCGCAGACGCGCTCGAACTTGGCCACGGAGGCGTCGCGCAGCGAGGCTCCGGGCGACTCGAAGACCGCGCACGAGTACGCCATGGTGTCGTCGAGCATCAGCGCAAACAGGTCGTCGCTGAGGTCGTAGTGACGGCTGACGTTATCGCGGCTGCGCCGCCGGGTGTTGCGACCGAACCAGCGCACCGCGCGCCGGGCGGGGTCGACCAGCGGCGCAGCCCGACTGCCCCAGCGGTCAACGGCATCCATGTTGAGCGAGGCGATCCGGGTCAGGGCGACCAGGTCGTCGCAGTCCCAGTCACCGGCGATGTAGGAGCGGGCGGCACCGAGGCTGCCACCGAGCAGGCCACGGTAGAAATGCGGGGAGTGGACCAGCACCGTGGCCCGGAGCCGGCCGGCGTCACCGCCGGTGCCGAAGCGGTGACGCTGTGACCCCTCAACGATAATCAGCTCGCCGGCGCCGATATGGGCCAGGGCCCGCAGGACCAGTCGCCGGGCGGCGAGATCGATCGGAGCGGCGCGAGCCGGCCGCAATCCGCTACCTGCCGCTGCCGTCACCGTCTGACCTCCGTGATCATGGTCCAATCTCGGGACCTGGATGGTACGGCGCCCCGTGACACCGGACCAGGATGCCAGGACCGGGCCGTGTAACCGTCTGGGGTATCCCCCCAGAGGGGTGGCGCGACCGCAACACGCAGCGTGCAGAAGGAGGGAGTCAGGTGATGATGCGGTGCTGGCTCGACCGGAGGGGGTATCGCGCGGGGGCGCTGACCATCGCGGCGGGGGTGGCGCTCATCGCCTGCGGTGGCAGCAGCTCCTCCAGCGGCGGCGGCGGCGAGACGCTGCAGCTGACGGCTCGCAACTTCAGCTTCAGCCCGACCTCGCTCAACGTCAGCCCCGGCGCCCAGGTGACCGTCACCTTCAAGAACGACGGCACCACCGAGCACTCCTTCACCGCGTCCGCGGTCAACACCGAGGTCGAGGCCGATGCAGGCGCCACCAAGACCGCGAGCTTCACCGCTCCGCAGTCGGGAACGGTCTCCTTCCACTGCAAGTATCACCCCAGCCAGATGCAGGGGCAGATCGTGGTGGGCAGCGGCGGCGGGCAGGCACCGGCGACCACATCGACATCGGGAGGCGGGGGCTACTGAGCCTCGGGGAGGACCAGGTCGCCGGGGGAGTTACTGACGCGCCGCCATCCGGGCGTACGCGGCCACGCCGAGCACGATCACGAGGAGGATGACGACGTAGAGGGCGATGTGCTTGGCACCGAGCATGGACGCAATCATCATGGCGGGCAGTCTAGACGCTGGGACCGCCGGTGAGGCGACCGGTGGTCAGCGCTCCGGGGTCGAGAAGGCCTCGATCACCCACTCGGGAACGAGCAGGCCGCCGTCCTCGGCGTAGCGGTGGCGCCACCCGAACAGCCGCCGCCCCAATCCCCTCCCGAGCCTGCCCAGGCGCCCGCGAAGCCAGTCTCCGACCACCGATCCCGGGCTGTAGCAGCGGCCGCAGGCGCAGTGGCGGTCGGGATGGCACGGGGCAGACGCGGCGAACACCATGTGACCAACGCTAACGAAGCCGTCCGGCCGTTCTTGCACGCCCGGGTCACAGCCGAACCAGGACCTGCCCAGGGGACACCACCACCCCGGCGGATGCGATGTGGTCAGTGAGCTGCATCGCCGTGCGCCAGACGTGGCCTCGAGGAACTCGTAACCGAACCCACCATCCGAGCTTGTACCGGTTGGTGGACGCCGCTGTGGCGTCACCGTGTTGGAGGAGGTTGCAAGACCGCCATGACTCAAGTCGCCGGACGACTCTCGGCCCACCCAGAGCGCGCCGCCCCCACTGTCTCAGCCCCGATGGGGGCGGTGCCGGCGATGGTGATCGCCGATCCCGCACCACTGGGGCTGGCCGCCTTCGGCATCACCATCCTGTGTCTGTCAGCCGTCTACTCCGGTTGGATCGGCGCCGCCGCCACCACCGGAGTGCTGGCGCTCGCCATCCCCTTGGGAGGCGTCGCCCTGGGACTGGCCGGCATGTGGGCGTTCCGCCGTGGCACCACCTTCGTAGCCACAGCATTCACCAGCTACGGGGCCTTCTGGATCAGCTTCTATCTCCTCGTCAACTTCTATCTCGGCGGTATCAGCGCCGCCGGGGGCGCAGGGGTGGCGAGCCAGTTCCTCGGTCTCTACCTGCTCGCCTGGGGCATCTTCACCAGCTACATGCTGCTGGCGTCGCTGAGCTCGGGCAGGGCGATGACCCTCGTGTTCGTCCTGCTGACCCTCACCTTCTTCATGCTGGCAGCGGGTGAGTGGGCCAACCCCGCCATCGGCAGCCGGGGGGAGACGCTCCACCACATCGGCGGCTATCTGGGCATCGCCACCGCGGTCGCCATGCTCTACGGGTCGTTCGCCGAGGTCACCAACGCCAACTTCAAGCGGGTCATCCTTCCCACGTTCTGAAAACATATGCGCAGCCGGCGGCCGCACCTCGCGGCTGCCGGCTCGGCCCGCTACTCGGGGGCCGGGACCACGCTGACCGTTTGACCGAGGAGGCACCGACCGATGCCGCGTCTGAAGGGCAGCCAAACGGAGCGCAACCTGCTGGAGGCCTTCGCGCGGGAGGCTCAGAACAACCGGCGCTTCCTCTACTTCGCCCGCCGCGCCGACGTGGAGGGGCACGCCGACGTGGCCCGTCTCTTCCGCGACGTGGCCGAGGGAGAGACGGGCCACGCCTTTGGTCACCTGGAGTTTCTCGAGGAGACCGGCGACCCGATGACCGGCACCCTGCTGTCCGACGTCGCCGCCACCCTGCGCAGCGCCATCGAGAGCGAGACCCACGACCAGGCGCAGCTGTATCCGTCGTTCGCGGCCACCGCCCGCGAGGAGGGAATGGTCGAGGTGGCGGAATGGTTCGAGCTGCTGGTCCGGGCCGAGACCGCCCACCTCTCGGCGCTGACGAGGGCGCTCGAGCTGCTCCAAGGGCGGTGAGCAAGAGCGGTCTCAGCGGACCGAGCGGATCCGGCTGACGAACACCGTGCCGAGCACGAAGAAGACCGCCGCGCTGCCGAAGACGACCCGGTAGCCGCCGGTGCCCGACGGCCCGTTGACGGCACCGAGCACGTAGCCCGCGATGGCCGGCACGATGCTTCCGGGCAGGGATAGAGCGACGTGGAACAGGCCCATGTCCTTTGCGCCGGCGCCGCGGTCGGGGAGGGTGTCCACCGCCAGCGCCCAGTCCACCGCCGTGTAGAGCCCGTAACCGATGCCGTAGACCCCTCCCATGATCAGCACCAGCGCAAGCGCGGACGGGTAGAGGGCGATGAACGCGATCGCCACCGCCGCCTGGATGCCACCGCTGGCATAGACGAATCGCTTGCGACCCTGGCGGTCCGAGAGCCGGCCGCCCAGCAGCCCACCGGGCATGGCCAGGGCCAGCACCAGCAGCAGCCAGACGGCGTTGAACTTCTCCGGGTGAGCCACGTGGGCCACGTCTCTGAAGAAGTACTGGGTGAACGGCGAGACCGCGCTGATCCCGGCGGTGACCATCAGCCGGGTCAGCACCACCCATCCGAAGTCCCCCCGCAGCATGGGGCCGAGGAAGTCCTTGATCCGCCTCCCCCACCGGGCAGCAATCCGCGGCGGCGACGGCGCGTTGATCCCCTCGCCGGCGGCCGCCCATAGCGCCGGTACCATGGAGACGACCAGCAGCAGGCCGATCACCGAGTACGTCGCCTTGGTGCTCAGCAGGACGTTGGCCCCCAGACCGGCGGCGCTGCCCAGGAGCAGCATGACGGAGAGCATCCCGCTGGCGTTGCCGACCTCGTGGGCGGGGACCACGTCGGGGATGAGCGCACTGTAGGCTGCGGCTCCGGCGTTACTGCAGAATTGGACCAGAACGTAGCCGAGCAGCAGTTGAGGATACGACCTGGCCGTGGCCATCACTCCCAGGCTGACCACGGTGCCGACGGTCCCGGCGACCATGATCGGGCGGCGCCTGCCCCACGGCGTGGTGAGGCGGTCCGACCACGCCCCGACCAGGGGCGGCACGGTCACAGCGAAGACTGCGCCCGCGGCCAACAGCAAGCCCTGCGCCATCGGCTGGCGATCGTGGGTCACCAGGTCTGAGATCTGCGACGGGGCGAGGTTCGCGCCGACCGGAGTGAAGAGGGCGTAGAGGCCGAACCAGTAGGCGGCCAGCGCGGTGTGGTGGAGGCGGCGCGCGCGGGTCAGGGGTTCTTCAGCAGGGAGATCAGCCGCAGCGCGAGCCACGGTCGCCGGCCCCAGGCGATCATCTGGCCGCGAAGCGCCGGCCCCCACTGCCCGACGCGGCGGTACCCGGCGAGCAGGAAGGCGGCGGGATCGGCCGACACGTGACAGTCAACCCTGCGCTCCGAGGGCGCCTCGATCGTCAACGACTCGTGATCGATCACGTAGTAGTGGCGCGAGCCGCCGCGGACGCGGACATCGAAGCACGCGGACAGTCCCGCGGCCGCCTCGGAGTCGAGGTAGGCCTGAAGGTGCGCGGCGTTGAAGGCGGCGATGTCGAGATCCGGCGCCGGCGCCCCACGACCCTCGACCATCGCCGTCTCGACGTCGATGATCTCGGTGACGTGCGCCGCCGTCTCGGCCACCGTCCAGGACCCGATGGCGCCCGCCGAGGGAGTGCGCGCCGAGCGCAGCAGTTGGGTGAGCTGCCGGCAGGCTGCCAACACCGCCGCCGCTCCCCTCTCGACGTCGACCGGCATGGTGATCCTCCGTGCCCCGCCTTGCGCGGAGCCCTCGCCCCGAGGTCAGGGGTGGAACGGCTCCAGGTGCTTCAGGTCCTCCTCGGTCAGATGGGCGAAGAGGGCGAGGTCGTCGCTGCGGTCGAGAAAGCGGACCTGGAGGACCACGTCCTCCTTGAAGAAGCCGTCGGGATGCATGACGATCCCGATCAGCTCGCCGGCGTCGACGAGCACGTCACGCACGGTGCCGAGCCTGCGCCCGGTCCGGCCCAGCATCACGTTCTCGCCCGGCCTCACCTCGAGCTCACCGGGATGCCTGGCATGCCGTTCGATGAGCCGCGGGATGTATCCGACGCTGGCACCGAGCAGCACCAGAGCCTCCTTCCCGACATCGCCGCCGGTGAGCGGCGCCGTCCGGTAGGAGAGGTAGGGATGGAGGTGTCGCAGCTCGCTGGTGGACAGGACCACGTCGATCCGCTCACGGGTGACGCTCCTCAGGGTCGTGGTCGGGATCGCCAGGTCGTCCTCGACGAGGGCCTCCGCGGCCAGGTGGTGGCCCGAGAAACGCCTGGTCTCCTGCGCCACGATGGCGTGCAGCTCCATGGTGTCCTGGTCGACGATCAGCCGGCGCAGCTCACCGATGTTCTCGCCGTCGCTGCTGTACACGGCCGCGCCGAAATGGAAGTCCTCGACCCGGTGAGCGGGCGATTCTGAGATCGGCACAGGGCACCTCCTCGTGGGTGAAGCATTCTAGTCGCGCCGCTGCCCGTGGGCCGCTCACGGGCACGCGTCGTTGCGCCCCGGCCCGTCGTACACCAGCGGATCCTGGCCGAGCAGCATGCGAGCGGAGTGAAGCATGCGATCGAGGATCTGCTGTCCCTCGCCGGCATGAGGATCGAGCGGCTGGGGTTGAGCGTTGTCGTGGATGCGGAGGGGAACGTACTGCACGCCGACCAGCGTGGTGTCGTAGAAGTAGTAGCGCCCCACCACACTCTCCTGGGTGCCGACGCTCCAGTCCTGATCGAACAGGAAATTGCCGTGCGCGTACGTGATCAGCCTGCCGCGGTAGACCTCGCCGGCCTGGACACAGTGGGGATGGTTACCAATCACCAGATCGGCGCCGGCGTCGACGGTGATGCGCCCGACCGTCCTCGGGTCGTCGTCGGCAAGGCCCGGCGCGCTGAAGGGGAAGGTCTCGTACTCCCGACCCCAGTGAAACTGGACGGCCACGATGTCGGCCTGAGCGCGGGCCTGGGCGACCTGATCGCGGAGCTGCGCCTGGTCGAACCGGGCGCCCACCAGGTTCATCCCGATGACGGCGACCTTGAGACCGCGCATGTCGCGAACCGCGATGCGGCCCAAGCCGCTGACCGAGATCCCCTTGGAGATCAGGAGCTGCTGGGTCTCGGCGATCCCCTGCTGCCCGTAGTTGGAGATGTGATTGTTGGCGACGTTGGCAATCCCGATGCCCGCGCCCACCATGGCGCCGGCGATGCGCGGGTCACCGCAGAACTGAAAGCCGCTGGTGAGGTCGGGGCAGTTGGGGATCAGCGGAGCCTCCAGGTCGACGACGCTGAGATCGCCGCTCTCGAGCAGTGACCGGGTGGCCGCGAACGGATAGGTCCAGTCGCCGAGGCGGCGCAGCGCATGCTGGGTCAACCGCGCCGGAATCAGGTCGCCGGTGACCACCAGGACACGCAGCCGGGCGGGATCGAGTCCGGTGGTCTGCGGCGGATCACCGCTGTACATCGCTGCCGGCTCCAGGCCGGGCAGGCGACCGTCACTGCTGGGGACGAGCGCGGCCGGCGTACCGGGCGAGGGCGCGGGCGACGACGGGGATGTGAGCGCCGTCGGTGACGCGCCGGTGCTCGGGTTGTGGGACGGCCGACCGGAGGACTGCGCCGGCACGCTCCCGCTGCTGCAGCCGGCGAGCACGAGCGCCAGACAGGCAAGACCACGAGCGGGAATCGAGTCTGTCGGCAAGGTCAGGATGAGCTCCGAGCCCGCACGTCGGAGAACACCGACCGCCAACGGCCGGGGGGCACGGTGAGTCGATCGAGGCAGCGGACCTGCACGGACACGCGGTCGGACAGGACGGCACTGACCGACCGCCGCAGCTCCTCGACCACGTCGGCAGGCAGAGACGCCTCCACCTCGACCACGACCGTCCCGTCGCTGAGCTGGTGAACCCGGGACCGGCGAACCGCGCGGAGCCATGTTGCCGGCAGATGGCAGCTAAGCCAGAACCTCTGTGGTGGAACCCTTCCGTGAGCGCCGTCCCAGATCCAGTCCATGGCTCGCCCGTCGATGGAGGCCAAGGCTCGACCTCGGTAGCCGCACGCGCACGGTCGGTCCGCCGCAACCGCCATGTCGTCGAGCCGGTAGCGAACGATCGGCATCAGACGATTCCACAACGCGGTCACCGTCACCCGGCCGGGCTGCGGGGGCGCTGCCGGCTCATCGCGATCGTCGAGCAGCTCGACGATCACCGATTCGTCGGCGATATGGTAGAGGTCACGGCAGCGGCACTGGGCGGCGATCGATCCTGTTTCGGTGGCGCCGTAGTGGTCGATGGGGTCGCATCCCCAGAGCGCATGGATGGTCTGACGCGTGTCGCTCTCCAGCAGCTCCGCGAAGGTGTAGACGGCCCTCGGCCAAGTCCCGGGCCGCCAGCCCGTGTCCCACAGGACACGCCCGGCGGCGACGAGCATCTTGCCCGGACCAATGACGACACGAGGACGCGCCCGAGCCACCTCCGCGGCGCGCACCTCGGGCTCGGAGTTCGGTGTGATCCGGCACTGGCCAAGCACACCGAGCCAGCCGAGGATCCCGCCAACGGTCCGGCGCTCGTCGTCTCCCAGACTCGCCCACCGGGTCCAGGGGCGGAGCCGGCGCTCGTGGGGTCGCGAGTGCACCAGCGCGCCGAGCCACCACGAGCCACCGGGGGGATACTCGATCTCGAGGCGCTCCCCGGTGCTCCCGGAGGTCGTGAGCGTGAAGGTGCGCGGGGGGAGCGGGGCCGCGCGGCGCTGCTCGACCGGGTACGCGGCCAGGTCGCGCCGAGGCACCACCGGCAGGTGCGCGATCGCCTTCTCGGGAGTATCTGCCGACAGAGCCGCCGCGACAGCGCCATCGGCCCATCGGCTCCGGTAGGGCTCGGCCGTTGCGGCGCCGCGCACGACGGACCGGAGCCAGCGACGCCGATGGTCGAGGAGCTCCTCGTCGGTCAGTCCCTTGGTGAGCGCCCGCACCGTGCGAACGGTCGCCAGGACCGCAGGCTGCGGCACGACGAGTGGGGGTTCGTCAAGGAGTCGCCGCATGGCCGCAGGTGCTCAGCAGTTCTTGCCGCCCGGAGGCGGGCCGGGTGCTGGTGCGAAGCTCACGCTGGGAGTGACGGGACTAGCGGCCGGGCGAGCCGCCTCCTCCTCGCCCTGGCAGAGTCTCAAAGGGCAGGATCTTCCCGGACGCGGTCGGTACCGGTGGCCGTCGCTCGACGACGAGCGCTCCGGATCTCGACCAGACATCGGTTGCGAGCCGCCCCAGCTCCGAAGCTCGCAAGCCGTCCCGCACCACGCCGAGGATCTCCGCTTCGTCGATGGCGCCGAGCGCGGGGTGGAGACGCACCACCAAGCGGGCCCAGCCGTCCTGTTCGCACTCCAGAAACTGGTAGTGGACGCTCGCACCTCCGAAGCGTGCCGGGAGCACCTTCTCCACGAGCTGCTCGAACGCCTCGCCGGGGACGGTCGTTCCGCCGGCGACGACCTTGCTCATCCCACGGATGTGGCGCAGGCGGGTTCGGACGCCGAGGCGGCCCAGTTCGCACGTGCAACGCGCGTCATCATGAGCAATCTCACCGTAATCGTCGTTCTCGAGGTTGATCGCGATCAGCGGCGCGGCGGGAGCCAGACTTGTCCAGCAGAAGGCATCCACCACGACCCCGTCGGCACGCTCGCGAGGCCGTCCGAGCACGACATGCTTGTACGCGAGGGCGTGAACCTCCTCCGGAGCGCAGGCCGGGCACGCGATACCGAGCCCTCCGAGCTGAGTAGACCCATAGCTGTTGAGAGGCCTAGCCCCACTGGCACGGATTGTCTGGAGTCGTGTCGCGGTGAGCGGTTCACCGCTGGTCGCCACGACAAGCCCCTCGAGCGAGATCCCGTCGGCCAGCGCGCGGTGGGCGAGAGCAACGGCCGACGTCGGGTAGGTGACCAAGCAGGCGCGACCGTGCCGAGCGAGCGCGTCGCGGCACCATGTGATCACGGCATCCGGCGACGTCGTGAGCCGCGGCCTGGGGAGGCGGACGCCGGTGCCCACGGTCAGAAGTGGAAGCATCACGTTCGCGAGCCGCTTGCGCAATGAGACCCTCGCATCGCCGGCAGGAATCTGGCTGAACCAGTGGTCAAGTGAGCCTCCGAGCGCGGCCCACGTCAGGACACTGTTGATGCCCGCACCAGCGGGTAAGGCCGGATACCAGACAGCCTTTGCGAGCCTGGAGATGTCCCACGTCACTTCGCTGATCGCCCCATCGAGAGCCCACGTGCGCAAGCACGCAAAGCTCAGAGGAGCGCCGATGCCGCCGGAACGTGTTCCCCCGCTTCTGGAGATGTAGTCCGCGCGGATGCAGGGGTTGTGGAAGTCTGGCGGGCTGAAGTCGAACGAGCTCGAGCCGCGGCGTGCGGGGGTCTTGCCGAGGAACTCCTCATATGCGACGTACACGCCACCGTCGCAGAGCGACCGCAGGGTGTCATCGAGTCCGTTGCCACGCACCAGCGCGACCACCGATCCGGCATCGAGGCCGGCATTCCCGAGAAGCCGGCGGTACGGACTCGACGGGAAGGGCCACACCGCATCATTAAGCATCCGAAGGAAACGTTCGCCGCGGTGGGCGATCCCGTCGCTGACGTAGCGGCGAGCCTCTTCGACGCCCACTGTATCCCGCAGAAACGTGCGCAGGCCGCGAGCGAAGCGCCATCCCTGTTGCATGGCGCCGTATGCTAGCAGTTCAGCAAGGTGCGCTCAGCCCCACTCAGACCGCCGAATCTGGACCATACGCCGTGCATTGCTGCGACGGAACCAGAAGCTGCATCGATGGAATCACTGAATCGCTGCCAGTACCAATGGAAGCTACCTCTCGGAAACTAGCGCTCGGCCGAGCCGGCGCCACGTCGTCCGGGCAGCGTCTCAAACGGCATGACCTTTCCGGACGCGGTTGGTGCGGGTACCCGTCGCTCGACCATGAGCGCTCCGGATCTCGACCAGACATCGGTGGCCAGCCGTCCCAGCTCCGAAGCTCGTAGACAGTCCCGCACCACGCCGAGGATCTCCTCTTCGTCCATGGGGCCGAGGGTGGGGTGGATACGCAGCACCAAGCGAGCCCACCCACCCTGCTCGCGCTCCAGAAACTGGTAGTGGACGCTCGCACCTCCGAAGCGTGCCGGGAGCACCTTCTCCACGAGCTTCTCGAATTCCTCGCCGGGGACTGTCGTCCCGGCGGCAACGACCTTGCTCATCCCACGGATGTGTCGCAGGCGGGTTCGGACACCGAGGCGGCTCAGTTCGCATGTGCAAGGCTCGTCATCCTGAACGACCTCGCCGTAGTCGTCGTTCTCGAGGTTGATCGCGATCAGCGCGGCAGCCGAAGCCAGACCTGTCCAGCAGAAGGCGTCCACGGTGACGCCGTCGGCACGCTCGCGCGGCCGCGCGAGCACGGCATGCTCGTGCGTGAAGGCATGAACCTCCTCCGGAGCGCAGGCGGGGCATGCGGTGCCGAGTAGCCCGAAGTGAGCCGCTCCGTACGTGTTGAAAGGCGTCGCGCCGCTGGCACGGATCTTCTCGATCCGTGTTGCCGTGAGCGGTTCCCCAGCCGTCGCGACGACCAGCCCGTCGAGCGAGACCCCGTTGGCAAGCGCGTGGTGGGCGAGGTCAACGGCCGACGTCGGGTAGGTAATGATCAAGCAGGCGCGAACCTGCCGAGCCAGCGCACCACGGCACCATGCGATCACGACGTCGGGCGAGCTCGTGAGCTGCGGCCATGGGAGACGGACGCCGGTGCCCATCGTCAGAAATGGCAGCATCAGGTTCACGAGCCGCTTGCGAAATGAGATCCCCGCGGCGCCGACGGCAATCTGGCTGAACCAGCAGTCAACTGACTCTCCCAGCGCAGCCCACAGCAGGACAGCGTTGATGCCCGCACCGGCGGGGAGGGCCGGCAACCAGACAGCCTTGGGGAGCTTGGAGATGTGCCACGGCGCTGCGGTCATCGCGAGGTCCAGAGCCCGCGTGCGCAAGCCTGCAAAGCTCAGAGGGGCGCCGATGCCGGCGGAACGCGTTCCACCACTTCTGGAGAAGTAGTCCGCTCGAATGCGGGGATTGTGGAAGTCCCGCGGGGTGAAGTCGAACGAGCTCGAGCCGCGACGCGCGGGGGCTTGGCCGAGGTACTCCTCATACGCGACGTACACGCCCGCGTCGCAGAGCGAGCGCAGGGTGCCGTCGAGTCCGCTGGCGTGTACGAGCGCGACCACCGATCCGGCATCGAGCCCGGCATTTTCGAGAAGCCGGCGGTACGGACTGGACGGGAATGGCCACACTGCCTCCTCCAGCATCCGAAGGAAACGTTCGTCGCGGTGGGCAAGCCCGTCGCTGACGTAGCGGCGAGCCTCGTCGACGTCCACTCGATTCCGCAGGAACGTGCGTAGTCCGCGAGTGAAGCGCCATCCCTGTCGCATGGCGGCATCCTAGCAAGGGCCACAGCGAGCGCACGCATTCACCTCGGGCTACAGCAACAGCTCCTGTCACAACTCCTACCAGGGCACTGACCGCGACAGACCTGCGCTGTGCCTGCGCCGCGTGCGGTTCCGTCGTTCGGGCGCCGCCATGTTGGCAGGATAAGTACCCCCGGCAGGAATCGAACCTGCGCGCAAGGTTTAGGAAACCTCTGCTCTATCCACTGAGCTACGGGGGTGCACTGCTGGTGACAGATTAGCGACTCGGCGGCAGACCGGCTCACGGCGTCTCTGCCAAAGCCGAGAGCCGCCACCGACGAGTTCCTCGGCCGGCCGATTCCGCCCGGGCAACGGCTTGACCGTCACCCGTCGAGGCTCAGCCGTCGCCCGGCGGCGCGCCAGCAGGCTGGTCGCCCCCGTCACTCCACCACGGATCGGCGTCGCCCCCCCAGCCCGGCTCGCGGTGTTGAGCCCGCACCACAGTCTTGATGTTACCGCGCACGTTGAAATCGCCCACCACCTCGCAATACCGCGGCGCCAGCAGGCTCACCAGGTCCTCGAGGATGGTGTTGACCGCGTCCTCGTGGAAGACAGGGCGGTCGCGAAAGCCGTTGATGTACAGCTTGAGAGATTTGAGCTCGACGCAGCGCGGACCGGGAACGTAGCGAATGTGGATGATGGCAAAGTCGGGGAAGCCGGAGCGCGGACACAGACAGGTGAACTCCGGGATGGTGAACTGGATCGTGTAGTCGCGACCCGGGGTGCGATTGTCAAACGCCTCGAGCCGGGCCTCCCGGATCATCCGCGAGCCGTGGGCCTCCTCGACTTGGATCTCGCTCATCGCGATCGGTAGAGGGCGGCGCCACCATCGAGGAACTCTCGCGACTTCTCCTCCATCCCCGCATCGAGCGCGGCGTCATCGGTCAGGCCGTGCCGGGCGGCGTAGTCGCGGACGTCCTGGGTGATCTTCATGGAGCAGAAGTGCGGGCCGCACATCGAGCAGAAGTGCGCCTGCTTGGCAGGCTCGGCGGGAAGCGTCTGATCGTGGAACGCGACCGCGGTGTCGGGGTCCAGCGACAGGTTGAACTGGTCCTGCCAGCGGAAGTCGAAGCGTGCCCTGGAGAGCTCGTCGTCGTGCATCTGGGCGCCGGGATGCCCCTTGGCCAGGTCGGCGGCATGGGCGGCGATCTTGTAGGCGATCACCCCCTGCTTGACGTCGTCGCGGTCGGGCAGGCCGAGATGCTCCTTGGGAGTGACGTAGCAGAGCATGGCGGTTCCGTACCAGCCGATCATCGCGGCTCCGATCGCGGAGGTGATGTGGTCGTAACCGGGAGCGATATCGGTGGTCAGCGGTCCGAGCGTGTAGAAGGGCGCTTGGTGGCACAGCTCGAGCTGCAGATCCATGTTCTCCTTGATCTTGTGCATCGGCACGTGTCCCGGCCCTTCGATCATCACCTGGCAGTCGTTGTCCCAGGCGATCCTGGTCAACTCACCCAAGGTTCGCAGCTCGCTGATCTGCGCCTCGTCGTTGGCGTCGGCGATGCTGCCGGGACGCAATCCATCACCCAGCGAAAAGGAGATGTCGTAGGCGCGCATGATCTCGCAGATGTCGCGGAAGCGGGTGTAGAGAAAGTTCTCCTGGTGGTGCGCGAGGCACCACGCCGCCATGATCGAGCCGCCGCGGGAGACGATGCCCGTCACCCGGCGCGCGGTAAGGGGCACGTAGCGCAGCAGCACCCCGGCGTGGATGGTGAAGTAGTCCACTCCCTGCTCGGCCTGCTCGACAAGGGTGTCGCGGTACACCTCCCAGGACAGCTCCTCCGCCTTGCCACCGACCTTCTCCAGCGCCTGATAGATGGGCACGGTTCCGATCGGGACGGGCGAGTTGCGGATGATCCACTCGCGGGTGGTGTGGATGTTGCGACCGGTGGAGAGATCCATCACCGTGTCGGCGCCCCAGCGCGCCGCCCACGCCATCTTCTCCACCTCCTCCTCGATCGAGGAGGTCACCGCCGAGTTGCCGATGTTGGCATTGATCTTCACCAGGAAGTTGCGGCCGATGATCATCGGCTCGGACTCGGGGTGGTTGATACTGGCGGGGATGATCGCCCGGCCGCGCGCCACCTCACTGCGCACCAGCTCGCTGTCGCACTGCTCGCGCAGCGCTACGAACTCCATCTCGGGAGTCACCGTGCCACGGCGGGCATAGGCGAGCTGGGTCACCGCCTGGCCGGAGCTCGCCCGCAGCGGGCGGGCCCGCGTCCGCGGGAACACGGCGAGATTGGCGAGGGGATCGCGGTCGCTCCGGCGGCCGTCATCGCGGGGGTGAACCTGGCGACCCGCGTACTCCTCGACGTCGGCGCGCTCGCGGATCCAGGCAGCACGCAGCGGGGGAAGGCCACGGCTGACGTCGATCGACACGTCGGCATCGGTGTAGGGACCGCTGCTGTCGTAGAGACGGACAGCTCCGGCACCGCCGTCGATCATCACCTCGCGCACCGGCACCCGGAGGTCGGGCCGCGACCCGGTCAGGTACGCCTTCCGGCTGCCGGGGATCGAGCCGGCGACGCGAGCCGGGTCGTCGAGGAGCTGTGCCATGTCCGGCCTCCTGGTATCGCGGGTGGCGTCACCGCTGGGAGACCGGGAGCCGCGCACGACGCACGCCGCGCCGCAGCCGGGCTGCGGCGTCTTCCGGCCCGCTTCCCTTCGCTCGTGCTAACGAGAGCAGGTTCCAGGGGTTGGTGATCGTCGCAGGACCTGCGAGACCACCTCTCAGCTTCGCGCTCCCCCAGCGGGACAGGTATTCGGATGTCGCGGCCAGCATACGCCGGCCGGCCGCGGCCGGCGGCTCAGCCGTCGATGCCGGTCTGCGCCTGCTCCACCGCGAGCAACCCCTGGTTCATCCGCGCCCAGGCAGCGTTGATCTCCGACCCGCTCATGCTCACCGATGCGCCGGCGGCGCCGCCGGCGAGCAGCCGCAGCCCGGCGGTGAGGGCCGGCGGCCGGGCCGCGAACGTGGCCGGCGGGTGTTGCTGCTCGAGCCGGCCGGCGAGTTGGTGCGCCGCCAGGCCGAGCCGCAGCAGGTCTGACCTGCAGGCGGCGTCGAGCCGGCCGGCGCAGGAAGCGCGCTCGTGATCGTAGGCGGCGTACACGGTGCGCAGGCCAGCGTCGACCTCGTGCCGGTAGGCACGCACGTCGGGCGGCTCCAACGCCAGGCTGGCCACTCCGGTCGCCAGGGTCATCCCCAGCAGCATGCCGACATAGGCGATGCCGATCCACAACCGTGCGGGCATCGGCGCCAGCTCCTGCGAGGCCGCTCCGCGCCGCCGCAGCACCCGGACCGCCGATCCCAGAGCGACGGCCGCCACCACCAACGCCACCGGGTCGAGCCGGGCCACCACCACCAGAGCGACCACGCCGCCGAACGCCGCCACCAGTCCGGCGAACAGGATCGACGGGTTGAGCGCCGTGCCGATCACACCGCCGTCGAGCCCGGGCGCCGGAAGCAGGTTGAGAACGTTGAGCAGCAGGACGAAGACGGAGATCCCCAGCAGCGCCGTCCGCGGGGACCCGTCCGGCAGCAGGAGCGCCGTGCCGAGAAACATCAGCGCACCCAGCGCGCCGGTGAGTGGCCCGCCCATGGCGACGGTGGCGGCCTCGCGCGAACTCCCGTCGCGACGCTGCCACATGACGAAGGCGCCGAGGGGGCCGACGAAGACCGGCGGCGACGCCGGCACGCCCGCTAGGCGCGCGAAGAGCAGGTGACCGAGCTCATGGACGCCGACCAGCGCCATGACACCGATCGAGATCCAGGGGCCGACGGCGGGAAGCAGCAGAAGCACGCTGACCGCCCACGTCGTCGCCGCCAGCCGCCACGAACGGTTGGGTCGCGGCAGCCGGAGCGCCGTCGCGAGTGCCGGCTGCGGCAGCGCCCGGCCACCACCCGCGGCCGCGAGCTGCGGCGGCGGCCAGTTGTAATAGAGGTACAGCACGTCGACGGCGCCCGCGGCCATCAGACGGCCTCGAGAAGCTCGCCGGCACCGTCGCCGGCGGGGAGCAGAGCGGCCAGCCGGGCCCGCAGCGACGCGCATGCCGCGTCGTCCTTGCAGAACTGGTAGTGCTCGAGAGCGGCGTGATAGTGCGCGGCGGCAACTGCGTGGTCGCCGCGGCGCTCGCGCATCCCCCCGCGCGCCGTCTCCAACCGCCCCAGCGAGCGATGGCCGTTGCTCGCCGGCGCGGAGGCGGCGGCGGCGGCGGCGGAGCTCGCGGCAGCCTGCTCGTCGCCGGCGGCGAGCTCGGCGAGGGCGAGCCAGGCCAGCGCCTCGGCGACCGAGTCGGGGCTGCGCTGGCGCCGCCGCCGCTTCACCTCGACGGCAAGCTGCTGCCGGGCGGCATCGGCGTGGCCGGCGAGGACGTTGATGCGTGCGCTGAGCAGCACCAGCTCACCGGCCAGTCCGGACGGAGCGCGGCCACCCAGGGACTGCACCGAACGCCCCAGCAGCGTGCCCGCCTCGACCGCATCCCCTGACTCCAGCGCCGCGGCGGCGAGGCCGGCATCGAGCCACGGCAGCCAGCGGGTGGCATGGTTTGCCGCCGCCTCCCGCCGGGTGGCGGTCCAGACGGCCGCCGCCTCCTGGCCGCGGCCGGACAGCGCCAGGACCACGCCGCGGTTGTAGGCACAGGCGATTGCCGGGTCGAGCTGGCCGGCGGCGCGCGCCTGCTCCTCCGCGGCTCGCAGCGCGTCTTCGGCAGCGGTCATGTCACCGCTGCGCAGCAGGGCCAGTCCCCGGCTCTGCAGCCGAGCCGTGTCGCCGGAGGGTGCCTGCCCCCGGCCGGCACGGCGTCGCGCACGCGGAAGGAGGGGGGCGTAGAGGTCGGCCGGGATCAGCCCCAGCCGGGCCAGTCCGGCAGCCACGCCGAGCAGCGTGCCCGAGGCCACCCACCCGGGCATCACCCCGGAGGTCCAGGCGATCAGGGCGGCGGCGCCGGCGGACAGCAGAGCAACCCCGCGCCCCCCGCCGAGCGCCGACCACCAGCGGGACATCCGTCCCCCTCAATGCGACCGTCGCGACCCCGCCAGCATCACCGCCGGACCGGTCGAGACCGGTGACGTCGATGCCACCTGTCGGTGACAGCGCTGGCCGAAACCCGGCCGCCCGGCCTTCGCCGCAGGGCGCGGAGACCTGGCCCGGACCGGGCTAGGCTTCGACGACCTCGACGTCGACGGCCTCGTCCCGCTGCGGCGCGCCGGCGCCCTCGATGGCCAGGGCGCCATCGTGCACGTCGATCCGCACCGTGTCGCCGTCGCGGAAGCGTCCCTCGAGGATGGCCATGGCGATGGGATCCTGCAGCCGTCGCTGGATCAGCCGCTTCAGCGGGCGGGCGCCGTAGGTCGGGTCGTAGCCCTCGGCGGCCAGCCAGTCGAGCCCCGCATCGGTGACCTCGAACGTCAGCTTGCGCGCCGCCAGCCGGTCGCGCAACGCGCGCAGCTGGATCTCGACGATCTGGCGCAGCTGCGCCCGGTCGAGCCGCGAGAAGAGGATGATGTCGTCGATCCGGTTGAGGAACTCCGGACGGAACTGCTGGCGCACCACCGCAAGCACCGCCTGCCGCATGGCGTCGAGCATTGCCGGTGGCGCGTCGTGCGGCGTGTCGGCAATCAGCTGCGAGCCGATGTTGCTGGTCATGATGATCACCGTGTTCTTGAAGTCGACGGTGCGACCCTGGCCGTCGGTGAGCCGGCCGTCGTCGAGCACCTGAAGGAGCACATTGAACACGTCGGGATGTGCCTTCTCGATCTCGTCGAGCAGCAGCACCGCATACGGGCGGCGCCGTACCGATTCGGTGAGGTATCCGCCCTCGTCGTATCCGACATAGCCCGGCGGTGCGCCGATCAGGCGCGCCACGCTGTGCTTCTCCATGAACTCACTCATGTCGAGGCGCACCATGGCGTGCTCATCGTCGAAGAGGAACTGCGCCAGTGCCCGCGCCAGCTCCGTCTTGCCGACGCCGGTGGGACCCAGGAACAGGAAGGAGCCGATCGGCCGGTTGGGATCGGACAGGCCGGCGCGACCGCGTCGCACCGCATTGGCAACCGCCTCGATGGCGTCGTCCTGTCCAACGACCCGCTCGTGCAGGCGCTGCTCGATGTGCAGCAGCTTCTGCATCTCGCCCTCGAGCATCCGGCTGACCGGCACGCCGGTCCACTTGGAGACGACCTCGGCGACGTCCTCCTCGTCCACCTCCTCCTTGAGCAGGGGCCGATCCCCCTGCAGCTCGCGCAGGCGCACCTGCTCGGCTTCGAGTCCGCGCTGCAGCTCGATCAGCTGCCCGTAGCGGAGCTCGGCGGCACGGCCGAAGTCGGCGGTGCGCTCGGCACGCTCGGCTTCGTGCTTCACCTGCTCGATCCGCTCCTTGATCTCGCGAACCGCCTGGATCGCGCCCTTCTCCTGCTGCCACCGCTCGCGCAGCGAAGCCGCCTGCTCCTGCAGGTCGGCGAGCTCACGCTCCAGCGCCTGCAGGCGCTCGCGCGAGGCGGCATCGGTCTCCTTGCGCAGCGCCTCGCGCTCGATCTCCAGCTGGCGGATCTCGCGCTCCGCCACGTCGAGCTCGGTCGGCATGGAGTCGATCTCGATGCGGAGCCGGGAGGCGGCCTCGTCGATCAGGTCGATCGCCTTGTCGGGCAGAAAACGGTCGGTGATGTAGCGATCGCTGAGCATCGCGGCGGCGATGATCGCGGAATCGGTGATGCGCACTCCGTGGTGCACCTCGTACCGCTCCTTGAGCCCGCGCAGGATGCTGATGGTGTCGTCGACCGACGGCGGCTCGACGAGGATGGGTTGGAATCGCCGCTCCAACGCGGGATCCTTCTCGATCCGCTTGCGGTACTCGTCGAGCGTGGTGGCGCCGATGGCACGGAGCTCGCCGCGGGCCAGCGCCGGCTTCAGCATGTTGCCGGCGTCCATCGCTCCCTCCGCCGCGCCCGCACCAACCAGGGTGTGCAGCTCGTCGATGAAGAGGATGATCTGCCCGTCGCTCGAGGTGACCTCGCGGAGCACCGCCTTGAGCCGGTCCTCGAACTCTCCGCGGTACTTGCTTCCCGCCACCATCGCGCCCAGGTCGAGGGCAATGACGCGCTTGTCCTTGAGACCTTCGGGGACGTCGCCGGCGGCGATGCGTCCGGCCAGACCCTCGGCGATGGCGGTCTTGCCGACCCCCGGCTCGCCGATCAGCACCGGGTTGTTCTTGGTGCGCCGCGAGAGCACCTGCATGACCCGACGGATCTCCTCGTCACGGCCGATCACCGGGTCGAGCTTGCCGCGACGGGCCTCGTCGGTCAGATCGCGGCCGTACTTCTGCAGCGCGTCGTACTTGTCCTCGGGGTTGGGATCGGTGACCCGCTGCGAGCCGCGCATCGCTTCCAGCGACGCATAGATCCGGTCGCGAGTGACACCAAGCTCGCCGAGCAGCCGCGCGGCGGCACCCTGCGGCTGCGCCGCGATGGCGAGCAGCAGGTGCTCGGTCGAGACGTACTCATCCCTGAGGCGGGCCATCTCCTCGAAGGCCGCCATCAGCACCGACCGCAGCTGCGGCCCGATGGGGGGCTCGCCGCCGCCGACCTGCCTGGGCCGCGCCTCGAGCGCCGCGCGCAGCCGCACCGCCAGGGGCTCCGGCTGGGCCTCGACCCGACGGAGTAGCGCGGGCACCAGTCCATCGGGCTGTTCGAGCAGGGCGAGCAGCAGGTGTTCAGGGTCGACGGTGGCGTGCTGAAGCGACAGCGCCGCCTGCTGGGCGGCCTGCAGAGCCTCCTGGGAACGCTCGGTGAAGCGGTCGAGACGCACGGTTGGAGATCCACCTCCTCGGTCACGGATGTCGCCCGCGCTGGGCGCACCCAAGGGATACCCCGATCGGGCGCCCGGCTAACCCGGGGCGGGCCCGCGAAGCGACCTGACACACTCCGGGCCGCCGCCGTCCAAACCGACCCGGGAGCCAGCGATGAGGTTCGGCCTGATGTACAGCAACATCGGGGTGGCGGTGCAGCCGGAGGGGGCCGCGGCCATCGCCTCGCACGCCGAGGCGCTGGGCTTCGACTCGCTCTGGACGGTCGAGCACGTGGTCGTGCCCGCGGTGTACGCGTCGACCTATCCGTACCGCAGCGACGGGCGGATTCCGGGGGGCCCGGACTCGCCCATACCCGACCCGCTGATCTGGCTCAGCTGGGTGGCGGCCCGGACGGAGCGGATCCTGCTGGCGACCGGGATGCTGATCCTTCCGCAGCGCTCCCCGGTGGTGCTGGCCAAGGAGCTGGCGACCCTCGACGTGCTCTCCGGCGGCCGGACGATCCTCGGCGCCGGACTGGGCTGGCTGCGCGAGGAGTTCGCCGCCATCGGCGTCCCGTTCGAGCGGCGCGGCCGGCGCCTCGAGGAGGCCATCGCCGTGATGCGGACGCTCTGGGCCGAGGACCGACCCAGCTTCGCCGGCGAGTTCTTCCGGTTCGAGGACGCCCGGATGTGGCCCAAGCCACCGCGGCGCCGCATCCCGGTAGTGCTCGGCGGCCACACCGAGGCCGCGGCCCGCCGGGCGGGGCGGATCGCCGACGGCTATTTTCCCGGCCGCAGTCACCCCGAGCACCTGGCGCCGCTGCTCGCGGCGCTGCGCGCCGGGGCCGAGGAGGCGGGCCGCGATCCCTCGGCCATCGAGATCACCGTCGGCACCCGCCCCGACCCGGCGGCGGTGGATGCGCTCCGCGGGCTCGGCGTGGACCGCGTCCTCATCGCGCCCCGCGGTGCCGACCTTCCGGGCGTCATCGGCGGCATGGAGTCCGCCGCCTCGACGCTGCGCGACGCGGTCGGCGCCGAGCCCTGATCTCCGGCTCGCGCCCGCCCTGAAATTCGTGTAAGCGTTCGCAGCGCGCTGGGCGGCGCTACCATCCGCCCAGCGCATGCCCCGTCTATCCCGACGTCGCCGTCTGCCGCTGCGCACCCAACTTCCGCTGCTGCTTGGCACCGCCGCGATGATCGGTGGCGTCGTCGCCTGCAACCAGCCACGGGTGTCCTCAGCACCGCCGCCGGCGCCGGTTCCGGTGGTGGCCCACGCGGCGACGCACCACGACTCGACTCCGACCGCGCCCACCCCCCGAACGCCGCCGCCGCAAGCGCTTCGCCTGCTCCACCAGAGCATCTCGTTCCGCGATGCGGCTCGTTTCCACCCCGGCTCCCCCCCGATCGAGGCGGTGAGCGGAATCCTCATCGACGTCGACTCGCGCACCACCCTCTGGGAGCGCGACCCGCACAGCGCGCTGCCGCCGGCGAGCACCGCCAAGGTGCTGACCAGCCTGGTGGCGCTGACCAATTTCAGTGCCGGCCGGCTGGTGACCATCAGTCCGGCGTCGCTGGGACAGGCGGGAGACGAGACGGTGATGGGTCTGCACGCCGGCCAGCAGCTGACGGTCGAGGAGCTGTTGCAGGGGGCGCTGCTGGTGAGCGGCAACGACGCCGCCACGGCGATCGCCGCCGACACCGTCGGCGTCGATGCCTTCGTCGCCGCGATGAACGCCCAGGAGGCGGCGCTGGGCCTGCACGATTCCCATTTCGTGAGCCCGGTCGGCCTCGACGACCCGGCTCAGCGAGCGTCCGCCTACGACCTCGCCGCCATCGCCATCGCCGACGTGACCGCGTACCCCCTCTTCCGGCAGATCGTGGCCAGAACAGACGCCGACCTGCAGGCGTCTCCCCTCCACCCCGACTTCTCCCTGGTCAACCTCAACCGGCTGCTGCGGATGTATCCGGGAGCCGACGGCATCAAGCCCGGCTGGACCGGCGATGCCGGGCCGTGCCTGATCTCGATGGCGGAGCGCAGCGGGCACCGGATGATGGCGGTGCTGCTCAACGCGCCCCGGCTCTACAACGACAGCCGCGCCCTGCTTGACTGGGGGTTCACCCAGCTGGGTCTGCCCACCCTGATCACCCCGCCACCGGCTCCCCCGGCGAAGGTGGTGCCGCCGCTGACGGGAGCACTGCCGCGGCGTTAGCGACCGGAGGGGCGGCTCAGCCCGCGCGCACGGCCTCGACCAGGATCTGAGCGATCTCCGGCCGGGTGAACTCCGGCGGGGGAAGCTCGCCCGAGGAGAGCATGGCCCGCACCCGGGTGCCGCTGAGCACGATGTGGTCGTCCGCCGGGTGCGGACACGTCTTGCGCGAGGCCATCCCCTCGCAGACGCGGCACCAGTACGTGTGCTCGAAGCGCAGCGGCGTGATCGCCAGGTCTGCGGCCGGCAGCCGGTCGAAGATCAGTTGGGCGTCGTAGCTGCCGTAGTAGTTGCCCACCCCGGCATGGTCACGGCCGACGATGAAGTGGGTGCAGCCGTAGTTCTTACGGACCAGGGCGTGGAAGACCGCCTCGCGCGGACCCGCATAGCGCATCGCCGCCGGGAAGGTGCCCAGCACCACCCGGTCGCGCGGGTAGTAGCCCGCCAGCAGCACCTGGTAGCAGCGCATCCGCACCTCGGCGGGAATGTCGTCGTCCTTGGTCTCCCCCACCAGCGGCTGGAGGAACAGACCGTCGACCATCTCCAGCGCGACCTTCTGTAGATATTCGTGGGCTCGATGGACCGGGTTGCGCGTCTGGAAGGCGACCACGGTGCGCCAGCCGAGGCCGGCAAACCGCTGGCGCGTCTGCGAGGGGGTGAGGTCGTGCGCGGGGAACGGCGACTCCGGCAGCCGCAGCGCCTCGATCTCGCCGGCGATGCAGGTCGGCCCCTGGGCGAGTCGGGCGGCCACTCCGGGATGGGCACCGTCGCCGGTGCCGTAGCTGGCCAGAACCTCCGCCTCGAGGTCGACCCGGTAGACCTCGGAGACCGTCAGCACCGCCAGCGGCCGGCCGGCGGCATCGTCGAGGACCACCTCCGTCCCGGTCGTGAGGCCGCGCGCGAGGTCGCCGTCGGCGGCCAGCACCACCGGCAGCGGCCAGAGCTCACCGGACGCGAGGCGCATCCGCTGGCACACGCCGTCGTGGTCGGCCTCACCCATGAAGCCGTGCAGCGGGCTGAAGGCGCCGATGGCGAGACAGTGGACGTCGCTCACCTGGCGCGCGTCGAGGCGGAGGTGAGGTGCCGAGCTCAGCGCCCGCAGCCGCGCCGACGCCTCCTCCCGGGAGAGCAGGCGGTCGACCAGGGCCCCGCCGTGCGGCGGGATGAGGGCGCTGTCGACGGGATCGCCGGTCACCGCAGCTTCAGCCATCGGGCGACCACTCTACCGAGCGGCGGCCAGGGGGGTCGGGATGCGGGGTGAGGCGGCGGCGGCGACCGCCGCCCGGCGTGCCCTATGCGGAGCGGACGGACTCGTCGACGGTGGCCTGCAACGACGCCCGGGTCTCGACGTAGGTGAGGCAGGCGCTGGCGAAGGCCGAGTGGCTCCAGGCGAGCGGCGCGACCGACAGCGGTGCTCCGGAATGCGGATGGACCTGCTCGGGGAGAACTCCGGCAGGGCTCGCCTGCCGGGCCACCCACTCGAGCAGCGGCAGCATGGTGGCGTCGAGCTCGGCGACGCTGCGAGCCGTCGCGGCGTGCCAGCCGGCAAGCCACAGGGTGCAGATGATCCACGGGTTGCCGGGGATGTCCTCGCCGAGATCGACACAGTGATACCAGTCGCGCTGATAGCGCGCGATCCCGCCGACCTCGGTGTGGACCCAGAGGCTGTCGCGCACCGCCTCCATGGTGGCGACGACGCGGGGATCGTCGGCGGCGAACATCCCGAAGGCGTGAAGGGCGTAGGTGCTCGCGTCGACGGTGGGATCGCGATCGTAGCCGTCGCCACCCGATCGGGGGATCAGCTGTCGCGCGAAACGCCCTGCCTGCGGATCCCAGAGATGCTCGGCGACACCGCCCCGCACCTCGTCGGCGGCGCCGGCATACAGGGCCGCCCGGTGCATCTCGCCGAAACCGGCGGCGAGCTCGGCGGCGGCCCGAAGCCCCGCGTGCACCGCTGCCGCGGTGAAGGCGTGCACGCCGCGCCGTTCCTCCCAGAGGTCCCAGCTGGGAAGCGGCAGGCCGGTTCGCCAGTCGCGGTACGACACCATGAAGTCGGCGGCCTTCTCCACCACGCGGTGATAGAGGTCGCGCACGAACTCACTGTCCGCGGTGTGGCGATGATGCTCGCCGAGAGCCCAGACGACCAGCGCGGTCTCGTCCTCCTGGATCGGCAGCTCGGGACCCTCGGCGCCGAGCCATGGATGCCACGACGGGCCCAACGAACCGTCAGGGGCGTACTTGTGGAGCAGATACCCTCGTTCACCGCCGTAGCGCCGCGCGCAGAAGCCGAGGAAGAGCCGCAGCGGATGGGCGAAGCCGGCGCGGTCCAGGGTGTTGGTCAGCAGCGCGCCGTCGCGCGGCCACACGTAGCAGTACGAGTCGCGGGCGTGGTCGAGGATGTCGCGGTCGGTGGCCGCCACCACGCCACCACCGTTGTCACACAGGGCGCGGGCCAGCAGCAGGCTGCGGATGTGGAGGCTGCGCAATGGTGGTGGCAGCGCGTCGAGGTCGGTGGTGGTCGACGCCACCCACTGGCGCCAGTGCTGCGCGGTGCGGGTGAGCAGCTTGGCCGGAGTCAGCCGGCGCACCAGCTCATCGAGCGCGGCAACCTCGCGATAGGCGGTGGCCACACAGAGCCAGCCTGAGACGGTCGCGTGTCCCGATGCCGGCAGCTGGACGCGCAGGCCGGCGCAGGAGTCGACGGCGCCCTGCTCGATGGGATGGCCGGTGAGCTCGCCGTCCTCGGCGTCCGCCCAGGTCCCCGCCAGGCCATGGTACCCGGCCCGCCCACAGGTGAACATGTCGAGCCCGGCCCGACCCTCCGCCTGCCCGCCGATGAGGAAGTACCGGTTGCCCCGGTAGTGGATGATCGACGCGAGCGACGGGTCGTAGCAGGCGGTGTCGCCGGCGTCGGCACCGCCGATGCTCAGGTGGTGGTGGAAGAAGACCCGCACCTCGCGGTCACGACCGGAGAGATCGCGGAGCTCGACCTGACGCACCAGCGCGTCGATCTCGTGGTCGACGGCATCGCCCAGGCGCACCTCGAGGCCCAGCTCTGGGTGGCGTCCGACGACCTCCGAGACCAGCGTGTCCTCCTGGTACGCGACCCGGCGCTCGAAGGCGTCGAACCAGGCAAAGGCCCCCTCCGACCAGAACCCCAGGCGGCTGGGCGTCCCGGCATGGGGCTCCGCCCCGACCGAGGGGTAGTAGATGTCGCGGAGCCGGCACTCCTCGTCGAGATTGAGGTGGAGCCGGCCGTTGCCGAGGACCAGGGCACGGGGCACAGCCGCCGCAGTCTAGTGGGGCGCCGTCACAACTCGGCCGGCCGCCCGCCGGCGGCTATACGCCACTGCTACCCGGCCGTTGCCGAAGCGTCGGTGCCCGGCCCGGCCGCGGCCCGTATGGTGCCAGCACGTGCTGTTGCGCTGAGGTTGCGTGTGCTCGCCGCTCTTCGGGTTCCTGAGAGGCCGTTGCCTGCCGCGCTGACGGCTGCGCCTCGCGCCGTCCTCGACCTCCCCACCCTGGTCGATCGCGACCGCCGAGTCGGGGTCGAGCGGATCATCGAGGTCACCCGCTGGATCGCCCTCGTCTTCGCGGCGATCATGGCCAACTTCCCGTACCCCAACCTCCGCAACGCCGCCTCGATCAACATCCTGCTGGGTGCCTGGGGGATCTTCAACTTCGCGGTCACCGTCGCCCTCCTCGCGCGACGACTGCCCGGAGCACGCCTCCAGTACTGCATGACCGGCCTGGACATCGGCGTGGCCAGTGCCCTGGTCTACCTGACCGGCGGATTCCAGTCCAACTTCGCCATCACCTTCTTCGTGGTGGTGGTGGCCACCAGCCTGCGCTATGGGATCGCGGGCAGCCTGCTCTGCGCCGCCGTCGCCGGAGCGATGTACGCCGGCGTCGGCGCCTACGTCGCGGGAGGCGTCTCGACCACCGCCCAGCTCGACGACATCGGCTCCCATCTCTTCGTCTTCTTCGTGGTCGCGCTCACCAGCGGCCTGCTCGCCCGCGAGCTGGTCACCGCACGGGCGCGGCAGATGGCCCACACCTTCCACCTCGAGCACGCCGCCTTCATCGAACTCCGCGAGGTCGACCGCCTCAAGGCGGAGTTCATCATGCTGGCCTCGCACGAGCTGCGAACCCCGCTGGCCAAGGTGAAGGCCTGGCTGATGCTGATGCACGACGCCGGCGGACGTCTCCCGGAGGTGGCCCGCAAGGAAGCGATGGAGGTGCTGCGCAGCGAGACCGAGCACCTCGCCCGGCTCACCGACAACCTGCTCTGCATCGCCCAGCTCGAGGCCGGCGAGATCCGGCTGAAAACGGCACCAACCAAGGTGAGCGAGGCGGTGGAGCAGGTCTTCGCCCGCTTCGTCGAAGCCGCCGACCGGCGTCGCTTCGTGCGCCACATCGACCCCGAGGCCGACCTCATCCTCGCCGACCGCGAGCGTCTCGCCCTGGCCCTCGCCTGCCTCGTCGACAACGCCCTGAAGTTCTCTCCGGAGGGCGAGCTGGTTCACATCGATGTCAAACGTCAGGGCGACGTGGTGCGCATCGACGTCGTCGACAACGGACGGCGGATCCCCGACGATCAGGTGGAGCTGGTGTTCGCGTCCTTCTACCAGGTGGAGTCGCCGCTGACCCGCCAGCGCGGCGGCGCCGGGGTCGGCCTCTACCTGGCCCGTCACCTGGTGGAGCGCATGGGCGGCCGCATCTGGGTGGAGAACGCCCGCGCCCGCGGCAACACCTTCGCCATCACCCTCCCCGCCGCCTGACAGAACGCGTCCCTCAACGCAGCCGAGCCCGAAGCGCTCCCGCGCGCAACGCGCGCAGCGGCGCGGAGTCGCGCCGTGAGAAGACGGCAGAGTGCCTGCCGCAGGCAGGTGCTCTGGCTCGCGAACGCTTCGCGTCCCTCACGTCACCAGGGGCGACTTCCCGCACTCGTCAAGGCCCGCGCCAACACGCGCGGAACGCCGTGCGCGCCGGTGCTGACCGTCATTCTCCGGACCCGTCTGCGCAGCCGATACCCTGGCCCAATGCCGACCTTCGATGTCGCGGTGGCCGGCGCCGGGATCATCGGCAGCGCTGTGGCCCACGCCTGCGCGCGGCGCGGCGCGCGGGTGCTGCTGCTCGACCGCGACCAGCCGGGCGCGCATGCGTCGGGCGGCGCGGCGGGGATGCTGACGCCGAGCAGCGAGGCCGACGCCCCGGGGCCCTTTCTCGACCTCGCCCGCCACAGCCTGTCGTTGTGGCCGGCGCTGGCGGCGGAGCTGCTCGAAGAGAGTGGGGTGGATCCCGAGCTCGTCCTCGACGGCGTGCTTCGTGTGGCGATCGACGACGGCGACCTCGTGCGTCTCAAGGAGCGGTGTGCCTGGCAGCAGGCGGCGGGGCTCACCTGCCGCCGGCTCGACCGGGCGGCGCTGACTGGCAGCGAGCCGGCGCTGGCATCGCCGCTGGCGGCCGCTGCCGTCTATCCCGACGAGGGACACGTCCAGAGCGCCCGGGCGGTGCAGGCCCTGGTCGGCGCGGCGCGGCGGTGGGGTGCCGAGGTCCAGAGCGGAGTCGAGGTGGTCGCCGTCGACCCGGGGGGCCGGGTCCGGCTCGCCGGCGGCGGGACCGTGCTCGCCGGCGCGGTGGTGATCGCCGCCGGCGCCTGGGTGAGCCGGCTCACCGCTCTGCCGGTGCGGCCCGTTCGCGGCCAGCTCATCGGCGTCCGCGGACTTCCACGCCTTCCCCGACACGTGCTCGTCGCCGGGCGGCGCGGCTACGCCGTGGCCAAGCGCGACGGGCTGGTGCTGGTGGGGGCGACCGAGGAGGACGCGGGCTTCGATGCCCGGGTGACGGTGGCGGCCACCGAGGCGCTGCTGCAGACGGGCCGGCGCCTGCTCGCGGGATTCGCCGATGCCACCCTGGCCCACTCCTGGTCGGGACTGCGGCCCCGGACTCCCGACGCCCTGCCGGTTCTCGGCCCGCTCCCGGGACACCCCGGACCCATCCCGGTGCTGGTGGCCGGCGCCCACTTCCGCAACGGGGTGCTGCTGGCTCCGGCGACCGCTGCCGGGATGGCGGACCTGGCCTTGGAGAGGCGTACCCCACCTGATTGGGCGGCCTTCGACCCCCGCCGGTTCTCCTGACCGCTCAGGCCACCACCCGGACCGACCCCGGCACCCCCTCGACGAGACCTCCCACCGCCGCCGCCACGCACCCCGCCTCCACCAGGCGCTCGCGCAGCTCGTCGAGGCGCCCCGGCTCGACCGCCAGCAGCAGCCCGCCGGAGGTCTGGGCATCGGTGCACAGCGTCCGGCGGACCGGATCGACCGTCGCAGCCCACTCCGTCCAGGTGTCGGCGTAGGCCAGGTTGCGGCGGCTGCCACCGGGCACCAGCCCCGCCACGATCAGCTCCTCCACCCCGGGCAGGACCGGAAGCGTGCCGGCGTCGATCGCCACCCCACAGCCGCTGGCCCGCCCGAGGGTGCGCGCGTGGCCGAGCAGGCCGAAGCCGGTGACATCGGTGCCGCAGCGGACTCCACAGGCGGCCGCGGCCCCGGCGGCTTCGCGATTGAGGGTGCGCATCGAGCGCACCGCGGCCGCCACCGCGTGGTCGGGCGCCCGACCCAGCTTGGTGGCGTTGCTCACCACCCCGGTGCCGAGCGCCTTGGTGAGCACCAGAGCGTCGCCGGGGCGCCCCGCGGCGTTGCTCATCACCTGGTCGGGGCGCACCGTACCCACCACCGCCAGGCCGTACTTCGGCTCCGGGTCGCGCACCGAGTGCCCCCCGGCGATCACCGCGCCTGCCTGGCGGACGACGTCCGCTCCGGCCTGCAGCACGGCCTCGAGCACGGCGGCCGGGAGCACGTCCGGCGGCGGCCAGGCGACCAGGTTGAGGGCCAGCAGCGGGCTGCCACCCATGGCGTAGACGTCGCTGAGGGCGTTGGCAGCGGCGATGGCGCCGTAGTCGCCCGGATCGTCGACGACCGGGCCGAAGAAGTCGGTGGTGACCACCAGGGCGACGTCGTCCGTCAGCCGGTACACGGCGGCGTCATCGCCGC
The DNA here is from genome assembly GCA_005880985.1 of Chloroflexota bacterium. Taxonomy (GTDB): domain Bacteria; phylum Chloroflexota; class Dormibacteria; order Aeolococcales; family Aeolococcaceae; genus CF-134. The sequence goes on from VBIQ01000005.1 coordinate 156,074, forward strand.
TGCCCGCTCCGATCAGCAGGGCGGGATCGCCACCCGTCAGCGGCAGGTCCGCGAGGATGGCGGAGAGTTCCGCCTGGGGCACCTTGGTGGCGCAACCGCCGCCGGACGCGTACGCGGTGAGACGGAGGCCCGCGATATCGGTGGTCATCGCCGGCAGCGTACGCTTGGCCGCCGATGCGCCTGCTGGTCCTTGGCTGCGGCTCGGCCTTCAGCGACACCGGCCACAACGCCGGCTACGCCCTGGACGGACGGCTGCTCGTCGACTGCGGCGCGCCGGCGCACATGCTGCTTCCCCGTGCCGGGCTGGCGGTCGACGACGTCGAGGCGGTGCTGCTCACCCACTTCCACGCCGACCACACGTTCATGCTCCCGCTGCTGCTGGGGGCGCGCGGACTCAGCCGCGCGAGTCCGGCGCCACTTCACCTCGCCGGACCTCCCGGCACCCGCGAGTACGTGCTGCGCCTGCTGCTCACCGGGTACGGCCGCCATCTCCACGACCTGATTCTCGAGCGGCTCGGGCTCGAGTGCACCACGCTCCAGGATGGCAGCGACGAACGGGTCGCCGGCTATCGCGTGCGCGCCAACGCGGTGGTGCACAGCACCGGGCCGTCGCTCAGTTACGCGGTGAGCGACCACGATGGCGCGACCGTCGGCTTCAGCGGTGACAGCTCGCTCTGCGCCGGTCTGCGACGGACGGTGGCGCTCTCGCACCTGATGGTCTGCGAGTGCACCGGCTGGGACGGACCGGTCCCCTCTCATCTCTGGCGCGAGGAGGTCGAGCGGCTGATGGCGGAGAACCCCGACAGCCGCTTTCTCGTCAGCCACCTGCAGGAGCGGCGCACCTTTCCCGGAGCGCTGGTGGCGCACGACCTGCTCGCCGTCGATGTGGAGGCGCCGCCTCGCGTCGTCCCCGAACCGCCGGCCAGCCTGCGCGCCGCCGTCGTCGAGAGCTGAGCCGCCTCGCGTCAGCGCGTGCTCCGCTGCAGCAGACCGCGCCACATCAGCAGCGGAGCGTGGCGACGAACGCGGTCCCAGGCTCGCCGCCACTGCACCGCCTCGCGTCCCTCGAGCCCGCGGCGGGAGAAGGCGTCCTTGCCGGCCCACGACGCGATCTGCACAAGGGCCTCGGCGGTGCGGGCGCGGACCGGCCGCGGACCCGGGGGCGCGCTGCCATCGCGGTGCCGCAGGGTGGTGGTGTCCGGGGGAAGCGCGGCGATGAGACGGCCGACGTAATCGCCGTAGGTCTCGGCCGGGTGCCGGCGGACTCCCAGTCCGGCGGCGAGCAGGTCGACGCGCCGCCAGACGTCGGCGATGCGACGCGGGCGGGCCAGCCAGCGCATCGCCGCCGCCACCGCCCCGGCCGCCACCAGGAGCAGCGCCACCGTCCCCAACAGTCCCGCCGGAACGCCCTGGTGAGGCACCGCGCCGCCGGCGGCACCCGACGCCGGCGGCGGGGTGGGAGCCGGGGTCGGCGCCGGCTGCGGGCTGGGCGACGGCTGAGCCGACGCCGGCGCCGGTGCAACCGCCTGGGTGCCGCGGCTGAACGGCGTGTAGACACCGTCGGGGGTGGGCTCGAACGGGATCCAGCCGTAGTTCGGGAAGTACCCCTCCGGCCAGATGTGGGCGTCGCTGGTGGTCACCGTGTGGCGAGTGGAGCTCGCCGCCGACGCGGCGCTGTCGCCACCCTGGTCGGTGCTCCCCGGGCCATAGCCCGAGATCAGCCTGGTGGGGATGCCCAGCGTGCGCAGCATCGCCCCCATGGCGGAGGCGAAGTACTGGCAGTAGCCGCGGTGGGATTGGGTCAGGAAGTACACGATCGGCCACTCGCCGGGCGGCGTCGCCGGCGGGGTCAGGGTGTAGGTGAAGTTCCCCGGGTCGGTGTCTCGCAGATGCTGCTCGATGGCGACCGCCTGGTCGTAGGGATCGCCAATCCCGGCGGTCCACTGCTGCGCGATGAGCCGGATCTGCGCCAGCTCCACCGTCGCCAGGCCACCGCCCGGCAGCGCGCTGTCCGCCTGGGTCCAGGACGGGTAGTTGCGGCCTGCGGCCCGCAGCTGGGCGGGGGTGGCGATGGAGTTGGAGCCGGCGGTGGTCAGCGACGCCTGCACGTGGCTGAGGACGAAGCGGTCGACGGTGAACATCGACGTCCCCGCCGCCGGCTGACCGATGGCAACACCGGGGGAGCTGCTCGCGGCCGGATCTCCGGCGAACAACCCCAGCGGCTCGGCACCGGTGGCGCCATTGGAGAGAACCAGACGGACGTGGACCCGGCGGGTCGGGGCCCCCACCCCCTCGGGATCGCGGGGAAGATCGCCGGCCTTGGTGTCGACGCGGCTGACACCGCTGTCGTCGGGGTACCAGTTGCCGTCCTGGAAGATGGTGTCGGCAACCACCGCGAGGTAGGTCGATGCGCTGCCGTCGGTGGTGAAGCTCAGCACCGGTTGGGGATCGCTGCGCAGCGGCAGGCCGGGAACGGTGCTGGGCGCGAACTGCACGCTGCCTCCCCTGCCGCCCCCGCCGCGGGGAGAACTCGCCTGACCGCTGTGGCCGCTGCCACCGAGGCGCGAGAGGAAGGACGAGACATCCCGTGTCGATGCCGGCGGGACCACCAACGCGAGCAGCACCAGCACCACCACCGCGCCCGCGCCGACCCGCAGGTACCGACCCTCGGTGCCGGGCATCGCGATCACCAGCTCGCGCCGCCAGCTTCGCGCCAGCGCCGACAGCTGCACCCGGGTGAGCAGCATCAGGGCCGCCGCCAGGCAGATCACCTCCGGCACCGCCACGTGCTCGGTGCTCGGCGCGTTGAGGTCATTGACGGCCAGAACCGAGATCCACGGGAGCAGGGCGAGCACGGCATGGCGCTCGCGGATGGCCAGCCACGAGAGCCAGAAGGCCGCCAGCCAGAGCAGCCCGCACAGCCCCACGACGAAGGGCCAGTCGGTGTTGGCAAACAGACCCTGGGTCAGCGCCGTGGCGTACTGATCGGTGAGGGCGCGCCAGCCGGCCCCGCGTCCCACCGGGATGTCGCGCAGGGTGAGGGGCACGATCACCAGAACTCCCAGCACCGGCGCCGCCAGCACCGCCGCCAGGCGGCCGGCCGAGGAGCGCGCCACCAGCGCCGCCTCCACCACCGCCGCGGCCACCACCACCAGGGCGACCCCGGTGCCGTCGGCCCAGCCGCCGGCGATCACCGCGCCGGTGCCCGCCAGGGCGACGATCAGCGCCAGCGGCAGTGTCGAGAGCCCCAGCGGCAGGGACAGCTCGGGCCCGCGGCGCACCGCTCCGGCGATCACGGCCGCGGCTTGGGGCCGCGTTCGCGCTGCCCCTCGCTGATCACGACAGTCCCGTCAGAAACCTGCGGCCCGTGCCGAGCGACCGGCGGCGAGGTCATCGCCCCGGCGCACCAGCCACCAGTCCATCGCCAGCCGCCAGGCCGCGGGGATGCGCACCGGGCCGGCGCGGCCACCGAAGGAGGCGGGGTCGACGACGATGGCGAGATGACGCCGTCCGCGGGTGCCGAGCCCGAGCAGGACCTCGACCCACCGGTGTTCCGGATTGGCGGTCACCACCACGATGCCACCGCGGCCACGCCATCCCTCACCGTAACGCGCCAGCAACTCGGCCAGCGGGGTGTTCCCGTCGTCGACGGCGGTGGCCAGGTAGGTCAGCGCGCGAAGCCGCTGCGCCTCGCCGCGACCGGCGCCGATCGCGGTCTGCGCCGCGTCGTTGGCCACCAGCGCCACCGCCTGACCCCGCTGCAGGCCGGCGTGGCAGACCGACGCCGCAAGCGAGACCGCGTACTCCAACGACGACTCCGGCGCCTCGCCGGCATGGTGGCCCTGCTCGAGGTCGAGGACGACCATCAGGTCGGAGCTCTGCCGGGTGTCGTAGGTACGGCTCATCAACCGCCCGGTGCGTGCCGTCGAGGCCCAGTGGATGCGACCCATGCCGTCGTGCGGGTCGTACTCGCGCACCGTCGACACGTCGGGGGGCACGTCGCTGGGACGTCCGCGACGCAGGTCGCCCGAACCACTGCCGGAGGCGAGCGGCGAAAGCTCGCCGAGCGGATACACCTGGGGGAAGACGAGCACCGTGTTCTGCGGCGCCACCTGCAGCGTGCGCGGGAACAGACCGAAGGGATCGCCGAGGCGCGCCTCGAGCGGGCCGAAGCTGTAGAGCCCGCGACGTTGGAACACACCTCGCGCCGACCACGACACGCTGTCGCCGCCCCGCAGCGAGCATGCCCTGCCGGGGACATAACCGGGCAGGCGCGCATGATCGTGCACCTCGCAGTAGGCGACCGGCAGCAGGCCGTGGTTGTGCACGCTGAAGCGCTCGGTGAAGGGCTCGCCCACCATGTAGGCGCCGTCCGGTGATTCCCGTGACACCCGCACCCGGCGCGCCAGCGCTCGCGACCACACCCAGGCGAGCACCAGCAGGAAGAGCAGTGCGTAGGCAAGGGTGTAGGCGACGTGCACCCCGGTGATTCCGGCGAAGAAGGCGAGAACGGTGACCGCGGCGACGAGCGGGGCGCGACTGGTCATGTGCCTCTCACCTTACGCGAGCCGGCGGCCGGTCACCGGCACCGCTTCGGTGTCGAGCACCTCGTTGACGACGGTGCCGGCGGCGACCCCGCGGAGCTCGGCGTTGGGCCGCACGATGATGCGATGGGTCAGCACCGCCGGCGCCAGTCGCTTGACGTCCTCGGGAAGGATGTAGTCGCGGCCCTGGGCGGCAGCATGCGCCTGGCTGGCGCGCAGCAGGCCGATGCTGCCGCGGGGCGACGCGCCCAGGGAGACATCGGGATGGTTGCGGGTGCGCTGCACCAGCCGGACGCAGTACTCCTTGACCGCCCGATCGCAGTGCACCTGGTTGACCGCGGCCATGCAGGCCAGCAGTTCCTCGGGGGTGGTCACCGGCGCCAGGCTGTCGAGTGGAGACGAGACCTGGAAGCGGTCGAGCATGGCCACCTCGTCGTCGAGCGACAGGTAGCCGAGGTTCACCTTGAAGAGAAAGCGGTCGACCTGTGCCTCGGGAAGCGGGAAGGTCCCGCCCAACTCGATCGGATTCTCGGTGGCCAGCACGATGAAGGGTTCGGGCAGCGGATGGGTGGTGCCGTCGGCGGTCACCTGCCGCTCCTCCATCGCCTCCAGCAGGCTGGACTGGGTCTTGGGCGTCGCCCGGTTGATCTCGTCGGCGAGGAGGATCTGGGCGAAGACCGGCCCGCGGCGGAACTCGAAGGTGACCGTCCGAGGGTTGAAGACGTTGACCCCGGTGACGTCGCCGGGCAGCAGATCGGGAGTGAACTGGACGCGCTCGAAGTGGCAGCCGCTGGCCCGCGCCAGCGCCTTGGCGAGCATGGTCTTGCCGACCCCCGGGACATCCTCGATCAGCAGGTGGCCCCGGCAGAGCACGGTCAGGACGCAGAGCTCGACCTCGGCCTCCTTGCCGACGATGACGGTGCCGACGCTGTCGACCAGCCGCCGCACCACCTCACGGACCGTTGCCGGCATCACCAAGCTCCCGATGACGGCCGAGGCGCGTGCTGCTTCGTCTGCGGCCGGCGCGGAGTTGCGCAGAGGAGTTGAGTATAGAAGTGCCCGCGATCTCCAACTGGGCCGATCGGGGCCGACGCTCCCATCCGGTCGAGGCGGGGCATTTGCACCGAGACCACCACAAGAGGCGGCGTAGCGTGTACATTTTGCATGACAGGCTTCATGTCGCACGGTCGCCCATAGCCGGCGCCTTGGTCGGTAAGGGGGTGGATGCCGCAATCGGGCGGCGCCAACAGCGGAGGGAATGATATGACCGAGGCCTTTGAGGTCCTCACCACGGGTGAGGCCGCGGATCTCTGCGGGGTGTCGCGCTCCACGCTTCGCCGGGCGGTGGCGCAGGGGCACCTGCGCGCCTGGCACACCCCTGGCAAGCACCTCCGGTTCACCCGCGAGGCGTGCATCGACTTCGCCCGGGCCCTCGGCCGCGCCGACCTGGTCGGACACGCCTACGAGCGCGACCGTCAGCTGGAGACGGCCGCTGAGGCGCCTGTGGCCCAGCCCGGCTAGGGCGGGTCCTAGGGGCGCCGGGCCAGCCAGCCGCCGACACTTCCCCCGAAGAGGGCCAGCAGGTCGCCGGAGAAGACCCCGCCCATGTCCATCGGGCCGAGGTCGACCAGGCGGTGGGAGCCGCTGCTCAATGAGCCGTGGACGATGCTCGCCTCGAGACCGAACTGGTACAGGGCGCCGACGGCGATGAAGCCGATGCCCACCACCGTGCCCTGGTAGACGCCCCAGCGCCCGGCCAGGCGGGCGGCGATGAAGCCACCGAGGATGACGGCGACGAAGGTGCCCATCCCGGTGATGCCACCGTCGATCCGGTCGGTCGAGCCGAAGGCGACGTTGGCCAGCGCCAGCCCGCCGTTGCTGACCAGCAGCAGCACCAATTCGCCGATGACGAGCCCGACCAGGCAGTGCCGCCAGGAGATGTGGCGCTCTGCCCCGGTGGCTCCGGGAGCACCCGCCACCGGCCGGGGAGCAGGTGCCGGCGCGGTCACCCGCGATGTGGCGCGGCGGCGATTGGCCCGGGACACGGCCGCTGAGTATAGAAGCCGCCCCGGGGATCTCACCCCGGCGACAGGCTGGTCACGCGGCAGGGGCCGCCAGCGTGCCCGGGATAGTCTCGCCGCAGATGGCCACCTCCGCCACCGCGCGCCCGGCGGCAGCGCCGCGCGGCATCGGGCGCACCCGCGCGGGCGCGGCCGCGTTCCTCGCCGATCCCCGGCGCGTGCTGTGCCTGGCCTGCGCCATGCTGGCGTTGATCCCCTGCGTCGACGTGCTCGGCGATCCCGACGTCTGGTGGCACCTCCGCGCCGGCCGCTGGATGCTCGACCACCACGCCATCCCCCGCGCCGAGCTCTTCTCCTACACCGCCGCCGGCCACCCCTGGACCGCCCACGAATGGCTCTCGGAGGTGCTCTTCGCCGGGATCGCCGCCACCGCGGGGCTGGCGGTGCTGGCGCTGGTGGCCGCCGCGGTCGCCTGGAGCGGTCTGCTCGCCTGCGGACTGCGGGCCCGCAGCCGGGGTGCCGGGCCGGTGGCGATCGGTGTCGCCCTGATCGTCGGCGCCCGGGCCGCCGAGCCGGTTCTCGGTACCCGCCCCCAGGTGGCGACCTTCGCGCTCGCCTGCTGGACCTTGCTCATCGTCGAGCGACACCTGCGCCGCGGCGGTCGCGCCCTCTGGCTGCTACCCCCGCTGTTCGCGGTCTGGGCCAACCTCCACGCCGGCTTTCTCGGGGGCCTGGCGGTGCTGGCCCTGGTCCTCGCGGTCGAGCTGGCGCGACCGCTGCTGCGCCGGCCGGCAACGGTTCCGCAGCGGCGGGTCCGCGACCTCGCCCTCGCCTTCGCCGGCTCGACGGCGGCCTGCTGCCTGACCCCGGCCGGCCCCGGCCTGCTCACCTTCGCCATCGGCGTCAGCGCCGCCGAGCGCTCCCGCCCCATCGTCGAGTGGCGGGCGCCCAATTTCCACGACCCGGCGATGGCCGGCCTGCTGGTGCTGCTGGTGTCCCTCGCCGTGCTGGCGGTGGCACGGTGGCGGGACCTCGACCTCCGCGACGGGGTGCTGGTGGCCGCCGGGACGGCGGCGGCACTGATGGCGGTGCGCAACACCGCGCTCTGCGTCGCCCTGGTGCTCCCCACCTGGACCGTCCTGTTCGATCGCGCCGTGGTGGCCCTGGAACGGCGCCACCGCGGTCGCGCCACGTCCGGTGCGGTGCGCCCGGCCGCGGTGGTCACCGGCCTCGCCGCCCTGGTGCTGGCCGCGATCACCGCGGCCGGCGTGTCCAGCCAGCGAGCCGCGCGCGACGCCGCCGGCGACGCGGTGGCGGCTCGGTACCCGGCTGCCGCCGCCACCGCCATCGCCTCGCTACCGGGGCAGGTGCGCCTCTTCGCCCCCTACGCCGACGGCGGCTACCTGATCGACCGCCTCTGGCCCCACGCGGTGGTGTACGTCTACGGCGAGGACACCGTGCTCGGCAGTTCGGTGCTCGACGACTACCTGCGCATCGCCAGCGGCGCCGGCGACGCCCCCTCGGCGCTGTCACTTCTCGACAAAAGTGGCACCAACGCGGTGCTCGCACCACCGGGGCCGCTGGCGAACCAGCTGCTCGCCTCGGGGCGCTGGCGGGCGGCATCCCGCGACGGCGAGCGGACCCTGTTCCTCTCGCGCTAGGTCGCGGCCTCACCGGCTCAGAGAGACGCCAGCCCTTCGGGAGACTTGCCGACGTGGTTGTCGTAGAAGCGCTGCACCTGGTTGATGTCGAGGGTCTGCATCGGCAGGTACCAGTCCCACGACACCAGCGCGAACCTTGGTTTCATCGTTGTCCAGGGCAGGATGATGATCTTGGAGTAGGCCTGGCCGCCCGGATCGGGAGACTGGCGATGCAGCCAGTCGCGCAGCTTCTGGAAATCGTCGGGGCAACCGGTCGGGCCACCGCCGGGGCAGTTGTAGAGCACGGCGATATAGCCATGCTCGAGGTTGTGGACCCAGTACTCCGCCGGGATCGCCTTGTCGTAGGCGCCGTGCTGTATGGGTGCGACACCGCCGCCGAGGGAATAGTGACAGCCGCTGGTGGGCGGGTTGTGCAGGTACTGCACCTTGGCGGGCGGGGCGACGTGGGTGTGCGGCATCTCGCTGATCGCCTGGCCCACCGGGGGCTGGCTGTTGACGTCGGGCGGCGACGGGCTATAGGCCCCGACGCTTCCGTCGGTGGGGCAGCTGTCGTTGCCGACGAACGTGACCGAGGGCAGGTTGTCGCCGCCGCAGGCGACCGCGACCAGGGCGACGGCGAGCATCAGGGCAGGCCGGCGCAGTCCGTAGGGCATCATCGGCGCGCCACTCTAGCAAGCGCGGGTCTGACGTTCGGGCCGTGCGCTGCCGGCGCGGACTGCTAGGGTGCGGCGGCGATGCGGCTGATCGGTCTCACCGGTGGCATCGCCACCGGCAAGAGCACGGTGGCGGAGATGCTCGGCTCGCGTGGTGCCCTGGTTGTCGACGCCGACCGTCTGGCCCGCGAGGTGGTGGAGCCGGGCACACCGGCGCTCACCGCCATCGTCGCCGAGTTCGGCGAGGGCGTGCTTGACGCGGAGGGACGCCTCGACCGTGGCGTGCTCGGCGGCGTGGTGTTCGCCGACCCCGAGCGGCGGCGACGCCTCGAGGACATCACCCATCCGGCGATCGGCACCCTGATGCAGGAGCGGGTGGCGGCGGCGGTCCTGGCCTCGCCGCCATTGGTGGCGGTCGACATCCCGCTGCTCTTCGAGACCCACCGTCAGGGGATGTTCGAAGGGGTGCTGCTGGTCTATGCGGATGAGTCCACCCAGCTGCGCCGCCTCGCAGCCCGCGACGGGCTCACCGAATCGGAGGCGCGACGCCGCCTGTCGGCGCAGATGCCCATCGACGAGAAGCGCCGGCTGGCAACCTGGGTGATCGACAACAGCCGTGACGTGGCCGAGACCGAGCATCAGGTGCAGCGCTGGTGGACCGAGGTGATGGCCTGAGTCAGGCCACAGCTCCATCGGCCAGCATCGCCTCGATGGCGGCGGCGTCGTAGCCGGCTTCCAGCAGAACCTCGCGGGTGTGCTCGCCGTATCCGGGCGCCGGCCGGCGCACCGCCGGTGGCGTCGCGCTGAGCCGAAAGGGAAAGCCGAGAACCGGACCGGGACCGCCGCTGCCGGCCTCGAGCTGCAGATGCCGGTGGCGCACCTGCTCGTGGTCGAACACCTCGTCGAGCCCGAGCACCGGCTCACAGCACACGTCGCGTCCGGCCAGGGCCTCCACCCACTGCGCCCGGGTGCGACGGAGGAACACCGCCTCCAGCTCCGCATGGACCCGATCCGCGTCCTCGCCGTCGGCGAAGGCGTCGCCGGCGAGATGCGGCACTCCCAGCGCCTCCACCAGTGCCGCCCAGAACTTCGGTTCCAGGGCGCCCACGCTCATCACGCCGTCGGCGCAGCGGTAGAGGTTGTAGCAGGGATGACGCCCGTTGAGATGGGTGCCGGCGGGCCCGGGTGCATGGCCCTCGAAGAAGTAGCGGGCCGCGTGCAGGGAGAGCCAGGTGACCACGCCGTCCAGCATCGACACGTCGCAGTGCTGCCCCTCGCCGGTCCGCTCCCGGTGGTGGAGGGCGGCGAGCACCGCGATGGCGGCGCTCATCGCGCCGCCTCCGATGTCGCCGACCTGGACTCCCGGCATCGCCACCGTTCCGTCACGGGTGCCGGTCATCCCCAGGGCGCCGCCGATGGCGATGTAGTTGAGGTCGTGGCCGGCGCGGTCGCGATATGGCCCATCCTGACCGTAACCGCTGATGCTGCAGAGGATGACGCCGCGGTTGCGTCGGCGGAGCTCCTGGTAGCCGACCCTCAGCCGGTCGAGGACCCCGGGCCGGAAGGACTCGACGACCACGTCGGCGGTCTCCACCAGGCGGAGGAAGGCCTCGCGCCCCGCCTCGGCCTTGAGGTCCAGGCGGATCGACCGCTTGTTGCGGTTGAGGGTGTAGTACATCGCCGAGTAGTCGCCCTGCAGCGGGGGCGTCCAGCGGATGTAGTCGCCGCCGGAGAGGTCCTCGACCTTGATGACGTCGGCTCCCAGGTCGGCGAACACCATGGTGCAGAAGGGGCCGGGAAGCAGGCGGGTGAGATCGAGCACGCGCAGCCCGGACAGCGGCATGGCGGCCGAGTGTAAACCGCGTTGCGCAGTGCTCGCCGCAGCGAATGCTGTGCTAGATTCGGTGAGGGAGATCCCGCAATGGTTGGCAACCCGGATGTGATCAGCGCGCTGGAGCGCATCGCCGATCTACTCGAGGTGAGGGGCGAGAACGCGTTCAAGGTGCGGGCCTATCGCACCGCCGCCGCCCAGGTCGAAAACCTCGGCGAGCAGCTTGCCGACATCGCCAAGGGCCCCGACGGTCTGCGCAGCCTCAGCGGCTTCGGCCCCGCCATCGCCGAGAAGGTCACCGAGCTGCTCCGGACCGGTCGCCTCGCCTACCTCGAGGAGCTCGAGGCGGAGGTTCCCTGCTCGCTGCTGGAGCTCACCAGCCTGCCCGGGGTGGGACCGCGCACCGTCAACATGCTCTGGAAGGAGGGGGGCATCACCAGCCTCGAGCAGCTCGAGGGCGCCGCTCGCTCGGGCCGGCTGGCGGGGCTTCCGCGGCTCGGAGCCAAGAGCGTGGACAACATCGTCCGCGCTCTCGACACCCGCCGGCCGGAGGCAGGCAAGGTTCGCCGGCCGCGCGAGGCGGTGGCGCCGCTGGTCGACGAGCTGCTCCGCCTCCTGCACGCGATGCCCGCCTGTGAGCGGGCCGAGGTGGCCGGCTCGTTCCGGCGAGGACGGGAGTGGGTCGGCGACCTCGACCTGCTCGTCTCCACCGGCCAGCCCGGTGAGGTGCTGAGCGCGCTCGCGGCGCTCCCCCGCGCTGAGCGGGTGCTGCTCCGGGGCGACACCAAGTGCTCGATCGTGGTCGACGGTCTCCAGGTCGACTGCCGCGCCGTCACCGCCGAGCAGTTCGGTGCGGCGTGGCAGTACTTCACCGGGTCGCAGGCGCACAACATCCGGATGCGCGGGCTGGCGCTGCGAATGGGGCTGACCCTCAACGAGTACGGCGTCTTCCGCGGCGACGACGGCGCTCGAGTCGCGGGCGCCAGCGAGGAGGAGGTCTACGCCGCCCTCGGCCTCCCCTGGGTCCCTCCCGAGAAGCGCGAGAACGGTGAGCTTCCGACCAGTGTTGGCGCCGGGAACGCGGCGACGGCCTGACATCGATGGACGAGCTGGTCATCAAGGTCCCGGCGCCCTTCAGCGGGATCGACGACGTCGGTTTCAGCGCTCGGTACCCGGCGCAGGAGAGCGGCGAACCGCTGCGCGACATCCCCGTCTTCGTCGAGGGGCCGGCGCGTCCGATGCGGGTGTTGATGGAGCGGCTGCTGCTCTTCGCCGACCGGGCCGACATGATCGACGTCGGCGCCGCGGACGAGGCCTACTGCTGGACACCACCGATCCAGCTCAGCGATGAGGTCTGCGTGCTCGCCTTTCGCGACCGCAGCCTGATCGATCCGGTCACCGCCTCGCTGGCATCGCGGAGTTACGTGTGGAACCTGGTCCGGCCGCTCGCCTTCCCGTTTCTTCGCGACTGCGTACGCATCGGCAAGCTTCGCCTCGCCGAGCGGATCGCGGTGGTGCTCGACACCGGACGGCCCCCGGTGGTCGACCTCGAGCTGGAACGGCGCGCCATCACTCCGGTCAACGGCGAGCTGCTGCTCTTCGGCAGCTGAGCCACGCCGGGGCTGCCGTGCCTAGGGCAGCGGGGTCGCGATGGGTGTCGGGGTCGGCGCCGCGCTCGGTGTCGCCGTCGGGCTGGCCGCCGGCGACGGAGTGGTGCCCGGCTGGGGCGACGCAGTCGACGAGGGCGTGACCGTCGCTGAGGACGAGACCGTCGGCGACGGCGTCGGCGTGGGCGGCAACGGCGGGGTGGGGCAGTTGGCGAAGGCGAGGTTGGGAGCCGTCGGCGATGCCGTCGCCGACGCCGTGGGCGCGGCCGCGGCCGGGCTGACGTAGGGCGTGTAGGTCGGGCAGGGTGGCGGCGGCGGGACGGTGGAGGGCCCCTTGCTGATGAGCAGCGAGATGGCGACTGCCACGGCGCCGATCACCACCGTGGCGACGAACAGAGCTGCTCCCCACTCTCGCGAGACCAGCCGGTTCACCCGCTGACCCCGGCCATCGCCCGGCGGAGCGCGGGTCCGTACCCGGGATGCTCCGCGGCGGCGCGGACCAGCGTCTGCAGCCATCCCTCGAGGGTGCCCACGTCGAGCAGCTCGCCCTCGAACTCGAGTCCCCACACCGCGGTCGACCCGATCACCGCGCCGATGCCGTCGGTGAGCTGGATCTCGCCCCCGGCGCCGGGACCGATCGCGACCAGCGCCTCCATCACCGCCGGGGTGAGGACGTACCGCCCCATGATGGCCAGGTCGCTGGGCGCGTCCTCGGGCGCGGGCTTCTCGACCACCGCGGTGACCCGGTGCAGCCGTCCGCGCGACTCCGCCACCATCGCGCAGCCGAAGCGGGAGATCCGTTCGCGGGGGACCCGGGTCAGGGCGAGGATCGGGGTGGCCAGCTCGCGGTGGGCGTCGACCAGCTGAGCCAGCACCGGCTTCGATCCCCAGGACAGGTCATCGGGGAGCAGGCAGCCGAAAGGGCGATCGCCCACCACCGCGGCAGCGCAGCGCACCGCGTCGCCGAGGCCGAGCGGCTCGGGCTGATACACGTACGCGAAGCTGGCGAGCCGGGTCGCGCGGCGCACCGCCTCCAGGCTGTCGAGCTTGCCGCGGGCCTCGAGGGTGCGTTCCAACTCCGGTGCGGCGTCGAAGTGGGCGGCGAGAAGCTCCTTGCCGCGACTGGTGACCACCACCATGGTGTCGACCCCCGCCGCCACCGCCTCTTCGACCCCCCACTGCAGCACCGGGCGGTCGAGCACCGGAAGCAACTCCTTGGGGAGCGCCTTGGTGGCGGGAAGGAAGCGCGTTCCCAACCCGGCGGCGGGAATGACGCAGTGGCGCACCTGCATGTGGCGGCGCATTGTCGCCGCTCGCCCGGCAGCGCCGCCAGCCGGGCCGTGGGGTGTGCTAGCCTCTCGCGCCGTTCGGAAGGGTGTTACGCCATCGAGGCGCGGCGGGTTGATCCGCCTCGAATCGGGAGAACCAATCACTGGTGCTCGCTACTCGACGCTGGCTCGTGCACGCCGCGGTCGCAGCCACCGCGCTCGGTCTTGTCACCGTGCCGCTGTCGATCGCCGCGCACTCGGCGCCGGCGTCGCCGGGCGATGGCGGACCTCCGCTGGTGCTCGAGGCGCTGCCGGGAATCGTGCCGGTGGCCGCCGGCCATCCCCTGGAGCCGGCGGTGCCGCACCTCGCCTGGCCCCTGAGCGGGGAGATCACTCAGGCCTTCGGACCGACGTCGTACTGGTTCGAGCCCCGCGTCGTGGTCGGCCGGGTCGCCTATCCCCACTTCCACACCGGCATCGACATCGCCGCGCCCTTCGGCACCGCGGTCGCCGCCGCGGCGCCGGGCCAGGTCGAGTTCGCCGGCTGGGAGGGGGGCTACGGCGAGACGGTGGTCGTGCTTCATCCGGGAGGACTGCGAACGCTGTACGCGCATCTCAACAGCGTCCGGGTCGCTCGGGGGCGCACGGTTGAGGTGGGCACGGTCCTGGGCCTCGAGGGCGCGACCGGCAACGCCACCGGTCCGCATCTCCACTTCGAGGTACGCACCGCGCCACAGGTGGTGGTGAATCCGATGGGCTACCTCGCTCCCGACGGGCTGTCGGGGCAGAACGACGCCGTCGCCATCAATTGGGGGCTGCCGGCGACGCGCTGACGGCGGGCTCGGACCAGCGACGCTCGCCGCATGCCGTTCCGTTTCTGAGGCACCGCCCGGCGCGGGCCGCCCGCCGACGCGTCCGTATAATTCGCCGCTGCCACCAAGTCGCCGCTGCGGTCGCGCCCCGTTCGTCTAGTGGCCCAGGACACCGCCCTCTCAAGGCGGAGATCAGCGGTTCGAATCCGCTACGGGGTACTCCCGGTGCCGCCGCCTCGGCGCACGGTCCCGGCGCCGATCAGTTCGCGTCGACTGCGGCCGGAAGCTCGACGGTGAAGGTTGCGCCTTCGTCCGGGACCGAATCGACGGCGATTCGACCGCCGTGGGCCTCGACGACATGACGGGCGATGGCGAGCCCGAGCCCGGTGCCCTCACCGTCGCGCTGGCGGGAGCGGTCCGCCTTCCAGAAACGTTCGAAGATGCGGCGCTGGTCCTCGGGCGCGATGCCGACGCCGGTGTCGCAGACGGTGAGCCGGACGCGGCCCTCGTCGCCCGGCCCGGCGGTGACGGTGATGCGTCCGCCCGCGGGAGTGAACTTGATGGCGTTGTGCACCAGGTTGCGCATCACCTGGCCGAGACGGGTGGCGTCGCAGAGCACGGACGGAGTGTCAGGGGCGATCTCGTCGCGGAGCTCGAGCTGCCGCTCGTCGGCAAGCGGCCGCAGGCGCTCCACCGCGACCAGCAGCTCGGTCACCGGCACCGGCGCGACACGCACGCTCAGCTGGCCGGACTCGATGGCGCTGAGCTCGAGCAGCTCACTCACCATCTGGCTCATGTGGGAGACCTCGAGGCCGATCCTGCTGACGAACATCGGCGCCATCTCGGGGTCGGCAAGGGCGCCCTCCTGCAGGGTCTCGACCAGTAGCTGGATGGCAGCGATCGGGGTCCGCAGCTCGTGCGAGATGTTGCCCACGAAGTCGCGCCGGACCGATTCGAGACGGCGCAGCTGCGTCTCGTCGCGGAGCACCACCGCCACCTCGGTGACCGGACCGTGGGCGCCGCCGAGGGGAAAGGCCCGCGCCATCACGTAGCGCTCACCGCTGGCGTCGACCAGCTCCCGGGCGCACTCGGCCGCCGAGCCGAGACAGGTCTCGACCAGCATCGCCAGGCGATGGTCGGAGACGGCGTGGACCAGCCGGCGGCCGGCGGCGTCCGCCGGCAGTTGCAGCGTGGTGGTGGCGGCGGGATTGGCAAAGCGGACGCAGCCGTCGTCGCCCACGATGAGCAGCCCCTCCTCGAGATGGCCACAGACCGCCTCGAGCAACTCCGTGGCCCGCGGGATGCTGGTCTGCAGGGGAAGGCCGGTCATCCTCGACCGAGTATAGGCGCGCCCCGACGGCGCCCAGGATCGACGGGCGTGCGCTTAACCACTCGCTTACCATTTCCACTGGCGATCGCCCGCTGCCACCGCCAGCTCGGTGGCCGTCCGGGCCTGCGATCACCAGCCTCGAGCCGACCAGCATGCGCCTACCGTTCGTGGCCGAGATCCCTGCCGAGCCGGTGGGCGAGATGCCCGCCACCAAGCTCGAGACCCAGGACTTGCGCGCCTACTACGGCGACTTCCTGGCGCTGCGCGACATCGCCCTGGTCGCGCCCGAGGGGCGGATCACCGCCATCATCGGTCCCAGCGGCTGCGGCAAGACCACCCTGCTGCGCAGCCTCAACCGGATGAACGACCTGGTGCCGGGATACCACAGCCAGGGCAGGATCCTGCTCGACGGCGTCGACCTGAATGCGCGCGATCACGACATCATCGCCACCAGGCGACGGATCGGGATGCTCTTCCAGCGGCCCAACCCGTTCCCGATGTCGATCTTCGACAACGTGGCCTACGGGCTGCGCCTGGCGGGCCGGGTTCCTCGCAGCGAACTCAACGGCCTGGTCGAGCTGTCGCTGCGGCGGGTGGGCCTCTTCGACGAGGTCCGCGATCGGTTGAACCGATCCGGCCTCAGCCTGTCGGGGGGACAGCAGCAGCGCCTCTGCCTGGCCCGGACGCTGGCGGTCGAGCCGGACGTGATCCTTATGGATGAGCCGACATCGTCCCTCGATCCCATTGCCACCCTGCTCATCGAGGACCTGATGGTCGAGCTGCGAGACAAGGTGACCATCGTCATCGTCACCCACAACATGCAGCAGGCGACCCGGGTCAGCGACTGGACCGCCTTCATGCTGATGGGGGACGGGCGCGCGGGCGAGCTGGTCGAGCAGGCACCGACGGCCCAGCTGTTCACCTACCCGCGTGACCGCCGGACCGAGGACTACATCACCGGACGGTTTGGATGATGGACCCGCTGCCACATCCTCATCGCGCCGTCCTCGACGCCGAGCTGCGCCGCGTCCGTGAGGTGATCCTCACCATGGGTGATCACGTCGATCAGGCGATCACCCTGGCCATCAGCGGGCTGGTCAACCGCGACGTTGCTCTCTGCAGCCAGGTCATCGCTGACGACGCGAGACTCAACGACCTGCAACGCGAGGCACGCGAGCTGAGCTTCACCGTGATCCTCACCCAGTCGCCAGTGGCTCGCGACCTGCGCGAGATCATGGGTTTCATGCACATGGCCGCCGAGCTGGAGCGCATGGGCGATCACTGTGTCAGCATCGCCAAGATCGCCCGCAATCTCGCCGACCTTCCCGAGATGCGCGCCCACGTCGACCTGCCGCGCATGGCCGAGTACTGCGCCGACCAGGTGCGCGACATGCTGTCGGCGCTGGTGGCCCGCGATCCGGAGCGGGCTCGTGCCGTCGCCGACCGCGACGACCGAGTCGACCGGATCTACCACCGCCTGTTCGACGACCTGGTGCAACTGATGATCGACAACAGCGACTGTGTCTACCGCGCCACCAACCTGATCTTCATCGCCCATCATCTGGAGCGGATCGGCGACCGGGTCACCAATCTCGCCGAGGACCTGCTCTTCCTCGAGACCGGCCGCATCGAGGAGCTGGGGTGACGCCCAAACGCATCCTCCTCGTCGAGGACGAGGAGAGCATCAGAAACACGCTCCGTTACAACCTCGCCAAGGAAGGGTTCGCGGTCAGTGAGGCACGCACCGGGACCCAGGCACTGAGCGAGGCGCGGCGGGTGCGTCCCGACCTCGTCGTGCTCGACCTGATGCTTCCCGAGCTCAGCGGGCTCGAGGTCTGTCGCATCCTGCGCCAGGAGACCAGCGTCCCCATCCTCATCCTGACCGCCAAAGACAGCGAGGTCGACAAGGTGGTCGGGCTGCAGATCGGCGCCGACGACTACGTGACCAAGCCCTTCTCGCTGCGCGAGATCCTGGCCCGCATCACCGCGCTGCTGCGCCGGGTCGAGTTGAGCACCGGCTCGAACAACCATCCGCCACCGTCCGACGAGGTCGAGGTGCTCGGCGACTTCCGGCTGGACCGGGCCGCGCGAACCGTCCATGTCGGCGACCACGAGCTGCACCTCGCACCCAAGGAGTTCGATCTCCTCTCGTTCCTCCTGGCCAACGCCGGCCGGGTGCAGCCCCGCGAGAACATCATCCAGAGGGTCTGGGGGAGCAACTTCTTCGGAGAGCGCAAGACCGTCGACGTCCATGTCCGCTGGCTGCGCGAGAAGTTCGAGCAGTTCGAGCGCATGCCGTTCCGCATCACCACCGTCTTCGGCGTCGGCTACCGGCTCGACCGCCTCGACCACGCCGTCGAAGCGCGGCGGCAGGGCGCCGGATGAGCCGGGAGCGGGAGCCGGCGGGCCGAGCCACGGGGTCCAGAGGTCGGGGCCGACGTGGTAGATACTGCGACCCCCCGGCGCCTCAGCCGCGCCACGCACGGAGAGTTGCCCGCCGATGCTCCTGACCGCCGCACCCAACCTGCTCTTCGTCCTCGGGGTTCCGTTCATCGGGCTGTTGCTGTGCGTGGGGCTCGCCTACCTCCTCTACCGCACCTGGGAGCAGGCATCTCGGGGCTGAGCACGGCGTGACCTCGCCGTCGATCGCGGTGATCGGCGGCGGCATCGTCGGCCTGGCGGTGGCACGGGAGCTGCTCCACCGCCGGCCCGGCTCCGCGGTGGTCGCACTGGAGAAGGAGGCCGCGGTCGGCCGGCACCAGACGGGCCACAACAGCGGGGTGCTGCACTCCGGCGTCTACTACCAGCCGGGATCGCTCCGGGCGCGCACCTGCGTGGCCGGCGCAACCATGCTGGCCGACTTCTGCCGGGACCACGGCGTGCCGGTGACGGTCTGCGGCAAGGTGATCGTCGCCACCCGTCCCGACGAGCTGCCGCGGTTGGAGGAGCTGCGCCGCCGGGGGCTGGCCAACGGCGTCCCCGGCGTCTCGCTGATCGGGCCGGAGCGACTGCGTGAGCTCGAGCCGCACGTGGTCGGCATGGCCGGGCTGCACGTTCCCGGCGCCGCCGTCGTCGATTTCAGCGCGGTCGCTCGGGCGCTCGCCGCAGACATCCACGACGCCGGCGGCGAGGTCCGCTGCGGGGTCGAGGTCACCAGCATCGACACCTCCGGGGCTGCCACCGTTCTCGGCACCCCCGGGGACTCGGTGCGGGTCGACGCCGCCGTCATCTGCGCCGGGCTGCAGTCGGACCGTCTCGCCCGTTTGGCAGGGGCACCGTCGACACCGCGGATCGTCCCCTTTCGCGGCGACTGGCTGGCGCTGCGACCGGATCGCGCCAACCTGGTCCGTGGCCTCGTCTACCCGGTGCCGGAGCCCGGCCTGCCGTTTCTCGGCGTCCACGCCACCCGGGGACCCGACGGCAGGGTGCTGATCGGCCCCAACGCGGTGCTCGCCCTGGCGCGCGAGGGATACCGCCGCGGTGCCGTCGACCGCCGCGACCTCGGTGAGTTGCTGGCCTATCCCGGTCTGTGGCGACTGCTCGCGCGGCACTGGCGCTCGGGAGCGGCGGAGCTGCTCCGCGACCGAAGCCGCCGGCTGCTGCTGCGGTCACTGCGCCGCTATCTTCCCGAGGTGACACCGGACGATCTGCGTCCCGCCGGCTGCGGAATCCGGGCCCAGGCGGTCAGCCCCGGCGGCAGGCTGATCGACGACTTCGTGCTCTGGAGCCGTCCGCGACTGGTGGCGGTGCGCAACGCACCCTCGCCGGCCGCCACCGCCGCGCTCGCCATCGCCCAGCTCGTCGCCGACGAGGTGGAGAGCGTGGCGCTGCGATGATGGTTGCGTCATGTACGACGTGGTGATCGCCGGTGGCGGGCCCGCCGGGCTCTGCGCCGCGCGCGCCGCGGCACGCGCCGGCGCGCGCGTCGTCGTCTGCGAACGCGACGCCGCGTTCGGCATCCCCACCCGCACCAGCGGCGGCAGCTTCGTCGCCGACATCCGGGCGATGGGAGTGCCCGAGGAGCTCTACAACGTCGTCCGCACGGTGCGCTTCCTGGGGCCGACGACGTCGGCCACGGTGCGACTGGGTCCCGCCGACGTCTGCGTGCTCGACGTGCGCGCCCTCTATCAGTGGCTGGCGGAGGGGGCCGCGGCGGCGGGCGCCGAGCTGCGCCTGCGCAGCACCGTGGAGCGTGCCAGCGTCGAGGCGGCGCGGCTCAGCGTCACCGTGCGCCAGCCGGGCGGCGGCGAGACGCTGGCCGCCCGCTTCGCGGTGGATGCCACCGGCACCGCCGCGGTGCTGGCTCGCTCGACCGGCATGCACGCCCCCTTTGCCCGGCGTGCGGTCGGCGTCGAGGTCGACATGGCAGCGCCGACCTTCCCCCACGACACCTGCTTTCTGATCGTCGGTGAGCATGTCGCGCCGGCCGGCTACGCGTGGGCCTTTCCGTATCGCCCCGGGCGGGTGCGGGTCGGGTGCGGGGTCATCCGTCCCGACAGCGAAGCCGACCCACGACGGCTGCTCGACCAGGTGCTGGATCTCCCCGAGCTGCGCGACGCGCTGGACGGTGCCCAACCGATCGAGCGGCACGCCGGCCTGATCCCGGTGGAGCCTCTGCGCACCGCCGTCGTGCAGGACGGGATCGTCTGCATCGGTGACGCCGCGTCGCATGCCTCGACCCTGGTCGGCGAGGGCATCCGCTACGCGATGGCGGCGGGTGAGGCGGCGGGCACCGCGCTGGGCGAGGCGCTGCGCGCGGGTGGTGACGAGGCGCCGCTGCGTGCGTTCGAACGCCACTGGCGCCGGCGCTTCGGGCGTGACTTCGCCGTCGCCTATCGCATCAATCGCGCGCTGGCCGCGTTCGACGATGCTCACTGGGATCGCGCGGTGGCGGCGCTGCAGAGAACGCCGCCGTGGTTTGTTGTGTCGGCGCTCAGCACCCGCTTCCGGGCGCGCGACCTTGCCCGCCTCGCCGCCGGCCATCCCGGCCTGGCCCTCAGCTTCCTGCGCGCCGCCCGCTGAGCCGCGCGCGGCGCGTCAGGGATGCGGCGTGGGGGTCGGCGACGCTGCCGCGGTGGGCAGCGAGGTTGGTTGGGCGGTCGGCGTCGACGGAGCCGCGCTCACCAGCTCGATGTCGAAGATCAGGGTGGCGTTGGGAGGAATCGGGCTCCGACCGGCGCTTCCATACGCCAGCGCGGGCGGGATCACCAGGCGTCGCTTGCCGCCGACGCGCATCCCCACCAAACCCTGGTCCCAACCCTTGATCACCTCGCCGCGCCCGAGCACGAAGGTGAACGGCTGCCTGCCGCTGCGACGCGAGGTGTCGAAGAGCTGATCGTTACTGTCCAACCAGCCCGTGTACTGGACGGTGAGGGTCTCGCCCGCCTGGGCTGCTGCCCCGGTGCCGCGTTCGATGTCGCCAACCTTGAGGCCGCCACGGACGAGTTGGAGCTGGACGGAGGTGCAGAGATCGTCGCCGCCGGGCGTCGGCGTCAAGGTGCATCCACCCTGGACATTCGCGGCTCCCGTGCTCGGTGCCCCAGTGCTGTCGGGGCCGTTGGCTCCGCAGGCGGCGAGCACCACGCCGAGAGCGGCGGTGAGAAGGAGGGCCCGGGAAGCGGAAGGGGTCATGTGCAACTCATGGGCGCAGCCCTAGCTACCGTCGGACCGCCCACGGCAAGCGCGGCGGCGGGCGCGGCGATGGTACCTGCGCCGCCGGCGCCAGGGTCGCCGGGGCCTCTCCACATTCATCATCGGCCCAGCGGCAATCGCCCGTAGAATGGCTCCGCCCACACCTGCCAGGAGCTTCGATCATGGCCAACGCCATCAAGGAATCCAAGGGTGTCTACACCCAGAAGGACATCGTCACCAGCCTGCGCTGCCCGGTCTGCAACAAGCTGATGCGCCAGAACGAGATCAGCGTGGAGATCGCCTTCCGCCACAGCCGCCGGCCAGGCGAACCCAAGCGCGAGCGCATCGTCAAGCACGCCCGCAACTGCGGAAAAGCTGCCTGAGGGCAAGTTCACGGCCCGTCTCGCCGCGGCTACCTGGATACACTGGCCGGGTGGCCGTGGAGATTCCGCTCTTCCCACTTGGCGTGGTGCTCTTTCCGCACATGCCGTTGCCGTTGCACATCTTCGAAGAGCGCTATCGGGAGATGATGCGCGACTGCCAGGAGAAGGGGGTCGGCTTCGGCGTGGTCGCCATCCGCGAAGGGCGCGAGGTCGATGCCGTCGCCGAGCCCTTCCGGGTGGGCACCCTGGCCCAGCTGCGATCGGTCGAGCGACTCGAGGATGGCCGCTTCAACATCCTTGTCACCGGTGCGACGCGCTACCACATCGCCCGGGTATCGCTGGAACGCTCGTACCTGGTCGGCGAGGTCCAGTTCCTCGAGGATCGCAGCGGCGACCCGACCAGGCTGATCAGTCTCCGGGGGTGGGTCGCCGGGGCCTTCCAGCGCTACGCCGACGAGCTGCGCCGACTCGCCGATGAGGCACCGACCACGCTGGAGCTGCCAGACGATCCCGAGCTGCTCTCCTACCTGGTCGCGGCCACCATGCAGGTCGAGGTGGCGCGCAAGCAGGAACTGCTCGAGATCGACTCCGCGGAGGACCGCCTGCGCGCCTGCCTGACACTGCTGCGACGCGAGGTGGTGTTACTCGATCGCATGCTCGCCCGCCGCGACGTGCGCGCCGAGGCGATCTCCCCCAACTAGCACCCTGGTTGCCGCGTCAGGTCTCCGACTGCCGGGCGCGGCGGGTGCGGTCGACCCGCCATGACGCCAGCAGGGCCACTGCCACGGTGACGATGAAGGCCGCCAGTCCGGCGATCACCAGCGGGCGCCGGCCTGCCGAGGTCGGCAGCGCTCCCCGGCCGTTGCTGTCCGAGGCCGGCTTCACCGGTGCGCCCGACGCGTGCAGCTGCAGCTCGGCGGCGGCGGTGCCGGAGGTGGCGCGCAGCACCGTGTCGCCCGGCGCATCGCCGGTGCGCAGGGTGACGATGGCGACCCCGGTGTCGCCGCTCACGGCACGGTCGGGGTCCACCTTGGCCCCGTGGCCGGACGAGGCGGTGATCGCGAAGCTCACCGGAGCGCGCGGCACCGAGTAGGTGTCGCTTCCCCGGGTCGCCTCCAACGTCGCCTGCACGGCAACCGTGCTCCCCGGCGCCACCGGCGCCGCGGTGCCGGCCACCAGGAGGATGCGCTGCACCGCCAGCTCCGGTGCCGTCGGCGGGGAGCCGGGCTCAGGTGGCAGGGTGGGCGGGGGCGCCGGGAACGAGAAGCCGGAGGAGCCGCCAGGGTTGAAGAACCCGCCACCCGGGGCGCCGCTGCCCCCGCCGTGCTGCGGGCTGGCGGTCGGCGACCCACCCCGATGCGCCGGCGACGCCGTCGGCGAGGGCGTGGGGGTCGGACATTGCCGGGGACCGGGCGAGGTGCGCGGTGCCGGCGGCAGGCTGATCAGCGGGGTGGGCGTCGCCGCGCGGCTGGGCGGTGGTGGCGGGGGGACGCAGAACGGGGTCGGTGACGGGGTGGGGGTCGCCGCCGCGACAAGCTCCGTCGCCGGCGAGCTCCCTCGGGCGAGGAGCAGCCCAAGCCCTCCCGAGATGGCGGCGACGGCGCAGCCGAGGCCGGCGAGCCGGCGCCGGGAGCGGCTCGACCGCCGCGCCTCCCCGGTCGGGTCGGGAGAGCTCATGGTCGCCGCATTGTCTGCCGGTCGGCCGCGGCCAGAGCCGACAAGGCCGGGGCCGGGCCTCAGGAAGCGGGGCGGCGCGAGCTCAGACGGCCTGCCGCACCGCGGCCGGCTGCGCCCCGACGCCGCCGCGAAGGAACAGCAGGATGCTGGTGACCAGGACCCAGAGGAGCAGGGCCAGGAAGGCGAAGAACCCGACCGGGGTCAGGTTGGCAACGCCGATCACAACCGCGACCCAGCCCAGCCACACCGGCAGCGCCGCGGTTCTGACGATGGCGAGTCCGTTGCCGATCATGAAGATCGCGCCGCCGGCCGCGAGCGGGAAGAAGAAGTCGTTGTTCAGGATGTTGAGCGCCTGGGCCGCGGCCGGGGTGAGCTTGTCGGGAGCGTCGGCGAGGGCGAAGCTGAAGCCCGAGAAGCCCGCGCCGCCGACCGCCAGCAGCACGCCACCGCCGAACGCCGCGGCCGCCAGCCCGGCCGCTCCCCGGCTGCGGAGATGGGCGCGCATCACTCCGAAGAAGAAGACGCCGAAGACGAGGGCATACAGGCCGAGGAAGGCCGAGGCCTGCTGAGCCGACTTGTGGTCGCGGTAGTAGGCGATGACCTTGTCCCCGGAGTCGGTGCTCGAGGGGGTGTTGCCGGTGATGGCGAACGACACCGCCAGCACCACCACGAAGACCACCCCCACCAGGGGCGCGAACCGGGTCCACCTGTCCAGCATCGAGCTTCCTCCTCTCGTCTCTCGCGGCAACGGCGCCGGCCGCGCGCCGGTCCCGGCGGGTGAGGATAGCCCGAGCACGCTCGCTGCGACCGACTTGGCAAGAACTGGGCACGGGCCGACCGCCCCAGAGACTCGCCCGGCCGGGACGATCTCGTGGCGACTATCATCCGGCGGTCCCGGCCCGGCGGTCCGCCGCCAGCCGCCAGAGGTGATCCATGCCGACCATCCTCGACCGCTTCTCGCTGCGCGACCGCGTCGCCCTGGTGACCGGCGGCAGCCGCGGCATCGGCCGCGCCATCAGCATCGCCCTCGCCCAGGCGGGCGCCGCCGTCGGGGTCTCCTCGCGCAAGGCGGAGGCCTGCGAGGCGGTGGTCGCGGAGATCACCAAGGCCGGCGGCCAGGCGCTGTCGGTTCCCGGCCACGCCGGCCGGACCGAGGACATCGACCGCACCGTCACGGCGATGATGGAGCGCTTCGGCCGCATCGACATCCTGGTCAACAACGCCGCCACCAATCCGGTCTTCGCTCCGATCACCGACTTCACCGAGGAGCAGTTCGAGAAGACCAACAGCCTCAACGTCCGCGGCCCGCTGCTCTTCACCCAGCGCATCTGCCGCGCCTGGATGACCGAGCATGGCGGCAGCATCATCAACGTCGCCTCCGTCGGCGGCATCAAGGGCGACCCCTTTCTCGGCATCTACGGCGCCACCAAGGCGGCGCTGATCAGCCTGACCCGGTCGCTGGCGCGTGAGCTCGGCCCCTCCGGCGTCCGGGTCAACGCGATCGCGCCAGGCCTGATCCGCACCGACTTCGCCCGGGTGCTGGTCGAGACCCCGGAGATCCACGATCGCGCCGTCGCCTCCACCGCGCTGGGACGGATCGGTGAACCCGAGGAGATGGCCGGGGCGGTGGTCTGGCTCGCCTCCGACGCCGCGTCCTTCGTCACCGGCAGCGTCATCGTCCTCGACGGTGGAGCGCTCGCCTGAGCCGATTGCGACAATGGCCTCCGCAACCGGTGGTGAGGGAAGCCGACAGTGGTGATGGACCGTGGCATCGGGTACTGGCTGACCCGGCGTGCCCAGCTGACCGGTGACCGCGTCGCCCTGGTCTTCGAGGAGCAGTCGTGGAACTATGCCGCCCTCAACCGCGAGATCAACCTGCTGGCCCACGGGTTGCGCGCGCTCGGCGTGTGCAGCGGTGACCGCGTCGCCTACCTCGACCTCAACCATCCCCGCTTCCTGCTGACGCTGTTCGCCAGCGCCAAGCTGGGGGCGATCTTCGTCCCGCTCAACTTCCGGCTCACCGGGCCGGAGCTCGGCTTCATCATCGGCGATGCCGGCGTGCACACCCTGGTGCACGACGACGCCTTTGCCCGGTTGATCGACGAGATCCGCGACGACCTGCCCTGCCGCGAGTTGGTGTCACCGACACCGCGCCACGGTGTGCGCGGCTTCGACGAACTCCTCCGCGACCAGCGCGGCGAGGACCTCGACACCCAGATCGCGCCGGACGACGTGGCCGTGATCATGTACACCTCGGGGACCACAGGCCGGCCCAAGGGGGCGATGCTCAGCCACGGCAACATCCTCTGGAACAACATCAACGCGTCGCTCTGCTACGACACCCTGCACAACGATCGCACCCTGGTGGTGGCGCCGCTGTTCCACATCGGTGGGCTCAACGTCACCACCCTCAACACCTTCATGCACGGTGGCACGGTGGTGCTGGATCGGCAGTTCGACCCGGGGCGGGTGCTGGAGCTGATTCCCCGGCACCACATCACCACCATGTTCGGCGTGCCGGCGATGTTCCTCTTCATGTCCCAGCACCCCGCCTTCGAGCAGGCGGACCTCAGCACCATCCGCACCTTCATCTGCGGCGGAGCCCCGGTACCGGAGGCGCTGATCCGTCTCTACGGCGTCCGCGGCATCGCCTTCGCCCAGGGGTACGGCCTCACCGAGACGTCGCCCTTCGTCACCATCGTCCCCAACGACCGGGCAGCCGAGAAGATCGGCTCGGCCGGTACCCCGCCGATGTTCACCGACGTCGCCCTCCTCGACGACGAGGGCCGGCCCGTCCCGACCGGCGAGCGCGGCGAGATCGTGGTGCGAGGCCCCAACGTGATGAAGGGGTACTGGAACCGCCCCGACGCCACCGCCGAGGCGATCGTCGACGGCTGGTTCCACACCGGCGACGTCGGAGTTCAGGACGAGGATGGCTACTTCTACGTGGTCGACCGCAAGAAGGACATGATCATCAGCGGCGGCGAGAATATCTATCCCGCCGAGGTCGAGGACTGCCTCTACCAGCACCCCGGCATCGCCGAGGTCGCGGTCATCGGCATCCCCGACCCGAGGTGGGGCGAGTTGGTGCGCGCCGTCGTCGTCCCGCGCCCCGGCACGGCGCTGCAGGAGTCGGAGATCATCGAGTTCACCCAGGGGCGACTGGCACGATACAAGCAACCGCGCAGCGTGGTGTTCACCGACCTGCTGCCGCGCAATCCCGCGGGCAAGGTGCTGAAGTTCGAGCTGCGGGAGCGCTTCGGCGAGCAGCGCCCGCCCGGTGATGCCGCCACCCCGCGCACCGCGGACGCGGCCGAACCGACGACCAGGTGAGCAAGGGCCTGCTGGCCACCGGCTACCTGATCGCGGTGCCGGCGCTGCTCCGCTTCAACGGCATGGTGCGGCGCCGCGACCTGCGCATGCTGGCCACGCTCGAGGTCGGCACCGCGATCATCCTCGCCGGCTGGATGATGGAGCGTCGTGCCCGCGGCGTGGTTCCCAACGCCGCTGCCCTGGTGGGATTCCCACTCTGGTACTGGTGGCGCGGCAGGAACGAGTGATTCGCCACCGGGCTCAGGCGTCGGGAGAGGTTGCCAGGAGCCCTTCGACGTCGACGATCAGGGGGGTGAAGCGGTCGATGGTGGCGCTGCCGGCGTCCCCGCTGGCAAGCAGCTCGGCGACCACCCGTCCGCGCCGCACGAGGGCGAGGAAGGCCTGCTGGGGCTGGGCCCCGGCCGCCTGGGCGGGAACGCTCGCCTGCACCACGGCGAGGTCGTCGACGCCCTGGCGGGGCTGGCCGCCGAGCGGCGACGCGGTCCCTCCGGTGGGCGGCTGGCTTCGCCGCACCTTCTCCTCGGGGAAGAATCGGGTGGCTCCGGCGGCGGCGTCGAACATCAGCGCCTCCGAGATCACCTGCTGGAATGGCGTCGCCGCCGGCGCCCGCGACGAGGAGAAGCGGACTCGCGCCCCGGTCTGATAGCCCTCTCCGGTGAGGCGTTGCACCAGACCGCTGTCACCGTAGTCCGCGGCGAGCGCTTCCGCGCTCACCGTGCTCCCCGGCGCACGCTGATACCCGGGGAGCTGATCCGTTCGGAGTAGGTAGTTCGAGGCCAGCCGGCCACCGGGTGGGGCGAAGGCGCTGGTCGACGTGGGTGGGGCCGAGCTGTCGTTGCCGGCGCATCCCGCCAGGAGCCACGCGAGCAACAACGCCAGACCCGAACGGCGCGGCAGGACCATGAGGCGTGGTCATGGTAGTTGGTCCCCGTCGCCGCCCCCGGCGACGTATTCGATGAAGCCTCGCCTCGCAGGCCGACGGTCTAAGCGAGATCGAGGACCAGCCGCAGCGGGCTGTCGGTGTAGTAGGCCTTCACCTGCACGGGTCGGGCGAGCTTGAACTGGTACGCGGTGGTGCCGGGGATCGGCGAGCTGGGGAGGAGCGACACGGACGCCACCGGGTTGGAGGTGGGCAGCTGGCCGGTGCCGCCGGAGGCGATGACCCCGGCGAAGGCGACGACCAGGGTGGTCGGATCGAGCTGCCCCACGGTGACGGTGGGCGTGCCGGCAGCGTCGGGCGCCGCCGGAGCCAGGTCGAAGACGACGCGGAAGTCGCCGGGATGGACTCCGTACCGCAGGTCGCGCAGCTGGAAGCCGTGCCCGCCGCTGCCGAGATTCTGGGTGGCGGTGAGGGCCGAGGCCGGGGGCGCCGCCGGGGCGGTGGGGGCCAGGCTGGGAGGCCGGTTGGCGGAGGCCCCATGGGAGGGGGCGGCCGAGGGGTGCGCGGCCCGGGCCGGCGCGGCCGGCGCCGTCGACTCAGCGGCGGGGGCGGGCGCGGTGGACTGTCCGCTCTTGAGGCCGACGACGAACATCACCAGCACGGCGGCGCCGAAGAGGGCCAGCAATTTGCGACCGTCGCGGAGCTCGGAGGGCGACGACTCGACCAACGGCCGGGGTGGCGTGGCCGAGGTGGAGGTGTCCGGCGCCAGCGCCGGCTCGGCCCTGGCCGGCTCGCCGATGCCGGCGTTCAGCGAATCGCGCAGTCCCGAGGGACGCATGTCCTCGTAGCCGGGCATCGGCTGGAATAGTGCCGGGCCGGGCACGCGCTCGCCAGCCATCTCGATCTCGGCGTCGTCCTCGTCCGCCGTCCAGGAGATGCCGGCCTCGTCACCGGTGGCGAGGGCGCCGTGCGCCGCCGGGGGCATCCCCGCTCCGGCCGGGGCCGGTGCCGGTGGGACGTGCGGCGGCATCGACGGCGACGGTTCCGCATCGACACGGGCCCAGCCGCGACGCGCGGGCGCTCCGGCTCCGCTGACGATCTCGATCGACTCCTCGCCGTCGGCGTGCCTGCGGGTGAGCGCCCGCCTGACCGCGATCTGCTCGCGAATCCTGCCGACCAGACCGGGGCGGCGAGCCGGCACCGGACCGCCGCTGAAGCGCTCCAGAGGTGCCGGCTCGGCCAGCACGTCTTCGTCGGTGAGCGGATAGAGCGGTGGAGGCTCGTCGAGCTCCGGGGGAGCTGGGGACCACGAGGGGCTGTTCGGCACGGTGGTTTCTCCTGCGGCGGACTGGTGGGTCCCCGGGGGTGGCTCCAGGGCGGCGGGCTCGGGATGCTCCAGGGGGAGCTGAGGGGTCTCGATGGCCGCCGGTCCCTCGCGCGCCTCGGGCACCTCCGCGGCCGGGGCTGCGGCCCACTCCGGTCCGCGATCGGTGTCGTCCTCCATCTCCGGAGCCGGCGGAACGGCGGGAGGCTCCGGCGTTCGCGTCCCGAGCAGGTCGAAGCCCTGCTCGCCCGGTGCCGGGGAGGAGGCTGGCGGGATCACCACCGCCGGGATGATGTGGCCCGGTCCCGGTGCCGGTGCCGGTGCCGGTGCCGGTGCGTGGTCGAACCACGGCGGGGTGATCGGCTGCGGCGCCGCGACCGGTGTCGCCTCGTCCGGGGCGAGCACCCCCGTCTCCTGCAGGAGGCGCATCGCCGACTCGTCGGAGATGCGCACCAGGGCCAGCGCCGTGATCCGCTCGGCGTCCTCGCGCAGATGACCCAGTCCCGCACGGCAGCGCTGGCAGCCCACGAGATGGGCCTCGACCTCCCCCCGCCGCCGCGCCTCGAGCTCGCTGTCGAGATAGGAGCTCAGGGTCAGCAGGCTGCATCTCATCGCAGCCGGCTCCCGGGGCAGGCGCCGGCGGGACCGATCACAAGGCGATCTCCCGGTAGACGGTGCCGAACTCGCGCCGGGCGCCGGCCAGCAGCCGGGCCGTCGCCTCGGGCGAGCACTCCAGCGCGGTGCCGATCTCGCGATAGGAGAGGGCGGCGAGGTCACGGAGGAGAATGGCGGCGCGGCGCTCGAAGGGGACGGTCATCAGGGCGCGCTTCACCGTGTTCACCCGCGCCGCCTGACGCGCCGCCTCGTCGGCCACAAAGCTCGGCCGGGGGCGCCGGAACAGCCGCGCGGGTCCATGGGGCCGGGGCGGGAAGTGCTGCCCGTTGCGAGCCGCCCGAGTCACCGCGCGGTAGAGGGCGACGCGACCGTCGCTCTGCAGGCGAGCCGGCGGATAGCGGCGCGCGTGGTAGACGCCGGCGGCGACGAACTCCATCGCCTCGTCGGCGTCACCCGTCAAATGGATGGCATAGGTGAGGAGCTCATCGAGGTGCTCACGGACGAGGCCGCTGAGCTCGCTCGCATACGAGGACGAGGCGTGTGGTGCAACGTTGAGCATGACGGTGTGCGTGCACAGCACGCGAGCAGGTGCAGCATACAGGCGTGTGGTTGTGCGGTCAAGAGAAATCGCTTGCGGTCGGAACCGGCAGCAA
Organism: Chloroflexota bacterium; assembly: GCA_005880985.1. GTDB lineage: Bacteria > Chloroflexota > Dormibacteria > Aeolococcales > Aeolococcaceae > CF-134. Next base: position 186,297 of record VBIQ01000005.1, read on the forward strand.
CACCCCGCCACGCACCGCCGCCGGCGGCGTGAGCCCCGCGCCCGTCCAGGCGGCGGCGGGCATCCCGATGTCGGCGACCATCAGCCGCCCCAGCCACGGTGACGCGGCGCGGTGCCAGCAGCCGGCCTTCACCGCCGCCAGGGTGCAGGTCACCGACGCGCGGACGCAGGGGTCGAAGGCGTCTCCGGTGCTCGCGTCGAGGCCGCTGGGGACGTCGATGCTGAGTACCCGGGCGCCGGCGAGAGCGCGGATCACAGCGGCGTCGGGCTCGCGCGGAGCGCTGCGCAACCCGGTGCCGAGCAGCGCGTCGACGACCAGGGACGCGGTCGCGACGCGGGCCGAGACCTCGGCGGCCGCCGCATCCAGCCGGACCTCGACCCCGCCGGCTCGGGCCGCCTCCACCTGTCGCGGCAGCAGCCCCCGCAGCTGCTCGGCGGTGCCGAGCACCAGGGCGCTGACCGCACAGCCCCAGGTCGCCAGGTGGCGCGCCGCCACCAGCCCGTCCCCTCCGTTGTTGCCACGTCCGGCAACAACCACTAGATCGGCGGGACGGCGTCGCAGCAGCCGCCAGGCGCATCGCGCCACCTGCCAGCCGGCGACCTCCATCAACTGGACCACCTCGACCCCGGCCGCGACCGCGGCGGCGTCGAGGGCGGCAACCTGTGCCGACGTGAGCGCCCCGTAGCGACCGTGCAGGTCGCTCACGCCAGCAGCACCCGCACCGCGGCGCCGGCCTCCGGCCCTCCCAGACAGCGCCCCGGACGTCCTCGCGCCGCCACCTCGACATGACCGGCGCTGCCGACCAGCACGGCGAGGCCGTCGCCGATCTCCGCGTAGGTGCGCACCACCGAGTCGGTCCCGCCACCGTCCCATCGGGCCCCGGTGAGCCGCGCCCCGCCGAGGTCGGCGAGCCGCACGGTGGTGATGGCGTTGCCGAAGTGATCGACGGCGGCGACACGTCCCAGCAGGGCCGCGTCGTCGCGGCGGGCGAAGGCGACGTCGAGCAGCATCGGTGGGGCACCGGGTTCGCCGATGTCGTCGAGGTCGGCGCCCGCCGCCAGTCGCGCCGCCGCCGGCGCGAAGACGTCGCGTCCGTGGAACGTCGGTGAGGCTCCCGCCGGGACGGCGACGGCGGCACAGCGGCGCATCGTGCTGTCGGCCTCCGACCACAGGTAGCTGAGCAGCCCGTTGTCGGGGGCGACGCAGCGCACCTCGCCGGTGTCGACGGCGAGGACACGCCGCTCCGAGCCGACGCCGGGATCAACCACCGCGCAGAACACCGAGCCGCGGGGGAAGGCGAGCGCCGACGCCTTGAGGTGGTAGGCGCCGGCGAGCACATCACCCGGCGGCACTCCATGGGTGGCGGTCACCACCCGCAGGGTGGGGTCGACCCGCCAGCAGGCGCCGATCAGAGCGCCGGCGTAGGTGTCGCCACTGCCGAAGTCGGTGAGCAGGACAACGGGGTCGCTCACGGATGCGAGCGTAGCGGTCCGGTTGCCGGTCGCCGCCGACGGCCGGCCGGCCGGCGCAACCGGCTACCGTACCGGCGGTGAGCACCACTCTCCAGGCGTCGCCGGTCCAGCGCCGCCCCTGGTGGGCGGGGGCCGCGGTGGTGGTGGCGGTACTCGCCATCGTCGCCGCGCTGGCGGTCGGGCTGCGCGGCCTGGGCGGTAATCCGGTCAGAGGAACCGATGCGGCCGGCGTCACCACCATCAGCGGCAGCTGGGAGCCGTACAGCTGCGACAGCAACGCCTGCCAGGGCTACGTGCAGGACGGCGGCCGCAGCGTCTTCGTCCGCTTTCCGCACTGCCCGTCCAGCGGCTATCCGGGGCGCAACCAGCAGATCATCGTCCACGCGCGACGCGATCCCGCCCTCGGCACCGCGGCGTACCACGCGCTGACCTGCCTCACCTCACCGTGACGGGAGGGCGGTGGCCGGTGCGCCGCGAGCCGGCTGGCGCAGGTCCTTGGCCATGACCACCACGCGCCGCCGGTAGCCGAGGCGCTCGTCAGCCGTGGCCGGGCGGGACCATCGGTGGCATCCGCATCCACGGAAGAGGCGGCCCGGCTGTGCCGGACCGCCTCGTCGATGCGAACTGTTCCCCTTGCTCAGTAGTCGGGCATCGGCGGAGCCGCGGGACCCTTCTTCTCGGGGATGTCGGTGACCAGCGCCTCGGTGGTCAGCAGCAGTGCCGCGATCGACGCCGCGTTCTGCACCGCCGAGCGGGTCACCTTGGTGGGGTCAATGATGCCGGCGCCAATCATGTCGCTGTACTCGAGCTTGGCGGCGTCGAAGCCCTGTCCCTTGGGCAGGGTCCGCACCTTCTCGACCACCACCGAGCCCTCGGCCCCGGCGTTGGCGGCGATCTGACGCAGCGGCTCCTCCAGTGCGCGCCGGAGGATGGCCACTCCGGTGGCCGCATCGCCTTCGAGCTTGAGCTTGTCGAGCGCCGGGATGGCGTTGATCAGCACCACACCGCCGCCGGGGACGATGCCCTCCTCGACCGCGGCACGGGTCGCCGAGACGGCGTCCTCCATGCGGTGCTTCTTCTCCTTGAGCTCGGTCTCGGTGGCGGCACCGACCTTGATGACGGCGACGCCGCCGGCCAACTTGGCCAGCCGCTCCTGGAGCTTCTCCTTGTCCCAGTCGGAGGTCGACTTCTCGATCTCCGCCTTGATCTGCTCGATGCGCCCCTTGATGGCGTCGGCGCTGCCGGCGCCCTCGACGACGGTGGTGTCGTCCTTGGTGACGGTGACCCGACGAGCCCGCCCCAACGAGGACAGCTGCGCGGAGTCGAGCTTGAGGCCGACCTCCTCGCTGATCACCTGTCCGCCGGTGAGGATGGCGATGTCCTGGAGCATGGCCTTGCGCCGGTCACCAAAGCCGGGCGCCTTGACGGCGACCGCGTTGAAGGTGCCGCGCAGCTTGTTGACGATCAGGGTGGCGAGCGCCTCGCCCTCGACGTCCTCGGCGATCACCAGCAGCGGCTTGCCGCTCTGCACCACCTTCTCGAGGATGGGGAGCAGGTCGGCGATGGCCGAGACCTTCCGGTCGGTGATCAGGATGTAGGGCTCTTCCAGCACCGCCTCCATGCGCTGGGCGTTGGTGACCATGTAGGGAGAGATGTAGCCCTTGTCGAACTGCATGCCCTCGACCAGCTCGAGCTCGGTCTCCAGGCCCTTCGACTCCTCGACGGTGATGACGCCGTCCTTGCCGACCTTCTCCATGGCGTCGGCGACGATCTCGCCGATGGCGGGATCGGCGGCGCTGATGGCCGCGACCTGGGCGATCTTCTGACGCTCGCTGATCTGGACCGACTGCTCCTTGATCGCCTGGACCACCGCCTCGACGGCCTTCTCGATGCCGAGCTTGAGCTGGATGGGATTGGCCCCGGCGGCGACGTTCTGCATTCCCGCGGAGATCAGCGCCTGGGCGAGCACGGTGGCGGTGGTGGTGCCGTCACCGGCGATGTCGTTGGTCTTGGAGGCGACCTCCTTGACCAGTTGGGCGCCCATGTTCTCGAAGGGCTCCTCCAGCTCGATCTCCTTGGCGATGGTGACGCCGTCGTTGGTGATCGTCGGAGAGCCGAACTTCTTGTCGAGGACGACGTTGCGGCCCTTGGGACCAAGGGTGATCTTGACCGCGTCGGCGACTCGGTCGACGCCCTTTTTGAGGTTCTGACGGGCGTCGACGTTGAAGACCAGCTGCTTGGCCATGCACTCCTCCTCCTGCCGGGGGCAGGCACGCGAACACGGGCGATATCAACGAAATTCCGGTCGGTCGCCCATCTTAGCACTCTAGGGTGGCGAGTGCTAGCCCTCGGCAGGGCCGAGTGCTAAGCCCGGTTCCGCCGCCGGGCCCTGGCCCACACTGGGCGCGATGACCGGCGCGGACGCCTCCCCCACCGCCATCCTGCTGATCGCCTGCCCGGACCGGCGCGGGCTGGTGGCCCGGACCGCGGAGTTCGTCGCCGCCCGCAACGGCAACATCGTCCACGCCGACCACCACATCGACCTCTCCACCGGGCTCTTCCTCATGCGCCTCGAATGGGAGCTGTCCGGCTTCGAGCTGGGTCGCGACGAGATCGACACCGGCTTCGCACCGCTGGCGGAGGAGATCGGCGCCGACTGGAGCCTCCACTTCTCCGACACCCGGGCGCGGCTGGCGGTGTTCGTCAGCCGGCAGGAGCACTGCCTGTCGGACCTCCTGCTCCGCCAGCGGGTCGACGAGCTGCGCTGCGAGCTGGCCCTGGTGCTCGGCAACCATCCCGACCTCGAGGCGCTGGCGCACAGCTTCGGCGCCGCCTTCCACCACGTCCCCACCGAGGCCGGTGACCGCGCCGCCGCCGAGCCGCGCCAGCTCGACCTGCTGCGCGAGCACGGCGTCGACGTCCTGGTGCTGGCCAAGTACATGCAGGTGCTCAGCCCCGCCTTCCTGCGCGCCTTCGAGCAGGAGGTGTCGCCGCGGCAGCTGCGACACGCCGGACGGCACCGGATCATCAACATCCACCACTCCTTCCTGCCGGCGTTTGCCGGCGCCAACCCCTACCGGCAGGCGTTCGAGCGAGGGGTGAAGATCATCGGCGCCACCGCTCACTACGTCACCGAGGAGCTCGACGCCGGCCCGATCATCGAGCAGGACACGGTGCGGATCAGCCACCGCGACACCGTCGACGACCTGGTGCGCAAGGGACGCGACCTGGAACGGGTGGTGCTCGCGCGGGCGGTGCGCAGCCACCTCGAGAACCGGGTCCTGGTGCACGGCAACCGGACCTCGGTCTTCGAGTGAGGCTCGGGTCGCCGCCTCCTATCATCGAGGACATGCCCGTCATCGACAGCCGCTGCGTGATGCGGCGGTCGCTGGCCGCCGGGGCAGCGGTCGGCGCCGCCGCCCTGTCGCTGCGCGCCCTCGCCCGTCCGCTGCCCACCGAGGAGCGGCGGCTGCTCGACTGGGAGCAGGTGCGGCGCGTCGCCCACGCCCGCTCCGGCGAGCGCGGACCGACCGAGGTCGACGTGGTCGGCGCCCGGCTGGGCGTCGACTATGACGCGGTGGCGGCGCAGCTGGCGCCGCTGATGGCGGAGGTGTGCGGCGAGCCGGTCCACGGCTTCCCCAGCTTCACCGTGCTCGACCGGCGGGGCTTCATCGATCGCAACCTGGTGATCGTCCGGCGGCTGATCGAACCGGTGGAGCGGCTGCGCGCGGGCCTGCCGGAGAGCCGCGTCACCGCCCTGGGGCGCGGCCTCGGCAGCCGCTACCTCGGCGAGCTGCTGGGCTTTCTCTCCAAGCGCGTCCTCGGTCAGTACGACCCGGTGCTGATGCTCGCCCCGCCCGCCCTGGACCAGACCGCCGAGCCCAGCGCGCTCTACCTGGTCGAGCCCAACGTCGACGTCTTCGCGCGCCGGCATGCAGCCCCAGCCGAGCCGCTGCGCCGCTGGCTGATCCTCCACGAGCTCACCCATGCGTGGCAGTTCGAAGCCCACCCCTGGCTCCGCGACCACCTCGGCGAGCTGATGCGCGAGCTTCTCCAGAGCGAGCTGCTGGGCCGGCTCGCCGACGCCGGCGCTGGCTCCGCCGGCGGCAGGTCAGGGATGTCGACCACCTCGCTGATGCGCCTGCTGCCGGCCACGGTGCGCACCCAGCTGCGCGTCGCCTCGCGCATCCAGGCGGTGATGAGCGTGCTCGAGGGCTACAGCAACTTCGTGATGCATCGCGTTGGTCGGGGTCACATCGCCGACTTCGAGCGGCTGGAGCGTTCGTTCCACGCCCGCAGTGTCCAGCGGCCGCCGCTCGAGAGAGTGGTGCTCCGCGCCACCGGGCTGTCGATGAAGATGCGCCAGTACGAGCTCGGCGAGCGCTTCTCCGAGGCGGTGGTGCGCCGCGCCGGGCTGGACACGCTCAACCGCATCTGGGAGGGACCGGCGGCGATGCCCTCGCTGGACGAGCTCAACAGCCCCGATCGCTGGCTGGCCCGGGTCGCGTGAGCATGGCTCGAGCCCGGCGTGCGGCCACCGCGGACCGCCTCACGACAGCCGGGCAGCGGCTCACCGCGCAACGAGTGATCGTCGCCGAAGCGCTGACCGCGGCGGGACGCACCCTGAGCGCCCGTGAGCTGCTCGACCGGCTGCGGCCACAACATCCCTACCTCGGCCGGGCCACCGTCTTCCGCACCCTCGACCTGCTGGTCGAAGCAGGTCTGGCGCGACGCTTCGAGCGGCCTGGACACATCTACGCATACGTCGCGTGCGAGCCCACCCATCACCACCATCTGGTTTGCCGCAAGTGCGGCAGCTCGACGGACATCGACGAGACCGAGGTGGCCACCCTGGTCAAGGGGGTGGCGCGCCGCCACCGATTCATCCTCGACCATGACGCCCTCGACTTCTACGGAACCTGCGCCCGCTGCGCAAGGTCGCCCGCCGGGGACCGGCGGGACCGAGATTCAGTCGATACTCAATCTCAGTTACACTCGGGGGCATGATCTCGCACCTGCCGAGCTCGTAACGTGGCCGCCCTCGGCGTCGCCGTCACCGCCCTGACATTCTTCTCGACCTGTGGGGGTGGCCTGCTGGCGCTGCGGGTGCGCGACCGTCTCCACCTTCTGCTTGGCTTCAGCGCCGGCGCGATCCTCGGGGTGGTCCTCTTCGACATCCTTCCTGACGTCGTGGACCGCGCCGGAGCGGACCACATCGCGATCTCCAACCTGATGGTTGCCACCGCCGCGGGTTTCCTGGCGTTCTTCTGCCTGGAGCGGATCACCAAGCTGCACTCGCCACGCGAGCACGAACACCACGCCGGGATCCCGCACGGCGGTGAGCTCGGCATCCTAGGCGCGGCCGGACTGTCCTTCCACAGCTACCTCGACGGCCTGGCCATCACCGTCGGCTTTCGTACCGGCGCGGCGGTCGGAGCGGTCATCGCCGTCGCGGTCCTGGCTCACGACTTCGACGACGGGTTGAACACCGTGACCGTGGTGCTCGCCCACGGCAACCCCGCGCGGCGCGCCCGGCAATGGCTGCTCGTCGACGCCACGACGCCGCTGTTGGGAGCGCTGACCGGGCTGGTCGCGCCGATTCCCACCAGCGTGCTGCCCTACATCCTCGCCACATTCGCAGGCTCGTTCCTGTACATCGGCGCCTCGGACCTGCTGCCGGAGGCGCGCGAGCACGATTCGCCGCTGGTCCTGGCGGCTGCAGTGCTGGGGATGGCGGTGCTCTTCGGCGTCGCCCGCGCCGCGGCGTCCGCCTGACACCCAGGGTCAGCCGCGTACCCCGAGGATGCGCCGGACCAGGATGTCCTTCTGCACCTCGGTGGTCCCGCCGCCGATGGTCAGCGCCCGGGCGAAGAGGAAGGCCCGCTGCCAGGCGCCCTCGCCGACCGCCCGGGGTTCGCCTGGACCGAGCTGGGCCTCGACGCCGAGCAGCTGCCACACCGCGTCGTGGACCTGCTGTCCCCAGAGGTCCGAGGCGAGCTTGCGCACCGACATTTCGGCAGCCGGCACCTCTCCGCGGGCGACGGCGCTGAGCAGCCGCAGCCCGGTCATGCGCAGCGCCTCGCCCTCGATGTGCAGGCGGGCCATCTCGTCGCGCAATGCGGCGCCGGCGTCTCCCGGCGGCAGCAGTCCGGCGTCACGCCGCCCTCGCCAGAGCGTCAGCACGTCGGCGAAGGTCGGACCCTGACCCCAGAGGGTGCCCTCACCGGCCGAGAGCCCGACCCGCTCGGCCATCAGGGTGGTGATCGCCACCGTCCAGCCCGCGCCCTCGGCCCCGACGCGGTCGGAATCGGCGACGAAGGCGCCATCGAAGAAGACCTCGTTGAACTCCTGCTCGCCGGTGATCTGGCGGATGGGCCGCACCTCGACACCGCTGGCGCGCATGTCGAGGGCGAAGCAGGTGATCCCGGCGTGCTTGGGCGCGGCGGGATCGGTGCGCGCCAGCAGCAGGCCGCGGTCGGCGATCTGCGCGATCGACGACCACACCTTCTGTCCTTCCACCCGCCAGCCACCGTCGGCGCGGGTCGCGCGCGTCGTCAGCGAGGCCAGGTCGCTGCCGGCACCGGGCTCGCTGAAGAGCTGGCACCAGATCTCGTCGCCGGCGGGGATCGGCGGCAGCAGACGCTGCTGCTGCTCCGGGGTACCGTGGCGCAGCAGGGCGGCGGCTCCCCAGCCGGTGCCGATGACGTTGACGCCGCGGGGAGCCCGGGCACGCGCCAGCTCCGCCTCGTAGAGCATCAGCTGCACCGGTCCCGCGTCGCGACCGCCCCAGCGCTCCGGCCACCCCGGCACCGCCCAGCGACCCTCCGCCAGGGTGCGCTGCCACCGGCGCGATTCCTCGAGCCGCGCCGCCTCGTCGTCGAGCGAGGCCCGCTCACCGGGAAGGTGGGCCTCGAGGAAGGCGCGCAGCTCGTCGCGGAAGGCGGACTCCTCGGCGGTCAGGGACAGGTCCACGGAGGCCGAGTTTGACATCTGCGCCGGTCCGCTGCGATCCTCCCCGCCCTGATGCGGAGTGTGCGGATCGGCGCGGGCCAGGGCTTTTACGGCGACAGCGTCGACGGCGCCCTCGATGTTGCCCGTCACGGCGATGTCCGCTACATCTGCTTCGACGGTCTCGCCGAGCTGACCATGGCGATCCTGCAGCGGGACCGCATGCGCGACTCGGCGCTCGGCTACCTGCGCGACCTCCCCGCCTTCATGAACGCGCTGCTTCCCCTCTGCCGTGAGCGCGGCATCCGGCTGATCACCAACGCCGGCGGGATCAATCCGGCCGGCGCCGCCGCCGCGGTGCGCGAGGTGGCCCGCCGCCTGGGGATGGACGACCTGCGCATCGGCGTCGCTCTCGGCGACGATATCACCACCCGCATCGACGAGCTGCGGGCGGCGGGAGCGCCACTGCGACACCTCGACACCGGCGCCGATATCGACGAGGTCCGCCAGCGCGTCGTCTTCGGCGTCGCCTACCTCGGCGCCCGTCCCCTGGTCGAGGCGCTCGAGCAGGAGGCCGACGTCGTCGTGTGCGGTCGCGTCGCCGACGCCTCGCTCTTCGTCGCCCCGATGGTGCACGAGCTGGGATGGGGCTGGGACGACTGGGACCGCCTCGCCGCCGGCGTGGTGCTCGGCCACCTGATGGAGTGCAGCGGCCAGGCGACCGGCGGCAATTTCAGCGGGGACTGGTGGGACGTGCCCGAGCTCGATCGCATCGGCTACCCCGTGTGCGAGATGCGCGAGGACGGCACGGCGCGGCTCAGCAAGCCGCCGGGGACGGGGGGACGGGTCAGCGTCGACACCGTCAAGGAGCAGCTCCTCTATGAGGTGCTCGACCCCCGCGCCTACGCCAATCCCGATGTGATCGCCGACTTCACCACCGTGCAACTGCGCCAGGTGGACAGCGAGGTGGTCGAGGTCGCGGGGGTTGGGGGGCGGGCTCGCCCCGACGACCTCAAGGCGATCCTCGGATACCTCGACGGCTATGCCGGCACCATCACCATCGGCTACAGCTGGCCGGACGCAATGCCCAAGGCCCGGCGCGCGGTGGAGCTGATCGGCCGCCTTGCCGCACGGCACGGGCTGCGACCGCTCGAGCAGGTGGTCGAACACATCGGGGTCGACAGTGTCCACGGCGACGCCGCCCCCGTCCCCGAGGACATCAACGAGGTGATGCTGCGGATCTGCGCGCGCTTCGCCACCGAGGCCGAGGCCAAGCAGTTCCCGCGGTTGGCGCCCCCGCTGGCGCTCAACGGCCCACCCTTCATCGCCGGCGGCGTCGCGCCTCAGCAGACGCGAACGCTGCTCGGGACGTGGCCGGCGCTGCTCCCCCGCGCCATGGTCGAGCCCGGGGTCGAGGTCCACGTCGACGCGGCGGGAGCGCCGGCGTGAGCGTCGAGATCGCCCTCGCCGACGTCGCCCAGGCGCGCAGCGGCGACAAGGGCGACCTCGCCAACGTCGCCCTCTTCGCGCCGACCGACGCGCTCTACGCCGCCTTTCTCCGCGAGGTGACCAGCGAGCGCGTTCGTGCCCATTTCGGCCGTTACGTGCAGGGCCGCGTGGAGCGCTTCGAGGTGCCCAACGTGCGCGCCCTCAACTTTGTGCTGCACGAGGCGCTCGGCGGTGGAGGCGCCCGCTCGCTGCGCAGCGATCCGCTCGGCAAGTCCTACGGCTCGCTGCTGCTGCGTCTGCGAATCCGCCTCGAGGAGGGCGATCTGGACGGCGCCATCGTCGGAAGGCGCGCTGCGCGTTGACTGCCCGCGCAGTCTCCGCAGTGTCGTTCTAGAACCGATCGAGCACGTTGCGGCGCCGGCGAGCGAACTCCGGGTTGCCGAGCAGGCCACGCTCGCGCAGATCGCTGAGGTGACGCAGCCCGGCGAGCAGGTCGACCAGCGAGGTGTCGGCGCGGCGACCGGTCCAGGCCACCGTCACGTCGGTGCCCTCCTCCTCCCCGCACTCCCATGACGCCAGCTGGGTGACCGCGCCCAGGCTCTCGTAGGGAATGCCGAGCCGCAGCCCCTCGGTGCCGTCCGGGCTGATCAGCTCGGCGACGACGCCGAAACGGCTCCGCCGCGGCGCCTCCGCGAGCAGGCCGGTGAGCACGTCGCCGTCGCGGAAGTGCAGGGCGATCTTGCCCAGCTCGCCGCGAGCGGGGGGATCGATCGGGCGGCGGTGCAGCGTCAGGCACTTGACCGCCGGCAGCGGGATCACCGCCCGACCGTCGCCGGCCACGAGCAGCTCGAAGTTGTCGCGGTCGAGGTCGAGGTCGGGAGCCTCTCCTTCCAGCATCTCGTCGTCGGGGAACCGGACGAGGACGTGGCTCATCAAATGGGTCGTCCCGGTGCGGCGGTCGGGTGTTGCCGAGAGGGACCGCGCCGTCCGCTCCCACGGCCCCTTTCACCCAAGTCAGACGCAGCCGGACCGGCAATCTTGCATGCCCCGCCGGCCGCGGTCCAAGTACGGCCGCGAGCCGGCGGCGCATCGCGGTGGTAGGGTTGGACGATCGTCGCCTGATCGGTTTGGGGGGTCCGGCGGGTTCCTGCGAGGGCTTGCTGCGTTCATGTCACGCGCCGTTCCGGTCCCGGAGCTGTCCCAGCCTGACGACCTCACCCTCATCCGCTCGTACGTCGAGGGTGACGCCTCCGCCTTCGACCGGATCTTCGCCCGCTATCACCAGCGGATCCGCGCCCTCTGCTCCAAGCACGTAGGCGACGGCCAGGTGGCCGAGGACCTGGTCCAGGAGACCTTCTACAACGTCCTCCGCTCGCTGCGGCGAGTCGACGACACCTTCAACTTCTCGGCCTGGATCCATCGCATCGCCACCAACCTCTGTCACGACGAGCTTCGCCGCCGGCACAAGGCGCAGCACCACCTCGAACCCGGAGGTGTCGATGTCGAGGACGCGGTCCTCCGGCTGGTGGACCGCGACCGGCGCAGCCATCCCGAGACGGCGCTCGAGATGGCGGAGCTGCGCTCGCTGGTGTGGGAGGTCGCCAAGCAGCTCCCCGAGCGCCACCGGATGATCCTCACCCTGCGCGAGCTGCAGGGCCTGTCGTATTCCTCGATCGCCCACGTCATGGGCATCAGCGAGTCGGCGGTCGAGACGCTGCTCCATCGCGCCCGCCGCCGCTTCAAGGAGCAGTTCCTGATGCGCGACGCGGCCCAGCCGGAGAACACCTGCACCGCCCTTCGCCAGCTGGTCGAGACGGTGGGATCCAGCACTCTGCGCCGCGACCAGCGACGCGTGCTGGCCGCCCACCTGCGCGAGTGCGCGGGGTGCGAGGAGCTCCTCGGTCCCCTGCCGGAGCCGGCCGTCCGCGTGTAGCGGGGGGTTGAAGAGCCGGGGCGTGCGCGTCCTCTGTGCTCCCAACGCCTTCAAGGGCTCGCTGGCCGCCGCCTCGGTGGCGGCGGCGATGGCGGCGGGGGCTCGCGACGCCCACGCCGATGCGGCGGAGCTGCCGGTGGCCGACGGCGGCGACGGCACCCTCGACGTGCTGCTCGGCGCCGCCGGCGGGAGGGGACGCACCGCCGTGCTCACCGTGACCGGACCCCTCGGCGACCCGGTCCTGGCCCGGTTCGGCTGGAGCGGCCCGGGCGAGGCGGTGGTGGAGCTGGCCGAGGCATCGGGCCTGCGCCTGGTTGCCCCCGACCGGCGCGATGCCCTGCGGGCGACCTCGCTCGGCACGGGCGAGCTGATCGCCGCCGCCCTCGACGCCGGCGCCCGTCGCATCGTCGTCGGCGCCGGCGGGAGCGCCTCGACCGACGGCGGCGCCGGCATCGCCGCCGCCCTGGGAGTGCGGCTCCGGGGTGGCGGCCACCCCCTCTCCCCCGGCGGGAGCGCGCTGACGGAGCTGGAGTCGATCGATGCGGCCGGCCTGCACCCGCGCCTGCGGAGCTGCGCCGTGGTGGTCGCCGCCGACGTCGATGCGCCGCTGCTCGGACCCCGCGGGGCGGCGGCGGTGTTCGCGCCGCAGAAGGGCGCGTCGCCGCCGGAGGTGGCACTGCTCGAGCGGGCCCTGGCGCGCCTCGCCGCCGTCCTCGAGCGCGACCTGCACGTCCCGCTGGCGGTGGCGACTCTCCCCGGAGCGGGAGCGGGCGGCGGCTCCGGCTACGGCCTGGCCGCGATCGCGGAGGCCCGGCTGGTGTCGGGCGCTGCCCTGGTGTGCGATCTCGCCGGCATCGATGCCGCGCTCCGGCAGGCCGACCTGGTCGTCACCGGCGAGGGCCGGCTCGACCCCTCGACAGCGGCTGGCAAGGCGCCGGCCGAGGTGGCGCGGCGAGCCCGGGCGGCGGGGCTCGCCTGCGTCGCCCTCACCGGCAGCGCGATCGACCCGCCGCCGCTCTTCGACGAGGTGGTCGAGATCGGTTCCGGTCTGCCGCCGGGGGAGTCGATGGCCCGCGCCGCCGAGCTGCTGCGCACCGCCACCGCGGCCCTGGTGCGCCGCCGGGGCGCGGCTCAGTAGATCGCCGTCAGCCAGTCGCGGAACTTGTCGTTGCGTCCCTTGCAGATGTCGAAATACATCGACTGCAGCCGCATGGTGAGCGGTCCCGGCTCGCCGTCACCGACCCGGCGGCGATCGATCTCGATCACCGGTGAGACCTGGGCGCCGGTGCCACAGAGGAACACCTCGTCGGCGACGTACAGCTCGCTGCGGTCGATCGAGCGCTGCACCACGTCGAGGCCCATCTCCTCGGTGATCAGGTGGATCAGGCTCGCCCGGGTGATCCCTTCGAGGATGTTGTCGGTCTCGGGTGGGGTGATGAAGCTGCCGTCGCGCACGATGAAGATGTTCTCGGCACTGCCCTCGCAGACATGCCCGTCGTGGGTCAACATGATCGCCTCGTCATAGCCGTTGCTCATCGCCTCGGTCTTGGCGAGGGCACTGTTGACATAGATGCCGGTGATCTTTCCCCGAGCGGGCGCCGCGTTGTCGTCCACGCGGCGCCACGACGACACCATGCAACGGATGCCGGCGTCGACGTCGACGTAGGCACCGAAAGGCGCGGTGTAGATGGCGAACCCTGTGCGCAGGTTGTGGAGCCGGACGCCGATCTCCTCCGAGGCCTTGTAGCAGAGGGGGCGCACGTAGACGTCCTGGCGGTAGCCGTTGCGCCGCAACAGCTCGTCGGTGATGGAACAGAGCTCGTCGATGCCGTGGGGGAGCTCCATCTCCAGGATCTTGGCGGAGTCGCGCAGCCGCCGGTAATGCTCCGGCTGGCGGAAGGTGAAGAGCTGTCCGAGCTCCTCGCTCCAGTAGCCCCGCAATCCCTCGAAGCAGCCGGTCCCGTAGTGGAGAGCGTGGGTCATCAGACCGAGCTTGGCGTCGCGATACCGGCGGATCCCGCCCTCGAAGTACACCCACGACTCCTCCTGATCGGGGGCCGTGATGGTGGCGGCGGTGGCGGTCTCGCTCATCGGGTCACTCCAGAGGCCGGCACGACGGGCCGGAGCCGCCCTGCCGTGGTTCGGCGCGGGCCCTCCGAGCCTACATCCGTCCCGGTGGGAGGCGCCGTCGGCGCCGAAAATCGCCCGGCCAGCCACCCGCTGGTACACTCCCACGAGCCGACACCGTGGTGTGCCCCAGTTGCGTCGTGCCGCCGGTCAGCAGTTGATCGGGCCTGTGTCCGCGATCGGAGCCGGGCAGCCCAGCCGTGGAGAGGTCATGACCGACGTCGTCAAAGCTCAGGGCTCAGCACTCCCCAGGGCCCAGTCCATCCGCTGGAATCCGAGCCCCGAGGAGCTGCGGCAGCTGACGGCGAAGATGCCGAACGCCCGGCTCACGGTCTGCGACAACTACAACGTGCAGACCCGGGTGCTGGCGCGCAGCAAGGCCAGCACCTACATCGTCTCGGATCATCCCGAGCGGCACAGCGACCAGACGATCAGCCGCGGCGACGCCCGGCGCGTCGCCGCGATGCAGGATGACTACATCGCCGGCCGCGACATGACCGTCGTCGACGGCTGGATCGGCAACGATCCCGAGTACCGCACCCGGGCCCGCCTGTACATCGAGACCGGCAACGCCAACATCGCCGGGATGCAGCAGCACCTCTATTTCGCGCCTGACGGCGATGGCGCCGACGTCGAGCCGGAGCTCACCGTCATCTACACCCCCAACCTGCTGGCCCCCGGCCACCCCGATGACCGGGTGATCAGCGTCGACCTGGAGGCGGGTGTCACCCGGGTGCTCAACTCCGATTACTTCGGGGAGAGCAAGAAGGGCGGCCTGCGGATGTGGAACAAGCTCGCCTATGAGCGCGGCGGGCTCGCCCTGCACGCCGGCTGCAAGGTGATCCCCACCGACCGTGGTGAGCAGGTGATGCTCATCGTCGGTCTGTCGGGCACGGGCAAGACCACCACCACCTTCACCCGCCAGAACGGCAGCCAGCCGGTCCAGGACGACTTCGTCGCCCTCTATCCCGGTGGCCGCATTGTCGCCACCGAGAACGGCTGCTTTGCCAAGACCTTCGCCCTCGATGCCAAGGACGAACCCGCCATTCACGGCGCGGTCACCAAGCGCGAGGCGTACCTGGAGAACGTCTCCCAGAACCAGAAGGGAGAGCTCGACTTCTTCGACACCTCCTACACCCAGAACGGCCGGGCGGTCTTCCGCATGAGCGCCCTGGGAATCGCGCGCGACGCCCGCGAGGTTCGGTCGGTGAACCAGCTGCTGATCCTCAACCGCAACGAGAACATCATCCCGGCGGTGGCGCGGCTGAACCGGCAGCAGGCGGCCGCGTACTTCATGCTCGGGGAGACCCAGGGTACCAGCGCCGGCGGCAAGGAGGAGGCCGGCAAATTCCTGCGGGTGCCGGGCACCAATCCCTTCTTCCCGCTGCTCCATGAGCAGCAGGGCAACCGGTTCCTCGAGCTGCTGGACAGCTGCGGCTTCGAGGTGTTCCTGCTCAACACCGGTCGCGTCGGCGGCGCGGCCGACGACGAGCGCAGCAAGAAGGTGACCATCCCCTACTCGAGCGCGGTGGTCAAGGCCATCGCCGAGGGCACCATCGCCTGGGAGCGCGACCCCGACTTCGGATACGAGGTGGCCGCCTCGCTTCCCGGGGTCGACGACATCGAGATCCTGCAGCCGGTGCGCCTGTACCGGCGAGAGGGACGCGTCGACGAGTACCGCGCCCTGGTCGAGCGCTTCAGGCGCGAGCGCAGCGAGCACCTGAAGAAGTTCGCGGGGTTGCGGGCGGAGATCCCCGAGGCGATTGCCTGATCCAGGCGCGGTCAGCGGGCTGAGCATCGTCGGCGAGCCGCTGACCGCGCTCGTCGACGAGGTTGTCGACGCCACCGTCGACGTCCGCCGCGACTTCCACGCCCATCCCGAGCTGGGCTTCGAGGAGCGCCGCACCACCGCGGTGATCCGCGATCACCTCGCCGGCCTGGGACTCGAGGAGCTGCCCTGTCCCACCGACACCGGCGCGGTGTACCGGCTCAGCGGCGGACGGGCGGGGCGGACGGTGCTGCTGCGGGCCGACATCGATGCGCTTCCGGTCGGGGAGGAGGTCGACGTCCCCTACCGCAGCCGCATCCCGGGGGTGATGCACGCCTGCGGCCACGACGGCCACGCCGCCATGCTGCTGGGTGTCGCCTCGGTGCTCGCCCAGCGTGCCGAAGACCTCACCGGTCGATACGTGCTGCTCTTCCAGCCGGCCGAGGAGCTGACCAGCGGCGGCGGAGCACGTCGCATGCTCGAGGGCGGGGTGCTCGAAGGGCTCGACGTCGAGCGCCTGCTCAGCTGTCACCTGACCTCGCAGATGCCGACCGGCATGCTGGCGGCACGTCCCGGTGTCGCCATGTCCTCGGCGCAATCGGTCGGGGTGCGCGTCCGCGGCAGCGGTGGACACGGCGCCCTCGCCGGCGCCGGCGGCAACGCCGTGCTCGCGATCGCGGCCCTCACCTCGCGGCTGCCAGCGGCGGTCGAGGGGATGGAATACGAGGACAGCGAGTGCGCCTTCGGCACCGGCCTGCTGCGAGCGGGCACCGCCGCCAACGTGGTGCCGCGCGAGGCGGTGCTGCAGGCCAGTCTGCGCACCTTCACCGCGGAGCAGCGGCGGGTCGCGCTCGACCGGGTGCGCGTCGTCTGCGACGAGGTGGCGGCGGAGTACGGCCTCGACGTTCACCTCGACCTGCCGGACCCCGTTCCGGCGGTGACCAACGACGCGGCGACGACGGGGCTGGTGCACCAGGTCGCCGGCGAGCTGCTCGGCGTCGACCGCGTCTTCGCGGGTCCGCCGATGCGCCCGAGCGACGACATCGCCGAATTCCTGGCCCGGGTTCCCGGATGTCACTTCCACGTCGGCGCCCAACCCGGGCCCACCCTGCCGCCGATGCATCACGCTCCCGACTTCGCCTTCGACGAGGCGGCGATGCGGATCGGGATGGCGCTGATGGCGGGAGCCGCGGTCCGCCTGGCGCAGAGCTCCTCGGCGGTTTCGGTCTAGACCGGCCGCAACCCCGCGGTCCCGGTGAGCGGCCGCTCCGCCACCGGCATGCCGAGGTCGGCGAGCATCGCCAGGTCCCTCTCGGCGCTGCGGCCCAGCGTGGTCAGGTAGTTGCCGACGATCAGTCCGTTGGCCCCCGCCAGCATGCCGTAGGCCTGGAGGTCGCGCAGCACCAGCTCACGGCCGCCGGCGTAGCGGAGCACCGCGTCCGGCACCACGCAGCGGAGGACGGCGACGCATCGCAGGGCGTCGAGGGGAGCGAGCAGGGGCACCGTGCCGAGCGGGGTCCCCGGGCGTGGATCGAGGAAGTTGCAGGGGATCTCTCGGGCTCCGAGGCCGGCCAGGGTGAACGCCAGGTCGAGCCGGTCGTCCCACGTCTCCCCCATGCCGAAGATGCCGCCGCTGCACAGCTCCATCCCCGCGGCGATCACCTTGCGACAGGTGTCGACCCGGTCGTCGAAGCTGTGGGTGGAGCAGATGCGGGGGAAGAAGCGCGGGCCCGCCTCGAGGTTGTGGTTGTAGCGGTGGATGCCGGCGGCGGCGAGCATCTCCGCCTGCCCGTCCCTGAGCAGCCCCAGCGACGCCGCCACCTCGATCTCGACCTCGGCGTGGATCGCCGAGGCCGCGGCACAGACCTCACGCATCATCCGCTCGTCCGGCCCGCGCACCGCCACCACGATGCAGAACTCGGTGCCGCCGAGCGCCCGCGTCCGGCGCGCGAGGTCGACCAGCGCGGCGGTGGGGAGCATCGGTCGGCGGGCCACGCCGGTGGTGTAGCGGGCCGACTGCGAGCAGAAGGTGCAGTCCTCCGGGCAGCCGCCGGTCTTGGCGCTGATGATCGATTCGACCTCGACCGCCGGGCCCATCCAGGCCAGCCGTACGCGGTGGGCGAGACCGAGCAGCTCGGGCAGATGGTCGTCGGCCAACGCCACCAAGCGCTCGGCGAGCGGGCGATCGATGCGGCGGCGGCGGTCGATCAGCAGCTCGCCGGCCTCGACCAGCGGAGCGGGTGTCTCGGGCACGGCCGCCGAGCATACCGCGAAGATACGGCGGCGGTGTCCGCCTCGCGTCGCGCCCTGAGTATCGTCGGACGCATCAGCGTCGACATCGCGCCACTGCGCGAGTCACGCCCATATCGCGCGCTCTGGATCGGCCAGCTGGTGTCGATGGTGGGCCGGCAGATCACCGTCGTGGCGGTTCCCTACCAGGTCTACCAGCTCACCCACTCGTCGTTCGCCGTCGGTGCGCTCGGCTTCGTCCAGGTGGTGCCGCTGGTGGCGGTGTCGCTGGCAGGCGGCGCGGTCGCCGACCGCGTCGACCGCCGCCGGCTGCTGCTGCTCACCCAGGTGCTGCTGGGCGGATGCTCGTCGCTGCTCGCCGCCGGCGCCCTCCTCGGCACTCCGCCGCTGGGTTTCGTCTACGCGGTGACGGGTGCCGCCGCAGCGGTGTCGGCGATCGACTCGCCGACGCGCGCCGCGATGATCCCCAACCTGGTCAGCCGGCGGCAGCTGCCCGCGGCGCAGATGCTCAACATCGCCCTCTTCCAGACCAGCCTCATCGCCGGTCCAGCGCTCGCCGGGCTGGTGCTGTCGCACGCGGGGCTCGGCGCCGCCTACCTGATCGACGTCGCCACCTTCGCCGCCGCGGTCATCGCCCTGCTGATGGTGCCGCCGCAGCCACCGCGCGGTGAGCGGCGCGAGGCACCGCTGGCCGCCATCGGTCGGGGGCTCGCCTTCATCGCCCGCCAGCCGGCGGTGCTCGGCGGATTCCTCATCGACCTGGTGGCGATGATCTTCGGGATGCGGCGGGCGCTCTTCCCGGTACTGGCGGCGACCACCTTCCACGCCGGCGCCGGCGGGCTGGGACTGCTCTTCGCCGCTCCCGCGGTCGGGGCGGTGGCGGCGGCGCTGAGCTCCGGCTGGCTCTCACGGCGGAGCCGCCTGGGAACGGTGATCGTGGTGTCGGTCGCGGTCTGGGGCGCGTCGGTGGCCGGCTTCGGCCTGGTCAGCTCGCTCTGGCCGGCGCTGGCGCTGCTCGCCGTCGGCGGGGCCGCCGACACCTACAGCGCCGTCTGCCGCTCGACCATGCTGCAGACGATCACCCCCGACGAGCTGCGCGGACGGCTGTCCTCGGTCTATTTCATGGTGGTGGTCGGCGGGCCCTATCTCGGCGACATCGAGGCGGGCTCGGTCGGCTCGGCGGTCTCCCCTGAAGCATCGATCGTCTCCGGCGGCGCCATCGTGCTGCTGGGAACGGTGGCGGTTGCCGCCGGCTTTCCCGCGCTGCTGCGCTACCGCCAGCACCCCACCACGACCGAGCATCGGGACACCGAGTCGCGCTGACTCGCCGGATCGCCGCCGAGATCCCGGCCGCGCCGCTCCGCGGTGCCGTCCGTGTATCGTCGGCGTCCCTGGAGGGGGAGTGGGCCCGCGTTGCGGGCAGCGATGTGGAGGTCGGTTCGGGTGAAGCAGCAGGTCGACGTCCTTCCCCTGGGCGAGACGCCCGAGGTGGGAGCCGTGCCTCAGCGCATGCAGGCGATGGTGGTCCGGCCCGAACGCTACGGCGAGCCCCGTCAGGCCTTCGCCCTCGAGGAGGTCGAGACCCCGATGCCCGGACGCCACGAGGTGCTCGTCTACGTAATGGCGGCGGGCATCAACTACAACAACGTCTGGGCGGCGCTGGGAACGCCGGTCGACGTCGTCGCGGCTCGGATGAAGGCGGGCGAGAAGGAGCCGTTCCATGTCGGCGGCAGCGATGCCTCGGGAGTCGTGTGGGCGGTCGGCGAGGACGTGCACAACGTCCGTGTCGGTGACGAGGTGGTCGTGCACTGCGGCGTCTGGGACGAGGACGACCCGTGGATCGTCGCCGGCAACGACCCCATCGTCGCCCCCAGCAACAAGATCTGGGGATACGAGACCAACTGGGGCAGCTTCGCCCAGTTCACCAAGGTGCAGGCTCATCAGTGTCTGCCCCGTCCGCGTCATCTGTCGTGGGCCGCGTCGGCGGCGTACTGCCTGGTCGGCGCCACCGCCTACCGCATGCTCTGCGGATGGCCGCCGCACACGGTCCGGTCGGGCGACGTGGTGCTGGTGTGGGGCGGCGCCGGCGGCCTGGGCACGCAGGCGATCCAGATCGCCTGTGCCAAGGGGGCGCGGGCGGTGGCGGTGGTCAGCGACGACGAGAAGGGGGAGTACTGCAAGCGGCTGGGCGCCACCGGCTACATCGACCGCCGCAAGTTCGACCACTGGGGCACGCTGCCGGACTGGCGGGACACCAACGCCTACGGCGAGTGGGCCGCCAAGGCGCGCACCTTCGGCAAGGCCATCTGGGACGTCCTCGGCGACAAGCGCAATCCCCGCATCGTCTTCGAGCACCCGGGGGAAACCACCATCCCCACCTCGATCTTCGTCTGCGACAGCGGTGGCATGGTGGTGATCTGCGCCGGGACCAGCGGCTACGAGGCCAGCGTCGACCTGCGGTACCTCTGGATGCGCCAGAAGCGCCTGCAGGGGTCGCACTTCGCCAACGACGAGCAGGCAGCCGCGCTCAACCGAATGGTGGCCGAGGGGCAGGTCGATCCCTGCCTGTCGCGCACCTTCGCCTTCACCGAGGTCGGCGAGGCCCACCAACTCATGTACCGCAACCAGCACCCGGTGGGGAACATGGCGGTGCTGGTGGGGGCCAAGGCGGCCGACCAGAAGGAGCTGTAGGCAGGGCGCTCGGGCCGCCCACCTGTCAATTTCTCTGAAGCCCCGCCCCCGCGGCCGGTCCAGGCCATAGAGTCGGATGGTCGGGGACAGCGGGGGGGTGGGGATGCAAGGCACGCTCGTGGCCGCGCCGGTGCAGCCGTCTGCGCTCCGCGCCTCGCTGCTGGCATCCCTCGCCCCCAGCTTCGAGCCGCGGCCCTTCTCGTACCGCCGCATGCTCGCCGTCGGCGGGCTGCTTGCCCCGCCGGCGGCGCTGCTCGTCTACGGGACGCTGTCGGTCCCGGTCCGCGCTCCGGTGCTGCTGGCGGGAGAGGCCCGCGGCCACTGGCCCGTGGCGGCGCTGGCGGCGCTGGTGGTGGTGGCCGTCGACGCCGCGTGGCTGATCGTTCTGCTGCGCCGCCGGGCGGCACCGCCGTCGCCCCGCGCAGCGCTGATGGTCCCGCCGATCCGTCCCGGCCGCGCCTCGCTGGCGGCGCTGGCGGTGCTGCGACCGGAGCTGGTGCCGTCACGGGTGATCGCGATCACCGCGGCGACCTCGGCGGCGATGCTGGCCGCCGCCGCGGTGATGGCGTTCCCCCTCTGGGTTATCGCTGCGCTGACGATCGCTCCCTGGCTGCCGCTGCTGTCGGTGGAGGGGCTCGCCAAGTACCAGCACTACGGCTGCCTCGCGCTCTTCGGCGCCATCACCCTGCTGCAGATCGGCCATCTCGGTGAGCACACCACCCAGGTGAGCCAGCTGCTGATGAGGAGCGGAGACCTCTCGCGCGCCCGCGGCGTCTTCGGCCAGCTCGACTTCGAGACCGTCCACTTCGTCTGGGACACCGGCATCTGGCTGGGGCTTGGGCTGCTCCTCTACCGGTTCGGCGCGCGCAATCCCTGGCTCTGGATCTGTTTCGCCGCCGCGAGCCTGCACGAGGTCGAGCACATCTATCTCTTCTCGGTGTATCGCAGCGACCTCGCCTTCTACACCCGCGGCGGGCTGGCGGGAGTCATGGGCAGCGGTGGGGTCGTCGGCTCGCCCCTGGGACGCCCCTACCTGCACTTCGCCTACAACGTCTGCGTGGTGATCCCGATGGTGATCGCCTTCTGGGACCAAAGCCGGCAGGTCCTCGCCGACTCGGTTGCCCGCCTCAGCTCAGGAGTCGCGAGCCAGCGACGCTGATCCCCGGAGTTGCCCCGCCGGGGGCCGGCAGGGCATCGGCGGCGAGCGCCCGGCTCAGCCCCTCAACCAGCTGGCCGGTCGGCAGGATGGCGAGCTCGACGCGCCGACCGTCGGCAAGCCAGATGATGTCGTCCGGCGAGAGCAGGCGGGCGAGCTCGGTCGCGAGCAGCATCGGTGCGCCCTCGATCACCTGGACGCCGTGATCGAGGACGTCGCTCGGCCGCAGCCCGAGGTCGACGACCTCGGCGGCACCCGCATCGTGGACTCGCAGCGGGAGGGCGCAGCCCTCACGGTCGGCGTCATGGAGCGCGTAGACACGACGTCCCGAGACCAGCCCGCTTGCGCCGGCCTCGCTGACCGGCCACAACCGCAGACCGCTAGCGGCGGCGTTGTCCCGCAGCACCGCCGCCGTCTCCGGCCGGTCACAGATCAGCAGCGCCGCCGCAGCATCCGGCGGCGGCGCCTCGGTGAGTGCGGATTCGTCGAGCAGCCCGGCGATGGCCGCGCGATGCGGTGCCACCGCGGCGAGGAACTCCTCGAAGCCGAGGGGCAGCGGCCGGGTACGCGGCTGGGAGCGCTCGAGGCGGCGATTCTGCAGGCCGCGTCCCAGCACCGCGGCTCCGATCGCCACCACGAAGATGATGTACACCGACGTCAGCGCGGTGAACACCAGTCCCAGGGCGAGGAGCACAGCGCCCAGCGCGATCTGGCCACCTGCAGCAGAAACCTCTGGGCCCTCGAGCAGACCGCAGGTCGCGTAGTACAGTTGGCGAGCGGTGAAGGAGCGCGCCCCGCCCGCGGCACGCTCGGCGGCATCGAGGAGCAGGCGGTCGTTGACGCGGACCGGCACCGGCGCAGTCTCGCATCCGCCGGCGCCGACCCGCAGCGCCTCGGCTTCGGACGGTCGAGTATCCTCGTTCCAGCATCATGATCACCGAGCATCCCGAGGCCGCCCAGGCGGGTGCGATCGAGCGCTATCGCGAGCGCCTGCGGCGCTGGCAGGAGAAGATCCTCGCGCACGTTCGACGGCGGGGTGAACGCCGCGAGAGCTTCACCACCGGCAGTGGCATCCCCATCGAGCGCCTCTACACCCCGCTGGATCGCGACGGGCGGGATCCGCTCGAGCACGAGGGATTCCCCGGCGAGCCGCCCTTCACCCGCGGCATCCAGCCGACCATGTACCGCGGCCGTCTCTGGAGCATCCGCCAGTACGCCGGCTACGGCACCGCCGCCGACACCAACGCCCGCTTTCGTTTCCTGCTCGCCAACGGCCAGCCGGGTCTGTCGGCGGCCTTCGACCTGCCCACCCAGATGGGGATGGACAGCGACGATCCCCGCGCCGCCGGCGAGGTCGGCCAGGTCGGCGTCGCCATCGACTCCCTGTACGACATGGAGCATCTCTTCGAGGAGATCCCGCTCGACCAGGTGAGCACCTCGATGACCATCAACGCACCGGCACCGGTGCTGGTGGCGATGTACGTCGTCGCCGCCGAGAAGCAGGGCGTTGCCGCGGCACAGGTGATGGGCACCGCCCAGAACGACGTGCTCAAGGAGATCGTCGCCCGCGGGACGTACATCTACCCCCCCCGCCCGTCACTCCGGCTCGCCGCCGATCTGATCGCCTATTGCACCCGCACCGCCCAGAAGTTCAACCCCATCTCCATCTCGGGCTACCACATGCGCGAGGCGGGAAGCACCGCGCCCCAGGAGATGGCCTTCACCATCGCCAACGCCATCGCCTACGTGGAGGCGACAGTCGATCGCGGCGTCGCCGTCGACGACTTCGCTCCCCGCCTGTCGTGGATCTTCAACACCCACACCGACTTCTTCGAGGAGATCGCCAAGTACCGGGCGCTGCGCCGCCTGTGGGCACGGGTGATGCGCGACCGCTTCGGTGCCAGCAACCCCCAGTCGCTGATGCTGCGCACCCACACCCAGACCGGCGGCTCGACCCTGACCGCTCAGCAGCCCGAGAACAACATCGTCCGCGCCGCCCTCCAGGCGCTGGCGGCGGTGCTCGGAGGAGTGCAGTCGCTGGCGCTCTCCTGCTACGACGAGGCGCTCGCCCTGCCGACGGAGAAGGCGCAGCGCATCGCCGTGCGCACCCAGCAGATCATCGCCGAGGAGATCGGGGTCACCAACACCGTGGATCCTCTGGGCGGCTCCTACTTCGTCGAGTCGCTGACCGACGAGCTCGAGCGCCAGGCGCAGGTGCTCCTCGACGAGATCGAGCAGCTCGGTGGGGCGGTGCGCTGCATCGAGAGCGGCTGGATGCAGGCGCGGATCGCCGATGAGGCCTACCGCACCGAGCAGGCGGTGGTGAGCGGTGACAAGGTGGTGGTCGGGGTCAACAAGTACACCGACACCGAGGAGCAGCCGCAGGTGATCTTCAGGCCCGACGAGGGCGCGATGCGCGACCAGCTCGCGCGGCTGCGCCATCATCGCGAGGCGCGCGATGAGGCAGCCGTGCAGCAGAGCCTCGCCGCTCTCCGCAGCGCAGCGCAGGGCGACGCCGACCTCATGCCGCCGATCTTCGACGCGGTGCGTGCCTACGCGACCCTGGGCGAGATCTGCGGCGTCATGCGCGAGGTCTTCGGCGAGTACCGCGCCCCGGCGATGATCTGAGCACGTCGCCACCCCCGGATGCCGCCCCACCGAGAAGGCGCGCCCTGGCGCGCCTCACCGGATTGCCGAGCGGGGTGGTCTTCCCGCTGGTCATCGGCCTGCTCCTGGTGGTCGGTTTCGTCGGTCTGATCCTTCCCCTCTTCCGCAGCAGCGGAGTGGTCCGCGCCGAGATCACCGGCGAGACGCCGGCGGTGGCCAGGGTCGGCGAGCAGACACCACTCGACCTCGCCATCGACAACACCGGTGACGCCCTCATCCGGCCGATCTGCCTGCTGGCCCACTTCGATCGGGCGGTCGAGGTGGCGTCGGTGGTCTTCCAGGGACTCGACCGGGTCGGCTTCCGCGACGGACGGGCCTGCGGCGGCCAGCTCTCCGGCGGCGAGCCGATCAACGTCCGAGTGGTGGTGGTGCCGCGCGCGACAGGGGTCGTCGCCATCACCCTGGCCGCCGGCCGGGGGGCACAGCCCATCGGGCCGGTGGTCCACCGCTCCATGACGGTCGGCCCCTGACCGGGCGGCGTCACGCGAGACGACCCGCGCCACGGCGGCCTGCTCCAGCGTGCTGGAATGTGTCCGCATGAGCGTCGCGTCCCGGTCCCCCGTCGTCCCGCGCCCGGCGGCGACGGTGGTGCTGCTTCGTGATCACCCGGACGGTGGCGTCGAGGTGTACCTGCTGCGGCGCCCGGGGCG
The DNA here is from genome assembly GCA_005880985.1 of Chloroflexota bacterium. Classification (GTDB taxonomy): domain Bacteria; phylum Chloroflexota; class Dormibacteria; order Aeolococcales; family Aeolococcaceae; genus CF-134. Next base: position 211,408 of record VBIQ01000005.1, read on the forward strand.
GAGCAGCTTTGCTCCCCATGCCTTCGTCTTCCCCGGCGGCGCCGTCGACGCCGCCGATGGTGACGACGAGCTCCTCGGGCTGGCTCCGGGCTTCGACCCCGAGACGGCGCGAACGCGGATGCAGCTCGACAGCGGCGAGAGGGGACGACGCACCTGCGCCGCCCACCACGTGGCCGCGGTGCGCGAGGTGTTCGAGGAGGCCGGAGTCCTGCTCGGCCGTGATGCCGACGGCGGCGAGCTCGCACCCGGCGACGCGGAGCGGCTTGCCGCCGCCCGCCGCGATCTGCTCGCGGGAACGGCATTCGCCCCGGTGCTGGTGCGCCATCGCCTCCAGCTGGCGCCCGAGGTGCTGGTCTACGTCGCCCACTTCATCACCCCGGCGATGGCGCCCAAGCGCTTCGACACCCGCTTCTTCCTCGCCCGGGCGCCGCTGGTTCAGGCCGCGGCGGTGCACCCCGGCGAGGCGACCGAGGGCGGCTGGTATCCGCCGGGCGAGCTCAGCGAGCGGCATCGCGGCGACCTGACCGCCCTGATGCCGCCGACCCGCATCATCTGCAACGAGCTGGCCGAGCACGCGTCGGTCGATGCCGCGCTCCGCGATCTCGGCACCCGTCCCGTCAGCGCCGTGCTCTTCGCTCCGGCGGACGTCAGCGCCGGGCGTCTCCCCGAGCGCCTGCCGGGACCGGCACCGGGATGACGCGCACCACGGTGGTGCTCGCGCCCAATCCCGGCATCTACACCGGACCGGGGACCAACAGCTATCTCGTCGGCGAGGGCGACGAGCTGATCTGCATCGACCCGGGGCCCGACGAGCGCGCTCACCTCGCCGCCCTGCTCTCTGCCGCCACCCGGCGGGGAGGGCGCATCACCCGCATCCTGCTCACCCACTCTCATCCCGATCACCGTCCCCTCGCGAGAGCGCTGGCCGAGGCCACCGTGGCGACCGTGCACTGCTTCGACCCGGCTCTCGGCGACGAGCGCGGCCAGGCCCTGGGCGACGGCGACAGCGTCACCGCCGGCGGCGTCAGCCTGCGAGCGGTGCACACCCCCGGACATGCGCGCGACCATCTCTGCTATCTCGATGCAGAGGCCGACGAGCTGTACACCGGCGACCACATCCTCGGAGGCACCACCACCGTGGTGGCACCACCCGATGGCGACATGACCGACTACCTGAAGTCGCTGAGCAGGGTGCGCGAGCTGCGGCCGCGGGTGATCCATCCCGGGCACGGGCCGCGCCTCGACGACGGCGTCGCGGTGATCGATCAGTACATCGCGCACCGCCTCGAGCGCGAGGCTCAGGTCGAGACCGGATTGGGCAACGCCGGCGATGCGGTGGCCCCCATCGACCTGGTTCCCGAGATCTATGCCAGCTATCCGCGCGAACTCTGGCCGGCGGCGGCGAAAACCATCGAGGCACACCTCGACCGGCTGGTCCGCGAGGACCGCGCGCAGCTGGTGATCAGCGACGGCGAGCGTCGCTACCGGACGAATCGGAGGACGGGCGCATGAAGTTCGCGGTGTTCTTCACCTTCAAACCCGAGACCATCGCGGGGATGATGGAGCGGCCCGCCGACCGGCGCGCGGTGGTGAGCAGGTCGGCGGAGGAGGCGGGTGGCACGCTGGACACGATGTATTACATGTTCGGGGCTCAGGACGGGTTCGTGATCTTCGACGCTCCCGACTCGGAGACGGCGGCCGCGGTCAGCCTGGCGGTCAGCAGCACCGGCGCCTTCACCCACCTGGAGACGCACGAGCTGATCTCTCCCGAGGACATGCAGGGCATCCTGGAGCGCGCCAAGCGGGTCCGCGGAAGCTACGTGCCGCCCGGCGCGTAAACCGCGCCGCGTCGCTCAGACCCGCTGCGGCTGGGAGCGGCCCTCGCCGAAGCCGGCCGGGAGCGTCCAGGTCGAGGGGCCGTCGCGATGGTCCTGGATCTCGACGCCGAGCCGCAGCAGCGTGTCGCGCAGGGCGTCGGCGTCGTCCCAGCGGTGCCGGTCACGGGCGCGCCGGCGCAGCTCGAGCACCGCATCGACAAACGGCGCCACCAGCTCGCGCGGATCGCGCGCCCCCAGCTGGGCGAGGTCGCCGAGGCGGACGACCATGGTGCGCAGCAGCGAGCGGGCCCGGTCCATGGCATCGGAGTCGAGGGTGTCGCTGGCCCACTCCGCCCGGTGGGTGTCGAGGGCCAGGATCGCCGCCAGCGCCTCGTCGACGTGCCCGGCGGCAAGCGCCTGCTCGAACTGCCGGTGGCGTTCCTCGACCCCCTCCCAGAAGGGATCGCCGGCGCGCCGCCCGGCGGGAGGCGCCGCCTCGTCCGCGGCCGCCGCGGGGGTGCCGGTTGCTGCCTCCTCTGTCTCGAACCCGCCGGGCTCGCGGAGCACGTCGAGGTCGAGGCAGCTGCCACTCTCGAAGCGGCGGCTCCGTCCGCGCCGTCGCAGGGTGACGCCGCCGCGACCACGGACGGTGACCGAGCCCGCATCCAGGTCGAACACGCAGGCGGTGTGCTCGTCGACGCCGAGGATGGCGGCGCCGTCGGGCAGCTCCGCCTCGAGCAACCGCAGTCTGCGCTCACCCATGTAGCAGTAGCGGGTGTCGTGGGTACCGCCCTCGGCGTTGTCGTAGTGGGGGATGACCGCAGCGGTGATGGCCAGCTCGCTCATCAGGTCGAGCCCGTCCAGCCAGTGCGGGTCGTCGCCGACCTTGTACACCTCGTAGACGGGAAGGGTGAAGCGGCCCAGGGTGCAGGCGGCGGCGGAAGCGAAGACCAGGCAGCCACCGTCACGAAGCTTCTCGGCGAGCACCCCCGGCACCGCCGACCCGCGCCACTGGCGCAGCGCGTACGACGGGCTGCCGGGACCGGCGAAGACGTAGCGAGCCTCGCGCAGCCGCGCCAGCATGGTCTCGTATTCGAGCGGCTCGGCGGTATCGGCGCGGCGGTAGGAGGCGACCGCGATGTCGTGGCCGACGCTGCGGCGAAAGTAGCTGATCGCCTTGCCCGCCACCTCGTCGGCGTTCTCCTGGAAGCCGAAGGGGCTGTCGAGCAGAACCGCGCCCTTCGGCCCGGCGCCGGATCGCGCCAGCAGGTCGGCATGGACTGTGGTCATGGTGGGACTGGTCTCCCCCGAACCCATGATCACCAGCAGCCGGGGTGTGCGCGCCTGCATCGCCGCCTATTGTGCCGAGCGCGGCGCGACGCGCCGGGTCAGCCCTGGTCCCAGGCTCGCTTCAGCGCCAGCAGCGCCTCGATGTGCGCCGCCGCACCCGACAGCCCGGCGCGCATGGTGGTCACCGACGCGTGGGTGGCGCCCAGCTCGCGCCAACGCCGCAACGCGGCCAGGACCGCCTCGGCGCCGTCGCTCAGGGAGACGCGTCCGGCGATGCCGAACGCCGCCGGGTCGCGGCTCTGCTCGCGGAGGAAGCCGCGCATCGACTCGAGGGCGGCCTCCATCTCGGGGCCGAGCGGCATGTTGATCATCCAGCCGTCGGCAAGGCGGGCCACCCGTCGCAGCGCCGGCTCGGCGGTGCCGCCCATCCAGATCGGGATGGAGCGACGTACCGGCAGCGGGTTGAGGCCCGCGTCGGGGATGCTGTGCCAGCGCCCCTGGTGGGTGACCAGCTCCTCGGCCCAGAGGCGACGGAGAACCTCGACCTGCTCCTCGATCCGCCGGCCGCGGTCGTGGAAGTTCTGGCCAAGTGCTTCATATTCAATGGGGTTCCATCCCAACCCCACACCGAGTCGCAGGCGACCGCCGCTGAGCACGTCGACCTCGGCGGCCTGCTTGGCGACCAGCGCGGTCTGCCGCTGGGGAAGGATGAGGACCTCGGTGGCCAGCTCGAGGCGGCTGGTGAGCGCCGCGATGAAGCCGAAGAGGACGAACACCTCGTGAAACGGGGTGCGATGGGTGTAGGGCCCGGCCCACCCGCCCGGCCGATCGGGATTGGCGCCGAGGACGTGGTCGAAGGCGACCAGGAAATCGTAACCGGCCCCCTCCACGCCGGTGGCGTAGTCGCGGATGACGGCGCGGTCGTTGCCGATCTCGGTTTGCGGAAAGACGACGCCCAGCTCCACCGGCGCCGCATTGTGCGGCCCCGGCGACGCGGTGCGCTAGCGTGGCCGGCATGCCCCGCCCTCTGCCGCCTCACGCGACGGCCGCCGCCGCCGTTCCATGAGCGTGGATCTGCCGCCGTTCCAGTGGCTGCTCGATCAGCACCGCGACGACGTCTACCGCTTCCTGGTCGCCACCGTCGGCGTCCAGGAGGCCGACGACTGCTTCCAGGAGACCTTCATGGCCGCGCTGCGCGCCTATCCCCGCCTCGGCGACGCGTCCAACCTGCGCTCGTGGCTGCTCACCATCGCCCACCGCAAGGCGATCGACAGCGCGCGGTCGCGGGCCCGGCAGCCCATGGCGGTGGCGGACGTACCCGACGCCGCCGCCCCCGCCGCCAGCGAGGTGGACGAGCGGCTCTGGCAGGCGGTGCGGACCCTTCCCGACAAGCAGCGCGGCGCGGTCCTGCTCCACTACGTCAGCGACCTGGCCCACGCCCAGGTCGCCCGCATCCTCGAGTGCAGCGAGGAGGCGGCGCGTCGAAGCGCCCACGAGGGCATCAAGAAACTGCGCCAGGAGTGGCAACCGTGACCGACATCGAGACGGCGCTCCGCCGTCAGGTTCCAGACGAGGAGGCGGCGGCGCGCGCCGCCGAGGTGGTGATCCGTCGGGCCGCCGAGGCCGGGCTGATCGACGTCGCCTACGCAGCGGTCGACACCCCCTTCGGCCGCATGCTGGTGGCGGTGACCGATCGCGGCCTGGTCCGCGTCACCTTCCCCGAGACTCCGGAGGAGGCCGTGCTGGTGGGACTCGCGCGCCACCTGTCTCCGCGGATCCTGCGCGACGCGCGGCGCACCGATGCGGTGCGGCGGGAGCTGGACGAGTACTTCGAGGGCAAGCGCCGCCGCTTCAGCGTCGCGGTCGACTGGAGCCTGGTGCACGGCTTCCACCGTCGCGTCCTCGACCACACGGTGCGCATCCCCTTCGGCCAGGTGTCGACCTATCGCGACCTCGCCGTCCAGGCGGGCAGCCCGCTGGCCTCGCGGGCCGCGGGCAACGCGCTCGCCACCAACCCGATCCCGCTGGTGGTGCCCTGCCACCGCGTGCTCCGCACTGGCGGAGCGCTGGGCGGGTATGGAGGTGGGCTCGACCGCAAGCGCTTCCTGCTGCAGCTCGAGGGGGCGATGACAGCGACCCTGCCGTGACCGCCGCGCGCGTCGCCGCCAACCCGTCGCGCCGGGCCGCCGGGTCCGGTGGCAGAGACGGCTGGACGCGCGTTGGCCTCCCCGGTCCGCTCGACGTTGCCGCCTCGGTGGCGGGTTTCCGGCGCTGGGGCGACGACATGCTCGACCGCTGGGACGGCATCACCCTGGTGCGGGTGATCGACGTCGGGCAGACACCGGTGGCGGTGGCGGCGCGCGTCAGCGGCAGCGTGCTGCGACCTCGGCTCGAGGTGACCGCCGAGCGGCCCGAGCTGCTCGCCGGCGCCGCCACCGCGCTGGTGGCGACCTTTGTCGCCGCGCCCGGGGCCCTGGCGGCGCTCGCGGCGGCCGATCCGCTGATCGCCCGGCTCGAGACCGCCTATCCGGGAGTCCGGCCGGTGCTGCAGCCGGACCTGTACACCGCCATCGTCCGGTCGATCAGCGCCCAGCAGGTCAACCTGCCCTGGGCGGCCACCACCCGGCGACGGCTGGCCGAGGCCTACGGAACAGCGCACGAGGTCGCGGGCCACGACGTGCGCCGTCTCGACGCGGTGCGCCTCGCGGGCGTCAGCGTCGCCGACATCCGGGCCCTGCAGTTCACCACCCGCAAGGCCGAGTACATCGTCGGCACCGCCGAGGAGATCGCTTCCGGGCGGCTGGGCCTCGACGAGCTGCGATCGCTCCCCGACGACGAGGTCGTCACCCGGCTCAGCGCGCTGCGCGGAGTCGGCACCTGGACAGCAGAGTGGTTGCTGTGCCGCACCCTGGGACGGCCGCGGGTGGTTGCCGGCGACCTCGGCGTGCGCAAGGCGGTGGGAGCCGCCTACCTGAACGACTCGCTCCCCTCCGAGGCGCGGGTGCGCGACGCCACCGCGCACTGGGGCGAGGCGGCAACGGTGGCCCAGCAGCTGCTGCTCCACGACCTGATCGAACGCACCGACGGTCCTGTTCCCTGGGCCCAGGCGGCCCAACCCTGAGCGCGAGCCCGGGTCAGGCGCTGATCACACCCGCGACGCTCATCTGCTCCGGCTGCGAGCCGAGAACCAGCCGGCTGGTCCCCGCGTGCGGATCGACGATCAACAGCTGAGTGGTCAACGAGGCGTCTGCGTCTACAGGGAGGCGAACGCGGTCGCCAGGTGCACCAGGGTACGCGCCGGGGTGCCGCTCGGTCCCTTGGGGATCTGAGTCTGATCGCTCTGGTCGTTCCAGCCGCTGCCGGCGATGTCGAGGTGCACCCAGGGCAGGTCCTCGACGTACTCGCGCAGGAAGACGGCGGCGTTGATGGTTCCCCCCTCGCGACCCGCGGTGTTCTTCATGTCGGCGACGTCGCTGCGCAGGCAGACGTCGTACTCGGGGAACATCGGCAACTCGGCCACGCGGTCGCCGGCCGCATCGGCGGCACCCTGCACCATGGCGGCCAGGGCGCGGTCGTTGGTCATCAGGCCTGTCGTGACGTGGCCCAGCGCCACCACGCAGGCGCCGGTCAGGGTGGCGGTGTCGACGATGTGGGTGGCCCCGAGGCGACGCGCCTTGCTGAGCCCGTCGGCCAGGATGATGCGTCCCTCGGCGTCGGTGTTGGTCACCTCGATAGTCTTGCCCGCCGAGGTGGTCAGCACATCGCCGGGCTTGTAGGCATGGCCGCCCGGCATGTTCTCGGTCGCCGGGACCACGGCGACCACGTTGGCGGCGGGACGCAACGCGGCGATGGCGCGCATGGCGGCGAGCACCGCGGCGCCGCCACCCATGTCGAACTTCATCAGCTCCATCCCGCCCGCCGACTTCAACGAGATGCCGCCGGTGTCGAAGGTGATCCCCTTGCCCACCAGGGCGAGCCGCGGGCCGTCGGGGCGGCCGCCGTCGTAGCGGACGATGATCATCACCGGCGGCTCGTCACTGCCACGGGCGACGCCCAGCAGACCACCCATCCCCTCGCGCTCCAGGTCGGCCTTCTCCAGCACCTCGACCTCCAGGCCGGTGCCCTGGTACAGCGTCCGCGCCGACTCCGCCAGCAGCCGCGGGGTCAGGGTGTTGCTGGGCATCGCCGCCCAGCGCCGGGTGAGGTTGGTGGCGTCGGCCAGCACCGTCGCCTCGCGCAGCGCCGCCTCGATCGCACCGTTGTGGCCGACACCGGCCACCACCACCGAGTCGATCGCCGTGTCCGGGTCGCGCTCCGACTTGTTGAGGTCGCCCTCGAAGTTGCCGAGGAGGATCCCGGTGGCGACGGCGCGAGCGGCGGCCGTGGTGCCGTCGCCGGCGACCGCGATCGCCTCCTCGGGCACGTAGGCGGTGACGCTGCGCACCCCCTGCTTGCGCAGGGTGGCGCCGGCGAAGTGGAAGGCGTTATGCAGCCGGAAGCCGTCGAGCTGCGCCGGCTTGCCCAAGCCGAGCACCAGCAGACGGCGCGCCGGCAGGCGGCCGAGGGTGTGGATGACGGTGCGCTCGGCGAAGCTGCCGCGGATCTCCCTGGCATCGCGCATCTCCGAGAGCAGGCCGCCCAGGGCGGCATCGGCCTGGGTCGCCGCCGCCGACAGCGAGTCGTCGAAGGCGCCGACGATCGCCGCGTCGGTGGCCGCGTCGGTGACGGGGACGTCGCCGGCGCTGACCGCCGCCCTGCCTTCGCTCACGACTCGGAGCGAGAGGCGACGCGCTCGGGGTGGCGGCGCTCGATGTCGGCGACCCGCTCGATGTTGGCGCGCTCGGCGGGATCGACCGGTGGCCCCGACATCCAGGCGTCGACGATCTCGTCGGCAACGGCGGCGCTGGTGGCGCGCAGCGAGAGGGCGAGCACGTTGGCGCCGTTCCAGCGCCGGGCGCCGCGCGCCGTCTCGGCATCGCCGCAGAGGGCGGCCCGGATCCCGGGCACCTTGTTGGCGGCGATGCTGACCCCGGTGCCGGTCCAGCAGCAGACGACGCCGTCGTCGACGGCGCCCTCGGCCACCAGCCGGCCGACCTGCTCGGCGACGTCGGGCCAGGGCGCATCGGCGGCGTCCACCGCGCCGCAGCGGACCACCACGTGGCCGTCGCGCTCGAGGCGTTCGGCGATGCCGTCGGGAACGGGATGGCGCATGTCGCTGCCGACCGCGATGCGACGCGGGGCACCGTTCATCGCGGGGTTCCCTCGGGCCGGCTCCGGGCGCGCCGGCCCTGCGTCCCCACCCTGATTCACGCCGCCGATGGTAGCGCCGAGGTGCGGGGGTCCCGCAGGCGGCAGACGGGTGCGCCGCGGCGCCCACAATGGGCGGCGATGGCGACCGACTGGAGAGGGCTCCGCGACCGGCTGATCGAGGAGGCTCGCCGCCGCGGCTGGGCCGCCGCCGGGGTGGCCTCCGTCCGCCCCATGCGCCAGGCCCGCGAGCGGGGCCTGCGGGCGCTGGCCGAGGGGCGGATGGAGGGGATGCCCTGGTTCACCGCCGAGCGGGTCGAGGCCTCCACCGACCTCGGCGGCCGCTACCCCTGGGCGCGCTCCTCGCTGGCGCTGGCCTGGCCGTACGCCCCGGCGGCGGCACCGGGCGATCCCGTGGCCGCCCCCACCGCCGAGCCGGGTCGCCCCCGCGGCCGCATGTCGGCCTACGCCTGCCTTCCCTCCGGCGAGGGCAACGACCCCGCCGATTATCACGACGTCCTGGGCCGCCGCTGCGACGAGCTGGTCGCCTGGCTCCGTGAGCAGGTGCCGGAGGTGCGGGCCAAGCGCTTCATCGACCACGGCTGGGCGATGGACCGCGCCGTCGCCGAGCGCGCCGGCATCGGATTCGCCGGCAAGAACGCCTGCCTGATCACCACCGAGGCCGGTTCCTACGTGCTGCTCGCCGAGGTGCTGCTGTCACTGCCCCTGCCGCCGACACCGCGCTCGCACCGCGGCTGCGGCACCTGCTCCGCCTGCCTGCCGTCGTGCCCCACCGGCGCCATCCGCGAGCCGGGAGTGATCGACGCCACCCGCTGCATCTCGTACCTGACCATCGAGCACCGCGGGCCCATCCCCGAGGAGCTGCGCCCGCTGATCGGCACCTGGGCCTTCGGTTGCGACCTCTGCCAGGAGGCCTGTCCCATCAATCAGCGTCTGGCGCCGATACCACTGCAGGGTGGCGTCGCCACGACGACGCAAGGGCCGGTCCCGTTCCCCGACCTGGTGGAGTGTCTCGAGCTGGACGAGGAGGCGTTCCGCGAACGCTTCCGTCGCACCGCGGTATGGCGCGCGGGACGCGCCGGGCTGGCGCGCAACGCCGCCATCGCGCTCGGGAACGCCGGCGACCGCAGTGCGCTTCCCGCGCTGCGTCGCGCCCGCGATGGTGATCCCGATGCGGTGGTGCGCGAGGCCGCCGACTGGGCGGTGCAACAGGTCGCTGGACGCCAACCCGTATTGGCCACTACAGACTGAAACCGCGCCGTCCGGCGGGCTCGAGCGGGTCCGCCGGATCACGCATTCCGGGTATTGCGCGCCGTCCCCGGGTCTGCTACCTTCGGCGACCGCAGAACCACAGGGAAGACAACAGACGTTCGTCGCCAGCGGCCGGCGACGCGCCACTCCAGGAAGGGGCTCAGCAGGGTGCGGGAGATCTCGTTCGCTGACGGCTTCGATCAGCCGGACGTGATCGCCCTCGGTCTCGGCGCGCCGCAGCTTGGCGTGGTCGCGGGGGGCGCCGTGCTCGCCTACCTCGCGCTGCACGCTCCGGTGGCGCCGGCGGTGCAGGTCGTCGGCGCGGTCGCCGTCGCGGCGACGGCGGCCACGCTGGGGTGGGGACGACTGGCGGGACGCCCGCTCTTGACCTGGGCATGGCTTGGCCTGCGCCACTTGATCGGGCCACGCAGCGGGGGCGAGCCGACGACAGTTCCGTCCACGCCAGCCGATCCGTCGCGCGGGTCCATCCCCGTTCCCGGACCACCTCCCGAACCAGACGCTGCCTCGCTGAGGCGACCGGCCGCGCTCGAGGCCGTGTCGTCCGCAAGCACGGACGGCGATGCGTCAGGCACGGACGACGATCCGTCTCAGCCTGCATGGACCCGCTGGTTGCGCGTCGACCGACCGGCGCGGAACGCTGAGGCCCAACCCGTCCACTCAGAGAGCAGTGCTTCGACGGGAACACCGAATCCGGCAAGACGGCAGCGCCTCGCACACGAGCCCGAGGAGCGGTTCGGCGGATCCCAGATCGATCGGGCGTCACCGCCGAGCACCGATGTGGAGATCAGCCGGCGCACACCGTTGGTGCTGTTGCCAGCGCCTGTGGACCGCCAGGAGGATACAACCGCCGGCGATGTGCTGGAGGTGGACGATTCTCTCGACGAGCCCACTGTGGCGCCGCAGCAGTCAGAGGGCGTGACAGCCGTCGGAACTATGGGCGAGGACTTCGCCGAGACGCTGGGCGACGATCGCACAAGCGATGCCCCGATCTTCGTCGGCGCGACCCGCCGCGTGACCTTCTTCAGCCTGAACGGCGGTGCGGGGCGCAGCACGTTGGCCACCGAGGTGGCAGCGCTACTGGCCGCACGCGGCCGCTGCCGAGGTCACCCCGACGATACCTCGGCTCCGCTTCGCGTGGCGCTGCTCGATCTGGATCTGCGAAGTGCCAACGTTGCTGTGCGTCTTGGCATTCCCCAGCCCACCCTTTGGGACTACCTCAATGCGGGTGACCCGCGGAGGCTGGATGACTTCCTGGTGACCCATCGGTCCGGTCTGCGTGTACTGCTCGGGCCACCGAAACCGCTGAGCACACACCCCGCCACCGCTGAACCCGCGAGAATCGCGGAGGTGGTGCATCAACTCGAACGCGAGGGGACCCACTTCATCGTCTTCGACCTCGGCGCCGATCTCGGGGCGGTGACCACGTGGGTGCTGAGCGCGGTGCACGACATCTTCGTGGTCATCACGCCCAATGCTAGCGGCGTGCAGGACGCCTACCGGACCACGGAGGCGCTTCGCCGGCTCGGGCTGGGACACAAGCTTCGCTACGTCGTCAACCGCTGTCGTGAACAAGTCGACCTCACCGACACCATGGCGGATCTGGGCGGACGAGTGGTGGCCACCATCCCCTACGACCCCCGGATCGAGGAGGCCGAAAACGCCCACCGATGCATCACCCTGGACGGTGGTGGACGTGCCGCCGAGGCGATCCGCGGACTCGCCGCGCAGCTGTATCCGGCGCTGTCATCACCGCCTCGCACCGGTCGGCTCAACTTTTTCCGGCGCCATGCTGGGTGAGCTGACGCCGATCGACGCAGGGCTGTTGCGCGGCATCCGGGCCCGACTCTCGCTCGAGTTGGACCCCTCGCTCACAAACCCGTTCAGCACGGCTCCCGGCCGTGAACAGTTGATTCGGGATGCAGTGCGGTGCGCGCTGGACGACCTTGCCGATCCGGCGACGGCAATGTCGCAGCGAGTGGATGAGATCTACGACGAGCTCGTCGGGCTGGGGCCGCTGCAGCCACTGATGGCGGACCCACGCACCACCGACATCCTCGTCAACCGATGGGACGAGATCTTCGTGGAACGCGAGGGCCGGCTGCATCCCACTGCGAGTCGCTTTCGAGATCAGGCGCATCTCGAACAGGTGATCGGCAAGATCGTCGCCCTTGTCGGACGCGAGATCTCAGTGGATCGCCCCCTGGTGGATGCCAGGATGGTCGATGGCAGCCGCGCCAACGCCGTGTTCGCCCCGGTCGGCGGCCCGACTCTGTGCATCCGTAAATTCAATCACCTGCGTCTCTCGTTGCTGCCTCGCACTGGTGACACCAGCGGTCATGACTGGGTGTCCCTCGACGGAATGAGCGAACCGATGGCCCACTTCCTTGCCGTCATGACGCTGGCTCGAGCCACAGTTCTCATCGCCGGAGCCACGGGTTCCGGCAAGAGCACCCTGCTCCGCTCTCTGGTCGACAGCTTTCCTGCGGAGGAGCGGGTGATCACCATCGAGGACACCGCGGAGCTCGAGCTCGACAATCCTCACTGGGTGCGTCTTGAGTGCGTGCACCATCATGAGCTTGGTGGTCAAGATACGACAGCACGGCGACTCGACGTCGCCGACCTCGTGCAGAACGCCTTGCGTATGCGCCCCGACCGTCTCATCGTCGGCGAGATCCGTAACAGCCGAGAGGCCTATCACGCTCTCGAAGCACTCAGCACCGGCCACGACGGCAGCGCCACCACCATACACGCTGGCAGCGCCGAGGACGCGCTGGCGCGACTGGAGCTGCTCGTCGGTCGCAGCTTTGGCCAGCTATCGCCGACCGAGATCCGTGGCTACGTGGCACGAGTCTTCGACGTCGTGGTGTTCCTCTCCCGGCTGCGTAGCGGACGTCGCTGCGTTGTCGAGATCTGTGAGCTGGCGGGCCAGCGCAATGGTCAGTACGACCTGCGACCCGTCTTTCTCACTGACGTCGACCATGACCTCGGCGAAGCCACACCGGCTTTTCATCCTGTCCCCGGGTATCGCCCCGGCCGCCGGCTCGCCCGCAAACTTGAGCTCGAAGGACTCCGATGGATCTGCTGATCGGGGCCTGCGTGGCCGCCGCAGTCCTGCTCCTCGGAATGGCCACGGCCCCGCGTCCGGCACGGGTGGCTGAGGCGACCACCCCAGCCGGTTCTCTGGTCGACCGGCTGGTCGAGCGCCATCGCAGGCAGCTGCGGGCCGCCCGTCTCACCATGGACGCACGGCGTTTCACGCTCGTCTGTGCCGCCGCGCCACCTGCGCTGTTTCTCGGCGGCATGGCCTTGGGGTCGCTGGTCGTGGCGGCCGGAGCCTTCGGTGCCGGGCTTGCCGTGCCGCGCCTGTATCTGGACTGGCTGGTCCGAGTACAGCGCCGACGGACCGAGGCGGAAGCGCCGCGCGTGCTGCAGATCATCGTGTCCAGCCTGGCTGCCGGTCGCACATACCTCGAAGCGTTGCAGGAGGCGCGGGCACGGGTCGGCGATCGCTGGCTGCGCGACGACCTCGACCATGTGATCGGACAGTTCCACCTTGACGTTCCACTCGAGCAGTCGATCGCTGAGGTACGGACGGCCGCGGCAGGCCGCAACCTGGGATTGATCTGGGACAACCTGGCCATCTGCATTGCAAATCGCATCCCCGCTTCACGAGCCAAAGGCTTACTGGCCGAACTGTCGTCGACGGTGCAGTTCAATACCCAGCTGGCACAAGAGGTTCATGCCCGTACGACCGGGCAGCGCGCTCAGATCTGGCTGTTGGCGGCGATCGTACCGGCACTCTTCCTCTACCTTCGCCTCATCAACCCGGAGTTCTTCACCGTACTCGACGCCACCGGCCTGGGTCGCTTTGTGCTGCTGCCGGCTGCGGTGTGCCTCGAAGTCCTCGGTATCGTTCTGAGCTTTCGTCTGGCCAGAGTCGAGGTGTGATGGCCGCCGCGAGCTGCGCTGTCGCTGCCGTCCTCGTTCTCGGTCTGGCCCTGCGACCACGACGGCTTCGCGCAGTGCCGACGGCGGTGGCACGGCTCTCCACCATGACCTCGCACGAGGTGGCCGCGGCACAGCAGGCCGAGCGTCCGGCCTGGGAGCGCCTGCTGCAGCCGGTGATCAGTCAGCTCGCGCAGCGCCTGCGCGGTCGTTATCGCAGCATCAGTGCCGAGGACATACGCCGGGCCGGATTCGATCCGGCACGCCTCACCGTCGAGGATGTGCTGGCCATCAAGGTGCTCTCTGCTCTGGTGGCGGCGGCAGCGATGCTTGCGTTCGCTGTCGCCATTCCCGCAGCCCTGATGCTCGTGCCGGCGGGGTGCTTCGCCGCATTCCTGGCTCCGAGCGTCGTGATCTCCAGGCGAAGCCGTGCCCGGAAGCGGCGGATCCTCAATGAGCTTCCCGACGTCGTCGGGCTGCTCAAAGCGTTCGTGAGCACCGGCATCCCCTTGGAGCAGGCGCTCCATCTCATCAGCAGCCAGTTGGCGGCTGGAGGCAGCCTGCTGGGCGCTGAGATCCGCCAGGCTCTGAGCGACTACGGCCTGGGCCTGTCGATCGACACGGCTCTCGAGACGATGGCGCGCCGGACCGGGCTGGAGGAGCTGGAGCTGCTGGCTGGCGCGCTGGCCCAAGGCAAACGGCAAGGGACGGGGATGGAGCGAATTCTCCGCGATCAGGAGCAGATCGTCCGCGTGCAGCAGCGCAACCGCGCCACTGTCGAGGCCTCCAGGGTGAGTACCCGCCTGGTGGGCGTGTTGGTGCTCGTCTATCTGCCGGAGTTCATGGTGCTGATCATGGTCCCGCTCTTCTACGGCATCTTCCTGCGGGCTTTTGGTTAGACACGGAACTGACGGATCGGGATCGGGAAGGGAGCACGCCATGAGTCGTAGCGAGCGGCCACCGGACTTTGGTCAGTCGACGCTGGAATGGGTCATTGGCGCCGCCATCATCCTGGGCACGCTGGCCACAGCGGTGATGGCGTGGAATCAAGGGTTGGCACACAAGATCGGTGACCTCGTCCAACAGGTCACCAAGTGACGGGCGGCTGCTGAGCCCTTCCTGAATGCCGCGACTCCGACGCGACGTCAGAGGGCAGGAGACGCTGCAGGCGATTCTGGTAGTCGCCTTCGTGCTCCTCCCTCTGCTGGTTTCGGTTGTCACCTTCGGCTCGCTGATCCATGAGTACATCGGCACCCAGGCGGCAGCCGCGGCCGGGGCTCGCGCAGCGGGCTCGGTAGGCGGCTTCGGTCCCGATCAGCTCAGCCGCGTCCTCGAGGCCTTGCGAAGCAACGGCATCGATGCGGAGCGGTGTGCCATTGAGGCTCGACCGACAACCGTGGCCCTCGACCAACCCATCACCATCACCGTCAGCTGCCCGCGGCACGTCGGCATTCCCTTTCTGCTCGAGCGCGATGTCAACCTCTCGTCCACCTACGTCGCTCGCGGTGAGGTGAACCGGTGAGATCCCTCCGCCGCGACCTGGTTCACCACCGATTCTCGCGCGGTTCGGCGGTGCTCTACGTCGTGCTGCTGTCCCCTGTGCTTCTGTTGATGCTGGCATTGGTGGTCGAGGGTGGAGCGCTCCAACTTGAGCGCGAGCGACTTCGCAGCGCTGTCGATGAGGCGGTCGTTGATGCCGGAGCGGTCGCCGCCAGCGGTGGCACGGAGGCGCGCCTCGACCAATCGCGCGCCGCCGAGATGGTGCGGGCGTCGTTGCTTGACAACCTGCGCCCGCTGCAGGGTGAGCTGGCAGGCGCTGACGCTGCCGAAGTCGCCGCTAGAGCCGAGGTCGCAGTGGTGCAGTCGGTGCCGTCGCCAGACCCCTTCCATCCCGATGTGATCCTTCATCGGCCGACGATTGAGGTGCGCGTCCGTGCTCCTGTTCGCAGCGACCTGTTGCATGTCCTCGCCGGCCTGGCGCCCTCACTGACCATGACCGTGGTCGCCGGCGCCGATCTGCGTCTTGCCGGATCCGCTTGATGCATCCGTTTCTCGACCACCCGTAGGAGACCCTCGATGAGACGCTCGTTGTACCTCGCCCTCTTTGTACTGCTGGCGCTCGCTGCCGGCGGTCTCGTGGTACACGATCAGCGTACCGTCGACGTGGTTGTCGCGGCCCACGATCTGCGTGCTGGCAGTCAGGTGCAGGGATCGGACGTTGAGATCCACCGCATGCACGCCGATGGATTGCCTGCGGGAACACTGACCCGGATCGACGATGCGGTCGGTCACTACGTCGCCTGGCCGCTCGCCGGCGGAGAAGCAGTACTGGCTCGAGCGCTGCGCGACCAGCGCTCCGGTGGGGCGGTGAGCGGCGGGCTCGCCGTGCCCTCGGGCTTTCGCGCGGTTGCCGTACAGGTCCAGCCGGCGTCCGCCGTGGGAGGCCTGCTGAGTGCCGGCGATCGGGTCGATGTCTACGCGACTCCATTGCCGGGCCACCAGACCGCGTCTTCTGTGACGGCTACCACTCCGGCGATCGGGGCAGGGGCCGAGCTCATCGGTCGCGATGTGCTGGTGCTACAACTGCGCTCCGACCAGGGACAGGCACTCAACGGCGACGGCGGTGAGGCTGTCCACGGCCTCAACTTTGGCTCGGGCAAGCTCGGTTCGGTCGTGCTGGCTGTACCGGACAACGACGTCGTCCGATTCGCATCCGCCACCGCAGGCGAGACTATCTATCTGGCGTTGAGCCTTTCCTGACGTGCTGCGCGGCCGATCCAGACCGCCGCGGGCCGGCCGCCTGCCCGCAGGGGTCACCATCGAGGACCAGTGGGTCCGGCACGATGACGGCGGCCTCAGCGCAATCATCGTCTCCGGCGATCTCGACATCGAGGCTCTCGACACAGCCCGGCAGTCGTCGGTGGTGGCTGCGTTCATGCGCTTGTGTCAGGGGTTGGAGACGCCGCTTCAGATCGTCGTCCAGGTGCGGCGGCGTCGTGCCTTGGGGCAGAGCTGGCCCGCATCGTGCGGCTCGTTGGTAACGTCGCGTCTACGTCAGTCCAGTGATCGCCACGAGCGTGCGTTTCTCGCCGATCAGTCTGCGTTCGTCAGGTCGGTCATGTTCGTCCCGAGCGTCGCCCGGGAGCGTGCCAGCCTCGACCGGGCGGTGATGGCTGTCATCGAGATGCTGACCTCAGCTGGATTGTCCGCTGAGCGGCTCAGCGGCGCTGCGCTGGCCGCTCGCGTCGGCGAGGCGTGGGGGGCATCGGTGGCTGTTCCTGGACGGCTGCCGGTTCCATCCTGGCGGCAGTTCGCCACCCATGCGACGCTGGGCAGCATCCTGGTCCGAGGTTTCGCATTGAGGCGGCTGCCGGGGGTTGCGGTGTCTCCCGGCTGGCTCGCGCCGCTGCTCCGAATCGATGCCGAGTGCGACATCGCCCTCCACGTCGCGCCTCTCGGCCTCGCGGACGCTCTGAACCGTCTTCATCGGCGATTGCGCGACCTGCGCGCAGACCAGCTGGTGGAACTCGATCGCGACATGTTTGGGGACGTCGGCGTCGAGGTTGGGGTCGACGGCGCGCTCGAGTTGCGTGCCCGACTGGCGCGCAATGAGGGCCGCCCACTCACCCTCTCGGTGACTGCAATCACTCGTTGCGCCGGTGAGGCGGATCTCGATGATGCGGGGCGGCGGATGCGCGCAGCCTTCGCGGCCACGATGGCCGAGTGCGAGGCGGCCCACTTCCGCCACCTCGAGGCAGCGATGACGACATGGCCACTCGGTCGCGATCCGCTCGTCTCTCATAAGCTGGTCGACACAGCAGCGGTATCGACCCTGGTGCCGTGGGTTGAGGCTGGATGCGACGACCTCGGCGGTTACACTCTGGGTTGGGCATCGCGAAACCGTGCCCCGGTGCGGATCGCTCCGTTCGACACTTCGCACCACATCAATGCCAACATCGCCGTGCTGGCGGCGTCGGGTCACGGCAAGACCTACGCGATCGGCACGCTCGTGCTCGAAGCGGCTGCTCGCGAGGTGGCGAGTATCATCGTCGATCCGGAGGGGGAGTACGAGCGATTGGTGCGCGCCCTGGGAGGCGAGTACGTCGCTCTCGCGCCCGGCCGGGACGTGGCGCTCAATATCTTTGACGTCGGCCGAGCGACGGACGACGGCGGCGGGGAGGTGGCGGGGGCCGTCGTCGACCTGGTCGCCATCCTGTGCGATGGACACCTCGACGACGTGGAACGTGCCTTGGTTGATGCCGCCACGTTGACCGCCCTGCGCAGTCCTGCAGGGCCGGTGACCGTGTTGGGAGACTGTCTCCCCTCGCTCGCGGCAACAAGCGAGCGTCTCGGCGTGGTGCTGCAGCGATTCTGTACCGGGCCGCTTGGCGAACTGTTCAACCGCCCAACCTCGGTAGACCTCAACGCCCCTCTCGTGGGCATCGGATTGCGCGATCTGAAGCCCGAACTGCTCCCGGCGGCAACCCTGATCGTTGCCGAGTGGCTCTGGGCGCTGATCAGGCGGGAACGCCGAGAGCGCCATGTCATCTTCGACGAGGTGGGGATGTTGTGCGCTCACGCGCCGCTGCGCACCCTGCTGGTGCAATTGGCGCGTCGCTGCCGTAAGTACAAGGCTTCCCTGGTGGTGGCCACGCAGAACGCTTCCGACTTGCTCTCGTCAGAGGAGGGTCTGGTCATCGCCACCAATCCCGCCGTGGTTCTACTGGGCGGTCATCGCGCGGCCGAGACGGCGCGGATGGAGTCCGCATACGGACTCGTTCCTGCTCAGCGCCACTTCCTCGAGCTGGCGGGTCGTGGGGAGTTCCTCCTGCTGGCGGGGAACCGGCGGCTGACCCTGAGGATCGCGACTCCCGCGTTGCAGCACGCGCTTCTCACCGGTGGGCAGCTCCCGATGGCCGGCTGCTGAGCCAAAGGTCCGCCCGCGGTCGAGAAGGTGGGACAACGTGCGCCCGGGCTGGATCCATAACGCGCGTTGGGAACTTGTCTGACCAACAGGGCGCCAGGCACGGTCGGCCCCTCGGGACCGAGCGGCTGTCGCTGCTTCGCTCCTCGCCGGTCAGCGCGCCGGAGTAGGCGACAAGGCCGGCCCCCGCGCCAACCCTTGCCGGCTGCCACCCCGCTCCTGTGCGGGCGGTGGTGAGCCGGTCACCGGGCGCGGCTGCGCGAACGGGTACGGGCCCCGGCGGGGCGCGTGCCGGTGGCGCCCCGAGCTCTCGCGCTGCGCCGCCGCGCCGAGGCAGTGGTGGCCGCGGTCTTGGTTCGCGGCGCCGTCTTCTTGGCTCCCGCCGGCTTCGCCTTCTTGGTCAGCCGCGCGTTGGCGCTGCGAAGCCTGGTGACCTCACGCCGCAGGCTGCGCACCTCTGCCACCAGTGCCCTGACGCCCTGCAGCGCCGCGGTCTCCGAGGCCCCGCCCTTCGCAGGCGCGGACGCGGTCTGCTTCTTTCCCTTCTTCGCCATGGACCCTCCTCCGGCGGCACGCGCCCTGCCGGCAGCGCCGCGGCCGGGATTGTGGCACGTTGCGGCCGCAACTGGAACGACGAGCGGCTACGGTCCGTGCCCGGCGCGGGCCCGGGCCAGCTCCTCGAGCCGATCGTGGACGCTAATCCCGAGCTCGGTCGGCACCTTCATCCAGGAGCCGTCCGGCTCCAGCTCCCAGGCAAGCACGTCGTCAGCGAGCAGCGCGTCGACGACCTCGGCGAGACGGGCACGCAGCTCGGGCCGGCGCACCGGGGTGAGCGCCTCAACCCGGCCATCGAGGTTGCGCACCATCAGGTCGGCGGAGCCGAAGTACCAGTCGGCGTCGCCGTCGTGGCCGAAGCAGTAGATGCGCGAGTGCTCGAGGTACCGACCCACGATGGAGCGGACCCGGATGTTGTCGGACAGTCCCCGAACCCCAGCTCGCAACGAGCATGAGCTGCGCACCACCAGGTCGACTTCGGCACCGGCCGCGGAGGCCGCGTAGAGGGCGTCGATGATCTGGGCATCGACGAGATGGTTGACCTTGATGAAGATGCGCCCGCCCTCGTGGGTCTCCTGCCGGATCAGCTCGAGCAGCGAATCGCGCAGGGTCAACGGTGCCACCAGGAGGCCGCGATAACGACGCTGCAGGCTGTACCCGGTCAGGTAGTTGAAGAGCTCGGTGAGGTCGGCGCAGATCTCTCGGTCGACGGTGAGCAGACCGAGGTCCTCGTAGGTGCGCGCCGTCTCCTGGTTGTAGTTGCCGGTGCCGATGTGGCAATAGCGGCGGATGCGATCGGCTTCGCGTCGCATCACCAGGCACAGCTTGGCGTGAGTCTTCAGCCCGACCAGGCCGTAGACGACGTGCACCCCCGCCTCTTCCAGCTGCCGGGCCCAGGTGATGTTGGCCTCCTCGTCGAAACGCGCGGTCAGCTCCACCAGCACGACCACCTGCTTGCCCTCTTCGGCGGCGTGGATCAGCGCGTCGACGATGGGGCTCTCGGCGCCACCGGTGCGATAGAGGGTCTGCTTGATGGCGAGCACCTGGGGGTCGCGCGCGGCCTGCTCGATGAAGGCCTCGGTGGACGTCTCAAAGGAGTCGTACGGGTGATGCACGAGCACGTCGCCGGCGGCGATGACGCGGAAGAGGTCGATCTGCTCGTCACCGTCGGTGCTCAGCCGGGGCTGGGTCACCGGAGTCCAGGGTCGCTCGCGCAGGTCGGGCCGGTTGATGCGGTAGAGCGCCCACAGGCCACCCAGGTCGAGCGGTCCGGTCACGGTGTAGACGTCGTCGGGGGTGATCTCGAGCTCGCGCATCAGCAGCTTCAGCACCGACTCCGGCATGGTGGAGTCGACCTCGAGCCGGACCACCCGGGGCGAGCGGCGGCGGCGACGAAGGAAGGTCTCCACCGCGGAGAGGAGATCCTCGCCGGCGGCCTCCTCCAGGGCCAGGTCGGCGTTGCGGGTGACCCGGAACGGATGATGGGCGACCACGCTCATCCCCGGAAAGAGTCGCTCGAGGTTGGCGGCGATCACCTGCTCGAGGGGGACGAAGCGTTCGCCGTCGGGCATGACGATGAAGCGAGGCAGCAGCGGCGGCATCTTGATGCGTGCCACCCGCGAGGCGTCGCTGCCCGGTCGGGTGACGACCACCGCCAGATTGAGAGACAGGTCGCTGATGTACGGGAACGGATGAGCAGGGTCGACCGCGAGCGGCGTCAGCACCGGGAAGATCTGCTCTTCGAACACCCGCTCGACGTAGCCGCGGTCGTCGGGGTCGAGACCGCGGTAGTCGGAGAAGTGCACGTGCTCCTGCTCGAGTCGCTCCACCACGTCGGCGAAGACGCCCATCTGCATCTCGACCAGCGACACCACCCGGTTGCGGATCTCAAGCAGCTGCTCTTCGGTGGTCATGCCGTCGGGTGACAGGCTCGGCAGGCCCGCATGGAACTGTTCCTTGAGGCCACCGACGCGCACCTGAAAGAACTCGTCGAGATTTCGGCTGAAGATGGCCAGGAACTTGGCGCGTTCCAGCAGGGGTGTCGACGGATCCGCTGCCAGCTCCAGCACCCGCGCGTTGAAGTCGAGCCAGCTGAGGTGCCGATTGAGAAACCGGGAGGGCCCGGTGATCAACGAGGGGCTGACAACGCCGGGTTCGGTGACGGTGGGCGGCGGCTGGCGACGCCTGCTGGCCCCCGTGACTGCCATCCGCGCAGTATAGGAACGGTGCCGGGCCGCGGCGGCCGTCGCGCTGTCACGAGGCGATGTCGCCCAGTTCGCTGGCGGCGGCAAAACGGCGGCGGTCGTCGTCCAGGAGCGCGTCGAAGACCACGTCCCAGCTCCGGCTGAGCACCGCCCGGCGAGCGGCCGCCGCATGCCGACCGCCGGTCCGGAGCGGCGGCGAGGGCTGCCGCCGCCGCCCTCAGCCCATCTCTGGGCGGTCTAGCGGCGCCTGGGCCTGCAACCGGCGTCGGCGCGACGTCGCGTCGGACGCCGTCGACGCAGCCTGGCGCCCACGACCACGGCGCCCACGGCTGCCAGTGGTGCGGCGGGAGCTGCGGTGGCGTCGGGGATCAGCGGCGGCATCGTGGCGGCGGTGTTGGGCAGGGCGGGCTGCGCCGCAGTGGCCACCGCGGGCGTGCCGGCGGCTGCCACCGAACAGCCGATCAGTCGTCCATCGACTCCACCGCCCTGCAGCCGGAGGTCGCGTGAGGAGCTGCCCACCAGGGCCGGATGACAGCCGGGCTCCACCGCCCAGCGGTGCGCAGCAACGTCCCAGTAGGACACCGCGCGCGCGTCGACCGGCAGGCTCAGATGCGCCGTCTGGCCAGGGTCGAGTGTGACCTTGGCGAAACCGCGCAGCTGTCTGCTTGGCTCGTGCACCGGGTTGGGGGTGGGAGCGCCGATGTAGAGCTGCGCCACCTCGGCTCCGCGCCGAGCGCCGGTGTTGGTCACATCGAAGCTGACCGTCGCCGTTCCCGAGGGTGACGCTGCGGCCGTGATGTGCAGATTGGAATAGCCGAACGTGGTGTACGACAGGCCGTGACCAAATGGGAAGAGCGGCTCGATGCCCCGGTCGTCGTACCAGCGGTAGCCGACGTCGAGTCCCTCCGTGTAGGCGGAGTGCAGGTTGACGCCGGGGTACTGCGCCGGTGTCTGCGTCGGCAGGTCGGAGGCGGACCTGGGGAAGGTCTCCGGCAGCTTGGCGGAGGGATTGACCAGTCCGAAGAGCACCGCGGCGATGGCGTCGCCCTGCTGCTGACCGGGGTACCACGCCTCGACGACACCTTTCACCTGGTCGACCCAGGGCATCAGCACCGGGCCGCCGGTGGTGAGCACGACCACGGTGTTGCGGTTGGCCTGGGCCACGGTGGAGATGAGCTGGTCCTGGTTCACCGGAGTCGGAACACAGACGACGAAGGCGCACGCGCTTCCCTGCAGCGTGAGCCCGGACCGATCGGTTCCCTCGCTCTCCTGGTCGTAGGCGAACACCACGGCGACGTCGGCCGCGCTGGCGGCGGCGATGGCGTCGGCCACCGAGGTGCCGTCCGCGTAGACGACGACGTCACCGTTGGCGAGGGCCACCTGCTCCATGCTCTGCAGCGGGTTGGTGACCGGCTTGTTAGCGAACTCGGGGATGTGGCTGCTGCCGCCGCCGTTGTAGGTGGCCTCAGCGCCGGCGGGCCCGGCACTGTAGCCGATGACGGCGATCCGCTTGCCTCCGCCCAAGAGGGGGAGCACGCTGCCGCTGTTCTTGAGCAGCACCGTCCCCTGCTCAGCGACGTCGAGGGCGACCTTGGCGGCCTCGGGCGTGTCGACGTTGCCCGCGTACGCCCCCGGTTGCGGCGGCAGAGGATGGTCGAAGAGTCCCACCTCGAACATCGACAGCACGATGCGGAAGACCATGTCGTCCAGCCGCGACGCGGCGACCTGGCCCGCCTCGACGGCCGCCTTGAGCTTGGCACCGTAGTAGAAGCCGGGGGTCACCCCCATCTCCATGTCGAGACCGGCGTTGGCAGCCGGCGCCGTCGAGTGGGTGCCGTTCCAGTCCGACATCACGAACCCGGTGAAACCGAGCTCGTTCTTCAGGTCGTGCTCGAGGGTGGTCGGGTTCTCACACGCGTAGACGGTGTCCACCTTGTTGTAGGAGCACATCACCGCGCCGGCGTGCCCCTGCTGGATGGCGGCGTCGTAGGGCGGCAGGTAGATCTCGTGCAGAGTGCGCTCGTCGACGTCGGATGAATCCGACATCCGGTTGGTCTCCTGGCTGTTGGCGATGTAGTGCTTGAGCGTCGCGATGACGTGCTGCCCCTGTAGGCCGCGGGTCAGAGCTGCGGCGCCCTGGCCGGCGAGGTATGGGTCCTCGCTGAGGTATTCGAAGTTGCGGCCGTTCATCGGCACCCGGTCGACCTCGATCGCGGGTGCCAGCTGAACGTTGATCCCCTTGTGCCACGCCTCCCAACCCAACATGTCGCCGAACCTTTGCTGCAGGGCCGGGTCCCAGCTGGCGGCCTGGGCGATAGGAGCCGGAAACGCGGTGGTGTTGATCGACATGTCACCGACCCCCTGTCCGGCGTCGTTCAGCACCAGGTCGGGAACACAGATGCCGGGATCGCCCGGGATGTAGCCGGCGACTCCGTAGTGCTGCCAGAGGTACTCCTGCTGGGTGGTGATGGTCACCTTCTGATCGATCGACATCGCCGCGACCAGCAGGTGCGCCCGCTGCTCGGGCGGCATGCCGGCGTCGCTCCAGGGACAGCCGGCGGCGTGGACTCGGGACGGTCCGGGGACCACCGTCGCCGCGGCACAGGCCAGCAGGGCGGCAATGGCGAGATGGGTGCCCCTCCGAGTCGACCCGGTCAAAGCACCGCCACTCCATGTCCCTTCCACACCCACCGCGACGGTCGAGCCGGCGCGCGGAGGTGAGCGGACCCTACCAGAGATTCCGCGTTGGACGGCGCGGCCGCCGCCGCGCAGACTGCCGGGATGGCCGTCTCCGTCGCCGGCGCCACATCGTCCTCCGCGGCCTGGGTCACGCGGCTCGCCGGGTGTGGGCTCGACACCGTCGAAGTTCGCGACGACACGACGGCCGGGCTGCCGCGGTGGGCCGCCGATCGGGCCGCCAACCGCGGCGGCGGGGGCCACTGGTTGCTGATCGTCCGCGATGCAGCGGTCGCCCGATATCTCGGCGCGGTCATCGGTGCCGAGACCGGCACCGCGGTGGCGGTGCGCGCGCTGCGGACGCGAGGCTGGTCGGCCATCGTCCTGCCGGCCGAGGCCACGGCGACGGGACTCGAGACCGCCCTCGACAGCAGCGCGGCGATCGCGGTTGGGGGCGTGATCCTGCTGGCGCTGGTGTCGCGCTCGGGCGCCGAGACCATCGGCGACACGATCGTCGGCGGTGTCGACGAGCTGCTGCAGCGATCGCAGGCCGCCATCGTCCTCGACCAGCAGCGCGGATGGGGCGCGGTGGCAGCGCGAAGCGGTGGTGCGACCGCCGAACACCTGCCGGTTGCGGCGGTGTCGAGAAGCCGGCGTCCGGGACCGCTGGCGCTGGTCGCGGCCGTCTGCGCCGCCGCCGTGATCGCCACGGCGGCGGTTGCCGTCGGCCGCGCCGGTCCGTCGCCGGCCGCCCCTCCGATCTCCACCGGACTCGCCTCGGCACCCCCGCTCAGCCCACCGCCGCGCGGCAATCCCGCCGTCGCCTTTGACGCGTCGCGCGCCCAGACCGTGCTCTTCGGCGGATTCCTCGCCGGCAGCGGCACCATCCTCGGTGACACCTGGACGCTCCAGGCAGGTCGGTGGGTGGGCCACGCCACCGTTCCGTCGCCACCGCCGCGCGTGTCCGGCGCGCTGGTCTACAACCCAGGTACCCGTACCACCCAGCTTCTCGGCGGCTATGGGCCCGGAGGCGAAGGACCGCTCGCCGATGAGTGGAGTTGGGATGGCAACAGGTGGCATGAGCTGCGTCCTGCATCAGCCAGTGGCGCGCCGCTCCCCGCGCTCCTCCCCTCGGCCGCCTGGGACCCGGCGACCCACCAGTTGGTGCTGGTGTGCGTCTGCCGCACCGGCGACGTGAACGACGGCCACCCGTACGCAGCAGAGACATGGACCTGGAACCAGGATGAGCTGCTCTGGCAGCAGCAGCGGCCCGCGCACCATCCGCGGCTGCGCACCAGTGTCGCGCTCGCCTACCACCGCGCCTCGGGCGCGGTGGTGCTGGTCGACAGCGGCGCCGACCCAGGGTCCGGCGCCGGCGACACCTGGGCCTGGGACGGGACGGACTGGACCGAGCTCGCCGGACCGCAGCCCCGCTACGACCCCCTCTCAGCCCACCTGCTCGAGGACCCCGCGACGGGAGTGCTGGTACTCACCGCGCAGCCCGGCCACACCTGGACCTGGAACGGCGCTCTGTGGATGGATGAGCTCCCGGCGGCGATGCCGGCCGTCCACACCGCCCTGGTCTCGGACGGCACCTCGCTGACGCTGCTGGGTGGACCGACGATCGCCGCGGGGCTGAGTGAGCGATGGACGTGGCTGCACGGCACCTGGCACATCACCACTCGGGTCACCCGCTCGGACGGCCCGCTGCACAGCTGAGCCGGTCGACTCGCTAGACGCGCCCCGCCGCCTGCCGTCCACGCCGAGCCACCGCGTCGATGGTGACCGCGGCGAGGAGAACGCCGCCGGTGATCATGAACTTCACCGACGACTCCAGCGCCAGCAGGTCCATGCCGTTGGCGATCGAGCCGATGACCAGCGCGCCCAGCAGGGCCGACCAGATGTTGCCCCGCCCACCGAACAGACTGGTCCCGCCGATGACCGCGGCGGCGATGGAGTTGAGGAGTGTGTCGCTGGCGCCCGACTGCTGGTTGACGGCGAGCAGCCGCGAGGCGGCGAGGATGCCGCCGAACGCCGCTAGGGTCGATGAGAGGCAGAAGACAGCGATGCGGATCCGATCGACGGAGATGCCGGCGCGTCTGGCCGCCTCCTCGTTGCCACCGACGGCGTAGACATCGCGGCCGAACCGGGTGCGCCGCATGACCAGGTCGAAGACCACGATGAGGCCGAGGAAGATGACCACGGCCAGGGGCACGCCCTCGATGGCCACGAACTCTCCCGGGCTGCGGTTGACACTCATCAGCGCGACCATGCCCAGGAGCGGCCCCGCCAGGAAGACGAGCCGCACCAGGAGCACGGCCATGGGTTCCGATCGCAGCCCCGCCCGGGCGCGTCGAATGCGCAGCGTGATCCTGCCGAGCGCATACGCGGCGACCAGGATGATGGCGAGGGTCCAGCCCTCCCAGACGGGGAGAACGCGGTTGGCGAGGTCGGTGATGAACGTGTCGTTGAGATTGAGCGCCCCGGTTGAGCCGAGGATGTAGAGCAAGGCTCCCTGGAACCCGATCAGCCCCGCGAGGGTGACCACGAACGAAGGGACCAGCAGCTTGGTGCGCCATAAGCCGATGACGAAGCCGATGGCGGTCCCCGACAGGATGGCAACCATCACCGAGACCGGCCCGCTCACACCGTGCTTCACCGAGAGCACCGCCATGATCCCGGAGCAGAAACCGCTGACGCTGCCGATCGACAGATCGATCTCGCCGAGCAGCAGGACCAGCACCACCCCGATGGCGATGGTCCCGAAGGGGACCACCTGCACCATCAGGTTGGTGAGGTTGAGGGGGCGGAGGAAGTTGGTGTTCTGGGTCTGGAAGATGATGGCGATGACGATCAGGCCGAAGATGACCGGAAGCGGGCCGATCTCGCCTTGTCGCACGCGCCGGAGGGCGAGCCCGGCCAGGGCGCGGACACCGGGTGCTTCAGCGGTCAGACGGGGATCGTCGGCGACCGTCGTCACGTCGGCAGCTCCGTGTCGTCGGCAGCCAGGTCCTCGGCGACCGTCTCGCCCAGCTCGGCCCCGGTGATCGCGGACACGACCTGCTCACGGGTCGCCGTCTTCACGTCGAACGACGCCACCCGGCGGCCGAGTCGGAGCACCACGATGCGGTCGACGACCTCGAACACGTCGGCCAGGTTGTGGCTGATCACGAGGATCCCCAGACCCTGGTCTCGCAACCGCTTGATGAGGTCGAGAACCTGCTTGGTCTGGGCCACGCCGAGAGCTGCGGTGGGCTCGTCGAGAACGACCAGCTTCGCGTCCCACATCACCGCGCGAGAGACGGCGACCGACTGCCGCTGGCCGCCCGAGAGCGACGCCACCTGGATGCGCACCGAGGGGATCTTCACCGCCAGGTTGCGCAGCACCTCGATCGCCTTCCGCTCCATCGGTACCTCGTTGACAAAGCCGAAGGGGCCACGCGGCCCGATCAGCTCCTCGCGACCGA
This sequence comes from Chloroflexota bacterium, assembly GCA_005880985.1. Lineage (GTDB taxonomy): Bacteria > Chloroflexota > Dormibacteria > Aeolococcales > Aeolococcaceae > CF-134. The sequence goes on from VBIQ01000005.1 coordinate 238,826, forward strand.
GGAAGAGGTTGGCGACGACGTCGAGGTTGTCGGCCAGAGCGAGGTCCTGGTAGACGGTGGCGATCCCCAGGGCCTGGGCGTCGCGAGGACCGTGGAGGGTGATGCGACGACCTTCGAAGAAGAACTCGCCGGCGTCGGGTTGATAGGTCCCCGCGATCGCCTTGATCAGCGTCGACTTGCCGGCTCCGTTGTCGCCGACCAGTCCGACCACCTCGTGGGAGAACACCTCGAAGTCGACATCCGAGAGCGCCTGCACCGCCCCGAAGCGCTTGCTGACGCCCCGGACCTGGAGGAGCGGGGTCCGCTGCGCCACAGCCACGGCCACTCTTGCCTCCCACGATGAATGGCGGGGGCCGCGCCGGCCCCCGCCACTCGAACCGTTATCGCTGCAGCGTCACTGCAGCCCGGCGGCGGTACAGGCCGCGGCGTAGGCCGCGGTGCAGATCTGGGCGGCGGTGTAGAAGCCGTCCTTGATGAGCGTGTCCTTGATGTTGGCCTTGGTCACCGCGACCACGTCGATCTGGTGGGTGGGAACGTCGGCCGCACCGTTGTTCACCTTGGTCGAGAAGACCGACGTGTCAGGGGTCTTGCCGCTGGCGAGGTCGAAGGCCGCCTGCGCGGCCGTCTCGGCGAGCGGCTTGATGGGCTTGTAGATGGTCACCGTCTGCTGGCCGGCGACGATCCGCTGGACGGCGGCGAGCTCCGCATCCTGTCCGGTCAGCGGCGGGATGGGGTTGAGGCCGGCCGTCTGCATCGCCGCGAAGGCGCCGCCGGCGGTCCCGTCGTTGGCGGCGTAGACGCCGTCGACCTTGTTGCCCAGCGCGGTGAGCGCCTGCTGCATCTCGTTCTGGGCCTGGGCGGGCGTCCAGTTGGGAGTGTCGTACTCCTTGGCGATGACCAGCTTGCCAGCACTGACCAGCGGGTCGAAGACCGAATGGGCGCCCTGCTTGAAGAGCTTCGCGTTGTTGTCGGCGGGGTCGCCGTTGATCTCCACGATCGTCGGCTTGGTCTTGCCCAACTTGGTCAGCGCGTCGATCAGCGACTGCGCCTGGAGCTTGCCCACGGTGACGCTGTCGTACTCGACGTAGTAGCCCACGCCTGCCGAGTTGAGGATCAGCCGGTCGTAGGAGATCACGGGAATGCCGTTGGTCTTCGCCTTGTCGGCGAGGGCGGCGGCCGCCTTGGAGTCGACCGGGTCCAGCACCAGGACCTTGGCGCCGTTGGTGATTGCGGCCTCGGCCTGCGAGACCTGGGTGGTCGCGTTCTGGTTGGCGTTGCTGTAGATGAGGTTACCGGTGTTGTATCCCAGCGCCTGCAGCTTGGCGACGAAGTAGGGCCTGTCGAAGGCCTCGTACCGGGTGGTCTGGGTCTCGGGCAGCAGCAGGGCGATCTTCCCCGCCGCCGCTCCCCCGCCGCCACTGCTGCTCGAGGTGGTGCTGGTACCGCTGCTGCCGCCGCAGGCGGCCAGCACCAGGCCGGCGATCGCCGCCGCCACCAGAGGGCCCGCCAGCGCCCGCCGGCGCCGGCCGCCCAGGCGCGTCGACATTCCGTTCATGACTTGCCTCCCCCATGATCTGTGGCCGCTCGGCCGCGCCCGTGAGCCGGCCAGTCGCGAAATTCTCGCGGGACGCACCCCCGGTCTCGCATCACCCGTCAGGATGATTTCCAGCGTCCGCTACCCGGGACACTATAGACAGCGCCGAGCGCCAGGAGTCCCGGATTGGGGGGTTTGAGCGCATCGGTCCAGCGGCTCAAGCGGCTCGGGGAGCGCCGCCGGCGTGCGTCATGGAAGCGCGGCGGGGGCGCGGCGCCGGGTGATCAGGTCGGCGACCAGGGCGGTCCACCCGGTCTGGTGGGAGGCGCCCAGCCCCGCCCCGGTGTCGCCGTGGAAGTACTCGTGAAAGAGGATGTTGCCGTGCCAGCGGGGGTCGCCCTGCAGCCGTGCGCTCTCCCCGAACACCGGCCGGCGACCGTCGGGCTGCTCGAGGAAGATCGCCACCAGGCGGCGCGCCAGCTCGTCGGCGATCTGGTCAAGGGTGCGCTGAACTCCCGAGCCGGCCGGCATCTCCACGGTGAACTGCGGCCCGAGGGCGTGGTGGAAGCGGCGAAGCGCGGCGATCAGCAGGTGGTTGATGGGGAACCAGACCGGACCTCGCCAGTTGGAGTTCCCGCCATACAGGGGGGTGGTCGACTCGCCCGGCTCGTAGTCGAGGCGACCGTGCACCGAGCCGATGTCGAGCTCGAGAGGATGCTCCAGGTGGTGGCGCGAGACCGAGCGGATCCCATACGGCGACAGGAATTCGCCCTCGTCGAGGACGGCGCCCAGCACCCGGCGCAGCCGCTCGGGACCCACCACGCTGAGCAGCCGGTTCTCGTGACTGCGGCGGGCGTGGATGTGGGCGACGCAGGACGCGAACTCGGGCCGGTTCTCCTCGAACCACCGCATCCGCTCGGCGAAGTCCGGCAGCGCTTCCAGCGTGCGCGGGTCCAGGGTGGTGACCGCGAGCAGCGGGATGATCCCCACCAGGGATCGCGCCCGCACCGGAGTGCGCCCGCCGGCGGTCTCGAGCACGTCGTAGAAGAGCCCATCCTGCTCGTCCCAGATCCCCTGGGTGGTGATCGCCAGAGCGATGTAGGCGAAGTGCTCGAAGAACTTGGTGGCGACGTCCTCGTAGGTGCGGTCGTGACGCGCCAGGGTGAGGGCGATCTTCAGCATGTCGAGGCAGTACATCGCCATCCAGGCGGTGGCGTCCGCCTGCAGCAGGCGGCCCGCCATCGGCAGCATCGCGGAGCGGTCCATCGGGCCGATGTTGTCGAGGCCCAGGAACCCTCCCTCGAAAACGTTGTTGCCCTCAGCGTCCTTGCGATTGATCCACCAGGTGAAGTTGATCAGCAGCTTGTGGAAGATGCGCTCGAGAAACTCGTAGTCGCGCGCGCCGTCGATGCTGAAGACGGTCAGCGCGCCCCAGGCGTGCACCGGAGGGTTGACGTCGCCGAACGACCACTCATAGGCGGGCAGCTGGCCGTTGGGATGCATGTACCACTCGCGGCAGAGAAGGATGAGCTGCTGCTTGGCGAAGTCGGCGTCGAGGTGGGCGATGGCGACGCAGTGGAAGGCGAGATCCCAGGCGGCGTACCAGGGGTACTCCCAGGTGTCGGGCATAGCGATGACGTCGCGGTTGTCGAGGTGCCACCACTCCCGATTGCGAACCTCGACCCGCTCAGCCGGAGGCGGCGGCTGCCCCGGGTCGCCGGACAGCCATCGCTCGACATTGAAGTGGTAGAACTGCTTTCCCCAGAGCAACCCCGCGAACGCCTGCCGCATCACCGCCGCCTCGTCGTCGCTTGCGTCCGCCGGGGTGAGTGACCGGTAGTAGGCGTCGGCCTCGGCGTGGCGCCGTCGCATCAGCCGGTCGTGGCCGGCGCCCACGTCCGCCGCCTGCGGGGCGAACCGCAGACGGATCGATGCGCTGCCGCCGCCGGCGACCACCAGCCGGTGTTGCAGTGCCCCCTTGGTGCCGGTCCCCGCCGGGTTGACGGTGCGGGCACCGGTGAGCAGGTGATCGTTGATGCCGTCCTTGGCATAGGGCGTCGCCGAGGTCACGCCCCACAGGCGCTGGGTGTTGGTGTCGTTGTCGCAGATCAGCGGCACCCCATCGCCGTCGCTGCAGAGCACGCGGCGACCGATCGCGGGATGGTCCGCCACCAGGGTGGCCCGGTCGGCGTGCAGCAGCGGACGGGTGGATCCCGGCGCCCAAGACCAGGTGTTGCGAAACCACACCGTCGGCAGCACCTCGAGAGTTGCCTCGTCCGGTCCGTGGTTCTGCACCTCGATGTGGAGGAGGATGTCGTCGATCGAGGCCTTGGCGATGTCGACGGTCACCTCCCAGTAGCGGTCGCCGTCGAAGATGGCGGTGTCGAGCAGCTCGTACTCGGGATCGGTGCGGCTGCGCCGCTGGTTCTCGGCCACCAGCTGCTCGTAGGGAAAGGCCGCCTGCGGGTACATGTAGATCCAGCGCATCCACGAATAGGTGGGGGTGGCGTCGAGGAACCACCAGTACTCCTTGACGTCCTCACCGTGGTTGCCCTGGTTGCCGGTAAGTCCGAAGAACCGCTCCTTGAGGATCGGATCGCGGCCGTTCCAGAGCGCCAGTGAGAAGCAAAGCAGCTGGTCCTGGTCGCAGATGCCGGCCATCCCGTCCTCGTTCCAGCGATAGGCGCGCGACCGGGCGTGGTCGTGCGGGAAGTAGTCCCAGGCGTTGCTGTCGGCGCTGTAGTCCTCGCGCACCGTGCCCCAGGCGCGTTCGGCCAGGTACGGCCCCCAACGCCGCCAGCCGGCTGCATCCCGCCGCAACCGCTCGCGTTCGGCGCGTTCGACCGCGGGCTCGGGCATCCCGCGATGGTACTGACGCGACTACGTCGACAGCTCGGCGCGGCGCACCTTGCCCAGCGCGGTGCGCGGCAGCCGCGCGACCAGCACCAGCTCCCGCGGCGCCTTGTGACGCGCGATGCGGGTGGCGCACAGGTCGCGCAGCTCCCCGAGCGCCGGCGGCCTGGCGGGGTCGGCCGGCACCACCACGGCGACGACGCGCGCGCCCCAGCGCGGATCAGCGCGGCCGACCACCGCCACCTCAGCCACCAGCGGATGGGTGCGCAGCACCGCCTCCACCTCGCGCGGCCAGATCTTCTCGCCCCCGCTGATGATCGCGTCGTCGAGGCGCCCGATCACCCGCAGCCGGCCGCTGCGGTCGATGCTGCCGGCATCGCCCGTGCGCAGCCAGCCGTCATCGCTGAACGCTGCCGACGACGCCGCCGCGTCGCCCCGATAGCCGCGCATCAGGGTGGGACCGGCGAGCTCGATCTCACCGGAGCCGGTGATGCGCATGCCGACTCCGGGAAGGGCGATTCCGTCGTAGACGACCCCGCCGCAACTCTGGGTCTGGCCGTAGGTGGCGATGCAGCGGCCGCCGGCCTGCGCAGCTCGCTCGCGCAGCGCATCGGGCATGCCGGCACCGCCGACCAGGATGGAGCGAAAGCCGGCGAGATCGGCGCCGGCGTCCAGCAGGCGGCCCAGCGTCGTCGTCACCAGCGAGATGTGAGTGTGGCCGTCGGCGGCGCCGGCGACGGCGGTGGGATCGAAGCGCTGGTGAACCACCACCTCCGACCCCGAGAGAAGGGCGCGCGCCAGCACCAGCAGGCCGCCGATGTGCGCCGGCGGCAGGCAGGCGAGCCAGCGGTCGCCCGCCTCGGGGGCGAGGACGGCCAAGGAGGCGGTGACCGCCGCGCTGACCGCCGAGCACGGGAGCTCGACCAGCCGTGGCGTGGCGGACGTCCCCGAGGTGGCGATCACCAGCGAGACGCCCGGCTCGACCGGGACTCCGCCCTGCTGCCGGTGCCAGCCCTCGCCGTCGACCACCAGGGTGGGGCGCGCCCGGCGTAGCAGGTCGGCGATCTCGGGCCCGGTCATGCGGTGATCGACGGGAAGCAGCGCCGCTCCCGCATCCCAGATGCGGCCGACCAGCTCCGGCCAGCAGGGTCCCGGCGGCACCGTCAGGGCGACCAGGTCGCCGGGGCTCGGGCCGGCTCCGCCGACGCCTGGTTGGCTGGGTCGGCGCCGCCTCGTCTTCGGGCCCACGTCGGCTACGCTAGCGAAACCGTGTGAGTTGGCGCTCTTGGAGTTGACACTCATGGACTGGGCCAGGCTGGGGGACTACCAGGACATCCGCTACCAGACGGCGGAGGGGATCGCCAAGATCACCATCTGCCGCCCCGAGGTGCGCAACGCCTTCCGCCCGGAGACCCTCTTCGAGCTCGCGCGGGCCTTCGAGGTGGCCCGCGACGACCCCGGGGTGGGGGTGGTGATCCTCACCGGCGAGGGAACCGAAGCCTTCTGCTCGGGCGGCGACCAGCGCATCCGCGGCGACGACGGCTACCGCGACCCCGCCGGGATCGGCCGTCTCAACGTGCTCGACCTCCAGGTCCAGATCCGCCGGCTCCCCAAGCCGGTGATCGCCATGGTCGCCGGCTACGCCATCGGGGGCGGGCACGTCCTCCATCTCGTCTGCGACCTGACGGTGGCCGCCGACAATGCGCGTTTCGGTCAGACAGGGCCGAAAGTGGGATCCTTCGACGCCGGCTACGGCGCCGGATTGCTGGCACGCACCATCGGCCTGAAGCGCGCCAAGCAGATCTGGTTCCTCTGCGAGCAGTACGACGCCGCCACCGCAGAGCAGTGGGGACTGGTCAACTGGGTGGTGCCGCTCGACCAGCTCGAGGAGCGGACGCTGCAAGTCTGCCGCCGCATCCTGGAGATGAGTCCGCTGGCGCTGCGGCTGCTCAAGGCGGGATTCAACGCCGACAGCGACGGGCTGGCGGGCATCCAGCAGCTCGCCGGCGACGCCACCCTGCTCTTCTATATGGGTGAGGAGGCGCAGGAGGGGCGCGACGCCTTCCTGGAGAAGCGCAAGCCCGACTTCGCCAGGTTCCCGCGCCGCCCGTGAGCGGGCGGAACAGGTTGTGACCGCCGCGGCGATACGACCGGCCGGCGTCAGGCTGTGGCTCCTCGGCGCCCGTCCGCGCACCCTGGGGGCATCGGTGGTGCCGGTGGCGGTCGGTGCCGCGGGCGCCGGCCAGCACTCGGCCTGGCGGATCGCCGCGGTGGTGATCGTCGCCGTCGCCCTCCAGGTCGGGGTGAACTACGCCAACGACTACTTCGACGGTGTCCGCGGGGTCGACACCCCCGGCCGGATGGGACCTCCGCGGTTGACCGCGTCGGGTCTCGCCGCGCCGCCGGCGGTGGCGGCGGCGGCGATCCTGGCGCTGGCGGTGGCGATGGTCGCGGGCGCGGCGCTGGCGCTGGCGGTGCATCCCTGGCTGCTCGGCCTCGGCGCGGTGGCGGTGATCGGTGCCGTCCTCTATTCGGGCGGCCCCAGGCCGTACGCCGCGCGCGGGCTGGGCGAGCTCGCCGTCTTCGTCTTCTTCGGACCGGTTGCGGTGGCCGGTACCGCCTACGTGCAACCCGGTGGCTCGGTGTCACCGGCGGTCTGGCTGGCGTCGATCCCCGTCGGCCTGCTCTGTGTCTGCATCCTGATCGTCAACAACTTGCGCGACATCGCCACCGACGCCAGCGCCGGCAAGCGCACCCTGGCGGTGCGGCTCGGCGACCCGCGCACCCGGGCGCTCTTCGCGGTGGTGGTGGCAGCCGCATTCCTGGTGCCGCCGGTGGCGGTGGCGGCGCGAGCGATGCCGGCACCCGCCTTGCTGATGCTTCTGGCCGCGCCGCTGGCGCGCCGGCCGCTCGCGCTCGTGCGACACGCGCGGGGGCGTGCGTTGCTGCCGGCGTTGGCGGCAACCGCCCGCCTCCACCTGGTGGCCGGGGCGCTGCTGGTGCTGGGCCTGGCTCTGCGATGAGCGGGCTGCGCCACCTCCCCTTCGCGGTGCGACTACGGGTGCCGGTGATGGGCGTGGTCGAGCGCCATGGACTGCTGGTCGAAGGACCGGCGGGCTGGGGCGAGTTCTCACCGCTGCCGACCTGGTCGGCGGCGGAGGTCGCGGCCGCCAGAGCCGCCGCGGACGAGGCGGCAACGCGACCGTTTCCGGCGCCGGAACGCGACCAGGTGGTGGTCAACGCGATGGTGCCGAGACTGCCGCCCGATGCGGCCGCACGGCTGGCGGTGGCGTCGGGATGCGGCACCCTCAAGGTCAAGGTCGGCGACGAGCTGAGCGAGGATCGGGTGGCAGCGGTCCGGTCCGCTCTGGGTCCAGGGGTGCGGCTGCGACTCGACGCCAACGGCACCTGGGAGGTGGAGACCGCGCTGCGGGCGCTGCGACGGCTGGCGCGCTTCGACATCGAGCTGGTGGAGGATCCCGTCGCCTCGATGGAGGACCTGGCCGCGCTGCGCCGCCGGTCGCCGGTGCCGGTGGCGGCGGAGATGTGCCTGCGCACCGTTGACGACGCGCACCGGCTGCGACGCCTGCAGGCCGCCGACGCGGTGGTGCTCAAACCGCAGCGGCTCGGCGGGGTGGGCGCGGCGCTGATGGCTGCCGAGATCGCCGCGGTTCCGGCGATCGCCTCGTCGGCGCTCGAGACCTCGGTCGGCCTGGCCGCGGTTCTGGCCGTGGCGGCGGCCTTGCCGGACACTCCCTGGGCTCACGGCGTGGGAACCGCGCTGCTGCTCGCCGGCGACGTGTCCGCCGACCCCCTGCTCCCGGTCGCGGGACGCCTGCGGCCGCGCCGCGTCTCTCCCGACCCCGCGCTGCTCGCTGCGACTCCGGCATGAGACCCACCGAGGGCGACGTCGCCCTCGCCTGCGCGAGCGTCCTGGTCGACGAGCTGGTCCGGTCGGGTATGCGCGACGCGTGCCTCTCCCCCGGGGGCCGGTCGACGCCGCTCGCGCTGGCCCTCGCGCGGCATCCCGGCGTCCGCCTCCACATCCATGTCGACGAGCGCTCCGCCGCCTTCTTCGCCCTCGGGATCGCGCGACTCGACGAGCGGCCGGTGGCCGTCGGCTGCACCTCGGGCACGGCAGTGGCCAACTGGATGCCGGCGGTGGTGGAGGCGTCGATGTCGCGGCTGCCGCTGCTCCTGCTCAGCGCCGACCGGCCGGCCGAGCTGCGCGACACCGGCGCCAACCAGTCGATCGATCAGCTGCGGCTGTTCGGCGTGCATGCCCGCCGGTTCGTCGAGGCACCGGTCCCCGAGGCGCGCTCCGATGCAGGCCGCTACTGGCGATCGCTGGGAAGTCGCGCGGTGGCGGCGGCGATGTCGGAACCGCGCGGCCCGGTGCACCTCAACCTTCCCTTCCGGGAGCCGCTGACGCCGAGCGGAGCGGAGGTCGACCTGGGACCCGACCAGGCGGGTCGCGCGGGCGAGCATCCGTGGGAGACGGTGGCGCCGGCGCGCGCGGAACCGCTGCCTGCCGACGTCGACCGGCTCGCCGCTGCCATCGCGGCGACCGGGCGGGGCCTGATGGTCGCCGGTGCCCTGCCGCCGGACACCGATGCGGGCCCGGTTCTCCGGCTCGCGTCGGCCGCGGGCTGGCCGCTGCTGGCCGAGCCCACCTCCGGGCTTCGTGTCGGCCCGCCCGCACTCTCAGCGGGAACGCTGCTGCTGGGCAGTGCCGACTTCGCGACCGCACACCGTGCCGATCTGGTGCTGCAGCTCGGAGCCGCCCCGACCAGCCGGGCGGTGCTGGCCGCGGTCGCCTCGGCGGCGCGGCTGGTGGTGGTCGATCAGCAGGCCACCGATCCCGACCCTGCGCGCGCCGCCGACTGGTCGCTGCGCTGCCGGCCGGACGCGCTGGCGCAGGCGGTCGGCGATCGCCTGCCGGGTCAGCGCCGTTGCGACTGGGACGAGCAGTGGCGGCGGGCCGACGCCGCGGTGCGCGCCGCGATCGACCGCTGCATCGACTCCTGGGAGGAGCCCTCCGAGCCGCGGACCGCCCGCGACCTGGCGGCGGCGCTGCCGCCGGCTGCGGTGCTGCTGGCCGGCTCCAGCATGCCGGTGCGCGACCTCGATGCGGTGATGCTTCCGCGGAGCGGCCTGCGGGTGCTCGCCAATCGGGGCGCCAGCGGCATCGACGGGCTAGTGTCGACCGCGCTGGGAATGGCGGCGGTGCACACCCCGGCGCACGCGCTGCTCGGAGATCTCGCCGTCCTCCACGACGCGGGCGCCCTGCTGCGCTGGGGCGGTGGTCCGATGAATCTGGTCATTACTGTCATCAACAATGACGGCGGCGGCATCTTCGCGCTGCTTCCCCAGGCGCAGCTGCCCGAGCACGAAGCGCTCTGGGGCACGCCCCACGGCATCGACCTCGCCGCCCTCGCCGCCGCCTCGGGCGCCGGCCACCGGCGGGTGACGGGTGCCGCCGATGTGGCGGTGGCGGTGGCGGACGCGGCGGCGTCGGGCGGGGTCCAGCTCGTCGAGGTGCGCACCGACCGCACGCAGAACGCAGAGCGTCATCGCCAGCTGGCGGAGGCGGTTCAGCAGGGGCTGGCAGAGGGTCGCGCCTGACGCTTGGCCGGCGACCAGCCGGGCAGCGCTACAACCGCAGGGCGTCGAGCAGGGTGCGGAACTTGGCCTCGGTCTCCGCCACCTCGGCCCGCGGATCCGAGCCCTCGACGATGCCGCCGCCGGCGTAGAGCCGGGCCCATCCATCGCCGAGCACCGCGCAGCGCAGGGTCACCGCCCACTCACCGTCGCCGCGCCCATCGACCCAGCCCACCATCCCGGCGTACAGGCCGCGCGGCTCGGTCTCGAGCTCGTCAATCAGGCGCAGCGCCGCAGTTCGCGGAGTGCCGCAGACCGCCGGGGTGGGGTGGAGCTCGGCGGCGAGAGCCAGCGCGCCAGGGGCGTCGGAATGGAGCAGGCCGTGGACCTCGGTCGCCAGGTGCCAGATCGTCGCCGTGGACACCAGACGTGGCTCGCGGTCGACCGTGAGCTCCCGGCAGTGAGCGGCGAGCGTGTCGACCACCGCCTCGACCACCAGCGCGTGCTCTCGCCGTTCCTTGATCGAGCTCAGCAATCCGGCTGCCGCGGCACGGTCCTCGGCAGGATCGGCCGACCGCGTCGCCGAACCGGCCAGCGGCATCGAGGTCACCACCTCTCCGTCGCGGCGGAGCAGCAGCTCGGGGGTGGCGCCGACCAGCAGCCGGCCGCGAGCGCCGCGGGCGGCGATGGTGTAGCAACCGGGATCACGCGCCCGAAGGCGAGCGATCAAGCTGCGGGGCTCGACGTGACCAAGCCCCTCGATCAGCAGGGTGCGGGCGAGGACCACCTTGCGCAGCTCGCCGTCACGGATGCGCGCCACCGCGGTGGCCACCGCGGCGGCGAAGTCCGCCGCGGACGGCTGCGGCGAGCGGCGGACCGCTGGCGCCGCCGGGCGCGTCGCTGCCGGTTCGGATGGCGCGGGCTCGTCGCGGCCGGCGTCGATGATGACCCGGCGCACCGGCCGTCCGGCGCGTGCCAGAAGCGAGCGGCTCGGCACCGTGACCCGCGCCGGGATCGCACCGTCGAACGACAGCGCCGCGACCGCGAGCGCATCCTCGCCGGCCCGCACGTCATCGAGCAGCTCGGCGGCCGCTTCGGCGGCGCGCCGGGCGTGGTCAGGACCCGGCAGCACCGCCGCCGTCGCCGCCGTGCCGGTGGCCACCAGCCCGCCCCCGTCACGCTCCATGAGAAAGCCATCGGCCGGTCGCCAGTGTTCCAGCAGGTCGACGCGGGCATCCAGCCGGCCGGCAACGTGGTGACCGGCAAGGTGGGTGGCGCTCATCGGCGCGTCCCCAGCAACAGCTGGGCCGCGCCGGCTCCCAACGCGACGCATCGGGCATCGGGAAACCCGGCCTCCGCCATCATCGCTTCGAGCTCGCCGGCGGGCGGCAGGTAGCTGGTCGAGGCGGGCAGGTAGCGATAGGCGGCCCGGTCGGCGAGCAGGCCGCCGATCACCGGCACCACGCGGTGCAGATACAGGGCGTGGCCTCGGCGCAGCAGGGCGCGGTGCGGTTCGCCGACCTCGAGCACCGCGATCCGGCCGTCGCGCCGCACCACCCGGGCCATCTCCGCCAGGCAGCCGGCGATATCGACGACGTTGCGCAGGGCGAAGCCGCAGACGGCGCCGTCGACCGTTCCCGCCGCCACCGGCAGCGCCAGGATGTCGGCCCGGATCAGCGGCGCTCCACTGCGGTTGTGGGCGAGCATGCCGGCGGCATAGTCGACGCCGGCGGCACGGTACCCGGCGCGCGAGAGCTCGCGGCAGAGGTCGCCGGTGCCGCAGGCGAGGTCGAGCACCCGGGCGCCGCGCGGCAGCGCCAGCGACGCCACCGCGCGGCGCCGCCAGCCGACGTCGAGACCGAAGGTGAGAATCCGGTTGAGCCGGTCGTAGCGCGGCGCGATGCGATCGAACATGGCCTCAACCGCGCGGGCCTTGGTGTCGGGAGCCGGCAGTGGCGGCGGCGTCAGGCCGGCCATTGCGCCTCCAGCCGGCGGCGCGACTCGGCGCGCGTGGCGGCCACCTCGGCGGCGTCGCCGACTCTTTCGATGTGCTCCTCGGCGACGGTGAGCAGCACCCGCCGGAAGTGGTGGGCGACCAGAGCGGTGACCGCTGGATACAGCTCGCGGAAGGTGGCCACCACCCTCTCGGTCGCGGCCGCGTCGTCGACGGCGCTTGCCCGTGCCGGCCTGCGCACGTGCTCGTCGAAGAGCTCGACCGCGCGCTCGGCGATGGCGCGGACATGGACGTGGTGATCGCGGGCCAGCGCCAGCAGCTCGGTCAGCGGCAACCCCGCGTCGAGCAGGCGCAGGGCCATCGACACCATGGCGAGGTCGGCGCCGGTGTAGAAGGTCTCGCCATCGACCATGCGGCCCAGCTGGACGCCGGCGCGCTCGAGGGCCTGGAGCAGGGGAGCCGGAACCCCCGAGCGCCGGGCCATCTCCTCCAGGGTGAGGAACTCCTCGTTGTCCTCGTCGGCCCGAGCCGCGGCGACGGCGGCGGCCAGCCCGACGTCGGCGGCGGCGCTGGCGCTGCCGGCCGCCTCGCCCGCCACCACCCGCCGGATGGCCGCCAGCGTCAGCCCCTGGCGGCGCAGCATCCGCACCCGGCGGATCCGCTCGGCGTGCTCGTCGCCGTACCAGGCGACCCGCCCCTGGCGGCGCGGGGGAGGCAGCAGCCGCTGCGCCTGGTAGTAGCGGACGGTGTCGACGCTCACGTCGCAGGCGGCGGCGAGCTGGTCGACCCGGTATTCCACGAGCTAATACTCTACGAGTTGGCGCTCACGTAATGAGGGCTATCGTTCCCCGCCGATGGACGGGCTCGACTTCCTGGGGCTGGAGGCCTCCGGCGACCCCCTTCGCTGGCGCCTCCCGGTGACGCCGGCGATCGCCTCGGGCATCGGGGCGCTCTTCGGGGGCGCCGCCCTGGCGGCCGGGGTCGAGACCCTGGAGCGCAGCTGCGGCCGGCACCTGATCTGGGCCACCGCGCAGTATCACGCCTTCGCCCGACCGCCCTCGGTGGTCGAGATCGACGTCGTGATCAGCGCCGCCGGCCACCGCACCACCCAGGCCCGCGCCATCGGGCACGTCGGGGGCGAGGAGATCTTCACCGTGGTGGCCGCCCTCGGCTCGCGGCCCTCCCGCTGGGAGGGAGTGTGGGCGGAGCGTCCCGACGTCCCGCCGCCGGACGCCTGTGATTCCCGGCCGCTGCGAACCGATCAGCGAAACAGCATCGCCACCCGCATCGAGATGCGCCTGGCTCGGGCTCGTGGTCCCGAGGAACTGCCGGGGCCGCCCGGCGACGGGCGGAGCGCGCTCTGGGCGCGCATCCCCGATCTCGATCCCGGCAGCGCTGTTCTGGCCATCATCGGCGATTACGTCCCGTTCGGAATCAGCCAGGCGCTGGGGGAGCGGGTCGGCGGCAACAGCCTCGACAACACCCTACGGGTGGTGCAGCGCCCCACCCGCAACGGCTGGATGCTGGTGGACATCCGCATCCACGCGGTGCGAGGCGGGTTCGGCCACGGTCACATCCTGCTCTGGGCCGAGGACGGCAGCCTGCTCGGCTCGGCCAGCCAGTCGGCGATCGTCCGCCCGTGGGCCGAGGGTCCCGGCACCTCGAGCCCGACCACGCCCCAGCCGACCACCCCCCACTGAGCGCAACACCGCCACCACCCCGGCAACGCCCGCGTCGGCGCGGAGTCGCGCCGTCGGGGAGGTGAGCCGGACGGGCTGGGCCCGTGCGGCGAGGAGGGCGGAACTGCCCTCCTGTTGGAACCGCACTCGGCGGGCAACGCCCGTCGTGTGCGGTAGGCTCGCGCCGTGAGAACGAGCGTCACCAAGTGCTTCGAGTTTGAGGCGGCGCACCGGCTGCCATGGCACAGCGGCAAATGCAGCCGGGCGCACGGACACTCCTACCGGCTGGAGGTGACGGTGGACGGGCGGGTCGGCGACCAGGGCGTGGTCATCGACTTCGCCGACCTGGGCGCGGTGGTGCGGCGGGATGTGATCGAGCGTCTCGACCATCGCGACCTCAACGAGCTGATGCCCAATCCCACCGCCGAGCTCATCGCCCAGGACATCTGGGAGCGTCTCGATGGCGCCGGCCTGCAGGTCGCCCGGCTTCGCCTCTGGGAGACGTCGGACGCCTCGGTGGAGCTCACCCGGTAGCGCTCGTGCCCGGCCACGGCGTGGTGCTGCTCTCGGGCGGTCTCGACTCCACCGTGTGCATGGCGATCGCCTGCGCGGAGCACGCCGAGGTCCTGGCGCTGAGCTTCGACTACGGCCAGCGCCACCGCATCGAGCTCGACGCCGCGGCGACGATCGCGGAGCACTTCGGCGCCGAGCGGCTGATCGTGTCGCTCGACGCATCCGCCTGGGGCGGCTCGGCACTCACCGACACCAGCGTCGCGGTGCCGCCGGGAAGCGCGGATCCCGACCCCACCACCATCCCGGTCACCTACGTGCCGGCGCGCAACATCATCTTTCTCGCGGTGGCACTGGGGGTGGCCGAGGCGCGCGACGCCGATGCGGTCTGGCTGGGCGTCAACGCCCTCGACTACAGCGGCTATCCCGACTGCCGTCCCGAGTTCGTCGAGGCCATGCGAGTTGTTGCCATGATCGGCCAGAAGCGGGGGCTCGAGGGGCGGCCGGTGGAGCTCCGCACCCCGCTGGTGGAGCTGACCAAGGCGCAGATCGTCCGCCTGGGGGTGGATCTCGGGGCTCCGCTGGAGCTCTCCTGGTCCTGCTATCGGGGCGGGCCGCGCCCGTGCGGCGACTGCGACGCCTGCCTGCTGCGGGCCCGGGGGTTCGCCGAGGCGGGCGTCGCCGACCGCGCCGCGGCGGCGCTGTCGTGACCACCGTCACGGGGGTGGCCGCGGGTGGCGGCCTGCTGGTCACCGAGGTCTTCTCCGCGATCCAGGGTGAGGGAGCCCACGTCGGCTGCCGCCAGGTCTTCCTCCGGCTCACGGGATGCAACATCCGCTGCTCCTACTGCGACACCCCGGAGTCACTGGAGGCGAGGGCGCTGCCGGCACGGTTGGAGCGAACCCCGGGGCATCGCGACTTCGCGGTCGAGCCGAGCCCGCTGACACAGGAGCGGGTGGTCGACGCCGTGACCGCGCTCTACCGGGCGCTGCCGCACCAGGCGGTGAGCGTCACCGGAGGTGAGCCGCTGATGCAGTGGCGACGGCTGGCTGCGGTCCTCGAGGCGCTGCACGCACGCGGATGTCGGGTGGCGCTGGAGACCAACGGCATGTATGTGGAAGGCCTGCGGGCGCTGATCGACTGGGTCGACGAGGTGGCGATGGACGTCAAGCTGCACAGCGTCGACACCCAGGCGGTGCCGCTGAGCGTGCACCGGCGGTTCCTCGAGATCGCCCGCGGCCGCGACGTCTTCGTCAAGATGGTGATCGGGACCGACACCGACGCCGCCGAGCTGGAGGCGGCGGTGCGGATGGTGGCGGAGACGGCGCCCGCCATCACCGTCTACCTGCAGCCGGTCACCCCGTTCGGCGCGGTGCTCGCCACTCCCTCCCCCGAGCGGGTGCTCGACCTCCAGGCGCGCGCCCTGCGGTGGCATCGCGACGTCCGGGTGGTCCCGCAGACGCACCGGCTCATCGGGCAGATGTAGCCGGCGAGCCGGCCACGCCGCGGAGCACCAGGTCGGTCACGATACCGGCGGCTCGATCGGGGTCGAGCGAGCCGGGGCCGTCGATCTGGACGCGCGGCACCTGAAGGGCCTCGGGATCGTCGGCCGCGGCCGGCAGGAAGGACATGCAGACGCCGAGCAGGGTCGCCGCCGCCAGCTCGGGAGTCACCGCATCCCTGACCTCGCCGCGTTCCTGGGCGGAGGTGAAGAAGGCGGCCAGCGGCCCGACCACCGAGTCGGCGAAGCCCTGCCGCAAGCGCTCCCGGCTGTCGGGCGGCAGATGCTCGGTGATGTCGCTCATCACCCGGATGGGATGGTGGGCAGAGGCGGTGAGCAGCGCGTGGGCGACGGCGGTCAGCCGCTCACCCAGGCTGCCGGCACCCTCGGCGGCGTCGCGGAGCGCACTCGCCTGGCGCTGCTGCATGACCAGCATGCATTCCTCGTAGAGCGCATCCTTGTCGCGAAAGTAATAGTAGAGCGCCGGCTTGGTCACACCCGCGGCCCCGGCGACCGCGCGCATCGACACGCGGGCGTATCCGTGTCGTGCGAAGAGCTCGTCAGCGAGCCGAAGAATGCGCTCGCGCGTCACCTCTCCAGGATGCGCCGGAATCATCGTGGCATCGCTCATCGCTCACTCCACAACCTTCCGCGACGCCCGGGTGGCGGCTCGCACGAGGCCACCGGGCCACGCGGCATGATACGGCGTCGGCGAGGGGTGCCTGGGGGTGCCGCCGGTACCGCCGGGCACACCGCCTCGGAGGAACCATGCCCGACACGCTGACGGTCACCGACAACCGGACCGGCCGCACCTACGAGCTCCCCGTCGCCAACGGCGCCGTCCGCGCCACCGACCTGCGCCAGATCAGGGTCGACGACAACGACAACGGCCTGATGTCGTACGATCCCGCCTTTCTCAACACCGCATCCTGCGTCAGCCGGGTGACGTACATCGATGGCGACCGCGGGATCCTGCTCTATCGCGGTTATCCCATCGAGGAGCTGGCGGAGAAGAGCACCTTTCTCGAGACCGCCTATCTGTTGGTGCACGGCGAGCTGCCGACCGCCGTCCAGGAGCGGGAATGGACCCACGACATCACCATCCATACGATGGTCCACGAGAACATCAAGCGGTTCATGGACGGGTTCCATCACGACGCCCATCCCATGGGCATGCTGCTGTCCACCGTGGGGGCGCTCTCCACCTTCTATCCGCAGGCTACCCGCATCCACGACGAGGAGCAGCGCCGCACCTCGATCTGGCGGCTGATCGCGAAGATGCCCACCCTGGCAGCCATGGCCTACCGCCATTCGATGGGCTTCCCCTACGTCTATCCCGACAACGATCTCTCCTACGTCGGCAACTTTCTCAACATGATGTTCAAGATGGTCGAGCCGCGATACCAGCCGGCCCCGGAGATCGAGCACGCGCTCGATGTGCTCTTCATCCTTCACGCCGACCACGAGCAGAACTGCTCCGCCAATGCCATGCGTTCGGTCGGCTCCTCGGAACCCGACCCCTACTCCGCCACCGCCGCGGCCATCGCCGCGCTCTACGGCCCGCTGCACGGCGGCGCCAACGAGGCGGTGCTGCGGATGCTGGAGCGGATCGGCACCCGCGACGCGATCCCGGAGTTCCTCGCCGGTGTCCGCGCCGGCCGGGAGCGTCTGATGGGCTTCGGTCACCGCGTCTACAAGAACTACGACCCCCGGGCCAAGGTGATCAAGCGCATGGCCGAGCAGGTCTTCTCGGTGACCGGCACCACTCCTCTGCTCGACATCGCCCTGGAGCTGGAGAAGATCGCGCTGGAGGACGAGTACTTCGTCAGCCGCAAGCTCTACCCCAACGTCGACTTCTACAGCGGCCTGATCTACCAGGCGCTGAACCTCCCCACCGACATGTTCCCGGTCCTCTTCGCCATCCCCCGCACCGCGGGCTGGCTCTCCCAGTGGGAGGAGATGCTGCTCGACAAGGAGCAGCGGATCGCCCGTCCCCGGCAGGTCTACCTCGGGCCAGAGCGCCGGCCGTACGTGGCGATCGGTCAGCGGTAGACGGCGTCGGGCCGGGGCACAACCATGGTGGTCACCGCGCCGGCGGGTCGCGCGCCGGGTCGCCGGCAGGCCGGGGCGCCGGGCTCGCTGATGGCCCTGGCTGCTCCCCGCCCCCGGCGCGGTGCACCGCAGCGTGGACGGCGCGGAACACCTGGACGCCGACCGCGTCGGGGTCGTGGGATCGGTCGTCGAGCCAGTACTGCGCCTGCAGGCTGATGCGGCCGTCGCTCTCGGAGCGCGGCTGGATGGCGGGCCTGGGCTCGCCGAGCACCTCGGGGACCTGAGCTGTGGCGCGGCGGGCGGCCTCGATCAAGGCCTCCAGGTCGGCGCCCTCGGGCACCCACACCGACACCAGGTACTGGCGGCGTTCCAGGGCGGTGGCGTTGATCACGGTCTTGGTGAACATGTTGAGGTTGGGCATCACCGCCAGACGGCCGTCGCCGAGGCGGAGCGAGGTGGTGCGCAGCTCGATGGTCTGCACCGTACCGGTGACCTCGTCGACCGAGACCACGTCGCCGAGCCGGAAGGGCCGCTCGAGCAGCAGGAAGATCCCGGCCAGGACATTGCGGAGCAGGTCCTGGAAGGCGAGGCCGATAGCCAGGCTGGCGAGGCCGCCGAAGGTGAGGACGACACCGAAGCCGAATCCACTGGCGAAGGCGCCGATGACGGCGACGATGATGGTGGCGGCCAGCAGGACGTTGTTGACCAATGTGCGCACCTGCACGTCGGTCTCGGCGCGGCGCAGGGCGCGCATCACGATGGTCCGGCTGATGCGCCCCACCACCAGCACCACCAGGAAGATGGCGACGGCGGTGACCGCGGACTGGATGACCTGGTCTGAGCTCCCCGCCAGCGGCAGCGAGCAGACGCGGTCGAGGCCGAAGGAGGCGTTGGTGTCGCAGGGCCGCGTGGCGAGCGTGAACGCGGCGAGCATGCCCGCTAGTGCAGCACTATGAGGGCTGCTCCGGCGACTCGGCCTCCGGTGGTGCGGCGCCTTCCTCTCCGGCGGCGGCTTCGGCTTCGGCCTCCGGCGCTGCCGCGGCCTCTTCGATCTCCTCGCGGACGCGCAGCGGCGCGACCTTGACGACCACCTGGTTCTCGTCGACCTCGGCGCCGTGAGCGTGGGCGAGGGTCACCCCGTCGGGCAGGGCGACCTGCCCGATGGTGATGCTCTGGTCGATCTCGGTGAGCTCGCTGACGTCGACGGTGAGCTGCGCCGGGAGCTTGTCGGGCAGGCATTCGATGCGGAGCGTGGTGAGCGGCTGCTGCAGCTGCCCGATCTTCATCTCCTCGACCGCGGGCGACCGGCCGGTGACCACCACCGGGATGTCGACGGCGATCTTCTCGCGCAGGTTGACGGCGAAGAAGTCGACGTGGACCGGCGCGCCGCTGCGGGGGTTGTGCTGGTACTCGCGGATCAGCACCTTGCGGGCGCGGCCGCCGTCGAGCCGCAGGTCGACCAGGTGACTGCGGCCGGCGCGATGCCAGATGCGCTCCAGCGCCGTGGCATCGATGCTGACGGAGACCGACGCCTGCTGGTGCCCGTAGAGCACCGCGGGCACCTCGCCCCGACGCCGCAGCTGCGTGACACGGCGGCCCACCACATCGCGCGGACGCGCGTCGAGCTCGAGCTTCTCCATCAGGCCGGTCATGGTAACGGACCGCGCGGTCCGGCCAGGGGCGGCCGCGCCGTGCTACGCGGCGGAGGTGGCCCCGAAGCGCTGCTTGACGAAGGCGACGGCCTCCTCGAGAGAGGTGCCGGGGGTGAACACCTTCTCCACCCCCAGGTCGCGCAGCGGCTGGATGTCCGCGTCGGGAATGATGCCGCCGCCGAAGACGACGATGTCCTGCGCGCCGCGTTCCCTGAGCAGCCGGAGGATCTCGGGAAACAGAGTCATGTGGGCGCCGCTGAGGATGCTCACGCCGATCCCGTCGACGTCCTCCTGGATGGCGGTCTCGACCACCATCTCCGGCGTCTGGTGCAGGCCGGTGTAGATCACCTCGATGCCGGCATCGCGCAGCGCCCGCGAGATCACCTTGATCCCGCGGTCGTGCCCGTCGAGGCCGACCTTGGCGGTGAGGATGCGGATCTTGCGTCCGCCGCCGTCGTCAGGCATGGCGGCGATTGTATCGGCGGCTCAAGTCGCGACCGGCTCGCCGTCAACCGAGCTGCGCCGTGGCCCGGGAGGCGAGCGCCTCGGCCGCGAGCGCGACCCGCTCGGCCGCCGGCACCGAGGCGGCCCAGGCCGCATCCGCCGGATCGAGGCCGCGCCGCGCCCCTGCCAGCGCCCCCGCCAGGCTGAGCGAGGCGCACGGCTGGTCGGCGTAGGCGCTCACCTCGGCCAGCACCTCGCCGGGCGTGTCCGCCCGGGCGAGCGCGGTGATGGCGATCTGCAGCGCCGCCAGCGGGTTGCTGTCGCCGGCGAGCGCGGCGCGTGGGTGCAATGGCTCGAGCCGGTCGAGGAGTGCGAACGGCGCCTCCTCCAGCAGGGTCTGGCGCAGCCGGGCGAGGCTGGACTCGAGGTCGAAGCGCAGCAGGTCGGCGCACAGGACCGCGGCGGCCACGGCCGTGATCGCGGTGCCCGCGTCGCCCCCGCCGAGGGTGGCGGCGCGGTGGGCGTTGCGCCGCAGCAGGGGGCGGTCGAGCGGGCTGAGCAGGGCGAACGGCAGCGCCCGAAGCAGCAGTCCCGCCGGCCCGGACGCCGGAGGTTGGTCCAGGCCGCGACCGCGCAGGTCGGCCTCGTCGAAGCCGCCGGAGGAGGCGGCCGACTCGGCGGCGAGGAGCATCTGGGCGGCGCCGGTGGCCGTCCCGGCCAGTTCCTCCCCGGCGAGAGCGCCCGCGAGGACGGCGTGAACGCGCTCGGGCAGCGAGGTGATGGCGAGGCTCACCATCGGTGGCGCCGCCCCCGCGCCGTCGCCCTCCTATGCTTGCCGCCATGTCGGCCCTGTTCTCGCGCGCCACCGCCCGCCTGGCGCGCCGGGCGGTCCCGGAGCTGATCCGCGCCGGGGCCGACCCGCGCACCCGGGAGGCGATGCTCACCGCCGTGGGCCGCAGGCTGCTGGGGGGGGCGGCGGCCCGCGAGGGGGAGCCGGCTCGTCATCCGCTGGCACCGGCGGCGGTGCGGATCGAGCGCAGCCGGCTGCGGCAGGGAAGGGCGGCCGGCGACCACGTCGCGGTCACCCTCTGGTTCGGCCAGGGACCGGACCTGTCTGCACCACTCTGGGCCCGACCGGCGGCCCGGACGGCGCTCCGACTCGGCGCCGGCGTCGCCGGGGCGGCGGCCCTGGCCGCCGCCGGGACCGCCGCGGCCCGACTGGGATCGGCCCGGTCCCCGCGGCTCCTCGCCCCGCCCGCCGGGAGGCGCTCGCTGCCCGCGCCGCTGTCACTCACGCAGCCAGGGCAGGAGGAGGAGCCCACGCTGCCCCCGGGAGGGCGCCTCGAGGAGCGCGAGCCCGAGTCCGTCGGTGACCAGGACCTCGGCTGAGCACGGGTTGGCAGCCTCCCGGTGGGCTCGGCCGACCCGTCCCGCGAAGCCGTCCGCCGACCGGGCGCCGGCGGGCTGAGCGAGAACGACCGCCCGGTCGGGGACCCCGAGCAGGACCTCGCCACCAGCTCGCTCGACCAGTGCCCGGAGCAGCGGCGCACAGGTCAGCACACTGCCCTGGAAGAGCACGTCGCCGCCGAGCCGCCAGCCGTCACCCGGCACCCGATCGGCGCTGCGGATGCGACCGGCCAGTCGGGCGAACCGCGAGGCCGTGTTGGCGGTCGCCGCCTCCCGGACGGCGGCATCGTCGAGGTCCTGCCCCCGCCACTCGGCGCGCGGGACCCCGCGCATCGCGGTCCCCGGCAGCACCTGGGCGACGAAGGCGACCAGGTCGCCGGCCAGCTCACGGCACAGCAGCTCGCCCGCCCGGGAGAGCTCGGCGAGATAGCCGCGGCTGCGCACGCACCAGAGCAACCCGCCGAGGTCGAGGCGCTCCCCGCCCGCCGCGGGCACCAGCCGGGCCTCGGCGGCGCGGACGAACTCGGCGATCAGAGCCGGCACCCGGGCCGGCTCGCGCTGGCAGGCGGTCCAGACGGGCATCAGGGGCAGGGTCACGTCGATTCCCGCGGCAACCATGCGCACCCCGAAGCGCTCCGCGTCGACGGTGGCGGTCATCCCCGGATGGCGCGCCCGCAACTGCAGCCGTACCCGCTCGGCGAAACGGGCACCCGCGTCAGCGTGGTGAGTCCCGGTCCAGTCAGTCAACGCTCAGGCGGACACCATCGGGCTCACGCCGCCCGGGAACGCTGAGCGACGTAGTCGACCAGCACGTAGTCACCAAGACGGTCGGGACTGATGAAGAAGGCTCGGCCGCGGTTCAGCCGGGTCATCTGATTGACGAACTGCACCAAATGGTAGTTCGACTCGAGCATGAAGGTGTTGATGACGATATTGTCGCGGGTGCAGCGCTGTACCTCGACCAGCGTCTTGTGGAAGGTCTCCGGCAGCGGTGGGTAGAAGAAGACCGCCTGTGCGCCCTCCATGTGAGCGGTCGGTTCGCCGTCGCTGACGATGATGATCTGCTTGTTCTGGCCGGGATAGCGGGAGAGCAGGTGGCGCGCCAGCATCAGCCCATGCTGCATGTTGGTGCCGTAGACATACTCGTTGAAGCTCAGCTGCGGCAGCGCGGACGGGGCGATCTCGCGAGCGTAGTCGGAGAAGCCGATGACGTGCAGGGTGTCGCGAGGAAACTGGGTGCGGATCAGCGAATCGAGCGCCAGCGCCACTTTCTTGGCAGCATAGAAGTAGCCGCGCAGCGGCATGCTCCGGCTCATATCGAGCATCAGCACGGTGCAGGAGCGGGTGAGCATCTCGTTGCGATGGACCTCGAAGTCCTCGGGTGCGAGCCCGGGGGTCGCGCGCAGATGCCCGCTGACGCTGCGCCGCTCCTCGCCGGCCTCGCGCCGGATGGCGTTCATCACCGTCTTCTCCACGTCGAGCTGGAAGGGATCGCCGAACTCGTAGGCCTTGCTCTCGTCGCTGCGCTCGCCGCCGAACCCTGCCGACTGCATGGCGTGGTTGCCGAAGCGATCGCGCTTGAGGCGGGAGAAGAGGTCGCCGAGCGCCTTCTGACCAATCCGGCGCATCCCCCGGGCAGTGAGCTGGAAGCCTCGCTTGTCGCGCTGGATCAGCCCCGACTCCTCGAGTCGCTGGGTGATGCGCTGCAGCTGGTCGAAGCTGCGGGACGCGTCCTCGCCGAGCGCCTCGCGGAGCTGATCGCGAGTCCGCTCATCCAGCTCACCGCCGCGGTAGGCCTCGCGGAGGGCGCGTTCCAGCTCTTCGAGCGACTGGAGGCGGCCCATCAGGTCCATCGCCTCGTCGAGGGGCAGCTGCTCGCTGCCGAAGAAGGAGTAGCGATTGCCCAGTCGCTGCCGTGGCGAGAGCAGCTCCAGGGCGCCGGCCAGCTGAGCCAGCTCGCTCTGCAGCTCGCCGTCCTGGAAGACCGCGTCCATCATCTCCATCAGCTGGCGGCGCATCTCCGGAGAGAGCGACTGCATCAGCGAGTCCATCCGCGCCATCTGCCGCTGCAGCTGGTCGAGGAACTCGTCGAAGGTGTCGGGGGCGTCCGGGAACAGCTGTCCCCAGCGGCGCTTGAAGGCGTCGTAGTTCTGCTGCAGCTGCTCCGCCGGCACTCCTTCCAACTTCTGGCGCATCAGCGCGTTGAGGTCGCGAATCATCTCCCGCAGCACGGCGATGTCCTGCCCCGACATCGACTGCAGCTGCTGGGTCATCTCCTTGAAATAGGTGTCGACGACCCCTTTCTTGAGGTCGTCGAGGAGTTGGTCGAACGCCTGCTGCGCCCGCTCGTTCATGAACTCGTAGTTCTGCAGCTCGCGGATCGCCCCGCCCGGCTCGGGCGACAGCGCGTCGAGGGTCTCGCGACGCTTGCGGGCCACCCGCTCCAGCACCCGCTGCGCGGATTCGTCCATCGGCTGCTGCAGACGCTCGTCGATCCCCTGGCGCTCCAACCGGAGGACGTTGTCGAGCTTCTCCTGGATGTCCTTGAAGACGGCGTCGAGGTTGAAGCGCTCCAGTTGCTGCTGGCGGCGGCGGCGCAGCTGCTCCATCATCTCTTCGAGCCCCTGGAGACGCCGCCCCTGGCGGTCGCGCCAGCCCTGGCTGAGCAGCCGGCGCAGCGCCGACTCGAAGTCCCAGCCGTGGAAGACGTCCTCGGAGAGCCGCGAGAACAGCTCGTCGGCGTCGGGACCGAGCGGATCCTGGGTGCCGTCCCACTGGGAGAAGCGGTGGGAGCGGAAATCCGAGACTGCCATCGCGCCGTGACCCGTGCCCGTCAGCCGCCGTAGATGGCGCTGCCGTCGACGGGCGTCTTGTTGAGTCGCTTGCTCAGGTGAAGCCCCTCGAGGATGAACTCCAGCACCGCCGCCTGAGCCGACGGAGTGGCCGGTTCCTCGAGCTTCTGCAGGGCGCGCTCCATCCCCGGCAGCTCGCGCACCGCCTGGGCGTAGGAATCGGCGGGCGCCTTGTCGCTGACCTCGACGGTGAAGCCGCCGCGGTCGAAGCGCTGAACCAGCTCACTGAACTCCTGCACCGTGAAATGCCGCCGGAAGACGTTGCTGCAGGCTGTGCGGATGATCTTCTCCAGCACCGAGACGTCGTCGTTCTCCTCCCAGGTCTCGAGCTCCAGCTTGCCGGCACTGGATGGCACCAGCGCCGGGAGGTCGGAGATCCGCCCGACCGCCTCCTTCTCACCGGTGTGGATGGCCCGCCGCAGGGCGTTGCTCACCAGGTTCTCGTAATTGGCAATGCTGACCCGGACACTGACGCCGCTGCGCTGGTTGACCTGGGGATTGCGGCGGGCCAGATGGGTGATCTCGGCGATGATCTCCTTCATGTAGCCGGGAACCCGCACCTGCGCCGGCGACTCGTCGAAGCGGGTCGTCTCCTGCTCGACGATGGCGATCTCGTGCTCGACGCTGCGGGGATAGTGGGTACGGATCTGGGCGCCGAAACGGTCCTTGAGCGGGGTGATGATCCGGCCGCGGTTGGTGTAGTCCTCGGGGTTGGCGGTGGCCACGACGTAGACGTCAAGCGGCAACCGGATGCGGTAGCCACGGATCTGGACGTCCCGCTCCTCGATGATGTTGAGCAGGCCGACCTGGATGCGCTCGGCCAGGTCGGGCAGCTCGTTGATGGCGAAGATGCCGCGGTTGGTGCGCGGGACCAGGCCGTAGTGGATGGTGAGCTCGTCGGAGAGATACCGCCCCTCGGCCACGCGGATGGGATCGACCTCGCCGATGAGGTCGGCGATGCTGGTGTCGGGGGTGGCGAGCTTCTCCGAATAGCGGCGGTCGCACG
This sequence comes from Chloroflexota bacterium, assembly GCA_005880985.1. Taxonomy (GTDB): domain Bacteria; phylum Chloroflexota; class Dormibacteria; order Aeolococcales; family Aeolococcaceae; genus CF-134. The sequence continues at coordinate 263,871 of VBIQ01000005.1, forward strand.
GCAGCCAGGAGACGGCTGTGGCGTCGCCGCGCTGCTCGACCAGGTCGAGGCAGCGCCGGCAGATCGGCGCGTAGGGATCGTCGTTGATCTCGCAGCCGGCGATCACCGGAATGGTCTCGTCGAGCAGCGAGATCAATGCCCGCACCAGTCGCGACTTGGCCTGACCGCGCTCGCCCAGGAGCACGATGTCCTGGCCGGCGAGGATCGCGTTCTCCAGCTGCGGGATGACGCTCTCCTCGTATCCGAGGATGCCGGGGAAGAGGGTCTCGCCGCTGCTGAGCTTGCGGATGAGGTTGCGGCGCAGCTCCGCTTTGACCGACTGGACGCGGTACTCCGAGCGACGCAGGTCGCCGATGGTCGCCGGAGGGGAGGTCACGCGACTGCTGCCGTTATCGTCGGGATGTAGTTCACGGGGTCTCTGCCATCTTCCTTGGGTTGATCGCCGGGCTGAGCGTACACCCCAACCCCGTGGGTTCAGGCGACTAGAGCGCAGCGAGCCCCCAAGCCACCGGCGGCGACCGACCGCCCGGACGAGGTCAGGCCAGGGCCGCCTGCTCCGCCCCCCGCGCCCGGTGGACCCGGCGCATCCGCTCCACCAAGCGCTCGGCGATGGCGGCGTCCTGCCCGAAGTGGAGCCGGACGGGAGACACGACGAGGTTCCCCGACACCCAGCCCTCGCATCCCAGCGGCTCACCGTCGCTGTCGTGCATGGTGTACGCGGCCGAAAGGCAGTCGGTGCCGTCGAGCACCCGGCTGAAGCGGAACTCGTGACCGCGCAGCCGCGTCCCCGTCGGTCCGAGAACGCTGTCGGTCATCAGTCGCAGCTCGCGGTAGCCTCGACGCAGGCTACCCGGCTCGAAGGCGACGTCGACGGGCAGCATCCCGGTCATGCGGTGGACACGGCCGTCGTCGGTGCGGAGCGTCCGCGACAGGTAGAGCAGGCCACCGCATTCGGCAAAGATCGGCATCCCCTGGGAATGCACGCGGAGCAGCGCATCCATCAGCGGCCGGTTGGCCGACAGGCGCTCGGCGAACACTTCGGAGAAGCCGCCGCCGAAATACAGCCCGTCGAGGCCACGCGGCAGCGAGCGGTCCTCGAGCGGTGAGAAGGGGATGATCTCCGCTCCCGCCTCCTCGAGCAGCTCGAGGTTCTCGGGGTAGTAGAAGCAGAAGGCGTCGTCGAAGGCGACCCCGATCTGCACCGCCTGTCCGGCGGGGACGCTGGTCACCCGTGGCGGTGTCTGCGGCAGCGGTTCGGCGGCGGTCATCAGCCGTTCCACCAGGTCGAGGTCGCAGTGCCGCTCGACCAGGGCGGCGAGCTCGGCGGCGGCGGGGTCGACCTGCGGGTTCTCGGTGATGGGGAGCAGGCCGGTGTACAGCTGCGGGATGCTCACCGACTCCACGTGGGGCAGGGCGCCCAGCACCGGGAGGGTTGCCAGCTCCCAGACGGCGTCCTCCACCAGCCGCCGGTGGTAGTCGCTGGGCACGTTGTCGAGGATCACCCCGGCAAGCCGGAGCTTGGGGTCGAGGTGCTTGACCCCCAGCGCGACCGCCGCCGCCGTCTCACCCATCATCGAGACGTCGAGCACCAGGGCGACGGGCGAGCGGGCCATCCGCGCCAGCTCCGCGGTGCTTCCGGGGAAGGGATGGACTCCGCTGGCGCGGGCGTCCTCGGCGTGCAGGCCATGGCCGTCGAAGATGCCGGCGGAGCCCTCGATGATCGCCATGTCGGCTCCGCTGGTGCCGCGAGCCAGCGACCGCCGCACCCCGCCCTCACCCAGCATCCAGGCGTCGAGGTTGCGGCAGGGCCGGCCGCTGACGTGGGCCAGGTAGGCGCTGTCGATGAGGTCGGGCCCGACCTTGAAGGTCTGGACGGTGCGTCCCCGCAGTCCCAGCGCAGCGGTCAGTCCCACCGCGACAGTGGTCTTGCCGGTACCCGAGCTGACCCCGGCCACCACCAGGCGGGGCATCCCTTTCTCGTCGAACATCACCCTCTCCAGGGCAGCCAGCGGGCTACCGGGTCACCCACACGGGCCGGGCTGGTACACCGTGGGGACGGCGGGGCCGGCGATGACGTGTGGTGCGGGCTGCCGCGATCCGTGAGGCGTGCTCCGACGCTACCATCGGGCCGCGTCGCTGTAAAGGAGCGTTCGCCCCGGTCGCAACGCCCTCAGGCGACGGCCGCGACCGTGGCCGGGGTGGAGGCGCCGGCGCGCGTCGGCCGAAGATCACGCAGCCGCAGCCGCACGCGCTCCATCCCCTCCCAGGAGTCGGCCTCGACCGCGAAGCAGGCGTCGATCCACCGGCCGCGCGGGAGGTGTGCCGCCAGCCCCGGCTTGTTGAAGGCGATCGCCTCCACCAGCCCGCCATCGGCGCCGCACAGGGTGACCCTCAGATGTTGCTTCTCGGCGCCGAAGCTCGAGGTGGCCAGCACCCGGCAACCGCTCAGCGCCAGTAGCGGTTCGGGATTCCCCTGGCCGCACGGCTCGAGCGCCGCCAGCTCGCGGCAGAGTGCCGGGGTGAGGTCGGCGACCGACACCTCGGCATCGACGTGGTGGATGCGTTCCGGCGCCGCCTCGCCGAGCTGCTCGGCGACGCCCGCGGTCACCAGCCGGGCGAACTCGTCGAAGTCGCCGGCGTCGAGGCTGAAGCCGGCGGCGGCGGCGTGCCCGCCGTAGCGCCGGAGCACCGAGCGAGCGGCGTCGAGCGCCCGCACCACCTGGAGGCCGCGCGCCGAGCGCGCCGAGCCCTTGGCCTCGTCGGGGTCGAGGCAGACGACGAAGGCCGGGCGCGCGTAGCGTTCCGCCAACCGTCCCGCCACCAGGCCGACGATGCCCATCGGCCACCCCGGGTCGCCGAGGACAACGGCGGGAGCGCCATCGTCGACCCCGCCCAGACGCTCCTCGGCCTCGCGAAGCGCGGTGCTGACGGCGCGCTGCCGGTCGGCGTTGTGGGCGCAGAGCTGCGCTGCCAGCCCGCGCGCCTCGTCCTCGTCCTCGGACAGGCAGAGGGCGAGCGCGAGCTTCGCGTCCTCCATCCGCCCGGCGGCGTTGATGCGCGGCCCCACCCCGAAGGCGAGGTCCGAGGCGCGCAGCGGCAGGCGGACTCCGGCGAGCTCGCAGAGGACGCGCAACCCGAGCGGCGGGGACTCGCTGAGGGCGACCAGCCCGCTGGCGACGATGGCCCGGTTCTCGCCGCGCAGCGGCATCATGTCGGCCACCGTGCCCAGCGCCGCCAGGCCCAGCGCCTCCTCGGCGCAGCCGGGCGCGACCACCGCCTCCGCCTCCAGCGCGCTGAGAAGCTTCCAGGCGACGCCGGCTCCGGCCAGCCCGTCGAACGGGTAGGCGCAGTCCGGCCGCTTGGGGTTGACCAGGGCGTCGGCGGGCGCCAAGGCCGGCGGGCTGCCGTCGGGGGCAAGCGGGAGGTGGTGGTCGGTGATCACCAGGCGCATCCCCCGGGGACGCCCCTGGGCGACCTCGACGCTGCTGGTGCCGCAGTCGACGGTGATCACGCAGTCCGCGCCGCGGGAGGCCAGGTCCTCGAGCGCCGCGGCGTGGAGCCCGTAGCCCTCGGTCATGCGGTTGGGGATGTAGGGGAGGACGTCGGCGCCGGAGCGCCGGAGGGCGCGGGTCAGCATCGCGCAGGCGGTGACCCCGTCGGCGTCGTAGTCGCCGTAGACGGCGATGCGGCGCCGCTCGCGCATGGCCACCCCAAGGGTGATCACCGCCTCGGGCATGCCCGCCAGGGCGAAGGGGTCGTGAAACGAGGCCGAGCCGTCGAGCCATGCCGCGGCGCCGGCGGAGTCGAAGCCGCGGCGGGCGAGGACGCGCCCCAGCACCGGTGGCAGCCCGTCCAGCGGCGCCGCCGCGGCGACCTCCCAGCGACGTGGCGCCGGCCTCATCGTGGGGCGCGGCCCCGAGGGGCGAGGTGGCGCGTGGGGGTGGGCCGCACAGGTGTTCGACAGTCTATCCGGGCCCCGGCCGCCCGGCAAGCACCCGTCCTACCCCCGCCCCATCAGCTGCCGCAGCACGAAGTTGAGCACCCCGCCGTGGTGGTAGTAGTCGACGTCGGTGTCGCTGTCGACGCGGGCGATCACGGTGAACCGCTTCTCCTCGCCGCCAGCGGCGCTCGCCGTCACCTCGAGCTGCTTTCCCGGCAGCAGCCCATCGGCGATGCCGCGCACCCGGTAGGTCTCGCGCCCGGTCAGGCCGAGGGTGGCGGCGCTCTCGCCCGGCCTGAACTGCAGCGGCAGCACCCCCATGCCCACCAGGTTGCTGCGGTGGATGCGCTCGTAGGACTCCGCCAGCACCGCCCGGACCCCGAGCAGCAGGGTGCCCTTGGCGGCCCAGTCGCGACTGCTCCCCGAGCCGTACTCCTTGCCGGCCAGCACCAGCAGCGGGATCTCCTGCTGCGCGTAGTGCATGGCGGCGTCGTAGATGCTGAGCAGCTCGCCACTGGGAAGGTGCTCGGTCCAGCCGCCCTCCCTGCCGCCGGCGAGCTGATTGCGCAGGCGGATGTTGGCGAAGGTGCCGCGCACCATCACCTCATGGTTGCCGCGACGCGCTCCGTAGGTGTTGAAGTCGCGGACGTCGACGCTGTGGTCCAGCAGGTACTGTCCGGCCGGGCTGGAGCGCGGTATCGAGCCCGCCGGGGAGATGTGGTCGGTGGTGATGGAGTCGCCGAGCATGGCCAGCACCCTGGCCCCATCGATGTCCCGCAGTGCCGGCGGCTGCTCGGGCATGTCGATGAAGTAGGGCGGCTCGCGCACGTAGGTCGAGTCGGGCTTCCACTGGAAGCGCGCGCCGGTGGCTGTCGTCAGCCGCTGCCAGTGCTCGTCGCCGTCGAAGATGCGCGAGTACTCCCGACGGAAGAAGTCGCGCTCGAGGACCCTGGCCACCACCTCCTCGACCTCGGTGGTGGAAGGCCAGATGTCGCGGAGGTACACGTCGTTGCCGTCGCGGTCGGTCCCCAACGGTTCGCTGCTGAGGTCGCGGTGCACCGTTCCCGCGAGGGCGTAGGCGACGACCAGAGGGGGGGAGGCGAGGTACGACGCCTTGACCTGGGAGTGGATGCGCCCCTCGAAGTTGCGGTTGCCGCTGAGAACCGCGACGACGGCGAGGTCGTCGGCGTCGATCCGCCGCGCCACGTCGTCGGGGAGCGGCCCGCTGTTGCCGATGCAGGTGGTGCATCCGTAGCCGACGAGGTTGAAGCGCAGCGTCTCGAGCGGCTCGATCAGCCCCGCCTGCTGCAGGTAGTCGGTGACCACCCGTGATCCCGGCGCCATCGACGTCTTGACGTACCCGGGCACCCGCAGCCCGCGCTCCACCGCGTTCCTGGCGAGCAGGCCCGCGCCCAGCATCACCGAGGGATTCGAGGTGTTGGTGCAGGAGGTGATGGCGGCGATCACCACCGACCCGTGCTCGAGCGCGGCCGCGCCGGCGGCGCCCACGCCGTCGCCACCCCGGTCGGCACGGTCGTCGTCGCTGACGCCCGGCACCCTCGCGCCCTCGTTCACCGAGCGGGAGAGGTCCAGGTTGTTCTCCGCGGTCTGCTGAGCCGGACCGAAGACATCGCAGAAGGAGTCCCAGACCTGACGCAGCGCGACCCGGTCCTGGGGCCGGCGGGGCCCGGCCAGGCTCGGCTCCACCGCGGCCAGGTCGAGCTCGAGCAGCTCGGTGAACCGCGGCAGCGGATCCCCGTCAGCGCGGAAAAGCCCCTGCTCCTTGCAGTAACGCTCCACCAGACCGATCAGCTCCTCGTCGCGCCCGCTGTCGCGCAGGTAGCGCAGGGTCTGCCGGTCGGGCGGGAAGAGCGCCGCGGTGGCGCCGTATTCCGGCGACATGTTGGCGAGGGTGGCGCGGTCGGCGACGGTCAACGCCGACAGTCCGGCGCCGCAGAACTCGACGAACTTCCCCACCACGCCGTGCTTGCGCAGCATCTGGGTGAGGGTCAGCACCAGGTCGGTTGCCGTCACCCCTGGCGACAACTCGTTCTCGAAGCGGACTCCGACCACCACCGGGGTGAGCAGGAACAGCGGCTGCCCGAGCAGGACCGCCTCGGCCTCGATGCCGCCCACGCCCCATCCCAGGACCGACAGTCCGTTGACCATGGTGGTGTGCGAGTCGGTGCCGACCAGGGTGTCGGGAAAGGCGACGCGACCGTCGGCCTGGTCTCGCAGCTGCACCACCTGCGCCAGGTACTCGAGGTTCACCTGGTGGCAGATGCCCATCCCCGGCGGCACCACCCGGAAGCCGCTCATCGCCGCCTGCGACCAGCGCAGCAGCTCGTAGCGTTCGCGGTTTCGCTCGTACTCCCGCTCGATGTTGACCGCGTAGGCGTTGCGGCTGCCGAAGGCGTCGACCTGCACCGAGTGGTCGACGACGAGGTCGGCGGGGACCAGCGGGTCGACCGCTGAGGAATCGCCACCGCCCCGGGCGACGGCGGCGCGCATGGCGGCGAGGTCGACCACGGCGGGGACGCCGGTGAAGTCCTGCATCAGGACCCGCGCCGGCATGAAGGCGCGCTCGCGCTCCTCGGTCGCCGGGCGCCCCGACCAGGCGGCGAGCGCCTCCACGTCGCCGTCGTTGACGAAGCGCTCGCCGGCGTGCCGCAGCAGGCTCTCCAGCAACACCTTGACGGTCACCGGCAGCGGCGACGGGTCGCCGACGCCGGTCTCGGCCAGCCGCTGGAGGCGGACCAGCTCGACGCCCGGGACCCCTAGGAGCGGAGCTCGAGCGCCGTAGGGATCCTGGCCGGGCATCGCCGTCATCTTCCCACTCCGTCGCCGGCCGGCTCGGCAGGGCAGGGGGCCCGGTCTGACCCGGCTGTCGAGCGCGCCTGATCGGGCGCCACGGGCCCGCCGGAGCCGGCGGGGCGGCGCCGCCGCCCGGCCCCGCCCTGGCGCGCGCCCCTCCTCCCCTGGCATACTTGCCCTGGCATACTTGACGATCCCGATCGGCTTTGTCATGTTCCCCGCCGAGGAGTGGCGCGATGACCCAGACGCTGGAGGTGCCAGCGACCACCATCCCCGCTCACGTCGAAGAGGAGATCGAAGAGTTCTCGCGGCGGGCGGCGGCGGTGCTCGCCGGCGAGGAGGACGACGAGAGCTTCAAGCCCTACCGGCTCTCCTTCGGGATCTACGGCCAGCGCCAGCCCGGCTACCAGATGGTCCGGGTCAAGATCCCCCACGGCCGCCTCAACGGCCTCCAGCTGGAGGCGCTGGCCAGCTTCAGCGAGACCTTCTGTGAGCCGGGCGAGTATCCCGGCGGTGGCGGGCGCGGCATGGGTCACATCACCACCCGCCAGGACGTCCAGTTCCACTTCGTCCCCCTGCACCGCGTCCCGGCCGCGATGCGCCACCTCGCCGAGGCGGGACTGACCACCCGCGAGGCCTGCTACAACACCATCCGCAACATCACCGGCTGCCCGTTGGCGGGAGCCTGTGGTGACGAGCTCTTCGACATCACCCCCTACGCGCAGGCGGCCACCGAGCTCTTCCTCCGCAACCCCATCTGCCAGAACCTGCCGCGCAAGTTCAAGATCGCCTTCTCCGGCTGCGAGAGTGACTGCGCCTTCGGCGCCATCCACGACATCGGCGCGGTGGCACGCGTCGAGAACGGAGTGCGGGGCTTCCGGGTCTGGGTCGGCGGTGGCCTGGGCAACACCCCACGGCCGGCCAAGCTGCTCTACGACTTCGTCGATGCGCGCGGCTTCTACGAGGTCGCCGAGTCGATCGTGCGTGTCTTCGACGCCGAGGGGATGCGCAAGAATCGCAACCGCGCCCGTCTCAAGTTCATCTTCGACAAGCAGCACGACCTCGACTCCTTCCGCGCCCGGGTCGAGCAGGAACGAGCCGCGCTTGCCGAGGACGCGTGGAGCAAGCGCATCGGTCGCGAGCTGGAGGAGCGCGTCGGACGCGAGGCGGAGCGACGCGAGCGCGTCCGTCCCCAGCCGCTCAGCCGAGACGAGATCCGGCGCGGTCCCGCGTACTCCCGCTGGCGGGTGACCAACGTCGGCTCGCACCGCATGCCCGGATATGCGGTGGTCACGGTTCGCCTCACCCTCGGCGATCTGACCTCGGACCAGTTCCGCGCCCTCGCCGAGGCTGCGCGCCGCTTCAGCGGCGACGAGGCGCGCACCTCGCTGATGCAGAACGTGCTGCTGCGCGACGTCCGGATCGACCAACTCCCGGCGCTCTACGACCTGCTCCAGCCGGCGGGGCTGGCCGAGTCGGAGGCGCGCGGCGCGCGTGACATCGTGACCTGCCCCGGCGGCGACACCTGCAACCTCGGCATCACCTCGTCACGCGGACTGGGTCGCGCCCTCGGCCGCTGGCTCGACGCCGACGGCCTGCGCAACGCGCCGGAGATGGCGGGAACCTCGTTCAAGGCGAGCGGCTGCCCCAACTCCTGCGGCCAGCACCACGTCGCCACCATCGGCTTCTACGGCAACAGCAAGCATGTCGGCGACGAGCCGGTGCCGCACTACATGATGCTGGTCGGCGGCGGCGTCGACCCGAGCGGCGCCACCATCGGCGACTCGCTGATGAAGATCCCCGCCCGCCGCGTGCCGGCGGCGATGCAGCGGATGGTCGGCCGGTATCGCCAGGAGCGCGGTGAGGGCGAGCTGTTTGCCCAGTGGGTGGCGCGCGCTGACCGCGCTGCGTTGAAGGAACTGCTCGACGACCTCGCCCTCAGCGACGTGCCCGGTCCCGACGAGCTGGTCGACTGGGACCAGGACAAGGCCTTCACCGGCAAGACCGGCGAGGGCGAGTGCGCCGCCGTCTAGGCTGAGCGCGACGCGGCTGCCGGCGGCTGTCCCTGCCGGCCGCGCCCGGGAGATCCAGGCGCAAGCAGCACGGCCGATCGACCTTGACCCCACCCGAGGGTCGCCGTACGCTCAGCCGAGCAGCCCGCGCCGACGACGGTGCGCGCATTGGGGGTGGGAGATGGACGCGACCATCGGTGCTCGCAGGCCGGGCTTGCTCCCCAACCTGTGGCAACGGCAGCTCCCCCGCTATCCCACCACCGCGCGGCGGTACATGTACCTCGGCATCGTGGTTGCGGCCACCGTCACGCTGTACTACGAGCTCTACATCAACGGCGCCGTCAGTCCCTCGATCCTGGCCGGCTACAACATCTCCTTCACGTACTACGTCATCATCCTGATCGCGGCCAACGCCCTCGGCGCCTTCGGAGCGCTGTTCGCCGGCCTTGCCGACCGGTGGGGACGGGCCAACCTTCTGGTGGTTGGGCTTCTGGCCACCGCACTGTTCGCCCTGGTCGGCGTCCCCAACGTGCACAGCGGGTTCGCCTACGGCGTCATCCTGACGCTCATCACCATCGTCGAGGGGATGGCGCTGGTGGCCACCCCGGCGCTGATGCGCGACTTCTCACCGCAGGTCGGACGGGCGACAGCGCTCGGCTTCTGGACCCTGGGGCCCGTCATCGGCAGCCTGGTGGTCACCGAGGTGTCGAGCCACACCCTGTCCCACTTCTCCGATTGGCAGGCGCAGTACAAGCTCGCCGGCATCGTCGGTCTGGTGGTGTGGGTGATCACCTTCCTCGTCCTTCGCGAGCTCTCGCCTCAGCTCCGCGACCAGCTGATGGTCGAGCTCGACGACAGGCCGATCATCGAGGCGAAGGCGAAGTCGATCGACGTCAAGCGTGCGGTCGAGAACCAGTGGCGCCGGGTGCTCAAGCCCGCCGTCATCGGCGGGGCGCTCGGCGTCAGCCTGTTCCTGATCCTCTACTACACCGCCGTCGCCTTCATGGTCATCTACATCACGACGGTATTCAGAACCGGCTTCACCCAGGACCAGGCCAACAGCATCCTCAACTGGTGGTGGGCAGTCGAGGCGGGAACGCTGATTGCGGTCGGACTGCTCTCCGACAGGCTGCTGGTGCGCAAGCCGTTCGCCGTGGTGGGCGCTGTGGGCACCGCGGTGATGACCCTCATCCTCATCCACGTCACCGGCCAGGCCGACACCAGCTACAACGGTCTGGTCCTCGTGGTCTCACTGCTGGGCTTCTTCGGTGGTCTCGCCTTCACGCCCTGGATGGCCGCCTTCACCGAGACCGTCGAGAAGATCAGCCCGGCGCTGTCCGCCACCGGTCTTGCGGTCTGGGGATGGATCCTCCGAGCGACGGTCTCGGTCATCTTCCTTCTCGTCATCTTCGTCGTCCCCGCGGTGACACCGCTGGCCAACTTCGGGCCCGCGGTGGCCGCCGACCTCAAGGACCCGAGGGTCGCGGCGGTGGTGCAGTACGGCCCCACCCTGCAGCAGGACCTCAGGGACCCGAGAGTGGCGAGTGCGGTCGCGGTGCAGCAGGATCTGCAGGATCCGAAGGTGGCGGCCGCGGTGCCGGTCATCCAGGCTCATCCGGCCGTGTTCGCGCAGCTGGCGCAGTACCCAGCGAACGCGATCCCCCCCGAGGTGCTGGCCGGCGCTATCGCCGCGCTCGGCGGTGGCGCCCAGGCGCTCGCCCAGCTGCAGACGGTCGGCGCCGCCACGTCCGATCCCGTCTCCGGGCCCAGGCTGCTGTTCGTGGTTCAGAACGGCGTCCAGGCGCTGGCGGCACTGAGCGACCCGATCGTGGGTCCCAAGCTGGTCTTCGTCGCCGCCCACGGTCCCGAGGTTCAAGCGGCGCAGAGCGACCCGGCCGTGCGCAGCAAGGTCGCCTTCGTCGCCGCCCACGGACCCGAAGTGCAGAAGGCCAAGGCGGACACTGCCGGTCAGTGGCAGAAGTGGTTCTGGGTCTGCTTCGCCGGGCAGCTGCTGTTCGTGCCGCTGATCTTCGTGCTCACCGGGCGCTGGAGCCCGGCGCGGGCCAGGCAGGACGAGCGCCAGCACGAGCTGGCACGCCAGAAGGAGATGGAGGCCCTGGGCCTGACCCCCGCGTAGGGGTGGGCTACGCCACCTCGAGGATGCGGCCCAGGTCGGCGGTGTCGATGTAGACGCGAACCCCGGCGATCAGGCCGGCGGTGACATCGATGACCAGGGCCCCGCTGCCGTCGAAGTCGTGGCCCTTCCGGCTGACCCCGGCGGTCTCGAACTCGACGGTGGCGGACCGGTGGTCGGCGACGATGCGCGCCGCGGCGAACACCTGTTGCGGCAGCACCTCCCCCAGCCAGGAGAAGAACTCGCGCAGCTCGCGGCCACCGCGGTACACGGTGCGAGGAGCGAAGCGGGGGAAGAGGAGCTCAGCGCTGGGGGCGAACAGGGCCTCGGCGCCGTCGGCGTCGCGCTCGTTGACGAGGCGGATCAGTTCGGCGGCTAGCACTCGGGGGGTCATGGCGAACCTCGCTGGTGAGATCAGGACTGTCAGATTTCGCCTCCCTTCGATGTCGGTAGAATAACGCGTCGCGTTAGTCCGCGTCAAACTCGGCTGCCGACGGGCCGCGGCCCCGGGCCGGCGGCCTCGGAGGCGGTTCGGATCATTTGCTAATGTCGGTATCACATCCGGTCGGTGCCTCCGGCCGCGGTGGTTGGAGCAGGATGAGCACGCGAATCCCAGCCTCGAACGCCGTCGCGGAGGCGGAATCGACCGCTCCGCCGCATCCCGCGCCCGCGCCGGGCGACCCTGGGGAGCAGCCGCTGCCCACCGACGCCGGCCCGCTCGCGGCTGGGTCTTGAAGGCGGCCTGGCCTGGCCACCACGTCCCCCTGGGGGCCACCTGGGATGGGGAGGGCACCAACTTCGCCCTGTTCTCCGAGCACGCCGAGGCGGTCGAGCTCGTGCTGTTCGATCCCAGCGGCCGGCAGGGCGTCTTCTATGAGCTGGTCGAACGCACCGACCTGCACTGGCATGGCTACGTGTACGGGGTCGGGCCGGGGCAGCACTACGGCTTCCGCGTCCACGGTCGCTATGCACCCGGTGGGGGACTTCGCTACAACCCCAACAAGCTGCTGATCGACCCCTACGCCAGGGCCGTCGCCGGCGAGATCCGCTGGGGGCCCGAGGTGTTCGGCTACGCCTGGACCGAGGACAGGTCCAACGACGATGTCCCCAGCAAGCTGGACTCCGAGCCCTGCATGCCGCGTGCCGTGGTCATCGACCACAACTTCCCCTGGGGGGACGATCGCCGTCCCGACACCTCGTGGGCCGACACCGTGATCTACGAGACCCATGTCAAGGGCTTCACCCAGCGGCACCCCGACGTTCCCCGCGAGCTGCGCGGTACCTACGCCGGGCTCAGCCATCCGGCCGCCATCGACCACCTCATCCGGCTCGGAGTGACCGCGGTCGAGCTGATGCCGGTGCACCACTTCATCGACCCCAAGCAGCTGATCGATCGCGGCCTGCGCAACTACTGGGGCTACGACTCGATCGGGTACTTCGCCCCCGAGGCGCGCTACTCCTCGGCCGGCACCCACGGCGGCCAGGTGCGGGAGTTCAAAGCGATGGTCCGAGCCCTGCATCGCGCCGGGCTGGAGGTGATCCTCGACGTGGTCTACAACCACACCGGCGAGGGAAACCACCTGGGTCCGACGCTGAGCTTCCGCGGTATCGACAACCAGGCCTACTACCGGCTGCTCGACGACAATCCGCGCCTCTACTTCGACGTCACCGGCACCGGCAACACGCTCAACGTCCGCCAGCCGCAGACGCTCCGGCTGATCATGGACTCGCTGCGGTACTGGGTGCTGGAGATGCATGTCGACGGGTTCCGCTTCGACCTGGCATCGGCGTTGGCGCGGGAGTTCTTCGAGGTCGATCGACTCTCGGCCTTCTTCGACATCATTCACCAGGACCCGGTCCTCTCCCAGGTCAAGCTGATAGCCGAGCCATGGGACGTCGGCATGGGCGGCTACCAGGTGGGCAACTTCCCGGTGCTGTGGGCGGAATGGAACGGCAAGTACCGCGACACCGTCCGTGACTACTGGCGGGGGGGCGCCACCGGCGTGGCCGACCTCGCCTACCGGCTCACCGGCTCCAGCGACCTCTACCAGGGTGACGGCCGCGGTCCCTTCGCCAGCATCAACTTCGTCACCGCACATGACGGCTTCACCCTGCGTGACCTCGTCACCTACAACCAGAAGCACAACGAGGCCAACGGGGAAGGCAACAAGGATGGCAGCGACGACAACCGGTCGTGGAACTGCGGGGTGGAGGGGGAGACCGACGACGCCGCGATCAACGAGCTGCGCGGCCGGCAGCGCCGCAACCTGCTGGCAACGATGTTCCTCTCGCAAGGCTGCCCGATGATGCTGCAGGGCGATGAGCTGGGACGCACCCAGCGGGGCAACAACAACGCCTACTGCCAGGACAACGAGACCTCGTGGGTCGACTGGGAGGCGGTCGACGAGACCATGCTCGCCTTCGCCCGACGGCTGGTGGCGCTGCGCGCCGCCCAACCGGTGCTGCGCCGGCAGCGCTTCTTCCAGGGACAGGTGGGCCGCGGCTTCCACCGCAAGGACATCACCTGGTTCCGCCGCGATGGCCGGGAGATGGGGGATGAGCATTGGGGCAACGAGGCCCGCCAGTCGCTGGGGATGCTGGTGAACGGCGAGCTCATCCCCGACCGCGGCCCTCGGGGCGAACGGATCGTGGGCGACACCCTGCTGGTGCTGCTGCACTCCGGTGCCGAGGACACCCTGTGGCGGCTCCCGGCGGGGTGGGGCAAGCGCTGGGAGGTGGTGCTGGACAGCGCTCGTCCCGATGAGGAGCCGGGGACGCGGTGCGGCGGCGAGGAGGAGGCGCTCGAGGTCACCTCGCGCTCGCTGGTGGTGCTGCGACAGGGAGATCACTGATGACGACCCGCACCACCGCCACCCGCTCCGCGAGAGGGGCGGCGCGGGCGACGGTGGCGACGCCGGCCATCGACGTCGGACCGCAGCGGGTGGTGATCGAGCACGTGCGCCCCGCCATCGACTGCGGCGCGCTCGTCGCCAAGGCCGCCCTCGAGCAGGCGGTGCACGTCAGCGCCGACATCTTCGCCGACGGCAGCGACCTGCTGGTCGCCTGGATCCGCCATCGACAGCCCGGGGCGACCGCGGCCGCCGAGGTGCCGCTGAGCGCGCTGCTCAACGACCGCTGGGCGGGGCGCTTCACCCCCACCGCGACGGGACCGTGGGAGTTCGAGATCGTCGCGCTTGCCGACGACTACGGGACCTGGGTGCGCGACCTCCGCCTCCGGCTCGAGGCGGGCCAGGAGCTCGGCGTCGAGTTCGAGGTCGGCGCCCTGATGGTCGAGGGCAGGCTCGCCGGCGACGCCGGCAGGCAGGCCGAGCGGGCTCGCCTGGAGAAGCTGCGCGACGCCCTGCGCGGCCGGCGCCGCAGCGACGCCGAACGGGCTCGTGCCGCCGCCGAGCCGGCGGTCGTGGCCCTGATGCAGCGCACCGCCGACCGCTCGCGGGCCACGGTGGCGGGACCGTTCCCGCTCTGGGTCGACCGCGCGCTCGGCGCCTTCTCCGCCTGGTACGAGATGTTCCCACGCTCCGAGGGAGCGAGCTCCGGACACAGCGGCACCTTCGCCACCGCCTCCCAGCGCCTGCCCGCGATCGCAGCGATGGGCTTCGACATCGTCTACCTGCCCCCCATCCACCCCATCGGTCGCACGCATCGCAAGGGAGCCAACAACGAGCTCGAGGCGCGGCCCGGCGATCCCGGCAGCCCCTGGGCGATCGGCGGACCGGAGGGCGGCCACACCGCTGTCCATCCCGACCTCGGCACCCTCGACGACTTCGACGCCTTCGTCGCCGCGGCCCAGCGCAACGGGTTGGAGGTGGCGCTCGACTACGCCCTCCAGTGCAGTCCCGACCATCCCTGGGTGCGCCAGCACCCGCAGTGGTTCAGGCACCGTCCCGACGGCAGCATCCGCTACGCCGAGAACCCGCCCAAGCGGTACCAGGACATCTACCCGCTGAACTTCGACACCGAGGACCGTGAGGCCCTCTGGCAGGCGCTGCTCGAGGTGATGCTCTTCTGGATCGACCACGGCGTGCGCGTGTTCCGGGTCGACAACCCCCACACCAAGCCGCTGCGTTTCTGGGAGTGGTTGATCCGCGAGATGCGCCGATCCCATCCCGAGGTGATCTTGCTCGCCGAGGCCTTCACCCGGCCCCGGGTGATGCAGCGCCTCGCCAAGATCGGCTTCACCCAGTCCTACACCTACTTCACCTGGCGGGTCTGGCGGCAGGACATCATCGACTATCTGACAGAGCTGTCGCAAACAGAGATGGTCGACTGGTTCCGACCGAACTTCTGGCCCAACACCCCCGACATCCTCCACGAGACCCTGCAGGCCGGGGGACCGCCCGCCTTCCGCCTGCGGCTGGTGCTGGCCGCGCTCTGCTGCCCGTCCTGGGGGATGTACAGCGGCTACGAGCTCTATGAGAACACCCCCTTGCGTCCCGGCAGCGAGGAGTACCTCGATTCCGAGAAGTACCAGTACCGACCGCGCGACTGGGACCAACCCGACACCCTGGTGCCGCTGATCACCCGGGTCAACCAGATCCGGCGCCGCCACCGCCACGCCATCGGCGAGCTGAGCACCCTGCGGGTGCACCACGCCGACAACGATGCGGTGCTCTGCGTCTCGCGCAGCAGCGACGACGGGGACGACGTTCTCCTGGTGGTGATCAACCTCGATCCCTATCGCCCCCAGGAGGCGACCACCTGGCTCGACCTCGACGCCCTCGGGCTGCCGGCCGACCGCCCGTTCCAGGCCCACGACGAGCTCACCGACACCACCTTTGTCTGGCAGGGACCGCGCAACTACGTCCGCCTCGATCCCGGCCAGCAGCCGGCCCACGTTCTCCATCTGCGACGCCGATGAGCCTGGCCCCCGGGCTTCGCGGCGAGCAGTGGTGGAAGCACGCGGTCTTCTACGAGCTGCTGGTGCGCGGGTTCGCCGACAGCAATGACGACGGCGTCGGCGACGTCCGCGGCCTGATCGGCAGGCTCGATTACCTGGAATGGCTGGGGGTCGACTGCATCTGGCTGCTGCCGCTCCACAAGAGCCCGATGCGCGACGGCGGCTACGACGTCTCCGACTACTACGAGATCCAGCCCGATCTCGGCAGCACCGAGGACGTCGAGCAGCTGATCAGCGCCGCTCACAGCCGCGGCATGCGGGTGATCATGGACCTGGTCGTCAACCACACCAGCGACCAGCATCCGTGGTTCCAGGAGGCGCGCTCCTCACCCGACAACCCACGTCGCGACTGGTACATGTGGTCGGACACCAACCAGAGGTACACCGACGCGCGGATCATCTTCATCGACACCGAGACCAGCAACTGGACCTGGGACGACCAGGCCGGCGCCTACTACTTCCACCGCTTCTTCAGCCACCAGCCCGATCTCAACTACGACAACCCCCAGGTGCGCGCCGCGATGCTGGACGTGGTGCGCTTCTGGCTCGACATGGGCCTCGACGGGTTTCGCCTCGACGCGGTGCCCTACCTCTTCGCCCGTGAGGGCACCAGCTGCGAGAACCTGCCGGAGACCCACGGCTTCCTGGCCGAGCTCCGCGCCACCGTGGACGACGTCTACGGCGGCGACCGGGTGCTGCTCGCGGAGGCCAACCAGTGGCCGGAGGACGTGGTCGACTACTTCGGCAGCGCGGAGCGGCCCGAGTGCCACATGTGCTTCCACTTTCCCTTGATGCCCCGGATGTTCATGGGGCTGCGGCGCGAGCAGCGGTATCCGATCACCGAGATCCTCGGCCGCACCCCCCCGATCCCGCCCACGGCCCAGTGGGGGCTGTTCCTGCGCAACCACGACGAGCTGACCCTGGAGATGGTCAGCGACGAGGAGCGCGACTACATGTGGGCCGAATACGCCAAGGATCCGCGGATGAAGCTCAACCTCGGCATCCGCCGCCGCCTGGCGCCGCTGCTCAACAACGGGCGGCGGCAGATGGAGCTGTTCTACGGCCTGCTGCTTTCGCTTCCGGGTACGCCCATCCTTTACTACGGGGATGAGATCGGCATGGGCGACAACATCTATCTCGGCGACCGCGACGGGGTGCGCACCCCGATGCAGTGGACCGCCGATCGCAACGGGGGCTTCAGCCGGGCCGACTTCGCCCAGCTCTACCTGCCACCGCTGATGGACCCCGTCTACGGCTACCAGGCCTGCAACGTCGAGGCGCAGCAGCGCAGCGAGTCCTCGCTGCTGCACTGGCTGCGCCGTTTCGTCGGCGTCCGCGGTCGCCATCCCGTCTTCGGTGAGGGCAGCTTCGAGGCCCTCGACGCCTCCAACCCCTCGGTCTTCGCCTTCCTCCGCTGTCACGACGAGGACGTCATCCTGTGCGTCAACAACCTCTCACGGTTCGCCCAGCCGGTGGAGCTCGACCTGCGCCGTTTCGAGGGCAGCACCCCGGTGGAGCTGCTCGGCAAGGTGCCCTTCCCGCGCATCGGCGAACTTCCCTATCTGCTCACCCTGGCGCCCCACGGCTTCTACTGGTTCGCCATCGAGAGGGTGGCTGCATGAGCGCGCGGGACCTGCTGATCGAGTACGGCATGAGCCATCCGGAGACGCTGCTGGCAGCGTGGCTGCCGCGGCAGCGCTGGTACGGCGGCCAGGGAGAGCCGGCGATCGCCATCGCCGACAGCGGACTGCTGGTCGACGACGGGACGGTGGTGATCTTCACCCTGCTCGAGGCCCGCGACGGCGCCGCCATGGTCCGGTACCACGTCCCTCTCGGTGTCCGGCCCATCGACCAGGTGTGGAAGTCGGTGATCCTCAGCGAGCGTGTCATCGCCGAGGGCATCCGCGACGGCACCCCAGTCGGCATCTACGACGCCCTGGTCGACGCCGAGGCCGCGCTCAAGCTGTGGTCGGTGGTCGACACCGATCGCGAGGTGGGTACCGCGGCGGGGAGGGTTCGCGGTCACAACTACGGGTCCGACGCCGGCGGCGAGAGCTCGGACGCGGTCCGGCCGCTGGCGCGCGAGCAGAGCAACACCTCACTGGTGCTGGCCGACCGTGAGCTGATGAAGTGCTTCCGGCGGGTCGAGGCGGGGGTCTCCCCCGAGCTGGAGATGACCCAGGCGCTGCGGGCCGCGGGCTTCAGCAACATCGCCGCGCCGCTGGGAAGCCTGGAGTACCTCCCCCGTTCCGGTGAGCCCAGTCTGCTCGCCCTGATCCAGCCCTTCCTTCCCAACGGCACCGAGGGTTGGGCGCTGGCACTCACCTCGTTGCGCGACCTCTACGCCGAGGCCGAGCTGGCCGGACCTCGCGACGAGGCGGAGCGCAGACGCGCGGTGGAGGAGCAGGGCGCGGCGTTCACCCCCGAGGCGGCGCGTCTCGGTGAGGTCACCGCCGCCATGCACCTCGCGCTCTGCGACGAGGCGATGCCGCCGGGGATGCGCGGCGAGGTGGTCGACCGTAGGATGCTGACCACCTGGGCCGACGAGCAGACGGCCGAGCTCGACCGGTTGCTGGGCGGCGACCACGCCGCGCTGGAGCCGTTGCGGGCCCGCCGCGCCGCGGTGGCGGGACGGTTCGACGCGCTGCGCTCGCTGGAGGGCGGTGACCTGGCCATCCGCATCCACGGCGACTACCACCTCGGCCAGGTGATGCGCATCGACGAGGGATGGGTGGTCCTCGACTTCGAGGGCGAGCCCGACCGTCCCCTGGCCGAGCGGCGCCGGCTCAGCTCGGCGCTGCGCGACGTCGCCGGGATGCTGCGCTCGTTCGACTACGCCGCCGCCGCCGCGCTTGCCGAGCGATCCAAGCCGGGCGGCGAAGAATGGCAGGCGCTGCTGCAACAGGGGGAGGCCTGGGCGGAGGCCAACCGCGCCGCCTTCTGGAACGCCTACACGGCGCGCGTCGACGGCTCGCCGCTGCTTCCCCCCGGCGACGCCGCGGTCACCCTGCTGCGCGCCTTCGAACTCCAGAAAGCCGTCTACGAGGTCGGCTACGAGCTGGGACACCGCCCCGACTGGCTGCTGATCCCGCTGCAGTTCCTGCTCGGCACCGCACCATGAGGAGCGACCGATGAGCACCACCCACCGCGCCCCCACCGCGGAGCAGGCCGCGGAGACCGCCCGCCTGTTGGCCGGGGAGCATCACCAGCCCCACGCGTTTCTCGGACCGCATCGCGAGGGCGACAGCACCATCATCCGCACCCTGCAGCCGACGGCGAACGAGGCCACCGTCGCCTACGAGGGTGGCACCGCCCCGATGACCCGCGTCGACGAGCGCGGCCTCTTCGAGGTGACGCTGCCACTCACCGATCTGCCCGGCTACCGATTCCGCCTGCGCAGCGGGGACCGCAGCTGGGAGGTGGACGACCCGTACCGGTTCCTGCCCAGCCTCGGCGACGTCGATCTCTACCTGATCGGCGAGGGCAACCACCGCGAGCTGTGGCGGCGGCTGGGGGCACGGGTGATGGAGCAACAGGGGGTGCGCGGCGTCGCCTTCGCGGTGTGGGCGCCGAACGCGCGCGGTGTGCGGCTGGTCGGCGATGCCGGCTTCTGGGACGACCGGGTGCACCCGATGCGCTCGCTCGGCGCCAGCGGAGTGTGGGAGCTGTTCCTGCCCAACATCGACGCCGGTACCCGCTACAAGTTCCAGGTGGTCCAGGCCAACGGACGGAAGGTGCTGAAGGCCGATCCCCTGGCGCAGGCGGCCGAGGTGCCGCCCGCCACCGCCAGCATCGTCGTCGACTCCCACTATCGGTGGGAGGATGGCGACTGGTTGGAGGGGCGCTCGCGCTGGATCGGCGACAGCAACCCTCTCTCGGTGTACGAGGTGCACCTCGGTTCCTGGCGACGCGGCGAGGGCGGTCGCGTCCTCGGATACCGCGAGGTGGCGCCGCAGCTCGCCGACTACTGCCTGGAGATGGGCTTCACCCACGTCGAGTTCATGCCCCTCGCCGAGCACCCCTTCACCGGGTCCTGGGGCTACCAGGTGACCGGGTACTACGCAGCGACGTCGCGCTACGGAAGCCCCGACGACCTTCGCTTCCTCGTCGACCATCTCCACCAGCGCGGCATCGGGGTGATCCTGGACTGGGTGCCGGCGCACTTCCCGCGTGACGAGTGGGCGCTGGCACGCTTCGACGGCACCGCCCTCTACGAGCACGTCGACCCTCGACGCGGCGAGCATCCCGACTGGGGGACGCTGGTCTTCAACTACGGGCGCAACGAGGTGCGCAACTTCCTGGTGGCCAATGCGCGCTACTGGATCGAGGAGTTCCACATCGATGGGCTGCGGGTGGACGCGGTGGCCTCGATGCTCTACCTCGACTACTCGCGCAAACAGGGAGAGTGGGTGCCGAATCCTTACGGAGGGCGCGAGAACCTCGAGGCCATCAATGTGCTGCACGAGGTCAACGAGTCGGTGCGCACCGACTATCCCGGGGTGATGACCATCGCCGAGGAGTCGACGGCGTGGCCCGGTGTGAGCCGGCCGGTGCAGGCCGGCGGGCTGGGCTTCGCCTTCAAGTGGAACATGGGGTGGATGCACGACACCCTGGAGTACTTCCAGAAGGACTCGGTCTTCCGCCGCTACCACCATCATCAGCTGACCT
The DNA here is from genome assembly GCA_005880985.1 of Chloroflexota bacterium. Taxonomy (GTDB): domain Bacteria; phylum Chloroflexota; class Dormibacteria; order Aeolococcales; family Aeolococcaceae; genus CF-134. The sequence continues at coordinate 284,357 of VBIQ01000005.1, forward strand.
TCGGTCTTCTCTACGCCTTCTCCGAGCGCTTCGTGCTGCCCCTGTCGCACGACGAGGTGGTCCACGGCAAGGCCTCGCTCATCGGCAAGATGCCCGGTGACCGCTGGCAGCAGTTCGCCAATCTCCGCGGCCTGCTGGCGTGGATGTGGGCCCACCCCGGCAAGCAGCTGCTCTTCATGGGCGGCGAGTTCGGCCAGTACGCCGAGTGGTCCGCCGACAACGCTCTCGACTGGCACCTGGTGCAATACCCGGAGCACTCCGGTCTGCAACAGCTGGTCCGCGACCTGGGAGCGCGCTATCGCGAGAACCCGGCGCTCTGGCAACGCGACGTCACTCCTGACGGCTTCCGCTGGATCGATGCCGGCAACGTTGACCAGAACATCTATGCCTTCATCCGCTACGACGCCAACGGCCATCCCGGCATCGCCTGCGTCGCCAACTTCTCGCCGGCGGTGCACTCCCGTTTTCGCGTCGGCCTGCCACTCGCCGGCACCTGGCGCGAGGTGCTGAACACCGATGCCGCAGAGTACGCGGGAGGTGGCGTCGGCAACATGGGCGCGGTCCAGGCCGAGTCACTGACCTGGCACGGACAGCCGTTCTCCGCCGAGATGACGATGCCCCCGCTGGCGGTTCTCTGGCTGGGCGCTCCCAGGCCGGACGGGCCCGAGCCGGTACCCTAGGCGGGCATGGACAGAGAGAGTGCGCGTCAGCGCTTGGAAGCGGAGCGGGCCCGGCTCGAGGAGGTTCGCAGGGCCGCCGACCATCTCGTCGAAGGAGTGGAGCAGGCGGAGCAGACCGAGCTCTCCAGCCTCGACCAGCATCCGGCCGACGTCGGCAGCGAGGTCTTCGAGCGCGAGCGCGACCTCGGAGTGATGCAGCAGGTGCGCCAGGAGCTGGACGAGGTGCAGTCGGCGCTGCGCCGCCTCGACGACGGGCGCTACGGCGTCTGCGAGGTGTGTGGCCGCCCCATCAGTGACGAGCGTCTCGAGGTCAAGCCGGCGGCGCGCTACTGCGTCGACGACCAGGCGCGCCTGGAACGGGGAGCGCGACTGCGACCGCAATGAGATGAGCGGCGCGCGGCAGTCCGACGCCAGGTCTGGACTGCTGACCACCGAGCGCCGGCGCGAGATCCTCCGTCTGCTGACCACGCGCGGCAAGGTGCGCTCCGCCGAGCGCGTCTAACCACCCGCCATGGTCGGCCGCGCGACGGCGTTGACGGGGATCGGGCGCAACCCGCGGGGGATCGGCCCCCGGTCTCTTGGCCGCCGCAGGACCGTTCCGTAGACGGTGGTGCGCTCGCGGGGCGCCCGGCCGGCGCCCCGGATCCAGCCCTCGATCTCCTCGGGCTCGAGGTTCTGGCCGTGGTCGGCGCCGCTGGCGCGGGAGATCGACTCCTCCATCAGGGTGCCCCCGAAGTCGTTGGCTCCCCAGCGCAGCGACTCGGCGACGCCATCGGGACCCAGCTTCACCCATGACGACTGGATGTTGGGAAGCTCGGCGCCGAAGTAGAGCCGGCTGAGCGCCGTGTAGCGCAGCACCTCATCGAGCGACGGGCTCTCGGTGATGCCGTAGTGCCGTCCCAGCGCGTTGCGCTCGACCTGGAAGGGGAGGAGCACGAACTCAGTGAAACCGCCGGTCTCGCGCTGCAGGTCGCGGATCACCCGGAGGTGCTCGATGCGGTGATCCCACGACTCGAGATGCCCGAACATCACCGTGCTGGAGGTCCGTACCCCAGCCCGGTGAGCTGCCCGAACCACCTCGACCCAGTCCGCAGTGGTGAGCTTCTCGGGACAGATCACCCGCCGGACCTCCTCGACCAGGATCTCCGCCGCCGTCCCCGGCATGGTGCCCAGTCCCGCGTCGCGAAGGCGTTCGATGCAGTATCCCGCGGGCCGGCCGGCGAGCTCGGCGATGTAGCGCATCTCCTCGGGGCTGAGCGCGTGGATGTGCAGGTCCGGCCAGCGTGCCTTGATGCGGAGGAAGAGGTTCTCGAAGTACTCGAGATCGAGTGCCGGCTGCAGCCCGCTCTGCATGCAGACCTCGGTGGCACCGCGCTCGACCGCGTTCTCGATCTTGGCGAAGATGGTGCCGTCGTCGTGGTGCCAGGCACCGGCCGCGTGATGGCTCCGGCGCATGAAGCCGCAGAAGCTGCAGGAGCCGACGCAGACGTTGCTGATGTTGACGTTGCGGCAGATGACGTAGGTGACCTCGTCCCCGACCAGCGAGCGGCGCAGCTCGTCGGCGGCCGGCTGCAGGTCGGCATCGACCTGTGGGTACACGGGCAGCCGCTCGTGGAGCACGAAGCCGATGCTGCGGGCGGTGGAGGCGTAGGCGTCGACGGCCTCCCAGGCATGGTCCGGGGACACGCTGTCGCCGTTGGCGGAGATCCCGCCGAGATCGCGGGCGCCCTCCTCGACCAGCTGCGTCCAGCCGCCCTCGAGCAGATTGGGTGGCACCTGCACGGTGATCGATGGGGGCAGGATCCGGCGCGCCAGCCGCACGGCGTCGAGCATGGTGCCGAGGTCGGCGGCCGGCCAGTCCTCCATCGGCGTCGCCGGCTTGGGCACGAAGTTCTGGACGATGACTTCCTGAACGTGACCGAACCGCTGATGGACCGCGGCGATCATCCCCAGGGCGCGCTCCCGATCCTCAGAGGCCTCACCGATGCCGACCAGGATGCCGGTGGTGAACGGGATGCGCAGCCGCCCGGCGTCCTCGATGTGGCGCAGCCGGTCGGCGAAACGCTTGCCGCCGCCGTAGGCGTGGGCACGCAGTTGGTCGGTGCCGGCCTCGAGCATCAGACCCATGCTGACGTTGAACGGCTTCAGCGCTGCCAGACCCTGGTGGGAGAGCAGACCGACGTTGCTGTGGGGCAGCAGTCCCCGTCGCAGAGCGCGGCGGCAGATCTCTGCGACCCGCTCGACGAAGTCCGCCTCCCCGCGCAGACCGAGGTCGGGCAGCAACCAGGGCTCCTCACCCGACATCACCAGCACCTCGCGCACACCGAGCCGAGCCGCCTCGTCGAGCTGCGCGTCGATCCGCTCCCACGAGACCAGCCCGCCCTCGTCACTGCGGTACTCGCAGTAGCCGCATCGTTTGGCGCAGCGATAGGTGACGTCGACCGTGTAGGACGCGCTGTAGGTGAGGATGTTCGCCGCCCACCGGGGACGCGGCTTACGGGAGGGGGCCGGCCGCACCGGCGATACCGCCATGGCCACTCAGTCTACGCGGCCACCGCAGGGTCTCCGCCGGGCCGGCGCCGACCACCCAAACCGCGACGCCGGACCGCGAGCGGGCCGTTCAGATGCGGCGGCCGGTGGCCTCCCAGTAACGGTCACGGATGAGGCGCTTGAGCAGCTTGCCGGCCGCGTCGCGGGGGAACTCGTCCACGAAGTCCACCGAGCGAGGCCGCTTGTAACCGGCCAGCCTGCTGCCGCAGAAGGCGATCAGCTCATCGGCGTCGGCGGCGCTGTGCTCGCGACGCTTCACCACCGCCTTGATCGACTCCCCCCACTCGCTGTCGGGAACGCCGATCACCGCGCAATCCTCGACCGCGGGATGGGTGTGCAGCACCGCCTCGATCTCGGCGGGATAGATGTTGACCCCGCCGCTGATGATCATGTCGATCTTCCGGTCGCAGATGTGAATGTATCCGTCGGCGTCGGCGTAGGCGATGTCGCCGACGGTGAAGAAGCCGTCGCGGAAGTTGCGCTGCGTCGCCTCCGGCTTGTTGAGGTACTCGCCGAAGAGTCCCCGGCCCCTGGACCAGAGCTCGCCCGGCTGGCCCTGGGGAACCTGGTTGCCGTCGTCGTCGAGCAGCCGCACCTCGACCCCATCGCAGGGACGGCCGCAGGAGTTGGGGTGCTTCAGCAGCTCACCCGGCCCGATCAGGGTGACGATCCCCGTCTCGGTGGCACCGTAGAACTCATACACGCAATCACCGAAGTAGTCGACCGCACGCCGCTTGACATCGGCGGGAAACGGAGCTGCGGCGACGATCAATGCGCGCATCGACGAGACGTCGTAGTGGGCCCGCACCGCATCAGGAAGGTCGAGGATGCGCTTGACGAGGATCGGGGCCATGAAGGTGGAGGTGACGCGGTGCTGCTCGATCAATCGCAGCGCGGTCTCGGGATCGAAGTGGCGCATGATGACGCAGGTGGCGCCGATGATCTGCTGCAGACCAGAGAAGGCCCCGGGGGCGCTGTGATACGCCGGCCCGGCGAGCAGATGCACGTCGTCGGGGCTGAGCCGGAATCGCTCCACCCATTCCAGGATCACCGTCGGGTCCACCCCCGAGGGCCGGTAGGCGCCTTTGGGATCGCCGGTGGTGCCGGCGGTGTAGATCATCGTCGGGCCGGTGATGTCCGCCGGTGACTCCGGCTCCGCATCGCTGGCGCCGGCGAGTATCTCCTCGTACGGCCGCCATCCCGGCGGCGCCGGTCCCACCGCGATCCAGCTGCGCTCGTCGGCTCGCTCGGCCGCGGCGCGCGCCGCGTCGATCACCGGCACGAACTCGGGCCCGGCGAGGATCACCACCGCCCCGCTGTCGTTGAGCACGTAGGCGATCTCGGCCCCCCGCAGCCGGTAGTTGATCGGCGTCGCCACCGCGCGGAGCTTGCGCAGGGCGTGAGCGAGCTCGAAGCCGACCACGCCGTTGTACTGCATGTGCAGGCAGCGATCGCCGGGGCCGACCCCCAGCGACCGGAGCGCCGCGGCACATCGGTTGGCGCGGCGGTTGAGCCGGGAATAGGTGACGGTTTGACCGTCGTCGGTGATCAGCGCCGGCTTGTCGGGGGTCTGCGCGGCGTGCAGAGCGAGGATGTCGCCGCCAGCGACGGCCAAGCCGCTTCCTCCATGCCAGGCCGGCTGCGGATCCGCCGGCGCGGCGATGATACCGAGCGGGCGACGGCGAACTCAGCGGTGGTGGTGCCCGCCCTGCGCCGGCGGGGGTGGGACACCGGTGGGAAGCGGCACCGGCTGGCCACCCTGGTCACCCTGGCCGAGTGGGTCGCCGGGGAGGCCCGACGGTCCGCCGCCGCACCAGAAGTAGTTGCTGTTGTTGAAGCTCCAGAAGCGGCAGCCGTTGTCGGTGTTCACCCCCTGGTCCCCGGCCTGTGGACCGGTGCCGTTGAGGAACCAGCCGTCGCGGTCGCCCATCGAGGCGTGGTACACGTCGCCGGGCGCGCTGGGCCAGCCGTCGCTGATGTTCTCCAGCGCCTGGCTCATGAAGGCGTGCCACATCGGGGCGGCGCCGGTGATGCCGGTGGTGCCGCGCATGGCGGTGTTGTTGGCGTTGCCGACCCAGGTGGCGGTGACCAGCCTGGGGGTCCAGCCGACGGTGAAGTTGTCCTTGAAATCGGTGGTGGTCCCGGTCTTGGCCGCCACCAGATGTCGTTCGAGGGTCAGCGCGGATCGAGCACCGAACTCCATCTGCCGGTTGCGGTCGTCGGTGAGGATGGCGTTGATGATGTAGGTGACGCCGGGATCGAGCACCTGCCGTCCGGCCGCCGCCGCCGGCATCAGCTCATGGCCGTCGGCGTCCTTGGCGGAGATGATCACGTGGGCGGGGTGCAACACCCCGGCGGCAGCGAAGACGGTGCCGGCCTGGGCCATCTCCCACAGCGGCACCGGGTACGAGCCGAGCGTCAGGCTCGGACCGTAGCTGCCGTCGGCCTTGTCGAGGGTGGTGATGCCCATGTCGCGAGCGGTGTGCACCACGTTGGCGGTCCCCGCCGCGAGCTCGACCTTGACCGCCGGGATGTTCAGCGAGTTGCCCAGCGCCTCGGCCACCGGCACCGTTCCGTGGTACTTCATGTCGTAGTTGCGCACCTGGTAGGGCTGCATCCCGTTGGGGCCACCGCCGGTGGGCAGGGTCAACGGCGAGTCCTCGACCGGGCTGGCCATGGTGACTTTCTTCTCGGCGAGGGCGGTGGCGTAGGTGAACAGCTTGAAGGTCGACCCCGGCTGGCGTGGATGCGCGGCCAGGTCGATCTGCGCTCCCGGCACGTTGGGCCCGGCGCTGGCCACGTAGGCGATCACCTCGCCGCTGGGGGGGTCGATGCTCACCAGCGCCCCGTCCGTCACGTTGTGGCTGGAGATGGCAGCAACCTGGGAGGCCACGGTCTGCTCCGCCTTGCCCTGCACTCCGAGGTCGAGGGTGCTCACCACCCGCAGCCCGGCGCGGTAGGGATCCAGGTGGAGCTTGTTGTGCACCTCTGACGCGACCGCATTGACGAAGGCCGGGGCCCGATTGACGTCGTCGGCCCGACCGCTGCCGCGGTGCAGCGGCTCGGCGGCGGCGGTCGCCGCCTGGGCGCGGTTGATCATGCCCACGTCGACCATTGCCTGGAGCACCTCGAGCTGGCGAGCCTTGGCGGCGTCGGGGTGGCGCAGCGGGTCAAGCCCGGTGGGAGCGTTGGGCAGGCCGGCGAGCATCGCCGACTGGGCCAGGTCGAGCCTGCTGGCGTCGGTCTCGAAGTACACCCGCGCCGCTGCCTCGATGCCGGTGGCGCCGTGACCATAGGGGATGTCGTTGAGGTAGGTCTCGAGGATCTGCGTCTTGCTCATCTGCGTCTCGAGATGCCTGGCCATGAACAGCTGGCGCACCTTGAAACCGATGGTGCGGCTGTAGCTGTTCTGCAGATAGAGGACCTTGGCGAGCTGCATGGTGATGGTGCTGGCGCCCTGACTGGCGCCGTGCAGCAGGTCCTGCCACGCGGCCGAGGCGAGACGCAACGGATCGGCGGCACCCTCGTGCCAGAACTCACGGTCCTCGACCGCGACGGTCGCCTGCTGCACCAGGGGGGACACCTGGGAGAGGGGCACCGGCTGCCGGGTGTCGTAGGGCGGGTGCATGTCGGCGAGGAGCACCCCGTGGCGGTCGTACACCAGGGTGTCGGCTCCGAAGGTCTGCGCCTGGGGGAGCCGCCCGACGGTGCTGTCGAGGAGGGCCAGGGCCGCCTGGGACCCACCCCAGACCGCCACCATCGCGGCGATCAGGCAGCCGACGATGATCAGCGCCAGGTGGCCCGGGGACCGTCGTTGAACGCGGCGGCCGAGCAGCCGCGCCCGCAGCGCCGGGTCGAGGCGGGCACGGGCCCGGCGCGGACGACGGTGGAATGGGGGAGGAGTGCTGACCGACACGCGCAGGCGGTACCACGGGCTGGCAGAGGGCTCGGCGACCGATGGCGGGGGACTCGGCGGCACCTCCCCTGCAGTGCCGACCGGTTGGTGATACCGGCGCCCGGAGAAGAAACGGTACCAACCCTGGACGGTTAGATGCGGCGATCGATCCTAGGGGCCACGGTTCAGGCGGGCCAGCTGGCGTGACTGGGCGACCATCCGGCCCCGGCTGTCCCAGAGCTCGGCGTCCTCCTCGAGGTAGCCGTCCATGAGAAAGCGGGTGGCCGTCCGGCAGGCGAGCCAGCCCGGCGCCGGCCGGCCACGCACGTACACGCTGATCTCGATGGTCGGCACCCAGCCGCCGGTGGCCAGGTCGAAGACGGCCGGCGGCAGGGCGTCGACGAGCAGCGGGAGGGCGGCGGTGTCCGGCTCGCGGCCGTCGGCGAAGCGCAGCCAGCCGCGCAGCTCACCCCTGCCGGAGGGCGCTCCCGCGAACCAGCCGCTGGTGGCGGGGTCGAGCCGCAGGTCGAAGCGCCGCCGGATCGCTGGGTCGAGGCCGCTGGGGAGCGGGCCGGTGGCCTCCTGACCGGTGCACTCCTCCGGAGGAGGCAGCAATGGCGGCGAGGCGATCACCACCGTGGGTCCCCGCGCGGCGGCGAGATCGCCGTAGGTCGCCAGCAGGCGGGCTCGCTCGGTGCCGCCCTGGAGCAGCCGCGCCGCCGCGGTGGAGTGAGCCCGTCCGGCACGCACCGGCTCGACCTCGACGTCGACCAGACCGTGCTCGGTCGGGCTGAGAAAGTGCGCCGACACCGCGACGGGGTCGGGATGGGGAAGGGTGGCGCGCACCGCCGCCAGACCGATGGCGAGGATGTAGCCGCCGTTCGGATACTGACCGATGCTCCAGCGCGGCGACACCTCGCCGTGCCAGCGGCCGTCCCCCACCGGAGTGACCTGGGTGTCGGCGTCGAAGGCATGGCCCGTCGCCGCCGGCTCAGTGGCGGAAATGACGTTCCCCGGTCATCACCATCGTCATTCCCAGCCCGTCGGCGGCCGCGATCACCTCCTCGTCGCGATTGCTGCCGCCGGGCTGGATCATCGCGACCGCTCCCGCCTGGGCGCAGACCTCGAGACCGTCGGGGAAGGGGAAGAACGCGTCTGAGGCGGCCACCGATCCCCGAGCACGCTCGCCGGCGCGCCGGGCCGCGACCTCGGCCGCCTCGACCCGCGACATCTGGCCGGCGCCGACTCCCACCGCCATCCCATCCTTGACGAAGACCACCGCGTTGGACTTCACGTGGCGGCACACCCGCCAGGCGATCAGCAGCTGCTCCCACTCCCGCTCGCTTGGCTGGCGGCGGGTCACCACGCGCATGGCGCTGCGGTCGAGGGAAACGCGGTCGAGGGTCTGCACCAGCAGGCCGCCGTCGATGCTGCGCACGTCCATCTGACCCGCACACGACGGGCGCTCGACCACCAGCACGCGCAGCCGCTCCTTGCGCGCCAACCGCTGGGCCGCGTCGGGCTCGATGGCGGGCGCGACCACCGCCTCGAGGAAGGTCTTCGCCACCTCCTCGGCCGCGACCAGGTCGAGGACGCGGTTGACCGCGACGACGCCGCCGTAGGCAGCCCGTGGGTCGCACTCGTAGGCACGCCGATAGGCGTCGACAGCGTCGGCACCGACGGCAAAGCCACAGGGATTGGTGTGCTTGATCACTGTCGCCGCGGGATCGTCGAAATCGCTGACCAGACGGCGGGCGGCGTCGACGTCGAGCCAGTTGGTGAAGGACAGCGCCGGTCCCTGCAGCTGGCGCGCGTGAGCCAGACCGCCGGGCGGACCTGGGATCGCGTACAGCGCCCCGCGTTGATGGGGGTTCTCGCCGTAGCGCAGCTCCTGCAACCGTGGGCCGCCCACCGTGTAACTCTCCGGCATCGCCTCCTCGGCTCCCAGCTCACCCGCCAGGTAGGCGGCGACGGCGGTGTCGTAGGCGGCGACATGGGCGAAGGCCTCGGCGGCGAGCCGGCGGCGGGTCGCCTCGCTGACGGCCCCCTGGCTGCGGAGGTCGGCGAGTACCACGCCGTACTGTCGAGCCGAGACGACAACGGCGACGGCGTCAGCGTTCTTGGCGGCGGCGCGGATCATGGTGGGGCCACCGATGTCGATGTTCTCCGTCGTCTCCTCATGCGAGGCGCCGCGCGCCACCGCCTCGCGGAAGGGATAGAGGGAGACGGCGACGATGTCGATGGGGGCAAAGCCGTGCTGCTGCAGCTGCGCCATGTGATCGGGAAGGTCCCGGCGGGCGAGGATGCCCGCGTGCACCGCCGGATGCAGCGTCTTCACCCGGCCGTCCAGCATCTCCGGGAAGCCGGTGACGTCGGCAACCGGGCGCGCCTCGATGCCTGCCGCGGCCAGAGCTCGCCGGCTGCCGTCGGTGGCGATCAGCTCCACGCCGGCCTCGCGCAGTCCCTGCGCGAAGTCGACCAGCCCGGTCTTGTCGTGTGGCCCCAGCAGCGCCCGCAGCGTCATCGCCTCTTCTCCTCTCGTCGCGTGACCGCGCTCAGCGCCGGCGCCGCAGCCCCGCCCTCGGGCTGACCAGCCGGCAGCAGGCGCACCCGCCGGCCCTCCCGGCGCAGCCGACCGCGGCACCACAGCGCCACCGCCTCCGGCACCAGCCGCCACTCCTGCTCGTGGATGCGCTGACGCAGGCTGTCGACGTCATCGTTCTCGAGAACGGCAACCGTGCCCTGAAGGATGATCGGCCCCCCGTCGGGCTCGCCCGCTTCCAGCAGCTGCACGGTGCATCCGCTCACCTTGACGCCGTACTCGAGCGCCTCCTCCACGGCGCGCATGCCCCCGCCGAACGCGGGCAGCAGCGAAGGATGGATGTTGATGATCGCGTCCGGGAACGCCTCCAGGACGACCTCGCCCAGCATCCGGTCGTAGCCGGCGCAGACCACCAGCTCGACGGCGGCGGCGCGCAGCAGGTCACGGAGCGCGCGGTCGCGCGCGCTGCCGTCGCCGCCGAACTGCGAGACCGGCATCGCCACCGCATCGACCCGGGCGGCGCGGGCCAGCTCGAGCGCCGGCGCGCTGGGGCGATTGCTCATCACCAGCACGATCTGCGCCGGGTACTCTGGCCGGGCGCAGGCGTCGAGCAGCGCGCGCAGATTGGTTCCCGCCCCCGAGACCAGGACCGCGACGCGCGTGCGCTCCACGTCGGCGATCGGCGCTACCGCGGGCAGCGCCCGCGGCGGCGTGGAGTCGTACAGCGCATCAGCGCAGCACCACCCGCTCCGGCCCAGACTGCTCCACCACCTCGCCGATGCGCAGCACCGGCAGACCGGCGGCCGCGCCGACGGAGCCGGCGGTGGCGGCGGGCACCACCGCCACCATGCCGATCCCCATGTTGAAGGTCCGCCACATCTCGTCAGGGTGGACGCCCCCGGCGCGCTCGATCGCCTCGAACAGCGGGGGAACGCGCCAGGCGTCCCGCTGCAGCTCGACGCCGAGACCCTGGGGCAGCACCCGGGGCACGTTCTCCTTCAGCCCGCCGCCGGTGATGTGGGCCAGGGCGCGCACGCCGACCGTCACCCGCAGCTCGTTGACCGCGGCGAGATACGACCGGTGCGGCTCGAGCAGCAGATCGGCCAGCGGCCTGTCGGTGCCGGGGAGCACCGCCTCGTAATCGAGCTCACGCTCGTGGACGATGTGTCGCACCAGCGAATACCCGTTGGTGTGCAGTCCCGAGCTGGGCATGCCGAGGACCGCGTCGCCGGCCTGCACCCCGCTGCCGTCGATGATGGCATCGCGCTCGACGGCGCCGACGATGAACCCGGCGAGGTCGTAGTCGCCGAGCCCGTACAGCCCGGGCATCTCGGCGGTCTCGCCGCCGATCAACGCGCACGATGCCTCGCGGCAGGCCTGTGCGATGCCGTCGACGATCTCCGCGAGCTGCTCGGGATTGAGCTTACCGGTGGCGAAGTAGTCGAGGAAGAAGAGTGGCTCGGCCCCGCTGCAGAGGATGTCGTTGATGCAGTGGTTGACCAGGTCGACGCCCACCCCGCGGTGGCGTCCGGCGGCGATGGCGATCTTGATCTTGGTGCCCACCCCGTCGGCGCTGGCCACCAGCACCGGGTCGCGGAAACGTCCCGGGGGGAAGGCGAACAGCCCGCTGAAGGCGCCGATGTTGCCCAGCACCGGCGCGGTGTGGGTGGAGGCGACGGTGCGCTTGATCAGGGCGACGGCGCGGTTGCCCTCGTCGATGTCGACGCCGGCGTCGGCGTAGCGGAGGTCGCCCACGTGGAGCCTCGGTTGGGGTGGCGGGAGGACCGGCGGCGGGATCGCCGGGGGAGCTCCAAGACGGCCTAAGTGTACCGGGGCTCGAACTCGCCGCCGGGCGCCGGCGGGTGATCCCGGGGGGCCTCGCGAGGCCCGCGGCGAGGGCTCTTGGGACCGCGGCGACGGCCGGCGGCTGCCCGGCGGTCACCTCGCACCACCGCCGCCCGACCCCCATGTCATCACACCGATGGACGCGGCAATCATGCCCACGCTCTCATCAGGAAAAGATCGCAACCCTCCGAGCAGCGCGAGAACCTCGCGGCGGTGATGCTCGGACGGGGTTTGCACCGTACCCTTGGGTGCGACGCGACCTGCCAGGTTCGCCTGCCTCGCGCAGCGCCCGGGTCGGCGTCAGCCCACCGCATGTGATGAACATCATCGTCGAGCCCGAACAGAGCGACCCGTGGCTGCACCAGTTCGCCGCGGCGGGAATGTCGTACTGCCTGCTCGAGGAACAGCAGGACGGTGCCACCACCACCGATGACGACGGCGATTCGCGCGCTGCCACCCCGTCGTCGCGGACGCTGACCGAGCTGGTCGGGGACTTCATCGCGCTCAGCGCCAGGGCGGACACCCGCTGGGTGGCGCAGCTGAGCGGTCCGCTCGACGAGGTGGTCGCCGCCATCGAGGTGACCGGCAGGGCGGTCGACCGCTCGCTCACTGCGGGTGCGCCACCGTCGCCGGAGCGGGTTGCGGCGACGACGACGCTGGTGCTCACCCCGCACGATCCGGCGCTGCGCATCCTGATCGAAGGCAACCGCGAGAGCCACCGCACCCTCGCCCTTCTCCAGGTACCACGTCACTCGGTCGGCGACGTGATCGAGGCCCTGGCCCGCGGCGATGACCGCAGCGCGCTCGCCGCCGCGGACCGCGTCGTCGTTCAGCAGGCTTCGCTCGGCCGTTCGACCTTCGCCGTGCGCGACCCGGGCGATGCCGCACCGGCGGGAGTCCCGACGTCGGCACCACCAGCTCCGGGGACGGTGCGACGGTCGTTCCCGCGCGACTGGCGGGTGCCGCTGATCGCCACCATCATCGTCGCCGTGCTCGGAGCGGTCACCGCCGCCACGCTGCTGCGCCGGAGCGGCGCTCCGACCCCGGCACCGGGACAGCGCCACGCCGTCAATATCGCGCCGGCGCCGACAACGGCACCGGCGCCGCCGTCCGCGAGCGCCCCGCCGCGGGCACCCGCGGCGTCGGTGCTGGCGGTCGCACCGCCGCCGCGAACGGCCCCCTCTGTCGGCTTCGATGCGGCCGATGGACAGGTGGTCCTATACGGCGGCAGCGACCCGGCGGGCACCGTGCTCGGCGACACCTGGACCTTCGCCGGCGGAGCCTGGAAGCAGGCGCATCCGGCTGCCTCCCCGCCCGCCCGCAGCGGCGCGGCGATCACCTACAACCCGGCCACCCGCCACCTGGTCCTGTTCGGCGGGACGTCGGCCGCGGGCCGTGCCCTGGACGACACCTGGGTGTGGGACGGGTCAACCTGGATCCGGGTGGCGACCGGCGGCCAACCGAGCTCGGGGCAGCCGGTGGGTCTGGTCGACGACGACGCGCACGGAGCGTTGGTGCTGGTCACCCAGCCCCGACCTGCTGAGCCGGTGCAGACCTGGACGTACGGCAACGGTGCCTGGAGTCGCAGCGCACCTGCTTCCGGTCCAGCCGTCGGGCGCGGACCGGCGATGGCCTACGACCAGGCTCTGGGACGCATCGTCCTGGTCGATGCCGGCAGCAACGCCACCTGGATCTGGAACGGCGCGAGCTGGACGCGCCAGCCTCCCGCGGGGCTGCTGCTCGAACCGTCGGTCCCGATCCGTCTCGCGTTCGACCCGCAGACGCGAACGCTGCTGCTGGTCCAGTCAGCCTCGGCCGCGCACCCGCAGAGCACCACCTGGAGCTACGCCGCCGGCGCCTGGCAGCAGCTCAGCACACCGACCGCGCCGGAGGTGGTCGGAGGCCTGGTCTCCGACCCGGGTGGCAAGAACCTGATCGCCCTCGCGGGACGGCTCGGCTCCCAGGACTGGAACCAGGTCTGGACCTGGCGCAGCTCCGCCTGGGGGCAATAGGTCAGGCTCGGGATTCGGCCTCAGCCCGGTGGCGAGCAAAGATCACCTCGCCGTCGTGCCACTCAGGGTCGGCCACCAGCAGCTCACGCATGCGCCGGAAGCGGGCATCCTGCTCGGGACTGGCGGCGTTGCGCTGATACGCTTCGCGACTCGCGAAGACACCGGTGATGAACACCTGGTCGGGATCAGAATCGGTGCGCAGGACGGATACCGAGATTGATCCTTCCGGAAGCTCGACGTTCTGCTCAAAGACACGAGCCAGCTCGTCCGCCTTGCCGGGCTTCACCCGTGCGCGCGCCAGAGTGCCGTACATGGTGGGGCCCCCCTGTGGGAATCAGTGAGGGCGTGCACGATACACAGCCGGCGGAGGCGACGCAAGGCGGGTGAGGCGCTTCCGAACGGGTCCCAGCCGGTGCCCCGGAGCCTTGCAGCATCGGTGCTGCGCCCCAGCGCCAGCTTGCCCATCCTCGGCGCGTGAGCGCTGTGCCGGTCGGCGATCTGATCTCGGGTAGTCGGAGCGTAGCGGCCTCAGTCCGGCGCTGAAGTCCGCTCGTGCCTCGATACGGAGGGCGGTGGCTACGTCGAGTAGAGGCGCCTGAGCATCTCGTTGAATTCCGTCGACTGCTCCACCTGGGGGTTATGGGTAGAGCGATCGAAGACGACCACCTCTCCACCCGTTCGCGCGGCGACGCTCTCAACCACGGCTCTGAACGCGCGCCCAACGCGATGGGGATAGCCACTCTCAGCTGGCCAACCACCCCCGACGCTGAGCTTGGGAAACGTGGTGTCTCGAAGCTGACTCCAGTTCACGGACGCGTCGCCGGGCCATCGCGCCCGTCGCGTGGCGTCGGCCGCGGCCCAGTCCATGTCAGTCCACGTAGCCGTCCGTTTCCTGGTCGCCTGCGGCTTCCGACCCAAGACCGCGGCGCCAAACGCGGCGACGAACTCGTCTACCTGCATTCCGGAGGCGTGCGCGTAGACATGAGCAGCATCCTCGACGATCCTTTGGGCATCGCTGTCGTCGGTCGCCAGAGTGAACATCGGCGGCTCGACCGTCACCAGCGATAACACGAGATGGGGTCGAGCCGCGGCAGCCAGCAGCGTGACTATGGCGCCGTACGAGTGCCCGACGAGGTGCGCGGGACCCAATCGCGTCACCACATCGAGCAGGTCCCGCAGGTCGCCAGGCCATCCGTCGGACTGGATGTCTCGGCTCTGTCCGAAACCGCGGCGATCGATCAGCACCACGCGCACGAGATCAGCGAGTGTCCGCTGCTCAGGGAATGTGTCCACGCCCCATCCAAACGACCCGTGGACAAAGATGGCAGGCCTGCCCTGGCCGTAGACGTCGTAATGAATGTCCGGTACGGCCACGCTGTCAAGCTTGCGCCCAAAACGCGGCGCCGGTCATGTCAGATGGCCTCGCCGAGGAACCCGGCGAACGGTGCGCCGGCGGGAATCGCGTCAAGCAGCGTGAAGCCGGCGCGTCTGCCCTACGCAAGATTCGCCGAGCCTGCCTTGGCCTGGGCCCTAACTCTCCAAGGCCAACTTGTCCATCTCCAGCTGCAGCGGCACCTGGAGCGGATAGTCGCCGTCGAAGCAGGCGAAGCAGAAACCCTCGCCGCTCTGCTGCTTCACCGCTCGCTTCAGCCCCTCGATGCTGAGGTAGCGCAGCGAGTCGGCGTCGATGAGGGCGGCGATCTCGGTCTCGGTGTGGTTGGCGGCGATGAGCTCGCGCCGCGAGGCGATGTCGATGCCCATGAAGCAGGGCCAGACGATCGGCGGCGAGGCGACGCGCATGTGCACCTCGGCGGCGCCGGCGCGGCGCAGCTCGTCGACGATGCGCCGGCTGGTGGTGCCGCGCACGATCGAGTCGTCGACCACCACCACCCGCTTGCCCTGGAGGACATGGCGCATGGGATTGAACTTCAGCCGGATGCCGGCTTCGCGCAGTCGCTGGCTGGGCTCGATGAAGGTGCGGGTGATGTAGCGCGACTTGATCATCCCCTCGGCAAAGGGGATGCCGGAGGCTTCGGCGAAGCCGACCGCATGCGGCGTGCCCGAGTCGGGGAGGGCGATGACGATGTCGCCCTCCACCGGTGCCTCACGCGCCAGCTCGCGGCCCATGTTGACCCGCGCCTCGTACAGCGCCCGACCCATCATCACGCTGTCGGGACGGGCGAAGTAGATGAACTCGAACGAGCACATCGCCCGACGCGGCACCAGGCGGGGGATGCGAGCGCTGCCGATGCCGTCGGCGGCGACGCTGACGATCTCGCCCGGCTCGACCTCGCGCACGAAGGTGGCGCCGACCACGTCGAGGGCACAGGTCTCACTGGCGACGATGTAGCCATCGCCACCGGGAGCGTCCACCGGACCCAGCCGGCCGATGCAGAGCGGACGGATCCCGAGCGGATCGCGTGCCGCCACCAGCGAATCGCGGGTGCCGAAGAGCAGGCAGTAGGCCCCCTCGAGCCGGGGCAGGGCCCGGCGCAGCACGATCTCGAGCGTGTCCCCCGGCGTCCGCGCCAGCAGGGCCCCGATCACCTCGCTGTCGGTGGTGGTCTCGAACTCGACCCCCCGCTCGCTCAGATCGGCGCGCAGCTCGCCGGTGTTGACCAGGTTGCCGTTGTGTCCCAAGGCGACGGGGCCGAGCTGGCCGTGCTCGAAGAGCATCGGCTGGGCATTCGGCAGGCGAGCGCTGCCGGTGGTGCTGTAGCGGGTATGGCCGACCGCGATGCGGCCGCGCAGATTGCTCAGCGTCTCCTGGTCGAAGACCTGGGCGACGAGCCCCATGTCCTTGTGGACTCGCACCCCGCGCCCGTCGCCGACCGCGATGCCGGCCGACTCCTGACCGCGATGCTGCAGGGCATAAAGGCCGAAATAGGTGAGATTGGCGACGTCCTCATCGGGGGCGTAGACCCCGAAGATGCCACACTCCTCATGGAGGCGGTCGAGCGGCTCGTCGCCAAGGTCGATGACGATCTGCTCGCCGTCAGCCATGACCGACCGTGGCGGTGGCGGGCCCCGTCAGGGCATCGTCGTAGGCGGTGCGGGCGTCGGCCAGCGAGACGTCGACGATCTGCCCGATGACGATACGGTCACCACCCACCGTGCCGAGGACTCGGAAGGGAACGCGGTGCTCTTGCGCCAGCTGAGCGAGCTGCAATGCGCTCTCCCCGGAGTAGCTGATCACGAACCGTGACTGGCTCTCACCGAACAGTATACCGGCGCCCTGCGAGGGAGGCCCGCTCGCCTCGGCCTCGGCGAGCTCGAGCCGGCAGCCCAGCCCGCCGAGGATCGCCGACTCAGCCAGCGCCACCGCCAGCCCACCCTCGGCACAGTCGTGGGCGGAATGCAGGAGCCCGGCAGCGACGGCGGCGCGCACCAGCGCCTGCACGCGCGCCTCGAGCCCGAGGTCGAGCTCGGGCCGAGGGCCGGCGTTGACCGCATGGGCAAGACGCTGGTACTCGCTGCCACCGAGTTCGGCAGCGATCGGACCGACCAGTGCCACGCTGTCACCGGGAGCGGCAAGGGCGGCCCGCACGTGGCGGCGGGCATCCTCGAGCCGGCCCACCATTCCTATCACCGGAGTGGGATCGATGCTGACACCGGTGGTGTCGTTGTAAAGGCTGACGTTGCCGCTGACAACCGGGGTGCCAAGCGCTTCGCAGGCCTCGCTCATCCCCTCCACCGCCTGCTGCAGCTGCCAAAAGACCTCGGGTTTCTCGGGGTTGCCGAAATTGAGGCAATTGGTCACCGCGACCGGTTCCGCGCCGAGGGCGCTGAGGTTGCGCGCCGCCTCGGCGACGGCGATGGCGGCGCCGCGTCGCGGATCGAGGACTCCGTACCGCGCGTTGCCATCGGTGGTGAGCGCGAGCGCGAGGGAGGTCTCCTTGATCCGCAGCAGGGCCGCATCCGCACCGGGAGCGATCACCGTGTCATCGCCCACCTGGTGGTCGTAGCGGCGGAAGATCGGGCGCCGGCTGCCGATGTTGGGGCTGCCGAGCAGACGCAGCAGCGCCTCACCCGCCGGCCACGGAGGCCTCTCGGCCAGCGGGTCATGGGCCAGCAGCGCCGGCGTCGCCGCCGGCGGTCGGGAAGCCGGATGGCGCAGCGGCACCTCGTCGATCAGCATCTCCAACGGCAGGTCGCACACCACCGCGTCGCCGTCGCGCACCACCAGTCGGGCGGTGTCGGTGATGCGACCGACGATGTCGGAGTGCAGGTCCCACCGGTCGAAGACGGCGCGCACGGCGTCCTCCGCACCCGCCTGCACCACCAGCAGCATCCGCTCCTGCGACTCGCTGAGCATCACCTCGTAGGCGGTCATGCCGCGCTCCCGGCGCGAGACCTGGGCGACGTCGACCTCGATGCCACAGCCGCCGCGGTGGGCGAGCTCGGCGGTGCTGCTCGCCAGGCCGGCGGCCCCGAGGTCCTGGACCGCGACCACCCGGGGATCCCCGGCGAGCTCGAGGCAAGCCTCCATCAGGCACTTCTCCAGGAAGGGATTACCCACCTGCACCGCCGGACGGCGCTCCTCCGAGGACTCATCCAGCTCGACGCTGGCGAAGGTGGCACCGTGGATGCCGTCGCGGCCGGTGTCGGCGCCCACCAGCAGCACCGGATTGCCGGGCCCAGCCGCAGACGCGCGGGTGAGGCGCGAGTGCTCGATCACGCCCACACACATCGCGTTGACCAGGCAGTTGTGCCGGTAGGAGTCGTCGAAGTAGATCTCGCCACCGACGGTGGGCACCCCGATGCAGTTGCCGTAGCCGCCGATGCCGGCCACGACTCCGTCGCACAGCCAGCGCTGGCGCGGCTCGTCGTGGGGACCGAACCGCAACGAGTCGAGCAGCGCCACGGGCCGCGCCCCCATGGTGAAGACGTCGCGGAGGATGCCGCCCACCCCGGTGGCGGCTCCCTGGTAGGGCTCGATCGCACTGGGATGATTGTGCGACTCGATCTTGAACACCACCGCCAGCCCCTCGCCGATGTCGACGGCGCCCGCGTTCTCCCCCGGTCCCTGCAGCACGCCGGGGCCGCGCGTCGGCAGCCTCCCGAGCAGCGGCTTGCTGGTCTTGTAGCCGCAGTGCTCGCTCCACAGGGCGCCGATCACCCCCAGCTCGACCTCGCTGGGCGCGCGTTCCAGGCGTCGCACCGCGAGCCGATACTCGTCGGCGCTCAGCGCCACCTCGGCGAGCACCCCGGCATCCGGCAGCTGCGCCGGGGCAGCCGCGCCGCTCACCGCCACGCTGCGGCCACTCAGCCGACTCCCGCAGCGGTGCCCTCGCGCTCCATGCTGCGCGCCACCGAGCGGAACAGCCGCATCCCGTCGGCGCTTCCCAGCAGCGGCTCGCAGGCGCGCTCGGGGTGGGGCATCATCCCCAGCACGTTGCCGTCGTGGTTGACGATGCCGGCGATGTCGCGGAGCGACCCGTTGGGCGAGGCGGCACCCACCGGGCCGCCATCGGGCCGGGTGTAGCGGAACAGCACCCGCTCCTCGCGCTCCAGCTGATCGAGCGTCGCCTGGTCGGCGACGTAGCGGCCCTCGCCGTGGGACACGGGGATCTGCAGCACGTCGCCGACGCGGCAGCTCGCGGTGAAGGGACTCTCGGTGGTATCGACCCGCAGCCACGCCGGCGCGCAGCGGAACTGCAGCGACGCGTTGCGGAGCAGGGCTCCCGGCAGTAGGTGTGCCTCGCAGAGGATCTGGAAACCGTTGCAAATCCCCCAGACCAGCCCGCCGCGCCGGGCGAAGTCGGCCACCGACTCCATCAGGGGCGCGAACCGCGCCACCGCGCCGCAGCGCAGATAGTCCCCGTAGGAGAAGCCGCCGGGGAGGATGACGCAGTCGACGCCGTGCAACTCGCGATCCTTGTGCCAGAGCATCACCGCCTGGTGGCCGTCCAGCCCCACCGCGTGGGCGCAGTCGCGGTCGGACCAGGTCCCGGGGAACACGGCGATGCCGAACCGCATCAGGTCGGGGAACCCGAGCTGGGGGCGCCCCCCAGGGGCCGCACGGTGATGCGGTAGTCCTCGATCACCGGGTTGCGCAGCAGCTTCTCGCACATCTGGGTCACCACCGCCTGGGCGCTGGCCTCGTCGGCCGCCTCGACCTCCAGCTCGATGTACTTGCCCACCCGGGCCGAGCGGACGCCGGTGAACCCGAGCTGACGCAGGCCGTCGTGCACCACCAGCCCCTGGGGATCGTTGATCGAGGGTCGCAGGGTGACCACGACCTCGGAGGAAAACCTCATCGACGCCCTCCCATGCTCACAGGGTGATCCCGCAGAGACGGCGCATCGCCTCGAGGTACTTCTCTCGAGTGCGCGAGACGACCTCGTCGGGAAGCTCGGGACCCGGTGGCCGCTTGTCCCAGGTCAGGGTCTCGAGATAATCGCGCACGAACTGCTTGTCGAACGACGGCTGTGACGTGCCTTCGCGGTACTGCGACGCCTCCCAGTACCGCGACGAATCTGGCGTCAGCATCTCGTCGATCACGCAGAGCCGGCCGTCGATCCATCCGAACTCGAACTTGGTGTCGGCGAGGATCAGCCCGGCGGCCTCGGCAGCGGGAGTGGCCACGGCGAAGAGTCGCAGCGAGGCATCCTCGAGCCGGCGGGCCAGGTCGGTGCCGACGATGCCGGCCAGCTGGGCGCGGGAGATGTTCTCGTCGTGGCCGTCGTCGCTCTTGATCGCCGGGGTGAAGCGCGGTTCGGCAAGACGCGCACTCTCAGCCAACCCGGCGGGCAGCGGCTCTCCGGCCAGGGTTCCCTGCTCGCGGTACTCGCGCCAGCCGGAGCCGCTGAGATGGCCGCGCACGACGCACTCGATGTCGACGCGCTCGCCTCGGGCCACCCGCATCGAGCGAAGACGCAGCGCGTTCCAGTCGACGGCCGCCGGCAGGCTGGTGGGGTCGTCGTCACGCAGGTGGTTGGGAACCACATCCGCGGTGCGCGCAAACCACCACCGCGACATCTGGGTGAGCACCGCGCCCTTGTCGGGGATCGGCGTCGGCAGCACCACGTCGAAGGCGCTGATGCGGTCGGTGGCCACCATCAGCAGGGTTCGGTCACCGAGCTCGAAGGTGTCCCGCACCTTGCCGCGGCGGAAGACCGCCAGCCCCTGCACCTCCACACTGGTCAGGGTCGTGCCGGGAGCCGTCATCGACCGTCCTCCATGTTCAGCGCCCGGCGCCGCCTCCGATTCCCGCCTCGACCGCCAGGGCGGGGCGCTTCGCGGCCGGCACCGGCGGAGCCGAGTCCAGCGGCAGCCCCAGCCGGCGGAAGGTGTCGTCGATGTGGGCGAGGTACTCATCGAGGTCGAAGGCTCGCGCCAGTCCCTGCTCGCCCAGGGCGTCGCGCATCTCCGCCGATTGCAGCACCAGCTCGCGGAAGCCGCCCCGTCCTTCCCGGGCGGCGAGCGCGAGTGCCTGCACCGCACGGTAGGCACGCTCGCGCGGCCAGCCCCCCTCGGCCACCAACGCGGACAGCACGCGCTGGGAGTACACCAGTCCGCCGCCCCATTCGAGGTTGGCGCTCATCCGTGCCGGGTCGAGGCCCAGGCCGTGGACGACCCGGGTGGCCAGCTGCAGCATGTAGGAGACCAGCGCGCAGCAATCGGGGAGCACGATGCGCTCCGCAGAGGAGTGCGAGATGTCGCGCTCGTGCCAGAGAGCGACGTCCTCGAGAGCGGTGGCGGCGTGGCCGCGCAGCACCCGCGCCATGCCGCAGATGCGCTCGCAGAGCACCGGGTTGCGCTTGTGCGGCATCGCCGACGAGCCCTTCTGCCGCTCCGCGAACGGTTCCTCGGCCTCACCGACCTCGGTCTGCTGCAGCAGCCGGATGGCCGTCGCCAGCCGCTCCAGCACGCCGCCAAGAATGGCCGCGGCGCTGACCAGGGCGGCGTGGCGATCGCGCGCCACCACCTGCGTCGCCGCCGGCGCCACCGCGAGACCGAGCGCCCGGCAGACATGCTCCTCGACCTGCGGCGGCACGCCGGCGTGGGTGCCGACCGCCCCGCTGATCTGCCCCACCGCCACCTCGGCGGCGGCGCCGGCAAGGCGCGCCCGGGAGCGCCGCACCTCGTCGTAATGATTGGCCAGCTTCACCCCGAGCGTGATCGGCTCGGCGTGGACGCCGTGGGTCCGCCCCGGCATCGCGGTGCCGCGATGCTCCACCGCGCGCTCGGCAAGCGCTGCCTGCAGCGCCGCGGCGTCCTCGTCGATGACGGCGGCGGCGTCGCGCAGCTGCCAGGCGAGGGTGGTGTCGACCAGGTCCGACGAGGTCAGGCCGAAGTGCACCCAGCGACCCTCATCGCCAAGTGTCTCCTGGACGGCGCTGACAAAGGCGGCGACGTCGTGTCCCTGCTCGGCCTCGAGCTCGGCAACCCGCCCGGCGTCGACCCGGGCTCGCTCGCGGAGGCGCCGTGCGTCGGCGGCGGGGATGCGCCCGAGCTCCGCCCAGCCCTCGCAGGCGAGCAGCTCGACCTCGAGCCACCGCCGCAGCCGTTCATCGTCAGCGAAGATCGCGGCGATTCGACGCGGCGTGTAGCGCGAGATCACGTGGGCCCATTGTACCGGTGGCCGAGCGAACGCCGGTGCGGTCGCCACCGGCCCGGATCGGCGAGCGGCGGCGGCGGCCTGCCGCCGGCGGCACCGGGGCCGCCGCCGGGAGCGAGAGGGCGCCCGCCGAGGCCGGGAGCGGCCGGGGTTCGGCGGCGCCCATATACTTCCTGGCGTCCCGCCCAGCCGGGCGACCATCTCCGCATCCGCCTCTCCACCGGGGACAGGGAGCGCGGAGTTCGCCCTGGAAGGTGTTCGTGTCCGTAACTGCTCTCGCGCCCTTCTCGTTCCCCAGACACGTACGCATGGCCGCGGCATGACGCTACCGCGGGCGTACGAGGATCAACTGGTCGAGCGCGCCAAGGGCGACGCCGACGCCTTCGGGGAACTCTACGACCACTACTTCGGGCAGATCTACCGGTTCGTCTACAGCCGGCTGCGAGACCAGGATGCCGCCGAGGACGTCACCTCGGAGGTGTTCTTCAAGGCCCTCCGCGCCATCCACCGGTACCGGCCCAGCGGTCATCCCTTCAGCGCCTGGCTCTATCAGATCAGCGTGAACGCCATTGCCGACCACTACCGCGCCAAGCGGCCCGAGTCCGACCTCGACGCCGCGGTGGCCGTGGCCACCCCGGGAGCACCCCTGGACGAGCGCGTCGCCCAGCGCGACGAGGCGGCTCGCGTCTGGGCGGCGATCGACTCGCTGCCGCCGCAGCAGCGCACGGCGATGACGCTCAAGCTCGGCGAGGACCTCAAGCTCGCCCAGATCGGCACGATCATGGGCAAGAGCGAGGGGGCGGTGAAGCTGCTCATCCACCGCGGCATGCTCGGCGTCAGGCAGCGCCTCGGCATCGTCGCCGGCGGCGAGACGCCCCACGCCAACACCGCGCCGTCCTCGCGAGAGACGCCATGACTCCCCGCGACTGGGACGCTTTCACTCCCGACGACCCCGAGCTGGTCGACATCGTCGGCGGCGATCCCGAGCTGCTCGCGCTCGGCCGCCGGCTGCGGGCGAGCCGGCCGGAGCCCGCGATGGGCCCCCATTTCCAGGCGTACCTGCGAGCGCGGCTGATCGACGCCGCCGCCACCGAACTGCGTCCCCGTGGGCTGACCCGCTGGTGGCGGCCGCGCTCCGGCTGGTTCGCCGCCGGAGGCGCGGGACTCGGCGTCGCCATGGCGGCGGCGGCGGTCGCCGCCATCACCCTGTACCGGGGGCACGACGTGATTCCCGGCGGCTATTCCCCGCTGGTCGGTCGGGCGACGGTCGATCCCAACTCGGTGATCCTCGTGTCGTTCACCGAGCCGATGGATCAGGCGGCGGTGGTGCAGGGACTCAAGATCCACCCGGCGACCGCCTACACCACTCACTGGGACAGCTCGACCCGGCTGGTGATCACCCCGGTGCATCACCTGGCCGCGAACACCCCCTACACGGTGATCATCGACCACCACGCGGTTCGCGATGTCCGCGGCACCACCGCCGTCGCCGACGTCCGTATCCCCTTCGGCACCGCGCCCACCCCGGCGCCGGCGCCGGTGCAGCAGCCGGCCCAGCCGCCGGCGCTCGCCGGGCAGGCGGTGACCGCCGTCGGCCCCGACTCCCCCGTGCAGTTCGCGCCGGACGGCTCGGTGGTGGCCGGCGCCGCCATCACTCGCGGCAGCACCTCCTCGACGCCGGCGCCAGCCGCCGCTCCCGCCGGTGTCCCCGGCCTGACGGTGCCCCCGATCCCGCCGCGCTCGCCGGCGGCAGCCACCGCGGCCGCGTCCCCGGCGGCGTCGGGGCCGGCGCTGACCCGCTATGGGGCCGACGGGACCCCGGCCCAGCTCGGACCGGCCGCATCGGCCGTCGCCTACTCGCCGAGCGGACGGCTGATCGCCTACCTCCAGCGGGACGGCACCGGGGCGACGTTGTGGGTCGCCCAAGCCGACGGTTCCGGCGGCGCCCGTCTCACCCACACCGACGACGCGTCCTCGCCGCTCGCCTGGAGCGGCGAGGACACCCTCCTCGTGGTCAAGGGCTCCCAGATCACCTCGATCGGGTTGAGTGGCCAGAGCCACCCCCTCGCGCGCGGCCTGCGGCTGAGCGGCGGCCAGACCGTCGCCTTCGTTCCCCCCGGCAAGCTCGCCTACATCGGCCCCGCCGCGGCAGGCTCCACCACGACCGCGTCCTCCACCGGGTCGGCCACCGCCACCCCGAGCGCGGTGCAGACACCACAGGCTTCGGGCGAGCTGGTCGACCTTGCCACCGGCACCGCGACCGCGCTCCCGGGGAGCTCGTCGACGCCGACCTTCAGCCAGGACGGCGCCACCGCCGTCTGGGCCGACCAGAGCGGCGGCACGCCGCTCTTCGAGATGGCGCCAACGGCGTCGGGCACCCCCACGACCCTCCCCATCAAGGCCGCCACCGGCGATGCCGTCGGCAGCCTCGCTCTCAGCCACGACGGCAACCGGCTCGCTTACGTGATCAGCCATCGCGATGGGTCGGCGCAGCTGATCGTCGCCGGGCTGGGTTCGGGTGCGGTGGTCGCGGCCGGCGACGGCGCGGCGGCCACCAACCTCGGCTGGGCTCCCGACGACGGGCGTCTCGCCTGGCGGGGCCGAACGGCCTCGGGCGACGCGGCGATCACCGCCGCGATGCCGGCGGCTCCGAAGCCGACGCAACCGGCGACCCCCACCATCCCGGCAGCGGCGACCGCCGCGGTCGATCGCTTCCTCGCCGCCCAGGCGTCGGCTGACACCGGCGTGCTGCGCGAGCTGGCGCCGTCTCTCGACCTTGGGACGTTGGTGCCCGCTCGCGCCGACCCACGATCGCCGCTGCGCCACTACATCTCCCAGCTCAGCCTTGCGGCGGACGGCGTCTCGGTGATCGCCCACGCGCGGCTGATCCGCGATCCCTCGGTCGACCATCCCAAGGCGGCGTACGTCGACGAGACCCTGACGCTCACGCCGGTGCTCTCGGGCTACGCGGTCACGGCAGCGCCACCGCAACGCATCGTGCTGCGCGACGTTCCCAATGGCCCGCAGGTGGTCCACGCCGCCTGGCAGCACCGCGACGGAGAGCTCGAGGTCCAGATCGCGCTCGACTCCGACATCGACCCCGACACCGTCGTCGGCGCGCTCGGCGCCACCGCCGCAGACGGGGGTCTGCTGATCACCACGACGACGTATGACGCCGGCAGCCGCACCATCGACGTCGTCATCCACGGCGCGCCGCACGGCGGAGCCACGGTCACCATCGGCCGGGCGCTTAGCGACATCGACGCACAGCAGCTCGACGCGCCGTACAGCATCACCGCCGGACCCTGACCCCCGGCCACCCCTGAGGTGGCAACTCTCAGGGCGTCGCCTCGACGCCGGCGAGCAGCAGCACCACCTCGACCGGGATGCGCATGGTGCCGTCGGCCGCGGTCCACGACCGCAGCCTGCGTTCGCAGTCGGCGCGAAGCGCGGCGAGGACGTCAGGGCTTTCGCCGGCCAGCTCCCCGGCAACCGGCCGGACCGCCACCATCGCCTGCCAGTAGTGGGTGATGCCGTCGAAACGCACCACGTCGCGCACCCTGACGGCACGGACGCGCGGCTCCGCACCGGCGGCGTCGATCAGCCGCTCGGGTGCACCCTGCCGGCCGAGGGAGAGAGTGCGATCGACGAAGTCACTGCGACGCCCGAGCACCCCCTCGCAGGCGGCCGCGAGCACGGCTTCATGCGGAGTGCGCGCCGCATCGCCCCAGGCGGCGCACACCAGCCGTCCCCGGGGGCGGAGGATGCGCAACAGCTCGCGAAGCGCCTCCGGAGCCGACCTCACCAGCGGAAGGGTGAACAGCGAGACGCACGCGTCGACCACCGCGTCGCCAAGCGGCAGAGCGCTGCTCTCGGCGCGGATCAGCGACGGACGGCGGCCCGAGGCGATGGCGGCGACCTCGCCGGCGGCAACCGCGAGCTCGTCCGCGGAGGCGTCGCAGGCGAGCACCCATGCCGCGCTCCGGCGCGCCAGCGTCGCGCTGAGCAGCCCCCCGGCACAGGGGGAGTCGAGCGCCACCTCGCCGTGGCCCGGGGCCGCCGCCGCCTGGAGCCGCTCGGCCCAGCCGCGCAGGACGGGCTCGGAGAGAAGCCGAGGCTGGGCGCTGGGCACTAGAGGGTGACGGCCACCGCTCCCGCCACCGCCGCCACCGCCGCCCGGTCGCGCAGCAGGGCGCGATCCAGCGCCCGTTTGGGTTCGGCCTGCGCGGCGGCGCGCTCGATCAACTGGGGATGGTCGGGCACGAAATGCGTCGACAGCCGGCCGGCGCGGAAGTCGGCGTCGTCGAGGATGGCGAGGTGGTAGGGAATGGTGGTGCTGATGCCGGTGATGGCGTACTCGAGCAGGGCGCGGCGCATGCGGCGGATCGCCTGCTCGCGATCGACCCCCCAGGTGATCAGCTTGGCGATCAGCGGGTCGTAGTGGGGAGACACCATGCCCGGTCCGCCCAGCGCGGCGTCGACGCGCACCCCGGGTCCGCTCGGTTCGCGATATCCGGTCACCCGGCCGGGCGTCGGCAGGAAATCGCGCAGCGGGTCCTCGGCGTTGATGCGGCACTCGATCGCCCAGCCGCGCTGCACGATCTCCGGCTGGCGCACCTCCAGCTGCTCGCCGGCGGCGATGCGCAGCTGCTCGACCACCAGGTCGATGCCACAGACCAGCTCGGTCACCGGGTGCTCGACCTGCAGGCGGGTGTTCATCTCCAGAAAGAAGAACGCACCACGGCTGTAGATGAACTCGACGGTTCCCGCGTTGACGTAGTCGACCGCGCGCGCCGCCGCCACCGCCGCCTCACCCATGTGGGCGCGCTGCTCAGGGGTCAGCACCGGCGACGGTGACTCCTCGAGGATCTTCTGATGGCGTCGCTGAATGCTGCATTCGCGCTCGCCGAGGTGCACCACGTTTCCGTGCGTATCGGCCAGAACCTGGATCTCGATGTGGCGCGGCTCCTCGACGTAGCGCTCGAGGAAGACGGTGGCATTGCCGAACGCGCGCTGGGCGGTGCTCTGCGCCGCCTCCATGCCGGCGCGGAGCTCGGCCTCGTCGCGGGCCACTCGCATGCCGATGCCGCCGCCGCCGGCGCTGGCCTTGATCAGCACCGGATATCCGATGCGGCCTGCCTCCGCCACCGCCTCGTCGACCCCGGCGAGGGCACCGCTTCCCGGGACCACCGGGACGCCGGCGGCCTCGACGCGCTGTCGCGCCGGCACCTTCTCACCCATGGCCGCCATCGCCGCTGGCGGCGGTCCCACGAAGACGATGCCGGCCTGCTCACACGCCCGTGCCAGCGCCTGGTTCTCGCTGAGAAAGCCATAGCCGGGATGGATCGCCTGGGAGCCGGTGCGGCGTGCCGCCTCGATGATCCGGTCGATCCGCAGGTACGACTCCGCCGCCGGCGCTGGTCCGATCTCCACCGCCTCGTCGGCGAGAAGGACGAACAGAGCGCGGCTGTCGGCCTCGCTGTGCACCGCGACGCTGCCGATGCCGAGGTCGCGGCAGGCGCGGATCACCCGCACCGCGATCTCGCCGCGGTTGGCAACCAGCACCTTGTCGAACAACAGCGCCGCCCTGCTACTCGACCAGGACCAGGGGGTCGTTGGGCGACACCACCGTACCCTCGCTGACGTAGACCTCGCGAACCGTCCCCGCCCGGGTGGCGATGATGTCGTTCTGCATCTTCATCGCCTCGAGGACGGCGACGACGTCGCCGAGCGCAACGCTGTCTCCGGGGGCCACCGGCACGCGGAGGATGAGCCCCTGCATCGGTGCCACAACGGTGCCCTCGGACACCGCGGGCCGCACCCCGGCGCTGCCGTTCGCCGACGGGCTGGCATCGGTCACGGCCACGCCACCGCCGCCGGTGGAGAAGGTCCCGGCGGGACCGATCACCCGCACCGCGTACTGTTCGCCGTCGACCTCGACGACGAGCTCGCGCACATCCTGCGTGGGTGACGGCGCCTCGGAGGCCGGCGCCGCACCCGGGTCGCCGCTGCCTTCGCTGATCGCTGCCGGGACCACCTCGGCTCCCGCCTGCGCCGCCGGTGCCGGCGCCGGCTCATCGCCCAGCAGCTCGATCACCGCCTCGCCGCGCAGCAGCGCCGCGGCCTCCACCGGGAACATCGCGTAGCACAGCACCGCCTCCTCGCCCGGGACGGGGACGCCCTCGCGCCGCATCTCGCGGCGCAGCGCCGTCATCGCCGGATCGAGGATGTCGGCGGGGCGGCAGGTGATCGGTTCCTCGCGGCCGTTGACCAGCCGGCGGACCTCCGGATCCACCGGTCCCGGCGCCTCGCCGTACAGCCCGAGGCAGTAGTCCTTCACCTCCTGGCTGATGGTGACGTAGCGCTCCTCGTCGGTGACGTTGTAGACCGCCTGGGTCGCGACGATCTGGGCGATGGGGGTGATCAGCGGCGGATAGCCGAGCTCGGCCCGGACCTGCGGGATCTCCGCCTGCACCTCCGCAAGCCGGCCGACGGCGCCCCGCTCACGCAGCTCGGCATAGAGGTGCTCCACCGCGCTGGGTGGCAGCTGGGTGCGCAGCACCGATGGGTCGAGCCGCCACGCGGCGGGATCGGCGATCGCGCGGTAGCCGGCGAGCTCCTGCCCGAGCACGCCGGTCGCCACCGCGACCGTGTCGAGGTCGACTCCCGGATCGACATCGGTGTGGCGCAGGGCCGCGATCACCCCCTCCGTGGCGGGCAGCGATGAGCCCCCCGCGAGGGGCGACAGGGCCACGTCGAGCGCCGCGGCGCCGGCGCGAGCGGCGGCAAGGTAGGTGAGCCCCGCCTGGCCGGTGAGCGCCGCGGAGTGCACCGTCACCGGCAGCTTGGTCTGGGTGATCAGGCCCCGCACCAGCTCCTCGGCGACCTGCGCGCCGAGCAGACCGGCCGGGTCGTACACGCACAGCGCGTCGTAGCCGAGCTCCGCCAACCGCGTCCCGAGGCCGACGAAGCCAGCGACGTCGTGCACCGGCGACTCGGTGTAGACGAGCCCGCCCTCGGCGCGACGGCCGGCGGCATGGATCGCGACCACGCAACGCTGCAGATTGCGGACGTCGTTCAACGAGTCGTAGCAGCGGAAGACATCGACGCCGGCCCCGGCGGAGACGCGGATGAAGGCGTCGACGACATCGTCCGCGAACTGGCGGTGGCCGAGCAGCGCCTGACCGCGCACCAGCGCCAGCAACGGCGTCTGCGGCGCCGCCAGCTTGACGGCGCGGAGCAGGTCGAAGGGATCCTCACCGAGGAACCGGAGGCAGGCCTCGAAGGTGGCCCCGCCGAAGACGTCGAGGGCGGCGAAACCGCAGCGATCGAGGAGCTCCGCAACGGGCAGCAGGTGGCGCCGCCGGAGCCGGCTCAGCAGAAGGGTCTGCTGACCGTGCCGCAGCGAGGTCTCGACCAGTTGCAGGGGCGGCATGGCCGGATTGTACGGGGGCCGGTGAACGCGGCCTCGTGACGCGCGATGGCCGCCCGCTCCCGGGTCCGTGCCTAGGCGTCGCTCCGCCCTGGCTCAGGCGCCTGGTGCCGGCTCCGCGTCGAGGATCACGCGGCAGACATCGGTGAGGGTTCGGTCGCGATATCGATCGCGCCAGCCGGGCGGGCGCTCCTCGTCGCCGACGAGGTGCAGCCGGCGGGGTGGTGGAGCAACGACGGTGTCGTCGGGGCAGATCGGGAGGGTGGCGGGGCGGGGGCGCGTCATGACCAGAGCCTAGGTGCGGCACGGCGGCGGCACATCGGAGCGGGGAGGGAAATTCATCCCCCTCCCGGGGGCGCACGGCGGTCTGCCCGGGGGCGGAGGCCGTCCCGCTCAGGCCGGCTGGCTCGGTTGCACCAGACCGTGGTCGAAGGCGAAGACGATGGCCGCGGCGCGATCGCGGAGCTCGAGCTTGCTGAAAATGCTGCCGATGTGCGTCTTCACCGTCCCCTCGCTGACCACCAGCGATTCGGCGATCTCGGCGTTGCTGGCGCCGCGACCGATCAGGCGGAGCACCTCGACCTCGCGCGCGGTCAATCCCACCAGTGCCCCGGCGACCTGGCTCGGCGGTGGGGCACCGCGGCGATAGGCGGTCAGCACCCGCTCGGTCACCGCCGGGTCGAGCCAGACCTCGCCGACGGCAACGGCACGCACCGCCCGGATGATGTCCTCACCCGGTGCGTCCTTGAGCTGGAAGCCCGAGGCCCCAGCGCGGAGCGCACCGGAGAGCACCTCGTCGTCGCCAAAGGTGGTGAGCACCAGGATGGGTGGGCTGTCGGGAAGCGCTCGCAGCCGGCGCGTCGCCTCGACACCGTCCATCACCGGCATGCGGACGTCCATCAGGACGACGTCGGGCCGTGTCTGGGCGGCCGCCTCGAGTGCGGCGGCACCGTCACCGCACTCGGCGGCGATCTCGAATCCTTCCCGAGGCCGGAGGATGCGGCGCAGCCCGGCGCGCACCAGCTCCTGGTCGTCGACGAGAAGAACGCGGATCACCAGCAGCGAGACGGCTTTGCGGCATCGCGGCCGGGCCTCGCCTCGCCGCTGGCGGGCCGCGGCACCTCGACGTCGACCAGCCAGCCATCGCCGTCGGGACCGGCATGCAGCCGGCCACCGAGCAGAGCCGCTCGTTCACCCATTCCCGCCACGCCGCGGCCGCCGCTCGCCGTCGGCGCGGCGGGAGCGATGCCGTCACGGTTGCGCACCCGCAGCGCGATGTGCTCGGCGTCTACCGCCAGCTTCACCTCCACCGGCGAGCCCGGCGCGTGCTTGACCGCGTTGGCGAGGGACTCCTGGACGATGCGATAGAGGCCGAGGCCGGTCGCCGGCGTGACCCCGGAGAGGTCGCCCTCGACGGCAAGGCCGACGTCCACACCAGCGTCGGCATAGCCGCTCACCAGGGATGCGATGTCGCCGGCATCCGGGAGCGGCGGCGCCCCGGCCTCGCTGCCGTCGGGACTGAGGACGTCGACGGTGCGACGGATGTCGGCGAGGCTCTGCCGTCCCACCCGTTCGGCCTCCTGCAGCGCCTCCTCCGCCTCGGCCGGGTCGCCGCTGCGCAGCGCAAGCCGCGCCCCGGTGAGATGGAGCATGGTGACGGTGAGGGAGTGGGCAATGACGTCGTGGATCTCGCGCGCGATCCGCTGCCGCTCGCCGAGCGCGGCCTGGCGGGCAAGGTCGCCCTGCGCGGCGCGGAGTTCGAGCAGTGCCCGCCGCTGGCTGCGCCAGACCCAACCGGTGACGGCACCGGCGAGCATGCCCAGGAACCAGCCGGTCCAGTCGCCGATGCCAAATGGCGTGACGGTGGCGCCGGCAACCGTCACCGTCACGGAGCGAACGGTCAGCGCTTCGCCCAAAAGAATCGCCTCAGCGGCGATGAGCACCGCGAGGCTCACCCGCCAGCCGGCCACCGTCGCGGTGCGTCCCACCAGAAAGACGAGAAGAAACCACGCCGCGGCGGAGCCGTGGTGATGACCGAGGACGACGATCGGCGCGGCGGCGAGAGCCGCAAAGACCGAGGCCGGCAGGTAGACCCGGAGGCTGTCGAGCAGCCACGGCACGAGCACGGCGGCGGCGGCGACGGCCCAGACAGCCGTGGGCACGGTTGAGCCGCCCTGCACCAGCTGCAGCGTCAGGATGGCGCCGACCGGCACCATCTCGCACCAGCCGACCCACGGCGGCAGCTCGCCGAACAGGTCCTCGGTGGTGCGGTCGCTGCGCGCGATGGTGGGGACTATCTTGAGAACTGCGGCGGGCATGCAGCGAATGTAGGCGCGCCGCCGGGCGGCTGTCATCCGCCCGGGGACGGAGCCGCCTCCCACCGGAGGAGGAGGCCGGCCACTAGGGGGCCGGGGTGAAGCCCTCCGGCAACCGGCTCTTTGCCGCCATGGCGCCGCGCACCCTCTCCACCGCGGCGGCCACCTGCGGGTCGGCGAGCGCGAGCATCTGGGCCGCCAGATGCCCCGCGTTGCGAGCCCCCATCTCGCCCACCGCGACGGTGGCCACCGGCACTCCGGGAGGCATCTGCACGATGGCGAGCAGGGCGTCGAAGCCGGCGAGCGGCGTGCCCGCCAGGGGGACACCGATCACCGGCAGCGAGGTCTGAGACGCCAGCACCCCGGGGAGGTGAGCGGCGGCACCGGCGCCGGCGACCAGCACCCGCAGCCCTCGCTCGCGGGCGGAGCGGGCGTAGTCGCGCACCACCTCCGGGGCGCGGTGAGCGGACATCACCCCGACCTCGTGGGCGATGCCGTACTCGTCGAGGACCTCGGCGCAGCGCTGCATGATCGGCAGATCGCTCTCGCTGCCCATGACGATGCCGACCAGGGGCGAGCTGCTCATCGTGCCAGCGGTGCGGTGGCGGCGCCGAGCCGGGCGATGTCGCGGCGCGTCCACATGCCGTCGAACGACACCCGCGCGATGTTCTCGTAGGCACGTTGCCGCGCCTGCTCGTGATCGGATCCGGTGGCGACGACGGTGAGCACCCGGCCGCCGGCAGTGCGCAACGCGTCGCCACCGGCACCGCGCGTTCCGCCGTGGAAGCAGAGGACGCCGTCGTCGAGCGAGTCGGTGCCGCTGATGACCGCGCCGGTCATCACTGCTCCCGGATACCCGGCCGAGGCGGCGACCACCCCGACCGCGGCACCGGCACGCGACGGCTCCCGACCCGCGCCGAGCTCGCCATGCGCGCAGGCGGTGAACAGAGCGGCGGCGTCGCTGGCCAGCAGGGGCAGCACCACCTGGGTCTCGGGATCACCGAAGCGGGCGTTGAACTCGAGGACGCGGATGCCTCGGGGGGTCAGCATCAGGCCGGCGTAGAGGCAGCCGCGATAGGGAATGCCCCGCTCGCGCAGGGCGTCGACGCAGGGCTGGATCACCAGGCGCAGCGCCTCGTCGAGAAGCGGATCGACGTCGACGCCGGACGGTGGCGCGTAGGCACCCATGCCGCCGGTGTTGGGCCCGAGATCGCCGTCGTGCGCACGCTTGTAATCACAGGCCGGCGGCAGCAGCCAGACCCGCTCCCCGTCGCTGAGCGCGAACACGCTGACCTCGCGGCCCTCGAGTCGCTCCTCGACGATCGCCTGGGTGCCGGCCTCGCCGAAGCGGCCCTCCACCAGGCACCCGTCGATGGCGGCCCAGGCCTCGGCCACCGAGTCGCAGACGGTGACACCCTTGCCCAGCGCCAGCCCGTCCGCTTTGACCGCGCATCGTCCACCCAGCTCGGCGGCGTAGGCGCGCAGTGCGTCGCGGTCCTCCCCGCCACCGGCACGCCAGCACGCGGTGGGAATGCCGGCCTCGTCCATGAGCTGCTTGGCGAACCGCTTCGACGACTCGATGCGCCCGGCAGCCGCGGTGGGGCCGAAGACGGCGATGCCCTCGGCGGCACACGCGTCGGCAAGGCCGGCGGCGACGGCCGCGTCGGGACCGATCACCACCAGGTCGACGTCGCGCTCCCGCGCCACCCGCGTCACCGCACCCACGTCGTCGGCGCGGAGGTCGACGTTTTCGGCAATGGCGCCGGTGCCGCCGTTGCCCGGGGCGCAGATCACCTCGGCAACGTCCGCGCTGCGCCGGCACGCCCAGGCCAGCGCATGCTCCCGCGCCCCGGAGCCGGCGACCAGCACGCGCCGCGCCGTGCCCCTGGTAGTTATTCCCATTCGATGGTGGAGGGGGGTTTGCTGCTGATGTCGTAGACGACGCGGTTGATGCCCGGCACCTCGTTGACGATGCGGCGGGAGATCACTCCCAGCACGTCGTACGGGACCCGTGCCCAATCGGCGGTCATGCCGTCCTCGCTCTGCACGATACGGATGGCGACCACGTTGGCATAGGTGCGGCCGTCGCCCATCACCCCCACCGAGGAGATCGGGGTGAGGATCGCGAACGATTGCCACACCTGGCGGTACAGGCCGCTGCGCTTGATCTCGTCGATGACCACCCAGTCGGCGGCACGCAGCGTCTCCAGCCGCTCCCAGGTCACCTCGCCGATGATCCTGATGGCCAGGCCTGGTCCCGGAAAGGGCTGACGCCACACCATGTCCTCGGGCAGCCCCAGAGCCAGGCCGACCTGGCGCACCTCATCCTTGAACAGGTAGCGAAGGGGTTCGACCAGGGCGAAGCGAAGATCCTCGGGGAGCCCGCCGACGTTGTGATGGGTCTTGATCTTCTGAGCGTTGTGGGTGTCGCGCGCGGTGGACTCGATGACATCGGGGTAGAGCGTTCCCTGAGCGAGAAAATCGACATGACCGAGCCGGCGTGCCTCCTGCTCGAAGACATCGATGAACGTCCGGCCGATGCGGCGGCGCTTCTCCTCGGGATCGGTCACCCCCACCAGCGCTTGCAGGAAGCGGTCACTGGCGTCGACGTGTACCAGGTTGATGTGCCGCTGACGCGACATGATCTCGACCACGCGATCGCCCTCACCGCGGCGGAGCAGACCGTTGTCGACGAACACGCAGGTCAGCTGGTCGCCGATGGCGCGGTGGACCAGGGTCGCCGCCACCGCGGAGTCGACGCCGCCGGAGAGGGCGCACAGCACCCGGCCGTCTCCGGCGCGCCGGCGGATGTCGCCGACCGCCATGTCGACGAAGGAGGCGGGCTCCCAGGTGCCACTGCAACCGCAGATGCGATAGAGAAAGTTGCGCAGGATCTCGCGACCCAGCGGGGTGTGCACCACCTCGGGATGGAACTGGATTCCCAGCCGTCCGCCCGGCCCTGCCATCGCTGCGCACGGTGAGTTGAGGGTATGGGCGATGGCGCGGAAACCGGCGGGAAGCTCGGTGATGACGTCAGCGTGGGACATCCAGACCGGCAGCTCGGCGGGAAGCCGCTCGAAGAGCCCGCTCGACTCGTCGATCACCAGCGACGCCAGACCGTACTCACGACGCTCCGCCGGCTGCACGCCGCCCCCCAGCTCCTGGGCAAGCAGCTGCATGCCGTAGCAGATGCCGAGGATGGGGAGGCCGAGCTGGTACACCTCCGGATCGGGATGGGGAGCGCCGGCGTCGTACACCGAGGCCGGTCCACCGCTGAAGATCAATCCCCGCGGGGCCCGTCGCCGCACCTCGTCGGCGGCGATGTCGCCGGGCACCAGCTCGCAGTACACCTTGGCCTCGCGGACGCGGCGGGCGATCAGCTGGCTGTACTGCGAGCCGAAGTCGAGAACCAGCACCGTGTCGTGGGCGGTCCCCGGTCGCGTCTCGATGCCAGAACCGGTGTCGACCGCCGTGGTCATCGCCGTCAGTCCCCCGTCTCTCGCCGCATCACACCCCCATCCCGACCCGCTGCTCGCGCTGCTGCAGCTTGCCCTCGGTCTTGATCGCCGGGGCCACCACCATCTCCGTGTCCTGAAACTCGCGGATGGTTCGCGCTCCGCACACTCCCATCGCGCTCTTCAGCGCGCCGATCAGATTCATGCTGCCGTCGTCGACGTGGGCCGGCCCGAAGAGCACCTGGCCGAGGGAGCCCTTGACCCCGGTGCGGATGCGCGTACCCCGCGGCAGGTTGGGATCGGGGGTCGCCATGCCCCAGTGATTGCCGTGTCCGGCCGCCTCCTCGGTGGCGGCGAAGATCGATCCGATCATCACCGCGTCGGCGCCGCTGGCGAAGGCCTTGCAGATGTCGCCGCCGATGCGCATCCCGCCATCGGTGATGATCGCGACCCGCTCCCCGCTGCGCCGGAAGTGGTCGTCGCGGGCGGCGGCGCAGTCGCTGGTGGCGGTCACCTGGGGGACGCCGACGCCCAGCACCGCCCGGGTGGTGCAGGCGGCCCCGGGACCGACGCCCACCAGCAGGCCGCGGATGCCGGTGTCCATCAGCTCCAGCGCGGTCGCGTAGTCGACGCAGTTGCCGACGACCACGGGAATGTCGAGCGAGTCGGTGAGCTCGCGGAAGGAGAGCTGCTTGTAGGCGCGGCTGATGTGGCGGGCGGTGAGCACGGTGCCCTGGACGACGAACACGTCGGCGCCGGCCTCCTGGACGATGGGGCCACGTCGCTCGGCGTGGTTGGGGATCGACGAGACCGCACAGGCCACCCCGCCTTCCTTGATCTCCTCGATGCGCTGTCCGATGAGCCCGTCCTGCACCGGTGCTCGGTAGAGCTTCTGCAGCAGGACGTTGACGTCCTCCGGCGGCGCGGCGGCGATCTCGGCGAGAACCGCGCCGGGATCCTCGTAACGGGTCTGCACCCCGTCGAGGTTGAGAACCGCGAGACCCCCGTGCCGGCCCATCTCGTGGACGAAGTGGACGTCGACCACTCCGTCCATCGCCGCGGCCAGGATGGGGAGCTCGAAACCGCGACCGTCGAGGCTGAAGCCGACGTCGATCTCATCGGGATTGATGGTCACCGTGCCGGGGACGAGGGCGACCTCGTCGAAGCCGTAGGCCCGGCGGGCGCGCTTGGATCGGCCTAGCTCGAACTCCATGGCACCTCCCCCGCTGGCTCGAAATCACCCCCTGGAAAAGCAAACGCCCAGGGCAGCTGCCGGTGGCTGCCCTGGGCGCAGGCCTCTCCGTGCGCCCACGCGCAGATCAGCGGCAGGGGCACGGGATGCGCTCTCTCGTGGTCATCGGTGATGACGCCTCAGTGTAGCAAACTCGGCTGGCACCGATCCGGCCACCTGCCCAGCATCTTGTGTCTTGGTTGTGGCTGCCTCCCTATATCTTGTGGTCGATCCTCCACGTCCGGGCCCGACGGGCTCAGCCCCGGAACACCGAGCGGCGCTGCATCGGGCCGGCGACCAGACCGCGCTGCACGGTCTCGCGAACCTCGTCGGCGAGCTCCATCACCGTCGCCGCATCGGCCGCCGCCGAGGCGGGAAGAAGCCAGGGGACGCACGTCGGCGAGCATCGGATAGATCTCCTCCGATCCCACCACCGAGACGGGAACGATCGGCGCGCCGGCCCGGATCGCCACCTCGACGAATCCTCCGCGACCGAAGCGGCGCAGCTGGTAGCGCTCCGCGAAGGGCTTGCCCGTCCCCTTGACTCCCTCGGGAAAGACCAGCACCAGCTCGCCGGCACCAAGCAGGCGGACGGTGTCCTCGGGGTGCCCGATGGTCTGCCCGCTCCGGCGCAGGAACCAGGAGAGCACCGGCAGGCTGAAGAACCGGCCGGCGATCAGCGCCCGCGCGTGGCGGTCGACCCCTTCCTCGAAGAGCGCTGTCTTGATCATCGCCCCGTCGAGGGGAAGCACGCCGGCGTGGTTGCTCACCAGCGGCGCCGCCCCCACGCGCGGCACGTGCTCGATCCCGCTCGTCTCGACCCGCCAGTAGCGTCGGTCGAGGAGGCGGAAGACGGGAGCATGCTCTCCGTCCACTCGCGATCGAAGCCGAGGGGTCCTGCTGGTAGGCGCCGGCGCTCCAGCTCGGCGTCCGCGGCGGCGCGGAGAGCGCTGAGGCGCCGACGCAGCCCGTCGTCGGTGTGCCCGGTTGCCCGCGGCGCCCCGACGACGCTCATCCAGGCAGCACGCTCTCGGGTGAGGTGGCGACGCCGTTTCCCGACCGGCGGGTGGTGCTGCGTTGCAGGAACTCTTCGAGCTCGCGCTCGTCGCGGGATTCGCTCCGCTCCGCGAGGAGGGTGCTGACGCGACGCTTCTCAGCGAAGTCCTCGACCACCTGGCGACTGGCATACCGAGGGACGAAACCGAAGTCGCGCTCGAGGCGGCCGATGTCGACCACGCGTCCGTACTGGATCAGCTGCAGCAGATGCGGCGGCCAGTCGAGGATGCCGAAGCGCTTCAGCGCCGCGGTGGCCAGAAAGCCGCCGTACGGAGGGATGACCGCGACGTTGCGCTTGTGCATGATGCGGATGGCCTGGCTGAGGATCACGATCCCCGAACCGGCGACGTTGAAGACGCCGGGACGCTCCTCGACGGTGGCCCGGTACAGCGCTTCGACCGCGTCGTCCTCGTGAACGAACTGCAACCTGGGGTCGAAACCGAAGACCGTCGGCACCGCGGGCAGGGTCAGCAGCGCCTGGAACGGGGTCTGCAGCAGCGGGCCCAGCACATTGCTGAAGCGGAGCACGGTCACCGTCGCGTCGGCCTGGCGGAGGGCGAAGTCGCGCACGTAGGCCTCGACCTCGACGATGTCGCGGGAGAAGGCGTCACGCGGCGGCGTCCGCCGGCTCATCTCCTCGGTCCAGAAGGACGGGTCGTCGGGCTCACTTCCATAGATGGCGGTGCTCGACTTGACCACCAGCTTGCGCACCGGGCTGTCGACCCCGCTGCAGGCGGCGAGCAGGTTCATGGTGCCGATCACGTTGGTCTCGTGGGCGATGCGCGGGCTGGTGCGGCGCGGATCGACGATGAGGTTGGTGTGGACCACGGTGTCGATGCCGAGGGCGCGCACCAGCTTGCCGATGAGGCTGTGGCGGAGGTCGGCGCGGACGAAATCGGTCCGGGAGAGGTCGCGCGACGGCTCGCGCACGTCGACGCCGACGATCTGCTCCACCTCGGGGTCGGCTTCCAGCCGCTGGGCCAGCTCGCAGCCCCAGAAGCGCGAGACCCCGGTGATCAACACCCTCTGCCTGCGCACGGGGGTGGATGGTAGCGGTGGGCCTCGGCGGCGGTGGCGCCGGAGATCTCCGGCGGCCGGCCGGCGGCCGCGAGCTCGGGACGCTGACCGCGGCCCCGGGGCACCGTGGACGCCCGGCGGGGGGCGTGCCCGCGACGGGACCGTGGCAGGGCTGTAGCCGTGCCTCGCCGGGCGCGCCCTGTGGTTTTTGAATAATTCGTGGTGATGAACTCCGCCGTGCGCCGCGACCTCACCGTCGGCGAGGCCGTGGAGACCGAGACGCCCCGGGTCGCCGCCGAGACCACCGTGCTGGTGATCGACGACGACCCGGCGGTCTCCACCATGCTCGCCCTGCTCGGCCGGGAGCACGGGTTCACCGTGCAGACCGCGGGCGACGGCGAGGAGGGCTTGCGGCTGGCCCAGCAGTCGGATGCCGACCTCATCGTCCTCGACCTCAACCTGCCGCGCCTGACCGGGCTCGACGTCTGCCGCCGCCTGCGGGCCGCAGGAGTCGAGGTGCCGATCGTCATGATCTCCGCCTCGCACGACACCGTCGACGTCGTCGTCGGCCTCGAGATCGGCGCCGACGATTACGTCGGCAAGCCCTTCGAGATGCGCGAGCTGGCGGCGCGCATCACCGCCCAGCTGCGGCGACAGCGACGCGGAACCGCGCAGGTGCGGCCCGGCCGGCTGAAGTTCCCCGGGCTGATCATCGACTTCGGACGCCACGAGGTGCTCCGCGACGGGGATGGGGTGTCGCTGACCCCCACCGAGTTCAACCTGCTGGCGCTGCTCGCCGCCCGGGCGGGCCGGGTGGTGTCACGCAGCGACATGATCCAGCAGGTGTGGGGACAGGGTGCCGAGCTCGACGCCCGCAGCGTCGACGCCCATGTCTACCGGCTGCGGCGCAAGATCGAGCCGCCCGGCGAGCATCCGACCTACGTGCACGCGGTGCCCGGTGTCGGCTACCGCTTCGAGTACCGGCCGCCGGGATGCTTCACCAGCGAGGCCGCCACCGCCTGACACGGCCGGCGGCGCCCGGCGTCACGGATAGATGCCGCGGACCCGGGTGGCGCCGGCGACCTTGGCGACAGCGACCCGATAGGCGGCGGCACGCAGCGACACGTGCTGCTGCTCGGCGATCTGCCGGACTCGCTGGTAGCTGCGCACCATGATCGACTCGAGCCTGCGGTCGACCTCACCGGCGTCCCAGAAGAACGCCTGGAGGTCCTGCACCCACTCGAAGTAGGAGACCACCAGGCCACCGGCGTTGGCCAGGATGTCGGGAACCACCAGCACCCCGCGCTCCTCGAGATGGTCCTCGGCCGACGGCGTCACCGGCGCGTTGGCCCCCTCGGCGATGACCCGAGCCCGGACCTGCTCGGCGTTCCTGGCGTGGATCTGGGACTCCATCGCCGCCGGCACCAGCACGTCGACATCGAGCTCCAGCAACTCGCGGTTGCTGATCCGCTCACCGGCCTCGAAGTCGCTGACGCGGCCACCGTCGCGGAGGTGGGCGTCGAGCGCGGCGAGATCGAGGCCGTCCCCGCGACGGACGCCGCCGCGGCTGTCGGACACGGCGACGACCCGCATCCCCGCCTCCGCCAGCAGCGCCGCACAGTGCGAGCCCACCTGACCGTAGCCCTGCACCGCCGCGGTCGCCCCGCGAGCCTGCAGCCCGTGCTCGCGCATCGCCATCAGGGTCACGGTCACCAGGCCACGACCGGTGGCTCCGACCCGACCCTCCGAGCCGCCGATGTCGATCGGTTTGCCGGTGACCGCCGCGGGCACCGAGTAGCCGGCGTGCATCGAGAGGGTGTCCATCAACCACGCCATCACCTGCGCGTTGGTGCCCAGGTCCGGGGCCGGGATGTCCTTCTCGGCGCCGATCAGCAGCGCGATCTCGGTCGCGTATCGCCGGGTCAGCCGTTCCAGCTCCGCCTGGCTGAGCTGGTGGGGATCGCACACCACGCCGCCCTTGGCACCACCGAAGGGGAGATCGACCACCGCCGCCTTCCAGGTCATGAACATCGCCAGCGCGCGGGCGTCGTCGACGGTCATGGCGGGGTGATAGCGGAGACCGCCCTTGGCAGGGCCCCGGGCGATGTTGTGCTGCACCCGGAAGCCGGTGAACAGGGCGAAGCTGCCGTCGTCGAAGGCGACCGGGAAGTGGACCACCAGCTCGCGCTTCACCTCGCGCAGAACCGCGCGGAGATCGTCATCGAGACCGAGCGCCTCGGCGGCGACATCGAACTGGTGCTGGCCGGTGGCGAAGGCGCTGCCGACGCTGTCGGCGGCTTCCCCCGCCATGCTCACTGGGTTCCGCGGCGCCGTCTGGTCGCGGGTCTCTCGCTGGCGGCGATCAGCGCCTCGACCCGTTCGGTCAGCTCATCGAGACGTTGCTGGAGGGCGTCGACGTCTTCCAGGGTGGCGATGTTGAGATTGTGCAGGCCGGTGGTCACCACCTCGTCGACTCGATTCTCCAGCGACTGGGTGCTCCGCTGCCGGACCACGCGGGGGAGGGCGAGGGAGTGCCGGACGATGCCCAGCAGCTGCTCGCCGCGCTCCTTGACCAGGTCGACCAGGACCGGTTCGGGCAGCCGCCCGCGCCGGTTCCGCTCCATGTCGAGCAGGATCTGGCTGAGGGTGACGGCGGTGATGTCCTCGCCGGTGTTGCGGTCGATCACCCGTACCTCGTGGCCCTGCTGGAGCAGCTCGGCGATGACATCGAGGGTCACGTAGCGGCGGGCGTAGGTGTCGTAGAGCTTCCGGTTGGAGTACTTCTTGACGACGTGCGTCTCGGGCGCAGCCACGGCTCCTCCGCCCCTGATCCGAACTCGTCGGCACTATACATCCGGGGAGTTCGGAGGCCTGCGGCGAGGTGCCCGGTGCGGCCCCGTCAGCGCGGCCCGGGGCGCCTGCACCACCCCGCGGGGGCGGCCCTCGTCGCTGGCGACCGGGCCTCGGATGTAGCGGTCCTCCCTGGCCACAACGCCGGCCGCAACGACGTGTCGACGAGGCGTCGCGGTCACGTCACGAGCCCGACTCATGGCACGGTCGCAGCCTACTCGCGCGCGCGAGTACATTGACAAGAATGTAGGCATGCACCATGCTATGGGCCCAAACGGCAGGCGGCGTGTTTTTTCCACGTCCTGTCACAACGCAGCCGTGGCGATCGCGACAGCGATCGGCACCATGGGAGGCCCAGTCCTATGGCGAGGAGGAAGAAGAGCAGCGGGGCCATCGGCACGATGAGCCGAAAGGCCACCGCCGTCAGACGCACGGCGTCGCGTAGGCGACGCACGGGAGCGGGGAGGACAGTGCAGCGCCTGGCCAGGGCACTGCCCGTCGCCGACCTGGACAAGCGCCTAGCAGCGCTCGAGAAGTCGGTGGCACGGCTCGAAGGCGAGGTCCGGCGGGCCGTGCAGCGCGTCGCCACCGCCGTCCGTGGTGGCGCGGCCAAGAAGCGGACCGCACGCAAGACCGCTCGTCGCAAGACCACCGCGCGCCGTCCCGCGGCGCGGAAGGTGGCGCGGAAGACCACTGCCCGGCGGAAGACCACCGCCCGGCGCAAGACCACGGCGCGCAAGCCTGCCGCCCGGCGGAAGACCACCGCCCGGCGCAAGACCACCGCGCGCAAGCCCGCCGCCCGGCGGAAGACCACCGCCCGGCGGAAGACCACCGCTCGGCGGAAGACCACCGCTCGGCGGAAGACCACCGCCCGGCGGAAGCCTGCCGCCCGGCGGAAGACCACCGCTCGGCGGAAGACCACGGCGCGCAAGCCCGCGCGTCGGAAGACCACCGCACGGCGGAAGACCACCGCTCGGCGGAAGACCACCGCTCGGCGGAAGACCACCGCGCGTCGGAAGACCACCGCCCGCAAGCCGGCGGCGCGCAAGACCGCCCGCAAGCCGGCAGCGCGCAAGACCGCCCGCAAGCCG
Organism: Chloroflexota bacterium; assembly: GCA_005880985.1. Taxonomy (GTDB): domain Bacteria; phylum Chloroflexota; class Dormibacteria; order Aeolococcales; family Aeolococcaceae; genus CF-134. The sequence goes on from VBIQ01000005.1 coordinate 326,891, forward strand.
GCAACCCGCAAGGCGGCGGCGCCAAAGCGCACCGCAGCCCGGCGCGGCGCTCGACGCGGCGCGCGGCGGGCAGCAACCCCGGCGATGCCCGCCGCCCTGGCGAGCGCAGCGCCACTGCCATCCTGACCGACTGACTTCGCGAGAGGCCCCCACCGTCGGGGGCCTCTTCTTTTTGAGCGCCTGCAGACCGCTCCTCGGCGATCCTCAGGCGGCGAGGGAGTCGAGAGCGCGGAGCAGCGCCTCACCACCGCGTCGAGCCGCCTCGGCATCGATGCCGAGGTAGGTCATGCAGCGGACCAGGTGGGGACCCATCCCGGTCACCAGCACCCCCTGCTCGGCGGCCCGCTCCACCACCGCCGTCGCCGGCGCCGTGGTTCGCACCATCACGATGTTGGTGGGCACGGCCGGCATCATCACCTCGCTGCCGGGGGCCTCGCCGACGATGCCGGCGATGAGGCCGGCGTGCTGGTGGTCGTCGGCCAGCCGCGCGACGTTGTGGCGCAGCGCGTAGAGGCCGCCGGCGGCGAGGATGCCGGCCTGCCGCATCCCCCCGCCCAGGCGCTTGCGCCAGCGTCTCGCTTCAGCGACGCAGCCTCCGTCGCCGGCGAGCACCGAGCCCACCGGAGCTCCGAGCCCCTTGCTGAGACTGAGCGACACCGAGTCGCATGCCGACACCAGCTCCGCGGCGGGGAGGTCGAGAGCGACGGCGGCGTTGAGCAGCCGGGCCCCGTCGCAGTGGACGCGCAGACCATGCCGGTGCGCCGCGGCCGCCGCGGCATCCATCTGCTGCGGCCCGATGGCGGCGCCCCCGCGGCGGTTGTGGGTGTTCTCCATGGCCAGCAGTCGCGTCACCGGGTGATGGATGTTGCTCTCGCGGATCGCCGCCTCCACCTGGTCGGCCTCGGGCACCCCGGTGGTGGCGTCGAGCAGCTGCACCTGGACTCTGGCGACCACCGCGCTGCCCGCGACCTCGTAGACGACGATGTGGGCGTCGCGGTCGACCAGCAGCTCGTCACCCGACCGGGTCTGCGCCGCCACCGCGATGAGGTTGGCCATGGTGCCGCTCGGAACCAGCACGGCCGCCTCCTTGTCCAGCAGCTCGGCGACCGCCTCCTCCAGGCGCCGCACCGTCGGATCCTCGCCCCAGACGTCGTCCCCCACCTCGGCCTCGGCCATCGCCCGGCGCATGCCGGGGTCGGGCACCGTGAAGGTGTCACTGCGAAGATCGACGCGACTCCGGTTGCTCATCGTCCTCCTCCCGATCGACGCCGCGCCCGGCCAGCGCCCGCCGCGGCCGCTGCGGCCGGACGGGTTCATCGTTGGCGAAGCACACCCGGTCCCGCCCGGCGCGCTTGGCACGGTACAGCGCGGCGTCGGCCCGCTGGAGGAGCTGGCTGGCATTTCCGGTGTCGTCGGGGAAGGCGACCCCGCCGATGCTCACCGTGAAGCTGATCGGTCGGGGGTGCGGCGGCACCGGCAGCTGGATGGCGGCCACCGCCGCGCGAATCTTCTCGGCAACCTTCTTGGCCTCTTCTCGAGGGGTATTGGCCATCACGATGCAGAACTCCTCGCCACCGTAGCGGGCGGCCAGGTCGGAGCGGCGGACGGTCCCCGCCATGGTCTTGGCGAAGAGCTTCAGCGCCTGGTCGCCGGCGTGGTGACCGTACTCGTCGTTGAGGGACTTGAACCGGTCGATATCGAGCATGAGCACCGCCAGCGGCGCCTTGAGCCGCTCCGCGAGAGCGATCTGCTGATCGAGATAGTCGACCAGGAAGCGGTAGTTGTAGAGGCCGGTCATCTCGTCGGTGATCGCCTGGCGCTGCGCCAGGGCGAGGACATGGGCCCGCTCCAGCGCCAGCGACACCTGCTCGGCGGTGGTGAGCACCAGGTCGGCGTCGATGGCCCCGAATCCGTCCTCCTTGTCGGCCACCGCGACCACTCCGAGGATGCGCTGACCGATGCGCATCGGCGCCGCACAGATGGTGCGCATACCCAGGCGGACCTCATCGGTGCCCTCGAGTGCGCCGGCGATCAGCGGCCCGGTGCCGTCGAGGCGCATCGCCTCGGCGATGGGGCCGTCAGCGCGCAGCAGAGTGCCGGCGTCCGGGCGGCGCGACAGGCCCTCGCTGGCGGCGAAGGCGTCGGCGATGCTCGATGACGCGACCACGATCACGCTGCGCTCCGCCCCGGTACCGGCGCGGAGGCGGCCACAGACCGCGGTGAGCGCCGCCGGCAACGGCTGGGCTGCGTTGAGCTCGGCGGTGATCTCGGCCCGCGCCTCGGCGGCGCGGATGGTGCCGCGCAGCTCACGCCGCATGCGGTCGAAGGTCTGACCCAGGCGGCCGATCTCGTCGTCGCGACCGGCGGGGATGGGCACATCGAAGTCTTCGCGAGCCAGCGCTTCGACCGCGCGGTCGAGACGGCGCAGCGGACGGGCCAGGTAGCGGTCCACGATGATGAAGACCATCACCAGCGCCAGCAGGATCATCGCCACGGCGGTGAGGCCGACGGGAGCGGCGACGGTGGTGAGCAGGTCGGTGACGGGCGGAACCTGACTGGTGACCAGGAGCGTCAGCCCGCCACTGAAGGGGCGCGCCGCCGCCGCCAGGGTGCCGCCGTCGAGGTCGACGATCTCGGGACCGTGACCGGGGCTCAGCAGGGTGGCGATCCCCGCCGGAACCCGGCTTCCGACCGCAACCGGGTGGCCGGCAAGGCGGCCGGCCACGGCGAACGCGTTCTGCTGCACGACGACGACGTCGGAGGCGTCGGCGCTGCTGGCGATGGTGTTCGCCAGCTGGGACACCACCGCGGCGGTGAGCGGCCGGGCGATGAAGACCGCCGTCCCTGGCGCTTGCGGTATCGCGGCCTGCTCGACCAGGAACGGGGGCTGAGCGGTGGTGACGACCACGGTGCGACGCTGCGCCACCGCGCCGACGAGCTCGTTCCACGGCGCCTGGGACACATCGACCTGCGTGCCACCCTTGAAGGCTCTTGGCGCCGACCCGCCCGTGACCCCGAGCACGTCACCCGGTGCGATCAGCACCGAGCTTCCCTGCAGCACCGGTTCCAGGCCGGCCCCGCTGGTGCTGACGGCCGACAGCTGCGGAGCCAGCCCGCCCACGTAGGCCGACAGCGACTGCTGCTGGCTGCGCAGCAGGTTGACCGCGATTCCCGCTTTGTCGGCGGCGCGCACCAGCGCGGAGTTGCGGGTCTCGCTGTTCGACTGCGAGAGCGGGATCGCCGCCGTTGCCGCGGCGATGAGCACGCCCAGGGCGAGAAGGATGAGCGCAAACCGCGTCGAGAACGTGGTGCGCCGCGCCGGGTACCCGCCAGTCCCGAGCATGTTCAGCGAACTCTACGCGCCACCCGCAGGCCCAGCATGACGCCGAGCACCACCGCCAGCAGGCTGAGCGAGGAATAGGCCACCAGCAGCGGGATCCAGCCGACGGTCAGATCGGTGCCGGGCACCCCGACCCCGGTGGGCAGCACCGCCGGCGGGATCAGGTGGAGCCAGCCGGGTCCGGTGGTCTGCGCCGCCTTGACCTCGCCCGGGTGCGTGACCGCGGTGGTGGCTGGCACGTGGGGCGGGTCGGCGAGCGGCACTGCGACCGGGGTCGGCGCCACCACGGACGGACGCGTCGTCGTGGGTGGGGGAGGAGCGGGTGGCGACACCGTCACCGCCGGCGCGGCCGGGCCCGGCGGCGCGGGGGTGGAGGTGGAGGGCGGTGGCGAGCTCTTGCCCTGGCCGTTGCCGTTGCCCTGGCCGTTGCCACTGGCGCTGGCGTGGCCGTTGCCGTGGCCCTGGCTGTTGCCGTTTCCCTGCGCGGTCTGAATCGCGTGCGAGGTGGCCACGATGTGGTGGGCGTGCTTGGCACTCTTCGCCTCCACGGAGGTGACCGAGGCGAGAGGGAGGAGCAGGCAGCAGCCCACCACCGCGGTCGCCAGGCGAATGCCTGCGCGACGGGCAGAGGCGGCCCTCGACGACGTCCACATCATGCTCATGACGCATTAACGGCGATGCGGGCGGCGGCGATGCACCCTGGCAGGTGGTGTCAGCGCCCTGTGACCCAGTTGTGACCGGCGACCACGAGGCCCGCACAGGATTCCTCGACAACCTGAACCGCGCCGTCACCGCCAGGTCACAACCTCGGCACATCGGTCACACTGGTACCCTGCCGGTGTGGAGCCGGTCCTCGTCATCTTTCATGACGGCGAGGTCCTGCATGCCCGGATCGCCGACCTCTCCCTCGGCCTCCCGGTGCTCGACGCAGAGATCACCGGCGTCGACCCCAACAACGAACGGGCGCTGATCCCGCTGAGCGCGGTGCGGATGATGATCGTGGGCGAGATCGAGTCCGCCCCTGGCGGGAGTGTGCTCGAGAGTTGGGACCGGGCCGCCTTCCACTTCGTCGACGGCCAGGTGCTCCGTGCTCGCATCTCTCCCGACACCACCCTCGGCGTCTTCGGCGGCACCTGGGTGGTAGTGGAGCCCGGCAGTGACGAGCGGCGGCGACTGGCGATTCCCTACAGCTCGCTGAAGGGGGTGTTTCAGCTGCGCAGCTGGGACAGCCGGCCGCCGGGAGAACGCGCCGCCCGCGCTGCCGGAGCGCCGCCGCACCTCGACCAGGTGGTGCGGGCACTCGCCGAGCGCGAGACCCAGGCCGGCACCGCCCGCTCGCGAACCGCGGGTCCCGCCCGGCCGGGCCGCGCCCGGGCGGCGACAGGCGAGAGCACGCAATCCGAGTGATCCGGCGGTGATGGTGGCATCGACGCGGTCTCTGCTGCGGTGCCTCGGCCGATGCCGTGTTACCGTTCCCGGACCGTGACCGCGGCCAGTATTCCCGAGACCGACACCAGCGCGCCATCGCTGACCTCGCGCCTTTTCAGCAGACGCACTGCCCTCTCGTTCGTCGCCGCCGCGACCATCCTGGCGGTGGCGATCTGGCGCGCCGACATCCCGTGGGGCGAGACCTGGAACCGGATTCGGCATGCCGATCTCCGGCTGTATGCCCTGGCGCTCACCGTCTACTACGCTGAGTACATCGTTCGCGGCGCTCGCTGGAAGGTGCTGCTCCGCAACGCCGGCGAGAAGCGGCGCCTGGCCCCGCTCACCGAGATCCTACTCGTCTCCTTCTTCGTCAACTGCGTGGTGCCGGCGAAGATGGGCGACATCTACCGCGCGGTGCTGGCGCGCCAGCGGGAGGCGATACCGGGAAGCAAGGCGTTCGGCACGGTCGTCGCCGAGCGGCTGATCGACCTGCTGGTGCTGATGTCGCTGCTGATCATCGCCGCGGCACTCACCTTCCACAAGAACGTGCCCCACTTTCTCGTGCCCTACCTGGTCGCCGGCGTCGTGCTCTGCGCGATCGGCGTGTCGGTGCTGGTGGTGATGCGCATGGGTCGGGGGCAGCGGCTGCTGCGGCTGCTTCCTGATCGCGTCGTCGAGCGATACGAGAGCTTCCGCCACGGTGCCGTCCACGCGATGGGTCGCTGGCACGAGGTGCTGCCCCTCAGCGTGGCGATCTGGGCGCTCGAGGCCACCCGGCTGGGGCTGATCGTCTTCGCATTGGGCGCTGGCAGCCTGCTGGGGCCGGCCCAGTTCTTGCTGGTCGCCCTGATCGCCGCCCTGCTCACCACTGTCCCGTTCACCCCGGGCGGTGTTGGCCTGGTCGAACTCGGCATGGTGGGAGTGCTGATCAACATCACCAGCATTCCGCGGAGTGCGGCGGTCTCGATCGCTCTTCTCGACCGCAGTGTCAGTTATCTCAGCCTGGTGATCGTCGGGTTCATCGTCTTCACCGCCGGCCACGTCCGCGTCGAGAGCTCTCGCACGACCCGTCGGGCCGAGGCGTGAGGGCACTGGTCACCGGCGGGGCCGGCTTCATCGGCTCCACCCTGGCCGATGCGCTGGTTGCTGAGGGTCACGAGGTCACCGTCGTCGACGACCTCTCGCGCGGGCGGCGCGAGAACGTGCCGGCGGCGGCCCGGCTGGAGGTGGTCGACATCACCAGCTCGGCGCTCTCGGCTGCGATCCGGCAGGCCCGACCCGAGGTCGTCTTTCACCAGGCGGCGCAGATCGACGTTCGCCGCTCCATCAGCGACCCGATTCTCGACGCCAGGGTCAATGTGGTGGGGACGGTGAACGTGATGCAGGCCTGCGTCGACGCCGGGGCGCGACGCCTGGTCTTCGCCTCCAGCGGCGGGGCCATCTACGGCGACAGCGATCTCCTCCCCACTCCCGAGGACTACCCGGCCCGCCCCGCCTCCTTCTACGGTGCCGCCAAGCAGTGCGCCGAGATCTATGGCGGGGTCTTCTCGCAACTCTACGGCCTCGAGTTCGTGGCCCTCCGCTACGCCAACGTCTACGGTCCTCGGCAGGACCCCCACGGCGAGGCGGGGGTGGTGGCCATCTTCGCCGGGCGACTGCTGCACGGCGAGCAACCGGTGATCAACGGTGACGGCACCCAGACTCGCGACTACGTCTACGTCGACGACGTGGTCCAGGCCATCCTGCGCGCCATGGACACCAAGGTGGTGGGTGCCTACAACGTCGGGACGGCGCGCGAGACCGATGTCAACACCATCCTCCAGGTGCTGGCGCGCACCTGCTCGAGCAGCATCACTCCTCGCCGCGGGCCGGCGAAGACCGGAGAGCAGCAGCGCTCGTGTCTCGACATCCGGCGCGCTGCGCGACATCTGGGCTGGAGCCCCGCGGTCTCACTCGAGGAAGGTCTGCAACGAACCGTCGACTGGTTCCTGGCGAGGTCGCGTCAGAGCGCCTGATCCGAGGCTTCGAGACACCGGCGGGCGTGGTCGCGCAACGCGGTCACCGCGTCCTGGAGTCCGGGATTATCGCGAAACCCCTCGCTCTCGATGATGCGGCAGGCCCAGAGAAGATCGGCGAGCCCTGCGGCCAGCAGCGCCCGGGCTGAGTCCAGCTGGTCGCGATCCGCGGCGCCCTGATCCCACGCCACCTGGATCAGCTGCTCTCGATCGGCCGAAAGCCGCTTGCGCAGAGCTGCCGCCGCCTCGGTGGCATGGCGGCCGGCGTCCGTCGAGTCCAGCGCCGACTCCGCATCCGTTGCCGCGCCGACGATTCTCGCCAGCATCCCCCGATAGTCTTCCGCGCTGACCGGCTCCCCTCCCCCACCCAGGGCACGAAAGCTGCCGTAGAGCACGCCGATCACCACCACGATGATCACGATGTAGGTGAGCACGGCTCCGCGCGCTCCAGCTGCAAGTGTTCCGTCGTACTACTTGTAGCGGAAGGTGATCCGGCCCCGGGTGAGGTCGTACGGGCTGAGCTCGACACGGACCCGGTCGCCGATCAGGATGCGGATGTAGAACTTGCGCATCTTGCCAGAGGTGTAGGCCAGCACCTCCTGACCGGTCTGCAGCTTCACCTTGAACATTGCGTTGGGAAGAGGTTCGACGACAGTCGCGTCCATCTCGATCGTCTCCTCCTTGACATCCTGGACGGCGGCGTTGGCCGCAGCCTGGGGATCGCGGCGGCGGACAGGACCGCGACGGCGGGGAGAACCGGGACGGGTGGGACGACGCGACAACATCCAACTCCTGCGCGACTACCGAAGACGACCACGGGGGACAGCTGACACGGACTGGTACCCGGGAGGGGAGGGTAGCATGGGGCCACATGCCGCCCCCGCCGCCTCGCGAGGCGCCGCCTCCCGCTGACGGCATTGCCGAGCGCGTCGGCCCGTACGTGCTGGAACGCCGGCTGCGCCGCGACTGGCTCGGCGAGGTGTTCCAAACCCGATACCGCGGCGCGCCGGCGCGCCTGCGTCTGTGCAAGCCCGGCTCCGCGCCGGCGCAGACACCTGCGCTGGCGGTGCTGGCACGCATGCGCGCTCCGGGGGTGGCATCGCCGCTCGATTCGCTGGTCGACAGCGAGGGCAGGACCGCGGTGATCACCGCGGCCGACGTCGTCACCCTGGCCGAGCGCCGCCGACGAGGACCGCTGCCCGCCGACGCCTCGGCGGCGCTGGGCGCCGTCCTCCTTGATGGTCTCGCGGCGCTGCACAGCGCCGGATTGATGCACGGCAGCGTCGCTGCCCCGGCAGTCGGTATCGACAGTGCCGGCCAGGCCCGCTGGCAGGACGCCGGCCTCGCCCCGCCTCCGGCGGCCGAGGCGACGGCGATGGCGCAGCGTCTCGAGGTCCGCGACTGCGCCGCGATGCTGCGTGACCTGGGATCGCTGCCCTCACCATTGGATGAGCTCGCCGACCGCGTCGCCGCCGGTGTTCCCGGCGCTCTCGAGGACGCAGAGACGCTGGCACGCGCGTGGCGCGCGGCGGCCGCGACCGCGGGGATTGCGCTGCCGCCGGCGGGAGGGCCGGCACCGATCCCCGCGCTCCTGCCGCCACCGCCACGAGCATCGCGCCTGCGACGGCCCCGGCGGCTTCCGGCACCCGTGCGCAGCGGTGCGGCGATGCTGGTGGCGATCGCAGCCGTCGCCGTGCCGCCGGCGGCGGCGCTCGCCGTGCCCGGCCACCAACCGCTCGACCGCCCGCTCCGCGACTTCCTCCCGCTGCGCAGCGGCGAGCGGCTCACCTACCGCTTCGCGGGCACGACCGGCACCGTGACCGTCACCGTCGGCGAGGTGCGGACGGTCGCCGGTCAGCTCACCGCTGAACTCCGCTCCAGCGCCGCCGGCGAGGGTCTCCCGCTGGGCCTCAGCGGCGGCACCCTCGCGGTGGACGCCCGCCGGGCGACGATGACCGCACCCGGCGGCGGTGTCCGGGTGCTGGTGGCGCCGGTCCTCCCCGGCACCGGCTGGAGCGACTCGCGGGGCGGCGGCGGCGGGCTCCTGGTCACGGTCGAGACCCGCACCCTGCTCGGTCCCACCCAGGTCGACGAGCCCGCCGGCCACTTCGGTGACTGCCTGGCGATCACCCTCACCTCACGGACCACCAGCGCCGGAGGCGAGGGCGCGTCCGGCTCTGGAAGCCTCTGGTACTGCGCCGGCGTCGGTCTGGCCCGCGCCCACCTCGTCGCCCTCGGACGCACCGCCGATATCGACCTGGTCGCGGTGAAATGAGGAGGGACATCTAAAATCGGGATCCACCCCAGAGGGTCCCGATGACTGCCGTCACCACCGATTCGCCGTACCTGCGTGCTCTGGCATCGCGCGTGCTGGTCTTCGACGGCGCCATGGGCACCAGCCTGCAGGCGATCCCGCTGGGCGCTGCCGACTTCGGCGGCAGGGAACTCGAGGGCTGGATCGACGGTCTCGTCCTGCACCGGCCCGACGTGGTGCTCGACGTGCACCGGTCGTTCCTCGCCGCCGGCTGCGACGTCGTCGAGACCTGCAGCTTCCAGGCGACGCGTCCCCGGCTTGCGGAGTGGGGCAGCGCCGAGCGAGTGCATGAGCTCAACGCCACGGCCGCATCCCTGGCGCGACGCGCCTGCGCTGAGGTCGCCACTCGCGAGCGTCCGCGCTTCGTCGCCGGGAGCATGGGGCCGACCGGGTTTCTCCCCTCCTCCGACGATCCCAGCCTCGGCGCCATCGGCGTCGCCGAACTGGTCGAGGTCTTCCGCGAGCAGGCTCGCGGGCTGATCGAGGGCGGTGCCGACCTGCTCCTGGTCGAGACCAGCCAGGACATCCTGGAGCTGCGCGCCGCGGTGCTCGGCATCCGCGCGGCGTTCACCGACCTCGATCACACCTTGCCCATCCAGACCCAGGTCACCCTCGACGTCAGCGGGCGGATGCTGCTGGGGACCGACGTGGGAGCAGCGCTTGCCGTCCTCGAGGGACTGCGCGTCGACGTCCTCGGACTCAACTGCTCTACCGGACCTGAGCACATGCGCGAGCCGGTGCGGTACCTGTGTGAGCACACCCGTCTGCCGGTGTCCTGCATCCCCAACGCCGGACTGCCTCAGAACGTCGAGGGACGGGCGGTCTATCCCCTGCAGCCGGTGGCAATGGCGGAGGAGCTTGCCCGTTTCGTCCACGACGTCGGCGTCAATGCCGTGGGCGGCTGCTGCGGCACCACCCCCGATCACATTCGCGAGCTGGTCACCCGGGTCGCCGCCGCCGAACCCCGCCCGCGCCCGGCGGTCGACGATGAACCTCGCCTGGCCAGCAGCATCCGCAGCATCCCGCTCCGCCAGCAGCCGCCTCCATTGCTGATCGGCGAGCGGGTCAACGCCCAGGGCTCACGCCGGATGAAACAGCTGCTCCTCGCCGACGACTACGACGGGATCCTCGGGATCGCGCGCGAGCAGGTCGAGAGCGGTGCCCATGCCCTCGACGTCCAGGTCGCACTGACCGAACGCAGCGACGAAGCCGATCAGATGCGGCGGCTGGTCAAGAAGCTGCAGATGAGCATCGAGGCGCCGCTGGTGTTCGACACCACCGAAGCCGAAGTGGTGCGCGCCGCTCTCGAGACCTATCCCGGGCGTGCCGTCGTCAACAGCATCAACCTCGAGGACGGGCGCAAGCGCATCGACGCCGTGCTGCCCATGGTCCGCGAACACGGTGCCGCGGTGATCGCGCTAACCATCGACCGCTCCGAGGACGTGGGCGGCATGGCCAGGACGCGCGACACCAAGCTGCTCGCCGCCCGGCGCATCCACGACGTCGCCTGCGGCGAATACGGCCTGCGTCCCGACCAGCTGCTCTTCGACGCCCTCACCTTCACCCTGGCCACCGGCCAGGAGGAGTGGCTCGATTCGGCGGTCGAGACCATCGAGGGCATCCGCCTGATCAAGCAGGAGCTTCCAGGCGTGCTCACCACCCTGGGGCTCTCCAACGTCTCCTTCGGCCTGGCCCCGGCGGCGCGGCCGGTGCTCAACAGTGTCTTCCTCTATCACTGTGTGCGCGCCGGGCTGGACACGGTGATCATCAACCCTGCCCACGTGGTCGCCTACCCCGACATCCCCGCGGAGCAGCGCGAGCTGGCAGAGGACCTGATCTTCAACCGCCGACCCGACGCGCTGTCGCGTTACATCGCCTTCTTCGAGGAGAACTCCGCCACCGCCACCGCCGGCGACAACCGCGTCGATCCCTTCGAGGGCCTGGCGCCGCCGGAGCGCATCCATCAGCAGATCCTGCAGCGTCGCAAGGAGGGCATCGAGGAGCAGATCGACCTCGCTCTCGCATCCCGTGACCCGGTGGCGGTGCTCAACGAGATCCTGCTGCCGGCGATGAAGGATGTGGGGGACCGCTTCGGGGCGGGCGAGCTGATCCTCCCCTTCGTGCTCCAGAGCGCCGAGGTGATGAAGCGGTCCGTGGCTCATCTGGAGCAATACTTAGAGAAGCGCGAAGGAACGACCAAGGGGACGGTGGTGATCGCCACCGTCTATGGCGACGTCCACGACATCGGCAAGAACCTGGTCCACACCATCCTCAGCAACAACGGCTACACCGTCCACGACCTGGGCAAGCAGGTGCCGATCAACACCATCATCGACAAGGCGGTCGAGGCGAAGGCCGACGTCATCGGACTGTCGGCGCTGCTGGTCAGCACCAGCAAGCAGATGCCCGCGTGCGTGCGCGAGCTCGACGAGCGCGGACTGACCGTCCCGGTCATCGTTGGCGGCGCTGCCATCAACCGAGGATTCGGTCGGCGCATTCTCTATGTGGACGGCGACCGCACCTACCAGCCCGGTGTCTTCTACTGCAAGGATGCGTTCGAGGGCCTGGAGACGGTGGACCAGCTGGTCGACGGCGAGCGTCGCGAAGCGCTGGTGGAGCGGATCCGCGACGAGGCGCAGGTGCACCGCGAACGCGAAGCGCGCAAGGCGGAGGAGCGTGCCGCCACCGCGCCCATGGTCAGCCTGCCGGCTCGAAGCAGCACCCGCACCGACGCCCCGGTTCCCAGCCCGCCGTTCTGGGGTCCGGCGGTGCTGCCGTCCATCGACGCGGCTGCCGTCTATCCGTGCATCGATCGCAACTCGCTGTTCAAGATGTCGTGGGGCTTCAAGGGCGAGCAGTTCCGCGAACCCGGGCGCTGGGAGCAGGCGCTCCGCGAGGAGCTTGAGCCGCGTCTGCAGCTCTGCATCCAGGAGCAGCGCAGCGATCCCTATCTCGAGCTCGCCGCCGTCTACGGCTACTGGCCGGCCCTGGCGGACGGCGACACGGTGCTGATCTACCACCCCGACGATCGGGACCGCGTCATCGGCCGCTTCAACTTTCCCCGCCAGGCCGAGCAGAACCGCCTCTGCCTCGCCGACTACGTGCGCCCGCTGGACGAGGCGGGCGACGGCGAACGCGACGTGGTGGCGTTGCAACTGGTGACGGCGGGCCGGCTCGCCAGCGAACGCAGCGAGGCGCTCCGGGCGGCGGGGGAGTACGACGCCATGCTGCGGGTGCACGGCTTCAGCACCCAGATGGCCGAGGCCACCGCTGAGTGGCTGCACCAGCGCATCCGCGCCGAGCTCGGGCTCGCCGGCGAGCAGGGACGCCGCTACTCGTGGGGATATCCCGCGTGTCCCGACCTGGAGGACCACCGTGTCCTCTTCGACATCGTTCCCGCTCAGCGAATCGGGATCGCCTTGACCGACGCGTTCCAGCTCGTCCCCGAGCAGTCCACCGCCGCCATCGTCATGCACCACCCCGAGGCGCGCTACTTCGCGGTGTATTAGTAAGGACGCTGAAGAATCCGCACCCGGCCACCGCGATTCTTCAGCGGCAAGAGGTGTCGGCTACGGCGAGATGAACTCGCCTCCTCCGACGGATTCGTCTGCAAAGCGCAAGCGCGGCAAAGCCGCGCCCGGCGCGGAGTCGCGCCGTAGTAGGGGGGTGCGCTGCTGCGCGCAGCGGAGTGGCGCAGGGGGGCGCAGCCCCCCTCAAGGGGCGGCACGTGTTGTGCCGCCCTCCCGCCGCGCGACAGCGCGCCGTCAAGACCGCCGCCAAAGAAAACTTCAGCGAAGGCTGGCGTCGGGCGCGGCCTTGCCGCGCTGCTGCTACCCGGCGAGGCCACCGAGCAGGGCGATGGCAAGCAGGGCGCGGAAGACGGTCGGATAGTCGTCGTGCTCGAAGCGGAGGGTGCGGCCGGCGGGACGCTCGACGCCGGGGATGGTCGAGGCGTAGTCGGCCGTGTGGGTGGTGGTCACGTCGCATTCGAGCAGGTATGGCGGCGGCACCACCCACGGCCGCAGCTGGCCGGCGGCCACCCGGCCGAGACCGTCGCGCGCCGCCTGCTCGAGCCGCTGCCGGGCGACGGTGGGATGAAGGCTGTACGCCGCCTGGTTGCCGAACGCCGCCTTGGTGGCGACGGTGACCAGATCGGGACCGAGCGCGGCGCGCGCCTCGGCGCAGGTCGCCTCGTCGCCGCTGACCATCGCCACCGGCACGCCGTGGTGACCGGCGAGGGCGGCGTTGAGCGTGGTCTCCGTCTGCCGCACCCCGTTGAGACGGACCGCGCGGAAGACCCGCGACGCGTAGGTGTGGTCGAGGATCGCGGGAGCGGAACCGGCACCACCGTGGTAGCCGACAAAGAGCGCCGCGGCGAAGTTGCGACCGACTCCCGCCATCATGTAGTAGGGCTTGGGGAAGCCCATGCTGCATTCGGCCCGCGGGTCGAGCAGCTCGGGGTCGAGGTTGGTCATCTGCGCGTGGCTGTCGTTGACGACCACGCGAGTGGCGCCGGCGGCGGCGGCACCGGCGACGACCGCGCTTGCCTCCTGGGTCATCAGCGCACAGGCGCGCCGGTAGGCGTGACTCTCTCCGGGCATGACCTGCTCCCGGCTGACCACCCCGGCCACACCCTCCATGTCGACCGAGACGTACACGTCCATCGGGCAGGGAGATTAGCGCGCCGACTCGGCTGGGTGAGCGGCAGCCTGTCCCAACCGGCGGGGGCGGCGCCAGGGCCGAGCTGGTACGGCGATCGCGCCGGTCGATGACGATGCGGGAAGTCCCCGTGGCGACCTGGGTCGTTGTCAGCGTGCGCGGGTCAGAGCACCTGCCGCTGGCGCGGCAGGCACTCTACCGTTCTCGACGGCGCGACTCCGCGCCGCCGCAGAGTTCGCCCGCGGGGGCCGCTGCGCGGCCCTCGTGCTCATGGCCGGCTGCCGCTAGTCCGTGTAGCGCGAGATCTGGTGGTCTTCGTCCGCCTTGGCCTCGCGGTAGAGGCCGCAGGTGGTGGGGTCGGTGATGCACGGCGGGTGAGGACGGCGCCCGGTGAAGTTGTGCACCCTGCGGTCGACGTGGCAGTCGGCCTTGTACCGCGTCAGCCAGTGGAAGGGGCCGGCGCGCTCCTTGATGATCTGCTCCAGGTAGGGACAGCGCTGCCGTGGACCCACCAGACGGTGGGACGGCGGCTCGGCGCGACCGCGGCGCGGTGGAGGCGGTGGTTCGGCGCGCACGCCGCTCTGGTCACACTCCCAGCATCGTCTGAATGCGGGCAGCCAGCTCCTTGATCTTGAAGGGCTTGCCCAGCGTCTCGACGTTGCCGTAGGCCTCGAGCTTGGGTGCCGTCGTCGGATTGACGAGGGCGCTGACCACCAGCACCTTGGGTTCGGTCCCGTGCTCGGCGCGAATGCGCTCCAACACCTGCGATCCGCTCAGCTCACCCGGAAGCATCAGGTCGAGCAGCACCAGGTCGGGCTTGAACTCTCCGAACAGGGTCAGACCTTCGTCGCCCGACTTGGCGACCTTCACCTCGTAGCCTTCCATGGTGCAGAGCAGGGACTCGATGTCGGCCAGGGCGTAGTAGTCCTCGATGATCAGGACCTTCTTCATCGGTCGGCAGGATCACTCCAGGCGGTTCAGCGCAAGTCGCCAAACTCTACCACGGCCTCGCGCGAGTGCCCGATCACGCCGCGATGACGTTGGCTTGGTCGGCGCGGCGCCGCTCAGACCTCCCGGTCGATGATGGTGGCGGTGCCCAGGCCGCCCCCACAACACATCGTCTCCAGGCCGACCTGCCTGCCGGTCCGCTCCAGCTCGTGAAGCAGCGTCGTCATCAGCCGTGCCCCGGAGGCGCCGAGCGGGTGCCCCAGCGCGATCGCCCCGCCGTTGACGTTGACCCGGTCCATGTCGGGCCTGTGCTCGCGGGCCCAGGCAAGCACGACCGGGGCGAACGCCTCATTGATTTCCACCAGGTCCACGTCGCCGAGCCGCATCCCGGCCTTGGCGAGCGCCTTGGTGGTCGCCGGGATCGGACCCTTGAGCATGGTCACCGGGTCGACCCCGACCACGGCCTGGGCGCGGATCCGGGCCCGCGGGCGCATGCCAAGCTCGCGCGCCTTGTCGGCGGACATCAAGAGCAGCGCGGCCGCCCCGTCGGTGATCTGCGACGAGTTGCCGGCGTGAAGGATGCCGTCCGGCTTGAATGACGGCTGCAGGGTCGCCAGCACCTCGACGGTGGTGCCGGGCCGGATCCCCTGGTCCTGGGACACCACCCGACCTTCGCCGTTCTCGCCGACGACGATGGGGGCGATCTCACGGTCGAAGCGTCCCTCGGCCTGCGCGCGCGCGGCCAGCTGCTGAGAACGCGCGCCGAACTCGTCCGCCTCGTTGCGGCCGATGCCGTACTCCTCGGCAATCATCTCGCAGGCAAGACCCTGGCTGACCAGGTTGTAGACCTCGAGAAGCTCGGGCGGCAGTGGCGTTCCCGGTCCGCTGGCGACGGTACTGCCCATTGGCACGCGGCTCATGCTCTCGATGCCACCGGCGATGGTGACGTCGCACACCCCCGACTGGATCAGGTTGGCGGCGAAGTGCACGGCCTGTTGCGAGGAACCACACTGCCTGTCAACGGTGGTGGCGGGGACATCGACCGGAAAGCCGGCGAGCAGCACCGCCTGCCGCACCACGTTGATCGCCTGCTCCCCGACCTGGGAGACGCAGCCGAAGACCACGTCCTCGACCAGTGCGTGATCGAGCTTGGCGCGACTCACCACCTCGCGGAGGACGTGGGCACCGAGCTTCACCGGGTGAACGTCGCGAAGGTCACCGTTCTTCTGATTGCCACGACCCAGCGGCGTGCGCACCGCCTCGACGATCACCACCTCAGTCATCGCACCGCTCTCCCACTTCCGAACCAGCGCTGCAACGATAGCAGCGGGCCCCGCGATCGCGTCCTGGGGTCGTCACCGTCGCCATATCGAGGCCAGCAGCACCTCCTGGCGGTCTGGCCTGCCGACCTGGGTCAGCGGGTAGCTCACCGTCACCGTCTCCTCGCGGAGAAGGGTGGCTCCGGGGGGCGGGGTGTCCTGGGGCGAGAGCACCAGGATGTCGCCGGGCGACGCGAGGGTCAGGTCGGCTGGCCCGGCCTCGCGCATACCCACCGCCGCCAAGCCTCGCCGCGCCACCATCGGGGGGTCAGGCCGCAGCCGGAAATATGCCTGGATGTAGGGAGCGTCGAGGGTGCGCGAGAGCAGCACGGTGCGGCCGGCGGCGATGGCGTGGGCCTCGACGATGGCGTCACCCTCGCCGGCGTCGAACCAGGCCAGTGATCGTGCCGGCCATTGCGCGTACAGGTCGTACCAGTATCCGCCGGTCTCGACGGCAACTGCCAGGCCAAGGGCGGCCGCCAGCAGCAGGCGGCGGGTGAGCAACGGCAGCAGCTCCTGCCATCCGTAGGCGGTGAGCATCAGCAGAAAGGGGAGCATGGTGGCGGCGCGCAGCGCGTGGGGGGTGCCCTCCATGGTCAGCGCTGCGGGAACCGGCGAGAACACCGCTCCGAGCACGGCGAAACGGGCCACCGGCTCGCGCCAGCGACGAAGGCAGGCGATCAGCCCCAGCAGTATCACCGGCGCGGTGCTCACCATCAACATCCCGCCGAAGCCGGTGCTGTGGCGGAGGTTGCCATCCCCGTGGGTGAAGAGGAACGACGGTGTCAGATACTCGATGTAGTTGCCGACGAAGCGACGGGCGACGGTGGCGAACGGCGCATGGTCACCGGTGATGCTCAGCAGGTCGAAGCGCGCCGTCAGCGCCCCCGGATGAGCGTGTCCCCAGAGCAGCAACGCCGTGTACGCCAGCCCCACCGGTGGCAACGCCATCAGGCACGACGGCCGCCGAGGTGGCAGGGCAAGCCAGGCGACGAGCAGCGCCACCACCGCCATCCCCACGAAGATCCGTGGCGGCGCGTAGGTGAAGATGGCGACGCCGAGGGCGACGCCACTGCCCGCGAACCAGGCGGCCCGCCGCCGCCCGGCTTCGGCGGCCGTCAGGCACCAGACGGCAACCATCAGCGCCAGGGTCATGGTGATGGTCTCGAAGGCGGTGCGGCTCAGCACCGCCAGCCAAGGCGCCAGACCGGCGGTGAGCATGGTGAGCACGGACACGGCGCGGGAGCGGCTGATATGCCAGGCGGCCAGGGCGGCGGCGGCGCACAGCGCCAGCCCGCAGAGCGCCGCCGGCAGCCTCACCACCGACGCGGTGAGCGGGAACACCCTGGTCAAGGGCGCCAGCACGTAGATGTAGACCGGGTACCTGCTGTAGTCGCCGAATCCTTGAAAGAAGAGCGGCCACGACACCCCGTGCTCGTCGACGCCGCCGTGGGCGATGGCCCAGGCGTTGTAGCCGACCGACGCCTCGTCGTTGTAGAGCCCGGGTGGCGCCGTCGCCAGCGCGCTGAGATGCAGGGCGGCGAGCCCGGAGGCGGCCCCGGCGATGGCGATCGGCCAGGGCCGGCGGAGCAGGTGTCGGACGGCCGCGGTCAAGGCCTGGCGCCCGACGCCTTCACGAGGTGAAGGCGAACCTCAGGAGATGGAGGGCCGGAGCCAGCACCACGCCGTTGTCGCCGTGCTCGAGCGCCCGCTCGCGTGAGATGCCGGCGACACCACCGAGTGCATCCACGATGCTCTGGGTGAAGCGAAGATCGCGCACCGGCGCACCCAGACGGCCGTCCACGATGCGAAAGGTTCCCTCACGGGTCATCCCGGTGATCACGGTGCGCAGCTCGTGGACGGCGCGGACGTACCAGAAGCGGGTCACGTAGAGACCGCGCCGCACTCCGGCGACGAGATCCTCGCGACTGCCGCTGCCGGCGGCGAGCGCGAGATTGCGCGCCAGCGGTCCGGCGGTGTTGGGCATCGGCAGAGCATGGCCGGTGGAGGCGACGCCGTCCAACGCGGCGGTCGGCGTGTCGTACACGAAGCCGGCGCACACACCATTCTCGACCAGGGTGACCGGCAGCGACGACACTCCCTCCCAGTCGAAGGGGAACGGGTGCAGGTTGGGAGCGGTGGCGTCGTCGACGATGCTGACGCCGGCATCCATCAGGCGCTCCCCGGGGCGCATGAAGCTCCTCCCCTCCTGCCGTGCCAGCGCGCTGAATCCCATCCAGCTCAGGTAGGCGATCATCTCCGCCACCGCGTACGGGGCCAGCACCACCTCGAACACGCCGGGATCGATCGCGGTGGCGTGCTGGTTTCGCTCGCAGGTGTCCACCGCTTCGAGACCGAGCGCCTCGGCGTCCATGGCGTCGATGTCGGCGCCGTGACGGTCGGCGTAGCCGGCACCGTCGTCGCCCCGCACCACCACCGTCAGGCTGCATCGGGTGGTGCTGGCCGAGCGGCGCAGGCCGGTGGTGCTGGCAATGCTGCGGCGGCTGGTGGTGGTCTCGCAGGCGCCGTAGGCAGCCAGCTTGCGCCTCGACGCGATGCCGCAGATCCGGCCCACCATGTCCGCGCGCTGCTCGGGCGAGGCGGCCGCGGTCGCGGCGGCGTAGGCGGCCGGCTGGTCGGGACGACGGTCCGGTCGCGGCAACCGCGGCGCCGCCGGCGCCGGCGGCGTCAGGCGCCGCGCGCCGTCGGCGGCGGTCACCAGGCGGGACGGCAGGTCCGCCTCCACCCCTCGCACCTCGGCGACACCGGTGCGGCCCTCGTGGACCAGGCGCAGACGGACCGTCAGCTCGGTCTCGGCGACGTTCTGATGGATGGTGTTCGCGGCGAAGCGGGTGAGCGCCGAGTCGGTCTCCACCACGGTCACCTCCGCCTCGCCGGCGGGCACCGCGTCGAGAACCTCGCCGGCGATCGCCAGCGTCTCCTCCGCGCTTCGCATCAGGCCGGGCCCACCGAGACGCGCTGGAAGCGGCAGGGAGCGGCACCGTGGCCGACGTGCATCAGCTGTCCCGGCTGGCCCTTGCCGCAGTTGACCACTCCCCACATCTGCCACTCGGCGGGGCCGGCGACGGCGTCACAGGAGCGCCAGAAGTCGGGGGTGACTCCTCGGTACAGGGGGTTGCGGACCAGTCCCGCCCGCTTCCCGCCACGGATCAGCCAGCCGTTCTGGGTGCCGAACTGGAAGTTGAGCCGCCGGTCGTCGATGCTCCAGGAGCGGTTGGTCTCGAGGTACACCCCCTCCTCGGTGGTCGCGATCATCTCCTCCAGCGACGACGTTCCCGGCAGCAGGTTGACGTTGGTCATCCGGATCAGGGGGATGCGGCTCCAACCGTCGGCCCGCATCGCGCCACTGCTCGCGCCGTCCAGCAGTGCCGCGGTCTCGCGTGACGACATGTAGCCGCGGAAGACCCCCTGATCGACGAGCACGGTTCGCTGCGCCGGCACCCCCTCGTCGTCCCACCCGAAGGTGCCGAGGCCTCCCGGGGTGGTCGCGTCGGCGGTGATGGTGACGGCCTCGCTGCCATAGCGGAAGCTGCCGACCAGCTCCGGGGTGAGAAACGAGGTGCCGGCGAACGCGGCCTCACTGCCGAACACGCGATCGAGCTCGGTCGGGTGTCCACAGGACTCATGCACCTGCAGGGCCGCCTGAGTGCCGTCGAGGATCACCGTCATCATCCCCACCGGGCAGGGTTCGGCGGTGAGCAGCATGGCCGCCTCCTCGGCGATGCGCTCGGCGTTCTCGGCCAGCCGCATCTCCTCGATCGCCTCCCAGCCGGCGCAGAGCTGATGCCGGCCGAAGCTGTTGGGATAGCTCCGCGTCTGCACCTCGTCGGCGCTGGTGGCGATGGCGTCGAACCCGGCGCCGGATTCGACGATCGTCTGGTCGATCCGGCTGCCCTCACTGCTGACGAAGAGTCGATGCTCCTCGGAGACCTCCAGCGACGCTTCGCGCACGGCGACCGGGGCGACCCGGGCCATGCCGGCGTCGACGGCGAGCAGCAGCGCGACCTTCTCGTCCAGCGGCACCGAGAAGGGATCACGCCCCACGGGGGTGCGGTACTCGGCGGTGACCGGGGCGACCGGCGCCAGCCGCACCGGGACCGAGTTCAGCCGCGCGCCGGCGCGGGCGATGCGCACCGCCCGGGCGGCGCTGGCGTCCACACCGGCGCCGTCAAGCCGTGAGCAGGCGGCAAAGCCCCAGCTTCCCCCGGCGATCACCCGGACGCCGAGACCCTCGTCCTCGTAGAGCTCGATCCTCGCAATACTGCCGTTCTTGGCACTAACCATCTGGATGCGGCGGTTGACGATGCGGCAGTCGGCGTAGGTCGCGCCCGCGGCGGTGGCGGTGTCGAGGGCGCGCTCGGCGAGCTCGCGCACGGTTTCCTCTGCTGGGGCGACGGGTGCGGCCACGGTCCGGGCCGTCAGTCCCGGTGGGCGCCACATGCTAGCGGGTCGCGGCGCCCGGACCCGGCTCTGGGCTCAGTCGGCGGGCTCGCCCCGTTCGGCCATTCGTGCCGTCCACTTGGCGTGACGGCGGCGGGCGAAGTCGAGACGCACGCGACCGGTGATGATGCCGCGCATCGCCGGCCGGGTCGACGGCAGCAGCAGCGAGAGCACCAGGTGTCCGGCGATCAGAGGGAGCATCGCCAGCATCAGCCAGATGTGCCAGCTGTCGGCGGCCTCGGAGAGGCTGGTGGGCAGGTGCTCCCCCTGCCACATCAGGCATCCGGTGACGATGAAGCCGACGGTGGCCGCCGCCACCACGATGCTGTTGAGCTTCTGACCGGCGTTGAAGCGATCCTGTGAGGGGAGCGGACGCCGTCGCAGGCGGCGGGGTACGACCACGCGGCGCAGCCAGCCCGCGTCGTCGGCGTCGAAGCGCTCGACGTCGTGCCAGAAGCCGGCCACCGACCGTGGCCAGGCACCCGCCACCAGCACCGGCAGCAGCAGCAGGCCGATGGCAGCGTCGAGATGGATCTCGCGCACCAGTTCGCGACGGGCGAGCACGGGATTCTGCCCGGGAGGCAGGTACAGCCCGAGACCGGTGAGCAGGAGGACGGCAAAGAGCACCGCATATCCCCAGTGGAGAACGAGCTCGCCGGTCCCGAAGCGCCGCACCAGGCGGCGGGCCGGCGCAGACAGCGCGCTCATCGGTTCATCCGGTGACGGCCGACGGGTTGTACACGTAGGCGTCGATCTCCCAGCCGCGCTGCTCCCAGAACCCCAGGTCGCGGTGCGACTTCACCTCCAGCCGGCGCACCCATTTGACGCCCTTGTAGCCGTACATGTCGGGGAAGATCACCCGCAGCGGGCGTCCCTGCTCGGTGATCAGGGGGCTGCCGTTGAGCTCGAAGGCGAGGATGGCGTGATCGCTGCGGGCCTGCTGGAGGGAGAGACTGTCGGTGTAGATGCCATCGCCGGAGGAGAAGGTCACGTACTTGGCGCGCCGGTTGAGGTGAGCCGCGTCGATGACGTCGCGCACCCGGACTCCACGCCAGACGCAGTTGCGCACCCGCCAGCCATTGACGCAGCGGAAGGTGGAGCGGTAGGCGACGTTGGGGAAGGCGGTCACATCGTTGAAGCGCAGCCGCAGCGACGAGTCGAGCCCCTCGCCGTCGACGATCAGCCGCCACGAGCGCTCGCTGTAGCCGGGGATGTCGGCGACCGAGTAGTACCGGAAGCGCTCGGGATAGAGGATGTTGGGATGCTGGCCGATCAGCGACTCGATGTCGGGCGTCTGACCCATGGGACCGAGGGGGACCGCTTCAGCCACGTTTCCGCTGTCGGCATCGTCGGCGCGGTACGACCACTTGGTGAAGGCGAGACCCGCGGCGCCGGCTCCGAGAAGGCCGAGGAAGAGCCGCCGGCCGATCGGCTTCCCGGGTACCCACAGGTCACCCATGTCCGGGTTATACGCCCACCCGGCGGGCGACGCACGAGACGGCTCAGGCGATCGCCGCTTTCTCGGCCAGCTCCTGGGCCACACCGGTGTCGGAGAAATGGCAGGCCGCGAGGTGATCGGATCTGCCCTTGGGCTCGAAGCGCGGCTCCTCCACCGAGCAGATCTCCTGGGCGATGGGACAGCGGGTGTGGAAGCGGCAGCCGGACGGTGGGTTGATCGCCGAGGGCACGGTGCCCCGCAGGATGATGCGCTCCCGTCGCCGGCTGGGATCGGCCAGCGGGATCGCCGACAGCAGCGCCTGGGTGTAGGGATGCTTGGGGGCACGATAGAGCTCGCTGGCCGGCGCCATCTCCACCAGCTTGCCGAGGTACATCACCCCCACGCGCTCGCTGACGTGCTGCACCACCTGCAGGTTGTGGGAGATGAACAGATAGGTGAGAGCAAACTCCTCCTGCAGGTCCTTGAGCAGGTTGAGCACCTGCGACTGGATCGACACGTCGAGGGCCGAGACCGGCTCGTCGGCGACGATGAAGGTGGGATTGAGCACCAGCGCCCGGGCGATGCCGATGCGCTGCCGCTGGCCACCGCTGAACTCGTGGGGGTAGCGGTTGATGTAGTACTTCCGCAGCCCGACTCGCTCCAGCATGTCGGCGACCCGGCGCTCGCGTTCGGCGTGGCGCCTCACCCCGGCGTTGCGGAGACCCTCGCCGATGATGTCGCCGACCGGCAGGCGCGGATTCAACGACGCGTAGGGATCCTGGAAGATGATCTGCATCCTGGGCCGGAGGCGTTTCATCTCCCCGAATGACAGGCGGGTGATGTCCCTGCCCTCGAAGGTGAGCGATCCGGAGGTCGGTTCGATCAGCCGCAGCAGCAGCCGGCCGGTGGTGGTCTTGCCGCAGCCGGACTCGCCCACCAGGCCCACCGTCTCGCCGCGGTGGATGTCGAAGGTGACGTCGTCGACCGCCTGCACCTGCGCCGCCTCCCGCCGCAGAAAGCCGGCCCGCACGGGGAAGTACTTGCGGAGGTCTCGCACCGCATAGATCACCTCGCCGTGAGCGGGCTCGGGTTGTCCCGCGGCGGCGGTGGCGTCGAGATCGCGGAGGGCGCTCATGTCTCCAGCGTCTCCTCGAGCATGGGGATGGCGGCGATGGTCGGAGCCTTGTCGGCCCGGCGCTCGTCCTGCTGCGAGGTGTACAGGTAGCAGGCGACGGAATGCCCGCCGGCGGTCGGCGCCAGCGCCGGGAAGGCGACGTCGCAGGTGCCGTCCTCGAAGCGCTGGGGGCAGCGCGGTGCGAAGCTGCAGCCGGGCGGCAGGTTGAGGGGATGTGGCACCGTGCCCTTGATCACATCGAGCCGCCGGCCAAGCTTGTCGGGCGAGGGGATGGACGCCAGCAGACCCTGGGTGTAAGGGTGCTGGGGAGCGGCGAACAGCTCCTCCACGGGAGCGCGTTCCACCACCTTGCCGGCGTACATCACGGCGACGTCATCGGCGACCTCGGCGATCACCCCGAGGTCGTGGGTGATCATGATCACCGCCATGTTCTCGCTCTCCTTGAGCCCCTTCATCAGCTCGAGGATCTGCGCCTGGATGGTGACGTCGAGGGCGGTGGTGGGCTCGTCGGCGATCAGCAGCTTGGGGTTGCAGGCCAGCGCCATGGCGATCATCACCCGCTGCCGCATGCCACCCGACATCTGGTGCGGATAGTCCTCGGCACGCTTCTCAGGAGAGGGGATGTCGACTCTGCGGAGCAGGTCAACGGTGCGGGTCCGTGCCGCATCGTCGTCCAGTCCCAGATGACGCTGAACGGTCTCGGCGATCTGGTCACCGATGCGGAACACCGGATTGAGGGAGGTCATCGGCTCCTGGAAGATCATCGCGATCTCGTTGCCGCGGATGTCCTCCATCTCCTCCTCGGAGAGCTCGAGCAGGTTGCGGCCCTCGAAGCACACCCGCCCGGCCACCACCCGGCCGGGCCGGCTGAGCAGCTGCATGATGCTCAGCGCGGTGATGCTCTTGCCGCAGCCCGACTCGCCGACCAGGCCGAGGGTGCGCCCCGCCGCCACCGAGAGGGTGACGCCGTCGACCGCCTTGACCACCCCGTCGTTGGTGAAGAAGTGGGTGCGCAGCCCTTCGACGTCGAGCAGCTCGTTGTCCATCAGCGCTCCAGCGAGCGAGGGTCGAAGGCGTCTCGCAGCGCGTCGCCGATGTAGTTGAAGCTGAGAACGGTGATCAGGATCAGCAGTCCCGGCCACAGCGCGAAGAAGAACCCGTTGGGATGAGCGAGCGCCTGGTAGCCGTCGTGGAGGAGGCTCCCCCAGGTGGCGGTGGGAATGCCGATGCCCTGGCCCAGGAAGGACAGCGCCGACTCCAGCAGGATGGCCTGGCCGATGGTCAGCGAGGCGCTGACCACGATCGGCCCCAGCGCGTTGGGAATCAGGTGCCGCGTCAGGATCCGGGCCCGCGAGGTGCCCACCGCCCGGGCTGCCTCGATGAACTCCTTCTCGCGGGCGCTGAGGACCACCGAGCGGACGATGCGGGCGGTGTACGGCCAGGAGATGATGCCGATGCCGATCACGATGGTCTGGATGCTCTGGCCGAACGACTTGGCGAACACCACCAGCAGCAGGATGCTGGGGATGGCCAGGATGGCGTTGATGATCGCGGTGGTGGCGCTGTCCACGATGCCGCCGAGAAACCCGGAGAGCGCGCCGAAGAAGGTGGCGATACCGATGGTCAGCAGCATGGCCAGGCCGCCGACGGTGAGGGAGATCCGGCCGCCCGACAGGTTGCGGAAGAGAAGGTCGCGACCGATGTCGTCGGTGCCCAGCAGGTGTCCCTGCTGAAACGGCCCCAGCTGGGCGTTGACGGGGTCGACGGCGCCCCCCAGCGAAGGCTGATGGCGAAGGTCGGCCACCCAGCTCATGATGTACGGGCCGAGGGCGCACGCGAGGGCCAGCACCGTCAGCGCGATGATCCCCGCCACCGCCACCTTGCGTGCGCGGAAACGGCGCCAGACCAGCGAGTAGTAGCCGATCTCCGAGGTCGTCTCGAAGTCGATCGCCGGAGCGGCGGGCGCTCCTCCGGGCTGCAGGATGACTGGGGTGGTGGTCATCAGCGCGAGGTCTCGTAGGAGATGCGCGGATCAGCCCACGTGTACGCGATGTCGGCGATCAGGTTGCCGATCACCACGAAGACGCTGAGCAGCAGCACGATCCCCATCAGCGTCGCGTAATCGTTGGCCTCGGCCGCCTGGTCGAAGAGCAAGCCCATGCCCGACCAGCTGAAGACGACCTCGGTGACGACCGCGCCGACGAAGAGGACGGGGATGTCCAGTCCCATCAGAGTGATCAGCGGTAGCAGGGAGTTGCGCACCGCGTGGCGCCCGATCACCCGTCGCTCGGCCAGTCCCTTGGCCCGGGCGGTGCGGATGTAGTCCTGGTTGAGCACCTCGAGCATGGCGCTGCGCATGTAGCGCGCATAGACCGCGATGCTCTGCACCGCCAGCACCATCACCGGCAGCACCAGGTGCCAGGCCAGGTCGAGAGGATGTTGACCGGATTCCAACCCGGTGGTGTGGATCCCCCCCGCCGGAAAGATGGTGGCGAAGCCGTGGCTGTGGGGAAAGATGGCGAAGACGTAGATGAGGATCGAGCCGAACCAGAAGTTGGGCAGCGAGATCCCGAAGAAGGAGGCGCTGGTGACGAAGTTGTCGAGCTTGCTGTACTGGCGGACCGCGCTGATGATGCCGACGGGGATGGCGATCACCAGGGTGACGACGTAGGCGGTGCCCATCAGCACCGCGGTGTTGGGCAGGCGGAGGCTCATCAGATGGGCGACGGTGTCGTGGAAGGTGACGGAGTCACCGAGGTCTGGCGGTGACGGGCCATGGGGCGGCCAGCCCCACCAGCTCCAGAACGGCTTGAGGAAGTTGGTCAGGAAGATCCAGTACTGATAGAGGAAGGGCTTGTCGGCGCCGAACCGATGGATGATGTTGAGCCGGTCGGCGTCGGTGAGGTTGGGCCGCGCCAACAGCTGCGCGTAGGGCTTCTCGGGTAGCGCCCAGAGCAGCGCGTAGACGACGAAGGTGATGGCGAGGACGGTCAGGGCGCCGAGGAGCAACCGCTTGACGACGTACTTCCACATCGGCGGCGAATCCTTCTCTCACACCTGCCCGTGCTCGCTCGGCTCCCCCCGGGGTCACGGGTCGGGCGCCGAGTATAGCCTGCCTCCGGACGATTGGCCGAATTCCGGCTGAATACGGCCCACAGACGGGCAGGCCCGGGGTCGTAGCCCCGGGCCTGCTGGTTGTTCTGTGGGTGCCCAGCCCGCCTCTCACGGGTGGGGGAACGTGCCTAGCCCTGGCAGACACCTCCGGTGCAGTACCAGTCCTCCGGATGCATCATCCAGATGATGTCGTTGCGCTTGAAGCCCTGCAGCTTGGTCGTGTAGGTGTTGACCGTCTGCTGCTGGTAGAGCGGGAGGTCGGGTAGGTCCTGGGCCAGGATCAGGTCGATCTGGCGGTAAAGGCTGGCCCGCTTGCTCAGGTCGACCACCTTGCGGGCCTGATCGAAGAGGCTGTCCACCTGCGGGTTGTTGTAGCCGGTTCCGTTCTGTCCCTGACCGTGGTTGGCGGCCGAGGGGATCTGGTTCTCGCTCGGGCAGGTGCCTCCACAGTCGGCGTGGTACTCGGTGAAGTAGGTGTCGGCCTCGGCGGGCGTGCTGTCGGTGTTCGTGTACATCGCCATGTCGAAGGTGTGGGTGTAGAGGACGCCACCGTCAGAGAAGGAGCCGAAGAGCTTGCCCGACTTGACGTTCTTGTACGGGGTGTTGACGTGGATCCCGATCGCCGCGAGGTCGGCCTGGACCAGCGGCTCCGCGTTCTCGCGGACCTTGTTGCCGGCGGTGGTGGCCAGGTCAAGGTTGATGCAGGTCCCGTCCTTGAAGGCGCGGGTGGCGCCGCCGTCGCACTTGGGATCCTTCTTGTAGCCGGCGTCGTCGAGTAGCTTGTTGGCAGCCGTCACGTCGTACTTGGTGTGACCGGCCTTGGGATCGCGGGCGTACTCGTTGCCCAGGTAGAACCAACTGTCGTCGGGGACGGTGGTCAGCCCGGCGGCCAGGCTGGAGACAATCTGGTCGCGGTTGATGCCCGTCAGGATCGCCTTTCGGATGCTCTTGTCTTCCAGGTAGGGGTTGATCTTCGCGCCGGGGCCGCAGAGCCCCTTGGCATTGCCGCATATGTTGAGGTCGATGTGCTCGGCGCCCGAGTCGGGGACCACCTGGACCTTGATCTTGCCGTTCTTGGCCTCGGTGTTGAGGTCGTTGATGAATCCGAGCCGGTAGTCGAGGCCCATGTCCAGCTCACCCGCCTTGACCGAGTTGAGCATCGAGCTCACGTCGGCGGGGAACTTGTAGGTGATCTTGTCGAGGTAGGGGCCACTGTGGTGCCAGTAGTTGTTGTTGCGCACCTCGACCATCGACTGGGTCGGCGTGTAGCTCTGGAAGACGAATGGGCCGGTGCCGATGAAGATCTTGTCCAGGGTTGCGGTGCCCTTGAAGGCGTCGGGGTTCTTCGATCCCACTGTCAGGTCCACCGTCACCGGCGTCTTGGCAAGATCGGTGCCGGCGTTGAGGATCTGATCGAGCTCCTTGGCGGGCAACAGCTCGCCGATGACCGTGCCGAGGGTCAGGTAAGGCGCGTACACCTCCTTGAAGGTGACCACCGCCTGGGTCTTGCTGGTCTCGTCGCAAGCGATGACCTTGTCCCAACCGCTCGTGCTCAGAATGGCAGTGGGATTCTTGTCCTTGAACTTGAGCCAGAAGAACTGGAAGGTGCTGCAGACGTCGTGCGAGGTGAAGGTGCTGCCGTCGTGCCAGGTCACGTCACCGCGCAGCTTGTAGGTTACGCACATGGCGCCACCGTGCGGACAGCCCGAGGTCTTGACGTCGCCGTTGCTGGTGGTGGGAACCTCGGTGGCCAACGCCGGCACGTAGTAGTCGGCGATGGTCTTGGCGGCGGTCGTCTCATCATTGGACCTCAGGTCGAAGAGCCCGTCGAACATCGGCGCCTCCTGGGCGCACGCATGCTGCATGCTGTCCAGGGTCTGACAGGCGAGGGTGCTGGTCTGCTCCTGCCACGATCCGATGGTGAGCGTCCCGCCCTTGGCGGCCGCGACGGTCGCCGAGGATGATGACGTGCCCCCGCCTCCGCCGCCGCCGCACGCAGCTGCGATCAGGGTCGCGACGGCGGCGAGGCCGAGGGCGCGATGGCGGATCGACACTGATCTCATGCGCGTCTCCCATGCCCGTCGGCCGTGGGCCGGCCAGTCCTCGGGCGGGGCAATTCTGCTGAGCCGCACCCCCTCCTGCATCCCCCGTCAGGATGATTTTTCCCGGCAGCACTGAGCGCCGGCGGTGGCGCTGGAAGGGCTGCCGTATACTCGGCGGGCCCGGCGACGGGACGAAATGAAGATGGAGCGCCTGCCCCGCCTGCACCGGCTGGACCCCCAGCGGCGCTTCCGAGACCGGGTGCTCGCCGCCCTGCTGGTGCTGGCAATCGCCCCCCTGGCCGCGTTCGTCGTCATCGTCGCCGTCGAGCTCGGCGGCGTCAGCCAGAGCACCGTCGACCAAGCCCACCAGGCGATCCTCCAGGACCAGGCGGTGCGCGAGCAGGCGCAGGTGGCGCGCCCCGCCCTCGACCTGGACGTCCGGCTGGCGGCGATCAGCGGTGCGGTGAGCAAGGTGCGCGATGCCACAGCGGCGGCCATCGCTCGCCAGCCGGTCCAGGCGGCGGCGCTGAGCTGGCCAGCGGCGGGGCACGGCGGGGCCGTCTACTCCTCGTCCGCCGACTCCGCGACCACGGTCATCGTCGGCGCCTCGAGCCGCATGCTGCAACCGGGACCCTCCGACCAGGCCGCCCGCGCCGTCGCCGCCGACGCCTCCCTGGTCCCGGCGATGCACGCGACCCTTTCAGACCCTGCCATCGACGCCGTCTGGGTCGCCAACAGGGCCGATCAGTTCGTCCGCACCGTCCCGGCCATCGATGCGCCGAAGGCGATCGACTCCGGCCGGCTCAGCGCCCAGTTGCCGCTGGGAAAGGGCGGTGATTCCGTCCTGTCCACCTCGCAGCTGTCGCACATGCTGGTCGGTGCCCAGCTGTCACAGGCGTGGAGCAGCCCCGACCGTCCCGGACTGCATCGCGCCGCCAACGCCTTCTGGACCGATTCCTACCTGACGCTGCAGAGCGGCCAGCAGGGGGTCACGGTCTGGATCGCCGCCGACGACGACACCACCGTCGGCGCCGACATCAACATCGACCGGCTGACCCAGGCACTGCTGCCACCGTCGGTCTCCGGCGAGCGCGACTCCTATCCGCTGCTGCTGAGCAGCACCAACCGGATCCTGGCCGCCGATGCCGGCGGACACGCATCGCGCGACTTCCGGCTGCCGCAGCAGTGGGCGGGAATGCCGCTGCCGACCGGACGCGACCAGGCCTTCGCCTCCGCCCTGCGCCAGGTGGAGGCCACCGGGCGCGTCCAGCCGCTGCGCACCACCATCGCCGGCGTCGACCGCGAGCTCTTCACCGCGCCCGTGTACAGCTCGCGGTGGGTGCTGGTGAACTCGGTTCCCGTGGCCGACCTCGAACCCGACGTCGCCGGTTTGTCGCGCGGTATCCAGGCGGGGATCCACGGCATCCTGATCGCGGTGGTGCCGCTGGCGGTGGCGCTCTGCGCGCTCGCGCTGCTGCTGGCGACGCTGTTGTCGCGGCGGCTGGTGGCACCGGTCCGTGCCCTGACCGTCGCCGCCGAGCGGCTCGCCGAGGGTCACACCGACGAGGCGGTCCCGCAACAGGGCGAGGACGAGGTGGGCCAGCTGTCGCAGTCGCTGGAGCGCATGCGGCGGGAGATCAACGCCTCGCGCGATGCCATCCTCGCCGCCGCGCGGCAGCTCGAGCAGCGTGTCGCCGACCGCACCGCCGAGCTGCGCTCACGCAACGAGGAGCTGGTCGCCCTCAACGAGCTGGCGGGATCGCTGACCCGCTCGCTGGACCCGTCCACCCTGCTCGAGGGAGCGGTGCGTGCGGTGCGCGCGGTGCTTCCGGTGGTGGCCGCGGCCGGGTACGTGCTCGACGACGGCATACCCAGTCTCGCCGCCAACGCCGGCGCCACCGACGTCGTCGACCTGGCGGATCAGCTCGCCGGCGCTGCCGCCGCCGCGGTCGGCGCCCACGACCTGCTGGTGCGCGACACCCCGATCGGCACCCTCATCGGCCTCCCGCTGGAGACCAGCGAGGGCGCGCTGGGAGCACTGGCGGCGGTGACGCCGCGGTCGGCCCAGATCGACGATCGCACCCGCGGACTGCTGCGCGCCGTCGCCAACCAGGTCGGGTTGGCGCTGCGCACCGCCCAGCTGTCCGACGAGGGTCGCGAGCTCGCCGTGCTGGCGGAGCGCACCCGCCTGGCACGCGAGATCCACGACACCCTGGCGCAGCAGCTGACGGCCATCGTCATCCAGCTGGAGGCGGCAGAGGCCTTCGTCGAGCGCGACCAGGGACGCGCCGGCAGCGTGGTGGTGGCGGCACGTGACCTGGCTCGGTCGGCGCTGCAGGAGGCGCGGCGGTCGGTGTGGAACCTGCGTCCCGCTCCCCTGGAGGAGACCGGGTTGGTGGCCGCGCTGACTCACGAGGCCCAGCGCTGGCAGGGGCGCACCGGCATCGCCACCACCGTTCGCACCCAGCCGTCGCACAGCCCGCTGGCGCTGCGGCCACAGGCCGAGGTCGCGCTCTTCCGCATCGTCCAGGAGGCCCTCAACAACGTCGCCCACCACAGCGGTGCGCGGCGGGTCGAGGTCAGCATCGAAGAGCGGGACGGCTGGCTCGAGGTCACCGTCAGTGACGACGGACAGGGCTTCGACCTTGCCACCAGCCGGCCCGATCGCTTCGGTCTGGTGGGGATGAGCGAGCGAGCGCGACTGGCGGGCGCCGAGCTCGAGGTGGAGAGCCGTCCCGGAGGCGGCACTCGGGTGACCGCCCGGATGCGTCTGGCGGAACCGGTGGCGGTGGCATGATCCGGGTGCTGGTCGCCGATGACCATCCGGTGGTGCGCCATGGGCTCTGCACCATGCTCGAGATCGAGGACGACATTGTGGTGGTCGGCCGCGCCGGCGACGGCGAGGAGGCGGTGGAGCAGGCGCGGGAGACCCACCCCGACATCATTCTCATGGACGTGCAGATGCCCAACGTCGACGGCATCGAAGCCCTCCGGCGCATCCGCGCCGAGGACCCCGGCGCGCGGGTGATCGTGCTGACCACCTACCGCAACGAGGACTACATCTTTCCCTCGCTGCGCGCCGGCGCCCGCGGTTATCTGCTCAAGGATGCCTCCCGCCAGGAGCTGGCGGATGCCATCCGTGCCGTGGCCCGCGGCGAGTCGCTGCTCGACCCCGCGGTGGCCGAGACGGTCAACAACGCCGACCGCCGGCACGACACGCTGACGGCACGAGAGCTCGAGGTGCTGCGGTTGATGGCCGACCAGCACAGCAATGCCCAGATCGCCGAGAAGCTGTTCGTCAGCGAGAACACCGTCAAGACACACGTCAGCAACATCCTTGCCAAGCTGGGTTGCGCCGACCGGGCCGCCGCGGTGCTGACGGCCTGGAAACGACACCTCATCGCCGAATAACCCGCGGCGGGCGGCGGCGCTGGAACCTGAAGGGTTCCCCTGCCGCGCTGCACTAGACTTGCCAGCACAATGACAGCTGTCCGCGTCGGGCTGCTCGGACTGGGCACGGTGGGGTCGCAGGTGGCGGAGCGACTGAGCCGGGAGGCCTTCGTCACCGAGCGCGCCGGCGTGCCGGTCGAGCTGGCCCGCGTCCTGGTGCGCGACCTGAACAAGCCCCGCGCATACGCACCGCCGCGGGAGCTGCTGACGACGGCTCCCGAAGAGATCCTGGACGACCCATCGATCGCGGTGATCGTCGAGGTGATGGGGGGAATGGAACCCGCGCGCAGCCACATCGAACATGCCATCGAGTCCGGCAAGGCGGTGGTGACCGCCAACAAGGAGGTGATGGCCCATCACGGCCCGACCCTGCTGGAGCTGGCCAAGGCTCGCGGCGTCGATGTCTACTTCGAGGCCGCGGTCGGCGGCGGCATCCCTTTGATCAGCACCTTCAAGATCGACCTGCTCGCCAACGAGATCTCCCGCATCGAGGCGGTGATCAACGGCACCACCAACTTCATCATCGACCGCATGGCCCGCGACGGCGTCGGCTTCGACGCCGCGCTGGCCGAGGCTCAGGCGCTGGGATACGCGGAAGCCGACGCCACCTATGACGTTGAGGGATTCGATGCCGTCTTCAAGCTCTGCATCATGTCGTCGATCGCGTTCCGCACCCGTATCCACCCCGCCGAGGTGTACCGCGAGGGCATCCGTGACCTCGACCCGGTCGACTTCGCCTATGCGGCCGAGCTGGGATATGCCATCAAGCTGCTCGCCCAGGCGCGGGCCGACGGCGACGAGGTGGAGGTGCGTGTGCACCCCACCTGCGTTCCCACCAGCCATCTGCTCGCCGCCGTCCACGGCGCCTACAACGCGGTGCTCATCGAGGGCGACCTGGTGGGGCCGGTGCTCCTCTACGGGCAGGGTGCCGGCGGGCGGCCCACCGCCAGCGCGGTGGTGGGCGACATCATCGACCTGGTGTTCTCGATGCGCAAAGGCATCAGCAACCGCATCGCCGTCGATTTCTCGCGGGCTCCGCGACGGCGGCCGATGGACCAGGTACGCACCGCCGCCTACCTCCGCCTCCACGTCGCCGACCGCGCCGGGGTGCTGGCCGAGGTCACCCGGGTGCTGGGCGAGCTGGGCATCAGCATCTCCTCGATCGTGCAGAAGGCGCTGATCGTCGAGCACGCCGCCGCCGAGCTGGTCATCCTCACCCACCCCGCCCGCGAGTGCGACCTGCTCGCCGCGCGGGAGCGGCTCGCGAGTCTCTCCTCTGTCTATGCCGTCCCCGCCTTCCTGCGGGCGCTGAGCGAGGCGCGATGAGCAGCCTGGTCGAAGGATCGCCCGGCGCCGCCACGCCGGCGCATCCCGGGGTCATCCCCCGGTACGCCGGCCGCCTGCCGGTCACCGATGCCACCCCCCGCATCACCATGAACGAGGGGGGCACCCCCTGCATCGAGTCGCGCGTCATCGCCGGTCAGCTGGGACTGCGCTCGCTGCACTTCAAGTACGAGGGGCTCAACCCCACCGGCTCGTTCAAGGATCGCGGCATGGTGGTGGCGGTGGCGAAGGCGCTGGAGGCGGGCAGCGAGGCGATCGTCTGCGCCTCGACGGGCAACACCAGCGCCTCGGCCGCCGCCTACGCCGCGCGCTTCGGGTTGCGTGCCATCGTCGTCGTCCCCTCGGGCAAGATCGCCCCCGGCAAGCTGGTGCAGGCCCAGGTGTACGGGGCCAAGGTTCTGGCCATCGACGGCAACTTCGATCGCGCTCTCGAAGCGGTGCGACAGCTCTGCGAGCGCTATCCGGTGACCCTGGTCAACAGCGTCAACCCGCACCGCATCGAAGGGCAGAAGACCGCCGCCTTCGAGATCGTCGACGAGCTCGGTGACGCTCCCGAGGTGCTCGCCATCCCCGTCGGCAACGCCGGTAACATCACCGCCTACTGGAAGGGATTTCGCGAGTACTACGCCGACGGCATGTGCAGTCGCCTGCCGCGGATGATCGGCGGCCAGGCGGAGGGCGCCGCCCCGATCGTCCACGGCCAGGTGGTGGAGCGTCCGCGCACAGTGGCGACGGCGATCCGCATCGGCAACCCCGCCTCCTGGGGCGGCGCGGTGGAGGCGCGCGACCAGTCGGAGGGGTTGATCGACGCCGTCAGCGACGGCGAGATCCTCACCGCGCAGCGCTGGCTCGCCTCGTCGGAGGGCATCTTCGCCGAGCCCGCGTCGGCGGCGTCGCTGGCGGTGCTCGCCAAGTCGGTGCGCAGCGGGGCGGTGGCGCCGAGCGTGCGGGCCGTCTGTGTGCTCACCGGCAGCGGCCTCAAGGACCCGGAGGCGGCGCGCAAGGACCTGCCGCCGCCCGTGCGGGTCGACGAGGACGCGGAGAACATCGCCCGCCTGCTGAAGCTCTGAGCTGCTCTCCCCATGCGCGCGCGCATCGCCGTCCCCGCCACCGTCGCCAACCTCGGCCCCGGGTTCGACGTGCTCGCCCTCGCCTTGGAGCTGCAGAACGAGGTCGAGGTCGAGCAGACCGGCGAGCGCGGAACCAGCGTCGACCCCGGGCCCGGAGCGCCGCCGGAGCTCCAGGACCCGGGTCACAACCTGGTGGTCCGCGCCTACCTCCATGCCTGCGCGGCAATCGGAGTGCCGGGCAACGGTGTCTCGTTCCGCTGCGTCAACCGCATCCCGCTCCGCCGCGGCCTGGGCTCGAGTGCCGCCGCGGCGCTGGGCGGCGTGCTGGCAGCGGTCTCGCTCCACCGGCCGCCCTGGGACGAGAGCGCCATCCTGGAGCGCGTGGTCGAGCTCGAGGGGCATCCGGACAACGCTGCCGCGGCGCTGCTCGGTGGGTTGGTGATCGCCGCTCCGGGAGCCCCGCCAGTGACCATGCGGGTGCCCGAGGAGCTGCTCGCGGTGGTGTTCATCCCCGACCT
This sequence comes from Chloroflexota bacterium, assembly GCA_005880985.1. Classification (GTDB taxonomy): domain Bacteria; phylum Chloroflexota; class Dormibacteria; order Aeolococcales; family Aeolococcaceae; genus CF-134. The sequence continues at coordinate 361,486 of VBIQ01000005.1, forward strand.
CGAGCTGGCCACCGCCGAGGCGCGACGGGTGGTCGCCGAGAGCTTCAGCCGGGCCGATGCCATCTTCAACGCCGCGCGCTGCGCGCTGCTGATCCGTGCCATCGCCGAGCGCGACTACGGCTCCTTGCGCGATGCGATGCAGGACCGCTGGCACCAGCGGCAGCGGACCGAGCTGCTCCCGGCGCTGCCCGACCTGATCAGCGCCGCCCTCGACGGCGGCGCGAGCGGGGCGGCGCTGGCCGGCGCCGGGCCGTCGGTGATGGCGCTGACCTACCGTGACCCGGAGCGGGTCCAGGAGGCGATGGCGAGCGCCGCCCGCCGGCACCAGCTGCGCGGCCGCAGCATCGTCAGCCGGGTGCGCAACTGGGGCGCACGCGTCGACGTGGGCATGTGATGGCCTACCTTGTCCAGAAGTACGGCGGCAGCAGCGTGGCGACGCCCAGCAAGATTCGCGGTGTCGCCAAGCGGGTGCAGAAGTCGCTCTGCACGTGCGACGGCATCGTGGTGGTGGTCAGCGCCATGGGCGACACCACCGACGAGCTGATCTCGCTCGCCCACCGACTCAACGATGATCCCCCGTCGCGTGAGATGGACATGCTGCTGAGCACCGGTGAGACCATCACCGCGCCGCTGCTGGCCATGTCGCTGGCGGCGATCGGTGTCGACGCGGTGTCGCTCACCGGTCTTCAGGCGGGCATCCGTACCAGCGCCTCTCACCGGAAGGCGAGGATCGTCGACATCATCCCAGAGCGCATCCTGGAGGAGCTTGCCCGCGGCCGCATCGTCGTCGTGGCCGGCTTCCAGGGCGCCAACGAACAGCTCGACATCACCACCCTTGGCCGGGGCGGATCAGACACTACCGCGGTCGCGCTGGCGACGGCGCTGCGCGCGGAGCACTGTGAGATCTACACCGACGTCCGCGGCGTCTTCAGCGCCGATCCGCGCATCGTCCCCGAAGCCGTGCCGATCCCCGAGATCTCCTATGCGGAGATGCTAGAATTCGCCGCCGTCGGCGCCAAGGTGATGCACCCGCGCGCCGTCGAGATCGGCGAGGCCTACGACATGCCGATCTGGGTGCGGTCGTCGTTCGACGACAGCGGCGGCACCATCATCTGCAGGCACCCCAAATTGGAAGATCGGCAGAAGGTGCGCGGCATCGCGCACGAGACCGATGTCGCCAAGATCACCATGCTGCGCGTCCCGGATCGTCCCGGTATCGCCGCCGCCATCTTCGGGCCGCTGGCGGAGCATCACATCAACGTCGACGTCATCCTCCAGAACGTCGGTCACGACGGCACCACCGACCTCTCCTTCACCATCTCCGCCTCCGACCTGCGAGCCGCCGAGAAGCTGGTCGGCGACATCGCCCACTCCATCGGCGCCGACGGCTACGAGGCGACCTCCGACATCGCCAAGGTCTCGGTGGTGGGCACCGGCATGCTCAACACGCCGGGCATCGCCGCCACCATGTTCCGCACCCTCGCCGACGCCGGCATCAACATCACCCTGATCAGCACCAGCGAGATCCGCATCACCTGCATCATCGATCGCGAGCGGGTCCGCGACGCCGTCCAGGCCCTGCACCGGGCCTACGAGCTCGACCAGCTGTGACGACCCGCCGCAGGGGGGAGCCGACCAACAGCGCCGGCTCGGCCGGCGCGGGGAGGCAGGGGGGAGGCCCCCCCCCGAATGACGGGGGTCCCCGCGCGGCCCGCCGCGTGGGGAGCGATGGCCGCCTGCTCTGGACGCCGGTGGCCGGAGACGTCGTGCTGCTCCGCCGCCCCCACGTCTGCGGAACGGCACGGATGGTGGTGACCGTCGCCGGTCTCGACATCCGGCTGTCGTGCAGCGGCTGCGGGGCACGGGTGACGATGCGCCGCGAGCGGGTGCGTTCGCAGGTGGCCGAGCTGGTGAGCACCGCCTCCGGGGGCAATCGCTAGTTGGCGCTCTCGGCGGGCATCGTCGGCCTGCCCAACGCGGGCAAGTCGACCCTGTTCAACGCCCTGACCCGCGCCGGCGCCACGGTGGGCAACTACCCCTTCACCACCATCGAGCCCAATACCGGCATCGTACCGGTGCCCGACGACCGGCTCGAACGGCTGGCGGAGATCTTCCGTCCGCCCAGGGTGATCCCAGCGACGGTGACCTTCACCGACATCGCCGGCCTGGTGCGCGGTGCCAGCCGCGGCGAGGGACTGGGAAACCAGTTCCTCGGCCACATCCGCGAGACCGACGCCGTGGTCATGGTGGTGCGCAGCTTCTCCGACGACGATGTCAGCCACGTCGAAGGTGCGGTCGACCCGGTTCGCGACATCGACCTGCTGGAGCTCGAGCTCGCGCTGGCCGATCTCGAGACGGTGCGCCGCCGGCTGGACCGCACGGAGCGGACGGCGCAGCTCCGCAAGGACAAGGAGCTGCAGACGATGGCCACGCTTCGCCGGGTCCAGGAGCATCTCGACCGGGGCGCCCCGGTGCGCAGTCTGGGGCTGGGCGACGCGGAGCGCGACCTCATCCGCGACCTCTTCCTGCTCACCGCCAAGCCGCTGCTGGTGGTGGCCAACGTCGGCGAGGCCGACGCCGCTCGCGAGGTCCCAGACGCGGTTGTCGAACGCGCCGCGCGCAGCGGCGGCGAGGCGCTGGCGGTGTCGGCTCGCATCGAGTCGGAGCTGGTGGAGCTCGAGCCGGAGGATCAGCGAGCCTTCCTCGCCGAGCTCGGGGTCGAGCAGCCAGGCCTTGCCCGCCTGGCGAGGGCCGCCTATCACCTGCTCGACCTGGTCACCTTCTTCACCGCGGGGGAGAAGGAGGTGCGCGCCTGGACGCTGCCGAGCGGCGGCACCGCGCTCGACGCCGCCGGCAGCATTCACACCGATTTCGCCCGCGGCTTCATCCGGGCGGAGGTGATCGACGCCGCCGCCCTGATCGACGCCGGCTCCTACGCTGCCGCCCGGGAGCGGGGGCGCCTGCGGCTCGAGGGGCGGGACTACCCGGTTGAGGACGGCGACGTCGTCCACATCCGGTTCAACGTCTGAGCAGCGACAGAGATGGGCGAACCGCGGGGCGGCCGAGCCCCTTGTCACGGGGCTCAGGAGTCACCGGACTCATCAATGAGGTGTGCGCCCGCCTCGGGCGACGGGCGCAGGCACACGGACGCCGGGGACGGCGGCCATTGCTGGAAAGATCGGCCGGACCGGTGCAGGGAGCCGGCGTCCGCTGCCTGGCGGGACCCGACGAGCCGGAGGGGTGACCCCTCCCCCACATCTTGTGTCCCGGGCGACATCCTACCCCCGCATGCTGTGGAGGTCAATGGCCTCGGCCGAGGGCGGATGCCGTCCTTCCGCGCCTCGGGGGCTCGCCGACACGCCTGCTACCCTTGCCGCGTCCATGGCCAAGAAGACCAAGCGGTCGCAGGCCCGGCGCCGTCAACAGCTCCAGCCGCGACCGGGCCCGGCCACCGGGCCGCTTTCCACGGCGACGGTGGCGCCGGTGGCCGGTGGCGAGCCCGCCGCTCCCGTCGATCTTCCCGTCGACTCGCCATCGGCAGCGGCGCCTCCCCCGCCGTCGGCGGCGGTCAGGCGCGTCGGGCGCATCGATCCGGCGGCGCAGCGGGCTACCGCGGCGCGGCAGAGCGCGCGTCAATCGGCGGTCACCATCGCTCCGCTCGACAGCGACGACGCTGCGATTCCCTTCGATCGGGTGCCCTATGTGCCGGGGGATCTCCGGCGGGTCGCCATCATCGCGGTGCTGATGGTGGTTCTGATCATCATCGCCGACCTCGTCGTCACTCACGTCACCTGACCGTCGGCGCCGCCACAACGACGAGGAATCAGGGCGCAGCGGAGTTGAGGCGGTAGACTTCAGCGGCTGCGCGGCTGCAGGGGGCAATTCACGCCGATGCGAGTGATTCTCTATACCGGCAAGGGCGGGGTCGGAAAGACCTCGGTCGCCGCTGCCACGGCGGTGCGGTGTGCACGGCTTGGACACCGCACTCTGGTGCTGAGCACCGACGCCGCCCACAGTCTCGCCGACAGTCTCGACGTCGAGGTCGGCGAGCATCCCAACGAGGTCGCCGAGAACCTCTGGGCGCAGGAGGTCAACGCGCTCCACGAGCTGGAGAGTCACTGGGAGAAGATCCACGTCTACCTGAGTGAGCTCTTCGCCTCGCAGGGTGTCGACGACATCGTTGCCGAGGAGCTGGCCTCGCCGCCGGGGATGGAAGAGGTGGCCAGCCTGATGTGGATCAAGCACCACCGGCGCACCGAGCAGTTCGACCTGCTGGTGGTTGACTGCGCTCCCACCGGAGAGACCCTGCAGCTGCTCGCGTTCCCCGACGTGGCCCGCTGGTATCTCAACAAGATCTTCCCCATCGAGCGCCGGGTGATGAAGGTGGCTCGCCCGGTGGTGCAACCGTTTCTCAGCATCCCCCTCCCGGGCGACGAGATCTTCAGCAGTGTCAAGGAGCTCTTGCTCGACCTGGAGGGGATGAAGCAGGTCCTCGGCGATCCCAAGGTGTGCACCACGCGCCTGGTTCTCAACCTCGAGAAGATGGTGATCAAGGAGGCGCAGCGAGCCTTCACCTATCTCAGCCTCTACGACTATCTCACCGACCTGGTGGTGGTGAACCGGGTGCTCCCGCCGGAGGCCGGAGACGGCTACTTCAGCGGCTGGCGCCAGTCACAGGAGCGCTACTCCGAGGTGGTGGACAGCGCCTTCTCACCGATCCCCATCCGCCGCACCCGGCTGTTCGAGCACGAGGTGGTGGGGATCGAGCGGCTCGACGATATGGCACGGTCGCTCTTCGGCGACGAGGATCCGTCCACCATCTACTACCACTCCGTCCCGCAGCAGGTGCGCAGGCTCGGTACCGGCTACGAGCTGGTGCTGCAGCTGCCCTTCGTCAGCAAGGATGAGGTCGTCCTCACCCACCGCGAAGGCGAGCTCTTCGTCACCGTCGGCGCGTACAAGCGGGAGATCAGCCTGCCGCGGGTGCTCGCGGGCAGGCAGACCACCTCGGCCAAGCTCGAAGAGGGCATGCTTCGCATCGGCTTCGGGAGTGCCCGGCGCTGACTGACGAGCGCTGCGGCATCTGCCCGGGGCGCTTCCTCGGTGAGGCCGGACAGCTGCTGGGTCCGGCCGTCGAGGACATCATTCCCCACGAGGCGCAGGTGCACCTCTTCAATGCCCAGCGCGAGCTGCTGCTGGCGGTGAAGCTCACCATCGAGCACCACACCCGCTCGCAGCAGGCGGCGGAGCGTCGCGCCCGGCGCCAGCGGCGCCGCCCGGTCCGCGTCGAGCTGGAATGACCGGCCCGCAGGCCTATATCACCGCGGTCGTCTACGCGCTTCCCGGCCTGATCATCGGCTTCACCCTGCACGAGCTGGCCCACGCGGCCACCGCCGTGCGGCTCGGCGATCCCACCCCGCGACGTCTCGGCCGGCTCACCCTGGATCCGCGCGAGCACGTCGACCCGGTCGGGCTGGGCCTGCTGCTGACAGTCGGCTTCGGCTGGGCCAAGCCGGTGGTCTTCAGCCCCGCCTACATCCGCACCGGGCTGCAGCAGGCGGCGGTGGCGGCGGCGGGACCGCTGACCAACCTGCTGCTCGCGGTGGTCTTCGCGGTGGCGCTGCACGCCGAGCTGGCGACCTCGTCGACCCTGCTGGATCGAGCCGTCCTCAACATGTCACTCGGCCAGGGGGGGCCCGACGTCATCCTCTTCAACCTGCTGGTCGAGGCCTTCTTCGTCAACGTCGTGCTCTTCGTCTTCAACAGCCTTCCCGTCCCGGGCCTCGACGGCTACGCGACGGCGCGCGGGCTGCTCGGCCGGCAGCTCCCCGATGTCTTCCGCTGGATGGAGGCCAACCGGCAGCTCATCTACCTCGGTCTGATCCTGCTGATCTTCGTGCTTCCCCAGTTTCAAGGCGGCGTCAACCCCCTGTACTCCACCATCCTCCACGTCAACGACTTCCTCTATCACCACTTCGTCGACAGCTCGTCGACGGTGGTGGGAAGCCTCCCCAACATTTTCAACCTGTTCCAGCAGCAGTGACCGCCGCGCCGACGCCGCGCGAGCTCCCGTCGGTCGATGCGCTGGCCGCGCATCCGGGGCTGTCGCGATGGCACGAGGCCCCGGCGGTGCGCGCCCGAGCCGCCCGCTCGGTGCTGGAGGAGGAGCGGACCGCGCGCCGGGGCGGGACCACCCGCTATCCCGACGGCGACGCGCTCGCGGCCGCGGTGGCGCTGCGACTGGGCCGCCTGCTGGATCCCGGGCCGCGCCGGGTGATCAACGCGACCGGCACCGTGGTCCACACCAACCTCGGGCGCGCACCCCTCTCCGCGGCGGCACGCGCGGCGGCGGTGCGCGCCGCCGGGTACTGCGACCTCGAGTACGACCTCGGCCCCGGCGTGCGCGGGTCGCGACAGGACCACCTGGCACCGCTGGTGGCGGAGCTGTGCGCTGCCGAGGACGCGCTGGTCGTCACCAACAACGCCGCCGCCGTGCTGCTGACGATGACGGCGCTGTGCCGCGGCGGGGAGGTGCTGGTCTCTCGAGGCGAGGCGGTGGAGATCGGCGGCGGCTTCCGCATCCCCGATGTGATGCGGCAGTCGGGTGCGCGGATGGTCGATGTCGGCACCACCAACCGCACCCGCGCCGCCGATTACGCCACCGCGATCACCCCGCGGACCCGGGCCATCGTCCGCGTTCACGCCTCGAACTTCAGCATCCGCGGTTTCACCGAGCGGCCGACCACCGCGGAGTGCGCCACGATCGCGCGCGAGCACGGGCTGCTGCTGATCGAGGATGCCGGAAGCGGGGCGCTGCTGGACCCGCCGGCCGGGCGACCCGAGCTGGCCGGAGAACCGGTGCTGGCGTCGGTCGTCGCCGCCGGAGCCGACATCGTGCTCGCCAGTGGCGACAAGCTCTGCGGCGGGCCGCAGGCAGGTGTCGTCGCCGGCCGCGCCGACCCGATCGGCCGAATGCGCCGCCACCCGCTGATGCGAGCGCTGCGTCCCGACAAGATGATCGTCGCGGCGCTCGGCGCCACCCTGGCCGCCTACCTGCGGAGCGACGCGGTGGAGAGCATCCCGGTTCAGCGCATGCTCAACCGCAGCGACGCCGACCTGGCCGGCGACGCCCGGGCGTGGACGGCTCGACTTCGCGACGCCGGGGTGGCGGCGGAGGCGGTTGCGGCGGCGAGCACGGTCGGCGGCGGCTCGGCGCCGGAAGCGGCGCTGCCGACCACGTGCGTGGTCCTGCCGGGGCCGACGGGGCGGCTGCTGGCCGCGCTGCGCGCCGCCGATCCTCCGGTGGTGGCCCGCGCCGAGGGCGGCCGCGTCTGGCTCGACCCGCGGACCGTGCTGACCGATGAGGCGGACACCCTGATCGACTGCGTCCGCCAAGCCTGGGAGGCGGTGCATCCCACGCCCGTGGGCCGTCCCCGCTGAAGACGCCGCGGCACCCCTCGGTCACCGTCGAAGGGGTGGGCTATGCGATCTCCGGAGCCCAGGTCGCCATCGTCGACGGCGACCTGGTGCTGCTGCAGCTGCGGCCCTGGCCGCCGGGATGGGAGCTGCCCGGCGGTCATTGCCAGGGCGATGAGGACCCGGCCGGCTGTGCCGCCCGCGAGGCGGAGGAGGAGACGGGGCTGTCGATCACCATCGCCGGCCTGGTCGGCGTCTACAGCTGGGCAGGGCTGCGCCGCAGCGCCGACGCGGTCTACTGGGCCGACGCCACCGGGGCCCGGCCGCGCCGCAGCCTGGAGTCGCTCCGGGCGCGCTTCGTGTCGCCCGCCGAGCTGCCCGCGACCGTCTTCCCCTGGATCCCGCAGCGGGTGCGCGACAGCGTCGCCGCCGCCGCCGGCGCGCCGCCGGTGCACCGCGTCCAGCCCGTCGGGTTGCGCCACGTGCTGTTCTTCGGCGGCCGCTGGGCCGGCTGGCTTCTCGACCGGCTGCGCCGTGGCCGCCGCTGACCGGCATCGGGGAAGGGTGCGGCGCTGATGCGGTGCTACGGTGACCGGCCGTGCGATACGTCATCGGCACCGCGGGGCACGTCGACCATGGCAAGTCCTCGCTGGTGCTGGCGCTGACCGGGACCGATCCCGACCGCCTCGTCGAGGAGAAGCGGCGGGGCATGACCATCGAGCTGGGCTTTGCCTCCTGGACCCTGCCCGGCGGCGAGCCGGTCGGCATCATCGACGTCCCCGGTCACCGGCGCTTCGTCCGCACCATGCTGGCCGGCGCACAGGGCATCGACCTGGTGCTGCTGGTGATCGCCGCCGACGAGGGGGTGATGCCCCAGACGCGCGAGCATCTCGCCATCTGCGAGCTGCTGGGTGCGCAGCGGGCGGTGGTGGCGCTGAGCAAGTCGGACCTCGTCGACGGCGACATGCTGGAGCTGGCCCGGGGCGAGGTGCGCGAGGTGATCGCCGCCTCGTCGATGCGCGGCGCGCCGGTCGTCGCCTGCTCGTCGGTGACGGGCCACGGCCTGGCGGAGCTCGCCACCACCGTTGGGCGGACCCTCGCGTCGGCGACGCCCCGCGCCGATCACGGACGCCCCCGGCTGTACATCGACCGCAGCTTCTCCCTCCCCGGGTTTGGGACGATCGTGACGGGAACGCTCGAGGGCGGGGCCCTGCACCCCGGAGAGGAGGTGAGCGCGCTTCCCGGCGACCACCGGGCCCGCATCCGCGGGTTGCAGCACCACGGCCGCGCCGTCGAGCGGGCCGAGCCGGGGACGCGCACCGCGGTCAATCTGACCGGACTGTCGCATCGCGAGCTCCGCCGCGGCATGGCGCTGGTCCGGCCCGGCGTGCTCGCCGCGACCGCCCGCATCGATGTGCGGGTGCGGCTGCTCGAGGCGGCGCCGGCGGCGCTGCGCCACCGTGGCGGGGTCGTCCTCTACCTCGGCACCGCGGAGATCGCGGCCGGGGTCTGGCTGCTCGATGGCGCGGAGCTGGACCCGGGCGCGAGTGGATACGCCCAGCTCGACCTGGCGACGCCCGTGTGCGCCGCGCCCGGCGATCGCTTCGTCCTCCGTCGCGCCGCTCCCGCCGCGACCCTGGGCGGAGGAGTGGTGCTCGACATCGCCCCCCATCGGCACCGCCGCCGCGACCGCGAGGTCGCCACTGCCCTGGAGCGGCGCGAGCGGGGAGGCCTCGAGGCGCTGGTCGCCGAGGAGCTGCGCAAGGCGCGCCTCGGCGCCGAGCCGGCGGCGCTGGTCAGCGTCTGCGGCGCCGGGCGCAAGGAGATCGAGGCCACCCTCGCGCGGCTTGGCCCGCAGGTTCGGCCGCTCGGCGCCCGCCGGATCGCGGCAGAGCGCTGGACCCAGCTGCGGGAGGCCTCGGCCTCGCTGCTCGAGGCGTTCCACGCCGCCGAGCCGCTGCGCGCCGGCATGTCGCGGGAGGAATGGCGAAGCCGGTTGCGCCTGCCGGCGGCGGTCGCCACCGATGTCGCCCACGCGCTGAGCTCCGAGGGAGCGCTCGCCGAACGCGACGCGCAGCTCGCACTCCCGGGTCGCGGTGGCGATGTCCCCGACGCGGCCCGCGCGGCGGCGAACGCGGTGCTCGCGGTACTGGAGAAGCGCGGCCTCGATCCGCCGCCCATGTCCGAGCTTCGCTCCGCCGGACTGACCCCGCCGCTGCTGCGACTGCTGATCGACGAGCGCCGCGTGGTCCGCATCGCGCCCGACGTCGTCCTCTCCGCCGGCGCCTACGCGCAGGCCCTCGGCGCGGTCGAGGCGGCGCTCGCGCAGATGGGCGAGGCGACGGTGGCCCAACTTCGCGACCGCCTCGGCGCCACGCGCCGGGTCGTCGTGCCTCTGCTGGAGAGCCTGGACAGCGCCCGGGTCACCATCCGCGATGGCGACATACGCCGGCTGCGCCGGCGGCCGTCACCGATGACGTCACCGTCGCGGTGACCACCGCCGGTCTCTTCGTCGCCAGCATCCTGATCATCGTCGGGGGGTCCGAGCTCTTCACCAACGCGGTGGAATGGGCGGGACACCGCCTGGGACTGGCGCGCGGCGCCACCGGCAGCCTGCTCGCTGCGCTGGGGACCGCTCTTCCGGAGACGACGGTGCCCATCGTCGCCGTCGCCGGCCGTCGCCCGTCGGCCGACGGCGTCGCCGTCGGAGCCATCCTCGGCGCCCCGCTTCTCCTGCTGACGCTGGGCCTGGCGGTCACCGGCATCGCGGTTCTGTCGCGACACGACGCGCGTGAGCTGGTGGTGGAGCCCCGTCAGGTGCACCGCGACCTCGGCACCTTCATCGCCGGGTTCAGCATTCTGATGGTCGGCTTCGTCCTTCCTGAGTGGGCTCGGGTTGTGGCGGCGATTGCGGTGCTGGTGCTCTATGCCGGCTATGTCCGAGCCACCCTGCGCGGCGGCGATCCGTCGCTGACCGAACCCGAGCCGCTCCACCTCGTCCGCCGGCGTCCCGGTGCCCCGCCGTCCGCGCTCATCGGCCTGCAGCTGATGGTCGGAGTCGCCGCGCTGATCGGGGGAGCGGAGCTCTTCGTCCGTGCCATCGAGGATCTGGCGCATTCGCTCACCCTTGCTCCGCTTCTGCTGTCGCTGGTGGTGGTGCCGGTCGCCACCGAGCTGCCGGAGACCCTCAACAGCGTCCTCTGGGTGCGCGCCCGCAGCGACTGGCTCGCGCTCGGCAACGTTGCCGGGGCCACCGCCTTTCAGGCCTGCATCCCCGGGGCGTTCGGGCTCGTCTTCACCAGCTGGCGGCCGGGACCCCTGGGACTTGCCAGCGCTCTGCTCAGCCTGGCGATGTCGGGGGCGGTTCTGGCGCTGCTCCGGCGTGGCCGCAGCCGGGGCTGGTGGTTGCTCTGTTGCGGGTTACCCTGGGTGGTGCTGGTGGCGGTGATCGCCACCACCGGCCAGAGGCTGCAGGCGTCGTGATCACGCGTGCCCGCCGCCGCACGGTGCAGCGCCGCGAGCATCGCACTACCGGGCGACGGCGACCTCGATCGGGGTCAGCATGCGGATCGCGTGCCGCCGTACCAGCAGCATCGCCTCACGGCGTTCCATCTCGGTGCCGATGATCTCCGCGTCGGTCACCGGAAGGAACTCGGATCCGCCCATGTTGACGAACCGTTCCACGGTGATGTCCGGGACCATGTGCATGTCGCCGTCGACGATGTAGTCGCCCACCAGCATGCGCATCCGCCGCCGCTGCTTGGCGACGCGAAGCTCGACCAGCGGTGGCCGCTCCTTGTCGGGGATCACGAAGAGCAACTGCGAGGTGGTCACCGCCACCTCGGAGAGATCGGTGCCGAAACCCTCGGCACCCTCGAGGGTGGCATCGCCGAGCACCAGCATCGGGCGACCGCTGCTCTCGTTGAGATGGTCGGAGACGCGCTGCACGCCCGAGCGCAGCAGGCGACCGCGGACGATGAAGTCGGACCCGATCAGGGTGAGGACGGTGGCGTCGTCGGGGGGGGCCATGGCGGGCATGATGCCAGCTGGGAGGCGCTCCTGTGCTGCGGCCTCGCCCGATGCGGCACACTGCCCGGTCGCGCCGGTGCGGCGCTCTGTGCCTCGGTCAGCGTTGGAGTAAGCATTTCATGAACCTGGACGCGAAGGTCGCGGTGGTCACCGGCAGCGGTCGCGGCATCGGACGCGCCTACGCCCAGGCGCTGGCGGCGGCCGGCGCCGCGGTGGTCGTCAACGACGTCGACGGCGACGTCGCCCAGGAGGCCGTCGACTCGATCACCGGCGCCGGCGGCCGAGCCGTGTCGGAGGTCGTCGGGGTGGCCAGCAGCGAGGCCGCCGACCGCCTCGTCAACCGCGCCGTCGAGGCCTTCGGCCGCCTCGACGTGATGTGCACCAACGCCGGCATCCTGCGCGACCGGGTGCTCTGGAAGATGACCGACGAGGACTTCGACGCGGTGATCGAGACCCACCTGCGCGGCACCTTCACCTGCGCCCGTGCCGCCGCGACCCGGATGCGCGAGCAGGGCGACGGCGGCCGCATCGTGGTGGTGTCGTCGATCGCCGGACAGCGCGGCAACTTCGGACAGACCAACTATGCCGCCGCCAAGGCGGGCATCGCGGCGTTCGCGCGCACCTGGGCGATGGAACTCGCCAAGTCCAACATCACCGTCAACGCCATCGTCCCCAATGCCATCACCCGGATGATCGCCACCATCCCCGGCATGGGACCGCTGGTCGAGGCCGCCGAGCGCGGCGAGCCGATCGACGACTCGATCCGCAAGGGCATGGGCATGGGTCGCCCCGAGGATGTGGCACCGCTCATCGTCTTCCTCGCCTCCGACGCCGCCAAGGATGTCACCGGCCAGTGCGTCGGTCTCGGCGGCGACAAGCTGTCGCTGTGGTCGCATCCGCAGGAGATCCGCGTCGCCTATCGCGATGGGGGTTGGTCAGCCGACGACATCGCCGCGGTCTGGAGCACAGCGGTGGGACAGCGGCTGGAGACCTACGGCATCCCGTTCCTGGGCGGCTAGCGGGCGGCGATCCGCGGCGACCTGCGACGACGCTCCCTGCTCGACGCTCGGTGTCACCGGGGTCGAGGGGATGACGCCGCTCGGTGAGGTGCCCAGCGAGGCGAGAAAGAGGATGCCGGCGGCGGCGTAGAGGAGCTGGTCGGCGGTCAAGGAGACCGCCGTCGGCGACCGGTCGCGAACCGATGCGGCTCCGGCGGCCCCCGGCCGGGCGAGCAGAGAGCTAGCGATGGCGACGGCGAAGCCTCCGATCAGGACGGCGACCAGGGTCCCGCTGGCGCCGGCGCCGCCGCCGCTGGTGGCCCGGCTGAGCACCTCCGCCTCCAGTGCCGCGAGCACCGCGAAGGCGGTGAGGGCGAAGGGGAGGCTGCGACGGCGACCGGCGGTGACCAGCAGGCCCAAGCCGGTAATGCCGGCGGCTGCCTCCGCCACCGCGGCGCCGGTGACCACCAGGGCGATCGCCGACAGCGCGGCCAGAACCGCCCCGCTGCCCATCAGCCATCGCAAGCCGGCGGGGTGCGGACGGACCGCCCGCAGGCGGGGCGCCAGCAGCAGGATCAGCAGCGCGACCACGCCGGCGGCGACGCTGCTGTCGACGCTGGTCGCGCGCGGCGTCCCGGCGACCGCCGAGCCGACCCCGACCACCAGAGCAAACGCCGCCAGCGAGCCCGCCACCGCCGACGGCATCAACACCGCCGACACCAGGCCGGCGATTGCGGTGAGGCCGAAGGCCAGCGCGGCGACCCGGCTGCTCTCGGCGCTGCTCGGGGTGTCCGGGGACAGCCCGTAGAACACCATCGCCGGCACGCAGAGGAGGGCGACGACGGCGAGAGCGCTGCGGAGCTCGCCGCCCAGGGGTGCGGCGCGCAGCAGGAAGGCGAGCGAGAACAGGGCGACGAAGGCGGCGGCGAAGATGATGGCCCGCAGCGAACGGTCGCTCCCGTTGACCTGGAGGAGCCCGTGCAACCCCCCGTACACGGTGAGCGCGCTGAGGGTCAGCAGCACCTGCGACGCCAGCCGGGTTCCGAACGGCGTCTCCGGCTCGGCCGCCGGCGCCGCCGGAGCTCGCGCCCGCGGCGGGAGCGGCGGTTCCACCTCGGCCGGCGGCGGGAGCGGCGGTTCCACCTCGGCCGACGGGGGTACCGGCTCGCGGGCGGCGCCGATCGGCGCCACCGGGGGCGGCGCCTCGGGCTCCGTAGGCGCCTCGGTCACCGGCCAGTCGGGCGGCGCCGGCGCCGGCGGCGGCGGGGTCACCGGAACCGTGTCGACTCCCCAGCCCTCGGGGGTGGTCTCCCCACCCTCGCCACCACCGGCCGCTTGATCGGATGACCGCCGGTGTCCTTCCTCGCCCTCGTCTGGAGGCGGCGGACCGCTCGACTCGTCCACGACCACTTCTCCCCAGGGCGCCCGGCCGCGCCCACGCACAGCCGTTCGGCGGCAGTGTACCCGCCGCGGCCTGAGGAGGCCGGCAGCGCTGCGACAATCTCGCCGTGCTCCTCGGCGGTCACGTCTCCACCAAGGGCGGCATCGACAAGGCGGTCGACTTCGCCCTCGCCATCGGCGCCGAGGTCATCCAGACCCACCCCTCACCGCCGCAGCAGTGGCAGCCGCTGCGCATCGATGACAGCGTGGTCGACGGCTACCGCGCGAAGGCGGCCGCCGCCGGCCTGCGCGGCCACTGGTTCCACGCCGTCTACCTGATCAACCTGGCGACCCGTGACTCGACGCTGCTCAAGCGGTCGACCGGATCGCTGGTGTCGTATATGAACCTGGCGGCGCGCCTCGGCGCCGACGGCGTCGTGCTCCATCCCGGCTCGCACAAGGGCTTGGGATTCGAGCCGATGCTGCCGCAGGTTGCCGGTGCGCTGCGCGAGGTTCTCGACCGCACCGACTCACCGGCCCGGTTGATCGTCGAGAACAGCGCTGGCCAGGGAGGCTGCGTCGGCTGCACCTTCGAGGAGGTGGGACGCATTGTCGACGCCGTCGACTCCGATCGCGTCGGCGTCTGCCTCGACACCTGCCACAGCTTCGCCAACGGCTACGACCTGCGCACCGCCGACGGAGTCGACGCCGCGCTGCGCGCCTTCGACGATGCCGTCGGCTTCTCGCAACTGGTGCTGGTGCATGCGAACGACAGCAAGATCGAGCTGGGTGCCAACCGCGACCGGCACGCCAACATCGGTGACGGTTTCATCGGTCGCGAGGGTTTCGCCTACATGCTCGCCCACCCGCGACTGCACGACCTGCCCTGGATCCTCGAGGTTCCCGGCGAGGGCAACGGCCCCGACCTGATCCAGGTCAACCTGCTGCGCGAGCTCGCCGGGCTGGCTCCGGCGACGCCGAGCAGCCTCGACGGAGTGGCGCGCTAGCCGATCCGGTCGCCGAGACGGCACTCCCGATCGGGCCGCAGCATCACCACCCGGCTGGTCCCGCACTCATAGGCGCCGAGGACCAGCACCTCGCTGCGCACCGGGCCGATCTGCCGCGGTGGGAAGTTCACCACCGCCACCACCTGCGTCCCCACCAGGTCGGCGGGACGGTAGTGATCGACCAGCCGGGCCGCGCAGCGCCGGGTCCCCAGGGTTCCGAAGTCGATCTCGAGCCGGTACGCGGGCGTGCGCGCCTGGGGAAACTCGTCGCAGCGCAGCACCCGTCCCACGCGCATGTCAACGGCGAAGAACTGCTCGGGATCGACCTCGGTGAGGGCGGGGGCGACCGGCGCCGGCACACCATCCCCGGGCGTCTCGGTCAAGGAAGGTCCCAGCCGCCGGCCTCGACGTAGGTGCCCGCGATCACGCCGTGGCCGCGGGCGGTGGGGTGGATGTCGCCGCTGCACACCCAGGTCAGCTCGGCGGCGCGGCCGCGGAAAGCACCGGCGACATCGGCGAGACGGACACCACTGCGGACGGCGAGAGCACGAATCACCCGGTTGAAGCCGCCGCGGGCGGCGCGGCGCGGCGCCAGCTCGTCGGCGGTCGGGCCACGTCCATGCCGCAGTGCTTCGAATGGGTTGTAGACGGTCTGGACGCAGGCCACCTCCGCCAGGTCGACCCCAGCGGCGTCGAGGGCCGTGCCGAGTCGGTCGAGGACGACGGTGAGGTTGACGTCGAGGCGGCGCAACGCCACCTCGTCCCCGTGCAGCGCCGCCTCCAGGATGTCGTTGCCGCCGACGCTCAAGGTGACCGGCCCGATCCGCTCCCCCGCGGCGGCGGCGGCCGAGATCACCGCCTCGGCACGGTCGAGCTGACCACCCTCGCCGATCAGGCTGTCGCTGCTCTCCCCCGGCATCGCCAGGTTGAGCAGCCGCAGGGCCGGCTCGAGGGCGCGAAGGCGAGCCGCCAGCAGCGCCATGCAGCCCTCCGAAGCATGGGGAGCGCCGATGCCGGCGGCGATGCTGTCCCCCAGAGCCAGCATGATGTCGCCGATGGCGAGCGGGGTTGGCGCCGCTTCGCCGCGAAGCATGGCCGACACGGCGGCTAATCGAAGCACATCCGGGCGGCGGCGTCACATCCGCCACCTATACTCGGACCGCCCGTCCCGACGGGCCGGCAACGACGGAGGGCACGTCTCATCGCCGCACCTCGCATCGCCGCCGCCCTGCTCGGCGCCGCGATGCTCCTCCCCGCCTGCGGCGGGGTCACCCAACGGGAAGCCGACCCTCGGACGATCCTGAGCCAGGCGAAGGCCACCATCGATGCCACCTCGGCGCTCCATTTCCGGCTCACCAGCGAGAACGCCCACGGCAGCGGGACCCTGATCACCGGCGCCGAGGGCGACGCCAAGCGCCCCGCTCAGTTCGGCGGCCATCTCGACGTCCTGCAGAGCGGCTTCGCCGTTCCGGTCGAGATCGTCTCGATCGGCGGCACCTTCTCCGTCAAGCTGCCGTTCACCTCCAAGTTCGTGCGCGCCGACCCGGCCGCCTACGGCTTCGGCGATCCCGCTCAGCTGCTCGACCGCGATCACGGGCTGTCGAGCCTGCTCACCACCGCCAGGACAGCCAGCCTCGCCGGACGTGACCGGATCAATGGCGAGGAGGTCGACGAGATCGACGTCAGCCTTCCCGGCGATGAGGTGGCGGCCCTGCTCACCAGCGCGGACAAGACCAAGGACGTCAAGGGCCGGATCGCCATCGATGTCGACAGCCACCAGACCCGACGGGTGGTGCTCACCGGCCCGTTCTTCGACGCCCACGCCTTCAGCACCTACACCGCTGTTCTAGACAGGTATGGCGAGAACGCTGCGATCACCCCGCCGCCGTGAGGGGTTGACCGGCGCGACCACGCCTGACGTGACAGCGGCCAGACGCGGGCGCTGGGTGCTGGCACTGGCCGCGACGGCGGTGTTGCTCGCCGCCGCCGACACCTACGTGGTGGTGCTGGCGCTGCCGAGCATCATGAACGACGTCGGGATCCCCATCTCGCAGCTGCAGCAGGCCACCCCGATCATCAGCGGCTTCCTGCTGGGCTACGTGGTGGTTCTGCCTCTGCTCGGCCGTCTCTCCGACCTCTACGGTCGGCGGCCCGTCTTCCTGGGCTGCCTTCTCGCCTTCGCCGCCGGTTCGGTGATCACCGCCTCGGCGGCGGGGCTGCCGCTGGTGGTTGCCGGCCGCACCATCCAGGGGCTCGGAGGCGGTGGCCTGGTGCCGGTGACCCTGGCCCTGGTCGCCGATCTGTGGCCGCCCGGACGGCGCGGGCTGCCGCTGGGAGCGGTCGGCGCCGTCCAGGAACTGGGCAGCGTCCTCGGTCCGCTCTATGGCGCGGCGGTGGTCAGCTGGTCGGGCTGGAGGGCCATCTTCTGGATCAACGTCGCTCTCGCCCTGGCGCTGGGAGGGTGCTTCGCGCTCGCCTCGCGCGCGTCGGACGGCACCACCGATGACGATGCCCGGCGCCCCGACGCCGTCGGTGTGCTGCTGCTCCTCGGCGCCTGCGGGTCAGGAGTGCTGGCCCTGGTGCAGCCGTCGGCGCTCGCCGACAACGACACCACCGGCCAGCTCTACGGCCGGCTGCTCGGTGGGCGTCTGGGCGCGCTGACCATGCCCATGGCGCTGATCAGCCTCACCCTGTTCGCGGTCTTCGCCGGGTGGGAGGCGGGCGCGGCACGGCTGGTGCGGCCGGTGGTGGCGTTGCGACGCCTGCCGGCGGTGCTCGGCCGGCTCGACTGGCCCGGCGCCGTCCTGCTCGCCTCCGTGCTCGCCTGCATCATCGTCACCTTCACCGCCGCCGATCCCTCGCGCCAGGTGATCGCCGACGGAGCGGTGATCACCATCCCCCTCGCCGCCGGCCTCGCCGCTCTCTTCGCCTGGCGCGAACGTCGCGCGGCGGAGCCGCTGGTCGACTTCCGCGACTTCCGGGCCGGCCCCGCGGCCGGAGCGCTGCTGGTCAACCTCGCCATCGGCGCGGCGCTGATGGCGGCACTGGTGGACATCCCCATCTTCGCCCGCGCCACCCGCTTTCACGATTCCCAGGTGCAGGCCTCGCTGGTGCTCGTCCGCTTCCTCCTCGCGGTGCCGGTCGGTGCCATCCTCGGCGGGCTGGTGTGCGAGCGGCTCAGCTACCGCCTCACCGCGGCGGTGGGCATGGCCCTCAGCGCGGCGATGTTCGCGGTGATGTCGGGATGGGGCGAACCGGCACTGGCGGCCCGCTTCGACGTCGGAGGACGGGAGCTCGTCTTCGGCACCGCCGACCTGGTCCTCTTCGCCTGCGGCCTCGGCTTCGGCCTGGCCATCGCGCCGGTCAACGCGGCGCTGCTGGCGGCGGTGCGCGGCGCCATCCACGGGCTGGCCTCCAGCCTGGTGGTGGTCGCGCGCATGATCGGGATGCTGACCGGCCTCTCACTGCTCACCGCCATCGGCCTGCAGCGTTTCTACACCGCCCAGGCCGGCATCCCGTCGCCGCTGCAGCTCTGCCCCACCCACCCGGCCTCCTGCCCCGGTTACGACAGCCTGGTCACCGCGGCGGTGCTCGACGAGCTGCACGCCATCTTCATCGGCGCGGCCGCGTGCGCCGCGATGGCCGCGGCCCTGGCGATCTGGCTGCTTCGCCGGCTCCCCGGACGAGCGCGGCGGACTCTCGCCGACCCCCTGGCGGCAGCCGCCGGCGCCGGTGGCTGAGCCCGTCGCGGTGGTGCCGCGCACGCGCGACCTCGACGACCTGCTCGAGGCGCTGCGCCAGACTGTCGCCGAGCTCGGTCTCGAGGCCTATCTCGTCGGCGGTTTCGTGCGCGACCGCCTGCGTGGTCTTGACCTCGCCGAGGTCAAGGACATCGACCTGCTGGTGGTCGGCGCCGACGGCACCGAGGTGCTGCGCCGCCTGGCCAAGCAGTTCCGCTGGGCGCCGCCACAGCAGTTCGAGCGGTTCGGCACCGCCCAGGTGCGTGGCGACGGCTTCGTGGTCGAGGTGGTGCAGGCCCGGGCCGAACGCTACGACCCTGCATCGCGCAGACCCGAGGTGCGGCCGGGCACGCTCGACGAGGACATCTGGCGGCGAGACTTCACCGTCAACGCCCTCTGCCAGACCCTCGAGGGGCTGCTGCTCGACCGCACCGGCAGGGGGCTCGACGACCTGCGCGAGGGCGTGCTGCGCACCCCGCTGGAGCCGCGTGAGACCTTCGGCGAGGACCCCCTGCGGATGTACCGAGCCGCCCGCTTCGCCGCGCAGCTGGGCTTCGCTCTGGCCCCCGGCCTGCTCGAGGCGATGCGCGGCGAGGCTCATCGCGCCGACATCCTGGGGTCGAAGCGGGTGCTCAGCGTCGAGCGGGTCGGCGAGGAGCTGCGTCGCCTGCTGGTCTCGCCCCACCCGCGCAAGGGGATGGAGGTCCTCCGCGACAGCGGCCTGCTCGGGGTGTCGATCCCCGAGCTGCAGGCGATGGTGGGCGTGGAGCAGAGCGGCTATCACCGCTACGACGTCTTCGACCACACCACCCACGCACTGGATGCGTCCCCTCCCGACCTGCTGACCCGGCTGGGGGTGCTGTTTCATGACGTCGGCAAGCCCCCCTGCCACGCCATCGCCGAGGACGGCCGGCACACCTTCCACGATCATCCCGCCGTCGGGGCGGCGATGGTCGCCGCCATCCTCGAGCGGCTTCGTTTCAGCGGTGACGAGATCCGCGACACCGCCGCCCTGGTCCGTCTCCATCTCCGTCCCATCCAGTACCGCGCCGAGGACTTCAGCGACAGCGCGGTGCGACGCTTGATCCGCGATGCCGGTCCACTGCGCGCCCGTCTGCTCGACGTCGCCCGGGCCGACACCATCGCGTCCGCGTTTCCCGACGTCGCCGCCCTCGACGAGTTGGAGGAGCGCATGGCCCGCCTCGACAAGGGCGAGACCCTGTCGCGCCGGCATCCGCCGCTCGACGGCCACACCCTGATGGCGCTCGCCGGCCGTCCCCCGGGCCCATGGGTCGGCAGGGCGCAGCGTGCCCTCGAGGAGGCGGTGATCGACGGCGCCATCGAACCCGGCGACGCCGAGGGCGCCCGCCGCTGGCTCGAGAGCCACCGCGAGCTGCTCCACAGCGACTGAGCCCGCTCGAGCCGCCGACTGCAGCCCTTCGGGAGCCGGACGCCACCGCCAGTACAATGCCCCGGCGATGCTGAACCGGATCAAGCTGGTGCGACGGCTTCTGATCGACCTTCCCCGCTACGTGAAACTGACGTACTGCCTGCTCCGTGATCCGCGGGTTCCGGCGACGCACAAGGCGGCGATGGGGGCGGCGCTGGCGATGATCGTCACCCCGTTCATCGACATCCCGATGTGGGTCCCGGTGGTCGGCGAGATGGATGTGCTGGCGCTGACGCTGCTGGCGGCACGGCTGTTCGTGGCCACCGCGCCTGCGCCCGTCGTCGCCGAGCACGACGAGGCGATCCGTCAGCACCGCAGCCGCTTCGACGGCGACGTTGCCCGCGGTCAGCGCCTGGCGGTGGCACTGGCGGCACGGCTGCACGGCGGGGACACGACACCGCCGCCGGATGTGCCGTCGCGGCAACCGCGGCCTGCGGTGCAGGCGGTCAAGCCCAGTCGATCCTCGATCCCGGTGGAGTGAACTCGTGAGAGTCCTGTTCTTGCAAGAGGTGACGGGAACGGCCAAGGCCGGCGACGTCAAGGAGGTCGCGCCCGGCTACGCTCGCAACTACCTCTTTCCCAAGCACCTTGCGGTTGCCGCCGACGACCGGACCATCGAACAGGTCCGTCAGCGCGAGGAGGCGGCTCGGCGACGCGCCGAGAAGGCGTTGACGGAGGCCCGTGACATCGAGCGCCGGCTGCGCCGCATCACCGTGACCCTCTACGCCAAGACCGGGGAGGGGGGACGCCTCTTCGGCTCGATCACCAACGCCGACATCGCCCAGCAGCTCAAGCGGGAGGCCGGCATCGACCTCGACAAGCGCAAGGTCGAGGTGGAGCCGCCGATCCGCTCCCTCGGCCCGCACGAGGTGACGGTGCAGCTGCACAGCGACATCACCGCGACGCTGCGCGTGGTCGTCGCGGCGCAGTGATCACCCCGCCGCCCCACACCGCACTCGGGGCGGCCGAGGCCGCCATCAGTGCCCCGGGCATGCGGCTTCAACCGCATGACGTCGAGGCCGAGAAGTCGGTCCTGGGGGCGATCATGCTCGACCAGAACGCGGTGGCGACCGTCCGCGACATGCTCGAACCGGCCGATTTCTACGTCGAGCGGCACGTGCTCATCTACCGGGCGGCGGTGGAGCTCTCCGACCGCGGTGAGCCGATCGACGTGCTCACCCTGCGTGGCCAGCTCGAGCGTGCGGGATCGCTGCCACGTTCGGGAGGCACCGAGTACCTTGCCGCGCTCAGTGTCGCGGTCCCGACCGCCGCCAACGTCAAGCACTACGCCGACATCGTTGTCGAGCACGCGCTGCGGCGCCGCCTCATCCAGGCAGGCGGCGAGGTGGCGTCACTCGGCTTCGACCTCGGCCTCTCCGCCCGCGAGGCGGCCGACCGAGCCGAGCAGCGCATCTTCGCCGCCAGCGATCAGCGTCACACCACCGAGGCGACGCACATCATGCCGATCCTCAAGGAGACCTGGTCGCAGCTGGAGACGATGCTCGGCCGCAAGCGTTTCATCACCGGTGTGCCCACCAACTACGGTGAGCTCGACAATGTGACCCAGGGGCTGCAACCGAGCGAGCTGATCATCCTGGCGGCACGACCAGCGGTCGGCAAGACCTCCTTCGCCCTCAACATCGCTCGCAACGCGGCGGTGCTGGCCAAGCAACCGGTGGCGATCTTCTCCCTGGAGATGTCGAAGGAGTCACTGGTTCAGCGCCTGCTGTGCAGCGAGGCGGCCGTCGACTCCTTCCTGCTCAAGACCGGGCAGGCGGACGCCACCGTCTTCGCCCGCATCGCCCAGGCGATGGACCGGCTCACCAACGCCGAGCTCTGGATCGACGACACCCCCGGTCTCAGTATCGCCAACCTGCGCTCTAGGGTGCGCCGGATGAAGGCCCAGCACAACATCGCGCTGGTGGTCGTCGATTACCTGCAGTTGATGCACGGCGGTCGCCAGGAATCACGGGTGCAGGAGGTCTCCGACATCTCTGCCGGCCTGAAGTCGATCGCCAAGGAATTGCGGATGCCGGTGCTGGCGCTCTCACAAATGTCCCGCGAGTCGGAGCGGCGCACCGACCGGCGACCACAACTCAGCGACCTGAGAGAGAGCGGGAGTATCGAGCAGGACTCGGATATCGTCCTGTTTCTCTACCGCGAGGGCATGCACAATCCCGAGATCGATCGCTCGGACACCAAGCTGATCGTGGCCAAGAACCGCAACGGGCCGATCAAGGAGATCGACCTGGTGTTCATCGCCGAGCAGACCGCCTTCCGCGAGCCGTACCGGGTCCGCGGCGAGGGCTGAGACGTGTCGTCGCGGGGCGAGCCACGGGCGACGCCGCTGCCGACCGCCGACGCCACCCGCGAGGCGCTGGGCATGACCGTGCACGAACTGCGCCGCCCGCTCACCGTGATCACCAGCTACGCCCAGCTGCTCTCCGGCGGCATGCTCGGCGAGGTTCCGGCGGCGGCGATGACGGCGGTGGAGTCGATGGTGGAAGCTGCCGATGCCATGCTGGCTCTCATCGAGGGACTGGCGGAGGTGGTCCGGCTCGGTGACCCCGCCGATCAGCCGGTCATCACCGAGGTCGCGGCGGACGAGCTGCTGGAGCCGGTCCTCGCCGAGGTGGCACCGATGGCGATGCTTCGCGGGGTGCGGCTCGAGATCGACGCGGCGGAGGGCCTGCGGGTCCGCGGCGATGCCCGCCGGCTGGGACTGGCGCTCGGCAATCTCTGCACCAACGCCGTCACCTACTCGGCCGAGAACACCACGGTGCAGGTCACCGCCCGGGGTCACCGCGGCGAGGTGGTGATCGCGGTGCGTGACCGGGGGCCAGGCGTCCCGCCCGAGGAGGAGCCCAGGATCTTCGACAAGTACTACCGCGGCCGGCTGGGCCGGCGCGAGCATCCCACCGGTTCCGGGCTCGGGCTGTTCCTGGCACGCGCCGTGGCCGAGGGAGCCGGCGGCTCGCTGACAGCCAACGCCGCCGAGGGCGGCGGCATGGAGTTCGTGCTGCGGCTGCCGGTGGCAGAGCGGGGCTAGTGGCGAAGGACACCGCGACAACGCGGACGGAGCGCGATTCCATGGGCGAGTTCGAGGTTCCCGCCGACGCCTACTACGGCGCCACCACCATGCGTGCCCGGGGCAACTTCCCGATCAGCGAGCTGCGCCTGCAGCGAGGATTCATCCGCGCGCTGGGACTGATCAAGCAGCAGGCGGCGCAGGTCAATCGCGACCTGGGTCTGCTCGATCCCACGCTCAGCGATGCCATCGTCCGGGCGGCTCAGGACGTCGTCGAGGGGGAGCTCGACCGATGGTTCGTGGTCGACGTCTTCCAGACCGGAAGCGGCACCTCGACCAACATGAACGCCAACGAGGTGATCGGCAACCGCGCCATCGAGCTGCTGGGCGGAGGCAAGGGTTCGCGCGACCCCATCCACCCCAATGACCATGTCAACCTCGGCCAGTCGAGCAACGACGTGATCCCCACGGCGATCCACGTGGCTGCGGCCGAGGGCATCGCCCATCGTCTGCTGCCCGCGCTCGGGATGCTGGAGGCGTCGCTGCGCGCCAAGAGCGCGCAGTTCTGGCCGGTGATCAAGACCGGCAGAACCCATCTCCAGGACGCCACTCCGATCCGTCTCGGCCAGGAGTTCCTCGGTTTCGCCGGCCAGGTCGAGCGTGGCCGCCGCCGCGCTCAGGTCGCCGTCGACGAGCTGCTCGAGCTGGCCCTCGGTGGCACCGCGGTCGGCACCGGGGTCAACACCCATCCCGAGTTCGCGCGCCGGGTCATCGCCGCCCTCGCCGAGGTGACCGGCCTTCCCTTCCGCGAGACCGGCAACCACTTCCAGGCGCAGTCGACCCTCGACAGCGTGGCGGCCGCCAGCGGCCAGGTGCGGACCGTCGCGCTCTCGCTCTACGAGATCGCCAACAACATCCGCCTTCTCGGCTGCGGTCCGCGAGCCGGACTCGCCGAGATCGCTCTGCCTGCGGTGCAACCGGGATCGTCGATCATGCCCGGCAAGGTCAATCCGGTCATCTGCGAGTCGGTGACCATGGTGGCGGCCAGAGTCCTCGGCAACGACGCCACGGTGGCCTTCGCCGATGCCACCGGATCGCTGTTCGAGCTCAATGTGATGATGCCGGTCGCCGCCTACTGCCTGCTGGAGTCGATCGAGCTGCTGGCCGCGAGCGCAGGCAACCTGGCCGAGCAGTGCGTCGACGGCATCGAGGCCACCGGCAACGGTCCCGCGTCGGTGGAGCGCGGCCTGATGACCAGCACAGCGCTGGCGCCACGCATCGGCTACGACGCCGCCGCGGCCATCGCCAAGGAGGCCTACGCCAGCGGGCGCACCATCCGCGAGGTGGCGCGCGAACGCACCGATCTCACTGAGGCCGAGCTGACCGAGCTGCTCGATCCGGAGACGATGACCGAGCCGGGGCTCGGTCGCGCCGGCGGCGAGTAGCCGGATCGTCGCGCGTGGCGGCGCGACCACGACCCGCGCGGGTTCACGCCACGGCGCGCTCGAGACGGCGGCGGCGGATGCGGCGCCGCCAGCTGTACGCGAGCACCGCTCCGGTCACCACCAGTGCCGCCCCGATGACGCGATCGACCCATGGCAGCACCGGCGTCACCGAGTCGCCGAGGGTAAAGCCGAGCAGGGTGAACCCACCGAGCCAGACCACCGTCGAGGGCACCACCCCGGCGATGAAGACGCGCGGGGGGAGGCGCAGGCAGCCGGCGGCAAACGAGGCGTTGATGCGGGTGCCCGGGAGGATGCGGGCGATCACAATGCCACGGGCGCCGGCGCGCGCCAACCAGCGCTCGGCTCGCTCCAGCCGGCTCGCGGTCAACCCCAGTCGCCACCCCAGCCGCAGCACCAGCGGCCGGCCCGCGTACCGGCTGATCGCGTAGCAGCAGAGGGCGCCGGCAACGGCGCTGGAGTAGCCGAGGGGGAGGAACACCAGCAGCCGGGTGGAGTGGATCGCGGCCAGGTATCCGGCGGCGATGAGGATCAGATCGCCGGGCAGGAAGGGCAGCGGCAACCCCGCCTCCTCCACGAAGACCAGCAAGCAGATCAGCGCGTACGCCTGAAATCCGTCCAGCGCGTGCAACCACTCCATGGCCGTCGCGAGGATATCCCAGGAACGGACAGAGCGCCCGCACCGCTAGACTCGCCGGCCGTGACCGCTGACGAGATTCGCACCATCGCCGTGGTCGGAGCCGGGACCATGGGCAGCCAGATCGCGTACCAGGTTGCCCTGAGCGGCTACCCCGTCCACCTCTACAGCCGCTCCAACGAGCGGCTGACCAGCGCGGTGGGCCACTGCGGCAAGCTGCTGCTCAAGCGGGTCGAGAAGGGCAAGCTGGAGCAGACCGACTGCGATGCGGCGATGGAGCGGGTCAGCACCACCACCGACCTTGCGGAGGCCTGCGGCAGCGCCGACCTGGTGATCAAGTCGGTTGCCGAGGATCGCCGCCTGAAGCGCGACATGTTCTCCGCCATCTCCGAGGTGGCGCCCGAGCACGCCATCCTGGCAACCAACTCCTCGACCATGGCCTCGTCGTTCTTCGCCGACTGCGTTCGCAATCCTGCGCGCCTGCTCAACCTCCACTTCTTCAACCCGGCCATGGTGATGCAGCTGGTGGAGGTGGTGCGCGGACCCCACACCGCCGAGGACACGGTGACCACGGCGATGGAGTTCGCCCGCCGCATCGGCAAGACGCCGGTGCTGGTCAACAAGGAGGCCTACGGCTTCGTCGCCAACCGCATCGCGTTCATCGCCATGCAGGAGGCGTTCAAGCTGGTCGAGGAGGGCGTGGTCTCGATGGAGGACGCCGACCTCGCGGTGCGCAACGGTCTCGGTTGGCCGATGGGCATGTTCGAACTCGCCGACCTGGTCGGCCTC
This sequence comes from Chloroflexota bacterium, assembly GCA_005880985.1. Taxonomy (GTDB): domain Bacteria; phylum Chloroflexota; class Dormibacteria; order Aeolococcales; family Aeolococcaceae; genus CF-134. The sequence goes on from VBIQ01000005.1 coordinate 387,423, forward strand.
GATGTGACCGAGAACATCCTGTCTCAGGGTCACTACCAGACCGGCGAGGAGCGCTGGCGGCCGACACCGATCCTCACCGACCACGTCGCCCGCGGCGAGCTCGGGCGCAAGACCGGTCGGGGGTTCTACCCGAGCAGGTAGCCCAGCACCCCGGGCAGCTCGGCTACGGTGCCTGGAGCACCAGGATGTTCTGGTGCACGATGTTGGGGACGAAACCATAGGGATAGCCGTATGGTCGGACCCGGCTACCGGTGCCATACCAGACCTTGATTCCCTTGAGCACGAAGCCGGCCGCTTCGAACCGGCGAGCGACCTCGGCAGAGGCGAACACGTAGCGTCCCTGCTGATAGGAGTCGCGCATGATCACCGCGCAGTACCCACGGGGGCGCACCACCGGCAGCAACAGTCGGGCCACCTCCTCCATGGCCTGGTAGTAGTGGTCGAAGCTGTCCAGGTTACGGAGGTCTCCGTCGTCGTCACTGAAGCGGTCGAAGTCGGTGTGCCGCGCCTGCACCTGGTAGCGACCGTCGCACATGGTCTTGTCGAGAGCGATCGAGTAGGGCGGATCGGTCGCGATGCAGTCGAAGACCCGACCGTTTGCCGCCAGCTCGGCGAGCACCCTCCGGCAATCGCCGAGAACGACCTCCTGCTCGGGCAGTCCTTCACGTCGCGTCACCTCACGGTAGACCTCGAGCCACTCCGGGTTGATCTCGATCCCGGTCGCGACCCGGTCACAGAGAGAGGCGCCGAGCAGGGTCCCGCCGACGCCGCAGAAGGGGTCGAGCACCGAACCTCGGGGCCGGGTGAAGAACTCGATGAGATGGCGCATCAGCAGTGGAGGCTTGTTGGCCCCGTGGCGGCGGCGCAGCTCCTGGCCGGCGTGCGCCGGATAGGAGGTGCGCAGCACCGTCTTGGTGAAGTACAGCCACTCGTTGCCGCTCAGGGTATTGAGGCGGTTCTGAGGATGGACGTCACCCCGGGTCCAGCGCACGACGCCGTCGTCGCCGTCGTCCCCCTCGTCTCCGTCAGCACGGATGTCGTCTGGAAGTGGGTCCAACCGTCTCATGGGGCGAGCATACGAGGCGCACCCCGCTTGCGCCGCATCTCAGCCCGAGTCGGCGTCGCCCACTGACGCGGCGGGAGCGCGACCCCTACACTCCGCCAGATGGCCATGTTCGAGTCGCTTCAGAAGCTGTTCGCCGCCACCCGGGTGCGCCGCGAGGAGGTGCCCTACGTCGTCTGCCGGCTGCAGCCCGGCACGCCGCTCGAGCGGGTGGTGCAGCTCCAACCGCCCCCGCTGTGTGTTGCGGTCGAACCGGATGGCGCCACCGTCTTCCTACCGGAGGCTGAGCTGCCGACGCTGCAGTCGGTGGTGCCGGTGGCGGAGCACGACGGTCCCTGGGCGGTCTTCGGCCTGTACGCGCCATTCGACTTCGGCGTCACCGGATACCTCGCCCGCGTCTGCGAAGCCCTGGCGGCGCGCGAGATCCCGGTGCTCTCGCTGGCAACCTACCGCCGCGATTTCATCCTCGTGCCCGGCAGCCGCGCCGAGGATGCCCAGGCCGCGCTCGACAGCCTGATCCTCACCAGCGGACGCGGAGCCTGATGGCGCCGCCGGCAACCGCGGTGCACCCCTAGGCAAGGTCCAGGGCTTCGAGGACGTCGGCCACCCCGCCCTCCTCGGGTGCGCCACAGAGCGCGTCGGCGGACCGCTTGACCGCCGTCGGAGCGGTGTGCACCGCCACCGCGAAGCCACAGAGCTCGAGCATGTCGAGGTCGTTGGGGGCGTCGCCGACGGCCACCGCGTCAGCCGGGTCGACGCCGTGGCGACGGCACAGCCGCCGCAGCGCCGGCCCCTTTCCCGCTCGTGGGTTGACGACCTCGACGAAGGGCGGGAGCGAACGGGTCACCCGGGCAGCCGGACCCAGCGCGGCAGCAATCTCCGACTCACACCGGTCCGCTTCCGCGGGATCGGTGACCACGCACACCAACTTGGTGCTGCCCTGGGAGACGGCGTGCTCGAGGTCGTTGACGAAGTGGATGGGCACCCGGGCGATGCCCGCGTACAGGTGGGCCTCGGGGCGGTCCTCTTCGCACACCAGCCGCTCACCGATGTAGGCCTGGCGGTGCCATCCGCCGGTACGCGCCCTGCGCACCGCGGACGCCGCCGTCGCCGCATCCACGCCCTCCTCGCTCAGCAGCCTGCCCAGCGGAACGCCATCCAGCTCCGGGTCGCCCGCCTCCGGAAGCTCGCGCATCACCGCACCCTGATAGCAGATCAGCGGCTCCCGCACCCGCAGCTCCTGCGCCCAGGGCAGGGTGGAGCGATACATGCGGCCGCTGGCGATCACCACCGGGGTGCCGCCGGCGACGGTGGCGCGCACGGCGTCGCGGATGCGCGGGTGCAGCCGCAGCTGCGCGTCGATGCAGGTTCCGTCGAGGTCGAGGGCCACCAGCCGCACACGCCGCCCCGGACGGGGCGCGCTGCTGATCGGAGGCGGATCGATCGCCGTCACCGACCGCCGATGAGCGGTGGTGGTGGCGACGCCCAGGCCTCGGGATTGACAGCATGCCTGGGCCTCCGGCCGGCGAGGGCGGCGACGGCGTTGTCGGCGCAGAGCTCCGCCATCGCGGCGCGGGTCCGCACCGTGGCGCTGCCCAGGTGGGGCGAGAGCACCGCGGTGTCGCAGTCGACCAGTCCCGGCGCGAGCCGAGGCTCGTCCTCGTAGACGTCGAGGCCGGCGCCGGCGATCCAGCCTTCGCGCAGCGCCACCGTCAGCGCCGCCTCGTCCACGACAGCGCCTCGTGCGGTGTTGATCAGCACCGCGGTGGGTTTCATGCGGCGCAGCGCGGTGGCGTCGATGAGGTGGTGGGTTGCGGCCGTGAGCGGCAGGTGCAGCGAGATCACGTCCGCCTCGCTCAGCAGGTCGGGCAACGGCATCACCCGCACCCGCTCGCCCAGCTCGTCGGCGACCGGCCGCGGGGACGAGTGCTCGGCGGCGGCGACCCGCATCGAGAACCCCAGCGCTCGTCTGGCGACCGCCTGACCGATGCGACCGAAGCCGACGACCCCGAGCAGCGCGTCCTGCAGGTCGAGGCCGAGAAGGAACTCCGGCTCCCAGCCGGAGAAGCGGCCCTGGCGGACCCGGCGATCGCCCTCGCACAGCCGGCGCGCCGCGGCCAGGATCAGGCCCATGGCGCAGTCCGCGGTCGCGTCGGTCAGCACCCCTGGGGTGTTGGCGACGATCACGCCTCGAGCCGTCGCCGCGGACACGTCGACGTTGTCGTAGCCCACGGCGTAGGTGCACACCGCGCGCAGACGCGGTCGCCCGGCGTCCAGCACGTCGACGTCGATGCGGTCCCGGAGCTGCGGACAGAGCACGTCAACGCCCTCGCGGAGCGCCGCCTGCAGCTCGGTGACGGTGGGGATCCGGCCCATGACCCGCAGCTCGGCGACCGCCGCCAGGCGCGCCGGCCCCGGCTCTGGGAGCGCCAGCGTACAGAGGACGGTGCCGGCCACGGCCGTCATCGTAACCACGGCGTGATCAGGGCGCGTGGTACACTGCAATTCGATTTGCGACGACGTTCCTCACTGCGGCCGGTACGGCCGCGCGTCGCTGGATCGCATTCCGCTCCGACGGCGGTTGATGCGATCGCGACGGCTGATCCCGACCCGGTCTTCGTGTTCCGCGAGCTCGGACTGAGCGACCACGTGCTCGCGGCGATCGCCGCGATGGGCTTCGAGGTGCCAACCCCGATCCAGGGACGGTCGATCCCGGTTGCGCTGGAAGGACGAGACCTCCTCGGCCAGGCCCACACCGGAAGCGGCAAGACGGCCGCCTTCGGCATCCCCATGGTGGAACGCCTCGATCCGGCCGGGCCCGCCGTGCAGGGACTGGTGCTCTGTCCCACCCGTGAGCTGGCGGTGCAGGTGGAGCAGGAGGTCTCCCGCATCGGCGCGGTGCGCGGGATCCGTTCTGTCGCCCTCTATGGCGGGGAGTCGATCCGCCGGCAGCTCGAGGCGTTGCGCTCCGGACCGCACATCGTGGTGGCCACCCCGGGCCGTCTGCTGGACCACTGTCACCGCCATTCCATCTCGCTGGCCACGGTGCGCATCGCCGTCCTCGACGAAGCCGACCGCATGCTCGACATGGGTTTCGCACCCGACGTCGAGCGGATCCTCAGCAAGTGCCCGGCGCAGCGTCAGACGCTGCTCTTCAGCGCCACCATCGCCGACTGGGTGACGCGGCTGGCCCATCGCTACATGCACGAGCCCGTCTCCGTCTCGGTGAGCGTGCGCCCGGAGATCCCCTCGACGGTGCGCCAGCTCTACCTGCAGACCAGTTGGGCCGACAAGGTGGACGCGCTCTGCCGCATCGTCGACCAGCCCCACGTGCGGATGGCGCTGATCTTCGCCGAGACCAAGCGCAACGCCGACCTGCTGCAGGCCCAGCTGGTGCGCCGTGGCTACGCGGTCGGGTTGCTCCACGGCGATCTCTCCCAGCGGGAACGCGACCAGGCGATGGCCGGCTTCCGCGACAGTAGCCTGCGGCTGCTGATCGCCACCAACGTGGCGGCCCGCGGACTGGACATCGAGGACATCACCCACGTGATCAACTTCGACGTGCCGCTGACGCCGGAGGAGTATCTGCACCGCGTCGGTCGCACCGCCCGTGCCGGCCGTGAGGGCGTGGCCATCACCCTGATCACGCCGAGCGAGATCCTCAAGCTGAGAAGCGTGGAGCGCACCGCTCGGACCCACATCGAGCCGGCCTCACTCGACGACTTCCCCGCCATCGCCCGCGCCGCCACGGCGTAATCTTCGGCGGATGCCGGCGCCGCCCTTCCTGCACGACACCGGTGAGGGACGAGCGATCCTCCTGCTTCATGCCTTCCCCGTCGACGCCTCGCAGTGGGATGCGCAGGTGGCGGCGTTCAGTGACCGCTACCGATGCCTGCGCCCCGACGCCTTCGGCTGCGGCTCCTCGCCACCGCCGCCGCCACAGCTGACCCTCGACGCGGTGGCCGCCTCGGTGATGGCTGCGCTCGACTCCATGGGGGTCGACGAGCTGGCGGTGGTGGGACTGTCGATGGGCGGCTACACCGCCTTCGCGCTGCTGCGACAGCACTCGTCGCGCATCCGTGCCCTGGTCCTCGCCGACACCCGCGCCGGAGCCGACAGCGATGCCGCGCGCGCCGACCGCAGATCGGTGGCCGAGCGGGTGCGCGCCGAGGGCGTGGAGTGGCTCGTCGAGCCGATGTGCGAGCGCCTGCTCGCCCCGGCATCGCTGGCCGAAGCCCACGTCGTCGATCCGGTGCGCGCGCGCATCCTCCGATGCCGCCCGGAGGGAGTGGCGGCCTGTCAGGAGGCGATGGCGGCGCGTCCCGACAGCACCGGCATGCTGGCCGGCATCGCGGTGCCCACCCTGGTGATCGCCGGCGAGCTCGACATCGTCACCCCGCCTGCCGAGGCCAGTCAGATGGCGCAGGCGATCCCCGGAGCCGGCGTCGAGATCATCGGCGGGGCCGGCCACCTCAGCAACCTCGAGCGGCCCGACGACTTCACCACAGCGGTGAGCTCGTTCCTCGACGAGGCGTACCCGGCCGGCTAGCGGGCGCCGTCAGCGAGCCGCGGCGGCGGCGGCGACCTCGGTCGGCACCGCGTTCGGGCTCATGCAGAACCCCTCGTAGTCGATGGGCTCGGTGATGGTGGGGTTCTCGCCGCACACCGGGCAGTGCGGATCGCGCGGCACCCGGAACTCGCGGAACCTCATGTCGAGCGCGTCGACGGTCAGCAGGCGCCCGCTGAGCGGCTCGCCGCTGCCGATGATCAGCTTGATCACCTCGGTGGCCTGCAGGATGCCGACGATCCCCGGCAGCACCCCGAGCACTCCCGCCTCGGCGCACGAGGGCGCCTCCTCCGGCGGCGGTGGCGCCGGGTAGCGGCAGCGGTAGCACGGCGAGGCGAAGGGCAGCACCGTGGTCACCTGGCCGTCGAAGCGGAAGATGCCGCCGTCGACCAGCGGCTTGCGGGCGAACAGCGCCGCGTCGTTGGCGAGGTAGCGGGTGGGGAAGTTGTCGCACCCGTTGACGATGACGTCGTACCGGGAGAAGAGATCGACGGCATTCTCGGAGCTGAGCATCTCGCGATGCTCCACCACACGGACGTCAGGATTGAGCGCGTTGATGGCAATCCTGGCCGATTCCGTCTTGGGCATGCCGACCCGGTCGACGGTGTGGATCACCTGCCGCTGCAGATTGCTGACGTCGACGAGGTCGAAGTCGACCAGCCCGATGGTGCCGACCCCGGCGGCGGCCAGGTAGAGGGCGGCGGGGGAGCCGAGGCCACCGGCGCCGATGAGGAGCACGCTGGCGTCGAGGAGCTTGCGCTGTCCCTCCTCGCCGACCTCGGGGACCAGCAGATGGCGGCTGTACCGCTGCTTCTGCTCCGGGCTCAGGGCGCGGGGGATGACGAAGGGATGGTTGTGCGACTTCCAGGCGCCGAAGCCCCCCGCCATCGACTCGACGTCGGTGTACCCCATGCGGCTGATCGACTCGGCCGCGAGCAGCGACCGGGCTCCACCCGCGCAGTAGAGGGTGATCGGGGTGTCGCGATCGGGCACCCGGTCCTCGATCTGGGTCTCGATGAAGCCCTTGCTGAGGTGCATGGCGCCGGGGAGGTGACCCTCCTCGAACTCATGGCGCTCGCGCACGTCGATGAGCAGCCGGCCCGCACCGTCCGCGCCGCGGCGGGCAACCTCCTCGGGGCTGACCTCGGGAACGACCGCCCGAGCGGCCGCCAGCAGGTCGCGGGAGGTCTGGGGCATCGTGGTGGGCCTCGTCGTGTCCGGCTCCGGGCTCTCACTCCCCGCCGCCGGCCGGTGCGGTGGCGGATTTAGTCGATCCACATTATCAACAATCCTCGCGCCCGCCAAACCCAGCCGGAGCCGGGCGAATCGGCCCCGGCTACCGCGGTCGGGTGGAGAGGAAGGTCGCGGTGATGTCGCTGGTGTACGCCCCCAGGGCGGTGGCGAAGCTGCTGGTGGAGTGGGTGAACACCGCCAGGTGGAGCGCGGGCGACCAGTCGGCCTCCTGAAAGACCAGCGATCCCCGGTAGGCGACGCCCATGGCGGTTCCGGCGAAGTCGAAGCGCCCGCTCAGCTGCCAGGTGCTGACCGGCTGCCCGCCGATCGACACCGTCTTGGGCGCCACCACCTGGCCGGAGTACGTCCCGCTGCCGCCCTGGTAGGTGAACGACCCCTGGAAGGTGGAGCCGGGACGCAGCTGACCCGGGATCAGCACCGCCGGCGGTGAGGGGTTCAGCACGAACTGGCCGCTGGGACCGTTGCGTCGCAGCGAGAGCAGCTCGACGGTGCCATCGGCGGTGGTGAGGTTGCTGAAGTCGGCCGAACCGCCGCTCGACTGGGGGATGTGGTCGACCTGCTCGGTCCCGCCCGCCGCCGCCGCCGGCGCGTCGTAGGTGATGGCCGTCCGCCCCGGCGGCGGGCTCGAACCCTTCGGCCCGGTCTCGCTGCCCTCGATGTCCACCGGGTAGACGCCGGACGCGGCGGCGGTGGCGGCGGAAGCCGCCCCGCCGGCGGCCGCCCCGCGGTTTCCCGGGACGCCACCATCCGCCGCCCGGGCAGAGGGAGTTGCGGCCCGGCCCGGGGCCTGCCCCGGAGCGGAAGCGGAGGCGGCGCCGGGGAGGGTCGCCGAGGAGGTGGCCCCCGTCCCCGAGCGGGCACCGCCCTGGGGCGCCACCGCCGCTCCACCGCCGCAGGCGGCAAGAAGCAGGGCGGTCGCGAGCGCGGCGGGAACCCTTCCCCCGAGATGCACGCCTCCATGGTGCCTCGCCCGCCCTACAGTCGGCTGCGATGCCCGACCTGCGATTCGACGACCCGCTTCCCGAACGGCTGCCGGTGCCGCGCCCGCGCGGGTGGTTCGAGCTCTTCTGCTGCACCACCGTGCTGCTGGTCTTCGCCGGCGTCCTGATCGCCATCGCCCTGCTGTCGTCCCGCTGATGGACCGCGCTGAAGAGAATCGCTCCATGCCGAGGTCGCTGGGCCGGCTGCTTGCCGCCGCGGGGCTGACCGTGCCGCGCGATGCCGACGAGGTCGAGGTGGCGCGGGTGGTCTACGACTCGCGCCGCGCCGCGCCGGGGTCGCTCTTCGTCGCCATCCCCGGCACTCACGTCGACGGTCACGCGTTCGCACGCGAGGCGGTGCTCGGGGGTGCGGTCGCGGTGGTGGCGGAGCACACTCCCCAGCCCGAGCTGCCACCGGGGGTGCCCCTGATCCTGGCCGCCGACAGCCGGGCGGCGCTGGCTCCGCTGGCGGCCGCCGCCTGCGACCACCCCTCGCGCTCGCTCTGCGTCGCCGGCGTCACCGGCACCGACGGCAAGACCACCACCACCACCATGCTCCACGCCGCGTGGCGCGGCGCCGGCATCGCCGCCGGCAGCCTGAGCACCATCGATTTCCGCGACCTCGACGAGGTGGTGCCGAACCCGACCCGGCAGACCACCCTCGAAGCCTCCGATCTGCAGGAGCGCATGCGAGGGCTGCTCGCTCGCGGGCGCACCCATGTGGCCCTCGAGACCTCGAGTCACGCGCTCTCGCTGCATCGCGTCGACGCGATCGACTTCCGGGCGGCGGTGTACACCCGCATCACCTCGGAGCACCTCGACTTCCACCACACCCGGGAGGAGTACCTCGCCAGCAAGCGGTCGCTGCTCGAACGCGTCGCCAGCGGCGCCGGCGGCATCGTCGTGCTCGATCGCGACGACGACTTCGCGTTTCCCCAGCTGGCGGCGCTGCCGGTGCCGACGCGCCTCACCTACAGCCTGGCGGGCGTCGCCGACGCCGACCTGGTGGCGGAGTCGGTGCAGGTGGACGTCGGTGGCATCCACCTGGTGGCCCGCACGCCCTGGGGGACGGTGCCACTGAGGCTCCGCCTGTCCGGTCGATTCAACGCCGGCAATGCGCTCGCCGCGCTCGCCGCGGCCTGTGCGACGGGTGCTGCGCTCGAGGGCGCTGCCGCCGGACTGGCAGGGCTGGAGCGCGTCAGCGGCCGCATGGAGGCCGTCGCGCTGGGGCAGGAGTTCGGCGTGGTCATCGATTACGCCCACACTGCCGAGGCATTGCGGTCGGTCCTCGCCGAGCTTCGGGCGGCGACGGCGGGCCGGCTGTGGGCGGTCTTCGGCTCGGCGGGAGAACGCGATCGGGAGAAGCGCCCCGCCATGGGCGCAGTGGCGGCGCGGCTGTGCGACCGGATCGTGCTCTGCGACGAGGATCCTCGCGAGGAGGACCGGACGGCGATCATCGCCGACATCGCCGAGGGTGCTCGCGCGGCGGGCGCCCGGGACGGCGAGACGCTCTTCCTCATCCCCGACCGTGACGCCGCCATCGCGTTCGCCATCGACGGCTGTGGCGCGGGCGACACCGTGCTGCTCGCCGGCAAGGGACACGAGAGGTCGATTCTCAGCGGCGCGCGAACCGTTCCCTGGGACGAGCGCGGCGCCGCCGAGGCGGCGCTTCGACGGCGGCTGGCGCGGGCGGGCACGCCGTCGTAGCATCGCCAGGGCAGGTGCCTCGGTACGGAGGGCGCGCGTCGATGACGGCCTGGGACAAACGCGTACGCACCCTGACCCTGCACGGGGTCGAGCAGAACATGGCGCTGGGGGCGAGGTACTTCCGTTTCGAGGTGCTGGGATTAGACTCCTCCGTCGATCCCGCCCCGCACCGGCTGCCCGCCGCCGTCCAGGTGCTCGAGGAGGTCGGCAGCCACGGCCGCTGCGTCATCGTTCTCCCCGACGAGCGGCGCGTCGCGCTGTACGCGGTGCATCCCGAGAGCGGGGCCCCCGAGGTCGTCTGGTACGAGCGCACCGAGCGGATCCAGGCCAGCCGCCGCTGATTCAGCCCAGCGGCCGCCGCGCCGGGACGCCGGAGCGGCGCGGAAACCGGTCGGGCGTCGGCCGCTCCTTGGTCACCACCAGGATGCCGTCCCTCGCCGCCCTCGGAACCCCCCCGCCACATTGCCGGGCGGCGACCTCCGCCTGGAGCACGGCTGCCTCGGCGTCTCCGACGAGGGCGGTGAGCAGTCCGCCGACTCTCAGCAGCGGCAGCGCCAGCTCGCAGAGCGTCCCGGGGGCGGCGGTGGCCCGCGAGGTGGCCAGGTCGAATCGCTCCCGCAGCTCTGGGTCGCGCCCGACATCCTCTGCTCGCCGCCGCGCCACGGCGACCGCGCCCAGCCGCAGCATCCCGGCCACGTGGACCAGGAAGGCCGCCTTGCGGGCATCGGCTTCGATCAGCAGCAGGCGGAGATCGGGTCGCAGGACGGAGATGGGGATCGCCGGTGCTCCGCCACCGGAACCGACGTCGACCAGGCGCGACCGGGGCGCCGGGGCCGCCGCCTCGAGCAGTCCCATGCTCTCCTCGACGTGCCTGCCCCAGGCCAGCTCGCGGGGAACCGCGGTCAGGTTGACGCGAGGGTTCCAGAGGTAGAGCTCATCCAGCCAGCGCTCGAGGAGGGCTCGCTCCGCCGGCGAGAGAGACGCGCTCAGCTGGATGCCTTGCCCGGGGCCAACGCCCGCCCCGGCGGAGGGACGGCCGGCATGCCGCCGACGCTACACCGGAGTCGCGCGCCGGCGCCGGGCCCGAGACCGGGGCGGCGGCGCGCGCGGCCTCGCCGGCACCGGGTCCCCGCAACGCAGGCGCCCGTGCCATCATTCCGACGACGGTCGAGGGGAATCGGCAGCTGGAGAGAAGGATGGCGACACCGGTGCCGTGCCCGCGTTGCAGCTCGCCGCGTCTGGCGGTGATCTACTACGACGCCGACGGCAAGCCTCTCGGTGGTCATCACGAGTGCGCTGAGTGCGGGCCTCGTCACGCCGTCAAACTGGTGCCTCTGCCGCGACCGGCGGTGCGCCGGCAGCTGCTCGAGCGCAAGGCGTCCTGAGACCGGCTCACACCGCTGCGAGTCCACGCTGACGTCGGCGTGGCAAAGGGGGTACAGTCGCCCGGCGTTCGTGCATCGGGAGGATGAGACCGCCAATGGGTCAGGTTCGCGACGACGTCGTCACCACCGTCGAACGCTCACCCCTGTTCGCCGGATTCCCACGCAAGCAGCTCCAGGAGATGGTGCAGCGCTTCGATGACCAGACCTTTCTCGCTGAGCACGGAGTGGTCAGCGAAGGCATGCACGGCATGGAGTTCTTCCTCATCCTCGAGGGCTCGGCCGAGGTGGTGGTCGACGGGACCGTCCTCGCCACACTCCAGCCCGGCGATTTCTTCGGCGAGGTCGCCGCTCTCGACGACGGGCCACGCACAGCCTCGGTGCGCACCGCCACCAAACTGCGCTGCCTCGGGCTTCCCAACCGAACCTTCAAGCAGTTCCTGCTCGACTATCCACTCTTCGCAGTCAACATGCTTCCCACGGTGGTGCGCCGGTTCCGCGCGGTGATGACATCCGCCAAGAGCCAGCGCCTGCCGTAGCGATGCACTCCTTCGCGGGCCAGATCTGTCGGCGGCGGCCAGGCCGGCGCGTCCCTCGCCGCGCTCGTCCACCAGCCCGTTAGTGGGCCGCTGGGCAGGTTGGCGGTGACCGAGCCCGCGGCCAGAACGCCGGCGATGACGCGCTGGCTGGCGCCCACCACCAGCAGCCGCGTCGACCACGTGGAGCTGAGCGCGATCGACCCCGGCTGGGAGCCGGAACGAACCGGCGAGAGCCCGATCGAACCAGCGCTGGCCGCGATCCGCGCCGTCGGCGTGCTCGAGCCGGTGCTCCTGCGGCCGCGCGGCGACCGGTACGAGCTGGTCACCGGCCACCGCACGCTCCGGGCGGCCCGCGCCGCGGGGCTGGGGCGGCTTCCCGCGGTGGTCCGGGAGATGGGTGACGCGGCCGCGCTGATGGCCCTGGCACTCGACGGCAGCGCCAGCGGATCGATCAGCGACGGCGGGCGGGTCGAGTTCGCGCGGCGGCTGCACGGCAGCGGGGTTCCCGCCGACGAGGTGGAGGACCTGCTGGCCGCGCTGCAGGCGGCGCCGGTGACGGCTCCCCGCCAGAGGCGGCCGGCGGCGCCCGGCCCCGCCCCGGTCGTGGCCGAGACCCCGCCGGCTCCGGCCGGGTCGGGGCATCGCTGGACGCCGCTGCCGGGCGGGCCCCCACTGCTCTCTGGCGTCAGCTCCGCCTTCGTCGACGTGCCGCGGCTGCTCGCCGTTCTCGCCGCCGAGGGGTTCACCGGGACGGTGGAGCTGCGCGGCCCCGACCGCCGGGACGACGTCGTCATCTTCATCGCCGGTCGCTGCTACGCGACGGTGGTGGAGGAGAACGGGTCGCGGGTCGAGCGCGAGCTGCGGCTTCCCGCTCCAGGCCGGCGGCCCGAGTTGGAGGTGACCACCCGGCCGCAGCCGCCGCCGGTGGCCGCCGGCCTGGTGATGGCGCTGCGCATGCCGGCGCGGCTGCAGGGCCTGCACGCCTCGTTCTTCCACCTCGACCGGCTGCTGGCGGTGCTGGGCGGCGACCGAGCCGACGGCGCCTGCGTGGTGACCGCGCCGCGTGGATCCGGGGTGATCCTCCTCGCCGCCGGTGCCCCGGTGGCCGCCTATGCGCGCCGCCCGGGAGAGCGGCCGGGCTCCGAGCCGGAGGGGCTCGAGGTGGAGCCGGTCGCCGAGCTGCTCGCTCTGGGGGCGGGCGAGGTGGACGTGCACGACGGTCCGTTGCCACCGCCGCTTCCGCTCGAGGGTCTCATCGAGGACGCGACCGGGCGCTGACGCCTATTGGTCAAAGGCGTCTACATCACGACAGTGTTGTGGACATGAACGGGGCAAACGTCTGGACCGGATTGACTCCGGACGGAAACGAACCGATGAAGGTTGTGACGTGACCGGAAGGGGGATGCCAGACTGCGCCTCCCATGCCCGACGGTCGCTTCGCCGGCCGCGGGCGCCTCGTCGCCTTCGTCGCACCGATCGTCCTGCTCGGGCTCGTGGCGCTTCCCGCCGCCGCCGACTCCATCACCGATCCCGCCACCGCGGTGGCTCGCGCGCAGGCGCAGCTGCATGCAGCGCGCGCCCAAGCGACGGCGCAGGACAACGCGCTGGCGTCGGCGCAGCAGGACCTCGCAGCTTCCCAGCAGCGGTTGGCCGCGTTGCAGGCCGAGGTGGCGCAACTGGACGCGCAGCTGCAGAGCGACGCTGCCGCCGTCGACCGTCTGCAGGCGCAACTGGCAACCGATCGCGGCACCCTCGCGCACTTCCTGCGGACGGCGTACCAGCGCGGCCTCGACGCCCCCTTCCTCTACCTGCTGTCGGCCGACAACTTCTCGACGATGATGCAGCGTCAGGTGCAGGTGAGCAAGACGGCGGACGCCGCCCGCAGCCTGGTGGCGCGGATCGCTGCCGAGCAGGCGCAGGCGCAGCGCATGCTCGAGGCGACGCGCAGCCGGCGGGCCGCCTTGGAGACGGCGCGGCGGCAGGCGGTGACCACGGCGGCGCTGATCTCGGTGGAGGAGGCGCGGCTGGCGGCCCTCGCCGCCGCCGCCCACAACGCCGTGGCCGGCTCGCAGCAGGCCCTGAGCCAGGCGCTGAACGACAAGGCCAAGGCGGACGCCGCGGCGGCGGCGGCGGCGGCGGCGCGAGCCGCGGCGGCGCGCCCCAAGCCGGGCTCCGGGGTGGTCTTCGGCCCCGTCGCCGGGCCCGGCTTCAGCGTCGACACCAACCTCACCACGCCGTCGGGTGAGACCGCCGACCGTCTCAACCAGTTCCTCGCCGGCACCGCGCTGGCCGGCCTGGGGCCCGCCTTCATGGCCGCCGAGCGCACCCACCACGTCAGCGCCCGCTACCTGGTGGCGCACGCGATCGAGGAGTCGGCCTGGGGCACCAGCCAGATCGCCCAGGTCAAGCACAACCTCTTCGGATTCGGCGCCGACGACGCCCATCCCTTCCAGGACGCGGTCAGCTACCCCTCGTTTGCGGCCTGCATCGACACGGTTTCTGCCTACATCGGCGCAAACTATCTGTCACCGTCGGGGCGCTACTATCACGGTCCGACGCTGCGGGGGATGAACGTCAACTACGCCAGCGACCCCAGCTGGGCCGCCAACATCGCCGCCATCGCCGCCACCATCCCGTGACCAGGGCATCCGGCAAGGAGCCGTGTACGCCGTCCGGTGGCGCCGACGATCACACCGGAAGCAGGCGGGAGGCCACCTCCGAGGCGATCTCCAGCGGCAGCTCCAGGTCGTCGAGGTCGAGGATCCGCAGGTACAGCCGCTCACAGCCGGCATCGACGTAGGCCTGCATCCGCTCGGCGGCGGTGGCGTAGGTGCCGACGATGCCCCGCCCCGCCAGCGCCTCGACGATCGCCGCGCCGTCGCCGCTCATGAACTGCAGCTCGCCGTACGCGGCGGCGCGGCGGCGCAGCGCCTGCTCATCCTCCGCGACCAGGCAGGTGCCCATCCAGGAGAGGCGGAGCGTCGCCGGGTCGCGTCCCTGCTGGTCACAGGCGGCGCGGACCGCGGCGAAGACCGTGGCGGCGCCGTCGGGGTCGACGGAGGTGGTGTTGTACTCGTCGGCGTGGCGGGCCGCCAGCTGCGCGCTGCGCGCCTTGCCCGCTCCTCCGATGATCACCGGCAGCCGCGCCTGCCGCGGCGCCGGGAGCGCGACCGCCTCGTCAAGCTGGTAGTGCCGCCCGGAGAAGGTCGCCGGTCCGCCCTCGAACAGCGCCCTGACCACCGGCACCGCCTCCTCCAACCGCTCCATCCGCTGGGAGGGCGGCGGGAGCTCGAGGCCGAGGCTGTGGTGCTCGGGCTCGAACCAGCCCGCGCCCATGCCCAGCTCCACCCGCCCGGCGCTCAGCCAGTCGACGGTGACCGCGGCGCGGGCCAGGACCGCCGGGTGGCGAAAGGTGATCGGCGACACCAGGGTGCCGAGCCGCGCCCGGTTGGTGTCGCGTGCGAGGGCGGCGAGGGTGGTCCACGCCTCCAGGGCGGTCCGCGGCGATCCGCCGATGGTGAGAAGGTGATCGCTGCGGAAGATCCCCTCGAAGCCGGCCGCCTCGGCGGCAAGGCCCATGGCCAGCATCTGCTCGTAGCTGGCGCCCTGCTGAGGCTCGAGCATCAAGCGCAGGGCGACAGCTGGCATGGGCACGGCACCCTAGCAGCCGCGGCGGGCCGTTCGACCGAGCCGGTAGCCGGCGGCCGCCCCGTGGACGGCCGCCGCCCCCCAGTCGGTGTCGGCGCAGGTCACTGCTGGAGCGACGCGCCATCCTCCGGACCCCCCAGCCCTGAGGCGGCGGCTACGCCCTACACCGAGCGAGAAGTGTGGGGGCACCGGGTTAAGTGCTGCCCAGCGGACTGTTAGGAGCGGTTAATTGCCTGTAACGCCGCGGTCACAAGCGCGGCGGAGGCGTCCCCAGTCCACGCCCGACCGTGCCGGCGGAGGTGCGCGGACCCCCGCCTAGACTGCTCCGGTGCAGCACGACATCGGTGACCACGCCCTGCTCGCCGGTGGCGGCACCGCCGCCCTGGTCGATCCCGAGGGCGGCGTCACCTGGCTGCCCTGGCCGCGGATCGACGCCATGCCGGTGCTGCGCGGCATCGTCGACGAGGTGGCCGGCGGCGGCTTCTCGGTGGGCCCGGCCCGCGGTGGCGCCCGCACCCGCCGCTACCGGCCGGGCACCCTGCTGCTCGAGACCGACTGGGAATGCGCCGGTGCCCACCTGGAGGTGGCGGAGGCGCTGGTCGCCGAGGGTCCGCCCCGGCTGGCACGGCTGGCCCGCGCCCGTGGCGGGCCGGTCGAGGTGGTGGTGCGCTACCGGCCGGCGGGCGCGGACGGGCTGACCGTCGCCGGCACCACGGTGCACCCCCGAAGCGGAGGGGAGCCGGTGCTGCTCACGCCATCCCTCGAGTGGCGGCCGGCCGCCGGCGGGATCGAGGCCCGCCTCGAGGTCGGCGACGGCGAGGCGCTGGGCCTGGTGCTCGCCCCATCCGCCGGCCACGGTGGCGGCGGCGGGGTGGGCGCGGCGGCAGCGCAGCTGCTCGAGGCCACCACCGTCTCCTGGCGACGGCGGACCGCGCCGATGCGCTGGCACCGATCGGCCCTCGCCGAGCGGGTGCTGGGCGCGCCGTTGAGCGACCGCCTGCTCAAGCTGTCCGGCGGTCTGCTGCTCGGCCTGACCCACGGCAGCGGGGGGATCGTCGCCGCGCCGACCACCTCGCTGCCGCAGTGGCCCGGCTCCTCGCGGACCTGGGACTACCGCTTCGCCTGGCTGCGCGACACCTCCCTCGCGGCCCTGGCCATGCTCCGCCTCGGCCTGCCCGACGCCGCCGCCGCGCTCGGCGACTTCTGCGGCCGCGCCTGCCAGACCGGAGCCGCGCCCCCGGTGCTCCGGGTCGACGGCAGCCGTCCGCCTCCCGAGATCGAGGTGCCCGAATGGAGCGGCTACCGCGGCGCTCGCCCGGTGCGCCTCGGCAACGCCGCCGCCACCCAGGCCCAGGTCGACGTGCTCGGCGAGGTGCTCGACCTGGCCGATGCGCTCGACCGCGCCGGGGTGCTCCCCGACAGCCTGCAACGCGCGGTCCCCGGGCTCGCCGCGGCCACGCTTGCGCGCTGGGCCGAGCCGGACCACGGCATCTGGGAGGTGCGGGGACCGCCGCGCATCTACACCCACTCCCGCCTGATGGCCTGGACCGGCCTCCGCCGTGCCGCCGCCCTGGCGCGACGCGGGGCGGTCGCCGGGAGCCCCGAGGCCTGGGAGGCCGGAGCCGCCACCGTCGCCGAGGCCATCGTGTCGGGCGGGGACGACGGCGGCGCTCTGCTGCTCCACCCCGGCGGCGGTGGCCCCGACGCCGCCCTCGCCCTGGCTCCCCTGGTTGGGCTGCTCGCGCCCGACGACCCCCGGGCCGCGGCCACCCTGGGCGCCATCGCCACCGGGCTCGGTCGCGGCGGCCTGCTCGATCGCTACCAGGGCACGCTCGACGAGGTCGACGAACCCTGCGCCCCCTTCCTCTTCCCGACCTTCTGGCTGGCGGCGGCGCTGGAGCGCTGCGGTGGCGACGGCGCCCCCTGGCTGGCGAGCGCCGCGTCCGCCCGCGGACCGCTGGGGCTGATGGGAGAGGTCGCGGATCCCGAGCGCGGCACGCCGCTGGGCAACTACCCCCAGGTCCAGAGCCACGCCGCCCTGGTGCTGGCGCTCACCGAGCGCTGAGGGCGCCGCGGCCGTCAGACGTGCTCGGGAGCCTCCATGCCGAGGGCGGTCAGGGCGTCGCCGAGGGTGCTCTTGGCGGCGGCCACCAGGGCCCGGCGAAACCGGCGGACCGCCGGGTCGGTCTCGCGGACGATCACCGGGGTGTGCTCGTAGAAGTCGCTGAGCGCCGACGCCAGGTCGAAGGCGTAGGCGGCGAGCACCGCCGGCGAGAGCCCCGCCCCCGCCTCGGCCAGGGCGGAGCGGTAGCCGTCGATGCGGAAGAGCAGGGCCCGCTCCTGCGGCACCAGGCGGGCCGGCGGGGGGGCCGGTGTCCCGGCGCCGCCGGGCACCTTGCGCAGGATGCCGGCGGCGCGGGCGTGGGCGTACTGGAGGTAGACGCCGGTGTCACCGGTGACCCGCAGCGCCTCGCGGAAGTCGAAGGCGATGATCTGGGTCAACGAGAACTTCTGCAGGTAGTAGCGGATGGCGCCGGCCGCCAGCGCCCGCGCCGCCCGCTCGTCACGCGCCTTGTCGCGGAGCTGGGCCACCGCCACGTCGAGGAGGTCGTCGGCGCGCACCTCGATGCCGCGCCGTCCACTGAAGGCGTACAGGGTGCGCCCCTCGTCGACCTCCATCCCCAGCTGGCTCGCCGCCGTCGCCGAGAGCGCCACCACCTCGTAGGCGAGATGAACCGAGCGTTCCGCCTGCTCGGTGTATCCCAGCCGCGCCAGCGCCTGCTGCACCACCCGCTGCAGCGATGCCTGGCGGGCGTCGATGACGTTGACCACCCGCTGGGCGCGGCCGAAGCGGCTGCCGTCGATGTCCTCCTCGCCGCCTGCGGCGGTGGTGGTCACCGGCCGGTCGCCCTCATCCCACCGCCGGTACTTGAAGTCGAGCCCGAGCAGGCCGAACTTCCAGAGCTGGTAGGCGATGTCCTTGGCGGTGTAGGTGGCCACCCCGTCGGACTTGACCAGCACCTTGGCGTCCTCCTCCTCGGCGGCCGCCTCGTTCCCCGACGTCTCGGGCATCACCCAGCACCCTGCGTTCCTGCCATCCTGGGCCAGAACGACCGCGCCCGCGCCGCGGAGCAGCTGGAAGGCCCGCTCCCAGAATCCCAGCTCGAGGATGTCGGACTCCCAGGTGAGCAGGTCGTAACCGATGTCGAACCGCCGCATGGTGGCGAGTTGCGCGCGGACCACGCGACCGGCCATCTCCTTGGCGA
Source organism: Chloroflexota bacterium (assembly GCA_005880985.1). Classification (GTDB taxonomy): domain Bacteria; phylum Chloroflexota; class Dormibacteria; order Aeolococcales; family Aeolococcaceae; genus CF-134. The sequence goes on from VBIQ01000005.1 coordinate 405,829, forward strand.
AGCGGGCGGTGTCGTTGTCGCGGGCCTCGATGTCGTGCAGCACCCCCGCCCGCAGCTCGACCAGGGCCGGGTCGGACTCGTAGCGACGGGACACCTCGACGTAGACGCGCGAGCAGAACTGGTCGAAGGGCTCGTTCTCGCGTGGGGTCAGGCCCAGGTGCTGCAGCCCGACGACGACGTCAGCCACCTGCACGCCGGTGTCGTCGATATAGTTGTTGACCTCGACCTCGTGGCCGGTGCGACGCAGGATGCGGGCGACGGTGTCTCCCAGGCAGGCGTTGCGCAGGTGGCCCACGTGCGCCGCCTTGTTGGTGTTGATGTTGGTGTGCTCGATCAGCGTGCGCCCGGCCACCGTGAGCCCGCCGTCAGGGATCAGCGGCCGGCTCGGATCGAGAGCCAAGGCCGTGTCGATCACGGCCGGCGCCCAGCTGGCGTGGTCGAGACGGGCGTTGACATAGCCAGGGGCGGTCACCGACCAGCCGGCGACATGCTGGACCCTCGCCTCGTCGAGAAGCGTGCGCAGGTCCTCGGCGATCGCCATGGGAGACCTGCGCAGCACCCTGGCCGCCCCGAGCGGTGCCGGCGTCGACCAGTCACCGAACTCCGGTCGCGCCGAGGGCTCGACGACCACCTCCACCGCGCCGCCGGCGCCGATGCGGTCGAGCGCGGAGCCGACGGCGCGGCGCAGCGCGGCCTCGACCTGTGACATGGCGGTCGAGGATAGCGATTGCTACCGTCAGCGGCGGTGATCGCCTACCAGGCCCTGGTCGACCGCGTTGTCGCCTGCCGTGCCTGCCCGCGCATGGAAGGGCGCCGCCGCGTCCTCGGTGAGGGCAACGGTCCGCTGCGGGCGTCGGCGCTGCTGGTGGGTCTCGCACCGGGACGTCACGGCGCCGATCGCACCGGCATCCCCTTTGTCGGCGACCGCAGCGGGGCCGTGCTCGACGGCCTGTTGCAGCGCTGCGGGCTGCGGCGGGAGGATGTCTTCGTCACCAACGCGGTGCTCTGCAACCCTCGCGACGCGGAGGGACGCAACGCCGAACCGACGGCGGCGGAGCTCACGAGCTGCCGCGGCCACCTCGCCGCCACCCTGCAGCTGGTCGAGGCGCCGCTGGTGGTGGCACTCGGTCGCACCGCCTTTCGCGCCGTCCTCGCCACCGCTCCCGCGAGCCTGCGCTTCGAGGACTGCCTGGGAATGGCGCGCCGCTGGACCGGTGGGTGGCTGCTGGCCGCGACCTACCACCCGGGCCCGCGGGTGACCAATCACCCCGTCCGGCGCCGCCACCTGGAGGAGCAGTGGACCGCGCTCTTCGGCGCGACCGCGCCGGGCCGTCAGGCGGACAGTGCCGGCGCCGGGGTGCCGGCGGTGGTGAAGCTCCAGACGCGGGCGTAGGTGCGGCCTCCGACCGTCCCGCGCAGCTGGACGGTGTAGCGGGTGCCCGGCCGCAGCGATGTACGCGGCAGCAGCGATGCCGAGTTCTCGGTGTCGACCGAGGGAGCCAGCCGGAAGGCGTCGAGCGCAGCCCCGTTGGGACCGCTGAGGGTGAAGGAGGAGACGCGCACCACCGCGCCGCTCGGGAAGGTCACGGTCACCGGGTAGCCGGTGACGCGAGGCCCGCCGGCGGGCACCGGGTCGGGCAGCTCGTTGTCGACGAAGCTGGTGGGGACGCGATCGGCACCGTCCGGTGGGTAGGCCACCGGCGCGGCGCCGGGCGACCCGCCCGCGGCGAAGCCGAACTCCATGTCCTCCATCGGCAGCGGGCCGAGGACGGCGTCCGCATAGCCGATGGCGCGCAGGTCGGGACGCAGGATGGGGATGCGGTGGTAGACGCTGTCGACCCAATCACCCACCGCCGCGTCCGCCGAGCCGCGGTGGGTGATGTCCTCGCCGACCGGGCCGGCGGAGTAGTCGAAGGCCAGGGCCCGGTCGGGGGCGCGGACGCCGGTGAACCCGGGCGTGCCTACCGTCTCGCGGTGGATTCCCAGCTTGGCCACCGCCGGCGAAGCGTTGTTGAACAACCAGTAATAGGTGTGGGAGAGGGCGGCGGCGGAGAGGCGGCTGTCGAGCACCACCGGCGCCAGGCCGGCGGCGGCGCGAACCCGGTTGACCGCCTCCAGGCCGCGCTGCGCATGGGCGGCGACGGTCGCGTCCGGATCGGGAACGGTGCGCGCCGGTCGCGGGACGAGCTCGTCCCCGCCGGCGACCGCGCTGGCGATCTCCCGCCGGCCGCGGGTCTGGTCATGCTCCACGTCACGCGCCAGGTTGAGCAGGTAGGCGGCCGCCTGGGCGTCGTCGGGGCGGGCGTCGAGAGACCGCTGCAGCAGCGCATCGGCGGTGGCGGAGTCGTGGTCGAGGGCCATCGCCACCTGGGCGTTGAGGTCGAGCAGCCCGCTGTCGCGCGGTTGCAGCGGCAGGGCGCGCCGGAGGGCCCGTGCCGCGGTCAGGTAGTCGCTCTGCAGCAGCGCCGCCCCCGCCAGTCCCTGCAACAGCTCGACATCATCGGGTGCGAGGGCCAGGGCGCGGTCGAAGGCCTGGCGCGCCTGGCCGACGTCACCGGCGTTGAAGGCCGCGCCGGCCAGCTCGGAGGCGCGTTCCACCCAGTCCGGCTGGACCGCGAGGGCGGCACGAAGGTGGGTCAGCTGGGAAGCGGTGTCACCCTGGTCGAAGGCGAGGTTGGCCTGCTCGCGCTCGACCTCTGCGCGCTGGTAGACGGAGGCGCTCGGGGCCAGCAGCGCGGCCGCGCTCAGCTCGGCCGCGGCGCCGGCGCTGTCGCCCCGGTCGGACAGCGCCTCACCGAGGAACAGACGCGCCAGCGGCTCGCGCTCGGACAGCGACACGGCTCGGCGGCCGGCCGCGACGGCGGCATCGATCTGGTCGGTCCAGTCCAGAACTCGGCAGAGGATCGCCTGGGCGCGGGCGCTGTCCGGGGCGAGGGCGACGGCGCGCTTCGCCTCGGAGAGCGCCATCGGGTGGTGCCGGTAGTTGAGAAAGAGCGCGTAGGCGGCATGGACCAGCGCATCGCGGGGATGGTCGCGCCCGGCGGTGGCATAGGCACGCTCGGCCGGCGCGTAGCGGTTGCTGAAGAAGAGGGCGTCGGCGGCGGCGACCGCCGCCGCCGCCGACGTGCTCGGGGCGCCGGTGGGCGGGGTGGTCGACCGGCGGGAGCCGGCCGGCCTGGTCAGCTCCGCGATCGCGGTGCCCCCCAGCGCTCCGGCGACCAGCAGCGCGACCAGCGGCATCCAGCGCGCCCGCAGGTGACGAGCCGCTCCCCCCGCACCCCCCGTCGACGGCGTCACGCGGGCGGGCTGCTCGGGATCACGCCGCTGGTGCGCGTCACCGCGACACCATCCGCCTCCAGCGCGTCGATCACGCGGTTGATGCCGATGCTGTCGGTTGCCATGTGCCCGGTGACGATCAGGGCCTTGCCCCCCGACGTCTCCGCGGCCAGGCGACCGAGGTCGTCCTCGGCGATGTGCATCGCCAGGATGGTGTCGACGCCGGCGCGCCAGTACTCGCGAAAGACGTCGTAACCGCCGTTGGTCCCCCCCGCCATCGCCACCGTCCAGCGTCCCAGTGGCTGGTCGACATCCCCGATCCAGGCCTCGGGCCTAGTCAGGGCCGCCTCCATCTCGGGAAACTCGCCCAGCCAGGCGATCGCGTCCGCTACGGTGGCACCGTCGCCGTCGCGCTTGCGCAGTAGCTCGACGATGGCGTCGCGGCCGAGGATGTCGCAGGCGAGATGGATGTTGCCCAGCGGCACGCCGATCAGCCTGGCCACGTCGACCACGCGGTTGTAATTGCTCATGTGGGTGGCACGGTGCGGCCGCTGCAGCCGGCGTTGCACCGCCGCGGTGGCGACCTCGCGGGCGACGCCCTCCGCCGTCATCTGCTCGACCTGGCGCATCACCACCTTGGGAAAGTCCATGCGCGCGTGCTCGCCGAGCGGATGGTGGGCGACGACCGCGTCGTATCCCGCGTCACGGGCATAGAGCAGCTCGCCGACATCGATGTCGACGCCAAACAGCACGTGGCGCAGGTCGCCGGGCGCTTCGACGTAGACCTGGGAGTCGGCCGGAACCTCATCGCAGCCTGCCAGCCGTGCCGTCACGACCAGCATCTGCGCCAGGTTCATGACGGCCGATTATGCCAGCGGTCAGCCGCCTCCACCCGCCGACGAGACCACCGGCACCGACACGTCGGCGGGACGCCTCCAGCGGCTGTCGGCGCCCACCGCACCCATCCGCGCTGCCGCATCGGCGGCGAAGAAGCAGGCGATGCCGAAAGCGAGACCGATCACCGTGTCGGCGACGTAGTGCTCACCCAGGTAGAGGACCCCGAAGGACAGGGTGAGCGGATAGAGCATCCACAACCAGGCGGCACGATTGCGCAGGCCCTTGACGGCGACGATGGTGCAGGCGATCACCATCGGCACCGCGACGTGCAGCGACGGCATGGCGGCGTTGGGCTCGGGGTCGGCACCGGAGTAGAAGCTGCCGAAGCCACCGAACTGCTGCAGCGTCTCGACGACGTAGCGGTGCACCGGGGGCAGCCATCCCTGCTTGGCGGCGAGCCAGGGCGGCATCTCGGGAAAGACCAGGTAGGCGAGAAAGCCGGCCGCCATCACCAGGAAGTAGGCCGACACGAAGGTGCCGAAGCGCTCGCGGTGGCGCGTCCACAACCAGAGACCGGCGACCAGCGGGGCCGCGAAGTGGAAGAGGTACTCGACCACCAGGAGCACCGCCATCCCCTGGGCCAGCAGGCCGGTGCCGATGTGTTGCTGCAGCCAGGTGGTGGAGACGGCGCCTCCCAGCAGGGTCCGCTCGAAGACGATGGGGCCGACGGTGTGGACGGTGCCGGCGACGCGGGCGCCGACCGAGGTGAGGTCCTCGAACATCACCGCGACGAACAGGAACGGCAGCCAGTCCCAGACGAAGGGACGGGCACGGCCGACGATGGCGAAGAGCACCAGCCCGAGCAGGAGCGCGTGCTCCGAGGTCAGTCCCACCGCCCGGGTGGCCATCAGGGCGATGGAGAGCACGGCGTACGCCGCCATCGCGGTGTAGACGAGGGGGCGCTGGCGGAAGGCGTGGACGCTGCGGCGCGCCGGGGGCGATGCGATAGCGGCGTTGACCGTGCGCGCAGCGCGTTCCATCGCCTCGGCGGTGGCCTGCAGCCGCTGGCGGGCGGCCGCAGCATCGTCGGCCAGGCGCTGGCGGGTGGCGGGCATCAACGCCGGCGGCCGCGGGCTCATCCGGGGTCGGCGGGACTCCCCGCTGGCGATGGGCCAGGGCCAGGCCATGACTGCGTGATCCCTCCAGGCCGCTGCCGCGGCATCAGCGGATGGAGGGCACGACACCATGACCGCGCGCACCCCCCTTGGCCGCCAGCTTAGGGCATCGCCGCCGCTTTGTGAGCCCCCACGCCGACCGCAACCGAGCTGCAACGCGGCGCGTATCACCTGATGAGATGGCAACCCTGCACCGCACCAGCGACGAGATCCGCGAGGCCCTGCTGCGCCAGCAGCGGCAGCGGCGTGAGCGCCGGCGGGCGCTGCGCCCGATCCGGCTGATCGACGCCCTCCTCGAGGACCTCGAGGAGCTCCACCTGGCCGGGCGTCAGCGCGTGCCGGTCACCGTCCAGCCCCGCCTGGCCGAGCTCGAGACGGCCCTTCCTGCCGAGCTCACCCGTGAGCTGCCCACCCGGGTCACCATCGTCCACCTGATGGACCTCCTCTACGAGGTCCAGGACGCGCTGCTCAGCCGCAAGACGCCCGGCCGCGGCCCCGGCGACGGAGAGGAGATGGGGGCCCGGCTACCCGAGGCGTCCTGAGCCGGACCTGCCGGCGGCAGCCCTACCCTGGATGGGTGCGAGAGAGATCGGCGCCGGTCCGGGCGGCGGTGGTGACGGTCAGCGACGCCGGTGCGCGGGGGGAGCGCCGTGACGAGAGCGGCGATCTGATCGTCGCCCGCCTCGGCGGGTTGCCGGCCCAGGTGGTGTTCCGCACCATGGTCCCCGACGAGCCGGCGCAGATCCGGTCCGCCGTGCTCGACGGCATCGCCGCCGCCGCCCTGGTGGTGGTCAACGGCGGCACCGGGCTCGGACCGCGCGACGTCACCCCCCAGAGCGTGCGCGAGCTGCTCGATTACGAGGTGCCGGGAATGGTGGAGGCGATGCGCGCCTCCGGGATGCGCTCGACGCCGCACGCCATGCTGTCGCGCCAGCTGGTCGGCGTCAGGGCCGGTTGCCTGGTCCTGGTTCTTCCCGGCAGCCCGCGGGCGGTGGCCGAGTGCCTCGAGGCGGTTTGGCCGGCGCTTCCGCACGCGCTGGGACTGCTCGCCGGCGAGGCGCATCCCCACTCCGCCGCCCCCGATAGCCGTCCCTCCGAGGCGGCACCGCGTCCCGGCGCCTAGAGCGGACGGTCGTCCGGCCGGCGGGTCTCGCCGCTGCGCCCACCGCTCTTGTCCACCAGCCCGATCCCATCGATCACCGCCCAGCGGTCCGACGACTTGATCATGTCGACGACGGTCAGCGCCGCCACCGCCACCGCGGTGAGCGCCTCCATCTCCACCCCGGTCCTCCCCACGCATCGGGCCGCGGACGTGATGCGCACCCCGGGAAGGTCGGTGTCGACGGCGAGGTCCAGTTCGAGATGGGTGAGCGGCAGGGGATGGCAGAGGGGAAGCAGCTCCGCGGTGCGCTTCGCGGCCATGATGCCGGCGACCCGGGCGACGGCGATCACGTCCCCCTTGGCCGCCCCGCCGGCGGCGATTCGGGCAGCGGTAACGGCGTCGCAGCGCACCCGGCCCTGGGCACGTGCCACGCGCTCGGATTCCGGCTTGGCGGAGACGTCGACCATCCGCGCCCGCCCCCGAGGGTCGAGGTGCGACAGCTGTCCGGCCTCGGCCGACGCGTCCACGGCCGCATGGTACGGCCGCGAGCGCTGTCCGCTATGCGGGGACGGACGAACCCTCGGTGAGGAACGACCGGATCACCGCGCCCAGTCCGATCAGGCTGAAGGGCTTGTTGATGAAGCGGTCGGCGCCGGCGACCCGGCCGCGCTCGACGTCGTCGTCGCGGGAGAGCGCGGTGAACATCAGCACTGGGATGGTGCGGGTCGCCTCGTCACTCTTCAGCCGCCGGCAGCATTCGAGCCCGTCGAGCCCGGGCATCATCACGTCGAGGATGATCAAATCGGGACGCTGCGCCGCCACCTCCGCCAATCCCTGCTCGCCGTTGTCGGCGGTGACGACCTCGTAGCCCTCGATGCCCAGGTACATCGAGACCACGTGGAGAAGGCGCGGGTCATCGTCGACGACGAGAATGCGGCGGCGGGACATGATGGGGAGGTGCAGTCCTGCTGAGGTGGGCGTACGGCGAGTATAGGGGCGCCATTCCGGTCCACACGGCGGCCGACACGGGAGCGGCAAGGCTGTGACGCGGCCGTTGCGCCGCCAAGGTCAGAGGCACCCGTCGGCATTCGCCCGAGTGTCAGGACGGTGGAAGCCGAACGTCATCCCCGTCTGTCCCACCCTGACGCACTCGAGATAGATGCTGAGCCCGGCGAGGATGGGGTTGGCGCTGAGGACGTCCTGGAGGTTGACAGAGCCGGCGGCCAGGCGCCGGGCGATGGCGTCGCGGGCGAAGCTCGGCAGGGCCACCTCGCCGACATCGACCGAGCGCACCTCGACGCTGAGCCGCGGCGGCCCCCCCGGGTCGGTGGTGAGACGGACCGCCATACGGCCGATCGCCACCACCGTGAAGGGGCCGGCGGTGGTGCGCCCGTCGACCACCAGCAGACCGGCGCGGACCCGCGCCTCGGGGTCGCGCAGCCGCTGCCGGTCGGGGTTCTCGGCTCGGAGCACCACTGTCATGTCGTGCTCCGACAGGGTGATCGCGGCGTGGGGCGCCGCCGCCAGCCCGGCCGCCAACCGGGGGCCGAGCGCGGCGGCGACGGCCATCTCGGTGTCGCCGTCGTCGGGTCCCCGGGGCGGGCCACCGAGATCGGGAGTGACCAGGGCTCGCACCCCGTAGACGGCGACCGCGGTGATGGCGGCGGCGAGGAGGATCAGTACCACCAGCCAGCCGCGGCCGTGCTCCGCCGATGGCCCCGCCGGCGGGGTCCTGCCATGGCCCCTCAGCGTACGCGCCGGGCGATCAGCAGGGCCGAGGCGGCGGCGGCGACCAGGCCGAGCACGGCGGCCAACGCCAGCCCCCCGGCGCCCGCGCCGCCGCCGGTCGCCTCGGCGGCGGCGGACGGCGACCCGGGGCTGCTGCTCGACCGATCGCTGGAGGTGGAGCTCGACGCGTCACCGCCGGAGGGTGACGGCGAGGCGGTCGACGTCGCCGGGGTGGGGGTGGGCGACGGCGGCGGGGTCGCCGGAGGAGCGGCCCCGGGGGGCCCCGGGCTGAGGCTGAGCGCGGTCGCGCTCGGCGACGCCGGCGGGCTCGACGGGTGCAGAGAGGGCGAGAGGGAGGGGCAGAGCAGGCAGATCGGCGTCTCGCGGGCAGAACTCGCCGCCCGGCCGTTCGCCGCCGCCTGTGCCGGCGCGGGCGCAGAGCGCAGCGCCGGGACAAGCACCAGGCCGACGACACCGACCGCGGTTGCCAGCAGGACGCCGGCAGCGGCCCGGCGTCGGGTGCCAGCAGCCACGCGGGACGATCCCGAGCTCAGCTCGGAGACGCCTCCTGGGCGTGATAGTGATCGGAGACCTGCTGCCAGGCGGAGCTGTTGGCGGTCCCGGGCAGGGGGGTGTTGCCGTCGAAGTAGCGGACCTCGCCGGTGGTGACGTTGCGGTACTCGCCGGGACTGACCATGGTGCCCGGCGCGAAGCGCACCCCGTGACCCGGCTCGTCGGGGATGCGGCGGTGCTCGGCGGCGGCGCTCGCCGACGGGTGGTAGTGGTCCGAGACCTGCTGCCACGAGGAGCTGTTGACGCTGCCGGGCAGAGGTGTGTTGCCGTCGAAGTAGCGGATCTCACCAGTGGTGACGTTGCGGTACTCACCGGGACTGACCATCGTGCCCGGTGCGAAGCGCACCTTGTGCTCGGTCATGGCACCTCCTTGATGTCACCCAGGTCATCGCGTCCCTGTCGGCAAGGGTGCTCCGCCGGCGCCCGCCGCGGCAACTGGCGGGGTTTGGGGGACCAGCGCAGCAGCACCCCGACGTAGACTTCCGCGAGCCATGGCCAGGCACACGCCGCTCTATGAACGGCACCGCGCCATGGGGGCGCGGATGGTCGAGTTCGGTGGCTTCGACATGCCGCTGCAGTACTCGGGCATCCGCGAGGAGCACCTCGCTGTCCGCCAGCGCGCCGGCCTGTTCGACATCTCCCACATGGGACGGGTGCGATTCGGCGGAGACCACACCGGCGCCGCGGTGCAGCGGCTGGTGACCAACGACCTGGAGCGCATCGAGCCCGGGCGTGCGATGTACTCGATGATGTGCAACGACCAGGGTGGCATCATCGATGACGTCGTCGTCTATCGAGGACTGGGCACCGCTCTGGTGGTGATCAACGCCGCGTGTCGCGACAAGGACGTCGCCTGGATGCGCGATCACACCGACGGTGGCACGGTGGTCGACGACATCTCCGACCAGACCGCCCTGCTGGCACTGCAGGGACCGGGCGCGGAGCGCATCCTTGGGCCGCTCACCGATGCCGACCTCGAGAAGCTCCGGCCCTTCTCCACCGTCGACGGCACCGTCGCCGGTGTCGACGTCGCCGTGTCGCGCACCGGCTACACCGGCGAGGACGGCTTCGAGCTCTACGTGTGGACCGCCTCGCAGAGTGAACGGCTCTGGGACGCGCTGCTCGAAGCCGGGACGCCGGCGGGATTGCTCCCCGCCGGTCTGGGGGCGCGGGACACGCTCCGCCTGGAGGCGGGTCTCCGTCTCTATGGCCAGGACATGGACGAGGAGACCGACCCCTTCAGCGCCGGGCTGGGCTGGACCGTGAAGCTCGACAAGGGCGACTTCATCGGGGCGGGAGCGCTCCGCGACATCAAGAAGAGGGGACCGGAGCGCCGCTTCGCCGGCCTCGGTCTGGAGGGGCGGGCCATCGCCCGGCACGGCCACCGCGTCTGCGTCGACGGACGGCAGGCGGGGGCCGTCACCAGCGGCACCTACAGCTTCACCCTCGGCCACGGGATCGCCACCGCGTACGTGTCGCCGGAGCTGGCGGAACCGGGAACGCGGCTGACCGTCGACATCCGCGGAACCACCGCCGCTGCGGAGGTCGTCCCGCTCCCCTTCTATCGGCGCAGCACCTGAGGAGTCTTCTGTGCCCGATCTCTCCAAGTACCGCTTCACCTCGACCCATGAATGGGTGGCGCCCACCGACGGCGGCGTGCGGGTCGGTATCTCCGACTACGCGCAGGCGCAGCTCGGCGACGTGATCTTCCTCGAGCTGCCCGAGGTGGGACGCACGCTGAGCGCCGGCGAGCGCTTCGGCGTCATCGAATCGGTGAAGGCCGCCAGCGATCTCTACCTTCCGGTCGGCGGACGCGTCGCCGCGGTCAACGCTGCGCTCACCGAAAGCCCGGAGAAGATCAACAACGATCCCTACGGTGAGGGTTGGATGCTCGAGCTCGCGGACGTCGACGAGAGCGCCGCCCAGCTGCTGGACGAAGCCGCGTACAAGGCGCTCACCGAGACCTGACCCCGCGCGGCGAGGAGGGGCCGAACGCCCCGCCTCTGGACTCATCACGTACCATGTCGCGACCCTCGCCGCGTGGGCAAGCCGGTCCAAGTCCGGCGCAGTCGCGCTACTGTGACCGCCCCCTCGGGCGGAAGCCAGAAAACCACCGGTGCAGGGCCAACTCGCGGCACCTCCGCGTCACGAGGGAGAGTTGGACATGGGGACGCTCGCGCTGTCCTGGCCGGTGCTGGTGGTGGCGGGTACCGGATTCCTGCTGGGATGCCGGCACGGGCTCGACTGGGACCACATCACCGCCATCGGTGATCTCTCCACCCAGGGGTCGGCGGCCGCCGGGCCGCGGCGACGCGGTCTCGGTCTGGCCGTCTGGTACTGCCTCGGACACGGGCTGGTCATCGCCCTGCTCGGGGCCGCCGTGGGGGTGATGGGGGTCGGACTTCCCGGCGGGCTCGACCGCATCTTCGAAAGCATCGTCGGCGGCACCCTGGTCGCGCTGGGGATGGCGGTGCTCTGGCAGCTCGGACGCGATCGGGAGGACTACCACTTCACCGGCCGGTGGCGGCTGCTGATCGCGGTGGTGCGCCGGGCATGGGCACGGGCACGGCGGCGCGGGGCGGCGGGGCAGGGGGCGCTCGACGACCTCGGACCGCGCACCGCCTTCGCCATCGGCGTCCTCCACGGAACCGGCGCCGAGACCCCGACCCAGGTGGTTCTCTTCGCCTCCGCGGGCGCGGCCGGGAACGGCGGTGGTGCGGCCGTCATCCTGCTGGCCTTCGTCGCCGGCCTGATCGTCAGTGACGTCGGCATCGCCGCCCTCTGGCTCCGGGGCCTGGTCGGGGTGGCGCGGCTGCCGCGGCTGCAGCTGACCCTCGGAGCGCTCACCGGGATGTCGTCACTTGCCGTCGGCGGGCTGTTCGTGGCCGGTCGCGCCGCGACCCTGCCCGCCCTGTTCGGAGGTTGAGCCGGCGATGGACCCGGCGCTCAAGCAGAACCGCCGCGGCATCACCCTGGTGTTCACCGGCAACGGCAAGGGCAAGTCGACCGCCGCCATGGGACTGGCGCTGCGCGCCGCCGGCAACCGCATGCCGGTGCGAGTGATCCAGTTCATCAAGGGCTCCTGGAAGACCGGCGAGCGCACCGCGTTCACCGAGTTGGTGCCGCAGGTGGAGATCGCGGCGGAGGGTCGCGGCTTCACCATCGAAGCGCTTCGCGACCCCCGCATCAGCGACGACGCGCACGCCCAGGCGGGTCGCAACGCCTGGCAGCTCGCCCACCAGGCGGTGCACTCGGGCAGGTACCGGGTGGTGGTGCTCGACGAGATCCTCGGCTCCATCAGCGCCGGACTGGTGCCGCTGACGGAGGTGGTCGAGCTGATCAACAGCAAGCCCCGCGAGCTGCACCTGGTGCTCACCGGGCGCAACGCACCGCCGGAGGTGATCGACGCCGCCGACTGCGTCACCGAGATGCGTGAGGTCAAGCACCACTACCGCAACGGCGTCCCCGCGCAGCGGGGCATCGAGTTCTGACCGGCGGCGCATCGGTGATCGTCGTCCTCACCACCGCCGACACCGAGCTGCTCGCGCTGGCGTCGGCGCGGCGCCGCCTCCCGCCGGGGTTTCCGGCCATCCATGGCGAGAACCCGGCGGCCTGGGACGCGACCACCGCCGAGCAGCGCCTCCGCCCCCTGTTCGCGGCCGGGGCGCGGTGCGTGGCGCTGCGACTCCTCGGCGGCCGTCGCGCCCTCCCCGAGGCGACCGACCGCATCGCCCTCCTCTGCCGCGAGCACGGTGTCCCGCTGGTCGCCTGGCCCGGTGACCGCAGTCCCGACCCCGAGCTGAGCGCGATCTCGACGCTCGACCCGGGGCGCGCCGGTGAGGGTTTCGCCTATCTCCTCCACGGCGGGGCCGCCAACCTGGCCCAGCTGCTCCGCCTGCTCGCCGACGCCACCTGCGGAACCGCCTTCGGATGGGCGGCGCCGCAGCCGCTGCCGTGGGACGGGCGCTACCACCCGCAAGCGCCGGAGGAGCCGGCGGCGGCGGCGGGGTGGTGGCGCGCCTACCTTGGCGACGACCGGCCGGTGATCGGCGTGCTCTTCTACCGGGCCCACTGGATGAGCGGCAACCTCGCCGTCGTCGACGCCCTGGTCGGCGCGCTCGAGGAGGCGGGGTGCGGAGCGCTGCCGGTCTTCTGCTATTCGCTGCGCGGCGACGGGGACGACCCGCCCGCCTTCGCCCACCTCCGTGGCGCTGATGGTCGCGCCGCCTGCGACGCGGTGATCAGCACGCTGTCCTTCGCCATGGGCGAGCTGCCCACCAGCGGACCGCAGGTGGCCGCCGAGTGGTCGGTGGAGTCGCTGCAGCGGCTCGGCGTTCCCATTCTCCAGGCGATCGCCGTCACCTCGACGCGGGGGCGCTGGGAGAACAGCAGCGCCGGCCTCGCCCCCGTCGACGCGGTGATGAACGTCGCCCTGCCGGAGTTCGACGGGCGGGTCGTCACCGTGCCGGTCTCCTTCAAGGAGACGGTGGACGGCGGCGTCCGCTATCAACCGGACGCCGAGCGCATCGGCGTCTGCGCCCGGCTGGCGGCGCGGTTCGCGCGGCTGCGCCGGGCCGGCAACGCCGAGAAGCGCCTGGCGATCGTCCTCAGCAGCTATCCGAGCCGCAACGCCCGCGTCGGCAACGCCGTCGGTCTCGACACTCCCGCCTCGGCGGTGCGGCTCCTGCAAGCGCTCCGCACCGACGGCTACGACCTCGGCGGCGGCGGGCTGCCCACCGACGGGGACGCGCTGATGCACGCGCTGATCGACCAGGGCGCGTACGACCGCGAGTACCTGACGGCGGCCCAGCTCGACGCCGCCGCGGGCCGGTTGGAGGTGGCGCCGTATGCGGCCTTCGTCGACGCCATTCCCGCAGCGGCGCAGGCGCAGCTGCGACGCTGCTGGGGGGAGCCGCCGGGTCACCTCTACGTGCGCCATGACGCGCTGGTCTTCCCGGGACTGCGCTTCGGCAAGGTGCTGGTCGTCATCCAGCCGCCGCGCGGCTTCAGCGAGGATCCCGCCGCCATCTACCACTCTCCCGACCTGGCACCGCCGCATCACTACCTCGGCTTCTACCGGTTCCTGCGCGAGGTCGAGAGGGTCGACGCGGTGGTGCATCTCGGCAAGCACGGGACAGCGGAGTGGCTGCCGGGAAAGGCGCTGGGACTGTCGGCGGGCTGCTTCCCCGACCTCTGCATCGCCGACCTGCCACTCTTCTATCCGTTCGTGGTCAACGACCCGGGCGAGGGCACCCAGGCGAAGCGGCGCGCCCACGCGGTCATCGTCGATCACCTGATCCCGCCGGTGAGCGCGGCCGAGGCCTACGGCCCGATCGTCGTCGTCGAGCAGCTGATGGACGAGTACACCCAGGCGCAGTCGCTGGATCCCGCCAAGCTGCCGCTCATCCAGGAGCGCATCTGGGAGGCGGTGCGCAGCGCCCACCTCGACCGCGACCTCGGCGTTCTTGACATACCTGACGATTTCAACCATTTCCTGCTGCGCATGGACGGGTACCTCTGTGAGATCAAGGACGCCCAGATCCGCAGCGGGCTGCACGTGCTCGGCACCCCGCCGGCGGGGGAGGCGCTGGTCGACATGCTGCTGGCGTTCACCCGCGGCGCCGCCGCCGGCCTCGAGCAGGCCCTGGCCGGCGCGGCGGGGCTCGACTGGGAGGCGCTGCTCCAGGACCGCGGCGCGGCCTTCACCGGGGCGCTGCCGGGGTGGCTCGCGGTCCACGCGCCGGCGCGGCTACGGGTCGCCGGCGACGCGGTCGAGGCGGTGCGCTCGCTGGCCCGCAGCCTGGTGGCGCAGATGCACGCCGCCGGCTTCGATGCGGCCGCCGCCGAGCCGCTGCTCCTCGCCGCCACCGGCATCGCCGTCGCGGACGCGGTGTCCGCCCTGCAGCACCTCGCGTCGGTGCTCTGGCCGGCCCTGCGCCGCACCTCGGACGAGCTCGACAACCTGCTGGCCGGGCTGCGCGGCGGCTATGTGCCCGCCGGCCCCAGCGGAGCGCCGACGCGGGGGATGACCCACGTCCTCCCCACCGGGCGCAACTTCTATTCGGTCGACCCCAAGTCGCTGCCGACGGAGACGTCATGGCGGGTCGGGCAGCGGCTGGCCGAGGCGGTGGTGCGCCGCCACCTCGAGGACACCGGAGCGCCGCCGCAGACGGTCGGCATCGTCGTCTGGGGAACCGCGGCGATGCGCACCGGCGGCGACGACATCGCCGAGGCGCTGGCGCTCTTGGGAGTGCGCCCGCGCTGGGCTCCGGAGAACCGGCGGGTCGCCGGACTGGAGGTGATCCCGCTCGCCGATCTGGGACGGCGGCGGGTCGACGTCGTGCTCCGCATCAGCGGCTTCTTCCGCGACGCCTTCCCCAACCTCGTCCACCTGTTCGACGAGGCTGTGCGCATGGTGGCGGCGCTCGACGAGGACGCGGCCGACAACCCGCTCGCCGCCCGCGCCCGCCACGACCGCCAACGGCTGGCGGCGTCGGGGCTGGCCTCGGCGGCGGCCGAGGAGCGGTCGCGGTGGCGCGTCTTCGGCAGCCGGCCCGGCTCCTACGGTGCGGGCGTCCTCCCGCTGCTCGACTCCGGCGCCTGGCGGGACGTCGCCGACATCGCCGCCGTCTACACCGCCTGGGGCGCCTACGCCTACAGCCGCGAGCGCTACGGCGCCGCCGCGGAGGACGAGTTCCGGACGAACTTTTCCGAAATCGCCGTGGCCATCAAGAACCAGGACAACCGCGAGCACGACATCTTCGACAGCGACGACTATCTCCAGTACCACGGTGGCATGATTGCCTGCGTCCGCGCCCTCACCGGTACCGCCCCCCGCGCCTACTTCGGGGACAGCGCGGAGCCCGAGCGGGCGAGGGTGCGCTCGCTCCAGGAGGAGGCGCACCGGGTCTTCCGAGCCCGAGTGATCAATCCCAAGTGGCTGGCGGCGATGCGCCGCCACGGCTACAAGGGCGCCTTCGAGATGGCCGCCACCGTCGACTACCTCTTTGGCTACGACGCCACCGCGGGCGTGGTCGATGGGTGGATGTACGCGCGTCTGGCCGACGACTACCTCTTCGATCCGGTGTCGGAGGAGTTCCTGCGGTCCAGCAATCCCTGGGCCCTGCGGGCGATGGCCGAACGGCTGCTGGAGGCAGCGGCGCGGGGGCTGTGGCAGGGCGCCGACGGCGAACGTCTCCGCCGTCTCCGGCATCTCGCCACCGATGTCGACGCCGAGCTCGAGGCGCGGATGGGCAGGACTGCGGAACCGCGGCTGCCAGAGAAGGCCCGGTGACCGCTCCGAACGCGGTGGTACCGGTGCTGCTGCTGGCGCACGGAACTCGCGACGACGCGGGACGGGCGGAACTGCGCGCGTTGCGGCTGGCGGTGCAGCGGCACCGCCCCGGCGGGGTGCGCGTGGGGGTGATCGAGTACCCCGACGTCGAGCTGCGTCCGGCCTTCGCCGCCCTCGCCGATGCCGCCGGCGAGGCGCGCGACCACGGCGTGGACGAGGTGCGCGTCGTGCCGCTGCTGCTCTTCCCCGCCGGCCACGCCCAGGAGGACCTGCGCATCGTCATCCGCGGCGGGAGGCTGCTCCATCCCGACCTGCGACTGCGCTGCGTCCCACTCCTCCGGCCCTCGCCGGCACTGCTCGAGGCCGCCATGACACGGCTGCGCGATGCCGAGACCGAGGCAGGCTGCGCCGGCGACGCGGTCCTGGTGGTGGGACGCGGGTCCACCTGCGCGCACGCCAACGCGCGCCTGGCCCGGCTGGTCGGTACCGCCCTGCAGCAGCGCACCGGGCTGCCGGTGACATCCGCCTTTGCCTCGCTCGCACCGCCCACCGTCGCCGATGGCATCCGCGCTCTGGCGGCTGCGGGCGCAGCGCACATCGTGGTGCTGCCCTATCTGCTCAACGACGGGCGCATCGCGCGCCGCATCGGCACCGCGGCGCGCGATGCCGGCCGCGAACGTGGGACACGGGTCACCGTCGCGTCGCATCTCGGCCTGCACCCGGCGGTGGTCGCCTACGTGCGCGCCCGCGCCGACGGGATCCGCGGGATCGAGCTGCCGGCAGTGCCATCGAACGGCGCGACACAACCTGCCGGCAGGCCAGGGGTGGCCTTCACCCGCCGCACCCACCGCCGTCCCATCGTGGTCGCCGGCACCGCCAGTGGCTGCGGCAAGACCACGGTGACCCTGGGGCTGCTGGCCGCCCTGCGGGCCCGCGGACTGCGCGTCCAGCCGTTCAAGGCCGGCCCCGACTACATCGACCCCCTGCATCACACCGCTGTGGCGGGACGGATCTCGCGCAACCTCGACGGCGTCCTCTGCGATCCGCGAGCGCTGCCGGCGCTATCGGGGCGGGCGATGGCCGGCGCCGACGTCGCCGTGGTCGAGGGCGTGCTCGGCCTGTTCGACGGGCGCCTGGCGGGCGCCGGCGGACCGCGGTGTTCGCAGGGCGGCGACGCGGGGAGCACCGCGGAGGTCGCGCGCCTGCTCGACGCCGCGGTGCTGCTGGTGGTCGACGCCGCCCGCTCAGCGCGCTCGACCGCGGCGGTGACGCTGGGATTCGCCCGCTTCGACCCGCGGGTCCGCGTCGCCGGCGTCATCCTCAACCGGGTCGGCTCCGACCGGCACCTCGCCGCCGCCCGGGGGGCGATCGAGGAGACGACAGGGATCCCGGTGCTCGGCGCGCTGCCACTCGACCCGGGGTTGACCCTGCCCGACCGCTACCTCGGCCTGGTGCCACCCCAGGAACGTCCCCATCCGCCGCGGTGGGCCGCCAGCCTGGCGGACGCGGTCTCGCGCCACATCGACCTCGACGCGGTGCTGCGGCTCGCCGGCGGCGACGGTCCCCAGGCGCTTCCCGGGCACGATCCCTTCGCAATCGCGCCGCGACCACCGCGGGGACGGATCGCGGTGGCGCGCGACGCCGCCTTCAGCTTCCAGTACCAGGACGCCCTCGACCTGCTGGCGGCGTGGGGCGCCGAGCTGGTGCCGTTCAGCCCGCTCGGCGACACCTCGCCGCCGGCCGGCTGCGGCGCCATCCTTCTCGGCGGCGGCTTCCCCGAGCGCTTCGCCGCCCGTCTCGCCGCCAACACCGCGATGCGCGCGGCGATCGCCGCTGCGGCGCGACGCGGGGTCGCGGTGATCGGGGAATGCGGCGGTGCGATGTACCTGTCGCGCTCGCTCACCACCGAGGACGGGGAGCGCCACCCAATGTGCGGACTGCTGCCGTGGGGGGTCACGATGGACCGCACCCGCCGCGCCCTCGGCTACCGCACGCTGACCGCACTGCGCGACTCGCCCCTGCTCGCCGCCGGCGCCACGGTGATGGGTCACGAGTTCCACTGGTCGGCAGCGGATGCTCCCCCCGACCCCGGCCATGCTGCGTACCGGGTGGCCGAGATGGCGAACACCCCCGAGGGTCACGCGAGTCGCAGCCTGCTGGCCTCCTACGTGCACCTCCACCTCTGCGGCCTCCCGGACGCCGCCCGGCGGCTGGTCGAGACCGCCGCGAAGGTCGCCGCACCGTCCGCGGCGGTGCTCTCGGTATGAGCGCGCCGCCGGCGGCCATCCGCCCGGGCGCGGGACAGGCGCTCCGCGCCCTGGCGCTGCCAACCGCGGAGATCGAGCAGGTCGGCATCCGACGGCTCCGAGAGCAGACCACCGACGCGCTGCCGCCGCCGCCCGCGGATGAGGTCGCGCTCCGCATGGCATACGCCGCCGGCGATCCCTCGCTCCTCGCCGAGGTGGTCGCTTCCCGGGAGGCGGTGAGCGCGTGCGTGGCGGCGCTGGGCACCGGCGCGCCGCTGATCTGCGACGTCGGCATGGTGCGGTCTGGCATGCGTGGCGCCGCCGCTCGGCTCGGCAGCCCGATCCTGGTGGCCGTCGATTCCGCTGATCGCTTCGCGGCAAGCGGCACGCTGCTCAGCGATGCGACCAGGGCCGCCATCGCCGAATCGACGCGCAGCGCGCGCGCGATCGCCGCCCTCGCCGACCGCATCGGCGGGTCGGTCGCCGTCATCGGCAACGCTCCGACAGCACTCCTCGCCCTGCTCGACATGCTCGGCGACGGTGTGCCCGCCCCCGAGGCGGTGATCGCGACCTGCTGCGGGCTGGTGTCGGCCGCCGAGGCCAAGGAGCTGTTGCTGCGCACCTCTCCCTGCCCGGTGATCGCCGTGCGCGGAAGCCGCGGTGGCTCGGCCGTCGCTGCGGCGGCGGTCAACGCCTGCTGCCGCATCGCCGCCGGTGATCCGCGGTGAGCGCGCGCGGCCTCCCCGAGGATGTCCACGGTCGCTCCCGCGCCGACGAGGAGGGCTACACCGCCGCGCCCCGCCGCCGCGGCCTGCGAAGCGGCTTCACCACCGGCGCCTGCGCCGCCGCCGCCACCCGGGCGGCGTCGCTCGAGCTGGTGGAGGGACGGCCGCGCGCGGAGGTGACCATCCCACTTCCGGCCGGTTTCGACCACAACTTCGCGGTCCACTCGCGGGAGTCCGGCGACGGTTGGGCCCGAGCGGTGGTGGTCAAGGACGCCGGTGACGACCCCGACGTCACCCACGGCGCCCACCTGACCGCGACGGTGCGCTGGAGCGACCGGCCCGGGCTGGAGCTGCGTGCGGGAGAGGGCGTGGGCACGGTCACCCTGCCGGGGCTCGGCCTCGAGGTCGGAGCTCCGGCGATCAACCCGGTCCCGCGGCGGATGCTCACCGAGGCCGCCCAGCCGGCGATCGCCGTCGCTCCCGCGGGCCGCGGTGTCGAGGTGACCATCGGCGTGCCCGGGGGGCAGCGGATGGCGGAGCGCACCCTCAACGGCCGGCTGGGGATCGTCGGCGGCATCAGCATCCTCGGCACCACCGGGGTCGTCCACGCCTACTCGACCGCCTCGTGGCGGGCGAGCGTGGTGCAGGCCGTCGACGTCTGCGCCGCCAGCGGAGTCGAGCACGTCGTCCTCAGCACCGGCGGCCGCAGCGAGCGATTCGCCCGGCGGAGGCTTCCCGACCTGCCCGACGTCGCCTTCGTCGAGATGGGCGAGTTCGCCGGTACCGCCCTGGACCGCTGCCGCCGCCACCACATCGCCCGGGCGACGGTGGCGGGAATGGTGGGCAAGCTGACCAAGCTGGCTCAGGGCCAGTTCCAGCTCCACGTCGCCGGGGGCGGGGTCGACCCCGAGATGCTCGCCCGCGTCGCCGCCGAGGCGGGCGCGGAGCCGGACCTGGCGGAGCGGATCCGCCACGCCACAACCGCGCGCCACGCCCAGGAGATGGCGCTGGAGGCCGGACTGCGCGGCTTCTTCGACGCTCTGTGCGCGGCGGCGGCGCGGCGCTGCCGGGAGCGGACCGGCGGCCGGGTCGCCGTCGAGGCCTGGTGCTTCGACCCGGACTCGGGCGAGCTGCTCGGCGAGGCGGCGGCATGACCGCGCCGGTGGTGGTCGTCGGCATCCCCCCCGCCGGGCTCGACGCCCTCGACGCCCGCGGCCGGGCCGCCATCGGCGAGGCGACCCTGCTCTGCGGGGCCACCCGCCATCTGGAGGCGGTACCGCAACACGGCGAGGAGCGCGTCGCGATCGGTGACGTCGAGGCGGCGGTCGAGCGGCTGCGGCGGCGCGCCCCCGGCGAGCGGGTGGTGGTGCTGGCCAGCGGCGACCCGCTCCTCTTCGGCATCGGCGCCACCCTGATCCGCAGCCTGGGGCGCGACGCGGTGACGGTGATCCCGGCGGTCTCGTCGGTGCAGGAGGCGTTCGCCCGCGCCGGACTGGCGTGGGAGTCGGCCCGGGTGCTGAGCGCCCATGGCCGCGAGCTCGAGCCGGTGGTGGCGCAGACCCTGGCGACCACCACCGCGGCCATCCTCTGCGGCCCCGGCAACCCACCCGAGCGCGTCGCCCGGGCGCTGCTCGACGCCGGGATCGAGGACTGCCGGGCGGTGGTCGCCGAATGGCTGGGCGGTGCGGTGGAGAGAGTGGTCGACAGCCGGCTGAGCGCGGTGGCGGAGGGCAGTTTCGACCCCCTGAGCGTGGTGGTCGTCGACCGGGAGACGGCGGCGGTGCCGGTCGCCGAGTTCGGCCGGCACGAGGCGCGCTTCGCCCACGCCGGCGGGATGATCACCGGTGGCGAGGCCCGCGCCGTGGTGCTGGCGCGGCTGCGACCGGCCGGGGCGTCGGTGATCTGGGATGTCGGCGCCGGGTCGGGGTCGATCGGCATCGAGGCCGCCGGCCTGGCTCCCGGGGCCCGGGTGTTCGCGGTCGAGCGCGACCCGGCCCAGCTGGAACACCTCCGGAGCAACGCCGCGACCCTCGGCGGCGGCGCCGTCAGCGTGGTGGCCGGAGCGGCGCCCGTCGCGCTGGAGGCGCTGCCGGACCCCGACCGGGTCGTCGTCGGCGGCCACGGCGGACGGCTGGGGGAGATCCTCGGCGTGGTCCACTCGCGGCTCCGGCCCGGGGGGACGGTGGTCTGCTCCTTCGCCACCCTCGACGGCGTGCTGGTCGCCCGCGTGTCCCTGGGTGACTGGAATCCCGAGGTGGTGCAGCTGAGCGTGGCCCGCGGGGCTGCTGCCGGACGCTCGTTGCGGCTGGCCGCGGAGGACCCCGTGTTCATCGTCAGCGCGGGTCCCGCGGCATGAGCGAGCCGCGGTCGGGGGTGCTGTACGGCGTCGGCCTCGGCCCTGGCGATCCCGACCTGCTCACCCTGCGCGCCGCCGGGCTCCTCCGTTCCCTCGAGGTGGTGGCGGTGCCCCGCTCCGAGCGCGGCACCGACATCTCCGGTGCGGTGGTCGCCACTTTTGTCGACGAGGCCAGGGTGGTGACCCTGACCACGCCGATGCCGGTCGATGCGACCGCCGTCGGCCGGGGATGGCGGGGGCGGGTGGCCCCACTGATCGCGGCGCTGGACGCCGGGCGAACCGTCGGCATGGTCACCGACGGCGACCCCTCTCTCTTCAGCACCTTCGCCCACGCCGCCAGCGCGGTGCGTGAGCTGCGACCGCAGACCGAGGTGGTGATCATCCCCGGCGTGCCGTCGTTCTGCGCCGCGGCCGCCGTCGAGGCCCGCCCGCTGCTCGTCGGCGCCGACCGGCTCGCCCTTCTTCCCGCATCGCGCGTCGACAACGACGTGATGCTCGCCGCGATGGCGAATGCCGACACCGTGGTGCTGCTCAAGGCGGGCGCGGCGATCGACCGCATCCGCAGCGTGCTCGACGGGCCGGCGAGAGGATGGTCGGTGCGCTACGCGCGCCGCATCGGCCTGCCCGGCGAGGAGCACCGCGACAGCCTCGACGGGGCGGGCGACGACTACATGTCGCTGGTGATCCTGCGCCGCCCGCGGGAGGCGACGCGGTGAGCTGGAGGGTGCGTCCGGGAACGGTGTACGTCGTCGGTGCCGGGCCCGGCGACCCGGACCTGCTGACGGTGCGCGCCCGGCGCGTCCTCAGGGCGGCCGACGTGGTGCTCTATGCCGACTCGCTGGTCGATCCGCGGCTGCTGGGCGCGGTGCGGGCCGGTGCGGAGGTGCGGGGGACGAGTGGCATGACGCTCGCGCCGGTGGTGGCGCGCATGGTCGACGCCGCCCGCCGCGGTGCCGTGGTCGCCCGTGTGCACAGCGGTGACCCCGGTGTCTACGGCGCCGTCGCCGAACAGCTGGCGCTGCTCGACCGGGCGCAGATCGGCTGGGAGATCGTTCCCGGGGTGCCGTCGCCGATGGCGGCGGCGGCGGCGCTGGGGGTGGAGCTCACCGTCCCCGGAGTGTCCCAGGCGATCATCTTCTGCCGGGTTGCCGGGCGCACCCCGATGCCACCCGGCCAGGACCTCCGCGCCCTCGCCCGCCCCGGCGTCTCCCTCTGCGTGTTCCTCAGCACTGCCTATGCCACCGAGCTGGTCGCCGCGCTGCGCGACGGCGGGGTCGACGACGCCACCCCGGCGGTGATCGCCGAGAAGGTCGGCTGGCCGGACGAGCGCCTCAGCCGGGGCACCGTCGGGGACCTCGAACCGCGGCTGCGCGACCTCGGCACACGCCGTCATGCGCTGGTGCTCGCCGGCCCCGCCTTCGCGCCGGTGGCGACTAGGCGGCGCTCGGCGCTCTACAGCCCCGAGCACGCCCACGTGTTCCGTCCTGCCCAGGCCGCGACCGGCACCCACCGCGACCGCGGGGCGGTGGCGGTGTATGCCCTCACCGCCGACGGGGCGCGCGTGGCAGCACGGATCCGCGAGGCGGTCGACGGCACGCGGCTGCACCTTCCCGCGCGGCTGGCCCGAACCGTGACCGGGGCCGTGGTCGCGGAGGCGGCGCCGGCACGGGCGACGGTGGCACGCCTGATGGGCGAGTGCGGCGCGCTGGTGCTGGTGATGGCGACCGGCGCGGCGGTGCGGCTGGCCGCGCCCCATCTCGAGGACAAGCTGCGCGATCCATCGGTGGTCGCCGTCGACGACGGCGGCAGATACGTGGTGCCGCTGGCCGGGGCTCACGCCGGCGGAGGGAATGCCCTGGCGGAACGGATCGCCTCCGTTCTCGGCGCGACCGCGGTGGTCACCACCGCCGGCGAGCGACGCCCGTGGCCGGCGCTTGACGAGGTCGCCCGCTCGCGCGGCTGGCAGGTCGAGAACCCCACCGCCCTGCCCCGGGTGATGACCGCGCTTCTCGACGGTGCTCCGGTGGGCCTGGTGCAGGACTGCGGCGACCCGCTCGAGACGGCGGGCGTCTGGCCGGCCGCCCTGCGACGGCTGAGCGGGCTGGCCGAGCTCCGCGCCACCGGTCATCGCGCCGCGGTGGTGGTCAGCGACCTGACCACTCCGCTCGAGCGGGACTGGGTCGTCCTCCGACCCGCGACCCTGGCGGTGGGCGTCGGCTGTGAGGCGGGGGTGGCCGAGGCAGAGGTCGCCGGGGCCGTCGACGCCACCATCGCCGCGGCCGGTGTCAGCTCGCTCTGCCTCCGGGTTGTGGCCACTCTCGACCGCAAGTTGGAGGAGCCGGGACTGGTCGCCTTCTGCGCATCCCGCGGCTGGCAGCTGCAGGGTTTCACCGCCGAGCAGCTGCGGGCGGTCCCCACCCCGACACCGTCGGCGGTGGTCGCGGCGGCGGTGGGAACGCCGTCAGTCTGTGAGGCGGCGGCGCTGCTCGGAGCCCGCGCCGGCGGCCGGCTGCTGGTCAGCAAGCGGGTGCTGGGACGCGTCACCGTCGCCGTTGCTCACGTTGCAGACGGAGATGGCCACAACTTGGAGATGGCGGCGGTGCGCTCAGGGGAGCCGGCCGGTGGCTGAGGGACACCTGGCCGTGGTCGGCATCGGTCCCGGCGACCCGGAGCTGCTCTGCCCGCGGGCGCTGTCGGCGCTGCGGCAGGTGTCGGCGGTGATCGGTTACGCGCCGTACTGCGACCAGGTGGAGGCGCTCGGCCTCGGGATTGCGCTGGAGCGGTGGCCGATCGGCACCGAGACCGAGCGCGCCCGCGGCGCCGCGCGGCGCGCCCGCGCCGGCGAGCGGATCGCGGTGGTGAGCAGCGGCGACGCGGGCGTGTACGGGATGGCGTCACTGGTGCTCGACGCCCTGTATGACACGGGCTGGGACGGCGAGTGGAATCCGGCGGTGGAGGTGGTGCCGGGGATCACCGCGGCGCTCGCCGCCGCGGCGCGGCTGGGCGCGCCGCTCGGCGTGGACTTCGCCTGCCTCAGCCTCTCCGACCTCCTCGTCCCCTGGGAGCTGATCGAGCGGCGGCTGGAGGCGGCTGCCCTCGCCGACCTCTGCATCGCGCTCTACAACCCCCGCAGCCGCGGCCGCCGCGACGGGCTGGACCGCGCTCTCGCCGTTCTCCGCCGCCATCGCGAGCCGGGCACGCCGGTTGCCGCGGTGCACCACGTCTGCCGCCCGGGAGAACGCATCGAGCTCGCCGAGCTGGCAACGCTCGACACCGCGACGGTCGACATGACCACGCTGGTGGTGATCGGCTGCTCGATGACCCGCCGCCGCGGACGCCACCTGATCACGGCTCGGCACAAGGCCGAACCATCGCGAGCATGTGTGGAGGCAGCCGATGTCGCGTCTCGATGAGGTGGTGGCGGCGATCTCGCCGCTGGACGAGGAGGCGATGGCCCGGGCGCGCGCCCACCAGGCCGACCTGACCAAACCACCGGGGAGCCTGGGCCGGCTGGAGGAGCTGGCGATCAGATTGGCCGGCATCCGTGGTCGGGACGGCGTGCCGCTGGGACCGGCGGCGGTGGTGGTGTGCGCCGCCGACCATGGGGTCACCGCCGAGGGGGTGAGCGCCTATCCCGCCGAGGTCACCCCGCAGATGGTGCTCAACTTCCTTGCCGGGGGCGCCGCCATCAACGTGCTGGCGCGACAGGCCGGCGCCCGCGTGGTGGTGGTCGACGTCGGTGTCGCCGGCGATCTCCCGCCGCACCCCGATCTGGTCTCGGCGCGGGTCCGCCACGGCAGCGGCAACATCGCCCGCGAGCCGGCGATGAGCCGGGAGGAGGCGGCGCTGGCCATCTCCGCCGGGATCGAGGTCGCCTCGCGCCTTGCGAGCGAGGGGATCGAGGCCATCGCCGTCGGGGACATGGGCATCGGCAACACCACCGCCGCGAGCGCGGTGGTGGCGGCCGCCTGCGAGGCGGAGCCGGCGGAGGTGGTGGGCAGGGGCACGGGGGTCGACGACGCCGGCCTCGCCCGCAAGCTGGCCGCGGTCGCCGCGGCGCTCCGCCGGGCGGCGGTCGACCCCGCCGACGGTGTCGCGGTCCTCGCCGAACTGGGTGGCCTCGAGATCGGGGCCATCGCCGGGGTGGTGCTGGGCGCCGCCGCGCACCGGCGCGTCTGCATCCTCGACGGGCACCCGGCGACCGCCGGGGCGCTGATCGCCGCGCTGCTCGCACCCCGGACCACCGCCTATCTCGTCGCGGGACACCGCTCGGCGGAGCGCGGCCACCGGCTCGCGCTGGCCCGGCTCGGGCTGCTCCCCCTGCTCGACCTCGACCTGCGCCTCGGAGAGGGGACGGGAGCGGCGCTCGCCCTCCACCTGGTCAGGGCGGCCGCGCTTCTCCCGGCGGAGATGGCGACCTTCTCGTCGGCCGGCGTCAGCGGCGCCGCCACCGCCGACCTCGACGGCGCCGCTGCCGCCGGGGCGGCGGGCTGAGGCCGGCGATGGCGGGAGGGCCGGCCGCCCGCCGGACCGCGGCGTGGCGCGTGCCGATGCCGCTGCGGCGGTTGCTCGACCCGGTGGCCGCGGTCGGCCTGCTCACCGTGGTCCCCCTTCCCCGCCGGATCGATCGCCGCCCCGCCGCCGCCACCATCGCGGGGTTCGCCCCGGTGGGCCTGGCCCTGGGCGGCGTGCTGGCGGGAGTCGACGCCGGGCTGCGCCCGGTGCTCGCCACCGCTCCGCGGGCGGCGCTGCTGCTCACCGTCCTCGCGGTGCTGAGCGGCGGGATGCACCTCGATGGGCTGATGGACGCCGCCGACGGCCTCTTCGCCGGCGGGACCGCGGCCCGGCGCCTCGAGATCATGCGTGACAGCCGGGTCGGGGCCTTCGGCGTCGCCGCCGCGGCGCTGGTGCTGTTGACGCAGTTCACCGCGCTGGCCTCGCTGGAGCACGGCCGGATGCAGGCGATCCTGGTCGCGGTCGCCGCCTCCCGGGTGGCCGGTGCGCTCACCCTGGCGATGGCGGTGCCGGCGCGGAGCGACGGTCTCGGCAGCGACTTCGCGGTGTCCGGCCGCCGCACCGGCGCGGCGCTGGCGCTGGTGGCGGTGACGCTGGTGGCCACCGTCCTCGTCGGGGTGCGCGGCGTCGCCTGTGCCGCCGCCGTCGCCCTGGCCGCGGTGATGGTCACCATCGTCTTCAACCGCCGCGTCGGGGGCATCACCGGCGACGGCCACGGTGGTGTCGTCGAGCTGAGCCTGGCCGTCGCCCTGCTGGCGCTGGCGGCTCGTCCGTGAGCCCGCTCAGGCTCCCCGGCGGCCTCACCGCCGCCCCCCTGGGCCTGTCCCTGGTGGTCGACGCCGCCCTGGGCGAACCTCCCGAGGCGGCGCATCCGGTGGTCTGGATGGGCCGGTACTGCGAGCGGGTGATCGGCGCCGACCCCGCCGGCGCCGGGACCGGCCGCGCCCTCCGCGGCGCCACCGCCACCGCCGGGGGGGTTGCGGTGAGCGCCCTGGTTGCCGCGGCCACCGACGCCGCGGTCGCGCGTCTGCCGGCGCGGATCCGCCCTGCCCTGCGGGCTGCCGGCCTGTGGCCGCTGCTCGCCCTGCGGGGCCTGTGCGACGCCGCCGTCCGGGTGGCGGACGCGCTCGACGACGACGACCTCGACCGAGCCCGCTCCGGGCTCCGGTGGCTGGTCGGCCGCGACCTGACGGGTCTGGGCCCACCCCTGCTGGCCGGGGCCGCGGTGGAATCGGTGGCCGAGAACCTGTCCGACGCGGTGGTGGCGCCGCTGCTCTACGGACGGCTCGCCGGGCTGCCCGGGGCGGCCGTCCACCGCTTCGCCAACACCGCCGACGCCACCGTCGGCGACCGCGGACGGCACCGCCTTGGCGGGCGCGCCGCCGCCCGTCTCGACGACCTGCTGGGAATCGTGCCGGCGCGGATGGCGGCGGTCTTGATCGCCCTGGCCGCTCCCGCCGGGGGAGGCAGCTCCGTCGGCGCCCTCCGGCGGTGGCGCCGCGACGGCGGCAACACCGCCAGCCCCAACGCGGGGCGGCCGATGGCGGCGATGGCCGGGGCGCTCGGCGTCCGCCTGGAGAAGGTCGGCCACCACGTCCTCAACTCCGGCGGCCGCGATCCGGGCTCGGCCGATGTGCTGCGGGCGGTCCGCATCGCCCGAGCCGCTACCGGCATGTGCGTGCTCGGCTGTGCCGCGCTCCCGAGGCCGATCCGTGCCTGAGCCCCATCCCTGGCTGGGCCGGATCGCCGACCTGCCCCACGGTGGGGACGGCGGGGCGGACCTCGACCTCTCCGCCTCCCTGGCACCGCTCGGGCCCTCGCCGGCGGCGGTGGCGGCGGCCCACCGGGCGCCGATCGACGCCTATCCGGAGCGCGCCTGTGGGTCGCTCGTCGCTGCCGCGGCCGGCGACATGGGGGTGGACGAGAGCCGGGTGGTGGCCGGTGCCGGCGCCTCCGACCTGCTGCTCCGCGTCTGTCTCGCCCACCTTCGGCCCGGCGATGTCGCCCTGCTGGTCGCGCCGTGCTTCGGGGAATACGGCCGCGCCGCCGCCGCCGCCGGCGCCCGGGTGGTGCGCTGCTGGTGCCGGGAGGCGGACGGCTTCCGCCTCGACCCGGCGACCGTGGCCGAGGCGGCGTGCCGGCACGACGCGGTGCTCGGGATGATCGCCCGGCCGGCCAGCCCCACCGGCGTCGACGTCCCGGCGGCGGTGATCGCCGAGCTGCGGGCGGCCGCACCCGGCATCCTCTGGGTGGTCGACGAGGCCTTCCTGGGACTGGCCGACGGCGGCGCGTCGGTCGCCGGCGGCGATGCCGTGGTGGTGCGGTCGCTGACCAAGGAGCTGGCCCTCGCCGGACTGCGGGTCGCCGTCGCCGATGCGACCCCGGCGCGGGCCCGGGCCCTTCGCGCCCTGGCGCCGCCCTGGTGCGTGTCGGCACCGGCGATCGCCGCCGCCCGCGCCGGCCTCGCCGACCGGGCGCACCGTCAGGCCGCTCGCGAGGCGGCGCGCCGCGAACGGGAGGCGTTGACCGGCCGGCTGACCGCGCTCGGCATCGCCACCACCGATGCGGTCGCCAACTTCGTCTGCGCGCGGGTCGGCGACTCGGCCGGCTTCGCCTCGGCCATGCGTCAGCGGAGCATCGCGGTGCGCCGCTGTGAGGACTTCGGGATGCCGGGCTGGGTGCGGATCGCGGTCCCACCGCCCGCCCGCCGCGCCGAGGTTCTCGGCGCCCTCGCCGGCGCTCTTGCCGCCCCGGCGCCGGCGCGGGTCGGATGACCAGCAGCGGGCGCGCCCTGATGCTCCAGGGCACCGCCTCGGGGGTGGGCAAGAGCGTGCTCGCCGCGGCCCTCTGCCGCGTGCTCCGCCGCCGCGGCCTGCGGGTCCTGCCCTTTAAGGCCCAGAACATGGCGCTCAACGCCGCCGTCACCGCGGATGGGGGCGAGATCGGCCGCGCCCAGGCGCTTCAGGCCCTGGCCTGTGGGGTTGATGCCGATCGTGACATGAACCCGATCCTCCTCAAGCCGGAGGGAGACCGCACCAGCCAGGTGGTCCTGGGCGGCGAGGTGTGGGGACGCATGGACGCGTCCGAGTACCAGGCGCGCAAAGCGGAGCTGTGGCCGGTGGTGACGGCGGCGCTCGACCGGCTGCGGTCGCGCTGCGACGTGGTGGTCATCGAGGGCGCCGGCAGCCCCGCCGAGGTGAACCTCCGCCGCCAGGACATCGTCAACATGCGTGTCGCCCGGTACGCCGGCGCACCGGTGCTGCTGGTCGCCGACATCGACCGCGGAGGGGTGTTCGCGTCGCTGCTCGGCACCCTCTCGCTGCTGCCGCCCCGGGAACGCCGTCGTGTTGCGGGCATGATTGTCAACAACTTTCGGGGCGATGCCGGCCTGTTCGCCGGCGGGGTGCGCTTTCTGGAGCAGCGCGGGCGGGTGCCGGTGCTGGCGGTCGTGCCCCATCTTGACGCTCTCCGGCTGCCGGATGAGGACTCCCTCGACCTTGCCGGCTTCGATGGCGGTGGCAACGGTGCCGCGGCCGTCATCGACGTCGCGGTGCTGCGGCTTCCCCGGATCAGCAACGTCGACGACTGCCTGCCGCTGCTGCGCGAGCCGGGGGTACGGGTCCGACTGGTGGAGCACGGCGACCGTCTGGGTGACCCCGACCTGGTGCTGCTCCCGGGCAGCAAGGCCACCCGCGCCGACCTGGCGGTGCTCCGGGCCCGCGGTCTCGACCGGGCGGTGCGCGCCGCCCACGCCCGCGGCACCGCCGCGCTCGGCATCTGCGGAGGCTTTCAGCTCCTCGGCCGTCGCCTGGTCGATCCGCTGGGCAGTGACGGGAGCCGTCCGGGCATCAGCAACGGCCTGGGTCTGCTCGCCACCTCCACCCGGATGAGCACGACCAAGGTGGTCCGCCGGGTGCGGGGCACCGTGCTCGCCGGTCCCGGGCTGCTCACCGCCGCCGCCGGGGCGGCGGTGGCGGGCTACGAGATCCACACCGGCCGCACTCCACCGCTGGCACCGCCACTTCGTCTCGATGCCGGGAACAGCGCCACCCGGGAGGACGGGGCCCGCGATCCGGAGGGTTGGGTGGTGGGCACCCACGTGCATGGGCTGCTGGAGAGCGACCAGCTGCGCCGCGGCATGCTGCGGGCGATCGCCGTCCGGCGAGGGCGGCGGTGGCGCCCGGGTCCGCTTCGGCCCGGACCCGAGGCGGAGCTCGACCGTCTCGCCGACGCCGTCGAGGCGGCGACCGATGTTCCCCGGCTGCTGGCCCTGGTCGAGCAGGGAGGTGCTGGATGAGCCGGCTGCTGCTGGTGCTGGGCGGAGCCCGCAGCGGCAAGAGCGAGTACGCCGAGCGGAGGGCGGACGCCGTCGCCGGCGGCGACGTCCTCTACCTCGCCACCCTGTGCCCCGGCGGACCCGATGTCGATCGACGCATCGCCGAGCACCGGCGGCGCCGGCCGGGCGGCTGGGCGGTGCGCGAGCTGCACGGCGTGGACGCGCTCGAGGGTTTGACCGCGGACCCGGTGCGCCGTGCCGTCCTCCTCGACGGCGTCGAACTCTGGCTGGCGGCGCTCGATCCCCCGGGGGAGGCCGAGGCGAGCCGGCTGGCGCGGATGGCCGCCGAGGCCTGCGCCGCGATCGCGTCGGAGCTGGTCTGCGTGGTCAGCAGCGAGGTGGGCATGGGGGTCGTCCCCGCCACCGACGCGGGGGTGCGATTCCGCGACAACGTCGGCGCCGCCAACGCCACGCTCGCCGCCATGGCCGACGAGGTGACCCTGGTGGTGGCGGGCCTGGCGCTCGCGGTCCGGCCGTGACCCGAGAGGGCGCCGCCCGCGGAGCGGTCGCGTGGGTTCCCGCCACCGGCGGCGAGCTTCTCCAGGGCGTCGACGAGCAGGGTCCGGTGCTGGTGTCGTTGCCGCTGCGCCGAGGCGGAACGGTGACGGTGAGGCTGCTGGACGGCGGCGAGGTGGCGTGCGTGCCGGAACGCCCCCACGCGCTGGCCGCGCTCGGCCTCGCTCTCGAGCACTGCGGGTGGACGGGCGGGGCCGAGGTCCTGCTCGGTGGCGAGGTGCCGATCGGGCTCGGCCTGGGCTCGAGCACCATCGACGTCTGCGGCGCGATCGCCGCCACCTTCGCCGCCCTGCGCCGGCCGCTGCGCCCAAAGCTGCTGATGCGGCTGGCGACCGCGGTGGAGCCCAGCGATTCCAGCGCCCTGCCGGGGCTGTGGGCGATCGATCACTGCGCCGCCCGCCGGCTGCGCCCGCTGGGGCCCGCTCCCCGGCTGCAGCTGGTGATGGTCGACGGCGGCGGTCCGCTCGACACCGCGGCGGTCCATCGCCGCTGGGGACCCGGCGAACCGCTGCCGCCCGGAGAGCTCCAACGGCTCGCCTCGGCCCTTGCCCACGGCGATCTCGGCACCGTCGGCGCGGTGGCCACCGCCTCGGCGCGGCGCAACCAGCATCGGTTCACCAACCCGCTCCTCGAGTCGCTCCTCGACGCCGTCCACCACGAGGGCGCAGCCGGCGTGTGCGTCGCCCACAGCGGCTGCGTGGCCGCGGCCCTGTGCCCTACTCCGATCGTCGCCGCCCGCGTCCGCGCGCGGCTGTCGGCACGGCGCATATCGTCCTGGCGGGAACAGGTGCGCGCTGCCGGCGCAGCGGTGCACGTCGAGGGAATCGAATCAGTGGTGGTCAGCGGGGGACTCGAACCCTCGACCTCGCGGATGTGAACCGCGCGCTCTAACCAGCTGAGCTAGCTGACCGCCGGAGAAGCGCGAGTCTACATGGGCCTGCGGCGTACTCTGAGCCGCCGCTCGGAGCGTCCCCGCGCAGCGGAGGAGCAGCCACGATGGAGATCAACGGCAGCGTCGCCCTGGTCACGGGAGGCGCCTCCGGGTTGGGGGCGGCGACGGTGCGCCGGTTGGTGGCCGGTGGCGCCCGAGCCGTCATCCTCGACCTCGCCGGCAGTCCCGGGGACACGCTGGTTGCCGAGCTGGGTGACGCGGTTCGCTTCGCCGCCGCCGACATCGTCAACGAGAGTGCGGTGGCGGCGGCGGTCGACGCCACCCGCTCGCTGGGCGGGCTGCGCGTCCTGGTCAACTGTGCCGGCATCGGCACCGCGGCCAAGGTGGTCGGCCGCGACGGCGCCCCTCACCCGCTCGACGGTTTCACCCGGGTGGTGAACGTCAACCTGATCGGGACCTTCAACGTCATCCGGTTGGCGGCGGCGCGGATGGTCACCAACCCGCCCGGTGCCGGCGGCGAGCGTGGGGTCATCGTCAACACCGCATCCATCGCCGCCTTCGACGGGCAGATCGGTCAGGCCGCCTACTCGGCGAGCAAGGGCGCCATCGTCGGCATGACCCTGCCGTTGGCCCGCGACCTGGCCGGTCAGGGCGTCCGGGTGGTGACCATCGCTCCCGGCACCTTCGACACCCCGCTGCTGGCCTCGGCGCCGCAGAACGTGCGCGACGCCCTGGGCCAGGCGGTCCCGTTCCCCTCGCGGCTGGGACGGCCCGAGGAGTTCGCCGCGCTGGTTCAGCACATCGTCGAGAACCCGATGCTCAACGGCGAGGTGATCCGCCTTGACGGCGCCATGCGGATGCCGCCTCGTTGAGCTGCGGGTTGGGTTGCGAGGCCGCTGGTAGGCTGTGACCGTGCCCGACAACCCGCCCGTGCTCCTCTTCGGGGAGACCTATCACCACCCGAACATCTTCTATCGCAGCGGTTTTCTCGCGCCCGACCCGGTGGTGCTGGTCGACCACGGCGGTGACGACACCGTGCTGTGGACCAGCCCGATGGAGGCCGGACGGGCGCGCAAGGAGGCGCGCGTCGGCGCGGTGCGGTCCACCGAGGAGCTCGATTTCGCCGGCGTGATGCAGCGGGTCGGCAGCGAGCAGGATGCCTGGTCGACGCTGCTGGAGCTGGTGTGCCGCGAGGCAGGCCTCCACAGCGTGCGGGTCGACTTCGACTTTCCGGCGATCTGCGCCGATCATCTGCGACGGCAGGACGTCGCGGTGCATCCGCACGCCGATCTCTATCGCGAGGAGAGGCGCATCAAGACGCCGGATGAGGTGGCCTGGATCACCACCACCGAGGATGCCGGCATGGACGCGCTGCAGCGTGCCATCGACGTCATCGCCGCCGCCGACATCAAGGACGGCATCCTCTGGCGTGACGGCCGGCCGCTCTCCGGCCAGGACCTGGTGCTCACCGTCGAGTCGCGGCTTCTCGAGCTCGGCTGCACCACCATCGACTCCATCTGCTGCGGCGGGCCCGAGTCCGCCGATCCCCATCGCGCCACCAGCGAGGTGCTGCGGGTCGGCCTGCCGATCGTTCTCGACATCTTTCCCTTCCACAAGGCAACCCGCTACTGGGGGGACATGACCAGGACGGTGGTGCGGGGCACGCCGCCCCCGGAGGTTACCGCGATGTGGGACGCGGTGCTGGAGGCGCAGCAGGCCGGTCTCGACGCGGTGCGCGCCGGCGCCAACGGACGCGACGTCCATTACGCCTGCTGCGAGGTCTTCAAGCAACGCGGCTACGGCTCGCTGGCCAAGCCCTATCGCGACATCAAGTCCGAGGCGCGCTTCATCCACGGGACCGGCCACGGCCTCGGCCTGGAGATTCACGAGTACCCGCGGGTCGGCGACGTCGACGTCACCCTCGAGGTCGGCGATGTCGTCACCGTGGAACCGGGGCTCTACGACCCGCGCTTCGGCGGGGTCCGCATCGAGGACCTGGTGGTGGTGACCGAGGACGGCTGCCGCAACCTGACGCCGATCGCCAAGGTGTTCCGGCTCGACTGACCCGGCGCGGGTCCTGACGTCACGCTTGCGCCCCCTAGTACGGCGCGACTCCGCCCCGGCGCGGGCGTTGCCCGCGCTGGGTGCTATCCTCGGGAACTTCGCTGGTACGGCAGCGGCTTTCCTGCGTCCGCTGGTCGGGCGCCGCAGGCCATGGGAAAGGAGGTGCGCGCGTGATGCGCGACTACGAGTTGATGTACATCGTCCGTCCGGACCTCGACGACGAGGGGCTGCGAGGGGCGATGGAGGCGGTCGAGAGCCTGGTCGAGGGGCAGGGGGGCGAGGTGGTCAAGACCACCTCGTGGGGCAAGCGCCGGCTGGCCTACGAGATCCAGAACCTGCGCGACGGCCACTACGTCATCCTCCAGCTCCGGCTCGACGGCGGGCGCGTCGGTGAGGTCGACCGCAGCCTGCGGATCTCCGACGCGGTCTTCCGCCACCTGATCGTCCAGGCCGCGCCGCGCGGCGCGGAAGAGGAGCCGGAGGTGGAGCTGACGGCAGCACCGGCGATGGCAGAGGCGACCAACGGCGCGGCCGGCGCCGCGGAGGTCGAGGACGAGCGCGGCGAGGATCTCGGCGAGTTCGAGGGCGCCGGCGGCGAGGAGGAGGAGGAGGTCTGATGGCGGGATCGCTCAATCGGGTGATGCTCATCGGCCGGCTGACGCGCGACCCGGAGCTGCGCTACACGCCGTCCGGCACCGCGGTCTGCCAGCTGGCGCTGGCCACCAACCGGTACGGCCAGGACGCCAGCGGCGAGCGCCGCGAGTACACCGACTACCACGACATCGTGGTCTGGAACCAGGGCAACCGCAAGCTCGCCGAGCTCTGTGGCCAATACCTTCAGAAGGGCCGTCTCGTCTACGTCGAGGGGCGGCTGCAGACCCGCTCCTGGGACGACCAGAACACCGGTCAGAAGCGCTACCGGACCGAGGTCAACGCCAACGACGTGCAGTTCCTCGACAGCCGTCAGGATGGCGGTGGCCTGGCCACGGCAACGGTGGGCGAGGAACCCGCCGGTGCCGCCGTCCGCGGGGCGGCGCCGCCCGCCGACGGCGGCGACATCGATCCCGACGACATCCCCTTCTGAGGACTGAACCAGGATGGCCTACGACGACCGTCGTCGCCACCGCAAGGTGTGCAGCTTCTGCCTCGAGAAGGTCGAGCACATCGACTACAAGGAGGTCTCCCGGCTGCGCCGCTACCTCTCCGACCGCGCCAAGATCCTGCCGCGGCGGATGACCGGCACCTGCGCGGTCCACCAGCGGGCGCTGACCGTCGCCCTCAAGCGGGCGCGTCACATGGCGCTGCTTCCCTTCACCGCCGAGGTTCGCTGACCCCTCTTTCGAGTTGACGGCGGCGCATGAGTTGCGGTCGTTCAGGCCGTATACTCGGGTTCGGCCATGCGCCGCCGGGCCACACGTCTTCCCTACGTCCTCGCCTGCGCCCCGGTCGCCGCCATCACGGCGGCCACCCTTGCGCCGCCGATGCACGCCACCGCGGCCTCGCAACGCCCGCCCGCCTACGTGATCGCCATCGACCCCGGGCATGGCGGGCGCCCCGACGACGCCCATCCCGACCAGCCCTTCGACCCCGGTGTCATCGCTGCCAGCGGGCTGGCGGAGAAGGACGTCACCCTCGACGTCGCCCAGCGGCTGCAGAAGCTGCTCACCGCCCAGTCCGTCAGGGTGGTGATGACCCGCAACGACGACCGCTACGTCGGCATCCAGACTCGCATGCAGATCGCCACCGACGCGAGCGCCACGCTCTTCGTCAGCATTCACTTCAACTCGTTCACCGATCCCGGCGCCACCGGAGCGCTCGTCCTCTATCCGGGCGACAGCAGCCTGCCCTTCGCCCAGACGATGAGCGACACCCTGCAGCGCGACCTGGGCGGCTGGGGAATCGCCAGCGACGGCGTCCAGGCCAAGCCCGATCTCTGGCAGCACGCGACCATGCCGGCGATCACGGTCGAGGCCGCCTACCTGACCAATCCAGCGGAGGCCGAGCTCTGCTCGCGACCGGCCTTCCGGAAGGCGGTGGCAGGCGCCATCGACGGCGGCATCCTCGCTCAGCAGCCCGCCATCGCCACGCGCAAGGCGGAGATCGCGGCCTGGGACGCGGCGCATCCAGGGCATGCGGGGGCGACAGCGGCGGCCAACCGACCCTTGCCGTCGGCGCCCGGGGAACGCAGCGTGCTTCCGGTGCTGGTGGTGATGGCGATCGTGGGCCTGCTGCTGATGCACCAGCGGCGCCGCCTGGTCGCCGCGGCGCTGGCGTTGGCCAACCTGTCGGAGCGAGTGACCGAGCGGAGACCGCGGGTCCGCTGGCAGACGCGACGGCGCCGCGCCGCCCGGCGGCGGGCCCTGCTGGAGCGCGCCCGGCACACGCCGCGGCGGCGCACGGTGTACGACGAGCTCTGGTTCTGACCCGACACGCCCGGAACGGCGTGAGCGCGTCCGGGCGCTTGCTAGACTGAAGGGGTCCCAGCCCGCCCTCGCACCCGTGAGATGCAGCATGGTCCTCGAGCAGCAACTCCGCGTACCCGGTCCGACCCCTCTGCCCGCGCGCGTGCTTCGCTCGGCCAGCCGTCCGATGATCAACCACCGCGGGCCCGAGTTCGCGGCGCTGCTCAGCGACTGCGTCGAAGGATTGCGCTGGGCGATGCAGACCGACAACGACGTGCTGCTCTTTCCCGCCAGCGGCACCGGCGGTCTCGAAGCCACCGCTGCCAACCTGCTCAGCCCGGGTGAGAAGGTGCTCCTCTGCTCGGTGGGCTCATTCGGTGAGCGCTGGGCGGACATCGCCGCCGCCTACGGCGCCGACGTCGTGCGCCTGGCGATGCCCTGGGGCGAAGCCCTCGACCCCGAGGACATCGAGCGGCTGCTCGCCGAGAACCCGTCCATTGAGAAGGTCTTCGTCACCCACAACGAGACCAGCACCGGTGTGGTCAACGACATGCGCGCGATCGCGGCGGTGGTCAAGAGTCGCGGCAAGCTCATCGCCGTCGACTCCGTCAGTGGAGTCGGCAGCCTGCCGCTCCCCGTCGACGAGCTCGGCCTCGACGTCGTCGTCACCGGTTCCCAGAAGGGATGGATGGCTCCCCCCGGACTGGCGATGGTGGCCGCCGGCAAGGCGGCGCTCGCCGCCGCGGAGTCGGCTCGCTGCCCGCGCTGGTATTTCGACTTCGCGCGCCAGAAGAAGTTCCAGGACAAGCAGCAAACCTACACCACCCCGCCGGTGTCGGTGATGTTCGCCCTTCAGGAAGGGCTGGCCATCATGCGCGAAGAGGGATTGGAGAACGTCTGGGCACGTCATCGACGCGTCGCCGACATGATCCGCGCCGGCCTGGGTGCGATCGGCCTGCGCCTGTTCGCTCCCGAGGGCCATCGCAGCGACACCGTCACCGCGGTGCACTCGCCGGCAACGTCACCCGACGACACCAAGGCGTGGCTGACGGCGCTGCGCACCCGCTACGGCCTGGTCCTCGCCGGTGGGCAGGGCCAGCTGCAGGGAAAGATCTTCCGCGTCGGTCATCTGGGTATGGTCGACGAGCGGGACGCCTACAGCATTCTGGCCACCATCGAGCAGGGGCTCTACGACCAGGGCCTGCTCAGCCGAGTCGGGTTCGCGGTGGCGGCGGCGCAGGCGGTGCTGCGCCAGGAGGCGACCACACCCGAGCCCGCCGCCGTCGGGTGATCGCCGGGGAGAAGGGGGCGACCCAGCTCACCCTCGATGCGCCGGGACCGGCGCGCATCCTGGTCGCCGACCCGATCGCGGAGGACGGGATCGCACGGCTGCGTGACGCCGGCCGGGTCGACGTCGCCACCGGGCTCCCGGCGGAGGAGCTGATCGCGCGCATCGCCGAGTACGACGCGCTGGTGGTGCGCAGTGAGACCAAGGTGACCGCCGACCTGCTGGCGGCCGCGCCCCGGCTGCGGGTGGTGGGACGCGCCGGGGTGGGGGTCGACAACATCGATCTCGATGCTGCCACCCGCCACGGCGTGCTGGTGCTCAACGCCCCCGCCGGCAACACCATCGCCGCCGCCGAGCACGCGATCGCCATGCTCCTGGCGCTGGCGCGCAACGTCCCCGCCGCCGACGCGTCGATGCACGCGGGCCGCTGGGAGCGCGCGCGTTTCATGGGGACCGAGCTGCGCGAGAAGACCCTGGGACTGTTGGGCCTGGGCAAGATCGGGTTCGAGGTGGCGCGGATCGCCAGTCAGGGCCTGCAGATGCGGGTGATCGCCCACGACCCGCTGGTCACTCCGGAGCGGGCCGAGCAGGCGGGGGCCGAGTTGGTCGGCCTCGACGACCTGCTGGCGCGGGCCGAGGTGCTCAGCGTGCACGTCCCGCTCAACGACACCACCCGTGGCATCATCGGCGCCGAGCAGCTGCGGGCGCTGCCGCAAGGGGCGCGGCTGATCAACGTGGCGCGTGGCGGGATCATCGACGAGGCCGCGCTCGCCGCGGCGATCGGTGACGGCCACATCGCCGGCGCCGCCGTGGACGTCTTCGAACAGGAGCCGCCGCCCACCGACCATCCACTGCTGCAGCTGCCCCAGGTGGTGGTCACCCCCCACCTCGGCGCCAGCACCCGCGAGGCTCAGGTCAGCGTCGCCTACGACGTTGCCGACCAGATCGCCACCGTGCTCGCCGGCGGCGCGGCTCGGTACGCGGTGAACGCCCCGACCATCCTCCCCGAGGAGCTGGCGCTGCTCCGCCCCTACCTGCAGCTCGCCTACACCATGGGCTCGATGGCCTCGCAGCTGGCGGGGGAGAAGCTGCGCCGGGTGCGCTGCACCTACGCCGGCGAGCTGGCCGATTTGGACACCATCATGGTCACCGGCGAGGCGCTCCGCGGCCTGCTCTCACGCTTCACCGAGACGCGGATCAACCCCATCAATGCCAAGACCGTCGCCCGCACCCATGGACTCGACGTCGAGGAGCGACGCACCACCCGCAGCTTCGAGTTCGCCAACTCGATGGCGCTGGAGGTGATGGGCTCGGAGCGTCTGCTGCTGGTCGGGACGCAGTTCGAAGGCGAGGCACGGATCACCCGGATCAACGACTACCGGGTCAACATGCAGCCGATCGGCCGCTACCTGATCGGCACCAACCAGGACCGCCCCGGCGTCATCGCCGCGGTCTCGCGTGTTCTGGCCGATCACGACATCAACATCGCGGGCATCGAGCTCGGACGCGACGCCCCGCGGGGACGCGCCCTGATGCTGGTCCAGGTGGACGAGCCGGTCTCGGCGGAGCTGGTGCGAGCCATCCGCGAGGCCGGTCAGCTGGAATCGCTGCGCGCCATCGTTCTGTAGTGCCCGGTCGCTGACGCAGAGATCGGCGAGGATAGGTGGATGAAGCGGCAAGGTTCTTCCGTCACGGGGCACTAGCCGGCAGCGTGGCCCGCGTTCTTCCCCTGCGCGCCGTCCGCTTCGATCCCGAGAACGTCGACCTCGGCCGGGTGCTGGCGCCGCCCTACGACGTGATCGGCGCCGACGACCAGGCACGGCTGTACGCCGATGACCTGCGCAACATCGTGCGCATCGACTACGGCCAGGTGCTGCCGGACGACCGGCCGGGGAGCGACGACCGCTACACCCGCGCCGCCGGACACCTGCGGTCCTGGATGGACCTCGGCATCCTGGTCCGTGACCCTCGCCCGGCTTACTACGTCAGCAGCCACCGCGTTCCCGGCGTCGACGATGGCGAGCGCACCCGGGTGGGGATCTTCGCCCGCATCCCCGCCCGTCCCTGGGACGAGGCGGAGATCCGCCCCCATGAGCGAACCCTGCGCGCTCCCAAGGCGGACCGCCTGGCGCTGATGCGAGCGACCGGCATGCAGACCAGCCCGGTCTTCGCGCTGTGGGACCGGGCCCCTGGTCTCGACCGGGTTCTCGAGGCGGTCACCGCCGCTCCGCCGGCGGCCACCGGTCGCAGCCGGGGCGAACTGGGACGCGAGCACCATCAGCTCTGGGTCGCCGACGATCCCGACGAGGTGACGGCGATCAGCGCCGCCCTGTCCGCGGCCCACCTCTACGTCGCCGACGGTCATCACCGCTACGAGACCGCCGCCGCCTTCGCCGAGGAGCGTCGCGCCGTCGAGCCCGAGGCTCCCCCCGACGCCGACTTCGCCCTGGCCCTGGTCTATCTCTGCGCCGCCGCCGACCCCGCCGCCGAGGTGCTTCCCACCCATCGCCTGGTGCGGCCCGGCGACGGCGTCCCCAGCACGGTCGCGGAGCTCGGTTCGCGACTCGACGGCGGGCTGCGACTGGAGGCGCGCCCGGACCTGGCCGCCGCCGCCGCCGACATGCGTGCGCTGCGCCCCACCCATCACGCCTTCGCCATCCTGGGTCACGACGGCGCCGCGCTGCTGAGCACCGAGCGCCGCCCCACCGCGTCTCCACGGGACTCGCTCGATGTGGTGGTGCTGCAGGACCAGGTGCTGATTCCCGCCTGCGGCCTCGACCCCGAGCGCATCGACGGCGGCGCCCTCGGCTACACCCGCGACCCCAACGAGGCGGAGCAGGCCATCGCCTCCGGCGCCGCCGCGATCGCCCTGCTCTGCAACAGCGCCAGTACCGCCGAGATCATCGCCGTCGCCGACGCCCACGAGGTGATGCCGCAGAAGTCGACCTACTTCTACCCCAAGGTGCCGACGGGATTGGTCCTGTCACCCCTGTGAGCCGTTCAGGTCCATGCGCGCCCAGGCCTCGTATCCGCCGACCAGGTCGGACACGTCGCTGAAACCGTGGGCCCGCAGCAGGCTGGCGCCGATCGACGAGCGGTAGCCGCCGGCACAGTGGACGACGGTGGGACGCGAGGGGTCGAGTGTGTCGAGCCGTGACGCGAGCACGGCCAGCGGGATGTGGCGCGAGCCGGGGATCACGCCGCGCTCCAGCTCACCGGGGTTGCGCACGTCGACGATGATCAGGTCCGGGATCTGCTCCATGCGGTGGACGAGATCGAGCGCGGTGAGCCGCGATCCCACCTGCGCCAACTCGGGGTGCTCGAGCAGCGCTCGCATGGGCTGATCGAGGTAGCCGGCGAGATTGTCGAACCCGATGCGGGCGAGGCGGACCTTGCCCTCGAGCTCGGTGGCGGTGTCGCCGACCAGCACGATCGGCTGATCCGGCGTGATCACGTCGCCGGCGTACTCGGCGAAGCGTCCCTCGAGCCCGACGTTCAGCGATCCGCGAAGGTGGCCGGCGGCGAAGTCGGCGGGCGACCGGGTGTCGAGAAGCACGCCGCCGTCCCGGTTCAGGGCGAGGGCGCGCTCGAGTGAGAGGGCCTCGGGCGGACGGTGCTCTCCCAGCAGCGAGTGCTGCTGCCGGTTGCGGCGCGCGCTGAAGGAGAAGTAGGGAGGCTGCGCCGGTTGGTCGCGGGTGACCAGGGCGACGAACTCGGCCTCGTCCGCAGCGCGCAGCGCGTAGTTCCGGCGCCGCTGCTCACCGATCGTCGACGTGGTCTCGGTGGAGAGGTTCTTGCCGCACGCCGAGCCGGCGCCGTGCGCGGGATAGAC
Organism: Chloroflexota bacterium; assembly: GCA_005880985.1. Lineage (GTDB taxonomy): Bacteria > Chloroflexota > Dormibacteria > Aeolococcales > Aeolococcaceae > CF-134. Next base: position 446,986 of record VBIQ01000005.1, read on the forward strand.
GCGGGTCGCATCGGGAAGCGTCAGCAGCTTCTCCTGCAGCGAATGGTACAGCTGGCGCGCCAGCACCTCCGGGGATGCACCCTCCGACGACGCCAGGTCGGGCCGGCCGACATCGCCGATGAACAGGGTGTCGCCGCTGAGGACGGCGTAGGGCACCGGGTCGCCGGCGCGCTCGTACACCACCAGGCTGATCGATTCCGGCGTGTGCCCGGGGGTGGCGCGCACCTCGATCTCCACCTCGCCCAGGGCTATGCGCTCGCCGTCGCGCAGGCGCTCGATCGCGAACTCGGCGTCGGCAGCCTCCCCATAACAGATCGGCGCGCCGGTCTGGTCGGCGAGCTCGAGGTGGCCGGAGACGAAATCGGCGTGGAAGTGAGTCTCGATGATGCGCTCGATCGTCAACTGTTCATGAGCCGCGTCGGCGAGGTATCCGGAGACGTCGCGTTGCGGATCGACGACGACGGCGCGACCGGTGGACTGGTCGCCGATCAGGTACGAGGCCTGTGACAGGCAACCCAGGTAGTACTGCCGGAAGATCACCTCAGTTCGCGATCACCAGTGCCAGACCAGCCGGTACTCCTCGAACAGGCTGGGCAGGTCCCGACGGGAGATCGGCTGGACTCCCTCGACGAGGTTGGCTTCCTGAATGCCGCGTTCGGCAACGTCTTCGCGCACGTAGTAGACGGGCGCTCCCTTGGCCATCAGCGCCCGCAGATCCTCATCGATCTGCGGGGGATGACTCATCTCGAGGTCGCCGAAGCTCAGGCCCGAGGCGTCCTGACCCTTGACGGCATAGTTGCCCGCGCTCCCTCGCAGCAGGATGCCGACGTCCAGCCCATTGTTCTTGAGCATGTGGTTGAGCCAGAGGATGGTGTCGTCCTGCTCCTCCACGGTGGCGCGATAGGCGGTCTCGACGATGCTCAGCACCTTCATGCTCAGACCCTCAGTTGGTGGGAATGACCAGAGTGGCATCCGAGGACTTCACCCACTCGGCAAACTCCTTGGGGCTGCCCCGCACCGGACCCTCGATCCACTTCCCGGCGCCGCGCTCGTCGACGCACAGTCCGCAGTTGACCCAGCTCAACCGGCCCTGGGCGCTTCGGAAGAGGGCGGCGATCCAGTCCTTGGTGGTCGGGTGCGCCTCCTCCTCGACCGAGGTGCCCTTGACCGGGTTGGCATGCGGCGCCTGCTCGGCCATGGTGAGATTCACCGCCCCCTCGTAGGCGAAGACGTTGACGCTGTGACCCTTGCGCAGCGCCGAGTCGACGATGCGCAGAGCGGTGGTCGTGGTCTCGGTCTCGTACGGGGGATCCATCAGCGCGATCGTCAGTGTCCCCATGCCATCACCCCCTAGTGCCAGATGGCCTTGCGGCCGTCGCGGACAACCAGGTCGACGAGCTCGTCGATGCTCGCCCGGCGCACGCCCTCAGCGAGCTCGTCATCCCGGATGCCGCGCTCGCGCAGGGAAAACTCGTCGGCGAGCAGCGTGGCGCGCCCGCGCAGCGGCGTGAGCGCGGCTGCGGCGGAGGACGCCTTGCGGGTGGCGAGCACGGCGTTCTGGAGCATGAAGATCACCACGTCATGCTCCTCGGCCAGCCGCCGGCCCAGCCCGAAGGTGCCGCCGCCATCGGCAGCGGTGAACGGATCGTGGGTCTCGATCAGCAGGTACTGCCCCATGGGCCTACCCCCTCAACTGGCGGCACGACTCCGGCGCCGGATCCCCGAGTATCCGCGCTATGGCGCCACGAACGCTGTGATTATTTCGCCGCAGGCGCCGCCGGACAAGGGGCCCAACCGCGACGGCTCTCCCCGACCGCGTGCCTGGGGAGCGAGGATTCCACCGGGGAGGCCGTACCATGGGGGCAGGCATGGCCCGGAAGATCTCCGTCTACCTCGATGAGGACGTGCTCGAGGCGCTCAACGCCCACACCCAGGCGTCACCGTTGAGCCGGAGCGAGCTGATCGCGGTGGCGGTGCGCCGGTTCCTCCGCGACGAGCGGCGGCGGGCGCGGGTGCCCGGGCCCGAGGTGCAGCTGGCACGGCGCATCGCCGCCGGCGATCTGCCGTCGCGGACGGTGAGCGCGTCGGCGCTGCCCGCCGGCGCCCCATGGAGCAACTGACGGGCTTTTCGGTTTGACCCGCCCCGCCGCCGGGTAACCACAGAGTCGAGGACGGTGCGGTGCCAGACCCGCGAGACCGTCCCACCACCAGGAGTACCAGCCGCCGCGTGCCAACCTACGGATATCGATGCGAGGAGTGCGGCCAGGAGTTCGATGTCTGGCAGCGCATGACGGACGAGGCGCGGGCCGAGTGCCCGCGATGCGGTGGACCGGGACGGCGGCTGTTCTTCCCCGCCGGCATCGTCTTCAAGGGAGCCGGCTTCTACAAGACCGATTCCCGAACCGGATCGGGTGACGGCGCTGCGACCACGCCGGCCAGGGAGTCGCCGGCCAAGGAGACCCCCGCCAAGGAGACCAAGAAGACCACCAGCAGCGGCACCGCCAGCAGCCCGAAGACGGCCGACTGAGCGGCCGATGGAGCGGGATCACCCCGCTGATAGCATCACCCCGAAGCCGGACCCGACCGGCCCCCAGTCAGGAGACTCATCCCGATGGCCCAGCCAACCACCGTCACCGATGCAACCTTCAAGGACGAGGTTCTCGACGCCTCTGTCCCGGTCCTGGTCGACTTCTGGGCGGCGTGGTGTGCTCCCTGCAAGATGATCGCCCCCATCGTCGAGGAACTCGCCGGGGAGTACGAGGGCCGGATCAAGGTTGCCAAGATCGACATCGATGCCAATCCCCTGAGCCCGGGCCAGTTCGGGGTGATGAGCATCCCGACCCTGCTGCTGTTTCGCGGTGGCAAGCCGGAGCAGCGGATCGTCGGCTACCAGCCCAAGGCCAGCCTGAGGTCGAAGCTCGAGTCGGTGCTCGCCGCCTGACGGGTCCGGCGGCCGCGGGGGGGCGCATGGGTCCAGGTGGGCTCCTCCGTCTTCAAAACGGCTGGGGGGCGCGCTCGCCGCGTCCCCGGAGGGATCGTTCCCCTCGCGCCCCCGCCCAGTTCAACAGGAGGGCAGTTCCGCCCTCCCCGGCCAGAGCCTTCGGAGTGCGCCTGGGAGGCCGGGCCCCGCAAGACGGGAGGGCCCCGATCGTTGACTCTCCTGGGGAAGTGCGGCCCGGGGACCCCGCACCCCCGTGTGCTACGGTCCCTTCCAGGATGGGGATGGAGGCGCCGATCAGGACCATCGACGAGTCCCTGGTCACCAGGTCCCAGGCCGGCGATGAGATTGCCACCACCGAGCTGGTCACCCAGCTCCGGCCGGTGGTGCAGCGCTACGCGAGGCGCTTCTTCGATGACCCGAGCCGGGCGGAGGACCTCGCCCAGACCGCGCTGATGAAGGCCTTCTCGCGGGTCGGCGACCTGCGGGCGCCGGAGGCGATCCACACCTGGGTCCTGCGCATCACCCGCAACGAGTGTCTCAACGAGCTCGCCCGGCACCGGGTGCCGGCAGTGCCGCTGTCGACCCTGGAGGACCAGGGTGACTGCCTCGAGGCGCCGCCGGGCGGCAGTCACGACCCCGAGGAGATGCTCGCCCGGGCGCAGATGGTGGCCCTGGTGCGCCGTGCCGCCGCCTCACTCCCCGAGCACTATCGCCTCACCCTGACCATGCGGGCCCTCGAGGACCGCTCCTACGAGGAGGTCAGCGAGGCCCTCGACGTGCCGGTCACCGTCGCCCGCCTCTGGTATTGCCGGGCGCGCAAGCGCTTCCGGCGCGCCTTCATCGAGCTGATGACCTGCCGGCGCGGCGTTCCCCTCCTCTGCCAGGAGATGGGGCTGTCCATCGCCGACATGATCGAGGGAACCCTTCCTCGAGCCGATCGCGACCGGGTCCAGGGGCACCTGGTCGACTGCGCCGCCTGCCGCCAGACCGAGGATGAGCTGCGCAACACGGCCTTCCAGACCCCGACCCGGCTGGTGGTGTTCGGCCTGCTCGCCTGGCGGGCCACCCGTCAGGGCGCGCGCCAGGTGGTGAACGTGGCGGGTCGGGCGCCGCAGATGGCCGGGCGGCTGGCCGTGGCCGGCTCCGGCGGTCTCGCCGTCGCCGCCGGCACGGTCGCTGTCCCCGCCTCCGTGCCCGCCCCGCCGCTTGCCCCCCTCCCGGTGCTCGCCGCCACCCAGCTGAGAGCGCCGGACGCCGCCCTGGGCCCAGCCCGCGTCCCGAGCCGGGCCGAGGCCGGCACCGAGCCTGCCGTCGCCGCCACCCCGGCCGCGCCGCCCCAGGACCTGGTCCTCGTCACCGCCTCGGTGCTCGGCTCGACCGGCACCGTTCCTGGCGCCCTCGCCGATCTGACCGCGACACCCCTGACGCCGCTGCCTCGGGCTGCGGTGCGGATCGCGGTCACCGCCGGACGCCTGACGGCGGGTACCACCGGGACCGCGGTCGGACTGGTGACCACCCTGGCCGCGGTCGCCGTCCGCGACGTCTCAGCGACGCGCTGAGCCTGCCACCGCCTCCCCGAGGCGGTCGCGCCCCAGCACCTGGAGGACGTCTCCCACCAGGTAGATCGACCCACAGACCAGCACCACGCCCTCACGTCCGGCCAGCAGCCGGGCGGCGAGCACGGCGTCCGGGAGGTCGGCCACGGCCCGGGCTCCCGGGCCCCACAGGCGGGCGAGCTCGGTGGCCGGCAGGGCACGGGGGGTCCCCGCCTGCGTGAAGACCGGCGGCGCTCCCAGCGCCCGGAGGTGATGGAGCATGCCGGCGGCGTCCTTGTCGCGCATCGCCCCGAAGAGGATGCAGAGCGGGCGTTCACCGCAGAGCTCGCGCGCCGCAGGCACCATCTGCGCCACCGCGGCCGGGTTGTGCGCACCGTCGAGAAGCAGGGCCGGCCGACCGGCGAGCCATTCCAGCCGGCCCGGCCAGCTGACCGCGGCGAAGCCGCGCCGGATGGCGTCGTCGCTCAGCGGCAGGCCACGCTCGCGCAGGGCGACGCAGGCGCCGGCGGCGACCGCGGCATTGGGCGCCTGGAAGAGGCCCGGCAGAGGAACCCGCAGCGACAGCGCCCCACCCGGATAGGAGACCTCGGCGGCGATGCCGTCGTGGCCGCGGCTCTCCGCCGTCACCTCCAGCTCGACCCCCAGCCGCAGCATCCGGCGCGGATGGACGGCGGCGGCGCGGGCCTCGATCACCGCCAACGCCGGCGATCCCGCTCCGGTGACGACGTCGTCGCCGGGCTTGATGATCCCCGCCTTCTCCTGCGCCACCTGCTCCACCGTGTCGCCGAGCATGTCCTGATGGTCGAGGGCAACATTGGTGATCACGGCGACACCCAGGTCGAGGACGTTGGTGCTGTCGAGCCTGCCCCCGAGTCCGACCTCGCAGACGACGACGTCGGGATTGCGCTGGCGCGCGACGAGCACCCCGAGAGCGGTGAGGACCTCGAACTGGGTCGGCGCGCCGGCCCGCGGTTCCACCGCCTTCATCACCGGCAGCAGTCGATCCATCATCCTGGCGAAGGTCGCCTCGTCGATGGCCCGCCCGTCGATGATGAAGCGTTCGCGATAGCTCACCAGGTGGGGCTTGACGAGCAGCACCGTGCCCAGGCCGGCGGCACGGCAGGCCGAGTCGATCATCGCCGCCACCGACCCCTTGCCATTGGTGCCCGCGACCAGCACCCCGCGCAGGCCCCGGTGGGGATCACCCACCTCGGCCAGCAGGGCGCTGATCCGATCGAGTCCCGCCTTGATCCCCTGCGAGCCGGTGCCGACGAGGACGTCGAGGGCCTGGCGATAGCTGAGCGGCACGATGGCTCAGTCGCTGACTGCGCCGTCGTCGCGCACCACCATCACGCTGGTGGCCTTGATCAGCGCGCTGACGCGATCACCTTCCTGCAGCTTCATCTCCTCGGCGGCCTCGGCGCTGATCAGCGAGACCACATGGTTGTCGCCGACCTGGATGTCGACGCGAGCCATCAGCCCGTCGATGCGCACCGCCCGCACGACGCCGGGAAGACGGTTGCGAGCGCTGGCCCGAAGCGTCACGGCGTCACCTCCGACATGTTGTGGCCCTCGAGCGCGCCCGCGTGTCGATGAACGCGGTGGACGGCGACGGCGAGCTCGAGCAGGAGGCGTTGCTCGGGCGCGTCGAGGGCGCGACCGCAGATCTCCTCGATCCGGCCTCGGCGGTAGAGCACCGAGTTGCGCAGCAGGAACAGGCGCCGAGCCGCGCGGGAGGGGCTCCAGCCACAGGCGGCGAGCGTCTCGACGGTGCGGACGAGGTCGCCGTGATGGCGGGCGTCGTAGTCGAGCAGAGGCCCCAGCACCACCCGCACGAAGGCGCGGGACTGGGGGGCCGCCGCCAGCTCCTGGACCGCCCAGTCGCGCCACCGCCACTCCGCCACCGGCCACCTCATCCGAAGACACGAGCCGCCGTCGCCTTGAAGCTTGCCCAGAGGATACGGCCGGAATGCACCCCCAGCTGGGTGGCACTGCCGGGGGTGATCTCGGCGGTGAGCGGAGGCGTGGTGCCCAGGGTGACGCGGACGTGGCCGCCAGCCTCGGACAGGAGTGACACCCGGGCGCGAACCGTGTTCTGAGCGCTGCCCTCGGGGAGGGTGGCATGGAGGGTGATGTCGCGTGGGTCGATCAGCAGGTACGCCGGACGCCCCGCCTGCGGTGGCTCACCCGGATCCGCCACCCCCACCAGGCGAAGCTCGCCGGCGGCCACCGTCCAGAGGTCGCCGGCACCGGGCTCGGGATCGCCACTCAGCCAGTTCTGGCCAATCAGAGCAGCAACGAGAGAGCTCCGCGGATGCTGCAGCATGTCGGTGGCGGTCCCCTCCTGCAGCACCCGGCCACCGTCGAGGACCACCAGCCGGCCGGCGATGTCGACGGCATCGCGCACGTCGTGGGTCACCAGCACGGTGCAGCGATCGCCGCGCTCGCGCACCACCTCGCGCAGGATGGCGCGAGCCTCGATGCGCGACAGCGGGTCGAGCGCGGCAAGCGGCTCGTCGAGGAGCAGCAGCGGCGGATCGAGGGCGCAGGCGCGGGCGAGGGCAACGCGCTGCCGTTCGCCACCGCTGAGCGACCCGGTCCGCCGGCGCGCGAGGGGGATCAGCGAGAAACGCTCCAGGGAAACGGCGACCGCCCGACGCACCGCGGTGCGAGAGAGGCCGGAGGCACGCGGTCCGTAGGCGACGTTGCCCGTCACATCGAGGTGCGGGAAGAGTATCCCGTGCTGCGGCACCAGACCCACTGGGCGGCGGTGCGCCGCCACATCGATCCCGCGCCCGCGGTCGAACCACACCTCGCCGCCGACGCTGACGCGCCCGCGTTCCGGGCGGTGAAGCCCGGCGATGCACCGCAGGAGCGTGGTCTTGCCGGCGCCGTTGCCGCCCACCAGGCCGAGGGGAACCCCGGCCTCGGCGCCGATCGAAGCGTCGAGCTCGAAGCGGCCGGCGCAGGCCACCAGGTCGGCGCGCAGCATCACAGCGGGCGGGCGATGCGCAGGCCGCGCACGGCGAGCAGCAGCGCGAAGCTGACGATGGCCAGCACCACCGCCAGGGCGACCGCGCCGTGCGGATCGCGCTCGAAGGCGAGAAAGATCGCCGTCGGCATCGTCTGGGTGCGGCCCTGCACGTTGCCAGCGACGGTGATGGTGGCGCCGAACTCGCCGAGGGCGCGGGCCGTGCTCAGCACCGCTCCATAGACCATCGCAGGACGGGCCAGGGGAATGGTGACGGTCCACAGCACCCGCCAGGGCGTCGCTCCCAGGGTGCGCGCCACCTCCTCGACGCCGGTGTCCACCTGAGCCAACCCTCCGGCCACGGCGTAGACGAAGAAGGGACCGGCGACAAAGCTCTGCGCCAGGACCACCGCGGTGGTGCTCAGCGGGATGTCGATGCCGAGGGCGCCGAGCGCGCCCCCGACGGGGCCGGTGCGACCGAAGGCGACGAGCAGGGCCAGGCCGGCCACCACCGGGGGCAGGACCAGGGGGAGCCCCACCAGGGCGTCGAGGAGCGCCCGTCCCGGGAATCGCCCCCGCGCCAGCACCAGGGCCAGGGGAGTGCCGAAGAGAAGGATCAGCAGCAGGCTGATGGCGGTGGTCTCGCCGCTGACACGCATCGCGTCGAGCACCACCGGGTCGCGCGCCGCCGACAGCAGGTCGGCGACCGACGTGCGGGTGAGCAGCGCCGCCAACGGGAAGGCGATGAAGAGCGCGGCGATGACGGCGAGGATGCCGCTCATCACCCAGTGTGCCGGAATCGCCGAGGCGGCCCGCACCCCGGCATGGGTTTGCCCGACATGGTTCACGGCGGGAGGAAGCCGGCGCGCCGCAGGATGTCCTGGCCGGCGGACGACCGGAGGAAGGCGAGGAAGTCGGCCGCGACCCGCGCGTGTCTCGCCTGCCGGGTCACCGCAGCCGGATAGCTGGTGAGGGGATCGTCACCCTCCGGCACCGGCACCGCGGCGACGTCCGACGTCGCCATGGCGTCGGTGGCGTACGCGACCCCCGCGTCGACCTCGCCCGAGGCGACCTTGGTCACCACCCCCTCGACGTTGTCCTCGCGGGATACGGTGTTGCGAGCGACGCCGGCATCGAACCCTGCCGCGACGTCTCCGCGCGCGACCGCGTTGGTGAACAGGCGAACGGTGAAGGCACCGGCGGGAACGGCGGGATCCGCCACGACCAGACGGGTGCCGGAACGGGCGAGGTCGGCGAGGGCGGTGACCCGACCGGGATTGCCGCGCGGGACGATGATCACCATGCGGTTGTGCGCCAGCACCACCGGGGTGCCGACCAGGTCCTGGCGGCGCGCCTCGTCCATGCGGGCGGTGTCGGCGGAGATGAAGAGGTCGGCGACGCCGGGATCGGCCCGCAGCTTGGCCAGCAGCTGCTGGCTGCCCTCGTAGTCGCCGTCGACCGATTCACCGGGGTGCGCTCGCGCGAAGGCGCCGGCTTCGCCGCCCATCACCCGAGCCAGGCTGGCGGCGGCGAAGAGGGTGGCAGTGCCTGACGCCCGGCCGGGCGCCTCACCCGAGACAGCGCCGCAGGCGGCGGCGATCACCGGCGTCGCCAACCCGGCGAGCAGGAACGCCGCCCGATGTCGGTGCTGCCACACACACCCACACTGCCGCCGCTCGCCGGCGCGCCGCCATGGGCGAACCGCCAAGAAAGCGCCGGTTGGTGGGCGCGGTGTCGGGCTAGGTGTAGTTCCCACCCACCTTGTTGACAGGCTGAGGGCCCTGCCCGACGGTCTGGGACTGCTTGACGGTTCCGGACCAGGGAGGGCCCTCGGATGCATGGTAGGCGGCTGAGCGAATT